>NZ_JCAFVV010000001.1:0-1678228 GCF_059295395.1 Vibrio sp. SCP2 | reverse complement strand
GATTTCACTGATAAGGGGGAAAGGTTTAGGAACTTCCTCAAATGCTTCTAGGAGTTGCTTCAAATACTCATAATCAACTTTCATTCTTGATTTTCCTAATAGTCACATAACAGCTCTTAGACAGAACTATTCTTTTATTAACTACCGAACAATTCTGCAATTGCTGATATCAAACTGTAACCATATCTCAAATAACTGAAAACTAACAGTTGCTTAGCTTGAGCGTTGTGCATTCTTATCCGCAAAATCAAGAATATCTCTATACAGCCTGCCTTACTCTGCCAAACTAAAAATTATGTATAAATAAACAGGTATTAATTATGAGCAAATCGCCGTTCTTGGCGTACATTCGCGACTATATGCTGGGTAGAAATTACGCCCTTCGTACCGTTGAAGCATATGTTTACTGGATTCACCAATATATAATCTTTCATGGTAAACAACACCCACAAGAATTGGGCACTCAAAACGTAGAAAACTTCTTGAGCCACTTGGTGTCGCAAAAGGGCATCGCGCAAAAAACACAGAGCCTCGCCCTCAATGCGTTGGTGTTTCTCTATAAAGAAATCATCCACCAGCCCGTAGAGCCTGACATGCAATTTAGGCGTTCGAATAAGTCTCGTAAATTACCGACGGTGCTTACACAAACTGAAGTGCGCAAGCTATTCGCTCAATGCTCGCCCAAATATAAACTACCGCTCCAACTTATGTACGGTTCAGGATTAAGATTAATGGAGTGTGTTCGACTTAGAGTACATGACATAGACTTTCAGTATAAATCGATTAGGATTTGGCAGGGTAAAGGCGGGAAAAATCGAATCGTCACGTTAGCACCTGAACTGTTTGATGACCTGAAGCAGCAACAGCAAATTTCATTAAGGTATTATCAGCAAGACATGAACAACAAAGAGTTTTCAGGAAGCTATCTATCTGAATCACTAGCCAGAAAATATCCTAATGCAGAAATGAGTTTTAATTGGCAATACCTCTTCCCTTCTGACCGCCTGTCTTTTGATCCCCGCGACGGCAAAAAGCGCCGACACCATATTCACCATACTTCGCTACAAAAACATATCAAATTCGCTGCGAATCAGGCAGAAATCGAGAAAGATATTTCCTGCCATACCCTAAGACACTCGTTTGCTACTCACCTACTAGAAGGTGGAGCGGATATCAGAACAGTCCAAGAGCAATTGGGTCACTCAGATGTGAAAACGACACAAATATATACTCACATCATTGATAGAGGGGCGAACGGAGTAAAAAGTCCTCTATCAAGTATTTTCGACTAGTCAGAGTATAAAAAGTTAATTTGGAGTTTGCGTTACACTCCCATTCCAACACATCTAACCTACCTATCATTGCACCTTGGGTAGCTTGGATGGGTACAGCGGCTTTGCCCACATCCTGAGGTTAGCTTTAGGCGACTTTTCAAATAAGCAATAACAAAAAAGCGAGCCACTTGGGCTCGCTCATTTCTAATAATTTGACTATGTTACAGAAGTTCTACTGACTGCTGCGCAATAACAAACTCTTCATTGGTTGGGATAACCATCGCCACTGCGCCAAGCAGTTCGGAAGTCGCAATAACGCCTGCGTTACCAAATCGAGCCTCTTCGTTGCCTTTTTCGTCTTCAACAAAACCTAGCAGTTTTAGGTTGTTTAGAATTTCGCGGCGAATGTCTAACGAGTTCTCACCAATGCCACCTGTGAAGATAACTGCATCTAGGCTGTTTAGTGGGATCATGTAAGAGCCGATGTATTTCGCAACACGGTAGGTGAACACTTCAAAGGCTAGCTTCGCACCTTCGTGACCTTCTGCCATAGCTTCAAGGATACCGCGAGCATCAGAAGTTAGGCCAGAAACCCCTAAGAAACCTGATTTCTTGTTTAGAGTGTCAAAGACTTTCTCAGTCGTCCAACCTTTCTTGATTAGGAACTCAATAACGCCTGGGTCTAAGTCGCCAGAACGAGTACCCATCATTAGACCAGCAAGGGGAGTAAAGCCCATTGACGTGTCAACCGATTCGCCGTTTGCGATCGCACAAACAGAAGCACCGTTACCAAGGTGAACAGAGATGAAGTTAGACTCCTCAACAGGTTTGTCTAACATCTTCGCTGCTTCACGGCTAACAAAGTAGTGGCTAGTGCCGTGGAAACCGTATCGGCGGATACCATATTCTTTATACAGCTCGTTAGAGATTGCACCAGTAAATGCCTTTTGCGGCATAGTTTGGTGGAACGCAGTATCAAATACAGCGAATTGAGGAAGGCTTGGGAAAGCTTGCATAGAAGCTTTAATACCTTTTGCGCCTGCTGGGTTGTGGAGCGGTGCCAGATCAGACAGATTCTCAATTTCTGTAAGTACTTCATCATTAATACGAACTGTAGAAGTAAACTTCTCCCCGCCATGAACGATACGGTGACCCACGGCAACTAAATCTTTAGTGAAACCAAGAGTATCCATTAACGCAACGATTCGGTTAATAGCGTGCTGGTGGTGGTTATCATGCGCATCAATCGACTCTTCAGTTTTTTCGCCGTTGTATTTCCAGCTAATGACTGCTTCTGGCAGACCAAAGCATTCGCCTAAGCCACTGACGATTGCGTCACCAGACTTAGAGTCAATTACAGCAAATTTTAATGAAGAGCTACCAGAGTTAATGACCAGCACAAACGAGTTCGACATGGATTTGT
The DNA here is from genome assembly GCF_059295395.1 of Vibrio sp. SCP2. NCBI lineage: Bacteria > Pseudomonadati > Pseudomonadota > Gammaproteobacteria > Vibrionales > Vibrionaceae > Vibrio > Vibrio sp. SCP2. The sequence goes on along the minus strand of NZ_JCAFVV010000001.1, from coordinate 1,675,531 downwards.
TCCTGTTTCAGACTGTGAACTGAAGCGTTACGCTTCTATATTGTTGTTGTGCCCATTATTCAATATTTTTTGAATCTTTCAACTTTTATTGGTCTTTTTAAACAAATCAAACAAACTTTTGTTGATCTATCGCAATTGCGTATTTATTTCACACCAAAAAATTAATGTTAATTTTATTACTAACCAGAACACACTACACTTTAGTTACGCCTGAGCTCAATCAATCAGTGCGACCAAGGCATACACATCACTTAGGAACCACTCGGTGAGAGGTAGTTTTGTTTACATTAGCAATCAGTATGGTACTTATTGGCCTGTGCCTGCTTCTAGCGGGCTTAAAAACTGCGACTCAGATATGTAAGCAGACAAAACATGCGGGTTGGCGATGGCTATACTTCTTGATTGTAAGCTTTGTCGTCGGCTATTCATTTGTGTTGATGTCTCTACTGGCAGAACAAACAATCAGCCCAATTTTGCTCGGATTAAGCGCGATTCTCTTCTGTGGCAGTATCTTCGTTTATACCGTCGTTTCCTACAGTTTTACCACTATAGTTAAACTTAAAACATTAGTGAGACAAGAAAAGTACAACGCTCTGCATGATCCCTTAACCAATTTGCCAAATCGTAAACACTGTATAGAAACAATCGAGCTATTAATTGAGCACGATAAACCATTTGACCTGATGCTGCTTGATGTCGTCAACTTTAAGCAGGTCAACGATGGTATGGGCCATTTTTGCGGCGATCAACTACTGGTACAGATCGGCCAACGTATTAGTTCATTACTGGAGAAAGGCGATTTTATTGCCCGGATAGGCGGTGATGAATTCATCGTTATCACTCCACTTCGTCCAGAGTTAGACATAAAACATGCTGCTAAGAGGATTAACCAAGAGCTTCACCTCCCCTTCTCTGTTGATGGTTTTGAACTCACCACCAGCGCTAGCATAGGCATCAGTCAGTTTCCGTTGCATGGCACTGATGCGGAACAAATGATCAACGCGTCAGACATCGCAATGTATTGGGCGAAAAAAGCGGGGCGACCTTTTGCGATTTACGACGACAGTATGAGCCAAGGTGCGAGACGAAAACTCGAAATTTCGCGCAACATAGATAAAGCCCTAGAAGAGAATGAGTTTCAAATCTACTATCAACCTATCTTGTGCAGCGTCCATGGTATTGTATGTGGCTATGAAGCACTGATTCGCTGGATAACTAAAGATGGAACCACCATTAGCCCGATCGATTTCATCCCCATCGCCGAACACAGCAATAAAATCAACTCGATTACGGCTTGGGTACTTGATCAAGTTACGCAAGATATCAAAACATTTGAAACCCAAGGTATCCGCTACCCGATACACGTCAACCTTTCAGCTAAGGACTTAATGGGTTCTAAGTTAGAAACCAAACTGCTAGAGCTAATAGAAAAAAACAACAAGATTACTGATTATATCGTTCTAGAAATCACCGAGAGCACCGCAATTAATCGTCTGCGAAGCCCTGAAAAACTTCTAGAGAACATCCGAAAGCTCGGTTTTAAGATCAGCCTAGATGATTTTGGTACAGGATATTCATCGCTTTCTCTATTGAGAGATTTACCTGTTGACCAAATTAAGATTGACCGTTCGTTTTTGTACAAACTAGAGAAAAACGAGCGAAACGGGTCAATCGTAGCGAATGCCATATCGCTTGCTCATGGGCTTGGCTACACCGTAGTGGCGGAAGGCGTTGAAGATGAAACGGTACTCGATATTCTTAAGAGCCAAGGATGCGACTACATACAAGGCTTTTACTACAGCCCACCATTAGAGATTCATAGCGCGATCAATTGGACTTTATTGCACAACCCGCCAATCATTTCAGAGCTTGCCAAAGTAAACTAAAAAAGCTGCCCCGAAGGACAGCAAAATGTTCAAAGTTCAAATGGATCAAGTAAAGCCAAAAGTTAAGTTAGAACTGGTAAGCAGCTGACAGCTTGAAGTTGCGGCCGGGCTCATAATCATCGGCGATAATGCCTCGTGCATCACCTGTTTTAGAGGCATGCGATACATAAGCTTCGTCAAAAATGTTGTCGATTCCGAACGTAACCGATAAATCTTCGACATTTGAAGGAATCCACTGAGCATAAAGGTTATGTACGTTGTAACCCTCCTTCACCGCTTTACCTTCGAGGACATTGTTTTCTTCTAAAACGACAATCGATGTCCAACCAAACAAGACGTCAATCGAATCTGCTTGATAATCTAGAGTCAGCGCAATGCTATCACCGATATCCATGCTTCTGTCATTGGCATCGAGTACTGGGCCTCCGTTAGTCACATCTTTGTTATCTGAGCGAGAGTAAGACAACTTCGAGTTAAAGGCTTCATATCCATACGTTGCGCTTAGCTCAAAACCGGTAAACTCAACATCTCCTTTGTTGTAGATTAAGTAACCTTTGGTAGAGCTTTGATAAGCTTCGGCGATGTAATCGTCAATTTGAGTTTTAAAGGCAGTTAAACTTGCTCCAAAGAAATGGCTGTTGACTTGCTTATTGAAGCGAACACCACCCTGAGTGTTTTGCCCAGTTTCCGCTTTAATATCACTCGATAAATGCGTTGTTGGTTGGTACTTGATAAAGGTTTCAAGCAGTTCTGGGCCTTTAAACAAGCTTCTTGTGCTCGCGAACAGAGTCCAGTCATTGGTTACGTCAAACTCGGTCGCAAGCGACCAAGTCACGTCATCAAAATTCGAAGTACCCGTTGCTGCTTTGCGCTTGTAATCGTCGTAACGAACACCCGCAGTCACTGACCAAAAATCGGTAATGTACATTTGGTTTTCAGCAAAGAAGGCACTATTGATTGCAGATTCGCCAGCAAATACAACACCGCCATAGATACTCTTACTGGTTTTGTCTATGTAATCCAAACCGTAAGTGACGGTGTTATCTAAACGGCCAATTTGGTAATCGCTTTGGAATTTGGCATTTGCGCCAACGTTTTTGTTTTCGGCACTATTTACCGACAAACGATCGCCCGGCCAGCGGCTAGTCACTCCTGACTCATCACGCACGATCTCTGTTTGGCTAGAATAAAGCGTTACCTTACCTTTATGAACATCACCTTTCAGTTCATAAGACAAAGTCACCGTGTCACGATCATAATCGGTTGGAATAGTTTCAGTACCTGAACGCTCATTATTTGCCGAACCTGACCAATCTGGACGCGGGCTGTAATCGCCGCTATCACGGTAAAGGTCGTAAGCAAGCTCAAATCTGTGAAGCTCTGAAGGCTCGTAGCCTATTTTGCCAAGAATATTGTAAGTGTCGCCTTTTACGCCAAATGTCTTATTACCGTTGCCATCTTTGAAGTTATCACGTGATAGCCAGTTGCCATACAACATGGAGTCAAACTTCTCACCCAGTAACCCATAGAATGTCACTGAGCCTTGCTGACTGGCGTTGCTTGCGTAACCACCATGCACGCGCGTACCAAACTTCTCGTCTCCGCGTAACAGGTCTTTCGCGTCTTTCGTTTCGAAGTAAACCGAACCACCAAGGCCATTTTGCGTCACTGAGTTGTTACCGACTTGAATCTCAGCCGTCTTAAGAATATCTGGGTTTAAAGTGAGGTTACCAATGTGGTGGAACATATTAGCGTGTTGAGAAGCGCCATCTAAACGAATATCTAAGTCTGTTTCACCAAGACCACGAATGTTGATTCGTTGGTTAACTGAGTGGGTACCGCCCACATCTACACCTGGCACATCACGAAGAAGATCCGACATATGGTCCGCTTGTTTAAGTGACATATCACCCGCACCAAGCGATTCTGAGCTACTCGATACCTTAGTACCCCATACGACAACATCTTCTAAGTGAGTGACTTCTTGCGCTACCACGCCACTGCTAAGCGCTGACCATACAGCAAGAGTGATCAAAGAGAGGTTTTGGGGGCGATTGGTTACCCTTTTCATGCGACTATCCCTAAATGTAAATGATAATAATTCGCACGTATGATATGGTTGTTATCGATTAACTAAAAGATTAATAGCTTATGCAAAACTGCATACTGCTTATGAGGAACTGCCATATGCCAACCGCTGAACTCAATACGCATAGATTACGTAAAGTAGCCATTACTCAAAAAGTAGAAGAGTCAGAAAAACAACTCATTGTTGGTGAGACTAAGCATGGTCAAGCCCCATTAGTTGAAGGGCAGTTTCTTTCGTACAACGTGGCCCAACGCGTCAATATGCACGGATGTAGAAGCCTAGAGCTACAAGATTCCAATGTTGTTTCTATGGCGCCCTCCTCGGTGATCATAACCGTTCTACTCGAAGGTAAGCTTAGATTTAGCTACGACGACTTAGAGTTTAAGCTGGACTCTAGTCAATGCGGAAAAGTCACCTTGGTCAATCTCAATCAGCCGACAAACTTCCGTCGGCAGATCACTAAAAATAATTGCGTGACCAAACTCAATATCATGATGAACCACGATTGGATTAAAGCGCGCACTGATGGCAATTGTCAGGTAAGCCAGTTCATTGCAAGCCATAAGAACTTCCTCCAATTTGATGTTACCCCCGAGATAGAAAGCTTAGTCACAAGCGCGATCAGTCTATATCAAGCAAGCTCATTCGAGGAAAAGATCGCACTAGAATCCATAGCATTTCAACTTATGGAGTCAGTGTTTGGCAAGTTGGCAACTGAGAGTTTCAACTCTAAGGAGACCGACAAAAGTGCCGGAGTACCATCTTCAGTTGAAGATATTATCTGTTATATAGAATCACATCTGGGCGATCCATTATCTGTTGATCTCGTCGCTGAGCATTTCTCCATGAGTAGCTCTAATCTACAACGCAAATTTAAACAGCAACTTGGAGTGACAGTCAGTGGTTTTATTCGCAGGCGTCGACTTGATGTGGCAAAGCAGCATTTGGAGCGTGGTTTAGTGACGATTACCGAAGCAGCCTATGAAGCAGGCTATAATCATCCCGCGAATTTTACCAACGCGTTTAAGAAAGAGTACGGCATTCCACCCATCTCAATTGCGACTCAAAACGAGAATCCCACTCAGATTCAATCAACCCAACAAAGACATCAGATATCAAATATTTACACTAGTTATAAGTAATAAACCGCACTTATAAAAAAACCTAATGTAACAAATCATTACAACCATAAGTGATTGTATTTACGAAACATTATTTCTCTTTTAACATTTTATTTTGTTTTGTGACTGTTTTGTGAACTTTCGTTTTAAAGTCTGCTCATCGTATAAACACGAGCAATGAAAGCCGAATTAAGGCTTAATAATATGGACTTTATCATGAAAAAAACGATTCTAGCGGTTGCTATCGCATCTGTTTCTGCTTCTTCTTTTGCTGTTGAACTTTACAACAACGACGGCACTACTTTTTCTATCGGCGGCCACGTTTCTGTAAACGTAAACGACTCTGAAAAAGGTGATGCTGACGTAGGTACTAACTCGCCACGTATCAACTTTAACGCGACTCAAGAGCTAGGTAATGGCTTTACTGCTGACGCTAAAGGTGAATGGGCACTGAACTACCTAAACGGTGGTGAGAATTCATTTACTACTCGTCTAGGTTACGTTGGTCTTTCACACGACTCTTACGGCCGCGCTGTAGTGGGTACTCAGTGGGCACCTTACTACGATGTAGCAGGCGTTGCTGATATGCCTATCGCTTTCGCGAACGACTTTATCTACGACAACCACGGTGCGCTAGGTACAGGTCGTGCAGATAAAATGGTGAGCTACCGCAACGGTTTCGATTTTGACCAAGCAGGTGAGCTATCTTTCGGCCTTGGTTGGCAGGGTAACAACGACGCTACTGAAATCGTAGAAAAAGTTGAAAACGGTAACACAGTTAAAGTTACTACAGGTTACAACTACGGTGATCGTGCGCAAGTAGCTCTATCTTACGCTATTGCTAATTTTAAACTAGGTTACACATACAACACTGGTGATTTCACTCAAGCTAATTCTAACAACAAAGAAAAAGCAAAATCTCACCTAGTGTCAGCTAAGTACGGTACTTACGGTAAAGGTATTTACGTTGCTGGTGTTTACGCGAACAACGAAAACATGAACAACAGCGGTACGACTCTTCTTGAAGAGAGCACAGCATACGAAGGTCTAGTATCTTACGCGTTTGAAAACAGCCTAAACCTAATCATGAACTATGAGAAAGTTGAAGGTAAAGAAACTAAGTCTTTATCAGACAAAGACACAGCGCGCGAAGACCTAGCTCTTCAAGCTGAGTACAACTTCACACCTAAGTTTATCGGATACACAGCTTACCAGTTCGATCTAAACGACAAGAACAAGCGTGAAACAGATAACAAGTGGCTAATCGGTGCTCGTTACTACCTATAAGCTCTAACAAGCTGTCCAAACTGCTGACCGATTTCAGCGCAGCCCACCTCTTGTAGGTGGGCTTTTTTACGTCTAGCGCTTTCAACTTGTGAATAAAAGTAGTAAAAAGATCGCACCTATTTGAAGTATTGCATTCGATTTTGTTTTAAGGAATGGCTATGAATATTGGTGTTGTCTCTAAACTGACGGGATTATCAAGCAAATCAATCCGCCTCTATGAAGATAAAGGGTTGATCACTGCCCCACTGCGCAGTGAATCTGGTTATCGGGAGTACTCCCAACAACACGTCAATCAACTGAACCTGATCTCTCGCGCCAAGAATGCGGGGTTTTCTCTGGTCGAGTGTAAAGAGTTTGTCCATTTAGCCTCTAACCCAAATCGTAAGAGCAGCGAAGTCAAAGCGAAAGCGAAAGAGAAGCTCAAAGAGGTCGAACTAAAAATTCGAGAGTTAAAAGAGATAGAAAAGCAGCTCAAGAGTTGGGTATCTGCCTGCCCTGGTGATTCTGGCAGTGACTGTCCAATTATCGAAGACTTAACGAAAAAAGAGTAGTCTATCTAGACTTTTAATAGCAAAAGACCTCCGATTTGGAGGTCTTTCAGTTATGGATTAAGCCTTAATAATAAGTACACATACGTTTACCATCCACTTCAATAATATTGAATGGCGTCTCATAGATGCTCTCTAAAATGTCGGACTGAATCACCTCTTCTACACTGCCCTGCGCCACGACCTTACCCTTCTTCAGCGCGATGATTTTGTCTGAGTAACAGGCCGCAAAGTTAATGTCATGAATCACAACCACCACCGCTTTCTTCATCTCATGTGCAAGCCTTCCAACATTGCGCATGATCTGTAAAGAATGCTTAATATCGAGATTGTTCAATGGTTCATCCAAAAATACGTAGTCAGTGTCCTGCGCCATAACCATGGCAATAAAAGACAGCTGTCTTTGACCACCACTTAACTCGTCGAGATATTTGTGTTGAATCTCGACCAAATCAAGGTACTCAATCGCCTTATTGATAACCGTCTGGTCTTCATCGGTTAGCTTTCCTTGTGAATAGGGAAATCGACCGAAGGCGATCATCTCTCTAACGGTAAAGCGCATGGTGATGTTATTGGCTTGGCGCAGTACCGCGAGTCTTTTTGCAAGCTCTTTGGTATCCCACTGGCTCAGCTCTTTGCAATCAATCAGTACTTCACCTTCATCCTTACTGACGAGACGACTCGCCATAGAAAGTAATGTACTTTTTCCTGCCCCATTAGGGCCAATTATGGAGGTGACTTTACCTTTTTCGAACTCTGCGCTCGCGCTATCCACCACTTTGGTTTGACCAAACACTTTGGTCAGGCTTTTCATTGAAATCATAATAGACCTACACGATTTTGTTGCGCAGCAACATGGTTAAGAAGTAAATACCGCCAATGAAGTTGATCACCACACTGATTGTGGTTGAGAAACCAAATAGGCTTTCGACTATCCACTGACCACTCAGTAATGAGGCAACTGAAAGTAACGAGACGCCCACCAGCAGAACTTGGTGTCGGAAAGACTTAAACAGTTCACGCGCTAGGTTAGTGACCAGTAAGCCGAAAAACATGATTGGGCCAATTAAGGCAGTCGAAATGGCGATCAGTGCAGCACTTAATACAAGGACTTGCAGCGTCACTTTTTTCACATCGACACCCAGGCTTGTTGCGTTGTCTTTGTCTAGCCAAAACACATCTAGAACGCGGTGTAATCGGTATAAAGCAACACTGATCGCCAGTAACAATGGAGCGCAGTAGTAGACGAGCTCGACCTTGACGTTGTTAAAGCTGGCAAACATATTCGCTTGAACAGACGCGAAGTCATTTGGATCCATCAGCATTACAAAAAAGGACGAAATACTACCAAACAGCTGCCCTAGGATGACTCCAAGCAGGAGCAATACCATCAGGTTTTGCCGCTCACCTCTAAAATAGAAACTAAACAGCAAAAGAGAGAAGCCAAGCATCACCACAACAGACAAACTGAAGTTGAAGTATGCGTTCAAGGCAAAGCTACTCATGCCACCAAAGATCACTACCACCAACACTTGAGTAAACATGTATAGGGAGTCAAAGCCCATAATACTCGGAGTTAGAATACGGTTGTGAGTAATCGTCTGGAACACTAATGCTGATTGACCAATCGCGATACCCGCAATGACCATAGCCAGCACCTTAGGTACTCGACGCGATAGAAAATACTGATAGTTATCGGCATTCAGACCAATACCAATAAACAGAAAGCAGAATACGAGTGCAATGATCGCTAGCCCGATAAGTTTGGTTCTATCAAGCATGCTTTTGCCCCTTAAGAATAAAGAAGATAAACACTGCTCCACCAAGAATACTGATAATGGTAGAAATAGGGATCTCGTAAGGGAAAATAATCAGGCGTCCTGCCAAGTCGCAGCAAAGGACAATAAGCGCCCCAAGAATGGCAGTTAGGGGGATGTTTTTGCGTAGGTTGTCACCAAAGAATCGGCTCACAAGGTTAGGTACTATCAAGCCTAAAAATGGCAGCATACCGACAATCATCACTACAGTCGCAGACATCACTGACACCAGTAACACGCCAATCACTAACACCTGCTGATAGTTCAAACCGAGGTTGGTCGCAAAGTCTTTACCTAACCCTACCGCAGAGATCCTTGCAGCATATAAGTAACTGAAGATGGCGACTGGAATCGCGATGTAGAGCAACTCGTAGTCACCCTGTAACAGGTTAGCGAAGTTCGCTACTGTCCAGCTAGAGAGGTTTTGCAGCGCATCGTATTTGTAGGCGATGAATGTTGCTAAAGAATCAACGACATTACCGAAAATGATACCCACTAGAGGAACAAAAATGGCATTTTTAAATTGGATGCGATTAATAAACTGAACAAACAGCAACGTGCCTGCCATAGAGACACCGAAAATCAGCCACAGTTGAGTGCCATTACCGAATAGTACTAGGCTCAACACATAACCTAACATGGCGCATTCGATGGTGCCTGAGGTCGACGGTGACGCAAATCGGTTTTGGCTAATTTGCTGCATTATAAGACCAGCGATACTTAAACCTGCACCAGCCAGCAATACGGCAACAAGACGAGGGATTCGACTTGTCCAGAATAGATGCCAGCTATTAAGATCACCGGCAATTAAAGAAGCGAGATTTAGCTGCCCCACTCCAACAAACAGTGACGCAATACTCAATACTATCAACGCCAACAACAACTTTTTCACTTGCTTTTCTCTTTAGCACAAAAGCCTCAAGCACAAAAATGCTTGAGGCCAGTTTTTATAATTCTTATGTTCTGTTAGTTGACTGCTGATGCTGATTTAACATCTTCAATCATCTGCTCAGTCGCACGCATACCTGCGATAGATAGATACCAAGCGTTGATGTCTAAGTAAGCTAACTTCTTGTTTTGGTAAGCGTCAGTTGCTTTAACCAAATCGTTTTCGAAATCACGCTTAACTGTGCTGCCTTTACCTTTGTTGATCAGAATATCTTTATCGATAACTAACAAGGTTGATGGGTTCTTTTCACGAATGAACTCATAAGAAACAAGGTCACCGTGGCGGCTCTCTTTGATCCCTTTTACGGTCTCTTTGAAGCCAAAGTCTTTGTAGATAGCGGAAAAACGAGATTGCGCGCCAAACGCCGTAATGTTACCACCCGCACTCATTACCGTTAGAGCGTCAACATCGTTCTTGTCATTGGAAGCGCTGATTGATTTGAATTCTTTGTCTAGCTGCTCGATCTTAGACTCAACAAAATCTTGTTTCTCGAAGACTTCACCAAGATTACGCCATTGCTCTTGGGTGCTCTCCCAGTAACCTTTTTTTGAATCCGCAGCAAACACGATCGTTGGGGCGATCTCTGTAAGCTCTTTGTACTTCGCAGCGCCGCGAGAACCCACAATGATTAGATCAGGTTTCTGAGTATAGATGGTTTCAAAGTCTGGCTCGTGTAAGCTGCCAGCTGAGATGAATTTGTAATCGCGATATTCAGCCAAGTAATCAGGGAACATGCTGACCGTAGACACTGCGACAGGCTCAATACCAAATGCTTTAACGGTATCTAACGCGCCCAAGCCAATAACCACTACTCTTTCAGGGTTCGACTCTAATTTTGTGGTGCCTTGTGCGTGCTCAATTTCGACCATTTTAGCGCTAGCGCCAAATGCTAACAATCCTGTGGCTAATGCCAGTGCAGACAACTTCATTGTTTGACTCCATAATTACTAATGCAATCCATTATCATTTAGATTCATAATAAAGTCATCCGCAATTTACGTTATTTACACTTTTAAAATTGATGTGATAAATGAGTGAGTTAGAGCACAGATGTAAAAAAAGGAGCTCTAATAGCTCCCTTTGAAATGAATAGAATTTAGAAAAAATCGATTGTGGAACGACCGTTGCCCTTTTTCTTGGCAGGTTTCGATTCTTTGCTTTTCGGTTGAGATGGCTTATCTTTTGACTGCTTACGACTTTTAGAGTTCGCCTGCTTGCTCGGTTTCTCTACCTTCTCAGGTTTCACTTCAGGCTCGGTCACTGGCGCATCGCACACCACAACATAATATTCTTGGTTAAATTCAAAAAAATCGCCATCGTAGAGCTTACGACGTTTACGCGTTTCCAATTCGCCATTGACGGCAACATAACCTTCAGCAATAAGGTGCTTCGCCTCACCTCCACCACCGACTAAGTTGGCTATTTTGAATACCTTATACAACTCTATTGGCTGTGACGAGACTTCGATTCCAATCGCTTCGATCTCGATCTCTTCACCCTGTTCGTAATCTTGCTCCATACGATGCCTTATGGTCTTTCTTAAACAAAAAAGAGAGTCTAATCTCAATATCTTTATAAATAAACTAAAGTTAATAATAAGTATAAGATACAAGTAAGGTTCAACGTCGTGAAATGGTCTTTGCTACCGTTACTGTTTCCATTGAGTAGTGCCTGTATGGCTTATCATCCTCCTACTAACGTCGTTATCTACGGTGATGACGCTTATCCTCCATATAGCTACATAGAAAATGGTCAAGCAAAAGGCATTTACACTGAAATTCTTCAAGCGGTATTCGATGGTATGCCCAAATACCGAGTTAAAATCACCCTAGTACCATGGAAGCGAGGACTTAAGTTGCTTGAAGTAGGAGAAGGCTTTGCGCTTTACCCTCCCTATTACTACACAGATAAGCGCCCTTATATCTCCCCCTACTCTGTTCCCATCTTGAATGAGGAGGTTGTCGTTTACTGCCAACCAGATAGCGTTAAGAACCGACAGTTAAAACGTTGGCCTGCTGATTATCTTGGGCTAACAATTGGTATCAATGAGGCCTTCGCTCTTGGAGGAACAGAGTTCTGGGAGGCCGTTAAACAAGGGAAGATCTTTTTAAAAGAAGCCAAAGGCAATCGAGCCAACCTTCTTAACTTGTACAAAAACCGCATTGACTGCTACATCAATGATCGGCTCTCTATTTTATGGGAAATAAAACTGCTTACTCAGGAAGGAGCGGTAAAACCAAACTGGGAGCTAACATTAGGCACTTCAATTAGCGGCGAACAAGGTTACTTAGGGTTTACCAAAGTATCCCCAAGTAAATACCCTTACAAAGCACATTTCGTTGAAAAATTTAACCAGACATTAGAGCAACTTCAGAAAGATGGTACTGTTGACAACATCATGTCCAAATATCTGAATAACAACAACTAGCTGACTTTTCTTACACTCACCTGACACACTTTCCACGTTGGAAAATTTACTTTTCCGCCTTTTCCGTTCGGAATCCCTTACATTGCACTCCTCAACACAACGCATAGGACGCATTAGTCCCAAATATACCAATAAGAGAAAGTAGTGATGACCAGAGATACCAATGTTCTAGTACTAGATAGCCAGCCAATCATGCGCGAAGCCGTTTCTCAATTCGTCTATGACGGGCTAGCGCATTCGCAAGTCTACCAAGCTTCAACCGCTGTGTTCGGTATACAAGTATTGAAGACTTACGATATCGACTTGGTGCTGTTAGATGTAGAACTAGAGGGCTCAGATGGATTTGAATTTTTAAGGCGAGCTCGTGCTCATGGCTATAAAGGCCAAGTGCTATTTATTTCTAATACCGACCACCCTATGTATTCAGATACAGCAAGAAAGCTAGGTGCAAACGGGTACATCACAAAGCGTGAAGACACCCCAGTTATTCGTGAGGCAATTATTCGTGTCGCTGGCGGTTACTCGGTGTTTAAACGCAAAGGTCTTGGACAGAGCGAGCGCTGTACTACGCTTTCAAATAGAGAAACTGTCGTATTCAATTACCTAGTCAAAGGTTATAGCAACAAGAAAATTTCAGAGATCTTATCTTTAAGCTCAAAGACTATCAGTACCTACAAATCTCGAATACTGGATAAGTACAAAGTGGACTCAATTGTCGAATTGATGAATCTTCAACAACACGTCTATGTAGATGTCTCTGAAGTTAGAACAGATGCTGCTTGAGTTTTTTAACTAGCAACCTATGCAAAGGATTGTCATGGTTCACAAGTTTATAATTAGCAACAATGGACAGAGGCTGTTCAAGTTGTAAGTTCTCAGGTAAGACCGTGACATTGTAGTCAGTGCGAGCTTTTAAATGGCTCGTTGCTGGCAATAGTGTCGCACATTCCATTTCACACAGCATTTCGAATAAACAGGTCATATTATCAACGGTCGCAACCTTATTAATCTTTACGCCGTTGGACTCAAGCGTGCGCTTGATGACCGCTTTCTTATCTTGCCAGCCTTTCATTTCCATCAACACGTAAGGCATAGCCAGTTTTTCATCCAAAGTACGATGTTGATACTTTTCCGCACAAACAATCGCCCCTTTGAACTTACCCAAATGATGTTGGTATATGGTTTTAACCTGTTCATCGTTAAAATACTGCACACCAATATCAATACTCTCATCGTGAATCTTGTCCACTGAAGAATCAGACCAGGTCGTGATTTGAATTTCTGCTTTAGGGAACGCCTCAAGTAAATCTAATAACAATGATTTACCTATTAGGTATTGTGCCAAACTTGGTAGAGCGAGCACTATCGGCTGATCATAAGTCATTGGGTCAAGAACAACTGGCTGCACCGCATCGTCGATCAAATTGAGACCTTTAGTGATTTTAGGCAATAGGTTGAGCGTATATTCCGTCGGCTCAAATTCGAATGCTCCTCGGACAAAAAGCTGATCACCCAATTGCTCACGTAACTTAGCCAGATGCTTACTCACCGCACTCTCTGTCTTACCTAACTCTTTAGCTACAGGTTTAAGTTGGCGATGCTTTTCTAACAAAGGAAGCACCTTGAGTAAGTTGAGATCCAACTGTGACTTCATAACAATACCGCGCGATTACTTTTGTGTTGAAGATTGTTAGTATGCTTTAGCTAAGCGACTTATTTGTTAAACTAGGTGAATAAAACATTATAATCATATATTTACTATAAAAGCATCACATGCTCTTGTCAGAATACTCAGCAAGTTTCGCTCTTAGTTCATTCAGAAACCATGCTGAAACTGCTGGCTTATCAAGTGAAATATCAACAACTTTGGTTACTCTGTGAGCTACAGTTAATATTTTTTATGCAACTAATAAATAATGCGATTGATATGCTAGAGATCAAAACTCAAATCCTGTATTACTAACAGAATAAGTGATTAAAAGTATAATAAATATCACGTAACAAAGATAAACCACAGAGTTATCAGGTATATAGATTTTCAATGGATCATTCAATTGACAACGTCGTGTCTCCACCAAAACTGTCCCTAGTCTCTGGGACAGATGATGAGCTTGTAGATAAAATTGAATCCGCAGTACTGGGTCTCACCGGTGCTGAACTTGATGATCTGATGGATAATCATTTCCGCCATATGATTGATGTGCTTAACGATGGCATCTTCTATATGTCAGGGAATGAATATGTTTGCTTCTATAATCCTTCCTTTTACTCACGCTTTGGCATCGAATCTGGGCATACCGACTTAAAAAGCTGGATTGACCTTGTTCATCCTCAAGATCAAATCGCATTCGGTGAAAAAGTGGATGAGCACATTCAGCAAGATGGTGCTCGCGTTGTCACTCAATATCGCATTCGTTGTACCAATGGCCGTTACATCTGGCTTGAGGGCACTGCCGTGACAAAAACAGTCAATGGAAAAAGGTTTATGATTGGCTGCCATCGCGATATCTCCGATAGAAAGCTAATGGAGTCTTATGTTCAGCAAACATCGTTAACGGATGGTTCTTCTGGATTAGCTAACGAGCAGAAGTTGGCGATGGATCTCGATAACCTTAAGGTGTTGAACGAAGAAGCACACCACCTAATGTACATACAACCTGGTGTTACGCGTTCGTATCAGTCTCTGTATGCGGCTCAAATGATGCGTAACTTGCTATCACGACTAACTAAAGTTCTCGGCGACTTCCCTGAGCAGTTCGTTGACATGTACCGTATCCAGTCTCACGACTTCGCCATCATTGTTCGTGGTGAATTCGATGAGACCGCCCTCAACAAGTTGGCTCGGCGCATAACCAAAGTCTATAAAGAAGCAATTCGGACACTCGATTTCCTGTTTGCCAACGATATCAGTATTGGTATTTACCCAAACATCTCAGAGGAATGCGATACAGACGAAGTGGTGCGTGTTGCTGCTCAAACCTGTCAGTTCGCAGCAGCGCATTCTGAACACTCTGTGCGAATTTATGCTGGAAAAACCAAAACTCAAATAGATCGCCACTTCTATATTGATCAAGAACTTGGCAATGCGATACGTAACGGCGACCTATCGGTTAAGTTTCAGCCTATCGTCTGTTGCAAATCGGATAAGGTCGCAAGCTTTGAAAGCCTAGTGCGATGGCGTAGTGATACCTTAGGAGAAATTTACCCGGACGAATTCATCTCGGTGGCAGAAAAGAAAGGGTTGATTAGTGAACTAGGCTACTTCGTATTTAAGAAGGCCTGTTGCTTTATCAACAAGTACCAGCAAACGCACACTGAAGAAATCAAAGTTAATGTAAATGTTTCAGTGCTTCAGTTACTTAGCCAACAGTTTCCTAACAACGTTAAGCAGATAACCGAAGAGTTTGGTGTGAATGCTAACTCAATCATGCTCGAACTTACTGAGACCATTATATTAGATGACAACAAAGACGCGATTTCACAACTTATGCGACTGAAGCAATTTGGTTTTCAGTTGTCTTTGGATGACTTTGGCGCGGGCTATAGCTCCTTGAACAGTTTTTTTGATTTGCCTCTTTCTCAAATTAAGATCGACAAGTCGATTGCGTGGCGCTCGCTTGAAAATCCAGTCACCTTCGAATACCTCTCATTTATCACCAATTTGTGTAACGCCTACAATATCGATATTGTCATCGAAGGTATTGAAGATGCAGCAATGCAACGTGTCTTCACCGATATGGGCGCAGCCTACCTACAAGGTTATTGGTTCTCTAAGCCACTTTCCCTTGCCAGTGCTAGCCACTATACCAAGATATAGCCACCGTCTCATATCCGAGACTTATTCACCGAATTCATCATTCCATTTGACTAATTAACTTTAGTTGTAGAGAATTCACACAAATTTATAAACCAGTTCATATACCTCGCCAGAATTACGGCTACAGGTAACGGTGTTTGGTGAAGCCTAGCTTCTCAATCAAGGATAGATAAAACACTGATAACGTAAATAAAATCGTTATTACTGGACACGGAACTAACTGTTGTTTCTGCCTCTGGAGTAAAAAAGTGTCTTATTCAGTACGTAGCTTGATTGGTGCAGCTCTCTCTGCAACGCTAATTTTTTCGCCTGTCGTTTCCGCTTCAGCTAACTCTGCTTTATGGTTCGAGCATACTGATATTCAGATGCCAACCAATACCATGGTTGCTGAGTTAAACAATGGTTTACGCTTTGTTATCCTACCGACCACTCGTCGCTCTGATGAAGTCTCGCTACGTATCCTGATTGGCTCAGGCACCGCTCAGCAAACTAATGCTCAAGACTCAATGGCCAAGCTAGCCGCAAGTTCTACTATCGACAGCAGTGACTGGAAGGCCACAACCGAACTCGAACAAACCGTATTTAGCTTAGATCTTTTGCACGCGGATGCGAGTGCGATAGAGGCAAGCTTAGCCGCTATGCAGAAAAGCCTAGCGACCAATGCAAACGGCAACGAGTTCAAGCAAAAATTCTATGTCCCACAGAACGTGACAGTAATTGTTACTGGTGGGGTCAACACCAGACAGACAACCAAGCTAATCCAACGCCAGTTTTCTGGATGGGTAAAGGGCACATCGCAGCAAACCGATGAAGCAAGCAAGATTGCACTGAATGCTTATCTCAAGCCGAGCGTAACAAACGACACTGGCTTGTCAGTAAGCACGCTTAAAATACTCCAAGACGAGCAAGACAGTAAGCTGCAGCGCAAAGAGATCTTATTAACTACCTTGGCCAACAAGATGCTAGAGCATCGCATTCAAAACGCTCTAGAGCAGCAGCATTCTCAAGCAAAAGTCTCTGTCGAAAACGAGGTTCTTTTTGATCACCGCCTGCTATCGCAAATTCGTATTACGGAAATGTCAGCCGATGAAAAGTCGACAACAGAAAGCGTAGTGAAATCTGAAATAGAGCGTGCGATTGCCGCTGGCTTCACTCAAGTTGAGTACGAAATGGTCGTTAGTGAGCTGCGCGATAAACTTAAAAGCAAAACTCGCCTAGGTAACGACCACTATGCTGCAGACCAAGCCGACCGCCTAGTTGAAGCGATCAGCTTAGGCAACGTCTACACAGAGCCATCATACGATCTTGATTTGCTCAACTTCCACGTTGCTCACCTAAATGAGTACGATGTAAGTAAAGAATTTGAGAAGACTTGGTCAACTGACAGAAGCGTTGCTCTATAACCCAGTTGTATCAAGCCGAATAAATAACAGATTGAAACCAGTAGTGCGCCCCACTACTGGTTTTTTTATGTGATTACAAAGAGGAAAGATTAACTAGATGCCGCGTATAAGGCTGTTGCGGGCGACTAAACAACTCCTGAGTCTCACCTTGTTCTAAGATTTCCCCTTGCTTCATTACTATTGTGTAATGGCACAACGAGCGCACTACATTCAAATCATGGCTGATAAACAAATAGGTAAGTTGATACTTTTCCTGGAGTGATTTCAGCAGATCGAGCACCTGCGCTTGCACCGTCCTGTCTAAAGAAGACGTTGGCTCATCTAACAGAATAAACTCTGGTTTAAGGATTAACGCCCGCGCGATTGCAATACGCTGCCTTTGTCCACCAGAAAACTCATTTGGGTAACGATGTCTTGTCTCTGGATCTAGGTCGACCTCTGCCATAACATCGCAGATTCGTTGGTCTATTTCATCTTCATTCAGCGTTTGATGTACCCGCAACCCTTCACCAATCACTTGTGCCACCGACATACGGGGATTCAGCGCTGAGAAGGGGTCTTGAAACACCACCTGCATCTTACTTCGATAAGGCAACATGCCCTTTCTATCTAAGCCTTGAAGCTCGTTGTCTTGGTAAGCGATAGAGCCTTCCGATTTGACTAAACGCAGTATTGCCATCCCTGTGGTTGATTTACCCGAACCACTCTCACCTACGAGCCCTATCGAGTGTCCTTTCTTTAACTCAAAGTTCATGTTGGTAACGGCTTTAATATGCGATACCACCCGCTTAAAGATCCCGCCAGTAATCGGGAACCAGACACGTAAGTTGCTCACATCCAGCAAACAGGAAGCTTGCTCACTGATTTTGACAGGCAAGCCTTTCGGGTCTGAGTGAATCAGCTTTTGTGTGTACTCATGGACGGGGGAATTGAATATCTGTTCACAGCTGCCAGTTTCAACCAAACTACCGTTTTGCATGACAGATACACGATCAGCAATTCGTTTTACAATACTCAAGTCGTGAGTAATAAACAGCATTGCCATGCCCATTTCTTGTTGTAGTTGCTTCAATAGGTCGAGTATCTGAGCCTGTACAGAGACATCCAATGCTGTCGTCGGTTCGTCAGCGATTAACAACTCAGGTTCGTTAATCAGTGCCATAGCAATCATTACCCGTTGCCTCTCTCCCCCAGACAGCTCATGCGGATATGCCATAACCTTGTGCTCAGGGTTACGAATGCCCACCTTTCCCAACCACTCAACAGCAAGTGCTTCTGCAGCTCGTTGGCGCATCCCTCTATGGATAGCCAATGTTTCAACCAGTTGTTTGCCTATTTTGTGCAGCGGATTGAGTGAAACCATCGGCTCTTGAAAAATCATGCCGATTCTTCCACCTCGGATCCCTCTCAACTGGCGCTCTGAACACTCTAGAATATTGATGCCATCAAACTCAATATTGCCAGATAGGTAGTGAGAAGAGCCTTTGGGGAGCAGCTTAAGAATAGAGTTGGCTGTCACCGATTTACCCGAGCCACTTTCGCCCACTAAAGCAAGCGTCTCGCCTTTTTTAATACAAAGTGACACCTGGTTAGTCACCTGCTCGACTTGCTTCTTACGACCAAACCCAACAGATAAGCCATTAATTGTAAGTACAGTTTCAGACATCGCTACCTTCCTTGATGGTGAGGGTCAAAGGCATCACGGACTGCTTCGCCGATAAACACCAGCAAAGTTAGCATCACGGAGAGAACAAGGAATGCCGAAAAACCAAGCCACGGCGCTTGCAAGTTGGCTTTACCTTGCGCGAGTAGCTCACCCAAAGAAGGTGAGCCTGCGGGTAAACCAAAACCTAAGAAGTCTAGGGAGGTCAGTGTTGTTACCGAACCTGAAAGGATAAAAGGCATCATGGTCAGAGACGCAACCATAGCATTGGGCAACATGTGACGCAGCATAATGCGCTTATCTGCCACACCCATCGCCTGCGCGGCACGCACATAATCAAAGTTACGACAGCGTAAGAACTCGGCGCGCACTATCCCAACTAAGCTCATCCAGCTAAATGCCACCATAATCCCGAGCAACCACCAGAAATTGGGCTCGACAAAACTGGATAGTATGATGAGCAAGAACAGTGTCGGCATACCCGACCACACTTCGATAAAGCGCTGGCCAAACAAATCTAACCAGCCACCGTAATAACCTTGTGTTGCACCGACGGCTACGCCAATGACACTCGAAACTATGGTTAAAACAAAACCAAACAGGACCGAAATACGAAAGCCGTAGATGACCCGCGCCAATACGTCTCGGCCTTTGTCATCAGTCCCCAACCAATTGACATTATCCGGAGGTGAAGGCACAGCACCGCCAATATTAAAGTTAATGGTATCGTAGCTAAATCGAATTAACGGCCAGACGATGTAACCCTTTTCTTCGATTAACTCGATCACATAAGGATCGGTATAGTCAGCCTCGGTTTCAAACTCACCGCCAAACTCAGTTTCAGCGTACTGGGTCGCAATTGGGAAGTACCACTGGCTATCAAACTCCACCAGCAACGGTTTGTCATTAGCAATCAGCTCAGCAAACAAGCTAACGATGAACAACAGCCCGAAAATCCACATAGACCAAAAGCCACGCTTGTTGGCTTTAAATCTGAGCCAGCGCGCTTCATTAAGAGGATTAGTTCGCTTCTTTTTCAACATCATTAACGCGCCTCAAAATCAATTCGTGGATCTACCCAGGTATAGGTAAGGTCTGAAATTATGCTCAAGATCAGGCCAAGAAGCGTCATGATATAGAGTGAGCTGAACACGACTGGATAGTCGCGCTGTATGGTTGACTCAAAGCCGAGAAGACCGATCCCTTCTAGAGAGAACATCACCTCAATCAACATTGAGCCAGTGAAGAAGATGCTGATAAACGCAGCTGGAAAGCCTGCGATAATAATCAACATCGCATTGCGGAAAACGTGCTTGTAGAGAATGTCTCGCTCATCAAGTCCTTTTGCTCGCGCGGTAACCACGTATTGCTTGTTGATCTCATCAAGGAAGGAGTTTTTCGTCAGCATACTTAATGTCGCAAAACCGCCTATAACCATGGCGAGGATCGGCAAGGCTAAATGCCAAAAGTAATCGATGATTTGCTGATACCAGTTGAGCTGTTCGAAATTACTTGAGACCAAACCACGCAGCGGGAACCAACTAAAATAGTTACCGCTGGCAAACACAATAATCAGGATGATGGCAAACAAAAAGCCTGGAATCGCATATCCGACGATGACGACTGCGCTAGACCAAATATCAAATCGACTACCATGATGAATCGCTTTCAAAATCCCCAGTGGAATTGAAATCAGATAGATGATCAACGTACTCCATAAACCAAGGGAGATAGAGACTGGCAATCGCTCTACAATTAGATCAATCACGCTACCACCCTTGAACAGGCTATCGCCGAAATTGAAAGTCACATAGTTTTTCAACATGTCGAAATAGCGTTCATGGATAGGTTTATCAAAGCCGAACTGCTTTTTTATTTCTTCAACAACTTCTGGGTCTAAGCCTCGCGAGCCTTTATAGCCCGTAGAAGAGGCCTCCTCCACGACAGCCGTGTCAGCTGAGTTGCCGCCCCCTGTGAAGCGGCTCATCAAGCCAGACTCTAACCCCTCCATTTGCGCAATGGCTTGTTCAACTGGCCCACCTGGAGCCACCTGAATAATGAAGAAGTTAATGGTGATAATCGCCCACAAAGTGGGTATGACTAACAGCAGTCGTCGAAAAATATATGCAGCCATCAATGCCTCATTTAACGTCGTTTTTCTGGAAGCTTGGCAGCTTTCTCTTTAGATACCCACCAAGTATCGACACCTAGGTCATACTCTGGTCGAATATCTGGTCGTTCAAACTTATCCCATGTCGCGACGCGGTAGTTGCTGTAATGCCACTGAGGAACCATGTAGAAGTTCCACTGAAGCACCCTATCGAACGCACGCCCTAACGCGAGTAACTTCTCAGGGTTCTGCTGATTATCGGCAATCTCTTGAGTCAGGTAATCGACTGCTGGGTCAATGACGCCCGCAGTGTTGTAGGTCGAGTCAATGAACTTTGAGTTCCAAACAATCATTAAGCTAGAGCTTGGATAAGCGTTGGCAAAGAAGCGCGAAGAGACCATATCAAAATCGCGATCACGCAGGCGCTTAATGTACTGAGTGCGATCCACGGTGCGAAGCTTCATATCAATTCCCATTAACTTAAGATTCTTCTGAAACGGGATCGCGTAAGTTTCTACATTCGGATTGAAGATAAGTAGCTCAAAGCTCATTGCTTCACCGGTTTTGGTGTTGGTCATCACTTTGTTTTTCAGCTCCCACCCAGCCTCTTTAAACAGCTTAAACGCAGTGCGCATTTGGCTACGAATGCGACCCGAGCCGTCTGTTCTCGGTGGTTGATACTCTTCGGTAAATACACGTGGCGGGATCTTATCCTTTATCGGCTCCAATACCGCTTTTTCAGCGTCTGAAGGCAATCCTACTGACGCATAGTTTGTATTCTGGAAGTAACTGCGTGTGCGGCTGTTTTCGTTGTAGAAAAGGTTCTTATTCATCCATTCAAAATCGAGTGCGTAGGTAATGGCTTCTCGTACCTTAGGATCTTTAAATACTTCGGTTTGAATATTGAACACAAAACCATTAGCTTGCTGAGGCTGTGAATGAGGGATCACTTCTTTTTTGATGTACCCCTTATCAAAGTTCGAACCTGTGTATGAGTTCTCCCAGAATTTCGGTTCGCTCTCAATACGGATATCAAACTCACCCGCTTTAAAAGCCTCAAGCATAACAGTGTCATCGCGGTAGTAGTCGTATTGAACCTGTTCAAAGTTATTACGACCCACGTTCACGGGAAGGTCTTTGGCCCAATAGTCTTTGTCTAATGTATAAGTCACGCTCTGTCCTGACTTGTAGTCGGTGACCTTATAAGCGCTGCTGCCTACTGGTGGCTCATTGAGGGGTTCAGAAAAATTCTTGTCTTGCCAGAAGTGCTTAGGTAGTACGCGAGTAGACTGAGCGAAGCTAAACAGTTTCTCTCTGTCTGGTTCAGACATCTCTATACGAACGACAAGATCAGACTTGGCGGTGACAGATTTAATGGCTTTGTAGTAAGAGCGATATTGAGGTACACCCTCGGTCATGAATTTTTCAAAGGTAAAGGCGACATCATGAGCCGTAATAGGCTCACCATCTTGAAATCGTGCCTTAGGATTAATGTCGAGCTCTAACCACATGTAATCGTCTGAGTAACGCGCCTTACTGGCAATCAGCGGATAATAGGCGTTAATCTCATCGCTTGGGGAATACATAAGCGTATCGTAAAGCTGACCACTTCCCGCCGCTGGAACTCCGCGCGACGCGTATCGATTGAAATTGTCGTAAGTCCCCATTTGACCATATGTCACTTTGCCGTATTTGGGCGCATCTGGGTTGACGTAATCGAAGTGAGCGAAATTTTCTGGGTATTTCGCTTTGCCAAATCCAACCAGAGTCGTCGTTTCTATAACGTCGGCGTAAGCCCCAAAGCTTGTACTCGCGGCAATCAATCCACTAAGCACTAAGCGAGACAGCATCTTCATATGCTCTTCCTTCCTTGGTCATCCTAATTTATCTAATAACTATAGTATTAATTAGTATTAATAATTCAACTACTTGGATAAGTATAGGTAGGGAAAGTTCTTTCTGTGAAGCAAAAAAATTCGCCCTCACTAAGTTAGAGGGCGATTTCAATCAGAGCGAATTATGATTTCTCTTCAAAACGTTTAGCCAGCTGATGGAACTCATCTACCTGCTCTTTAAGCTCATTAGAGTGTTCTTTTACAGCGCGAGTTGCCGCTAGATTTTGCTCTGAGGTTGAGGCTATAGATTGAATATGCAAATTCACTTCACTCGACAGTTCACGCTGCTTATTTGCTGAGCTTTCGACCGACTGCATTAAATGATTCATCGACGTCATAAGCTCTTCTACTTCAGACAACTTCTCAGCACTGACACTCGCCACATCGCTACACGCGTTGGTTTGTTCTTGGTTAGCTAAGATATCTTTTTGCCAACTTTCAATAGTGCCCAACATGGCATCAATGCTGTCTTTAATTTGAACGGTCGCATTGGATGTGCGCCCAGAAAGTGCGCGAACCTCATCCGCAACCACTGCAAAGCCTCGGCCTTGTTCACCCGCTCGCGCCGCTTCAATCGCGGCATTGAGGGCTAACAGATTGGTTTGCTCGGCGATGCCACCGATTTCTTCCATCATCTTACTGACGTTTTGAGCTTGCTCACTCAACTGGTACGTTGTCTGAGTTGCCTTTTCTGCTTGTACACTTAAGTTGGTCAGGTTGTGATGCGTTTGATTGATACTCTCTTTTGCGCCCGCACAGGTTTTCAGCGTCACATCGACAATTTGATGGGCGTCTTGCGTGCTTGATGAAACTTCATTCGCCGTGAGCTCAACTTCCTCTGTCGCTTCACGTACTTGCAGAATATCCTTGGTCTGTTGGTCGAGAGCTTCTGTCACTTGATAGGAGGTCGCGCTCAAATTGTCGGCGAGATCTTGCAAAGGTTTTGCCGAATCACTCATTCGCCCAAGTACGGTTCGGATTCGCGCAGACGACAGTTTGAGGTGGAAGTCGGCGACAGAAAACTTCTTACTTCCGGAAAAGACTAAACGGCTAACACTGTCATATTCAGATTGGAGCTTACTGAGTTGTTTCGGCGTATCGATCAGCTCTTGTCTAAACAGCGCTAAAATCACCGCGACTGGAGCTAAACTCAGTAGAAAACTCGGTACTCCTTGCAAGCCCATTACGCTTGAGGCCAAAGGCGCGCCTAGAGCACCAAGAAGCACCGCATAACGAACCGAATCACTGATCTTAAGTGACCATGCTCTACCCGACTTTTCAGCTTTCAAAAGCCCCTTGTAAGCTTTATCTGCAATATTGACCCACTCGCGCTTTGGCTTTACACGTACCGACTGATAACCCACCATTTCGTTATCTTGATAGATGGGAGTGACATACGCATCAACCCAATAGTAGCCGTTTGACTTGGTACGATTTTTAACTATCCCACGCCATGCCTTGCCCTGTTTTAGATTTCGCCACATATCAGCGAAAGCAGCCTTCGGCATATCACCATGCCTGACTATATTATGGTGTTGACCGAGCAATTCTTGTTGAGAGTATTCTGCGACTCTAGAGAAGGCTTCATTGCTATACGTAATGACACCTTTTAGATCAGTCGTAGAGACTAGCTGATCATGATTTTCTAGTAGCGTTTCACGTGCGGTAGAGAGTTGGGCTGACATCAATCTAGTACTTTTGTATTAATTATGTTGCTCGCGAATATAAACAAATAATCAAATTATGACAAAATATTAATTTAACTCAATTTTAAAATTTTGAAGTAATTCACTAGATCAATTGGACATTTTAGCGCAAGTAAAAGTACAGAAACCTAGATCTAGTTTCGTATCAATATATAAGACCTAACCAGTCAGAGAACACTTATCCAACTCTTACCTAACATTACGACAATTGCTGTTGCTTAGCTTTCATATAGGACCAAACCCACTATTGATAAGTAACTCACTTTAAAAGAGAATAGCGCTAATTTGTAGATTTCGTCACCACCCTATTCCACACACACTCGGTGGTTAGTGGTATTTTGCTACGAAGCGCCGATAAATAGATCTTTCTAATCGATTTATTTTTTGCTTTCCAGTAACCCCTCTACACTTAACTTACGCATTAGAGCAAATAAGAAAACATCATCAGCAACACAGGTGAGCCATCATTGTTATATAACTTTAAACATTTAAGCATTCGCCAGATCACCATCTTTGTGTCAATGATCGCGGCTGTTCTGTTTCTGTTTTTCTACCTGTCGTTCAAATTGTTTTGGAGTTACGGCCAAGCACTAGAGCAATCTAAAGGCAGACAACAGTTTGAACTAGAACGCGTAAATACCGTGCTTAGAATGGAAGAGTTAGAGATTCGTGCTTCCGTTGAGGACTACGCGGCGTGGACGTCAATGGCCCGATATGTAGACAATCCAGACCCGCTATTTATAGCCGATAGTATAGGCTCTCACGCCTTCTCCTCGAAACATATCGATGCCATCGTAATATTCGATACACAAGGAAACACGGTTTGGAGTGGTGCATACAATGGTGAAAGTGTTGTGGATATGGAGTTTCTTGCGCTCGAAGATCACGCGGTAGTGAATAAGGTTTTATCACGTGCATTTAACGCTTCGCAAAATGCCATTGAGTCATTCCTTGATTATGCGACATTTGATGGTTCAGTATTTATGGCTGCCTCCTCTCGAATTTGTCTAAGCGACGGTCAACAATGCCAACATGGCTATTTGCTATTTATTCGAAAAATTAGAGAACAGTTCATTAAAGATATTGAGGCATCTACAGGGGTAGGTATTCGCATATACCCTACTCAAGGCTCCGTAGCAGATGTTGGTCTAAACAATACGGTTCTATACCGGAATGCTCTGATTGACGATGAGGTTAAAATTGCAATTAATGTCTCTCACAATGAAACTTTGCCTGAATTCCTTCCTACAGCCGAAATTGCCGCCTTATCTTTATTCGCTCTAATCACCTTTATAGTGAACCTGCATGTCGTTACTAATCTAATCAAGCCGTTAAAGGCCGCGCAGCAATATCTAAAGCAGTTCCAAAAATCAGGAGATCGTCTGCCAAGTGAAGATACTTTTATTTCGAAAGAGATGCGTAGCTTCGCCCGCCAAATCAATGATTTAATTACAGAGCTCGAAGATAAGCGCGCTATCTTAAAAGAGCAGTCAACAATTGACGCACTCACTCAAATAGCCAATAGAAGGTCCTTGTTTGAAACCGCTCATAACTTGATTGAAAACCTTAAGTATAAATACATCGCTGTTGTGTTAATTGACGTTGACCATTTTAAGCTATTCAATGACAACTATGGGCACCTTGAAGGTGATGCTGCTTTGCGCAAGGTAGCCAAGGCCCTCCAAGCTGTTGAAACATCTTATGAGAAGCTCGTTTCAAGATACGGTGGCGAAGAGTTTTGTATCCTGCTTGCAGGGGATCACCCACTTGAGATCAACGACTATTTAGAACAACTTGTCGTTCAGGTTAGAGAGATAAAGTTAAAACACGAGTATTCTTCTACAAGTAACGTACTTACGATTAGCGTGGGGGCAACATCAGGTCAGTTAACCTCGTATAACCAGCTAACACGCTGGCTCCAGCAAGCGGATCAAGCGCTATACGAGGCGAAAAACAATGGCCGCAATGGTTTTCAGCTCTGGGTGTAAAACTATTTCACTGGACTAGACACTCGACAGGACGAGTGTGAGTCCTATTTACTACGCTTTCTTCAAAGGAAGTGATACATCAAGATAAGTGCCTAAATACGCCTTAGCAACGCGCCTCGCTTCGTCCGCGTATTCGGCGGTAATGTCACCGTGTTTCATCTGCGAAACAATAAACACCGTATCGACAAGCTCAACCCAAATAAAGAACACTTCATCGCGCATTGCGAAGTCGGGTACATCAAAGTAGTGATTGAACATTTCCAATAGTGCTTTAGCAATCAAGCTATCATTGGAGCGGTCTTTTTGTTTGATAATTGGCGATGTTTTACCTGAAATAAACAGTTGCCGAGCTGCAGCTTCACTACGATAAAACTGCATGGCGCGGTCAATTAATATATCGACAAGATCGTGCCATTGAGTGACAAGGTCACGTTCAGGTTTAACACTGAGCAGACCTAATAGCTCGACGCCGTAGTAGCTTGCTAGTTCAGCATAGAGATCGTCGGAGTTTGCATAAAAATGATATGACGAACTTTTGGGTACACCTGCCGTAGCGGCAATATCAGCGAAAGTCACTTCACTAATGTCGCGCTCGTTAAGAAGTTGCCTTGCGGCTGCGCGCAATTTTTCTCTGCGGATTATGCCTCGATTTTGCATGTAGTTCCTTTTCCGTAAATGTCCTCTAACTTGCTATTCTAATTCACTTTTTATTACGTTTAATTTAGAAAGCAGCAAGTCAAATGAAGACACTTACGTTAAGGCAAATTCACTCTATTTGCAAAAAGGGCTCAGCCAATTGAGAAGGTTGCCGCGCAATGCACTATCTCCTCTGAGTACTATCTCACCTTTAGGATCAAAATGAACAACTTGGTCAGCCTTTAAATGTTCACTCAGCTCCTGCAGTACTAACCACGATGATTGTGCTGACTGAATCTGGAGCCAATGTAATTGATCACCTGCTTGTACCAATGCTCCGTTAAACGCCTGATTATTCAGCAATGCGTGAGCGTAATTGACCACTTCCACCGCATCACTCACCGCGACGGATACTTGGAGCGCCTCAGGTGTAACGAGTGCTATCACTCGCTCTATACAATCACGCTGTTGAGTATGTATTTCTACCTGACAGCCCTTGGCTTCTAAGTCACCTTGAAAGCCGCTGCTGTACAGCTGAGAAACAAACTGGTTTAGCTCAAGTGTTGAAGAAAATTTTGCCATCCACCACGCACTGCCCACTTGAGGAGAGTAACCGCGCTCTTGGCTACGAGCTGACATAAAATTGGCGGTTAGAGGAGACAAGCTATTGATATGGTTTACCGTTAACAATTGCTTTTTATTGGTCGATTTGGTTGCCATTCTCATTCCTTAGTGTCTGGTGAAGGCTAAGATCGAACGACTTAGCTCTCCACCAGCTATCAACGCCTACTTTTCGTTACTGAAAAATACAGAAACATCGTTATGAGGACGCGGAATAACATGTGTCGCTACAACCGTGCCAATCGAACCTGCGACTTCAGCTGCCGCTTCTATCGCCGCGTTAATCGCACCCACATCACCTTTGACGACAATCGCCACTAAACCGTCACCCACTTGCTCGCGGCTAACCAAAGAAACGTTTGCCGCTTTGACCATCGCATCTGCCGCAGCCAACGCTGTTACGTAGCCTTTTGTTTCGATCATTCCAATTGCTTCAGACATATGTCTATCTCCATTACATAATTTAGTGATCAATTGAGGCGACAACGATCGCGTCAACTAATACGTCAGGTTGAGAAAAATAATCAGCAGCGATACTGCCGGTCACTATTAAAACTTGTTCGCCTTCACCACAGCCAAGGGGATCGAGCGCGACTATTTGGTTTTGCTTTTCATCATTTGGGCTGACAATCACCAACGCGCCTGCTGGCAATTGATTGACTTTCCGGCTTACCCATAACTTGCCGGTTACTTTGCCTGTAATCATTCGTCCTGCCTTACTATTTCGATACCTAGTTTGCGTGCTTTTGCCTTCGCGAGCGGTGTGACCACAGAGTGATCCGTAATCACAACTTTGCTAACGTGCTGCCCGCAGTAGTTCATCAGCCGTTTTTCGGTCAAAGGCGCTGCGCTGTGAGTCAGGCTATTATTGGTTCCAATCCCCTCCTCTTGCAGTACCTGCTTAATTACCTGCCTAATCAGCGCTCTTAACTGGTCGACATTAAGATTTACCTGCTGCATGACACCTCCATATTAGGTGCGGTCCAATACTGCAAAGCGTCTGCTGTGCCTGTTAAAACCACTCTGCCGGATGAACCTAGATATTTAAGTTGTAAAATCTGGCACGACATCGACTTTTCCGCTTCATTAGCGATAGTTAGAGCATGGATCGCAGGGCGGCAATCAATGGTCAAAAGTCCTTTCCCTTGCGATACTAACGCACGCTTAAGCTGTCGATTAATTTGCTGAGCGTGCTCTTGGCTTAGCGAACTGACCACCGAAGAACTGCTTACCTGACTAGATTGCTCACTCGCTGTCGTTTCACTCTTCACCAGTTCAGAAGCAGCGCGTAGCTGGCTATTTTCAGCTGCGCTTAACACCACCCAACCACTGCGGCCATCCATCTGTTTTTGAATTAACTCGACCTGACAGTACTTGAAGATTTTGTCGAGCAATATATCGGTTTCGTGAGCAGGTCGAACTTCAAAGCAAAGCACTCCCGCTGCGTTTGCCGCCAATTGACTTGCTCCACTCGCCTTTAAGCTGAGCAATAAGCCAGATGAAAGACGTTCGATCAGCGTTAATGCGATTAACTCTTTCATTGGCGTTTCTCCAGTAAGCTTTGTAGCTCTTGTTGCACCAACTGCTTGATAAGCGACTGTAAATCTCCCTCAGCCCCCAATGAGCTAGGTTGGCTAGATTCGCTTCCTCCTACGTTAGCCACATTCGAATTGCCGCTACCAGCCGGACCTATACCCGATGACTGTCTTGTCAAAATGGTACGGGCAGCTTCACTGTTCACTCGCGCTAGTGCATTTTGCTCAACCTTTTGCATGTCGGCGTTAAGTTCTTTATTCCAAGCAACTCGCGTCCACTGTACTAAGTGTTTAGCAGCAACGTTGTCGGATATTGAACTCCGACCGTAGAATCCTGTGCCAATCACTGGGCTAGGCGTTAAGTTCGTTGCGAAACCACTTGAACCAAACACGGCTGGCGCATTGACAGTAATGCGACAAACAGGAAGTGAAATCCCCCACTGAGCAATCATGTCTTCATCACTAGAGTGAATGACCGCTGAGTGACCTTTACCTTGAATTCTTAACATCGAGTGGGCACTGGCAAGACCTTGTTCGAAGTCAGACACCTTCATCATCGCCAGTACCGGAAAGAGCTTCTCTTTACTAAATGGTTCTTCTGGAGAAATTCGAGTTATCTCAACACCTAATACCTTAGTGGTTGGTGGTACTCTAAAACCCGCTTGCGATGCGATAGATTGCGCATCTTTACCAATAGCGGCAGGGTTAATCTTTCCTTCTGGATAGAGATAGTTGCGTAGCTTTTCAAGCTCGTGGCCGGCCACATGATAGCCGCCAACATTTTGCATTTTCATGCCCAAAGCATCGGCATTTTTTTCGTGAGCAATCACCACAGACTCGCATGTACACAGTAAGCTGTTGTCGAATGATTTACTCTGAATTATGGCTTGAGCAGTATGATCAAGGTCTGCGCTGACATCGACATAACACGCGACGTTACCCGGCCCGACACCCAAAGCTGGATTTCCCGAACTGTAAGCCGCTCTAACCATCGCCGGGCCACCTGTCGCGAGAATCAAATCCACCTCTTTTGAAGCCATTAACTCGCCGACCAATGCAACACTTGGTGAGCGCAATGTCTGAATAGCTCCTTTTGGAGCGCCTGCGCTTTCTGCAACTTTCGCCAAGTAGTCTGCCGCATCGATTGAGCACTTCTTGGCTCCCGGATGAGGACACAGAATCACCGTATTACGAGTCATTAATGCGGATAGCACCTTATAATAGATAGTGGCTACCGGGCTCGTTGAAGGGATAAGCGCTGCAATCACACCAGCTGGCTTTGGGATCTCTAACACTTGCTTAGCGTGATCGATACTTGCGCCACAATATTTATTGAAATCAAAGCCTTCTAATTGCGCCGTTGCATTGACTTGGTTTTTTAGTGTCTTATCCGCGACATTACCAAAACCCGTCTCCTTTACCGCCCAATCTGCGTAAAACTCAGATTTTTCAAGCGCCGCTTGTGATACCTGTTGGACGATATGTTGTACTTGCTGAGGCGTAAAACTTTGGAACTCTGCCGCCGCCCAATTAGCCAGCGTGAGCATCGTGTTGACGTTGTCCGGTCGAACGTTCATTAGTCCGCTCCTTGGTTACTAAGGTTAAATTGATTGGCATTTTGTGGAGAACTTTTAAGCTCTTGGCTGACCTTCTTCAGCGCAAGATCAAAGCGATATAACATGTCATCACAGGTATCTCGATCGATTAGCAAACCCGGTTTAAGTTGCAGGACTGAAGGATTGAAAGAGGATAAAATTGCCCAAACGCCCTGCTTGTACAGTTCACCCATTATATGGAGCGCGCCTTCTGGGTGATTGAACTCCAAGCCAAACACTAGGCCGCATTGACGGATACCAATAAAGAAATCTGAGTAACGAACGCGTAGACGATCTAACCCCTCTCGGATATAGAGAGAGCTATGTTCAACAGAGAGCTGAGTTTCTGGGCGGGTAGTAATCTCTAAAACTTTGTTCGCAACAACGCAACCTAGCTCTGATCCACCATAAGTGGACACATGACCAAACCCATTATCATTGAGCCATTGGCCTGCTTTTTCTGACAACAGAGCAGCTGCTATCGGGTAGATCCCGCCACCAATGCCTTTACCAGTAATGATAATGTCAGGCGTGACTCCATAGGTTTGC
Source organism: Vibrio sp. SCP2 (assembly GCF_059295395.1). NCBI lineage: Bacteria > Pseudomonadati > Pseudomonadota > Gammaproteobacteria > Vibrionales > Vibrionaceae > Vibrio > Vibrio sp. SCP2. The sequence continues at coordinate 1,643,888 of NZ_JCAFVV010000001.1, read as the reverse complement.
ACTGCCCACAACTGACCTGTACGCATTAGGCCTGTCTGAACTTCATCGGCGATATAGAAAACACTATATTTATCGCACAGCGCCCGAACACCTTGCAAATAGCCTTCATCTGGCATCACAAAGCCCGCTGTCGCAGGGATGGTTTCTAGTATCACTGCCGCCACATCTTGTTGAGACAAGACTTTTTCTAGCGACGCTAAGTCATTAAATGGCACACGCTGGGAGTCTTGTGCTGAAGGTTCACAATTGAAGTATTTTGCATTCACTTCATCGCCAACTTGAAGCGAATACCCGGTGTGACCGTGATAGGCTTGGTTTACTGAAACAATCTTTTTCTTCTTGGTCGCATGGCGCACCGTTTTTATTGCTATATCAATCGCTTCACTGCCGCTGGTCGCAAACACACAATAACTCATACCCGGAGATAGCTCGACTAAGGTTTTGGCTAAACTTGCTCGTTGACTCGAAGGGAAATGGTGGTTACCCGCATCAAATTGTGTGGTTGCTTGATTAAGTGCCTCGATGACTTCTGGGTGTCGATGACCAAGGTTAAACGTTCCACCATTCAGGTGCATATCGATAAACTTGCGCCCATCCATATCATAAATGAAGTATCCTTCACGCTTGCCTATAACTAGGTCAATTCCCCACTTCTGCCAGTCTCGGGTTTTTGCTGGATTCCAATACTGCTCCGAGTCCTTTACAACCTGCTGCTTATCCATTCCACATCCCTGCTTATTTAACTCATTATAAGTCATTGATTTTAAGTAACATTAAAATTTACACCCATGCAAACCTCACACTTTGTTGCATTTTTGTTATTTTAATGTTGCCTACAAACTCGAATATAGTCTAGTTTGTATGTCCAAGGCAACGACTTTTCGCAAGTACGTAGCAACCACGTGATTTATATCAAGACGATGTTAATGGAGTGTTTATAATGGACTTTTACGATTTAGAGTTAGATCAGCAACTAGAGCTGCTGTGTGAGATAGCGTTAAACGCCTTACCTTATTGGGGCCTAGACAGCGAATCGACAGTCACTGCGATTAAACATCGTGAGAACGCAGTTTTTAAGGTCGTGACCCCTGACAAAGTGAGTTATGCACTGCGTGTACATCGCTTGGATTATCACACTAATGCCGAACTGCAATCTGAGATGCAGTGGATGAACGCGATGCGCGAGCGTGGCGTCATGACCCCGAAACCCATCGTCAGTTCAGATGGTCAATATGTCGAAGTAGTGACAAGCTCTTCCCTACCAGAAGGTCGTCAAGTCGACATGCTGGAATGGGTAGATTGCACACCACTCGGTTCAATCGAAGAAGGGGTAGAAGATATCAACCACTACCGATTGGTTGGGCAATTAATGGCAAAACTGCATGTAGAAACAGAGAACTGGCCATTACCAGATGGGTTTACACGCGCTCATTGGGATGTAGATGGTTTGTTGGGCAAGAAACCGCTTTGGGGGCGCGCTTGGGATCATAAAGATCTCACACCAGAGCAGCGAGTCTTGATTATTGAAGCTCGTGATCTTGGACGAAAAGTCCTCTCAGACATTCCAAAAGATGCATCAAACTACGGATTAATCCACTGTGATTTTCTGCCAGAAAACCTGTTGGTTGATACAAAAGGTGACATTCACTTGATTGATTTCGACGACGCTGGCTTTGGTTACCATCTTTTTGACATCGCAACGTCGGTATTCTGGTTTATGGGCGATGAGTCATTTGATGATATCGTCGCAGAGTTTCTTAGCGGATACGAGTCGGTACGGGAACTTTCTGAGCAACAAAAAGAGTTACTGCCGTGGTTCCTCTTAATTCGCGGTATCGTCTACCTTGGTTGGGCTCAAACGCGCAGCGAAACTGATGTCGCTAAAGAGCTTTTCCCACCAGTAGTTGAAGCCGTTACTGAACTTGCAACTATGCTACTACCAACAAATGAGGAAGTTGCTCAAGCGTAAGCCGGATCGTTCAAACACAAAAAGCGAGCAAATTAGTGCTCGCTTTGGTTGTGTGTTAAATCAGGTTAGCTTTTCTTACCGTACAAAGGAATTTCTACTGTTTGGTCAGACTCTAACAACTCTTTGTAGTTCCACTCTCGCTGATTCCAATCGTCTCCCATGTACTTAAACACAACATCGCCGGAATCTAAGTTATATGTGATGGTATATTCCGTGGCATAAGTATCCATACCATCTTGTGGTCGGTAAGCCGCTTGCTGAGGCACTTTGAATGCCGTACCTTCGACTGACATCATGGCATGTTTAGGTGAGCTCGCGTGTTGAAGCTGTGAAACGAAATACTTAGCAAACACGTAGCGCTGCTCTGAGTCTGTATTACCCGCTTCTAGTTGGAACTGGCTGCCGTATCCACCAAACTCTTTTAGCTGTTTAGCTTTCTCGCTCCATGCTTCATTCAACCCTTTTTGACTGGTATTAGTTACAACTTGAGCATCATCACCACGGTAGATATTTACGCCGTTTTCATCATATTGAATAACCGCGCGATCACCCGATACATCAGAAACAATATAGTGCCAACGTGGTGGCTCCTGCATACCTGGTATCGCCGTTAAGCCCACTTCAATGTCTTTCACGTTATCAACAACTTGTTGAACATTGTCAAAGTTCGCTAGGAAGTAGCCCGCTAATTCATTTTGGCTTAAAGTATTGTCATTGCCTTTCTCAAGTTGCATACCACGGTAATATTGAATACTCGCGTGCAAACCGTGTTCATTAACGCCTTCGCCGACTAGTTTTCCGTATCCACCGATGGCTAAAAAGCTGTTTTTGACTGTGTACTCTTGGTCACTGGTATCAGTGCCGTGAAAGTTGCGTTTTTCACCCGCAGCCACTTTTAGCAACAGTGGTTTTGTTGATTCCATCCAGTCCATGGTACGTGTTACTACCGCCCCTTGTGGGCTATCCCAGAATACATTAGAACATGCCTGTGCAATGGTTGGGATTGAGATAGCGGAAATAACACAAGTCGTTAAAAATGTTTTATTTAGTCGTTTTTTCATAATAGTTTCCCGATATAAATTGGATGTTAAGTCTTTGCTTGAATTCAATATAGTTTTTTATTGCGACAAATAATTTGAACAGAGTTAGGTATCGAATGCATTGACCCATCAAGTTAAATCTTTGGCGCATTAAGCCAAGCCTATAGATAGTATTTGAAACCAAGTTCGACTCGCGAGCTGTTTGACCACCCGTAGTCTTGATTAGCAATCATTTGAGTCGACTCTTGATGCTCATAGGTGGCGGTCAACCACAACCTTTGGCTATCCGTTATTGGTGTCCCGACTTGGAATTTAAGCTTAATGCTTTCGCGACTTACCGAGTCACCTGATACATTCATGTACTCGGGGAAAAAGCCGATGTAGGAGCGATTCTCCGCAATACGTCGAGTTAGGAAAACGTTAGCCAGTACACCGTCAACGCTCTCACCATACATCTCACCTTTTGCATAAGCTAAGTTTGGAAACAACATAAACTTACCGGTATAACTTGGGTTAATCATGCCAACAACACCCGCCGACACAATACTCATATCATCACCAACGTGTTTTATTTCTGGTAAACGACTATGAATCGCATCGATTGAAAAACCGACTTTTGGCAGGGAAGCTAAAGAGGTATTCATTACGTGAAAGTACTGTAATCTCGCGTTGTTATAGGCCGTACCATAATCTTCATCGTGGAAGTTGGTGTCGCCAAAAACCACGTCGCCATAAAATAAAAAGTTATCCCCGTTGGAATGACTGCCAGACAAGGATCCAAGTAAACGAATGTTGCTATCGCTATCAATGGAAGTTCCGACTTGGGTATAGACTTTGGTCATATCCCCAGGGTCAACAACCTCTTCAGCAACGGCCAGTGAAGAACTCAAAGCCATAGTGACTACAATGCCCAAACCAGTCTTTGTAAAACGCATTTTTTGCTCCTGTTTAAAGTTTACTGGAGCATTTTATTGATAAATTTGTCGTCGTTTAGCGTGAGCCATCCCATCCCAATCCTGTTGGCTAACCGTGCCAAACCATTGGCGCATTAAGCAAACTTACAAATCAAAGTTCGTGCAATTTTTTTACACTGATTTAATAACTAAAATACCTAAATGATATATTTATAAGAATAGTGCCGTTATTTAACTGAGCTCAATTTTTAATAGAGAGATTCAAGCGATAATTATTTGGTGAATATAAAAAGCAGGCTAGTCATGGTAAGAAAACATAAACAAGATCAACGCTATTATTTTCATTACGGGTGGATCGAACTACTGACCCAAGCTGCGCAGCACTATGGTGTAGATTTGGAGTCAATTGGCAGCTATCGCGAGCTGTTAGCTTTAGGAAAAGATAACCCCGACATTCGACTTGCAAGAGAACTGCAACGAGAACTCATTGAGCAATCTCGATACGATCTCTCCATTGATGCGGCTAAATACGTCACACCTTTGACCTTTGGTAGTGTATCAATCGCCCTATGGTCTGCTCCTACACTGCAACAATGCTTAGAGATTCTTTGTAAACATTTCATTGTACTTGCCCCCCAGACTGACCTGTCTCTCCATCAAGATGGTGACGTGACGGAACTTTGGATCATCAACAGTCGTACTCCTGAGTCCTACTCGATCACTCAGGCCGGAATTTCATTAATGGTGTGCGTGATTCTTGAGATGTTGCGCCAACTAAATAAGGGAGAGCTGTTACCTTGCCGCATATTTGCCCCTTACCATGACTATTCGAAGCAACTGGTAGATAAGTTCTGTCAGACCTATCAAGTAACTAGCATCGAAAAAGGTCCAATCAGAAAAATTACTTTTCAGACTGAGCAGTTACAGCAAGCCTCCCCTTTTGCCAACCCACAACTTTTGGAACATAACCTAGCATGGGTACAAGAGCGCGCCGCTAAGTTGAGCCAAAATGATATCCGCTTACAAGTTTCACACGTACTAGATGAGCTTCCGACACTGCGTAATGTCTCTTCAACACTGGTAGCACAAAAGTTATTGACCAGCCCTAGGACTCTGAATCGCCGACTTGCTGATGCTCAGACCAACTTTAAAACCATCCTCAATAATTACCGTTTGCAGAAAGCACTGACACTGTTGCAAGACCCCGATAACAACATGACAGAAATTGCATTCCAGTTAGGTTTCTCTGAATTGAGCTGCTTCACACGAGCGTTTAAGCGTTGGACTGGAGAGGCACCAACTTCAATCAATTGAAGTGAAAGTAAATGAAGTACAGACGTAAAAAATCCCGCAACTGCGGGACTTTTTATTCAAACTAGCTAATCAATTCTATGGTAGTCGCTATACCTTGCCCCATACCAATACACATGGTCGCAAGCCCGTACTTTCCGTGACGCTGCTCCATCACGTTAATTAACGTCCCGATGATACGCGAACCTGAACATCCAAGCGGATGTCCGAGTGAAATGGCACCACCATGAAGGTTAACTTTGTCTTCTCGCGCGTCCCACAATCCAAGATCTTTTAGACAAGGAATGGCTTGAGCGGCAAACGCTTCGTTAACTTCAGCGAAATCAATGTCATCAATCGTCAAGTTAGACTTTTCGAGGGCTTTTTGCGACGCTGGAACCGGGCCATAACCCATGATCGCAGCCGGAACACCTGCGGTAGTACACGCAAGCACCTTAGCGCGGGGCTGAACACCGAGCTGTTTCGCTTTTTCCTCGCTCATTACCAATAAGCAAGATGCGCCGTCTGACAAGGCCGAAGATGTGCCTGCCGTTACACTGCCTCTTGGGTCGAACACAGGTCGCAGTTGACCGAGTGATTCTGCTGTTGTTTCAGGACGAATCACCTCATCATCTTTGACTAAAATCGGTAAGCCGTCTTGGTCATGACCTAAAGTCGGTACGATTTCATTGTCGAATCGACCTTCAAGAGTGGCTTGATACGCTAATCGGTGTGAACGGGCACCCAATTCATCTTGCTCTTCACGAGAGATATTGTGGATCTTGGCTAGCGCTTCAGCTGTCAACCCCATCATTGCTGACGCTTGAGCCATATTACGGTTGTAGCTATTTAGGTTCATACCCTTAGTCATAGGCACATGCCCCATATGCTCAACGCCCCCGACCATGACAACATCTGCATCTCCGGCTTTGATGGCCCTTGTCGCCATGTGAAGCGCATCCATCGATGAACCACAAAGTCGGTTTACCGTCGTAGCCGCGACCGTTTCAGGTAGCCCTGCTTGCAATGCCGCATTACGGGCTAAGTTGAAGCCTTGCTCTTCAGTTTGCTGAACACAGCCCCAAATAATGTCATCTATTTCGTTGGCCGGGACGTTTGATTGTCGCGTTAACATACTGGCCATTAAGTGTGCTGATAAGTCATCTGCACGAACATGACGGAACACGCCATTTTTAGAACGCCCCATAGGAGTTCGAATCGCATCAACAATTACTACGTTTTTCATGGTTATCTTCTCCTATTATGCGTAAAAGCGTTGGTTGTTCTCAGCTCGTTCAATCAAGCCTTGTGGGATCTTGTACAGCGAGCCTAAGTGTTCATAGTGTTTTGCTACTTCGACAAGTTTCTGCAGACCAAAGTTGTCCATGTAGTAGAACAGTCCACCGCGGAATGGAGGGAAACCCGTACCGTAAATAAATGCAATATCACCTTCCTCAGCGGAATTAATGATCCCTTCATCTAAACAACGAATCGCTTCAAACATCATAGGTAACATCATGCGCAACTGAATTTCGTCAGAGGAGAAGTCTGCAGGTTGCTGACAAACTTGGTTCAATATTGCTTGGCTCTCTGCACTTGCCAACGCTTTTAAGCGACCGCGTCTATCAAGCTCATAGTGGTAAAAGCCATGTTTAGATTTTTGACCCAGCAAGCCATTTGCATTGTGCATTTCAATCAAATTCACTGTCGGCTTAGCTATACGTTGAGGAAAGGCTTCATCCATAACATCAATACAGTGCGAAGCCGTATCAAGACCAACCACGTCAAGTAAGGTTGCAGGACCCATCGGCCAACCAAAACCCTTGCTCATGACTTTATCGATAGTCGCGATATTGCCGCCATCCACCACTAGTTGGTTAAATGCGAGGAAATAAGGCGTTAAACAACGGTTGACTAAAAAGCCTGCACAATCATTGACTACAATCGGAGTTTTACCGAGTTGCAGCACGTAGTTCACAGCCTTGGCGATGGTGCTCTCTGAGGTTTTCTCCCCACGAATCACTTCCACCAATGGCATTTTATGTACTGGGTTAAAGAAGTGAATTCCACAGAAGTTTTCAGGTTTTTCAAGTGAATGGGCTAGCCCACTGATCATCAAAGTCGAAGTGTTTGACGCAATCACCGCATTCGGCGCTGATTTTTCCAGTTGAGCCAAGACCTTTTCTTTCACGATTGGATTCTCAACCACCGCTTCGACAATAAGATCGCTGCCTTCCAACGTGCTATCGTGTAACGTAGGAGTAATTCGATTAAGCACTTCACCCATTTGCTGTGGCGATTTCTTACCGCGTTTAACTTGCTTAGCAAGCAGTTGGTTGGCTTCATTTAGTCCGAGATTTAGACCCGCTTTGTTGATGTCTTTCATCACAACATCTAGGCCTTTATCTGCGGTCACGTAAGCAATGCCGCCCCCCATGATACCAGCGCCAATCACTGCAAGCTCTTCGGTTTTTTCCGCTTGTTTAGCATGGTGTTTTGCGGTCGACTTTACTGCCATGTCGCTTAAGAACACATTAACTAATGCATCGGCAACGCCACTGTTCACACAAGCTAAAATACCTTGTCTTTCCACAGCAAGTGCGTCATCTCGGCTCAATGCTGCGCTTTTCTCTATCGTATCGAGAATAAGATTTGGTGCCGGATAGTGAGGCCCTGCCGCCTTGGCAACCATGCCACGTGCCACATTAACCGACATTGCTAGCTCGTAACCATTCATCGGTAATGGGTTGCGCTTCTCTGCTTGCTTACTATGCCAGTCCAAATCGCCCTTGTTTGCGCTGCGCAGCAGTTCTATAGCTTGGCTAACATAATCACTCTCTTTACCAGTCAGAACGCCATCAACAACGTGATTAACAAGCGCTTGCTGAGCTTTAAAGTTTTTGCCCGTTGTCAGCCAGGTCATTGCGGTATCTGTACCGACAATTCGCGGCAGTCTAGTCACGCCGCCCCATCCTGGCATAATGCCTAGCTTCACTTCAGGCAGGCTGATTTTTGCGTCTTGAGTTGCTAGTCGATACTCACACAGTAACGCTAACTCAACACCACCACCTGCTGCGACACCGTTAATAAGTGCAACCTTCGGCAAGGGTAAATCTTCAATTCGGTTGTAAATTGAGTGAACCCATTTTAGATAATCTTCTACCGCTTCATCGCCATCACTAAACAGTTGGCGGAAAGCTTTGACATCAGCGCCTGCACTAAACAGACTTTTACCTGAGCGAATCACCAGACCCGAATAACCATTTTGTTCAAGTAATGTCGCACACTGCTCTAACTCAATCAGTGCTTCTTTGCGTAGTGTATTGACTGGATCGCTCTTTGCGTCAAACACTAGCTCCGCTATGTTGTCACCAGAAGAAAGTAGACTTAGTTGGAAATATTGACCGTGATACATCTTCTTTCTCCTTATTTAATCATGCCAAGTTCAAGCGCTTGGTCACGCAATGAATCTCTAAATTTCGGATGGGCAATTGCAATCAGTGCCTTTGCTCGCTCCGAGGTGGAGAGACCGCGTAAGTCAGCCGAGCCATACTCTGTGGCAATCACCTGAGTATCATTACGTGGTGTGGTGATCGGCGTACCCGTAGGTAGAGAGAGTCGAATGTTTGATTCAAGACCGTGTTTTCCATCTCGCGTCGAAGAGAGAGCTAAGATACTCACACCGCCTTTAGACATGCCCGCTGCACGTACAAAGTCGAGCTGCCCGCCAGAGCCGGAGATTTGCGAAAACCCAACCCCTTCTGACGCAACTTGACCGACTAGATCAACCATCAAGCAGGTGTTTATCGATACAAAGTTGTCATTCTTTGCTACTTCATAAGGGTTAACAATCTCTTCCATTGGACCCATTTCCAATTCAGGGTTGTTATCAATGAAATCAATAAGCTCCTGTGGACCAGCGGCAAATGCAGCGACTAGCTTGTTTGGTTTGTAGTTTTTCTTGTTACCCGTGACCGCGCCTGATTGACACATCATCATCAGTGATTCGGTAAACATTTCGGTATGGATACCTAGGTCTTGGTGATCACGAAGTGCCATACCCATCGCATTAGAAATCGTCCCGATACCAATCTGAATCGTCATACCATTGTTAATGTATGGGACGACATGTTGGGCAATTTGACTCTCAAGCTCAGAAGGCTCACCTGCTTTTGGCATCGCAATTGGGTGGTGGCCTTCAACGAGGTAGTCCGCTTGGTCTACATGGACGGTGTTCTTCTCACCATCAACATAGGGTTGCTGTTCATTGATAACAAAGATGGTTTTTTTCGCGTATTTCAGCGCTTGGGTTGTGCCTACGCCGCCACATGCGCCCAAACTCACAAAGCCGTCTTCATTAGGAGGCGTCACTTCCACAACCACCGTGTTTGGTTGTAACTTCGCGAATATCTTGTCGAGATTTGAGAACTGGAAGTTAATGATTTCAACGTTGCCACCATTTTGGCACTGACGTTCTACCGGCCCCATGAAAACGCTCAAATGGCGGAAGTTTTCTCGGTACTGAGGTTTAAAAAACTCGTAAGGAAAAGTAACTAGGCCAGTGTATAGCTCGCACCCTTTAAACAGAGTTAGGTGCTTGTCTAACTCTTGTAAAAAGCGAACAGGGGTAGATAGAAACCCACCAGCCCAAATTTTATCGCCTGACGAAAGTTTGCCGACAGCAGACTCTAGGGACAGTAACTTATCTTGATATAGCGTTTTCCATTGATTCATAGTAAAACTCTCTTTGCAGAACAGGCTCAAACTCTAGATAACGCTTTCCTTATTAAGCTAGGGTCAACTGCACTGCTTTTATGTAGGATAAAGAGGTCCTTCCTTACCTCGCTATTTAGAATAACGAGCAACTTGCCAGTAACTTTGCTTTTTAGGACATAAGTAAGACATTATCAGACAGGTTTAAAACTTGAGTTTTCGATCACAAATTTACAATGGTGCGTAATCAATGAGCCAAATTGACCGACAGTTTCACGACTCCCTCTCCGTTCACAAAGGGTGGCAAGGGCTAATCGCTAAACATCAAAATGTTAAGGTAGAGATCGATGAGGTAAGAAAAAATGATACTGGCCGACTGCACTTGCATGATTTGCGCAATCAGCTCTATTCATTAACGCAAGTCAATCAAGACCCACTATTTCCGGTTCACTGTGCGCAATATGTATCGCCACTCACCTTTGGTAGCTATACGTTAACGCTATGGACAGCACCCAACCTGGACGTCGCGTTGCAGCATGCTGAGGATTTTTCGATTGTCGTCAGTTCACCGATCAGACTTAAATATCACAAGGATAAACAAGGTCATGCAGAGCTATGGGTGCTAGACAGTGAACCCTTCAATAACGAAAGTCATGTTACTTATCTTGGAGTAATGTTGTTTGTCGCCACCACGGTGAAGATCATTCAGTCGATCGTCGAAGATGATGAACTACAAATCAAAATTAAGCTGGTAGATAACAAGCTGAGTAACGATATCTATCGACAAATCGAACAGCTAACCCATGTCAAAATATCGGTCGGCGAACCTGTACGCAAACTCTGCATTGACAAGAAGTACCTTTATCGCAACAACGCGAATCACGATCACGATATCTATTTCTCAGCCCTTAATATGTTGCGTAAAGATGCAGAATCGCTCAAGCAAGGCGACCTCATTCTTCGTTTGTACAATGTGCTTAACTCACTGGAGCACTTGTCTCTAGCAAATGCCGAATCTGTTGCACATTCATTGCAACTGAATGTGCGAACTCTGAACCGAAAACTCGCTGAACTCAATACGAGTTACCGAGGCGTGGTTGAAAAGTACAAGTTAGAAAAGGCGCTTCACCTACTAGAAACGCCAAGTATAAATATGACTGAAATAGCCTACCAATTGGGGTTTGCCGACCTAAGTACTTTTTCTCGGGCATTTAAGCGTTGGACGGGCTACAGCCCAGTTTCATTAAAAGGAAAGCAAGATTCAGACAGCTCGATTTCTGATCTAAATCAATAAGCGCACCATTAACAAATTCGGCAAAACTATTGTCCTAAAATGCAAAGCCCAGTCTCAACCTTATTGCTGTAATACTCCCAGATTTTACACCGAAACGTGTACAAATTAGTGGAGACAATCATGTTAAAACAGCAACATAAGAGACTCTTTGAGCCAATGTCTATTGGCTCTGTGAAGCTCAAAAACCGCTACTCAATGGCGCCTATGGGGACGTTGGGTTGTGTCGATGGCGATGGTGCTTACAACCATCGTGGCATCGAATATTATACCGCTCGCGCCAAAGGCGGCGTTGGCTTGATCATCACTGGTGTTCAAATGGTCGAAAACGAGTTAGAGCAATTCCCTATGCCTTCTCTGCCTTGTCCAACCAATCATCCAACGGCCTATATCCGTAGCGCCAAGGAGATGACTGAACGAGTTCATGCATACGGAACAAAGATTTTCGCTCAGCTCACCGCCGGATGGGGACGTTCTTGTATTCCAGGCTTTACCCCAGAAGACAAATCCATTGCCCCTTCAGACGCACCCAATCGTTTTGACCCAAGCATTCAACATCGCGAGTTAACCACAGACGAAGTTAAATATTTCATCGGTAAGTTTATCGAGTCAGCGGTTATCGCACAAAAAGCAGGCTTTGATGGCGTTGAAATTCACGCCGTACACGAAGGTTACTTGCTTGATCAATTTACGATGGCGTTTTTCAACCGACGTACCGACCAATATGGTGGTAGTTTCGAAAACCGCTATCGCTTCGCTGTCGAAATCGTTCAAGGCATTAAAGCGATGTGCGGCAAAGATTTCCCTGTCTCACTGCGCTATTCCGTCAAAAGTAATATGAAGGGATTTGGTCAAGGCATTCTTCCCGGGGAACAAGCCGATGAAGTTGGCCGAGATATGGAAGAAGGCTTACGTGCAGCGAAATACCTTCAGGATGCTGGATTTGATGCACTAAACGTCGATGCCGGCACCTACGATTCATGGTATTGGAACCATCCGCCTAACTACTTCGAACCGGGCATGTACAAGCCATACTGTAAAGCCGTTTCCGAGGTTGTCGATATCCCTGTCCTCATAGCTGGCCGGATGGAAAATCCAGACCTCGCTGCCCATGCGGTTGAACATGGTATTGCTGATGGTATTTCAATGGGACGCCCCCTTCTTGCAGACCCTGAAGTCGTCAATAAGATTCGCCGTGGGCGATTTGAAGAGGTTCGCCCTTGCCTATCTTGTCATCTTGGCTGCTTGGGCAGAATGGCGGAAATTGGCAACATTTCTTGCGCCGTAAACCCAACATGTGGGCGAGAAGATGAGTACCGCTTGCTGCCGACACACAAAGCCAAAAAAGTGGTTGTCATTGGCGGCGGTGTTGCGGGAATGGAAGCAGCGCGAATTGCAGCTGAACGCGGTCACAAAGTAGTTCTGTTAGAGAAGTCAGATGCACTTGGTGGCAATGTTATCCCCGGTTGCCAACCCCCATTCAAGCACGACGATAAACTTCTGATTAATTGGTTCGCAGGCGAGATGGTTCGCAAACGTGTTGATGTACGTTTCGGCGTTGAAGCGACCAAAGCGAGCATCGAAGCAGAAGCGCCTGACAGCGTGATCTTTGCTACAGGCTCTCGTCCAGTCAGCCCTGAGTGGTTAAAAGGCAGAGATAAACCGCACGTAATGGTTGCTGAAAAAATGTTGATGAATCCAGACTTGATCGTTGGCGATAAAGTCACCATCGTCGGCGGTGGTTTAGTGGGTGCAGAGGCTGCCCTGTGGATGGCTCAAAAAGGCAAAGCGGTCACCTTGATTGAAGCCGATGAAGATATTATCGGCGGCCCTCATGGCACTTGTTTTGCCAACTACCAAATGCTCAAAGAGTTGCTCGTAAAAGAACAAGTCAATGTACTCACTTCTACCCGATTGGAGTGTGTGACAGATACGGGCGTACTGATTTCGAAAGACAATCGCTCACTCGAACTACTCGCCGATCACGTCGTGCTCGCTGTTGGTTATCGTTCTGAAGATAAGCTGCATGAATCGCTTGCTAATCAGCTCGATGTCGATGAAGTATTTAACATCGGTGATAGCCAAAAAGCACGCACCATCATGGCAGCTATTTGGGACGGTTACGAAGTCGCGCGTAGCTTGTAACAAACACCAGCGACAAGCCAAACAAGGAAGTTTGGTTTGTTATTCTCGCTCTTACACACCCTAAACCTTGATTTACCCTTTACTCTCCCTCAATTCCCCTTACAATTGTGCCAAGTTTGAATTTCAAGGTTAGTTCTATGTCTATCCAATGGTTTCCGGGACCTGATCATTAACTTCCACTAACATCCAATGAATTACAACAAATAATTTAAAATCATAAACTTATAATTAAAATATGATTTTACCACGTCCTAAGAAAACTCCTTACTTCCGGAGTTTTTTGTACCCCATGATGTACCCCATATAACCAAACTCCTGTATACTCCTCGCAAATTTTACTGAGGGGTTCGCATGCCAAAATTAACCGTCAGACTATCCGACAAAGAGATCAAAAAAGCAGAAGTTAGAGATAAGGAATACATCCTCGCTGATGGGAACGGACTCAACATTCGTATTCGACCGAATGGCACCAAGTCATGGCAATTCAGATATAGCGCCCCCATAACTAAGAAAGTAAAAAAACTATCTCTTGGCTCATACCCTGCACTAAAATTGGCTGACGCTAGAAAAGTTTCTCAGGAACACCGTAACCTCATCGCCAATGGAGTTGACCCCAAAGACCACCTAGAACAACTTAAGCAGAAAGCCATTCACCAAGAAGCCAATACCTTTTTTGCAGTAGCTGAGCAATGGTTCAGCAGAAAGAAGAAAACTGTGAGTGCTAATCATGCCGAACGTATATGGAGAACATTAGAACTATACGCCTTTCCCCACATTGGTCGAACGCCAATTGCTTCCATCACTCGCTTAAGCGCAGTGCAGGCTTTACGCCCACTTGAGAACGACCAAAAGCTATCGACTATTAAGCGAATTTGCCAATCTCTTAACCAAATTATGGAGTATGGTGTTGATAGCGGCATTATCATCGCGAACCCACTGACTCGCATGATTAACGCGTTTGAAAAGCATGAAGTAGAGCACATGCCTACGATAAGACCAGAGTTACTGAATAGGTTGTTAAAACAACTACAAGATAACGCCAACATTCGCCACAAGACTAAACTGTTGATTCTTTGGCAGCTTCACACAATGACTCGACCGAAAGAAGCCGCTCGGGCACGTTGGAGTGACATCGACCTGAACCAAAAGTGCTGGACCATTCCACCAGCAGAAATGAAGCGTCGGAAAGAACATAGAGTGCCACTAACAGAAGCAGCGATTGAGATTTTATCGCAGATGCGATTGCAGAGTGAAGGACATGAATACGTGTTCCCAAGTGAGCGCGCCCCTACGAGCCACGTAAGCGTTTATACAGCTAATGCTGCCCTTAAACGAAGCTTAGGTTTCAAAGGTGAACTTGTTGCTCATGGGCTGCGGTCTATCGCCTCGACTGCGTTACATGAACAAGGCTTTGATACCCTGCATATAGAAGCCTGTCTTGCTCACACCGATCAAAACGAAACTAGAGCAAGCTACAACCGCACTGATTTCTTTGAGCAAAGAAAAGAGATTATGGAATGGTGGAGTGATTACATTCTAGAGGCTAAGTCTCAATGTAGTGAATAACCCTAACTAGTTCACTAAAAAGAAAAATGGCACCTACTACAGGTGCCATTCCTAGTTATTAAGTGTTTACCGACTTACCTAAACCACGCATCATCATATCGAACACAATACTGGCAAGCCCGTTTCTAACTGTATCGTCAGACAGTGCTTTCATTGCCATTGTATTATGAGTATCCATACTCTCTATTATGGCGGTTTGCACGATTTCAGGGAAACGCCCTAGCATCGCTTGTTCTTTAGAGTTGTTCTTTGCTTGGTCAACTGCAATTTCATCATCTTGGACTTTACCAAACAACGTGTTTGCATAACTCAGCATATCATTCTCAGTTAACCCATCTTCAATGAACAAATCGTTCATTCGTTGAATGATCTCATTGAGAAACTCCGTTTTGGGGTCTTTCGGTGTTGCACCTGAACCCTCTTTAGTTGGAGCAAGATAATGCTTCGGCTCTTCACCAACTTTGTATCCTAGCTGTAAGTCTGCTTCACGCTGTTCGTGTAGGCGATAGTGCGTCATTACCACGTCTGATAGGTCAACATCATCCTCAACAACATCTAAGCGAAGTAATGGATATAGATGCTTAGCAAATACGCTTAGCTTCTCTAGCTCAAAATCATCGAAGTCTACAATCTGCGAGGTGAATTCGTAGTAGCGGTAGAACGACATTAGGTCTTTCTTAAATACTTCAAGAATGTCTCGTGCTTCCTTGGCATTCTTAACACTATTCTCGCAATACTTAATTGCCTTATCGTTCTTTTCAATCTTGGCTTTTGACAACTCAGCTTGAGCCGATTGAAGAACTTGTGTGGCTTCTTTATAGCGAATCGTAAAGCGGTCTACGGCTGGCTTACAAAGGTTAGCAAGTTTTGCTTGGTTTGTTTGCTTGCTGTTGTAAGCTTCAACGAAAGACTCTACCTCATACCATTGGTAGATACCTGTTTCCGCAAGCTTGTTCATTAGGTCATAAACAATGTTCGGGTCTGATACTCCAGCCAGCTCAGCAGTTTGGAAGTAAACCTTAAACTCATTCAAGATCTCTTCTGGGTCATTCACAAAATCAAGAACGAACGTTTTATCTTTGCCCTTACAGGTTCGGTTGAGTCGTGAAAGCGTCTGAATACACTCAACACCTTTTAACGGTTTATCGACATACATTGCCACCAGCTTTGGTTGGTCAAAACCTGTCTGGAACTTATTCGCCACCAGCATCACTTGATAGTCAGCAGTATCAAACGCTTTACGCATATCTCGACCATTGAGCTTAGGGTTCATGGTCTTTTCAGTGAACTGCTCTTCAGGTAAGTCTGGGTCATTCACCTCACCAGAGAATGCCACCATCGCATTCACGTTATCGTACCCTTTGCTCTCGACATATTTTTCAAAAGCAAGCTTGTAGCGCACCGCTTCTAAACGGCTACTGGTAACAACCATAGCTTTTGCTTCACCGCCTAACAAGTGCTTGATCTTGCTGTTGTAGTGCTCGATGATGGTTTCGACTTTCTGGGCAATATTGTGTGGATGTAAACGAACCCACTTTGCCATCTTAGTTGCGGCTTTCTTACTATCGACCTCTTGGTCTGACGCTGGGTTGTCGTGTGCTAATTGGTAGGCAACTCGATAACTGGTGTAGTTTTGCAGTACATCGAGGATGAAACCCTCTTCAATCGCTTGGCGCATAGAATAAACATGGAAAGGTAACGGCTTATTGTCATCGCTTAATGGTGCCTCTGGATCTTCAGGGCGACCAAATAGCTCTAGCGTTTTACCTTTTGGTGTTGCTGTGAATGCAAAGTAGCTGATCTTGTTTGAGCCTTTACGAGCTTCAAGAGACAAACGCAACATATCTTCACTATCAAGCTCTTCATCGCCCTCTAGTTGTTCAGCCATTAACACTTCACGCAACTTACGAGCGGTTGTACCTGTTTGGCTTGAGTGCGCTTCATCGGCAATCACCGCATAGCTACGACCTGCAAGTGTTGAGTCTTTACGGATGGCTTCAAGCACATGAGGGAACGTTTGAATGGTTACGATGATGATCGAGGTGCTTGCCTTTAGCTCTCCTGCTAGTTGGCTAGACTTACTGCCTTGTGCTTCCTCTCGGTTCACACGAGCAATCATGCCCTCGTTATGATCGAACTGATAGATAGTGTCTTGCAGCTGGCTATCCAGTACCGTTCGGTCAGTGATAACAATAACTGAGTCAAATACCTTGTCGCCAGTTTGCTTACTTAGTTCAGGGTGATCAGTGTAATAATGCTTTGATGCCAGTTGGTGGGATAACCAAGCAATCGAGTTAGATTTACCTGAGCCTGCGCTGTGTTGAATTAGATACTTGTGACCTGTTCCCTCCATATCTACCGTGTTCAGTAGCTTTGATACTACCGCCCACTGGTGATAACGAGGGAAGATCATGGTTTCTTTGGTTTTGATTGAGCCGTCTAGTTGCTCTTCTTCTTTCGCTTCTAGGTGAATGTAGCGACCAAGAATCAGTAATAGATTGTCTTTCTGGAAGATCTCATTCCAAAGGTAAGCGGTAGCGTATTCACTTTCGTTCTCTGGCTGTTCATTACCCGCACCACCATCAACCGTACCTTGGTCAAACGGCAGGAAGAATGTACTTTTACCATTTAGGCGAGTGGTCATTGCTACGTTATATTGGCTCACCGCAAAGTGAACCAATGCACCACGCTTAAAGGTTAATAGTGGCTCTGGCTTATTGGTTGCTGGGTCTTTTGGCTGCCTGTCTTTCATGTACTGAACTTTGGCATTATCAATCGACTGCTTAAATTCAGATTTCAGCTCACAGGTAGCGACAGGGATTCCGTTCACAAACAGCGTTAGGTCTAGGCGACCATCATAACCATTAGGTGAGTAAACCAGTTCAGGAACAACACGCAGAATGTTTTGCTCATAACGAGCGGTTGCGTCTGGGTTTAGGTCATGGTCTGGCTTAAAGCTACAAAGGCTAAACTTCGCACCACGATCTTTCACTTGATTACGCAAAACCCAAAGCGTGCCTTTGCTTTTTAGCTCTCGCTCTAATGACTTTAGTAGCGCATCAGCTGTAGCGGTTGGATTACGCTCTGTCTCTGGGTAGTGCTTGGCTAGTTTATCCCATTGCTCAGGTTGCGACTGCTTAGCAAAGGCAATGACGTCTTCAGGGTATAAGGCTAGCTCTTTGTTGTACTTGTTTGACTCACCCACCAGCCAACCGTGAGACTGCATTTGAGCGAGGATGTCATTTTGAAAAACTATTTCGTTGACAGGTGCTTTAGAGGAAACGAATTTATGTTCCGCTAGTGCCATCTTACTCAATTCGGCATTATCAATCTGCTTACTGAACTCAATCACTTTTCTCGGCTTGGGCTTTTTAAACGGTTCTAGAGCACTTTTAGGATCTTTTTTATCTTCAGTGGTCATTTTTGTCCTTCCCCTTTGCTATTGCTTTATCTTCTTCTAAAGCGCATAACACTCGTTGTTTTAGCTCTGAAAAAACAGACTCAGCAAACTGTTTAGTAGCCCTTGATTCGAGCAGTAGTTTCATTGCTATTTCATGATGCTCTTCAAGGTTACTAATAATTGCTTCTTCCAATAACTCAGAATAGATTCCCTGTTGCACTCTATCATCAGAATTATTATTGATTTGCTCGACTAAAATCTCATTGTTCATTAAACAGTTAACGATGGTTGTTTTGAATAATGTGGGCACCAGATCGTCATTTTGGTCTACCTCTTCTGCTGAAGAAGCTGAATAGCTCGCAGATGGCTCAGCTATCGATAGTTGTTCCATGTTTCTAGATTCAGAGTGACTAGAGTATTGGGTAAGTTCGACCACCTTCCTACGTTTAGGCTTTTTAAAAGGCTCTAGTGCGACAGCAGGGTCTTTTTTATCTTCGTGTGTCATTGTTGCTCACTGTCCGTTTGAGTCGTTGTGATACTGCAAACTGCTGGGTTTGTGATAGAAACAGATACATCTTTTCGTGACGAAGCCGCGTCAAGATCTCCAAGAGTGAATATTAACCCTACTATTACCAATAGGATTGATGACTGCTTAAAAGGTCGGTTCATTCGTCCTATTCTTTGTTGCCTAATGTCATTGGTCTCGGCGATTTGGCCTGCGCAGGAACTGAATCGTTCGATTATGAAGTCAGTAAAAACCTCGGGATTATGTTTGAAGTGCCCCTTAGCTGCCATATCTTGCCTAGTCTCTTCTACTTCATTGGCATATGGGAAATATTCATACTCATTCTCCCAATACGCTCCAAGCAATAAGTAACCTGCTTTGCATAACAATACGATGCCAACGGTAGTAACAACTCCAAGACCGATCAAAAGCTCTAAAGGAAGAGAAAGGTCAATGTTTCTAATGACATAAACGAGGATGGTTATTATTGTAGCGAGTATTGCACCTCTAACTTGAATGCTGGAATTAATTGAGTCCCTTTTATCTAGCTCATGCGCATATTGCTCTTTGTACAAACTTAATACGTCTTGTTTATCCATTTAACTCGCCTCTTCCAAGCGCCAGATCTGCTCAGCGATTTGGCGATACAAATCTCGTCTAATTTGAACGTCTGCCATCTTCATTTCAGCGTGTGCTTGGAAAGCCAAGCCATTGCGTGAGATTAACTTATTGAAGTTTGGGTTGTTCTCATAAGCCAGAGGATGCAAAGACTTCACAAGAAGATTTTCTTTAATATAGTGCTCTACTTTTTCTGTATAAGGCTTATCACTGTAAGACTGGTTTGTGCCTCGTGGAAGCAACACTAATGCGCCAATGCTATTACGCGCATCATTGAATTCGTTTAGTTGCTCAAACTCATCACGATGGTTATCAAAGTTGTTCGCCCACAAGTGTTCAATCTCATAAGGCTTACCATTGGTAGCGTGATAGTAAGTTGCAAAATCGGTGTTTTCACCAGCTAGACCATCAATATAACCGGATAAACGTGATAGTAGGTACTTAACAAATCGACCATTTTGACCGTGTAGACGGAACCATTCAAAGCCGTTCCACTGCTCATCCATTTCACTTAACTTCTTGTCAAAGATCTCAACTAGCTCGCTGTAGTCTTTGTTTCGGATCTCTTTCACGAGATTGTACATCGTGTAACGAATCGAACTTGCAGAGAAGTTGCGGAAGTTGACTGACCTACGAACACAGAAAATATCAATGTACTTAGCAACAAGGTTCATCTTTTGATTAGCGAGATCAACAGAGTCTGTTGTTTTAAGTGGAGCTAGCATCAGCGGATAACTTAATGAACTAGCGATACCCCACTGGTAAATATAATGAATCGATTCTAGTTCAGGGGTGAGCGTTTCTTCAGCATTGCGAAGCCTTTTATACGCATTTACATAATATCTAAACTCAGTATTAATAAAGGCATCAAACTCACTCTCACCAGCTTTAGCTAGGTTCATTCGAGATAGATTATCTCTTACCCAGTTATGGAAACGCGTACCGATTTTCTCAAAGTCTTCGTTTAGGGAACCTGCTTTACTCTGCCTGATTGACTCAGCGTATTTTGCTCTTAGCCACGCTTGAATGAAACGTTGGTCTTCCTCTTTATCGAATACTTTTAGGTCAATAATCGTCTGTTTCCAGAAGTCGTTGGACTGCTTTCTCTTATTGTCATCACGGTATTTAGATAGTAAGAAACCTTTTAACATCTCTGTAGGGGTGAGATTCAAGCCTCTGTCGTTCATTGTCTCAAAAATGGTGTAAGCATTTTCATCGCTGTAGGCAACAATTTCGACCAATACAACCAACTCTCGAAGCCAATCAAGAAACAGAGGTAGAACATTCTCATCAATACGATCTACTGGGAACGCATCACAAATATTTTGGTAACGAGCGACCATATTGATGGTTGATGCATCTGCATTTTCAGGGAGTGTGTATTCCCCCTTATTAAACAAAGCATCAAGGCAAGCAGTTCGCTCAGCAACATCAATATTGAATGATTTTTGTCCAAACTTTTCGGAGAATATCATTCCCGAAATGGCTTCATTTAGGCCTAGCTCTTTTTGTTTATTGTTTAGGTAAATTAGAAACAAAGTGAGCGAGGTTAAACGCTGCTGACCATCAATAATACTGCGCTTACCTGACTTTTCACTTAGCACGAATGGGCCTAAGTAGTAGCTGTTGTAATCAGCAACATCTTGACGCTGATGCTCTGGGTCATAGTTATCTAAAAACGCATTGCACAGGTCAGTGACCAGTTGCTCGATGTGGGTTTGCTCCCAACTATACTCACGTTGGTAGTAATCAACGGTGTATTTTTTGTTATCGAGCACTTCTAAGATCGAACGATTATTGGCTTCAATTTTGTTTTCTATACGGCTCATCCTTGAACTCCTTGTGGTTGCCAATCACGAACGTCAATCTTGCCTGTTACTGCAGCGGAGATAAGGGCTGTTTTGCGTTCTTTTAACGCTTCTATCATTGTTTGAGATTTTGCAGATAAAGCTTCAAACTTTTGAACATTTTCTTGGATGAACTCACCAATACGTTCTTGTTCCTCTTGTGGAGGGAACGCTATTTTTAGTCCATTTATTCTTTCTACAGATATACCCGGTTGTGCTGCCGATACTGAATACTGTCCTAAGTTCATAAAACGCAAAAACTCAGAAAGGTACGTCAGGTCAAAGTTGATATACGGGTAAACAACGACTGCATGTTCAGAGGCAAAGAACTTACCTTTTGCCACATTAATGTTTCCACATAGTGCGCCTTGTCTACCAATTAGGGCATATTCACCATCACAATTATAAGTAGATGTATAACCTCGGAAGCCATTTCCCCCCATAACAGGGTATTTACCCTCTGGCTCTATTTGATTAGATGTTATTCCATCACCAGATAGTAATTTTAAAAAGTAGCTTAGTTTAACCACTCGCCAATGGTCAGGCACTTCACCCAACCATTCCACACCAGAATCTTTCATTGGTGTTTGCGGATTAAGTCCTTTGGTCACAGCGTGAGAAATCACCGCTTGGCGTTTTTCTTTTAACAGCTCAATCAGCTTTTCTTGCTTGGTGATTAAGGTGTCGATTTTGGCTGTTTCGTGATCGAGGAAGTTGGCGATTTTTTGTTGTTCTTCGATAGAGGGGAGTAATAGGTTTATAGCTAAAAAATCCTCTTTAGCTATATTCTGCATACTGCTACTAGCTCCCTCTGCACTATTCGATATTTGTTCTCGAAACCCTTTCAAATACATAAAATAGTGAATAAACTTCGAATCTTGCACGCTCTCATTAGCAAAAACGGTTTGCCACAAACGGTCCGGGAGATAGAGGTCTTTGTCCGCAACATTTACATAAGCGGCAGCACCGACTAAATCAGGAGTATTCATTCGACTGATTATGATAGCCCCCTTTCTAATAGGGCACTTCAGTCGAACTACTTCTTCTTGGAAAACTGTCTTGTTTTCTTGAGGACGGAACTCTCTTGTATAGACACAACTTGTTTTTAATACACCATATTCGTTACCAGACTTTGGATAGTCTGTTGCATTTACACTAACTCCCGATTCAAGACTTGAAATTATATATTTGAGTTTTGTAACTTCCCAATGGCTTGGCATCTCAGGTAACCAATTGATGCCGGTATTAGAATAATCAGGATATGCCTTATAACGACCAGTCATTACGAATGCACCTCTTGAAGCAACTGCATAATATCAGCCGATACCGCATCCAAATCCGCATCAATCGCTTCTAACGCTCTTGGTGGTTCGTACACATAGAAGTGGCGGTTAAATGGAATTTCATAGCCCACAATACCCACTTCACCATCTTTCTCATCGGTTTTGCTTTCATCAATCCAAGCGTCTGGAACGTGTGGGAATACTTCTCGAGCAAAGTAGTCTTCAACGGTTTCGGTTAGTGGCACGTTCTCGTTATCACGTAGGTCTGGATTGGCTTCTACCTTGCCTTTGGTCTTGCATACTTCGGCTACATCATCATGTTCGCCAAGGTGCTTCACGATAAGTTTTAGATGTGCTGCGCTTAGCTTGGCTGGTGCTAGTTTTGTTTTTAGGGTGTTGTTGAAGATGTCACGAGATAGCAGTTTTTCTTCATCAAAGGACGCTAGTGCATCAAGAACCGCTTGTTGTAGTGCCTCATCGAGCTTCACCCATGCTTTATCTGCTTGTAGAGCTTCTAGGCGAGTTTTATCTTTTGGATAGATAGCCAGCTGCAGTGGACGTTCAACCGTAATTCTTCGGTAGCCAAACTCTTTGTAATCAAATAGCTTACTATAGCCGTTCTCAGCAAACTGACCGTAGGTTTTTACAATGGTCTCAATACTCTCTTCGGTTAGCTCTTTACGTTTACTGCCAAGAGACTTGCGCATTGCTGAATAGAATACGTGTTCGTCATCTCCCTCAACTTCAGTGCCACCGCTGCGACCTCTACCACCAGCTTTTACACGCTCTTTCGATGCGTTGATTAGCTGAACCTTGCCTTTGCGGTGCTCTGGCTTATGGCTTGATAGAATCCATACATAGGTAGCAATGCCCGTGTTGTAGAACATATCGGTAGGTAGAGCGACAATCGCTTCAAGTAGATCGTTCTCTAGGATGTAGCGACGAATCTCACTCTCACCACTACCTGCACCACCTGTAAACAGTGGCGAGCCGTTAAGGATGATACCAATACGAGAGCCGCCCTCATGCTGTGGACGCATTTTGCTAACAAGGTGCATCAAGAACAGCAGTGAGCCATCAGAAACACGAGGTAGACCCGCACCAAAGCGTCCCTCAAAGCCTTTCTCTTTGTGTTCATCGTTGATGTGCTTTTGAATCTTCTTCCAATCCACACCGAATGGCGGGTTAGATAGCATGTAGTCAAACTTCTCGGTGCGCAGTTGGTCGTTTGATAGGGTGTTACCTAGCTTGATGTTATCGACTTTTTGCCCTTTGATAAGCATGTCTGCTTTGCAGATAGCGTAAGACTCTGGGTTAAGCTCTTGACCAAATGCCGACAGTGAAGCCTTTTCGTTTAGCTCGTGCACATACTCCATACCAGAAGATAAGAAGCCACCTGTACCCGCTGTTGGATCATAGATAGAGCGCACTAAGCCTGATTGGGTTAGCACTTCATCATCATCGCTAAACACCAGTGATGTAGTCAGGCGAACGATATCTCTTGGGGTAAAGTGTTCACCAGCGGTTTCGTTTGAGCTTTCAGCAAAACGTCTGATTAGTTCTTCAAATACTAAGCCCATGCCATAGTTGTTGATGGTGTTTGGGTGTAAGTCTGTTTTAGCGAACTGCTTAGCGACTTTGTAGAGTAGGTCTGCTTCTTCAAGCTTGTCGATGGTGTTGAAGAAATCGAAGTGCTCAAAAATCTCGCGAGCGTTCGGGCTGAACGATTGAATGTAACTTTCTAGGTTGCTTGCCACACCTGTTTCACCAAGGCGGTTTAAATCCATTTTTGAGGTGTTATAGAAGCTTAACTTTGCGGTGTGCGTAAGGAGCTTCTCTTGCGCTTCTACTGGCATTGCTTTTACTGCTTCAAACTTAGTAATAACTTCTGGTTTGGTTTCTTCTAGTACACACTCTAGGCGTCTAAGCAGGGTGAACGGTAGGATAATGCGACCGTATTGAGATTGTTTGAAGTCACCACGTAGGAGGTCTGCCACCGACCAAAGGAATGCGGCTGTTGAAGAGAAATTATTGTTAGTCATTATAATCAGCACATTGAATACGAAAAATTGCGCAGATTATACAAAAGATTAGTGATTTGGTCTCTAATGATGTTCCAGTAAGACTCAGCTTATCTACTAAGGTTCATGGTCATAAATACTTATTCCAATGCCTCTTAACAGTTGCTATTCCAAGATTCAGCGCTTGAGCGGTTTTAGTTTGAGATAGTCCTTCAGCTTTTTTATCTTGCACCAATCGTGTTGTTTTATGAGCGGCAGGACGACCTAGCTTTTTGCCTTGCGCTTTAGCTCTTTCAATTCCCTCTTTGGTTCGTTCTCTGATGCGGTTACGCTCAAACTCTGCAAAAGCAGAGAACATTTGTAGCATCAGTTTTCCTTCAGCGCTTGAAAGATCTGCCACTGGCAAATCTAAGCAAACCACTTTAATACCTTTTTCCGTCAGTAGACTAATAGTGTTTTGTACGTCAATGTTGTCTCTTCCCAAACGATCAAGCTTTAACACCACCAGCATGTCCCCTTCTTCCATTTGGTGACTAACTAGCATCTTAAATTTTTCACGCTTCATAGCTTCAACTGAACCAGAGACAGTTTCGCTGATAACTCGTGAATCAGCGACTTCATACCCTTTCTGACGAATAGCTAAGATTTGGTTCTCTGTGGTTTGTTCTGTTGTCGATACACGACAGTAAGAAAATATACGCATTAGTCACTCTGAACTTTAGATTGGTATCAAATATAGGGGTATCATACAGATTTGGCATCATAAAGAAAACACCCTACTTTTATGACACCAGAATAAGATTTGCAAAGCTGGTATCAACATACGAATATTTGTTGATACCAGCCTATTCGGTTAGTAAAAGGAACGCGTTATAGGTTAGACATCATTTTTTGAAACGCCTTAAATTGCTCAAACTGCTCCTTCATATCAGAAGGAGTATCTGTACTTGATTTGGCTAGTTTCTTTAACAATTCCGCTTGTCGATAGTCAGTAACATCACCATAGCTATAAAATGTCGTTAAAACTCCTTCATGCCCTAGGTTTTGACTCCACGCTTTAAACTCTTCAGCGTTACTACATAGTTTTTCTCCCAATCTCACGAGTGTGTTGCGAAAGCTATGCGGGTTGTAATACGGCAGCCCAGCCAACTTAAAAGCTTGCTTGAAGATTCGACGAATAGGTCCTGCTGTTGTCCAATGATCTTTGGTCAATCCCATCGTCTCAAACTTATGGCTTCGACTGTTCTTCACCTTAGTTTTAGGAAACAACGGGTCATCTGCCCCAAATGATAATTCATGCTCCAGATAGCTAACCCATTCCGTAAAAATTTTCAGCGGCAGTTCTCCTACTGGGAAAAAGTAAGTCGTAAATGTTTTGCTGAACTTGGTTTTCACCTCTCTGGCATCCTGATACAAGCTTTGCTCGGCAAGACAAATATGCTTGAGCTTTAATGAAGCCACTGCACTATCCCGCGCTCCGGTCAACAATGTAAAAGCGACCAACGCTCTATCTCTCATTTCAATGTGAGTCATACACGGCATTGCCTCTAGTACTTGAGTAACTTGTTCAACCGTTGGTACAGGCTTTTTCCGACGCGCATTAGCAATGCGGGCGTCTTTTTCAGACAGATTAAAGTACTCTGTGTCACTGTAGGTTATTCGGGAACGATATCCGTTTTGTAATGCTAACCACTGAAAAAACGTCTTCAGGTGGCGCAAGGCTGTATGCACCGTAGCCTTACTCAATGGTTTGTCTGTAACCACGTTCTTTTGCTCCATCAGGTACTTTTTAAAGCCAACTGCTTGCTGACGATGAAACTGCTTAAAATCTTTATATTTGGTGTACTCCTCAAAGCGGTTGATTGCCTTAGTCACGCCATCAACTGACACCTCACTTTGGCGCTTCGCTTCTTTCAGAAATTCGCAATAGCTACGGATTGCACGAACATTATGTGCGTTGTTTTTCTTCATTGTCTTGAGTTCTCTAAGTTAGGTTCAATTCAGGAGAGGACACCCCCTCATACTTATGTGTTTTTGTGCTAACGGTACTTTCCACCAGCAACTCACTACGAACGGCCTCCAAACGCCTCCAACTAAAGAACTTATTAACCTTTGAGCCGCACTCACTGCATATAGCAAATACCCGTCCTGTACCACTCGGCAATTGCATGAAATTCAACGAATCGGGAGTTGGTGTTCGTGGTACTCTGCACTTCAAACAAAAGAGCTCAGAACTCTTACATTGGCGCTTGTTTCCAACGCGATGCTTACGAATAAACAATCTTAAATCAGTCCCCAAAATTAGGAGCGGACGAACTTCGTTGTAGACAGGTAAACCACTCTTGATCCAGTTTCGGACTGTTCGCTTGTGAACTCCACATAACTCTGCTACCTCCTCCACCGTATAACTACGGTGGATTTTGGGTAAATTAGGATTCAATCTTTTATTCACTCGTTAGCACTCCTGATTCTTGCTGTCTGAAATGCGCTGCTGCACCCACTTTTCTATTTCTTCTTCCACCCATCCAATAGCGCGCTCACCTAGCGATACAGACTGCGGAAACGTTCCTTTAGACATACGTAAATAAATGGTGCTACGTGATAAGCCTGTCTTTTGGATAACTACTGGTAAACGAATGATCTTACTAGACATAAAAAAACCTCTTGGTTGTTTAGGGGACAGCCAAGAGGTTAATGTTCTATGCGATACTGATTTCCAATCTGGGAAAAGCTAATTCCAATATTGGAATTTTTAAGATCATTGATCCTTTATTTTGAGCAAAATCTGTCTAATCGTTTCATTGGATAGTTCCTCACCAGCCAACTCAGTTATCTTTTGTATCGGGGTCGCAGCTCCTCTAGCTAAAGGGTCTATATCTAAATGGAAGAGAAGAGAACGAATCAGCCTAAGGTACGAATTACGTTCCTTAGTCGCTAACGGTGTATTTGCTTTCGTGGAGGTGAGCGGGCTTTCCTGTAAAGAATCTATTAAGCGATTAAGCTCATTTGTTCTAACCACTAACTGATAACTAATTTCCTCAAGAATAAGGTGTTCATCAGACTCAATTAGGTCTTCAGAAGCTTCTATGCTAGCTGACTCGCCAAGTTCATCATCACCTAGAGCCAAAGTAAGCTGTGAATACTCTTCCAACTCATCATCACTTAAATTATCCAATGCATACGGATTATCAAGAATGCTACTATGGGTAAGTCCTTTAGATTCGAGCAGATTGGTCAGCCTTGTTTGCAACGCAGAACTATTGGCTTCATTTAATTGCAACGGTAAACTAGTTTTTAGCTTGTAAACAACTTCGTCACGCTTCAGAAAGAAGCTACTAGGTCCTGATAGTTTGGGCGGTGCCCCATCAATTTCATGTTGATATAATTCATGGATTAAATGCCTCTCTAATCCAATCATGGCTAGATCCCATATCCCATCAATGGCAAGAATCTTGTCGTCAAAAACTAATCCCTTACCTTCTTTGACCAACAAGGCTTCGCTGGAACAAATAGAATACGCTACGTCTAATGATTCACCCGTCAGCAAATTAACATCAATCTTAAACTTGCCTGTTTCATGCCCTTCCAGATTGATGTACCGGCCACCAACAGCGAATGCTTTGTTTACGAGTCGAATCGAAATAGTTAACTTATTCTCTAGTGCCAAACCATAGATATCTGAGACCGCTACCGGTTCTCCCATCGAAATTGACAGAGTTCTGGCTGCCTCTTCAATTGTTAAGTATTTCTTTACCTTTAGTAATTTACTCATTTAGTACTTTCGCCCTTTTCAGCCACCTGTAAGTAGAACGCAAAAGTAACGTAACAAACACTATAGGACTATGATTTTTAAGATTTTGGCGATTGTACGACTGTTCAGTAGCCAATATTGCTCAAATCAATATCAATCAAGCATCATAACTATGATTTTCATTGACGATTAATCTCCTATTAATTACACCGCATCCAATAAAGTGTTAAGATCATCTCAATTATGAATTTTGTGTTTGGTGGTCCCCACAACTGTGCTGACTCATAGTCTGTGTATAAAATAAATATTTTTGTACCCCATGTTGTACCCCAAAAACCAATTTAAAAAATTTAAAACCAAGGTATTCAAATGGTTAACAATACAATTCAATGGTTTCCGGGCCATATGCACAAGGCTCAAAAAGAGATTGCTGAAGCGATCCCTCAAATTGATGTGATTATTGAGGTGCTTGACGCTCGTATCCCTTTTAGTAGCGAAAACCCAATGATTGCTGAGTTAAAGGGTGATAAGCCAGTTGTAAAAGTGCTTAATAAACGCGATCTTGCCGATCCTGAATTGACTCAACTTTGGATTGACCATTTTGAGAAAGAACACAACGTAAAAGCAATTGCTATTACCACCTCTCAGCCACAAGAAGTGCAGAAGATCATGGAGTTGGTTCGCAAACTTGCACCGCACCGTGAAGAAATTGGTAAAAACATTCGCACCATGATCATGGGTATCCCAAATGTGGGCAAGTCGACCATTATCAACTCTTTGGCTGGTCGTACTATCGCTGTCACTGGTAACCAACCAGCGGTAACGCGTCGTCAGCAACGCATTAACTTGCAAAATGGTATCGTGCTTTCTGACACACCGGGAATACTGTGGCCGAAAGTTGAAAACCCGCACAGTGGGTTCCGCCTTGCTGCCACTGGCGCAGTAAAAGATACCGCGATGGAATACGATGAAGTTGCTTTCTATACGGTTGAGTACTTAGCGAAAGCTTACCCACAGCGATTGCAAGAACGTTATGAGATTGAAAAGCTTCCTGAAAGCGATATCGAGCTAATGGAAGAGATTGGTCGCAGACGAGGAGCATTGCGTTCCGGTGGTCGAGTAGACTTACATAAATGTTCCGAGATTCTGCTCCATGAGTTACGTAACGGAACACTAGGACAAATCACGCTTGAGCTACCTGAGATGATTACTCAAGAGCTTATCGAAGTTGAACTAGAAGCAGCTCGAAAAGCAGAAGAGAAAGCGAAGAAGAAAGAAGAACGTCGCAAGCGGTATCTTAAAAACAAACGCTAATTTGACTAAGGGCAGTGATTACACTGCCCTTTTTTGTGACCTATTGTTATAGTGTAACAAAAAGAACAAGAGAGTATTTTTGATGAGCATTCCAACTAATATCATCACTGGTTTCCTAGGCACGGGTAAAACCACCGCCATCCTTAATCTTCTTAAAGAAAAACCTGAAGGCGAACGCTGGGCGGTGCTCGTTAATGAGTTTGGCGAAATTGGCATCGATGGTGCTATGTTGACCGACCAAGGTGCCCTCATTAAAGAAGTACCTGGCGGCTGCATGTGCTGCGCGGCGGGTGTTCCTATGTCGGTCGCGATTACTGCGCTTTTAAGAACAAAACCAGACAGATTGATTGTTGAGCCAACGGGCTTAGGGCATGCACATAAGGTATTAGCGACACTAACCTCTAGTCAGTTCTCAGAGTACATAGATTTAAGAGCGACGATCGGTCTAGTCGACCCTAGAAATCTAAGCAACGAGAAGTACCTGCAAAATCAAAACTTCACTGATCAATTGGCGATCTCAGATATTGTCATCGGTAACAAAGTCGATCAGTGTCATGTCAGCGATATTGATGCGTTTAATGACTGGGTAACCGATCAAACGCCGCCAAAAGTGTTCAGCCAGTTAGTCAAACAGGGCAATTTTCCTATCGAGCTGTTAGATTCCCCACGTCGCGAGCATTCTGTCTCAACCGAAGTCGCCGCGCATCACCATGAGCACGCAGAGTTAGAACCTCAGTTCGCTCTAGCGCCCGATCAAACTTATGTGCGCAAAGAGAACAAAGGCCAAGGTTACTTTAGCTGTGGATGGATTTTTGGTGCGGAAGTGGTTTTCAACTTTGACGAACTGTTTTCTGTGCTTTCTGATCTCACCGCTGAACGGGTTAAAGGGGTGTTAAACACCACAAATGGTTGTTTTGCTTTCAATGTTAGCAATGGCGTTGTGTCGGTCAACGAGATGTCTCTAGAAGGGTTTGAGAGCCGTTTGGAAGTGATCGACAACCAACTACTGCCTTGGGACCAACTGGAAGGTGTTTTAAAACAAATCGCCAACCTCGAAGAATAACTCACCATCCAAACGACAAGAGGCGCACCATTAAGTGCGCCCTATCCCTCGTTACTCAATCGTGAGTTTGCGAATCAGGAGGTCATTATGTTGCGACCTGATAAAAAACGAGGCTTTCAATTTTACGGTTGAATCCATCCAAATTGTAGGTAAGGCGACATTTCCTCCATGCGGGTCGATTCAAATTGCCTTACCTCTTAACTATGGTTCAAATCAGTGATTATGCAAGGTCATGACCCCATAGCTTATGCTAATATTGTGATTTTCATCCAGTAATTATCCTCGCAGAATATCAACCTGTCCTTTCATCTCATATTTGAAAATCAATATTCCATTCTTATTGCTATAGTTAGCATTTCTCAGCGGTATAATTCTTACTACACCTATCGATATGCCGACTCAACGGGAGCCCCACTTTCATGACCAAGAGAGAAAAATTTAAGCAATCCTTACTCGCCAAAGTACCCAAGGATGCGGTAAATCAATTTCTCTCAAAGGATAAAACGCCTATTTCTGTCTTGGCGCTTTCTTTGGTGGTTGGCATTCTTGCCGGGCTAGTCGGCACCTATTTTGAAATCGCGGTTCACTTTGTTTCCGAAACTCGTACGGATTGGTTAAAAAACGAAATAGGCGGAGTTTTACCTCTTTGGTTAGCGGCTTTTCTCATTAGTGCAGCGCTTGCCTTCATTGGCTACTACCTAGTTCATCGCTTTGCGCCCGAAGCCGCAGGCTCTGGTATACCAGAGATAGAAGGTGCGATGGATGGAATCCGCCCAGTTCGTTGGTGGCGCGTCATTCCGGTTAAATTCTTTGGTGGTATGGGCGCACTTGGCTCGGGTATGGTTTTAGGTCGCGAAGGACCGACAGTACAAATGGGTGGCGCTATTGGGCGCATGGTCACTGATATCTTTAAAGTCAAAGATGACGATACTCGCCATTCATTGCTTGCATCAGGTGCCGCAGGCGGTTTAGCGGCAGCATTTAATGCCCCGCTGGCTGGCATCATGTTTGTTGTCGAAGAGATGCGCCCTCAGTTTCGCTACTCTTTGATCTCTATTCGAGCAGTGATCATTTCAGCGATATCCGCCAACATTGTCTTTCGCTACATTAATGGTCAACACGCGGTGATCACCATGCCGCAATATGAAGCACCTGAGCTTCCTACTCTATGGCTGTTTCTGCTTTTAGGTGCCCTATTTGGGATATTTGGTGTCGTCTTCAACCAGCTCGTCACTTTATCTCAAGATCTGTTTGTGAAACTTCATCGTAATGACAGAAAACGTTACTTGATCACCGGTTCTTTAATCGGTGGTTGCTTCGGAATCATGTTGCTCTATTTCCCTTCCGTTACCGGTGGCGGGATTGGTCTCATCCCAACGATTACCAACGGCGGCTATAGCGCGCAAATACTTCTCCTTCTATTTGTCGCTCGTATTGCTACTACACTTATCTGTTTTGGTTCTGGTGCTCCCGGTGGCATCTTTGCTCCTATGTTGGCTTTAGGCACTTTATTCGGTTATGCGTTTGGCTTGATTGCACAGGGCCTTTTACCGGATCTCAATATTACTCCGGGCATGTTTGCCATTGCTGGAATGGGGGCTTTGTTTGCGGCTACTGTTCGCGCTCCAATAACCGGAATCTTGTTAGTTATAGAGATGACCAATAACTACTACCTGATCCTTCCTCTCATCATTACCAGTTTAGGCGCGGTGATTTTTGCACAACTGCTTGGTGGGCAGCCAATCTATAGCCAACTGCTTCATCGAACCCTAAAAAATGAGAAGTTGAGACAGAAAGATCTCCCATCAGATACCGAATGAGATTTGCGTCGCAACCGTTTGGCTTGCTATGATCGCGGCAATTAACCCCGCATCATTAAAAGATATCGGCAACTTCCTACTACTAGGGATGCCGAAAGCCGTATAAGGAAAACGTCGTTGAACTGGAGACGCTTTACTCAATTTCAGAGTGTCCCGCCTTCACAGGCCTCATTAGCATTAGGTGTTATCGGACTCGGTCACGCATGGGCACTCTATGTCCCAGAAGTCGGAGAAGTGATTCGACCTTACCTGGCTGGCTTTGGCGCAATTCTACTGTTTCCCGTGCTAGTTAAGTATCTTACTAGTTACAGCACCTTTATGAACGACATCCGCCATCCACTTAGCGGTAGCCTAATGGCGCCGATGAGTATGGCACTGCTAATCTTATGCGACTATTTAGCCGTTATTTCACCGATTATTGCCTACCCTTTATGGTTTGCCGCATTGCTCTTACACCTGACCATGATGCTCTTATTCTTCACTTTTCAGTTGAAGAACTTCAAGATGAGTAACATTGTCCCAAGTTGGTTTCTCTACCCAGTTGGCGTCATTAGCAGTTCTCTCGCAGGTACTCAATTTGGTCACACGGTATTCTCTGAAACCTTGGTAAGCATTTGCATAACCATCTATTTCTTTATGCTGCCATTGGTACTTTATAGACTGGTATTTGAGGGAATGTTGCCTAAAAGAGCTAAGCCCACGCTGGCAATCATGGCTGCCCCCATAAACCTCACGTTAGCAACCTATTTGGTCAACTTTGAACAGCCAGATCCTATCTTGACTGGCGCTCTAGCGGGTATTGCCATCACCATGACACTGCTTATTTACCTTTGCTATATAAGATTAATGAGGCTGCAATTTCAACCATCGATCGCTGCAGTGACCTTCCCTTCGGTCATCAGTGCTATTGCAATGCATCGACTCACGTCATTTTTTGCAGAAAATCATCCACATTGGCATTGGTTACATAACTTTGGACTGATTGAGTTGTCGGTAGCAACAGGTTTAGTCGCTTGGGTTGCTGCAGGATATTTAAAAATGTATTGGCCAGAAGTCTTCACTTCGGAGATAAAAGCGAATTCACAATAATTAAAGTGTGAGAGATAGGTAATTAACAGATTATTTATTAAGACAATTCCCCGTCAGGGTAATTATTCTTAGTCAATATACCATTGATTATAATTTTATCTGTTAGTATACGCAAGAAAATCACATTTTATATTAGATTTATTATTCAACCATATTTATACATAGTTAGTCAGCTGGCGCTTACGACTAATAACTTAAGGCTATGTATTATGAATATGTTAACAACGCGATCTCGCCTGCCCGAGTTTATCGACAGACGAATCAACTACTATGTTTCTGACCTAATAAATAAAAAAGATAATGGTAGAAACCTAGTTTTAGGTAAGAAGCCGCACCCAGGTGATATCATTTTGCAAAGTAATGACTACCTTGCGCTGACCCATCACCCTAAAATCATAGACGCTCAAGTTAATTCATTGCTCTCCAAGAAAGACACGGCATTTATGTCTAATGTGTTTTTGCACAGTGATGGACTAGATAAAACGGTTGAGCACAATCTTGCAGATTACACTGGGTTTCAAACTTGTACCATTGCCCCATCGGGTTGGATTGCCAACATCGGCCTACTTCAAACCATCTGTGATTCAGAAACCAATGTGTACATTGACTTCTTTGCGCATATGTCCCTTTGGGAAGGAGCTCGCATCGCAGGTGCCAATATCCACCCCTTTATGCATAACAATGCCAAACACCTTAGGCGTTTAATCAAACGTAATGGTCCAGGTGTGGTTTTAATCGACTCCATATACAGTACGATTGGTACCATTGCACCACTCCAGGAGATGGTCTCTCTAGCCAAAGAGTTAGATTGTGCGATTGTGGTCGATGAGTCTCACTCGGTTGGTGTTTACGGCCCTAAAGGTGCCGGATTACTTCAAGAACTCGGTCTCACAGATCAGGTCGACTTTATGACAGCCAGCCTAGCAAAAACATTTGCTTATCGCGCGGGGGCAGTTTGGTGTAATAACTTAACAGGTCAAGTAGTGCCATACGTCTCCTTTCCTTCTATCTTTAGCTCGGCAATGATGTCGTTCGAGCTAGATAGAATCGATGCCACATTAAGTGTCATAAAGGAAAGTGATCAGTCCCGCAGGCGTCTTATGGAATGTTCAGAGCAAGTCCGTGAGGGTCTTGCGAATATTGGCTATAACATTCGTAGCGAATCTCAAATTATTAGCCTAGAAACCGCTGAAAAAACCAATACACGTAAGGTAAGAGATTTTTTTGAAGACCATGGCGTATTCGGTTCTGTTTTCTGTACACCTGCGACGCCAGATAATAAAAACATCTTACGTTTATCTTTAAATAGTGCTTTATCTAGTACTGATATTGATAAGATTTTATCGGTCGCGATGAAAGCCCACAAAAATAAGGAACTTTATTTCGTATAAGAATTAAAACGCCTCTTTTAAATAGAGGCGTTATTATTTAAGCATGCCGTTTTGATTAGATGTAATCCGCTACTTTATCAAGTAATTTAACTTTATCGACAGGCTTAATTAAGTATCCATTCATACCCGCTTGGTCAATTTTAGTGAGGGTTTCTTTTCGATTATCACCGGTGTGTCCAAGAATCGGCACGTTAGCGTAGACTTCTTCTGACTCTCGAATAAGTGTCGTAGTTTCTAAGCCATCCAACATTGGCATTTCGAGGTCCATCAGAATCAAATCAACCTGTTCACTGCTTAGAACACTCAACACTTCATTGCCATCTCCGGCCTGAGAAACTTGGTAACCCTGCTTGTTGAGCAAGATAGTGGTTAACTGCCTCATTGATTCATTGTCATCGGCAATCAAGATACGTTTACCAACCACGGCAGGTGCTTTTTTCGGAATAAGGTTTCGATTAGGCTCAACGTTACCAAACATAAGCGCATCGACCGACTGAGTGACATCAAGCAGAAATTGCGCTTTCTCTTTTGGATAGAAAGTAAGAAATCGGCTGAAGCAATTATGGTACTGACCATCATGAGCAAAGAGCATCACGATTTTTGCTTCAGTAAAGTGGAGCTTAGACTCCAACATTAAATACTCTTGCTCACTGCATGTCTCTAGATCGAGTAGTATCAAATCGTATTCAAATTCGAACTCTTCCTTCCCCCTAGCCTGCTCAAAATCGACCACATCACACAGCGCCCCTGTGTAGAAAGTAAACTCGTTCAATTTACGTTTGACCGCTACATCATCACCAACGTAAAGCATTGATTTAGTTCTTAGAATATCTTGTTTGATTGAAGACACTTTTTGGGACTCATATCGAGGAAATTTAAGGGTAAAGCGCGTCCACTCTCCGAGCACCGACTCACATTTTATTCTGCCGCCAAATGCTTGCATGACGCGTTTACAAAAAGGCAATCCAAGCCCATAGCTTGAGGATTTTCCTGATGTATAAAAATCTTTAAAGACAAACTCTAACTTATCTTTCTCTATCCCGATTCCGTTGTCTTCGAAGTAGAGATAGTTAAACTCATGATCACTCCTAATCGTGATCGCAATCTTAAACTCTTCACCATTCTGGTAATAGAGTGAGTTCTTTAGCAAATTGTACAACGCGTACTTCAATAACGTATCGCTACCAAAGTAGTCAAAATCACTTTCGACATGTAAATTCACCACTTCTTTGGCGTGATCGCTGGGGTAAGAGAAACTTGCCAGCGATTCTCTGGTGATCTTCTCGACAGAATAAGACCGAAACGTTGAGTGTGATACTCGGCTCTGGTCAATGGAGGTAAGCAATAAATCTATCGCTTCGTTACCATTGCGTATGACTTCATCCGCTCCTGACAGCACTTCTTTCATGCGCTCGATATCCAGCTTGTCGATCTCTGCTTTATCTCCTTTAATTGTTTTTACTGACGGTAAAGACGAATCAAGTACATCTACGGATGCTTTAAGCGCGCTTAACGGATTGCGCATTTCATGAGCGATACCGGCACCAAATGATTTGGCAATTGAGACTTTCGATTCATGCTCCACTTGGTTACGGAAATAGAACAAGTTACCGAACACATAGGTAAACAAGAATATTGGGATGTAAGGCCAAATCACGACCACTTCTGTCTCAACTTTGGCAGGCGCGTGTTCTAATCCATAGCTAAACAAGTAGGCCGCTACAATGGCAGCCATTGCCTGCAGCAACATGACACGAGTCTCATGGACTAATAACACATGAAGAAAGATCGAGGACATGAAAGACATTGCCCAAACTGTCGACCATTCATTCATAAACATCATAAACGAGAAAAAGAACGGTAAGCAGATGGTGATTGTGGCAATGTAATAGTATGGCAGGTAACGCTTAAGCGGCGGCGGTGCGTACTTTCTGAGCGCTAATCCAAGCAGGAGCAAAGCACAAAAAAGCCTTAGTGGACCATTCTCGTAGGGTTGAGGATAAACGTAAGACCAAATGTAGAAGTATGCAGGAAAGCCGAAGAAGCCCATCCACCCGACTAACTCAAGGTTGGGATCTGCGTACTGATAAATCTTCTTTACTACATTCATGCATTACAACCGCTACGCGCAACTTCCTTATCGCCTAGAGCACCAATAAAGCACCTTAAGCCCCCGTTAAAAGAATATATCTGCTAGGCAAAAAAGAATTGCCTGCCAACTGTCATCAATTCGATGCTCTTAACATAATTCATTGTTATAGA
The DNA here is from genome assembly GCF_059295395.1 of Vibrio sp. SCP2. Taxonomy (NCBI): domain Bacteria; kingdom Pseudomonadati; phylum Pseudomonadota; class Gammaproteobacteria; order Vibrionales; family Vibrionaceae; genus Vibrio; species Vibrio sp. SCP2. The sequence continues at coordinate 1,606,596 of NZ_JCAFVV010000001.1, read as the reverse complement.
TTGAGCATACGCAACATAGTGAACTATGTAAATTTTAGCCTGCTCTACGCATGCATACCAACTAATTGAACACGGCTACCCAATCGAGACGCTTCGACATCAATTCTTAAAGGCATTTGCTCTTTAAGTTCAGTAACATGAGAAATTAAGCCAATCATACGCCCTGCTTGTTGCAAATCAATCAGTGTTTGAATCGCTAAATCCAACGACTCTGGGTCCAAGCTACCAAACCCTTCATCAATAAACAGAGTATCAAGCGTAATGCCGCCACTGTATGACTGAACCACATCAGATAAACCCAGCGCTAAAGCAAGTGCCGCCATGAACGACTCTCCACCAGACAAGGTTGCAACATCACGCGTTTTTCCGGTGTAGCCATCTTCAACACTCAAATCGAGTCCGCGACCTGCCGCTCCTTTGAAGCCTTCTGTCTTACGGACCAGTTGATACCGCCCTTTGCTCATCATATTTAAACGTTGGGAGGCTTGAATCAACACATCGTCAAGCAGTACGCCGAGAACAAATCTGTGTAGACTGACTCTACTGCCTGTTTTACCACTCGCTACGTCATAGAGCGTGCCGTAGACCTTGTACTCCGCTTCTAAACGTTGGTTCTTGTCATGCAGGCTATTGATATCTTTTTGCACCTTCTCTAGGCGCTCAGTCATTGAATGTACTGTATCTAACAAACCTCGACATTCGCGGTATTTTATCTCTGCGCCATCCAGTTCAGTTTGTTTTTTGTCAAGATCTGGCTTTTCAATGTCATTTAACTGCTCATTAAGGTCTTTAACAGACTGTTCTAACTGAGTAGCAGTCTGAACATACTCATTAATTTGCGCTTGCCATTGATCATATAATTGCGGTTCTATGCGAGCTTGAAGAAACTGCTGTAGCGAATCTAATGCAGAGAGTTCTAGCTGAGACTGCCACTCTTTGTTTGCTTTTTGACTGTGTACTTTTCCAGCTTCGAGTAACTGAGTCGTTGAGCTTCTTTCCGTTTCAATAGCAACAAGCGCTAATTTCGCCTGTTTCGCCGATTGTTGAGCCTTTTCTAACGCCTGACTGAGCTGTGTAATGTTCGCTTTTTGAGCGAGATATTGGCGCTCGACCACATCAACTGAGATGTATTGTGGATCAATAACTGAGGATACTTTTTCAAGTTGCTTACTTTGGACACCTATCGCTGAGTCATTTGCAGAAATCAACGATTTCAGTTCATTGATTTTCCCTTCACCATCGGCGCAGCGTCGAGTTAGCTTTTGAACGGACTTTTCCATCTTATCAAGATCAATCGCCGCTAATACGTCTAACCTCGTCTTCTGCTGGGCTATCTCTTGCTGTAGTTGCTCAACGCTCATAGCAGCGCCTACACCTAACTCGCGTTGTAACTCTTTAATGTGCTTGTCTTGAACCACTATGGTCGCTTGCTGTTGTTCCAGTACACTAGTTTGTCGGTTTAACTCTTCAATCGCACTGCGTTCTTGCTGTCGAGCGGCTTGCACCGACTCTTTAGAAACAGGCTCACCTTGAAACATGGCAGGTGAAGGGTGCTCTTGGCTACCACACACAGGGCACGGCGAACCTTTTTCCAGCTTTTGAGCCAAGAATGCAGCTTGCGAGTTGTGCCAACTCAGTTCTTGTTCATCGGCGTATTTTTGCTTTTCAGCAACATCTTTTTTCGCCTTCTCGACTTGTTCAGTAAGTGGTACAAGCATTTGCTGTAGGCGAGCAAGTTCGGCGGTTTGGGCTGCAAGCTTGTTAAGATCATCAAGCAGACGCTGATTGCTTAATAGACCAGTTTCTAAGTTTGATTTCTCGGTCAGATCTTTGCGCGCTTGTTCAAGTGAACTGGCACCTGATTCGGCCTCTTTTTGCAGTTGCTGTCTAAGCTCATTGTATTGGATGAGCTTTTTATCATAATCAATTCGAGTGGTATTGAACGCGCTAATGCTTTTCTCTAGTTCCGCTTTCTCAATCAGTTTTGCTTTGACCTGATCCAGTTTATACAAGGCTTCAGTGAGCACAGGGACTTGCTGTGCGTTCTCGTCGGCACTCTTTAGTAGCTGTTCTTCGTGTTGAGAAGCCTTTTCTGCAGCTAGATGTTGAGCTTGTAGAGCCTCTAGCTTGGTTTGTAGATCAACTACCTGTTTCGCGCTTGACTGCATACTAGCGTAAGCTACTTCAAGATGGCTCGCGCTCTTAGCCAGCTTTAATTTAGATTCAAGCTCGGTAATCTGCGCTTTGTTCTCTAGATGTGATTGCTGAGCCGCCACTGTCGAAGTACGCTTATTAAATAACTCATTGAGCGATTTAGCTTTGTTTAGCTCACTCTTTACAATATTGAGAGCCTCTAGCTCCTTCGCCTCAACGCTTTTCGCTTGTTCGAGTTCGCTACGAGAATGAATCAATCGCTCTTGTAACTCTTGTTCTGTGGACACTTCAGCCACTTGCAATGCACCGCGGATTTGATTGTCGAACTCATCTTTTGCCTTGCTAATCGCACTGGCTTTGTCTTTCAACGCAAATTCGATTTTCTTGTACACATCTGTTTGGAACAGCTGGCCGAATATTGCTTCGCGTTCTTTTGATGAAGCGAGCAACAGCTCCCTGAACTTGCCCTGAGGCAACACCATAACCTGTCGGAACTGGGTTTCATTTAATCCAAGTAGGTTGGCAACTTCATTTTTAACCTGAGCCGTTTTACTTGTAATTAGGACTTCATCATCGGTAATTTCATACAAGGAAGCAATGTGTTTGCGTGTTGTCAGACCTTCACCACGTGCTTTCGGTGCTTCTTGCTCAGGCGCGCGGGTGACTCGATACTGTTTGCCGTTTAAGGAGAACTCCAGAGTTACTTCTGTCAGTAAATTCGTTGCAGCTTGGTCGCAGCGCATTTGAATGCCCTGACGCTCATTGCCCGTCGTTTCGCCATACAAGGCAAAGCAAATCGCATCGAGTATTGACGTTTTTCCGGAGCCCGTTGGACCATTGATAAGAAAAAGTGGATTAGAGCCTAACTGAGTGAAATCGATTTGCTCTGTTTTAGCAAAAGGGCCGAAAGCCTGCATTGTTAATTTAATTGGTTTCATGATATGGCCTATTGCTCACTGAGTTGCTTGATGATGTCTGTGATGGCTTTGTCTTGCTCTTCACTAAGCTGGCTATCTTGTGCTTCAACAAAGAAATCGCGAAACATATCGACTTCACTGCGCGCTAACTTGGCTGCTGCCATTTGCTGTTCAACACCCACCAGCATGCCTGGTTTTTCTAGGTGCAATACGTTGGGGTAGACCGCCCTAAGTTTCTCCATAGGATTTAAGATTGCGTGCCTATCCATTAATCGAACCAGTAAATAGTCGTGGCTGTTAGGGTCGGTTTTACCTTGGGCAATGATTTCATCCAACTCCCCTTCGATTATGCGCATTTCGTGGGGGGCACTGAGGTCAATATGGGTTGCTGACTTAAAACCCGATTCATCAAGCTCAACTAATGTCATGCCTTTCTTTTGATGCTGCTCAGAGAAACTGTATTTCATTAGCGAGCCTGAATAGCGGATGTACTCTTCACCTTTCTTCTGCGGCTGATGAAGATGCCCAAGGGCAACATAATCAAACGAAGTAAAGTGCTCGTGGCTCACGCGATCAGAGCCGCCAATAGACAGCGGTCTTTCTGACTCTGACTCAATCGCACCATCAACAAAGCAGTGAGAAATCAGCACATTGGTCGCATTAGGGTCAAAAGTGGCAGTAATCTCATCACACAGCAGCTTATGCGCATCATCGTGGGTAGACACTGGCTGCTTAAAGTGATGGCGCACTAGCTCCGGGTCATTGTAAGGCATGCCATAAAAGCGAACTGTACCCTTGTCTGTTTTCAGCTCAACCGGCGTCAGCATATCTTCAAAGTTGGCAATAATATGAAGCCCTGACTCTGCCATTTGCTGGGAGCCAAAGCCTAAGCGCTCTGCTCCGTCATGATTGCCTGGGATTAAAATTATCGGCAGCTTTAATTCGCCGCACACTCGACTTACAAACTGATTCATCAATTCAATCGCTGCGGTGGGAGGCACAGAGCGATCGTAGACATCTCCCGCGATAACCAAAGCATCAACTGGGTTGGATTGAATGTATTCAATGATCTGTTCGAGAACGACTTTTTGATCATCTAAAAGAGAAACATTGTGAAATTGACGACCGAGGTGCCAGTCAGAAGTGTGGAGGAATTTCATGTAAGCCCAGTGTAATTCTTATACCTAGGCCAATATAATAATATCAATGCGAGGTTCATTGATATAAAAAGTCGCACCGAGTGTGCGACTTTTGTACTTAAATTATCGAGTTATGGACGATTCTTACAATGTTCAACGGCATCTTTTACAAGCTCAAGCGCCGATAGTTCACATTCTGGAAGCTGAGCATCACTTTTACCTAGCGGCGTGACTCGCTCGCCCCATTTTAAGTGGCTTGCTCCCCAAGTTAGTCCTGCACCGAATGCGGCAAGTAGCAAGTTATCACCCGGCTTAACGAAACCCTGCTCTAACGACTCACATAGCGCAATTGGCACAGTAGCGGCCGAAGTATTGCCATACTTTTGAATGTTCACAAAAGCCTTATCTTGGCTTATGCCTGAGAGATCGCACAAGGTTTGGATAATACGGATGTTCGCTTGATGCGGAATCACAACATCAACATCATCCGTAGACAACTCACTGCGTGCCAACACGTTTTGAGCCGCAGCTCCCATACCTTTTACTGCGCGCTTGAAGATCTCTTTACCAACAAAATTAAAATCCCAATGGCCATTGTCAGCCGCGAACCTGTCCATACACGTACCAAACTTAGGTACAGCCAAAATATCACGCCCTGCTGAATCACAGCCAAGTTGCGCGTTTTGTAGGCCAACCTGCTCTTCTGTTCTGGTTAAGACAACCGCACCAGCACCGTCACCAAACAAGACCGCGGTATCACGCATTGTCCAGTCGATGAAGAAAGACAGGCGCTCAGCACCAATTACGATTGCGTTTCTGTAATTGCCAGCTTGTATTAATCGAGTCGCGGTTTCTAAGCCATAGACAAAGCCTGTACAAGCTGCGTTCAAATCAAATGCAGCCGCCGCTGCAATCCCTAGGTTTTGCGCGACTTTTGAAGCGGCATTTGGAATCAGTGAGTCAGGTGAACAAGTGGCAAGAATAATTAAGTCAATCTCATCTGCACTTTTACCAGCACAAGCGAGTGCATGTTGCGCTGCGACCGTCGCCATATCAGACATATTGACATGACTAATGCGTCGATTTTCAATTCCGGTACGAGTGCGGATCCACTCATCAGAAGTATCTAGGAAAGTACTTAGGTCTTCATTGGAAAGCGTTGCGGGAGGTAGGCATTTTCCCCAACCAGTAATTTCTGCATAGAAATTTTTCATTTAGAGCCTTTAATTTAGTTATTTGTATCTCTTGGTATAAACAGAGTATAACTAGCAGCGACAGTCACTGTCATCTCCAACTACCCAAATGACTTCAAGATAGAGGTTATTGGCAAATATAAAACAATAGAAAATGAGAGAGATATCATGTCTACCTTCAACACGCGTTGCCCATCTTGCTCAGGCGTGAATCGTGTGCCGTCAGAACGCATTTCTGAAGCACCAACTTGTGGAAAATGCAAAAACCTTCTTTTAGACGGAGCTCCTGTAGAAGGAACTGAGAGCAATTTTGAGGCAATACTAAACAGTGATACACCTGTTGTCGTCGATTTCTGGGCCCCGTGGTGTAATCCTTGCGTAGGGTTTGCTCCGGTATTTTCTGACGTTGCAGCAGAGCGGACAAAAGATGTTCGATTTGTAAAAATTGATACCGAAAGCCAGCAAAACCTTGCGGCTAAATATCAAATTAGAAGCATTCCTACAGTTATGGTCTTCAAAAATGGCAAAAGAGTCGATGTGATAAACGGAGCACTTCCTAAAGGCCAATTTGATCAATGGCTTAATCAAGCTCTAGCCAAATAAAAGCCTTCATATTTATCTAGTTTAAAGCGAGTAAATGTGTACATTTACTCGCTTTTTTGTTTGATTTATTCATCAAATATGACGATAAATATTCTTTATCGTCATGAGCAAAAGTTTTTGTTTTACCTTTCACCTATTTAACCCCATAGTCGCGCCGAAATTTGTTCAGTTTTACGACAACTAAAGAGGCCACGACATTGGAAAATACCCTTCAACCTGCTCCAAAAGCTCGCATTTCTGTACCGGTTATTGCGCTTGCTCTTTATGCGGTCGCGTCGGGATATTTGATGAGCTTAATTCCTTTGATGCTTTCTGAGTATAACTTGGATTCATCGTTGGCTAGTTGGCTCGCCAGTGTTTTCTACGCGGGGCTATTGATTGGTGCGGCTGGTATCGAACCTTTGGTTAAAAAAGTGGGCCACCGAAACGCCTTTGTATGGTGTTTAGTGACGTTTATTACCACCATTATGGTTTTACCAATGGTCGCTCATGCCACAGTTTGGCTTGTTGCTCGTTTTGTCGCGGGTGTTGCTGTCGCAGGCGTGTTTGTTATTGTTGAGTCTTGGCTACTACACGGCGACGAAAGCGCACGTGCGAAAAGACTAGGCCTTTATATGGGTTCTCTTTACGGTGGTAGCGCAATTGGTCAGCTAGGTATTGGCACTATCGGCGTCTCTGGTGGTGTACCATTTATCGCTATCGTTACCTTATTGCTACTCGCGGTTGTGGTACTTGTATTTGGTGACAGCGACCAACCGGAAAGTGAGCATAGCACGCCACTGTCACTAAAACAGATTAGCAAGTTGAATCATGCCGCGATCATTGGTTGTGTGGTTTCCGGCCTCACTCTCGGCGCGATTTACGGGTTGATGCCAGTTGAACTGCAAAATCGTGGCATTGAACATAGCGATATTGGTGGCCTAATGGCGGTCGTCATTCTAGGTGGTATGGCTGTTCAACCAATTGTGCCTTGGTTGTCTAAATTCCTAGGACGCACACTACTTATGGCTCTGTTCTGTCTGCTAGGCGTAGCAGCCATTACGTTCACTTCAATGGTCACCGGGCTTCAAGCTTTAGGAATGGGGCTATTTCTATTGGGTATGGCGACTTTCGCTCTGTATCCAGTCGCGATCAACCTTGGGTGCGACAAACTTGACGCTAACTACATAGTGTCAGCCACTCAGGTGATGTTGTTTAGCTACAGTATTGGCTCTGTTGCTGGACCAGTGGCAGCCGATGGATTCATGACAGGCTCTCAAGGTTTGATGGGTTACCTGTTTGCGGCACTTCTTGCGACTTGTATCTACATGTTAATCGCGAGCATCAAGACCAAGCATCAAGCGGTCGCTGGGGAATAACAGCTAACTCGTATTAAGGGACGCTTATTGCGTCCCTTTTTGGTCGAGCTTTCTCTGGTGTCTGTTTGACGCGCCAGCTTCGGGCTTTTTGGGAACAGGTTTGCGTTCATGTAGTAGATGGCGAATAGCCAAAATCGGATGCGGCAGCAACATTCTTGGCCCAGAATATCTCATGACTTGGCGCATCTGCTCTTTCTGCTCTGCTTTATAACAGTGGATCGGGCATTGATTACAGGTGGGCTTACTCTGCCCATAGGGACAACGATCTAATTTAGTTTCAGCGTATTCAAGCAAGCTTTGACACTCAGCGCACAGCCCACTCTTGCTGCCATGGTGCGCACGGCAATAAATAAACATCATTGCACGAACCGTTTTGAATTCGGTCAGCAGTTCACCACGAAGAATATTTGAAACAGCCATAGTTACTCTCGGCAAAGACTCAGTTGGTACAACAATAAGTCTACTGTATCACTCAACGTATCTTGAACTTTGACATAGGTAAAACCAAGTTTAGATAGTAAGGCTCGACTTCCTTTATTGTCAGAAGTGGTAATCGCGACCAAATCTTCAATTTTATTGGTTTCACACGCGTAGTTGATGACCGCTTTTCCCGCCTCATACCCATAGCCTTTGCCGTATGAGCTTGGCATAAACCCATAACCGATATCGTAAGCGTCAAGTTCGGGCCGTTTGATTAAGCCACATACGCCAATCTTTTCACCACTCTCTGTGACTTCCACCAGCAATAGACAAACACCAAACTCTCTATGCATGCCCAGTATTTTTTCTTCAATGTACACTCTGGCGTCGCTTTCACTGCGGATGTTCTTGTCACCAATAAACTGCAAGAAGTCTTCGCTGTTGTAGAGTTCATGAATAAAAGGGGCATCTTTAAGCTCAACCATTCTCAGCGTCAAGCGCTCAGATTGCAGTGTACGCATGGCAAAATTTCCGTCTATTTTTGTCCGAGGCTTGAGCTTACCACCTACAATTAACGTAGAACATGTGTAACAAGCACATTTTTATAGACCATCACCGGAGGATTGTCGTTATGCGTGCTGCACTGCTACTCACCATTGCGCTACTCAACTCAACCATGAGCTGGGCCTACCCTTCTTATTCCGCTGAATGGTCGCACCGCAGCGTGATCTACTTTGCCCCTACCAATGACGAGCACGTAAAACAGTTTCTGTTGGAAACACTGATTAATGAATGTGAGCTTCAAGACAGGGATCTTATCACTCTAGTGGTCACTGAAGATGGCTTTAGCATGCCTAAATGGGTAAAGCATGAGTTTAACCTCAAGGCATTATTCAATATGTATGATGTTAAGCCCGGCACTCACACCGCAGTGTTGATCGGTAAAGATGGTGGAGAAAAGCTACGTTGGGGAAAACAAACAGACTGGGAGCATGTGAAACAAACCATCGACGTGATGCCGATGCGACGCTATGAAATGGCGAAGAAAGTCAGCCCTTGTTCTGCTTAGCGATTTACTGAAGATACAAAAAAACCAGCCTAAGCTGGTTACTTTCTCATAAGAGAATGGAGGCGCGTCCCGGAGTCGAACCGAGGTCCACGGATTTGCAATCCGCTGCATAGCCACTCTGCCAACGCGCCTCAAATTATGCTTTTTACCTAACCAGCTTTAGCCAGAAAAGTAGATGGTGCCCCGGGCCGGACTTGAACCGGCACAGCGCGAACGCCGAGGGATTTTAAATCCCTTGTGTCTACCAATTCCACCACCAGGGCAACGCTAAAAGCGATGGTACACCATCATTCCCACAAGCAATGTCGTGAGAACGAGTTGTACTTTAACGGAATAAATTTTCCGGTCAATCAATTAATTTCTATTTTTGTTCAAATGGTTAAAAAGAACACCGCATCGAGCAACATACCGTCAATACGGTGGTTTTATCAGCGCAGTGGTTTTATTAAAGTGATAATGTTACAACGCCCTGCTCTACTTCTACCGGGTAAACCGTTAACTTTATTGTTGGCTCTTCCACACACACGCCACTACTGAGATTGAAGTGCTGTTTGTAGAGTGGTGAAGCAACACATAACTCACCATTAATATCCCCAACTATTCCTCGACAAAGCACATAGGCCTTACCAATTGGGTCCCAATTCTGGATAGCGAAAACACCTTGGTTAGGAATGTAGAACAGTGCGACTTGTTCACCGTCTATCAGAGCGCCTCGACCTTGGTAAGGTGAAAGATCCGATAGTCTGCATATTTCTAGTTTCTCAGCGACTTCCATTACACTTCCTCCTTCACTGGAATGCGTTGCCCACGTACTCTTTGATATGGAAGTACTTGACTGGTTTCTTCTGCATTAATAAACGGTTTGAACTTAACCAGTTTGTCACTGTTTTCAAGCGTGCTCTTCCATTCACATTGATAGGTATCAACGACATGTTGCATCTGAGCTTCAAGCGAATCAGCAATACTCAATGAGTCTTCAATCACCACTTGTTTTAGGTAGTCTAACCCACCTTCTAGATTTTCCATCCATACCGAGGTTCTTTGTAAACGATCCGCCGTTCGAACGTAGAACATCAAGACACGGTCGATTAACGCAACCAATTCTGCTTTAGAAAGGTCAGAGGCAATTAAGTCAGCATGTCTTGGTCTCATCCCTCCGTTACCACACACATACAGATTCCAACCGTTCTCAGTCGCGATGACACCAATATCTTTACTTTGTGCTTCAGCACATTCACGGGTACACCCAGATACTGCGAACTTGATTTTGTGCGGTGCGCGCAGCCCTTTGTAACGATTTTCCAATTCGATTGCTAAGCCAACCGAGTCATCAACGCCATAGCGACACCAAGTCGAACCAACGCAGGATTTAACCGTTCTGAGTGACTTACCATACGCGTGGCCGGTTTCAAATCCCGCATCAATTAGCGCTTGCCAGATATCCGGTAGCTGTTCGACTTGAGCCCCAAATAAATCAACACGCTGACCACCTGTTATCTTGGTGTATAGGTCATACTTCTTCGCCACTTCTCCTAATGCGATCAACTTGTCGGGCGTAATTTCTCCCCCCGCCACTCTAGGAACAACCGAGTAAGAACCATCTTTTTGCAGGTTTGCCATAAAGGCATCGTTAGAATCTTGCAGCGAGCTGTGCTGGGGCTCCATGATGTGCTCATTCCACAATGAGGCAAACACTGATGCAGCGGTGGGTTTACAAAGATCACAGCCGTGACCTTTACCGTGCTTCTCTATCAATGTATCAAAGTCTTTAATTTCTTCGACTTGGCAAATATGGAATAACTCTTGGCGCGATAACTCAAAGTGCTCACAGATATGATTGTTCACCTCGACGCCCATCGCTGTCAGCTGAGCATCTAAGACACTCTTCACCATGTTGCTACAGCCGCCACAACCTGTGCCCGCTTTGGTTTCGGCCTTGAGGGTGTCAAGATCATGAGCGCCAGCCTGTATTGCATTAACCAGATCACCTTTACTCACGTTGTGACACGAACAAATAATAGCGGTATCTGCCATTTCGCCATTAAGCATTCCCGTATCAAAAAGTAGGTTTGCCGCATGGTCAGGAAGGGGCGTTTCATTTAAATAGCATTGCAGTAAAGCGTCATAGTCTGAGTTATCCCCGACAAGAATGGCGCCTAGCAGCTTGGTTCCGCTCTGATCAACGACGAGTTTTTTATACACGCCAGCAACCGCATCTTGCAGTACCATCTCCTGCGCGCCATCCGTCGCTTTATGCGCATCACCAATCGAAGCGACATCGACACCGAGTAGCTTCAACTTGGTGCTCATATCTGCACCGGTAAAGTCTGCGTTTTCACGACCAACGAGCTTATCGGCTACAACGCGAGCCATGGTATAACCCGGAGCCACCAAGCCAAATATCTTCTCTTGCCAAAGCGCACATTCTCCAATAGCGAAAATGCTTTCATCACTGGTTCGGCATTGATCGTCAATGACAATGCCGCCGCGCTCACCAATATTGATACCCGCCTGCCTAGCCAGTGCGTCTTGCGGTCGAATACCTGCAGAGAAAACAATGACGTCTACTTCAAGAGGATCAGCATCTTTAAACACCATCCGATGTGTTGCACCTTCGCCATCACAGATTTTTTCAGTTGCCGTTGAGGTATGAACCGTTAGACCTAGCTCTTCGATCTTCTCTTTCAGAACTAAGCCCGCACCATCATCAAGTTGAACAGGCATTAAGCGCGGTGCGAATTCGACGACGTGGGTTTCCACCCCCAGCAGTTTCAAGGCGTTTGCAGCTTCTAAGCCGAGTAGTCCACCACCAATGACAGCACCGGTTTTCGCGCCCTGACACGCTGTTTTTATTTCAGAAAGATCATCTAACGTTCGGTAAACAAAGATATTGTCTCTATCGTGACCTTCAATAGGCGGTACGAATGGATAAGAACCTGTTGCGAGCACGAGCTGATCGTACCCTAAGACACTGTCCTCATCTAAAACCAAGCGTTTGTTGTCCCGTTCGATTTTGGTTACTTGGCTGCCTAGCATCAACTCTATGCCATGTTTGCTGTACCACTCTTCACTGCTTAACATCAGATCCTGATGGCTGTTGCCAGAAAAAAGCGATGAGAGTTGGACTCGGTCATAGGCGATGAAACGCTCTTCACCAATCACCGTAATGCGCTTTTCAAGGTGAGCACCTCGTTCAACAAGCTGAGCAACAAGGTGATGCCCAACCATACCGTTACCGACGATTACTACATGTTCCATTGTCTAACTCCTTTATGCCGTCTTAGCGGGTACTTCGAGCTCTTTCTGCTCGGTACTTTTAGGTTGAGTACTTGGTTTAGACTGCTTTTCATACAAGAAACGCAGCACTGACTGACGGTATTTCTGATACTGCGGGTCATCGGCAAGCGCAACACGGTTACGTGGGCGGGGCAATTCAATCTCCAACACCTCACCAATGGTTGCCGCTGGGCCATTAGTCATCATCACGATCTTGTCTGAAAGCAGTACCGCTTCATCCACATCATGGGTAATCATAATCACGGTATTGTTCAGCTCGGCTTGGATTTTCATCAGTGAGTCTTGCAGATGAGCACGAGTCAGTGCATCAAGCGCGCCAAAGGGTTCATCCATCAAAAGGACTTTTGGCTGAAGGGCAAGCGCGCGGGCAATGCCGACTCGCTGCTTCATACCGCCTGAGATTTCATCAGGCTTTTTATCCGCAGCGTGAGACATTTGAATCAAGTCGAGATAATGTTCGACCTGCTCTTTGATCCACTGTTTAGCGCTTTGCTCAGAAGTGGTGTTTTGAGACAGCTGGCTTTGTGCAATCTGCTTTACTGCCAGTTCTACATTTTGATAAACCGTTAACCAAGGCAATAACGAATGATTTTGAAACACGACAGCGCGCTCTGGTCCTGGTCCACTTACCTCACGACCATCAACAATCACTCCACCATCCGTAGGCAGGTGAAGACCCGCCACTAGATTAAGTACTGTCGATTTTCCGCAACCTGAGTGTCCGATCAGCGAAATAAATTCGCCTTTATTAATCTGAAGATTGACGTTTTTTAAAGCGATAAATTCGCCATTCGGGGTTGGGAATCTCATCCCCAACTGAGTTAAATCGAGTAGTGCTTTAGACATAGGAAACTCCTTTTATCGCAATGCCTGTTGCTTATTCCAAGACAACCACTTCTGTAGTTGCAACATGCCTCGGTCTAGCAGTAAACCAATGAAACCAATCGTGATGACAGCGACCATAATGCGCCCCAGTGAAGCCGAGCTGCCATTCTGGAATTCGTCCCAAACAAACTTTCCTAGTCCCGGGTTTTGTGCCAACATCTCTGCGGCTATGAGTACCATCCATGCGATACCGAGCGATAAACGCAATCCGGTAAAGATCATCGGAATTGCAGACGGAAGCACGATGACTCTGATATGTTGCCACCAAGATAACTGCAGCACTTTGCTGACATTGATAAGATCTTTATCCACGCTAGTGACGCCAACGGCCGTATTAATCAGCGTTGGCCACAAACTACACAGGGCAACTGTCAGCAACGAGTTAACAAAAGATTTAGCGAACATAGGATCGTCACTAACGTATGTTGCACTCACCACCATGGTGACTATCGGCAGCCACGCCAGTGGAGAGACAGGTTTAAGCAATTGAATAATGGGGTTAAATGCCTGATAAGCACCTTGGTTTAAGCCAAGGACAATACCTAGCGGTATAGCAATCAAAGTAGCCAATAAAAATCCACTGGCGACCGTTATTAGGCTAGTCACGATTTGATCAAAGAATGTGGGCTTCCCCGTGTAAGGTCTAATCTTGACCTTAGCATCAGGATTTTTTGCTAGCTTTGCAGCATTACGTTTTTCTTGTCGCTCGATAAAGGCGACTTCTTTTTTTCTTTCATCCCAATGCTCTACCACTAAGTTACTGAACTGCTGGTAGGTTTGAGCCGGACCAGGAAGTGTTCCTAGTGAAGTTTCTACCTGACGTGCACTGAAATGCCACATCATCAAGAACATCAAGATTCCAATCACAGGTAACAAAAAAGCTCTGCTCTTGTTCGCCACCAACTGCTTACTCGGAATAAGTGAGATTACATTGCTCGACATAACAACTCCTATACATCCTTGTTATTGTTTTGTTGGAGGGGACTCGCCCCTCCTCAACTTGTTTTAAACTTTGTCTTTGCCTTTAAGACCGATTGAGAACTTCTCTAAATACGCGTTAGGCGAACGACCGTCGTAGACGATGTTGTCGATAAAATGTGTTTGTGGAGCGCGGAAACCATCTTCAGTGGCAAAATCTGGGAAGTCTTTGCTGGTGAGTACCCCGTCTTCAATCAGCGCTTGTGCAGCTTGTTGGTAGATATCTGGGCGATAAACCTCTTTCGCGACATCCATATACCAATCATCAGATTTTTCTTCAGGAATTTGTCCCCAGCGGCGCATTTGGGTCAGATACCAAATCGCATCGCTGTAATAAGGGTAAGTGGCGTTGTGGCGGAAGAATACATTGAAATCAGGCACCTCTCGAACATTGCCTTTTTCGTACTCGAAAGTACCTGTCATGGAGTTCGCTATCACTTCGAAATCCGCGCCGACATATTCGCTTTTTGCTAACAGTTTGACCGCTTCAACTCGGTTGGCGTTGTTGTTCTCATCTAACCAATGAGCCGCTCGGATAAGCGCTTTCACCACACGAATGTGCGTGTTGGGGTATTTTTCTGCCCACGATTTGGAGACACCAAACACTTTCTCAGGGTTGTTTTTCCAGATCTCATAATCAGTCACGACTGGCGCACCAATACCTTTAAATACTGCCTGCTGATTCCAAGGTTCACCAACGCAGTAACCTTCAATCGTTCCCGCTTCCATCGTCGCAGGCATTTGTGGTGGTGGAGTTACACTAAGCAATACGTCTGCATTGAGTTGCCCACTGTTATCTCCGGACTTAGGCGCGTAGTAACCTGGGTGTATGCCGCCTGCAGCCAGCCAATAACGCAGTTCATAGTTGTGAGTAGAGACAGGAAACACCATTCCCATGTTGAACGGCTTACCTTCATCAAGATAACTCTCGACAACAGGTTTAAGTGCGTCAGCCTTAATTGGGTGAACTAACTTTCCATCTGCCTCGGTCGGAATATTGGGTTTCATCTGCTGCCATGTTTTGTTTGAAACCGTAATCGCATTACCGTTGAGATCCATACTGAATGCGGTAATCACTTCCGCTTGGGTACCAATGCCAATTGTTGCGCCTAACGGTTGCCCTGACAGCATGTGTGCTCCATCAAGCTCACCGTCAATCACTCTATCGAGCAACACTTTCCAGTTCGCTTGCGCTTCTAACGTGACGTACAAGCCTTCATCTTCAAAATAACCTTTCTCATAGGCAACAGCGAGTGGCGCCATA
Organism: Vibrio sp. SCP2; assembly: GCF_059295395.1. Taxonomy (NCBI): domain Bacteria; kingdom Pseudomonadati; phylum Pseudomonadota; class Gammaproteobacteria; order Vibrionales; family Vibrionaceae; genus Vibrio; species Vibrio sp. SCP2. Next base: position 1,591,319 of record NZ_JCAFVV010000001.1, on the reverse strand, counting down.
TCGGTAAGTTTAATAAAGCCAAATTTAAGGTCTTCGAGTTCCGGCTCACCCAACTCGGCTAAGGTGCTAGGTACATAAAAGGTGGTGGTTAACGCTGCACCCACCAGAGTACGCTTGATTGCTGACTTCCATTTCATAACTTTTCTCCAATAAAAAAGGCGCTACGCCTCCGAAGAGTCGTAGCGCCATTGCATCCTTGTCGATTACCGCCGTTGATAATGTAAGGTTACGATTGAACAGATTGTTTCTAATCTAAATATTCCAAGTTGCGTGCCAACTTATTTAACACTTTATATTCAATAACTTATCCTTTTCCCTTTTCAATCTTACCTTCAGTTTGCTTAGTAATAGTGCACTTCGCACCAATGCGGAATTTTTTTTATAACCCCAAAGTGGTAGTTGAGCTATTTTAGCGCCTCTAAAGTTTGCAGTAGATTTTTCGCTACTTGCGCCAAGGTTTGACTCGATTGCATCGCTGATTTTCTCATCGCTTTGTAAGCCGCATCTTCATCGACTTGGTGCATTTTCATCAGTAGCCCTTTTGCTCGCTCGATGATCTTTCTTTCTTCTAATCGCAGCTCAAGCTGTTCGATTTCATCTTCAAGAGCAACCACTGAACGACGAATCTGGCACGCATTGGCAATCCAAGGAGTCAAACAAAATTCGGTATCTGCCGGAACGAGGACATAATCCATTCTTTCAGGTAAACGACTGATATCATTAGAAACTAGTTGCTTCAACACCACCAAGAGTGGATGCTTTCTAACGCGACATTCTTCAATAACCACGCGCAGTTCAGCACTCGGTTGCAACCAGCCCACAACAACATAAGCGTTGGGTTCTCGGTCCAACATTTGTTCAAACTGATTAAGTTGGCAACTGATGATATTGTCAAACTCTTGAGCGAGCAGCGTCGATAATCGTGCCAATTCTTCAACACGATCACTGCAAATGATGAGCGGATTTTTGGAGAGATTTTTGTGCATGAACATTCCTTGTTTTGCTCTCTATCTAAAAGAGACATAACAAGGAATGTGCCAATTGTTCTATTTATACCAATCGGGATAAATAGCTGATCAGATAATTGCGCTGGAAAAATCGCTTAGAGCAAGGCATAGATTGCAGCTAGCTAGTTGATCTACCTACACCATTCTTTGCAAACATAGCTATAACGCAGCTATCAGCGATTTTAACTAGCAAGAATGACCAGATATTTATTCTGGTTGGTATTACTAACTATCGCAGTAATCAGACCAGAGTAGATAGGCCTTTTCAAACGACTTTTCTAGATCGTTCGACTCAGCAAACAATGTCGCCGCCATTGTCGAAACCACTGTATTAGCCATCATATTAAGATCATTATCTGCCGTACCAAACAGGCACTTTTTAGGCAAAGGAATGTCAGTCAGCATGCGTTCAGTCCAATAATGCGATTCAACGCCTGTCGGTGTGCTCACCCAAACGGTTTGGCTGACTTTAGGGTTGTATTCTGATTCGCCAGATTGTCCCTTAAAAGAGACCACGGCGTGCTGGGTTAATCCTATCTCGCTTTCGACTTCAGCATGCAGCTGTTGGAAGCCTGGATGAAAGCTACCGCGTAACCCTAGTTTTGCGCCGCCCGGATTTAAAGCTCTGACGACCGTGTTGATCGGTGTACGCAATCCATAGCGATTCTTCCAGCCAATCATAGTTTCAGCTTGTGGTGCAAAATGCTTTAGAGGTAAATAAGCGATGCGCTTAGTCTCTAGTAGCTGTTTCGCCTCTTGCGGTGACTGGGCAACCTCAATACCAAAAGCATCGAGATAATCTTCAGCATGTAATCGTCCGGCGGGTCTATCGTGATAACCATGTAACAGTACTTTGTAGCCGCTGTCTGCAAGGATCTTGGCTGATAATAGGTGCCAAGGTTGCCCTGCACTTTTGCGTTTACCCGCATAACACGGCCAGTCAATATCAGCGCCCAAGCTAGGGACACGAGACTGAAACGCTTTTACGAAACCTGCAATTTCCTGTTTGGTTTCATTTTGTACTCGAATCAACATCAGTAGCATCGCCATCTGGTCGTCACCGCATTGACCATCAAGATACTCGTCCATGATTTGGTAAGCCTGTTCAAAGGTAAGCGGCTTACGTCCTCGTTCTCCTCGACCAACCGTTCGAATACATTCTAAAATTGAGCTCATACTTCCTCTTGTGAGATCACTGACTCTATGGTCATGTTTAGTTCTTCTCGCAGTTTGACGACTTCGCCTAAGATAATCAATGCTGGGCTGACCCCTTTTAACTCTTTCGCTTTAGCAGTTAGCGAGTCTAAACATGACACATGCACCTTTTGCTGGCGGCTACAGCCGTGAGTAATGATGGCAAGCGGAAAGTCTGCTTCTAGACCTTGCTCGACCAGTCCTTGCTGAATCTCTTGCGCTTTCTCCAGCCCCATATAAAAAACCAGAGTCTGTCCTGCCCTAACAAGCTGAGACCAAGCAGGTAGCGCTCCTGTCACCACCTGCCCCGTCACAAAGGTAACACTTCTAGCGATTTTTCTATGAGTTAAAGGGATATAAGAAGACGCCGCGCAACCTATAGCAGCAGTGATACCTGGAATAACCTCAAACTCAATGTTGTGCTTTGCGAGTAGCAATCCTTCTTCACCACCACGACCAAATATGAAGGGGTCACCGCCTTTTAGCCTGACGACACGTTTACCTAATTTCGCCAGATCGACCAGTATTTGACTAATCTCTTCTTGCTTTAAGCTTGGCTGACCACAGCGCTTACCCACATAAATTTGTTGGCATTTATCCGCAGCAAAATCCAATATCTCTCTGTTTACTAGACGATCAAATACAATCACGTCAGCCTGTTGAATCGCTTTTAGCGCTTTTATTGTCAGTAACTCTGGGTCATTGGGGCCTGCACCAACCAGTTGCACCTTTCCGCGTTTGAGCCCTTCTGAATCACAGCCACTACCCGTAAGAATCGGCTGTTTTACATATCGATGAGGAATGAAACCTGCGCCACGTAGCCCAAATTGCGAACCCTCTTTAACTCTTTTGCCTAATTTCATAGCACGCTCCTATTTCGCAATCAGTATTGTTTGTCCGTGGCTTGCGACAAGACGCTCCACTTGGGGCAAGCATGAGCCGCAGTTCGTTCCGCACTTGAGTTTAGTTTTCAGCTGATTGACGCTTGTGCAATCTCCACTCTCCAATTCGCGGAGAATCTGTTTGTCACTCACTCTAAAACAACTACAGATCAACTCGCTGGCTTCTTGCTGGCTAGAGACAGACAACAAAGCTGAAAAAGTTAGAGGTTTACCGATTAAACCTGCAAGATTTGACACATCGACCTCAATCGGGAGCTGAGAGATCATGAGTAGAGAACGAATGATTTTGTCTTCTCCCACTTCGTCATAACAAACTGTTAGCCACCCACTAGCAAGCTCTAGAACGACTTTGCGTTTATGTGGAGTTTCACCAAGCTCTGTCGCAAATGACTTGTCATAAAACTTTGTATCTGCAAAACGCCAAACGCCGACTCGCTCTTCAGTTTGAAATGATTGGTAAATGAAATCGTGTTCAACAAATCGCTCACCAAGATAAAGGCCATAAGTTTGTGCTTTTACCGGGAACAACTCCACTGGTTGGGATTTAAATGCTGGTTGTCCAGAAGAAGGATCAGCAATGCGGCTTACCACAGCATTAACCTGACTTTCGCCTCCATACTCTCCTGCCCAGTGCATCGACATAAACAGTTGTCTTTTTCCTAACCCATCATCAATTGCTACTCTCGCAATAATCTTTTGCTCTGTCTCTGAGCTGGATAAGGCGACCAACTGGCCTGATTTAACGTCCATATAAGCTGCAGAACGACTACTCATATACACCGTTGGTTCAGGTTCAGTCGCCGCAAGATGGGAAATGTAGCCAGTACGAGTCATGGTATGCCACTGATCTCTTTGTCTCCCAGTATTTAACCACCATGATTGGCCCTGCTGTTTTGATGGCAGTGCAGGGATAACGAACCTCGCTTTACGATCGGCAAAGCTAAATTGGCCGTTGTGTAAAGGTCTTTCTCCTCCCCACTGAATAGGTTGCCAGTTTAGGTACTCTTCATCGGTCATATTCGCGAACTCGGACAGATCAAGTAACAATGAGCTCTGCGTATTCAATCCAGTCATAGCCGCATATTCTCTAAACACGTCGGCCACACGAGCAAAATCAAAGGCATTTTCTCGGCCTTGTAACTCACACAGCCTTGCGCCCACATCACTGATCGCTTGCCAATCTGGCTTAGCTGCACCTTTCGCGAGCATAAACTGCCTTTGGCGAGTGAGCATACGCTCGGAGTTGGTCACCATTCCTTGCTTCTCCCCCCAACCTGAGGCAGGCAGCAACAAATCGGCATACTTGGCGATATCAGAATCAGCGGTCACATCCGATACGATAACGAGTGGACATTTTTCAAGTGCACGTTTTACAAATGCATTATCAGGCATTGAAACAACTGGGTTAGTCGCCATGATCCAAATCACCTGAATATCGCCACGTTCAACGGCTTCAAACATCTCAATCGCTTTTAGACCCGGTTGCAAAGCAAGGGTATCTGTGTTCCAAAACTCACTGACAAGCTTTATCGACTCAGGGTCAAACCCTCTATGAATTGCTAGCTGATTCGCTAGCCCACCGACTTCTCTTCCTCCCATGGCGTTCGGCTGACCAGTAATAGAAAACGGCCCCGCGCCCTGAATACCAATCTTACCCGTCGCAAGGTGAGCATTAATAATGGTGTTGGCCTTGTCCGCGCCGTATTGGGACTGATTTACCCCTTGGCAAAACAAAGTGATGGTTTTTCTGGTCGTGGCAAACCAGCGATAAAAGGTTTTAAGTTGCTCTTGGCTCAGTTCTAGTTGCTCACACAGCGTTTCTATGCCGAACTCTTTGCTCATCACGAGATCAACTAACGCGCCGAACCCAGAGGTATGAGACTCAATATAGGGCTCGTCTAGAGAGCCACTTTCAACACAGTAACGCAGCAGCCCATTAAACAGCGCAATATCACCGTCATTAGGGATAGATAAATGTAAGTCGGATTGCTGGGCCGTCACTGTTTCGCGCGGATCAATCACCACTAGCCTCAATTCAGGGTTACGTTCTCGAGCCTGCTGAATCCGCCTGAACAAGACGGGATGCGTCCATGCGGTATTCGCCCCACATATCACGATTAGCTCCGCATCATCTATGTCGTCATAGTTAACAGGGACGACATCTTCTCCAAACGCACGGTTGTGAGCCACAACGGCAGAAGACATGCATAGCCGTGAATTGGTATCGATGTTCGCACTGCCTACCACGCCCTTCATAAACTTGTTGGCTACGTAATAGTCTTCAGTAAGTAGTTGACCTGAAACATACATTGCAGTGGAATCTGCGCCATGGTTTTGAATCGCTTCACTATAGGCAGTCGCGATCAACTCCGTTGCTCGCTTCCAGCTTATCTCTTTGCCATCCAACTTTGGATACAGCAATCGTGAAGGCATGTCTAAACTCTGAGCTAATGCGGAACCTTTAACACACAAAGCCCCTTGATTTGCAGGATGCGCCTTATCCCCTTCTATTCCCAACTGATTCACTTCCACACCGCATCCCACTCCACAATATGGGCAGGCCGTTTTTGTACATTCCCTTGTCATCACTTACTCCTTGAAATAAAAAGCCTCCTCCACCGTAAAAGTGGAGGAGGCTTCATCGCCTGTGACGTTGTTATATGTATTTGTTGCCTAATTAAGTCAGGCTTATTGACAACAGCAAGTAAGGTGCCAGATAGATAATCCAATACAATCAAAAAGTTACATTCAACCCAGTGCTTTCAGTGCACCATCTATGTGCAAGAAAAGGCCAATATGGTTCGACATGCCATTCGCGAGTCGTTTTTATTCTTCTGGACCTCGAGGCTAAGCCAATCCGTAACTTATATTTATATATATTATATTGTTCACTTTTGAGCCATTAATTCCATTAGTATAATTTTCAAATTAAATTCACCTTACATATTTTGTGACTATACAGTTATTTAAAACAAGTGTTTATGTAAATAAAAAACCTCAAACCTTAAAATAATAGAACTGTCAGTTTATTGAAATTTTAAATTCGAATTCCCTTCTAAAGCTTTTAATTACGTAGCCTACCATTTATTTAACATTTACTAATTTAAATATTACTAAATATCAATAGCTTAAACATTGATCAATAAATTGCCATTTATGTGAGCCACAACTCATTTAGTTCATTCCTATTGCTATAGATTCAACCAAAACATTGATCGGAGGAATTTATAAAATCTATTAAATACATAGACAAATTAAACCATACAGCTTGCTATAAATATAAACCTCACCATTACCATAAATATAATAACGGTAGGCGTGAGCACGCATAAATATAAGGTATTAGAATGAAAAACATAAAAAAGCCACTCCTTTTATCCACTATTTGTTTAGGCTTAATTAGTGCTGGAGTTCAGGCTTCAACGTCAAGTGAATTACTCGTCCCATCGTCAGCTGAACAGCAGATTGGGCAGATTAGCTATGAAACAATTATCGGTGAAAACGGTGCGTTCATTGACCTAGATACCGATGAATTCATCCTTAACCAGAAAGAGTGGTTTCAAATTCAAACCTACGTTGAAGGTGCGCTATCGTTACCTATTACTGAAGCGAGTATGAAGTCTGCTTTCAACATTGCTGATGACGTTCCGTTTTCAAACTTTAAAGCGCTGGTAGAACAATATGGGAAAGTACATTCCGAAGCGTTTTATTGGAAGAAAGATCTCTATCCAAGCATTGTGGGCTTAGCGCTGTCACTGTCCAACTACAATGACATTCAGAAATATATGGTCCAGCCGCTTAGTGATCAGTTAACGATCATTCTGTCTAAATCCTTTTCTCCACTACCCGCGGATGTTCAAGCGGTCGATCAAGCTCGTCAACTTGCCATTGCCTACCTTAGCGCTCTGAAAAACTTCTCGGTAGAAAATCACAAGAAAGTGGAAAAGGCCAGCGAAGACCTGCTCGCATTCTCAGCAAAGATGGAAGAACAAAAACTACAACTTGATGTACTAAAAAGCACACACAGCGGATACCTAGATGATGATGGTAGTGAACTTCAACAGCGCGTGAATGACTTGAATAACCGCATTAATCAGCTAAACAAAGATTACAACCACTACGTTACTGTTGCTTCTACTGCTGTCACTTATGCTTGGTTCCCGTTGGTAGCAGTTCCTATTATGGGTGTTTATGGCGACAAAGCTGAAAAGGCCAGAAAGTTGCGCAATCAACTTCAGGATGAAGCAAAAGTACTTGAAGCTCAGCTTTCAACGACTCAGAAGGTTTACAACTCCTACAAGCGTTCAACTGACAGTATCAATTACATCTCAAGCAAAATTGAAAACGCCATACCTTATGTCAATAAGCTGAAACTGCATTGGCAGAAAATGAATACGGATTTTGATTCTCTCATCGTTGCGCTCGAAGCAGCCGAATCAAGCACTGAAATATTACAATCTAATGCATTAAGAGCCGCCGCAGAAGCGATGGCGAATACCGCTGTTGCAGAGCAAAACTGGAGCAATATCAGTGATAAAGCGAAAACCTTTGCCAACAACGCATACATAGAAAAAGCCGAATAATCTCTTCCAATAACCAATAACGGGATTTATCCCTCACTTCCCCACCCGCGCAGCTGCGTCGGGTGTGGGCAAGGCTACCTCAAATAAACCAAAGGTAGCGAAAAATAAGGAAATAAAAATGAAGAAGATCCTTGTCCTTGCTGTTACGGCAGCGCTTTCAAATGGCGTCATTGCCTCTGATTGGCTTAATATCAACGACCTGCCTGCAAATACTGAATACCCAGAATGGCTAAACACACCATACGTACAAAATGATTCTGTAACACGTTCTACCTCTGACTTGTATGTAAACCTTAAAGAATGGATTAATCAGCAAAATTTATACAAAGTAAAACCTACCAAGATATATATTTTCGCGGACACTTTGGAAGTAGATGAAAACTTTAACTTGGTCATGAACAACCAAAATATCGTGATCTTTGCTCGCCGAGTGGTAGGCGCAGGCGTACCAACATTTGTGCTCGGCCAACAAGGTGCTGCGGCTTCCGTCACCGTTATTGCCCAAGAAATGGAAACACCATTTAATGTGTTGGCTTTCACACCAGAGGGCACTGTTACCGCGGACACAATTGATACTAAAGAGAGCCAAGGCACTTCGATTATTTTGTCGAAAGAACACTATGTTAAGCAACAACTTTCCACTGAACTAGCTGCCAACATACAATTGGCGAAACAACAGTTCTCTGATATTGCTAACCGCTCTTTCGATATGGCTACAAGCTTATACGACACTCAACCAGCGACAAGTCTGGCAATACTCAATTGGCTCGAAGTGAGCATGAGAAACGCGGGTAAAACTGTTTCTGAAGATCCTTTGTTAACTGACCTTTATCTTCAGACCGTAGCTTTCAAACAGTTCACCGACTTAAGTAGCCGCTCGGACAACTTTGTCCCTTATCTCGACCGTTCACTGTATCAAGAGAAATACAAAGCCTACCTTCAGGCAATGATCGCTTTTGAGCAGAAACGTGAACTGGTCTCAGATAGAAATAGCCGCATCGAAGACAAAATTGAAAATACCCGCCTGGCTCTAGCGAACATCGATGATGTTCTAGAATCTCAGGACTCCATCGTAAAACAGTCCGAACAAAACATCGCTAAACTGCTCGATAGTGTTACCGCTGTTGAAGCGCAATACAAAACTCAGGAGCTTACGGCGTTAAGCGCCCGCAGTGATTACCTGTATGGTGTCGAAGTCTGGAAGACTCAACAACAACTCAACGCAGCACTGGCGATTTTTAAAGCCATCGCAGAAATTGGAGGCGCGGTAAGTGGTGTATTCACAGGTAATTTGTCTGGCATTAATGACGTAACCGAGCAATTGGCGAAAACGCCAGAAGCGCTCGACAAAGCAAAGAACCTAGTAACAAACGTTAAGAATGTTACTGGTATCATTGATAGCATCACCAAGACTGTTGCGGGGATTGCTTCTCTTACCAACGAAGTTAAGTCCACGATTAAGCAACAGCGAATTTCAGAGACTATGGACTCGTTTGATTTCGCGGTCCCCTCTTTAAATGAGAGTAATCTCGCATGGGATTTAATGTTAACTGAGGTAAGAAGCAACCTACGTTACGCTGACTCATTAGGTATTAAGGGCGCTCGCGTTTATCTTCTTGAAATGGAAAAACAAGTTCTGCTAGGCAAAGCCATTAATGCATCGCAGTTAAATCTTGTTCAGGAGCAAGCAAAACTGGTTGATTTACTCCTAACGCGTAAAGTCACCCTCAATCAAAAGGACCGCTTAACAAGTCTAATCGCGAGTGCCAGCGAAGATAGCGCTGTACAAAAACGTATTGAGCAAGAGCTATCACGAGTCTCATTGCACTTCAAACGTCCTATGTTCGTGGCCCTTTCAAACTATGTCGCCGCCTATGAGTATTGGGCACTTAAAGATAGTGATGTGAAACCGAGCTTAGGTAAATCCTACTTAGAATACCAATTTGATCTGGCTGCTATTGAGAATGAATACGTCAACGCGCTCAATCGCTTTCAACCTGCGCCGCAAGATTTCAATATCGACAACTTCGTCATTGACGATGCTAAACAAATTGAAGCCTTGTTCAAAACGGGTGAGTTCAACTTCAATGTCCCACTGGAGCAATCGCAATTCTGCGCCTTTGACCGCGTGAGATTAGACAAGATTCGCGTATTCATCGAAGGTGAAAATCTTCCCTACGGTAAACAATTCAATTTGAGTATTTCTAACGGCGGAAACTACTATGATCGCTTCAGACAAGAAGAGTTTAAGTTTAGCGCTAACCCGATAACACGCGCCTTTTACTACCGACTCGATGATGCGGTTAACAACCAAGTAAGTATCATTACCGACGGATCACTTTCAGACAAGTTTGCTTATGCCTATTTTGAGCCGACTCCATTTACCAACTGGAATGTAACACTCAATAATTTTGATAGTACAGATACCAGCAATAATCAGTACTTGAACTCGGTTGAGCAATTGAGAGTCGAGTTCTCAGGCAACGGAATTCCAAATGGGAGGAGTTGTTCAAACTAAAAAAGCTGAGTCGGCAACACTGCGCAATAATGCCGTACCTGTTTGATTCGACAAAGCAACACAGACTTCACTACTCATCTTCTTAGTGTAAAACCCCCTTCATCAACTGACGAAGGGGGTTCTTTTATGGTTAGAAATCCGACCACGAATCTCGTATAGTCACATTCACCTGATAGATATCAGCAAGGCAGATGATATTCATGGAAGAATACCAAAAGCAGATCGAAGATTTGAAAGCGCAAGTTGAGTCACTGCAACAGGCGAATGAACGATTGCAAGAAAAACTCAACTTGGCACTAGATGGCACTGGTCTTTGTTTATGGGAACAGCATGTGCCTTCGGGAACCCTGACAATATTTAATATGGAATGGGGGAAAATGCTCGGCTTTCAATCAAACGAGCTGACAGCAACCGTCGATACTTGGAAAAGCAAACTTCACCCTGAAGATTACGATTTGGCTGTGGGTGCATTTGAGGATCATTTAGCAGGCAAAACCGATCTCTATGAAGTCGTTCATAGAATGATTCACAAGGATGGTAGTGACAGTTGGGTCTCTGACAGAGGTAGAATTGTCGAGTATGACTCTAACGGCAAACCGCTGCGAATGATGGGGACTCATGTCGATATCACCCAAGAGAAACGTTATGAACAACAGCTCGCTAAGCTCGCTAATAGTGACCCCCTGACCGGTCTGCTGAATAGAAGCGCCTTTGAACAATCCTACTTAACTCACTCGCTGCCCAGTAATTCTAAATGCTCTGCGCTTGTCTTTATTGATATAGACAACTTTAAATCCGTCAATGATCAACTTGGTCACCAAGCCGGCGATAAGCTGCTAATTCAAATCGCAGGGAACTTAGAACGTAACGCTATTCCGGGTTCAATCGTAGCAAGGCTGGGTGGAGACGAGTTTGTTATGTTAAGTCACATCCACAGTCAAAATCAGATTCAGGAGTTTTGCGATACCTTGCTTGCTCACGTCACACCAGAAATTCAGCCGGACTCCCCATACGCCAAAATCGGCTTTAGTATTGGTGTCTGTCTGTTTTCGGGAACTCAATATCGTTTTGATGAGATTTATGAGAAAGCGGACTCTGCGATGTATAAAGTCAAGAAAGGCGGAAAAAATGGCGTCGCGTATGTAGATTTGTGCGAGAGCTAAGTAACAAGCATAAAAAAACCAGCCTAAGCTGGTTGCTTTCTCATAAGAGAATGGAGGCGCGTCCCGGAGTCGAACCGAGGTCCACGGATTTGCAATCCGCTGCATAGCCACTCTGCCAACGCGCCTCAAATTTTGCTTTTTTACCTAACCGGCTCTAGCCAGAAAAGTAGATGGTGCCCCGGGCCGGACTTGAACCGGCACAGCGCGAACGCCGAGGGATTTTAAATCCCTTGTGTCTACCAATTCCACCACCAGGGCAACGCAATCATGCGATGGTAACACCACCTGTTCTAACGACCTATGCCGTGAGAACGAGGTGTACTTTAACGGATTGAGATTCAAGGTCAACAATAAATTTATTCATTTTGATTCAACTGGTTAAAAAGACAACTTAACGTTTGCCAGTTAAGCAATTTGATCAAAACTTCAACGCCACCTCAAATAGAAAGAGCCACTTAGAATGTGGCTCTTAGGGTATTCATTGCTTAAGCACAGCAATTACAGTTACGTTTATAACGGTCCATTTTACCAATGCCTGGGTTAAAGGTATTGGTAGGATCTAACTGGTGGTAAAACTTTTGCAACGAATTTTCTGCTTCGTACAAGTGCCCGACGTTATGCTCTGCCGGGTATTTTGCCCCTCGGCTGTTTAGATGTTCTAACATCAACTTTTTCATTCGCTTGGTGTCAGTACCTTTCTTGAAAATGTAATCTTGGTGGAACACGTAACACATAAAGTGTCCATAATAGAGCGACTTAACCAAGTTTTGGCTCACTTCCTCTGGCAAGGTTTCTAACCACTCTTCGTCATTTCGTCTTAATGCAATATCGAGCGCAACGATATCTTCAACCTCGTTGCGGTGGATCGTTTCATAACGAATAGCTGCCCCTGCTGCTGCAAAGCGATGCAAATAGGCTTTCTTCCCTTCTTCCGGAGTACATTCAAAGAAGTCACTATCAGGCTCTACCGCCCACACTTCTTGCAGATACTTTTGCGCTTCTGCAATACCACCATCACTCATTTTAAGCACAAGGTGATGCTCGTACTTGTCACGGTACTCCAACATGCGTTGTGGCAAGTGTTGAGGGAACAACTTGCTCGCGTAATACAAAATCGTATCTGGGAGATATTTACTGACTAAAGGCACGCGCTCTAAGAAGTTTTCCACTTTCGCTTTCAATGAAAACATCTTAGGTAAGTTGTCGGTACCCAACTTATCAATCGATAAGAACACATCTTTGCCGTACTTCTCTGCCATGTTGAAGATATCGCGGTGGAGATACTCTCCCATTTCTGGCAGGTTTTCGAACTGGGTTAGAAAGTCTTTTCTTAGTTTGGTCAGTTTATTCGGATCATTGGTACCCAAATAGAAGATTTGCTCTTTTTGCGGGATTGGGTAGCTGTCCACGCGCACTGCAAATACACCTAATTTGCCTGCGCAGCCACTTGCCTCAAACAAACGACGCTCATCTGCATTGAAACGCGATGGAATATCAGAAGTCACATCACGAACGCGCTCGTCATATTCTTTGTCTGATGCCATACGCTCGTCATGAATGACATCGGCAGGGTCAAAGTTTCCATCTTGGAGGTTTTGCAAAATCTCTTCTGGTGTCGACCCAAGGCCATCGATCCCGAGGTGATTGACAAGGTGAAGTTGCCCCTTTTTATCGACCTGAGCAAAAATGGCTAGCTCAGTGTAAGCAGGGCCGCGTTTTACTAATGCGCCACCGGAGTTGTTTGCAATGCCGCCAACGACTGTCGCACCCAGAGAAGAAGAACCAATCACTGAATGTGGCGCTCGATTGACTGCTCTTAACTCTTTCTCTAGAGAATGAAGACTAGCGCCTGGAAGACAGATTGCTTGTTTGCCACCGTCAATGAGGTAGATTTGCTTCATTTTGGTAATGTTAATGACGACGACATCGCGATCATAATCATTTCCGCTTGGTGCAGACCCTTCGGTCAGTCCCGTTTTCGCAGCCTGCATAATGATAATGCAATTGTTCTCAACGCATTGCTGAATGACTTTCCATTGTTCAACAAGTGTATTGGGGAAAACCACGGCTAGAGCACTACCGCTTCCGGAGCGAAAGCCGCTGCGGTAATACTTGTTTTTAACTTGATCGGTCAGGACGTTCTCTTCCCCTACGATCGCGGTAAATGCGTCAATCAGCTGCTTCTGTTTCATATCCGTATCTCTAATTATTGTGCCCAACCAATATAAGCAGTCCAATTCTCTACGTCCATGACCGCAAGTGAACCCTGTGACAGCCACAATCACTCTAATGTTAATTTCTTAAATAGTTTCAGATAGTTAATATTTTCAAAAGCCAAATATCAACAAAGAAACATATCGTTTCCATAAAGAAACAATACAAGATTCAAATGTTAACAAATAGATTCATATTGAGAATCGAGCGAATGCGATTTGGTGTACAAACTCTATATTTTAAAAGGAGTTATGTACAATTAATGCCTACAAGGTCTAAATACTGCCAGCAACAAATCGAACTAAAAACATCACGAGAGTGTTGGATTATTGTGACAAGCCAAGGCTCTCAACAAAGAAGCAGCTGATAGAAACTCAAGTCTTAAGTTTGAAAAAGTGTTCTAGGCTAGATTCCGTTAAGCAAGAGGGCGATTTTGATTAAAATTGATAGCTACGCTCTTGAAAGCACTGATACAAGTGCTCAATGAAAAGCTTAATTTTTTCAGGCTGTTGGCGGGTATATGGGTAGACCGCATAGATACCGAGGCACTTTGCCGTTTCCTCTTTGAACAGTTGAATCAGCCGACCTTGCTGTAAATCTTCATAAACCAACACACGAGGCACGTAAATGATCCCCTGCCCTAACAAAGCAACGTTACGTAAGGCTGAAGAGTTATTAGTACACAGATTGCCATCCACTTTGACTTGATACACATTGTCACCGTTTTTAAACGCCCACTCTCTCGCTCCCGTTTCCTGATAGGCATAGGCTAAACAATTGTGTTTTGTTAGTTCTTTCGGCGTTTTAGGCTTACCATTTTTCGCTATGTACTTAGGTGAGGCGCATACAATCCAATTGGCATCGACTAACTTACGCGCGATGAGGCTCGAATCTGGAAGAACCCCAGTGCGAATGGCTAAATCAAAACGCTCATTAACGATATCCACAAAGCGATTATCCAACTCCATATCAATATTGATATCGGGATACTCTTGGTTAAATTCAGCAATAACAGTAGGTAAGATCAACTCACCGGATATGATAGGAACGGTAATTTTAATGTTGCCAGATAAGCTCTTACCTAAGCCTACAATCGATTCCTCAGCCGTGGCTACCGCTTGATAAACACTTCTCGCATGTTCAAAAAAGGATTGCCCAGACTCTGTCAGTTTGAGGGTTCGAGTCGTTCGGTAAAGGAGTTGAACGCCGATATCTTGCTCAAGTTTAGCGATGCGCTTACTGACAACCGATTTCGTCAATTCCATATGCCTCGCAGCAGCACTAAATGATCCCTGCTCAACCAAATGGTAGAAAATAATATAGTCGTCGGTATTTCTCATGTGTCTTCACTACTAACCTGGAGAACAAGTATTGTATGGAGATTAGAGAATAAATGCTGATCCTAGAGTCACACTTGTGCGCTGTGTCAGGCGCAACTAGATCGCTTTATCTTACTTCAGATACAAAAAAACCAGCTTTCGCTGGTCTAGTATTGATGCTTTCACATCTGCGCTTTCATATTCGGATATTGCTGTTGCCGCACCCGAGAAAAGAATGGAGGCGCGTCCCGGAGTCGAACCGAGGTCCACGGATTTGCAATCCGCTGCATAGCCACTCTGCCAACGCGCCCTTCTTTCAAACGCTTTAGTTACCCACCGCTGCGTTCGATGCATACTCTACGGATTGAGCTTAGAGAGTCAAACAAAAATCGAATTATTCCGTTTGTTTGCTGAGTTTTAAAGCAACATGATGCGAGTTCGAGCAATCAAGGCGGATTTTCCTGCACCCTCATTCCACCAACAGTTCATTAACTAATGCCTAACTCAACTCTATCGGCCTTTGAAAGCTTCTTCGCCACCAGTTCATATGAGCGCTCGCAAAGATCTTGTACAAGCCCATCTTCGACATCACCAGGATAGTAAACCGTCACCCAATGTCTTTTGTTGGTGTGATAACCGGGAGTAATATCGTTAAACTGAGAGGTGAGAACTTCTCCATCTTCAGGAACAACTTTCACCGTCACGTACTCGCGCCCTTCGCGCTCGGCAAGTATCGCGAACATCTTACCTTTTACTTTATATACTAAGGCATCAGGGCCAAACGGATAACCGGACTCTGCACATTTAAAACTGTCTAAATACTTAGCCAAATCTGAGTTGTTCATATCAAAGGCTCCAACTAAAAAGGAGCACTAGGCTCCTTTATCTACTATTTAGTAACGAGTGCATCACCCTCAAATCTAATGCCTTGCCAGCCAAAGTGAATAAAATTACGGATGTTAGCGTGGTCTTGTCCATCTGGGTTGCCTAAGACATCTTCGCGATAAAACTTGCCAAAACAAGCCAGTGTTGATGAAGGGTCTAATTGGTTTAGAAGGCCAAACGCAAAGATTTTACACGAGCCATTATTCTGGTTTGCGTCGTTTAAGGTTTCTCCGTTGACAAACGCGGTTGGCGTGAACTCATAGTTTGCTTCAATGACCGCCATGGTGTCTTCAAATTGAACTGAATTCGGTGACTTTGAGAGGCGATCTAAAAATACTGATAAATCCATAATTAAATTACTCCATTTGGTTTGTCTTGAGTCTATGATATTGATACAAAGAAAAAAAGGAGACTTTACCATTTAGCCCAACCAAGACAGTTCTATAATTAATCTATTGAATTGTTCCAAATATCCCATGTTCAACAGGTAGTAAACATGATCAGCCCAGAACACTGTGTAGCAAACACCAAAAGCGATTTTATCGACCTTGATAAGTGGCAAGAGCTCGTTGACTTGCTCTCCGAACTATACGGAGCTTCAACCGGAGCAATCGTACAGCTTAGACAAGGTGAATTTAATGTCGTGGTATCAAGCCAAAACGAAGATAATTTTTTGCCTAACAACACCACCTGGCCTTGGGAAATGAAGAGCTTTTGTCGCCACATCATGGAAACGCGCGACGATTTATATGTAGGTTGTGCTGTTGAAGATGCAAATTGGCTAGACGCTCCCGCCGTCGCTCAAGGACCAGTGCGATCTTATTGTGGGGCTCCTATCCTGTGGCCAGATGGAGAGCTATTCGGCACTATTTGTGTCATCGATACGAAAGAAACTGTCTATCCTCTTGCTCTATCTAAGCTACTAGAACAACTCGCACGGCTCATAGCTTCGGATATTCAAACCGCTTGCCGCTTGCAAGAAGCTGAAAATATGGCATTAACTGATGAGCTTACTGGACTCTTGAACCGTCGCGGTTACACCTTATTGGGAGAACAAAAGCTTAAAGACGCACCTCGCTATAATCAAAATATCGGCCTTCTGTACATTGATATAGATAACTTAAAGAAAGTTAACGATACACATGGTCATGAATTTGGGGACGTCGCGATCACTAGCGTAGCGAGTATTCTACAAACGGCCTGTCGCCCCAGTGACATAGTTGCGCGCATTGGCGGAGATGAGTTTGCTATTCTTACTCTTGTTTCTAAGCATGATGAGCTCACAGACTTGTCAAAAACCATCAGTAATCGCTACTCAGAGAAGCTAGCCACCACTAAGGAGCTAGATGTAACAGATGTGAGCATTGGTATACATTTCGCACCTTGTGAGAGAGGACTTTGTTTACAATCATTGATCTCTTTAGCCGACAACGCCATGTATCACGTAAAGAGTGAGCACAAAGCGCTTAGTTAGAAACTTAAAAAGTGGTGGCTCTCGCTTCAAGAGCCACGTTCCTTGTACATTTGTCTAATATTTAAATTGCGACACTTCCGCATTCAATCGATCGGCTTCGCTAGACAAACCTTGAAGCACATCATCGACATCTTGCACTTGAACCGATACCGCTGAAGAGGCATCTGCAATAGAAGTAATACTGCCACTTATCTCGTCAGTTACAGCCTTTTGTTCCTCAGTAGCAGCTGCGATTTGCACGTTCATCTCATTTAGGTCATTGAGCATAGTCACTATTTGCTCGAGCATCTCGGTGTTTTTATCACAGGTGGTGACACCTTCAGACACTGTGTTGTTAGCACTTTCAATACTCTGAGACACACTTTGAGTTTCGCGTTGAAGTGATTCAATTTTTTCTCGAATTTCTTCAGTAGAGGACTGTGTTCGGCCAGCAAGGGAGCGAACTTCATCCGCAACGACCGCAAAGCCACGACCTTGCTCACCCGCCCTTGCAGCCTCTATCGCAGCATTCAGCGCTAGAAGATTAGTTTGTTCCGCTATTCCTTGAATAACATCGAGCACTTCGGCAATCGAGTTAGTTTCAGTATGCAATCTTTGGATCGCATCGACTGCGGTTTTCATCTCTGCGTCTAAACGAGAGATTTCACTACCTAAGTTCTGACCAACCTGAACACCTTCACTGCCGGTATCATTGGCATTTTTAACAAACTCTGCTGCGCGCGTCGCGAATTGTGCTACCTCGGCAATCGAAGCGCTCATCTCATTCACCGCAGTCGCTACCGACTCAGTTCTATGATTTTGGTCAGCAACCGATTCACGGGTACTGTTCATGTTGCCCGCCATGCTCTGGGTATTGCTATTAAGGTTATTGGTGGTTTGTGCAAACTGGCCAATGATATCTTGTAGATGAGCAAACAACGAGTTGAGCGAGATAGCTAAATCGGTCATTTCATCTTTACCAGACTCTTCTAGACGCTGGGTCAGATCATTGTTTTTGCCGATCCACTGCACTTTCTCACTAGCAAGCTTGATCGGTTTAGCAATGCTGTTACCGAGTAGATAAGAAATAAACATCGCTACCGCAACCACTACGACAATACTACTGATTACAGTCATGAACAGAGAGCTAATTAAAGTCTCTAGATCTTCCAAAGCCTCCTCTTTGTCAATGTCAGTCACAATACCCCAAGTTAACCCTGCGACATTGACCGGAGAGTAAGCAGAAAGCACTTCTACGCCACGATAATCGGTGACTATGTCAGATCCACTTTGGCCTCTGAGGGCCGCCTTTGAGGTTGCAGTTGCAACAGGTTGACGGCCAATCGCTGAAGACTTGCCTTCAATTTGTGCTAACACTGACTGAGAAACACCTGCTTCCTTCAATGCCGCAAAATAGCTGTCTGGGTTTTCCATTAAGAATCGGGATTCGCTACGGAGTAATCCATCTTGTCCAACTAAGTAAGTCTCGCCACTTTCTCCTAAGCCTGCATAACTCCAATTGCTGTTGAAAGTCATGATTCGATTGATTTCATCAACAGGCATTTGGAAGATCAACACACCCAATGTTTGGTTCGCATTTTTTACTGGAGTGGCAATAAAAGAAGCGGCTGCTTCGTAAGAGGGGTAATAAGGATAAAAATCTTCTAAGTGATATTGATTAGCTGACAAATTCAGCGCATTTTTAAACGCCTTGGCAATACCACTATTCGCATAAGGGCCAGAATTTAAATTAGTTGCATAGTCTAGCTCTTTAAATACTGAATAAACGATATTACCTTCAACATCGACTAAGAAAATATCGTAATAACCAAACTCTTCTAAGAATCCTTTGATACTTGGATGATACGTAGCATGGACAGAATCATATTCGGTACCCAAAGAGTCACTCATTAAATTGTGTTTTTCACCAAGAGGGTTAGGGTTTGTACCGATATAACGAGCTTGAAGCGCTTTACTAAGGGGGGATAATGCATTGAGCTTTTGCATTTCATTAGCCGATGCTCCGCCATTTGCCCCTTTATAGGTCGCGCCAAAATTTGCTTGGTAATAAGATTGTAACTGCCCGATATCGCTTTGAGAGACTTGCTCTATTGGGTATGACTTGAACGCTTCACTAAAAGCGCTCATAGCATCTTTGACCCCAACAGAATTGGCGGTCGTTACGACTTGACCACTTATGTGTTTGAAATAACTTTCAATTTCATTTTTCTTAATTTCACGAACGGAAATCAATTGACTGGTTGCCCGTTCAAATAACGCTTGTTCAGAAAGTCCTGAAGAACGCCATCCGACAATGACACCGGTTGCGACAACCGCCAAGGTGCACAATAGCGTTGAAGCCAACACTATCTTCGTTGCAATTTTCATAACGACAACCCCTCACAGATATTCCGTATCTGCCTGTTTATTTAGAGGAAACTCGCCAACCAACGCTTTAGTAATACATTTCTTCCAGATGAAGTATCTCTAATAAGCCGAGTTATTATTTGTATATGCATGCTGTTCTATAAGTGTAAGCACAAAATTTAAACTTTTCGATTAGTTGTCGAAAATATTCTAAATCTAACTATTTAGAGGCATATTTTTATACTTGTTGCATATACATAAATAACCCTACATTCTTATCCCACCATCAACCTCAATAATACGACCGTTTATATAGTCGTTTTCGAAAATAAATTTAACCGTATTTGCTATCTCTGCAGTTTCTCCCATTCGCCCAACAGGAATCATAGACTCTAATCGGGCAATCGCTTCCGGTTTCATTTGCGCCGCCATCGGGGTCTCTATCACGCCCGGCGCTATCGCCGCAGCCCGAATGCCAAACCTTGCAAGCTCTTTCGCCCATGTTGTCGCTAGAGTCGCCACTGCTGCTTTTGAAGCGGCATAATTAGTTTGGCCTATGTTTCCCGCGCGAGCGACACTGGATATATTGATAATCACGCCCTTGCGCTCAGTTTTAATCATATTTAACGCTGCTTCTCGCCCGCAGAGAAACGTCCCGTTAAGGTTTACGTTTATCACGGAGTTAAACTGTTCGAGTGACATCTTTGAGATTTCGCCATCTTTGACTTTCACTAGCAGACCATCTCGTAAAATACCCGCATTGTTGACTAAGCCATCTATATGACCAAAGTCAATGACAATGTCACTAAACACCTGCTCTACTTCATCTTCATTGGTCACATCGGCTCGATAAGTCAACGCCTTAACACCAAGCATATGACATTGTTCTTGAGTGTGCCTCAAAGCTTGTTCATTTACATCGATAAGGGCCATTTCAGCGCCAGCGTGCGCTAACGTCACAGCCATCATTTGCCCCAAACCTTGCCCTGCGCCAGTGATTGCAATCACGCTTTCTTTTAACTCCATAGCAAGCTCCTTTTACTTATCGTTGTTCGATTGATAGAACTCAAACAAGCTAGAGAAATCGAGCTCAGCATTACCATTCATGTTATGAAATGCATACAAGTTTCGCGCTAATGAGCCCATAGGAACGGAGGATTGGCTCTTAGAGGCAGCTTCTAAGCCTAGGCCAAGATCTTTTAGCATAAGCTTACTCATAAAACCCGGTTGGTACTGATTTGATGCTGGAGCATTTTCCATTACTCCTGGGCACGGATTATAAAGTTCCAATGCCCAGTTTCGACCAGAGCTCTGTAACATGATGTTTGATAGCACTTTAGGGTCTAGCCCATTATCAATACCTAAGTTGAGCGCTTCACAAGTCCCTGACATTAAAATACCGAGCATCAAGTTATTGCAGATTTTGCCCATTTGACCGCTACCAGTTTGACCGGCATGGAAGGTATTTTTTCCCATATGTTGCAGCACTTTCTCTGCTTTGTGGAACGCCTCATCACTTCCGCCAACAATAAAGGTCAGCGTACCTGCTTTTGCTCCCGCAACCCCACCGGATACCGGCGCATCAGTAAAAAACACACCCTTTTCATCCGCCGCTTGCCCGACTAAACGCGCCGACTCTGGGTCAATCGTTGATGAATCAATGACTAGCTTTCCTGGCTTTATCAGGCTTAGTAGACCCTCTTTGCCTTGCCCGCCAAGGTAGACAGACTTAACATGTTCACCCGCTGGCAGCATGCTGATAACCACATCAGCTTGATCCACTACACTCTCAAGTGAGTCGCACACTCTCGCGCCTATCTCTGCAAGCGGTCGAGTCAAGCTTTCTACTAAGTCATACACTTGAACGTTAAAACCTGCGTTGACCAGATTGGTTGCCATAGGCGCGCCCATATTACCTAGCCCTATAAATGCGATTGTTTCCATGACGTTTCTCCAGTTTTTGCTTTTATCAACCTAGTAGTGCCCTAGCTGAGACAATGGGTGGTTATCGTCTGACCAAAGGGAACTAAACAAGCCGTCGATGACTTTATCTTCGACTTCAGCCACATTTTTATAGCGCCAGTTGGGTTTGCCATCTTTATCTATTAATCGCGCACGTACACCTTCTCGAAACTCGCCGAGTAGAGCGCTACGGACAGAAAGATTAAGTTCAAGACGAAAACAATCTGCAAGGGATAGCTGCTGGTATTGAGTCATCTGGCGATAACAAATATGTGCAGTAATAGGGCTACCTAATGCGAGGTTATCTTTAGCGACATCCAACCACTTTTCTCCAAACGAGAGTGCCTTGATGTTGTCGACAACTTGAATAGCACTGTCAGCGTGGCAAGCTGACTGAATGTGATTGAGATAAGGTAAAATCTGCGCTTGGGGCTTGTGCCCGTTCACTTCAGCTTCAAAGGACTCAAGCATCTCTGTCACGACTTCATAGGCGTCATCGACGCAGTCCCAATCAGCGATTTGTAGCTGCTGAAGAAGTACAGATTTGTGGTCAGGTAACGCCATATGGTCAGCCAAGTGAAGCGAGACAGCATCCGTAGCGGTCACCATCATACCGGTCAGCCCGAGAAACAACCCAACACCGCTATCGAGCCGATTTAAAAACCAGGTTGCGCCCACATCAGGATAGAGGCCAATACTAATTTCGGGCATGGCAAGGCGAGAATCTGGAGTTACCACCTTATGGCTAGAGCCCATGTAAAGCCCCATACCACCGCCCATTACGATCCCCTGCCCCCATGCAATGATAGGCTTGCAATAGGTATGAATAAGATAATCGCACTGATACTCGACAGTAAAAAAGTGCGAACAAAAGTCTTGAATCTGCTCTTCGGTCGAACCGCTCATCACATTGTACATGGTGCGAACATCACCACCAGCGCAAAACGCTTTCTCTCCAGCGCCTTCAAGCAAGACGCACACAATGGCGTCATCCTCGTGCCAAATGTCCAATTGGTGCTTCAAGCTTGCCAACATATCGATTGATAGCGCATTTAAAGAGGGGGCGTTGTCTAAGGTGGCAACGGCGATTTTATGCTCACTGTCACTACAGGGCAGCTCCGCAAAATGGACTAAATCACTCATATAGCTTCCTCCTGAACCTATTTGTTTTTCCATTCTGGGCGACGTTTTTCTAGGAAGGCATTTACGCCCTCAGTCTGATCTTCTGTATCAAATAGGTGAATAAATAGCTCTCGCTCTTTGACTAATCCGTAAGAAATAGGATTTGAGCGCGTCGTCTGAATCAGTGTTTTGCATGCAGAGACGGCAGGTGGAGATTGATTCGCCACCATCTCCGCTAGTTGAATTGCAGCTTCAAGTGCTTGCCCTTGCTCCACCACCTCTTCAACCAAACGGATATCAAACGCTTTATCGGCACTCACTTGTTCACCGCACAGAATGATTCGCTTCGCCCAGCCTTCTCCAACCAATGCACTTAAGTTTTGTGTTCCGCCAGCACAGGGTAGCAAGCCCACTTTCGCTTCAGGCAAAGCTAACTTAGCTTGTTTCTCTGCGATGCGAATATCGCACGCGAGCGCGACTTCTAGCCCACCTCCCATCGCATAACCATTTATGGCAGCAATGGAAACGCCACGAAAAGCACTCAAGGTCTCAAAGGCTTCTCCAAAGGCGCGCGCCATATCCGCGGCAACACTTGTGTCTCCGGAGGCAAAAAGATTCAGATCAGCGCCCGCAGAAAAAAACCTCTCTCCTTGGCCGGTAATCACCAAAGCATAGACATCCATATTGTTGTTAAGCTCAATCACCAAGTGTTTAAGCTGATTCAAGCTCTGTTTTGTCCAAGTGTTGGCAGGCGGGTTATTCATCGTCAATACAGCGACATGGTTATGTATCTTGTGTTCGATAGGATTAGCTGAATGCTGTGACATAATCTCTTTCCTTAGAGTATTTCTGAGCCTTCGCTAAGAAGACGTCTTGCAACAATAACGCGCATGATCTCGTTAGTGCCTTCCAAAATCTGATGAACTCTTACATCCCTGAAATGGCGCTCTAATGGGTACTCTTTGATATAACCATAGCCTCCATAGAGCTGAAGTGCCTGATCACAAGCCTTAAAGCCCACATCAGTGGCAAAACGTTTCGCCATCGCGCAGTATGTTGTTGCTTCAGGATCACCATTGTCGAGTTTGCTTGCCGCTAATCTCACCAACTGCCTAGCGGCGACTAGCTCAGTTGCCATGTCCGCGAGCTTAAATTGCAGTGCCTGAAAACTGCCGATCGTTTTGCCGAACTGTTTGCGCTCATTGACGTATTGGATTGCCTGATTAAGCGCTTGTTGGGCAGTGCCAACAGAACAGGTTGCAATGTTTATTCGCCCGCCATCAAGTCCTTTCATGGCAAAGATAAAACCTTGCCCTTCCTCACCAAGTAGGTAGTCCTTTGGAATTACAACGTTCTCAAACGTAATGCTGCGTGTTGGTTGGGAGTTCCAGCCCATTTTGGGTTCTTTTCGCCCATAGCTAATGCCTTCGATATTGGCAGGTACCACGAATGCAGAGACGCCTTTTGCGCCTTCACTGCCTGTTCTCGCCATAACCACCAGCACGTCGGTTTCACCCGCGCCAGATATGAATACTTTGGCTCCGTTGATGACATAGCCATCTTCAGTGAGTTTGGCGCTTGTGGTCAGAGAGGCGGCATCTGATCCAGCGTTTGGCTCCGTTAAGCAGTAAGAGCCTAGCAACTCGCCTGTTATCAGCTTTGGGCATATCTCTTGTTTTACTTTGTCACTGGCAAAGCTTCCTACCATCCATGTCACCATATTATGGATAGTCATAAACGCCGTGGTCGACGTACAGCCCATAGCAAGCTGCTCAAAAATGATCGAAGCATCTAACCGGCTTAGACCTAGGCCGCCTTGCTCTTCAGGGGTGTAAAGACTAAGAAAGCCAAGCTCTCCGGCTTCTCTCAGCTCCTCTTTAGGGAAGATTTGTTGCTCGTCCCACTCTGCCGCGTTAGGCGCTAACTTTTCTCTTGCAAACTGCATAGCGGTATCGGCGAAAGCTCTTTGATCCTCATTGAGTTCGAAGTCCATATCTCCCCCCTTTTATCGAAGCTGAATCGTCATGTTCGGCCCAGATGGAATATCATCATCAAACCAACGCGCTGTAACTGTTTTTGTTTCCGTGTAGAAGCGTACTGCTTGCTTACCATAGGCGTGAAGATCGCCATAGAAGCTGCCTCGCCAGCCAGTAAATGAGAAAAAAGGCAACGGCACTGGAATCGGTACATTGATCCCAACTTGGCCCACCAGAATCTCATGTTGGTATTTTCTCGCAGCGGCGCCGTTGGCAGTAAATATTGATGTGCCATTGCCATATGGGTTGTTGTTGATAAGCTCGATTGCCTCTTCCAGTGTATCGACTTCTAAACACACCAACACAGGGCCGAATATCTCTTGTTGATAAATGGACATATCGGTCGTCACGCCACTAAACAGCGTTGGAGCGAGCCAGTTCCCATCAGGTAAACCTTCAACAACGCAATTTGTGCCATCCAATTCGCATTTAGCCCCTTGTGCCTTACCTTCCTCAATGAGGCTCGTAACACGCTGCTTCGCTTGCTGACTAATTAAGGGACCATACCCTGCTTGTTCATCATTCCAAGCGCCGGGTTTAACCTTCGCCATTTCAGTAGCAAGATCACTGATCCACTCTTTAGAGCTGCCGACAAAAACCGCAACAGAAATCGCCATACAGCGCTGTCCTGCCGCCCCCACCGAGGAGCCGACTAAGTTGTTGATGACTTGAGCTTTGTTTGCATCCGGCATCACAACCATATGGTTTTTAGCGCCCGCAAACGCCTGAACACGCTTATTGTTAGCTGTGCCCGTATGGTAAATGTATTGAGCCACGTTTACCGATCCAACAAATGAGATGGCTTTGATGACAGGGTGTTCAAGCAGATAGTCCACCTGCTCTTTACCACCATGAATAATCTGTAGAACGCCTTTTGGTGCGCCCGCTTGTTCAAATAATTGTGCCAGACGCATCGCCGTTAAAGGAACTTGTTCGGATGGTTTCAAAACAAAGGTGTTTCCCGCTGCAATGGCGAGCGGAAACATCCACAATGGAATCATCGCTGGGAAGTTAAAAGGCGTGATACCACAACACACACCTAGAGGCTGAATCAGTGAATAGGAGTCGATGTCGGTTGCTACGTTCTCAACCGTTTCTCCCATCATATTGCTGGCGATATTTCCGGCCTGTTCAACCACCTCTATCCCTCGCCAAACATCCCCTTTGGCATCAACCGTGGTTTTGCCTGTCTCTTTCGATAAAATTTCAGCAATTTCATCATGGTGCTCTTTCAACAAATGCTGATACCTGAGCATGACCCTAGCACGCTCCGACACCGCCACATTCTTCCATTGATGAAAGACGGTTTCAGCGTTACGAATAGCTCGCTCCATTTCTTGTTCGGTAGCACACGGAAGCTTTGCAATTACTTCGTTGGTTGCTGGGTTAGTCACGTCGATCCACTGACTAGATTGAGATTGGCAAAACTCACCGCCGACGAACAAAGAGACTGTCTGTGTCATTGTGTTTTCCTTTCCGTATTTTGCTCTTAAACTGGAATCTCGATGGCAATTGCAGTTGCTTCACCACCGCCAATACAAATTGCCGCGACCCCTTTCATAGGCTTACGCTTAGTGGCATCCCCATCAACACCGTACGCCTGAAGTTGTCTGAGGCTATATATCAAAGTCGTCAAAATTCTCGCCCCGCTCGCCCCAATCGGGTGCCCCAATGCGCACGCTCCGCCTTTAATGTTGACTTTGCTACTATCAAGCTGAAGCTCCTTAACCGCGATCTGTGTAACGACAGCAAAGGCTTCATTGATTTCCCACAAATCCACGTCTTCAACCTCCCAATCCAAGGACGAGAGTAATTGTTCAATCGCGTAGACAGGCGCAACCGTAAACTCCGAAGGTTTACGTGCGTGTGTGGAATGCGCTTTGATGATCGCGAGAGGTTTCATTTCAAGACGACTCGCCTTTTCAGATTCCATCAAGATCAACGCAGCAGCGCCGTCAGAAATAGCACTAGAGTTGGCTGCGGTAATTGAACCCTCTTTAGCAAAGGCGGGCTTCAGCTTGGGAATTTTATTAGCATCGATAGAACGTGGCTGCTCGTCATAGCTAAGTGTCTCGCCGTTTTTGAGTGAAATAGACACTAGCTCATCACCAAACATGTTCTGTTTATCCGCTGCGAGAGCTCTATGAACAGATTGCGTTGCCCATTCATCCAATTGCTCACGTGTGAACGCCAGTTGATCGGCAATTTGTTGGCCGTAAACACCCATCAGTTCTCCCTCATAGGCGTCTTGCAGTCCATCTAAGAACATGTGGTCATAGGTGGTTTTATGCCCCATTCGCATGCCGCTGCGAGATTCTTTCATTAGATAAGGGGCGTTTGTCATGCTCTCCATACCACCTGCAACCGCGCATTGAATCGAGCCCAATTTGATTAAGTCATATGCCAGCATCACCGACTTCATTCCTGAGCCACATACTTTGTTTACTGTGGTACAGGGGGTACTTTGCTCAAGACCACCGCCCAAAGCCGCTTGTCTGGTAGGCGCTTGACCACACCCGGCAGGCAGCACGCAACCCATATAGACTTCATCCACTTCATAGGGTGATAGTTGAGCCTGTTCAAGCGCACCTTGTATTGCCAGTGCACCTAGCTGTGGTGAAGAGTAATCAGCCAACAAACCTTGAAACTTTCCCATGGGAGTCCGTTTCGCTGACACTATCCAAATCTCTTTTTGCTCCATTGCGCCGCCCTCTCTGACGTAGCTCTGTTACTCATTGGTGAGTGTTTGTCTTGATGACCAATCTAATTACCGCTCTATCTCTCTATTAAATCGGCCTAACTTAATTTCTTGACGTTTACGTAAGCATAGCACTAACATTTACGTAAACGTAAAGAAACAAAACAAACTAATTTGCAAACTATTTGATTCAACCTTTTCAGAATCAGCCATCAAGCCAAGAATTTAAATAACTAGGAATAGAGTCTCAGTGGAAAAATATAAGATTAGCGATCTCGCCAAAGAATTCGACATAACGACGCGTAGCATCCGTTTTTACGAAGATGAGGGACTCATTCAGCCCGAGCGTAAAGGCAGTATGCGCATCTACGACAGACGAGATAGAACCCGACTGAAGTTAATTCTGCGCGGTAAGCGGCTAGGGTTTTCTCTGGCAGAGATACGTGAACTATTTGAACTTTACGATACTCATCAAGGTGATACTCAGTTAACTGAAATGCTGAAAATCATTGATGAAAAAGAAGCGGTGCTGATGCGCCAACTCGATGACATTAACAATATGCTGAGTGATCTCAACCTTGCTCGCGAACGATGTGAGCAAGCATTAGAGGCGAGTCAAACCAGCTAGATAAGCACAAACGTCTTCGAGTCTTTTTCAAACAGTGGTTTTTAAAACTGTAGTTTTGGAAATGATAATTATGGGAACGGTGATTTTGGAAACGATAAGCTAAAAACCGTTCGCTTGGAGGCGTTATGCTATCACAATACATCCCTCTTAATTTTGGGTTAGATGAATCCATCAATCTTCTACGTGAACATGTATGTGGATTCGCCCAACAACACATAGCGCCTCTCGCAGCAGAGATAGATCGCTCCAATAGTTTCCCTAATCAGCTGTGGCCCGAGCTAGGTAGTATGGGTTTACTGGGTGTGACCGTCAGTGAGCAGTACGGTGGCGCAGAAATGGGCTACCTTGCTCATGTCATTGTGATGGAAGAGATCAGTCGCGCCTCTGCTTCTGTCGCTCTGAGTTATGGGGCTCACTCAAACTTATGCGTTAACCAGATATTTCGTAACGGCAACGAGGCTCAACGCACTCAATACCTGCCTAAGCTCATCGACGGTACTCATATCGGTGCTCTGGCAATGAGTGAACCCAATGCTGGCTCAGATGTAGTGAGCATGCAGCTTAAAGCCGAGTTTAAAGGCGACCACTATCTACTTAATGGCTCAAAAATGTGGATTACTAACGGCCCTGATGCAGATGTTCTGGTGGTTTACGCCAAAACCGACCCTGACAAAGGCTCACATGGCATTACAGCGTTCATTGTCGAGAAAAGCTTTCAGGGTTTCAGCCATGCTCAAAAGCTAGATAAGCTAGGCATGCGTGGCTCAAATACCTGCGAGCTAGTATTTGAAAACTGCCAAGTGCCCGTAGAAAACGTCTTGGGCGAAGTTAATCATGGCGTGAAAGTGTTAATGAGCGGGCTTGACTACGAAAGGGTCGTGCTCGCTGCAGGTCCCCTTGGGATCATGCAAGCCTGTTTAGATCTTGTCATACCTTATATCCACGACCGTAAACAGTTCGGTCAATCGATCGGTGAGTTCCAACTGGTTCAAGCCAAAGTCGCGGACATGTATACGCGAACCAATGCCGCGCGCGCCTACTTATATGCAGTCGCTGGAGCCTGCGATAGAGGCCATGCAAGCCGAAAAGATGCCGCTGGTGCAATCCTCTATTGTGCTGAACTCGCTACCCAAATCGCCCTCGATGCCATCCAACTTCTGGGCGGAAATGGCTATATCAATGAGTTCCCAGCAGGGCGCCTACTGAGAGACGCAAAACTGTATGAGATTGGCGCTGGCACGTCAGAGATCCGCCGTATGCTCATTGGTCGCGAACTATTCGAAGAAACTCGTTAATGAGGTCATCATGCCAGCGATAAAAACTAAAATTAAAAAAGATGCTCAGCTCTATACGGAAAACTTCGCCGCAATGGAGTCACTCGTAACAAAGCTGCGTGCTGATTGCGACACAATCAAGCTTGGCGGTGGGAAAAAAGCGCTCGAACATCAACGCCGAAAAGGTAAGCTCCCCGTTCGTGAACGTATCGCAATGTTACTTGATGAAAACAGTCCGTTTCTGGAAGTTGGTCTATTTGCTGCCTGGCAAGTCTATGACGACAACGTACCATGCGCTGGGGTTGTGGCTGGTATAGGACAAATCAATGGCCACCAATGCATGGTGATCGCCAACGATCCTTCGGTAAAGGGAGGAACCTACTATCCTCTCACGGTTAAAAAGCATCTCAGAGCACAAGAAATTGCCAAGCGCTGCAAACTGCCTTGTGTCTATCTCGTCGACTCTGGAGGAGCTAACTTACCTCATCAGGCAGAAGTCTTCGCCGATAAAGAACATTTTGGACGAATTTTCTTTAATCAAGCGCGTATGTCAGCACAAGGTATCCCGCAGATTGCTGTGGTATTAGGTCTTTGTACCGCAGGCGGCGCTTATATTCCCGCGATGTCCGATGTTGCAATCATGGTGAAACAACAAGGCACTATCTTTTTAGCAGGCCCACCGCTTGTCAAAGCCGCTACAGGTGAAGTGGTCACCGAAGAAGAGTTAGGGGGAGCAGATGTCCATTGCCGAAAATCTGGGGTTGCCGACTACTATGCCGAAAATGAGCATCACGCAATGCTGTTAGCACGAGAGGCAATTTCAAACGCTAACCTACCCTTGGAGCCGAGCCAGTCACTTAATGATGTCGCGCCGCCTCATTATGCTGCAGAAGAGATTTACGGTGTAGTAAATGACAATTTACGACTCTCTTTTGATGTCAGAGAGGTCATCGCCCGAATCGTTGATGGCTCTGAGTTTGATGAGTTTAAAGCGCTATTTGGCACCACTTTGGTATGTGGCTTCGCCAAGATAGAAGGTCAGTTAATCGGCATTGTGGCTAACAATGGCATTCTGTTTTCTGAGTCAGCACAGAAAGGAGCGCACTTTATCGAACTGTGCGCCAAACGAAAAATACCTCTGCTCTTTTTACAAAACATTACCGGATTTATGGTCGGTAAAAGAGTGGAAGAAGGTGGCATTGCAAAAAACGGTGCCAAACTCGTTATGGCAGTAGCATGTGCAGACGTTCCAAAATTCACCATCATAATTGGCGGTTCCTATGGTGCGGGTAACTACGGAATGTGTGGCCGCGCTTATGAACCCACAATGATGTGGATGTGGCCTAATGCTCGTATCTCTGTCATGGGAGGCGAGCAAGCCGCTGGGGTACTCACCCAAGTAAAAAGCCAGGTTATGCAAAGGCAAGGGAAAGAGTGGCAGGCGCAAGAAGAACAAGCCTTTCGTGAAGAGATCCTTGATCTGTATGAAACCCAAGGACACCCCTACTATGCAAGCGCTAGGCTATGGGACGATGGCATTATCGACCCGAAAGAGACCCGCAATGTTTTAGCCCACGCGCTGCGTATTGCTCTCAATGCGCCCGTTGAAGATAGCCAATTTGGAATATTTAGGATGTGACGACATGAAGCGCAACAGCCGCATAGCCAAGAAAAGTGATGTTCAAGTACATCTAGAGGAAAACGGTATTGCTCACTTGGTACTTAATCGCCCAAGTAGCGCCAACGCCTTCAATGCTGAGGTTATTTCGCAGCTAATCGCTCACTTAGATGCCTTATCGTCAGACACTCGTGTCCGAGCGCTGATCCTTTCAGGCAATGGCAAACATTTCTCTGCAGGTGCTGACATAGAATGGATGCGCTCAATGGCAGCAAAGAGTCAGCAAGAAAATCAACTTGATGCTTTTCAGCTGGCCACTTTGCTCGATAAGTTAGATCGCTTCCCTCACCCAAGCGTGGCAGTGGTTCAGGGTAGCGCATTTGGTGGGGCTCTTGGCCTAGTCTGCTGCTGTGACATAGTTATTGCGCATGAGAGCGCACTGTTTTGTTTAAGCGAAGTGAAGTTGGGACTTGTCCCGGCAACCATAGCCCCCTACGTGATTCGCACCATTGGCGTTAGAAATGCTCGCCGATATATGCTTTCCGCTGAAAGAATCGATGCACGCACTGCACTATCACTCAATATCGTTCATCAGCTATCGAATTCTGAGCAACTAACTGAGCAAGCCATTGAATGGATTACACCTCTGCTAAAACACAGCCCGCAGGCTTTGGTCGAAGCCAAAAAGCTTTGCCATCATTGCTATCAGGCGCCAATTGATGAGCCGATGAAAAGCTACACTAGCGAGCTGATTGCGAATATTCGCGTTTCTCCCCAAGGCCAAGAAGGTTTATCAGCATTTCTCGAAAAACGCGCTCCTAAATGGAATTCGGAGTAAAGCAATGAGCCAACACATTAAGCTTCCCAAATCCGTGAATATCGTCGAGGTGGGCCCCAGAGATGGGTTACAAAATGAAGCCTCACTCCCGCTTGAAGTTAAGGTTGCGTTGATTGATCAGCTCTCTCAAACTGGCCTTACTCATATTGAATCCGGCGCTTTTGTTTCCGAATCTAAAATACCGCAAATGGCCAACTCCCGTGAGGTGTTCGCGACTATCAATCGCCAACACCCTATTATTTATTCGGCCTTAACGCCCAATGTTCGTGGTTTAGAATCAGCCCTAGAGTGTGGAGTGGATCAGGTCGCGGTATTCACTGCGGCATCAGAAGGTTTTTGCCAACGTAATATTAACTGCTCAATTTCGCAGAGTTTAGTGCGATTTGAAGGCGTTATAGAGTTGGCATCAAAGCATAATCTGCCCGTTAGAGGTTACCTATCTTGTATCATTGATTGCCCTTACGACGGAGCAACCAATCCCAAGCAAGTCGCGGATATTGCTCAGGTAATGTTGGATATGGGCTGCTATGAAGTTTCCCTTGGCGATACGGTAGGCACAGGCACTCCTTTAAAAGTTGCCAATGTCCTAGAGGCGGTTTTCTCGACCACCTCTCCTTCTCATATCGCCGCTCATTTTCACGATACCTATGGGCAGGCGCTAGCCAACTTATATCAAGCACTGCTCATGGGCGTATCAACCATTGATTCAAGCGTCGCAGGATTAGGTGGGTGCCCCTATGCGAAAGGGGCAGCGGGCAATGTTGCTACCGAAGATGTACTTTATCTTTGCCAAGGGTTAGGCATCTCCACTGGGGTAGATTTAGCTAAAGTGACCCAAACTGCATGGATGATTTGTCAGCAGTTAAATAAGCAACCCACATCAAAAGTCTCGCTAGCGACTCCTCCTGTCTCATTTCAATGATTCTGTGTCGAACCTCCAATTTTCCGGTCAGCTTTCTAAAAAGCACGTGAAATCATCAATATAAATATGTTAACTATCACCATTATTAATTGAACCAAAGTCACAGTATTAATTTAGTTTCGCTTTTGAAATCTAAGTGGCGCTTTGTAACAGGCTATCGAATTACAACAATGAACATATTAGTGTGTGACGACTCGGTTATTGCCCGAAAATCAATCATCGGCAGAATTGCTCCCTCAACCCATATCACTATTCATCAAGCTGAGCACGGAAAAGAAGCGCTTGAAGTTATGCTGGCGCACAATATTGATCTGCTTTTCTTAGACCTCACCATGCCCGTAATGGATGGTTTTGAGGTACTGGCTTCTATGCCTGTGAGCCAATACCCAACTCAGGTCGTGGTAGTTTCTGGGGATATTCAATTAGAAGCCAAATCTCGTTGTAAGGATTTGGGGGCCCAACACTTTATCGAGAAGCCTTTTGTCACCTCCGATTTAGTGGCACTGTTTGACCACTATCGATTGCCTTTAAGAAATACCGACGTCAGACCAAACCAGCAGAGTAGCAAGCCGATCGATTTAATGGCGGCGATTCGTGAAATGAGTAACGTTGCGCTAGGTGCGAGTGCTTCATTAATTGCTCAGCAGATGGGCCGATTTATAGAGATGCCCCTACCTAATGTAGCCTCATTGCATCAGTCCGAACTGACCATGACGGTTCAAGATATCGTTAACAATTCTGAATCTCGTGCTGTCTCACAACGCTTTGTTGGTAACGGTATTAATGGTGAAGCTTTGGTCTGCCTTCATGGTTCTGGGTTTGAACTGCTTGCTCGCTCAGACGATGATGCCCTTAGTAGCTCAGTCAATGAGGTGATTCTCGATCTTTCCAATTTGTTGGTCTCATCATTTCTCAACTCTTTCAGTAGACAACTCGACATTGCAATTTCGCTGCGCCAACCGATCGTTTTAGAAAAAGATCTGTTGCAAGTTTCACTGGGTTGCGACCAATTTCTTAAAGACTATGAGCAGGATATTTTTACCATAGAGTTCGTTTATAAGGCGGAGAATCTAGATATCGCCTGCGACATCATTTTCCTGATGGATTATGAATCTTTGAATGCAATAGAAGACATTTTGGAGAGTGTATTATGAACTCCACAGATATCGGCGACTTACACTGGGTAATGCAAATCCTTGGCGATTTAGATGCAGGGCTGATCGTCATTGATCGAGAATACAAGGTCTGTGTCTGGAATACGTTTATGCAATCTTATAGTGGAATCAGTGCAGATAAGATTCTTGGTAAGACTCTATTTGATACGGTCGATGACTTACCTGAACTCTGGCTTCGCAGCAAAGTCAGTACGGCGTTCACCTTGAATAGCCGCGGTTTCTCTTGCTGGGAAGACCGCCCATTTCTTTTTAAATTCAAGAACTTCAGTCCAATATCTAATGGCCTTAAGGAGATGCGCCAGAACATCACCTTCTCTCCTCTCACCTCTGTGAATGGTGAAGTGTCACATGTTAGTATCATCATCAATGATGTCAGTGACATCGCGAAGAACAAAATTCACCTTACTGATTCCAATCAAAAGCTGTCTGACCTGAGCAGAACTGATGGTCTCACTAAGCTATTTAACCGAGCGTATTGGGAAAGTTGCTTGCAAAAAGAATTCGAACATTGCCAAGTGACAGGAGCGAGCTCGTCTCTGGTCATTTTTGATATCGACCATTTCAAGCGAGTGAATGACACCTACGGGCACACAGTGGGTGATGAAGTCATTCGCCACACTGCAAGCGAACTGAGAAAAGCCTCTCGCGGCTCTGATGTCTGTGGTAGATACGGCGGTGAAGAGTTCACTGTACTGCTACCGGGAACCTGCGCCACACAAGCTCTCTATTTTACTGAACGACTACGTAAACGTATTGAGCAGGCAAACGTCAATTATGAGCATCATTCGGTGAAATACACAATCAGCCTTGGCATATGCGAATTATCGCCTTACCAAACTAGCCATTTGACTTGGTTAGAGCATGCAGATAAGTCACTTTATTTCTCGAAACAATCGGGAAGAAACCGCTCGACAGTGTTTGACCCGGCGTTGATAAGGTAAGTGTGAGATAGTTTGGAGCGTACTGCGGGAATCGAACCCGCATCATCAGCTTGGAAGGCTGAGGTAATAGCCATTATACGAAGTACGCATCGAGATGAGATAGCCTAAAAAGACTTGGAGCGTGCAGCGGGAATCGAACCCGCATCATCAGCTTGGAAGGCTGAGGTAATAGCCATTATACGATGCACGCATCATCGTGAAGACAAATTCAATATGCCACAGATAACTGAAAAGAAAAGTGTTTTCTTTCAATATTCTGGTTAAGTGGTGAAGTTAGCATCACTTTAGTGTTTGGTTGATGTTTTTACGCTCACTCAAGCCTAACTAAACACTTTGGCAGTTACGCGGTCTTTGCCATTGGTTTTAGATTGGTACATCAGGTGGTCGGCATCTGATAGGGATGGATTTGAGTCTGTGCTCGGGTAGTAAGCACAGCCTAAGCTGACCGTGACTTTGCGTTCGCTATCTTCCAGCAGTTTCACCTTACGCACAGCGGCACATACTTGCTCAGCAACGACAACGGACGCTTCGTAAGTCTCGCCACAAAGTAAAATGGCGAACTCCTCTCCTCCGATTCGGCCAATCAATTGGTGTTCAGACAAGATGTTATTCGCCGCATGTGCGACACTTTTGATAATGATGTCTCCGCTTTGATGCCCATAGTTATCGTTAATCTGTTTAAAATCGTCGATATCAAAAATCATCACGCTCATCGAGCCCCCTTCCTTCAGCCTTTGCTGAAACTCATTAACAAAATGTCGCCGATTACTGAGCTCTGTGAGTTGGTCCGTTTCTGAGAGCGTCTTAAGTTCTAAGTTGGCCTGCTCTAGGGCATTGGTTCTGACTTTAACCGTAAGTTTGAGGGCGATGATATAGCTCAACGTAACAATTCCAATAAGCAAGGCTGCGACTGGGACAAGATAGTCGGGATAGACAGTACTGACATACATCCAGCGGTTAAAGATCTGCTGCTTCTCATCATTGCCGAATTCATTGATGCCACGTGTTATTTGCTGTTGTAGCGCGGTGTTCCCTTCACTCACCGCTGCGCGTAAGTTCCCAGAATAAAGGTGTCTTACACCAATAAAACGCTGAGGTTCATCACTGCTAAACAGATAAAAGTTAGCCACTTGCAGATCGGCGACAAAAGCATCGAGCTCTCCACTAAATGCCGCTTCTATCATCAATTGGTTATTAGAATAGCTAATCAGATTCAAATTGGGGAAATGGCGCTTTGTAAATTCCTCTTCATAACCACCAGCCACAACACCAACCAAATGTTGATGTTCACCGAGCATAAAAGCATCAAGGTTAGTTCCTATCAGCTCCTGACCAATGTACATCTGGGTGTCAATCGACAGAATCTCGGGGGCATAGTCCAAATAACTGTCACGTTGCTCAGACCATAACAAACCGGCATGAATATCGGCTTGCCCATCTCGAACCGCATCGAGAGATGCTTGCCAATCAAGCAACACAAATTCTATTTCGACGTTATTTTTACGTCCATACTCTTGCCAGTAGTCAACGAGAATACCGTCGGGCTCCCCCTTATGATTAATAAATGAGAAAGGTTTCCATGCCTTAGAGTTGGCGATTACTAGCTTGTCACTTTGCTCAGCATACAGTGGAAAACAAGCCAGCATTGCCAATAGGCTAAATATGATTCGAAGCACTTTTGTCCCTAAAAAATAAGCTCAATAAGTGAATTATTGAGCTTTATATTATTGATATATTAGGTATAGATGATACTTCGATTAGATGTTGCCGATCTGGTTTAAGAATGAGACATCACTCGATAAGTCGTCAACGCTTGTTAAGAGATCTGAAAACGGCTCATTTCCCCATTCAGCTCATCAACTTGCCCTCGAACTTGGTTCGAGATTTCTGACGAGGATTGCGATATATCAGCAACCCCTTCAACGGATTCAATCACCTTATTCATCAGCAATTGGATTTCGTCAGTCGCTTGAGACTGCTGCTGCGCTGAGCTCAATAGATCTTGCATCTGCTGGTTTAGTTCTTCGATCTGTTGTGTCGTCGAGCTTAACGTGCCATATGCTTGTTCAGTATGGTTAGCCCCCTCTTCCGCTAGAGACTTACTCTTATCAATTTCACCAACAACCGCCGCCGTTGACGATTGAATTGCATTGACTATATTGTTGATTTCAGTGGTAGATTCGGTTGTTCGAGTAGCAAGTAGGCGCACTTCATCTGCCACCACAGCAAAACCTCTTCCGTATTCGCCTGCTCGCGCGGCCTCTATTGCGGCATTAAGAGCAAGCAAGTTTGTCTGTTCAGCAAGCCCTTCAATTACTTCGGTCACTCGGCCTATAGCTTCGCTCTCTTTGCTCAACGCATCGACCTGTTCACTGGCTTTTTCAATCGTGGCATGCAGTAAGCCCACCGTGGTCTTATTGAGGTCGAGTGCTTGAGAACCCAGTTCTATCTGTGCCTGAGACTCAGATAGCTTGCTCGCTGATTGCTCGGCCTGCGTGGCAGTATCAGTTGCAGAATGGCTAACATCCGTCACTTGGTGCCCTACTAGCTCCATCGTAGATTTCTGGCTTTCGACCTGATGTACCGTTTTCGCGTTAGCATCAAGTAAAGCGTTCATACTGTCGCTTACCGTTGAAGCCTTGTTGCTCACACCCTTAACAATGGCGGCCAGTTCATCATTCATCTTGTTAATTGAGCGAGTTAAACTTGCCAACTCATCGCTACCTTCAATCGGCAAAGCAGATTGTGAAACGTCACCATTGGCAATCGATTGTGCACGTTTAGAAATCGTCTTAACTCGGCGACCAATACTCTTACCCATAAAATGCGCAGTTGTTGCAGCGACAATCACTACAATGGCGATTGACGCCACCAATAGTGAGATTACGCTCGTCACTGAATTAAAGATTCCCTGACCGCTTTGATCTGCAACCGACTGCTGCTGATTAATGATTGAGTCAAGATTAGAATCTAACGCAGTCACCGCTGGCACTAGTTCATTGGCCATTTTTTGGTTCGCGATATTCCAATCACTTGAGCGGCGTAATTCAACTACCTGGTCAGCTAAAGGGAAATAGAGCTGTTGCATCTCTTTGAATAGATCCCACAACCCTTGATCGCTACTCGATAACAAGGCAACTTTAGAATCAATCTCTTTGACCGATTTATCATGTGCCTTGAGAAAATCTTGGTATTTATCTAAATGTTCCTGCTTTCCATAAAGAAGGAAATCACGCATAGAAGATAGTGCATTAGCTAAAGAGGTATAACTGTCGGCGTAGAGCCTAAACAATCGCTTACGCTCACCCCCTTCTTTGTTACCCGCTTCATCATTAATTAGCCCCTGAAGCTGATCGAGGGCGACTTCAGCAATTGGCGCTGCTTCGTTAATAAACAGCGAGTGAGCCGGAAGGTTTTCATCGGAATGGCTAAGTTCAGCAATATCATTAAGTGACTGAGCAACCAAAGCCCATTGGGAAAGGATTTGTTGATAGTTTTCTTCAGTGAGTAGAGGTTCTAACTTAGGTAATAATTCATCCACTTTCAGAAGCGACTGATCGAGTTTCGCTTTTTCAGCTTCCCCGGTTGCTTCATCACCTCCCAACAACATGTAAGCTCTCAGTGACGAGACGGTAGCGTGGATGGATTGTTGAATAGAACGCCCTGCATCAACAGTCGGCAAATCTCGGTTTAATAGCGATGCGGTATGGGTTTCAACGGTGATTAAGCTGCGATAAATAAAGAACGCGGAAACGATAAAAAGTACTGCAAGCGACAGAAAACTCAGCTGTAACTTCCCTGATATCGTGAGTTTCATCCTTTAACTCCTATAGTTTGTTCAATCCTTACTATAGCGTTTTGGACATTATTGTTAAATATATGTATCAGCAAAATTATAAACTTTCGTATTAGTCTCCTGACGACAAATATAAAAATCCCCGACTGGCGGGGATTTAGTCTGTTGTCACTACGAAGTTTATAGCAACGTTTTAGATATTCGCAGAAGCAACGTAGTCTGTTAGCTCAATGTTTGAAACCGTTGTGACATACTGATCGTCTAAATAGAACGCGACACCTTCAGCTAATCTTTCACCACGAAGCGTTTGTTTCGAGCCATTAGCGTACGTGACATCCATTTGCAGAGTGTCGGCATCGATCTGGTTCATTGTCGCATGATCAATTTCTGAGTTGCTCGCTAGAGGCACTTCTTTTAGAGAGTTGTCCAACTTGTCGTTTACTTTGATGTAATTCTTGGTTGGAGTGTCAACAACTGCTGGTGATTTACCCGATACTGGGTTTTTCCCAGTCCAGAATTCAATCGAGTTGATAACAAACAAGTCAGCCGCACCCGCAATACCATAAACAGGAGACAGTAGGATGAACATCCCAGCACGACCGTAACGATTATCTACCACTTCTAAGTTGAATTTTGAAACGATACCCGTTGTCGCCATTTGACCCATACAACCTGTTAAAGAAGAAAGACCAAGAGCCGTTACGATTGCAATTTTTAATGCGTTAGATTTCATGATTACCACCACTTATATTTGGATGGCGCGCATCGTACTCCTGATTTCATTAAATGCAATCTAGATAGGTGGAGATTTTACACAAAGCTAACCGTGTTAAGCTTCTGTTTTATATAGGGTATCACCTACACCCCTACCATTTGTTGTGGCTTCAATTTATTACAACACTAAAGGTTGTTTGCCTTATAAGATTTGTCCTACTTGCATAACAAGCATCAGTTGCAAGTTTCAGTGAGTTTGCCTTTCACTCACGCGCCAACCAAAAGACAATGTTTCTAAACACATTACACACAAGACGCCTGTTCAGTAAGTTTTAGCAAGATACTTTCTCGTCGCAGTTCGAGTATGTCTTCAATCAGCTTTTCTTTCGCGCTCAATCCAAAGTGTTCTGCGTAATTTTTGATGGTAGCCACTTCACTTTTATTTAAGTTGTAAACGTTTCGCTTTAAGTAGGCTTCCGCTTCACTTTTTATATAGCCATGACTTTGTAGTTCACTGATGATCACTTCATCTAATTCGTGCGTTCTCTTTGCCATTTTCTTCTGAGTTCTTTTACTTACCTAACCCATCTAATCGTCTGAATATCATCGATTAGAATTTCTGCTGGCGTAAGTTACCTCTCTAATATGACAGCGAAGTGACGGAATACGCACGACGTCTTTGCCTTTACAAACTGAAATCAACCTCACTTGTTTATCAAATAACGCCAAACCATTCACTCCGTGAATTTTAATGCACGAACCGCGCATATTCACCATTTTCATCTAAAATCACCACATAATCCGTCATGTTTTACTGCTCAATTAGTAATCATACAGTTTTATATATTTATAGATAACGCCAAATATCCGACTAATTTACTAAGATATTAATTATCAATTCCACCTATATTTCATCAAAACCCAGTGAATAAGTTCAAAATGGTCGCATAAAGTTAGTAAAAATCAGAATTGTTTGCTGGATCATATTTTCCGCCAAAGATGTTGCTTAGGTATTTATAAAGTGAATAATAGCAAACGTTACATAAATGTAACAAAACACAACATCATATAAATATTATTCATATAAACACCTATTTACAGGCAGGAAAAGCATGACAAAGCGTATTTCGCTAGCCGTATTGGCGAGTCTATTTGCAGGTAGCGCTGCAGCATCCAGTTTGGATGACAAAATCAACGAAGTCGTTGCACCTATCGTTAACCCTTTTGTAGGAATGATCTTTTCGACTATTCCGTTCCCTTTTACTGACGTACAGGTGCCGTGGATTGTTCTTTGGTTAGTTGTTGCAGCTAGCTTTTTTACTTTCTACTTAGGCTTCATTAACGTTCGCGGCTTTAAGCACGCGATTCAACTGGTATCAGGTAAGTTCTCTGATCCAAAAGCAAAAGAAGATGGGGAGGTTTCTCACTTCCAAGCCCTAACCACTGCACTTTCAGGTACCGTTGGTTTAGGTAACATCGCTGGTGTGGCCGTTGCGGTTTCCATCGGTGGTGCTGGTGCGACATTCTGGATGATTCTTGCTGGTCTACTTGGTATGTCGAGTAAGTTTGTAGAGTGTGCACTGGGTGTGAAATATCGTAATACTAACCCAGACGGCTCTGTTTCTGGTGGTCCTATGTACTACCTAAGCAAAGGTCTAGCTAAACGCGGTAACGCTGCATTTGGCCGTACCCTAGCGGTTCTGTTCTCTGTA
The DNA here is from genome assembly GCF_059295395.1 of Vibrio sp. SCP2. Classification (NCBI taxonomy): domain Bacteria; kingdom Pseudomonadati; phylum Pseudomonadota; class Gammaproteobacteria; order Vibrionales; family Vibrionaceae; genus Vibrio; species Vibrio sp. SCP2. The sequence continues at coordinate 1,550,278 of NZ_JCAFVV010000001.1, read as the reverse complement.
TTTGCGATCGGTGGTTCTCTTGGTGGCGGCAACATGTTCCAAGCTAACCAAGCGTTCAAGCAGGTTGTCGGCGTAACTGGTGGCGATGCGTCATTCTTCGCAGACAAAGGTTGGCTATTCGGTCTTATCCTAGCGGTGATCGTGGGTATCGTTATCATTGGCGGTATTAAATCTATCGCTAAGGTAACGGAGAAAGTGGTTCCGTTCATGGCGACGATTTATGTCGGTGCTGCTCTTATCATTATCCTAATGAACTTCGACCGCATTGATGACGCGTTCAGCGCTATCTTTAACGGTGCATTCACAGGTGAAGGTATTGCGGGTGGTGTGATCGGTGTGCTTATCCAAGGCTTCAAACGTGCAGCGTTCTCGAACGAGGCGGGTGTTGGTTCGGCAGCAATTGCTCACTCAGCAGTAAAAACCAAAGAGCCAATGTCTGAAGGTTTCGTATCTCTACTAGAACCCTTCATTGATACTGTGGTTATCTGTACGATGACTGCCCTAGTTATCATCATTACTGGTTACCTAGACACTGATACTGGCCTTGCTGGTGTAGAGCTAACGTCTGCTGCATTCGGTAGCGCAATTAGCTGGTTCCCATACATCCTTGCAATTGCTGTGGTACTATTCGCTTTCTCTACCATGATCTCTTGGTCATACTACGGCCTGAAAGCTTGGACTTACCTATTCGGTGAGAGCAAAACAGCCGAGCTTATCTTTAAAGTGAAATTCTGTATCTTCGTTGTCATTGGTGCAGCAATGAACTTAGGCCCAGTTATCGACTTCTCTGACGCGATGATCTTTGCAATGGCTCTTGTGAACATTGTAGGTCTATACATCCTAGTTCCTGAAGTGAAGCGCGACCTAGCAGACTACCTAGAACGCTTTAACGCAGGCAAGGTCTACAAGGTACAGCAAAAACAAAACTTGGCTGAACAACCAGACTAGTCCGAAATATAAATAACGATGAATAACAGCAGGCTTCGGTCTGCTGTTTTTTCATTTTGGAGACACTCATTTACACATTTTTCTCTTTCTGAACTTGCAAACCAATATTCCACCAAGTATTTCAACCTAAGTATAATTGTCTAGTTTTTCACCACAGCGCTGTTTAAAACTGGCATTTTTCTCCACCTAGCTCCCCACTGTAAGCTTAGCTTTACTCTTCAAACAAACACCCAACAGGCAAAATTTAACATTTTGGTTACACTTATCTTTAAGTGCAATTCTCGAAATTGATCTCTGGTTTAACTCAAGTTTGCAGCTTAATAAAGTGCAACGAATCGAAAACTCAGTAGGTTGTTTTAGTTTTTGCCAACAAGTTGTATGAAATTTAAGTATCTATCTTGGCTCTTCATGACCGAAACATGGTCGCTGAGTCATACATCGTTTCTCTTAGGTGCGATCCATCTCTGCGAAACAAAAAGGAGATAGTAATGAATGTTCAGACACTACCCATGCTGCGCTTTATTGACCACGAAGGTGTATCCGTAAACCAGTTGCCAGCTTGGGCAGACTTAACGACGTTAACCGCCTTTTATAAGGATATGGTTCTCACCCGTACGTATGACAACAAAGCGGTTGCCCTACAACGAACGGGCAAACTCGGCACCTACCCTTCTCATTTAGGCTCTGAAGCTTATGGTGTTGCCATTGGCCATGCCATGCATCCACGCGATGTGTTTATTCCCTATTACCGTGATATGCCCGCAATGTGGGTGCGTGGTATCCCGATGGAGAAAAACCTCCAATACTGGGGAGGTGATGAGCGAGGTAGCGATTTTCACGTAACGCCAGCCAATGGTGAGGCTCCAGAACATTGTCGAGACTTACCCTTCTGTGTACCCATAGCGACTCAGTGTACACACGCGGTCGGTGTCGCTGCTGCGCTAAAAATCGAGAACCAACACCACGCTGCTTTAGTCACTTGTGGTGATGGCGCGACATCAAAAGGGGATTTCCTAGAAAGTATCAACTGTGCCGGTACTTGGAATTTGCCATTGGTGTTTGTGGTGAATAACAACCAGTGGGCAATTTCTGTCCCAAGAGCCCTCCAATCCGCTGCTGAGTTTTTATCTGACAAAGCAAAAGGCGCTGGCATTCATGGTGTAACCGTCGATGGCAACGATGTAGTCGCGGTCTATGACACCGTACTCGCCGCATTAGATAGAGCAAGAAAAGGTAAAGGGCCTACCCTAATTGAGGCGGTGAGCTATCGACTCAGTGACCATACAACTGCTGACGATGCGAGTCGTTATCGTAGTGATGATGAGCTTAATCAAGCTTGGCAGTTCGAACCTATCAAACGGTTAAAAGCCTTCTTGATCAATCAAGGTGCTTGGAGTGACGCCCAAGAAGAGAGCTGGTTGTTAGCGTGTAAAAAGCAAGTAGAGATTGCCGTTGACCACTACATGAACCTTCCACCACAGGCACCGGAAAGTGCTTTTGATTATCTTTATCAACACGCACCTGCTGAGTTAAACCAGCAACGAGATTTATTGATCAACAAAGCAATGCGCATGCAAGGAGGCAAACATGGCTGAGTTGACGTTAGTAGAAGCAGTCAACCTTGCACTGCATCATGAAATGAACAAAGACCAAAGCGTGATTGTGCTTGGCGAGGATGTTGGCGATAACGGTGGGGTGTTCCGTGCTACCGTCGGGCTAAAAGAGAAGTTTGGTTTAAGACGAGTTATCGACTCCCCGCTCGCGGAAGCGCTCATTGGCGGTGTCGCTGTTGGGATGGCGAGCCAAGGTTTACGACCCGTCGCTGAGTTTCAGTTTCAAGGATTCGTATTCCCTGCCTTGGAGCACTTAATGTGTCATGCCGCGAGAATGCGCAACCGCACACGCGGGCGATTAACTTGCCCTGCAGTTTTCAGAGCGCCTTTCGGTGGGGGCATTCACGCACCAGAGCATCACTCTGAAAGTGTCGAGGCTTTATTTGCCCATACTGCTGGCTTTAAAGTGGTGATCCCATCTTCGCCGCAAAGAGCTTATGGGTTGCTTCTCGCTTCTATTCGTAGCAACGATCCTGTCATGTTTTTCGAACCCAAACGTATTTACCGCACCGTTAAGTCTGAGGTCGTTGATAGCGGAGAAGCTCTTCCACTCGATACTTGCTTTACCTTACGCAAAGGGCGAGACATTACCTTAGTGACTTGGGGCGCATGCGTCGTTGAATCATTGCAAGCAGCGCAAACGCTCTCGACTCAAGGTATTGAAGCCGAAGTCATTGATCTAGCGTCCATAAAACCCATCGACATGGACACCATCCTAAGATCATTAGAGAAAACGGGCAGGTTGTTGGTCGTTCACGAAGCAAGTCGCACGTGTGGCGTAGGCGCTGAAATTCTCGCTCGAACTGCCGAACACGCCATGTGTTTACTCAAAGCGCCACCACGGAGAGTCACAGGAATGGATACCATCATGCCTTATTACCGCAATGAAGATTACTTCATGATTCAAGAGCAAGATATCGTGCTAGCTGCGCGAGAATTGGTGGAGGGTTGGAAATGAAAAGCTTCTTATTACCTGACCTAGGCGAAGGATTAGCCGAGTCTGAAATCGTTGAATGGCACATTAAAGTCGGTGACTCTGTCGAGCTCGATCAAGTTGTCTTAACCGTAGAAACCGCCAAAGCTGTGGTTGAAGTCCCTGCTCCCTACTCTGGTGTTGTCGTCAGTCGCCATGGCGAGGCAGGCGATGTGATCAATATTGGCGCTCTACTCCTAGAAATAGAAGAGCAACCTGAATTGGTCGGCTCGACGGTGAGTCAGGCAAAACAGCAAGATGCCGCGACTGTCGTTGGTAACGTCTCGCAAGCGGCTCATCATGTCGACGTGGATGATTTTTGGATTGGTAGCACACATAACCCTTCAGCCGATGAACTCATCACAGCACTTCCCTCAGCTCGTCTGCTAGCCAAAAAGCTGGGTGTAGAACTCAAGACAGTGAAAGGGACGGGCCCTAACGGCATGATCAACGATAGCGATATTTATAACGAGGCTCGTAAACAAAGCCCGGGGACTGAAGTGCTCAAAGGTGCGCGCAGAACCATGGTGTCAACTATGTCGGAGTCTCATCATCATGTTGCTGCTGTGACCATAACCGAGGAAGCAAACTTAGGCGACTGGCTAGCTAATGAAGATATCTCTGGCCGACTGATTAAAGCGGTCGTCTATGCCTGCCAGGAAGAACCTGCGCTCAATGCATGGTTTGATGCAGAAACCATGACGCGCTGCGTACACAGTAGAGTCAATATTGGTATTGCCGTCGACAGTAGTCATGGGCTTTATGTGCCAGTTCTTAAACACGCAGATGAATTTGAAGGCAATCAAGTTCGTCAGTGGCTCGATGAAACCGTCAAGGGGATCAGAGAGCGTAAGATTGGTCGAGAAAGCCTCCAAAATGCGACGATAACCTTGTCTAACTTTGGCGCAATTGCAGGCATATTTGCCACTCCGGTCGTATCTCCGCCACAAGTAGCCATCGTGGGTGCGGGGCGCATTATCGACCGTGTTGTGATGAAAGGTGACAAGCCGGTTTCGGTTAAAGTCATGCCTCTCTCTATCACGTTTGACCATCGAGCTTGTACAGGTGGCGAAGCGGCGAGGTTTACTAAGAAGTTGGTAGAACACTTGCAAAAACCCAAAGGCTAACTTCGGGCTGTTAGCTATAAAATTAAAGGGAGCACGTCTTGTGCTCCCTTTTCGTTCTCATATTAGAGTTTAAAGTTACCCACCAGCGTATCAAGCTGCCCAGAGAGCTGCTTTAAATGACTACTGCTAGAGTTGAGTTGCTGAGCCACATTCGCTGTCTCTTCAGTGAGCAAGTTAATGTCTTCAACATTGCGATTGATCTCTCCAACCACGCTAGACTGCTCTTCTGTCGCTGTCGCCACTTGGATATTCTGATCGCTAATATGCGAGATATGCGCACTGATCTGTTTTAGCGATGAATTAGCTTCGGCGGCTTTATCCACCACAATTGCGCTTTGGTCCCGCCCATTACTCATCGCACTAACGGCTTTGGTCGACTCTTCTTGGAGGCGATTTATCACACCTTGAATTTCTTCGGTTGAATCAGCAGATAGACTGGCTAGCTTACGCACCTCATCAGCAACAACGGCAAAACCTCTTCCTTGCTCGCCTGCTCGCGCTGCTTCAATGGCTGCATTGAGTGCCAGTAAGTTGGTTTGCTCAGATATACCGCGAATGGTATCCAAGATTGAACTGATGTCTTCAACTTGTACGGCTAACGACTCAACAACGTCTGTTGCTTGCTCTAGATCTTGTCTTAAGCTATCAATTTGCGTTGAGGCACCATCAACCACTTCACCACCACTTTGCGCCTGCTCGGTCGCTTGTTTCGCGACTTGCGCGGCTTGCGATGCATTTGAGGCGACTTCTTCAACGGTCGCACCTAGCTGATGAATCGCCGTTGCAACCTGAGTCGTTCTGTCACGCTGTGAGGTACAATGTCCCTGTGTCAGTGCTGCGTGGTCTGACACTTGCTGAGCCGTTGTGGCGAGCTCTTGGGAATTCATCGCCACATTTTGAATAGACTCGTGCACACGGCTTATGAAGTCGTTAAAGCTACGAGCGATACCAGCTAGTTCATCATTGCCCCTCAAATCAATACGTGTATCCAATGCCATCTCTTGCGCTGCCGTAGACATAGATGACTGAAGGTAAGCAACACGTTTTTTTAGGCTGGATATAATGATGACCGAGAAAGCGCCGGAAATTAGAACACCCAATCCGATAATCAAGAACAATCGATTCTGACCAGACTCGTAACTTGCGTTGCTGACTTGGAACTGAGTTTCTGCCTGAACCAAGAGGGCATCAAGGATCCTATTCGCATGCTTACGCAATACACCATAGGTTTTCGCGTACTTCGATTTGTAGATTTGACGCGCGGTCTCCATATCGCCATTCTCAAACGCAGCCAACATAGGGTTTAACTCTTGGCTCACCATGCGTTCAAACTCTTTGAGTAGCGCTTCCACTTCAGCTTTCTGTTCAGGAATCACCTGCGCTTCAACCGCATACTGAATGGCTTGACGCATTTCAGGGATATCTTCTAAGCGCGTTTCTTTAACGCGAGTCAACACACCCTTCTCATCACGCAGCGAGCTATCTTGAAGTAGCATCATGTCGATACCGACGCGCATACGCGGGATTCGAGAAGCAACCTCTGCCATGGCACGCATCGGGGAAGAGGTATTGGAATAGAGCTTTTCAGACTGATTTTGGATCCCTTGCATACTGTTAAGGCTAGCAATTCCTACTAACCCTAATGCCAAACAAGGCAAAATGACCGCCAAAATTAGGCGGGTTTGTAGAGTGAATCTATCGGCAAACATCGTACTTCCTTTTAACTTGCTTATTGTTATTTTTGCAACTTATTAAGAAGATGTTATCGATAGATTAAAAGCGGTAACAGTAATCTTTATGTTTTAAAGTACCGCTTATATTCTTTATGCACTTTATGAACTAAACCATTAAATTTGCTGTGTTTTACCTGTAGTATCCGCACGCCGGAACGCTAAACGGATTCAATTAGCTCTGGAAGAATCTCAAACAGATCTCCCACTAACCCGTAATCCGCAATCTCAAAAATAGCGGCATCAGGGTCACTATTAATTGCAACAATGACTTTCGAGTCCTTCATACCTGCGAGATGTTGAATTGCCCCTGATATTCCCACGGCAATGTACAAGTTAGGCGCAACAATCTTACCCGTTTGCCCCACCTGCAAGTCGTTAGTAACAAAACCTGCATCAACCGCCGCCCGAGACGCACCAATTGCACCGCCTAACTTATCGGCTAATTTTTCGACTAAAGCGAAGTTTTCTTTACTGCCCAAACCTCGGCCACCAGAAATCACTACGCTTGCGCTAGACAGTTCAGGTCGGTCGCACTGCGCGCTTTCTCGGCTTACTAATTGAGTACCTTGGCTCGCGATATGCGTATCAAGCGTTATCAGTTGAGCTGAACCACCATCATCCAATGGCATTTTATCAAATGCCGTTGAGCGTATCGTCATCACTTTTATCACGTCTTCTGAGCGTACTCTGGCTAATGCGTTACCCGCATAGATAGGACGCACTACCGTATCACCGCTTTCTATTAACATCACGTCTGACAGCATTTCAACATCGAGCAGCGCGGCCACTCTTGGTAAGACGTCTTTACCGAAAGTATTGGCTGGCGCTAATACGTGGCTGTATTCAACACCAACTTGCTTTACAACTTCAGCAAGATTCTCTGCAAGCATATCCTGATAGCATGCATCATCAGCGACAAGGACTCGTTCTAGCAAGGACGACTGCTTAATCAACTGTGCAACATTGTCACAGTTACAACCCACAACCAGAGCGTCAGCCGAACCGCTCCCTGCTACCTCAACGATCGATTTTGCCGCCGATAACGTGGATAAAAAATCTGCGCTCGGGGTCTGGTTATCGTGCTGTGCTAACACTAATACTTTGATTTCACTCATTGCTATCCCCTAATCAATGACTTTCGCTTCATTTTTAAGTTTGTCGACAAGCTCAGTAACACTAGCGACCATAACGCCTGCTTCTCGCTTCGGCGGTGCAAAGACTTGCATCGTCTGCTGCGAAGATTTAATCTCGATTCCAAGAGACTCTGCCTCGACGACATCCAATGGCTTTTTCTTCGCTTTCATAATGTTAGGTAGCGATGCATATCTCGGTTCATTTAATCTCAGGTCGGTACTTACCACAGCAGGTAACGATATTTGTAGTGTCTCTAAGCCACCATCAATCTCTCGCGTCACAATCGCTTTATCATTTTCAATCTGTATGTTTGACGCGAATGTCGCCTGAGGACATGCCATTATAGCCGCCAACATTTGCGCGACCTGATTGTTGTCATTATCGATTGATTGCTTACCCAGTAGGACTAATTGAGCCTCCTCTTGAAGCGCAATAGCTTTAAGTAGTTTGGCAACGACAAGTGGCTGGCACGTTTTCTCGGTATCGAGATGAATCGCTCTATCCGCCCCAAGGGCCAGCGCGCTTCTAAGCTGCTCCTGACACACAGCCGAACCAATTGAAACCGCGACGACCTCACTCGCGACACCACTTTCTTTAAGTCGAATCGCTTCTTCAACGGCTATTTCGCAAAATGGATTAATGGTCATTTTGACGTTACCTGTCTCAACACCAGACTCGTCGGCCTTTATCCTCACTTTTGTATACGGGTCAATCACACGCTTAATCGCTACCAGTACTTTCATTACTCTCTCCAAGAACAATGTGTGTAGTTTGAGCTTAGTAAAGTTTACGTTTACGTCAACTGTAACTATATTTAATGCAATCAACATTTTTAATATTGAAGGTTGAACACAATGGAAAGAGAAAGCATGGATTTTGATGTAGTGATTGTCGGCGCTGGTCCTGCCGGGCTTTCAGCAGCATGTCGGCTTGCGCAGCTATCTCAGCGACAAGAGAAACCTCTTTCTATCTGCGTGGTTGAAAAAGGCCCCGAAGTCGGCGCGCACATACTCTCTGGGGCGGCGTTTGAAACATCGGCTCTTGATGAACTCTTCCCTGACTGGCGTGAACAAGGTGCACCTGTTACTACCCCCGTCTCGAAAGATGAATTTCTGTATCTCACCACCGCACAAAATCATGTTCAGATACCCGAGTTATTCACCCCACTCGCGATGAGAAACAGTCGCCAGAATTACGTGATTAGCTTGAGTAAGCTGTGCCGCTGGTTAGCAGAGCAAGCTGAAAGCCTAGGCGTTGAGGTTTTTCCCGGCTTTCCTGCTAAAGAAGCCTGCTTTGACGACAATGGCGCCGTGACTGGCATTATCACTGTCGACATGGGCTTAGATAAAAATGGCGAGCAGAAAAACACCTTCCAAGCGGGCATACAACTCAACGCCAAACAAACCATCTTTGCCGAAGGCGCGCGAGGTAGTCTAGGGAAAAGCCTAATCAAACATTTCAACCTTGACCGTGATAGTCAGCCACAACACTACGCCTTGGGCATTAAAGAAGTTTGGACACTGCCTGAAGGTGATGAAAGATACAGTCCCGGTTTAGTGGTTCATTCTACTGGCTGGCCTTTGAGTGAGTCTGACTCGACAGGCGGTGGCTTTTTGTATCATCTTGAGGATAACCTGATTGCGGTAGGCTTGATCACTGACCTCAACTACCACAATCCTTACCTGAGCCCTTTTGATGAATTCCAAAGGCTTAAACACCACCCACGTTTTGCCCATTTTCTGCAAGGGGCTGAAAGAATCGCTTATGGTGCTCGCGCCATTGCCAAAGGCGGCTTGCTCTCGCTTCCTAAGCAGCAATTTGCTGGTGGACTTTTAATTGGTTGCGACGCTGGCACGCTCAACTCGGCCAAAATCAAAGGTTGTCACACCGCAATGAAATCTGGGCTTCTGGCAGCACAAGCCGCATTTGACGCCATTGAAAGAGATCAAGTGGAAGCGGATTACCATTCGCTGTTCTTAGATTCTTGGCTATACCAAGAGCTCAACCAAACCCGTAATTTCCCCGGCATGATTCATAAATATGGCTCCCTATTAGGAGGGGCGCTGTCGCTGTTGGAGCAAAATATCTGGCATAAGCTAACCAACGGACAATCCAGTTGGGATATTGGCGATCAACAAGCTGACTATGTGGCGATGCATGAGTTATCTCGCTGTAAGCCAATCCACTACGCTAAGCCTGATGGCGTTTTAAGTTTCGACAAAACCTCTTCCGTTTTCCTTTCGTCCACCTTTCATGAAGAGAACCAACCTTGTCACTTACTGCTCGCCGATCAGCAGCTGCCTGTGACTCATCATACAACCTTATTTGACGAACCCAGTCAGCGCTATTGCCCTGCTGGGGTGTATGAAATCATTGAAGTAGAAGGTCAGCGTAAGTTACAGATTAACGCAGCGAACTGTTTACACTGCAAAACCTGCGACATAAAAGATCCTTCGCAAAATATCACCTGGGTTCCCCCAGAAGGTGGCGGGCCAAACTACACCACTATGTAGCCAGCCCAAAATCATGCTTCACCTTTTGGTGAAACATTGAAATACGGCTGACGACATTTTTAAGGTTCTGTTGCTCTAACATCGTTAAGTCTTCAACCGTTAACATGTCATTGATTTGCCTTAAGTCGCTGTATTCTATGATTTGATTCATAAAGCGGAGATGCCAGATATGATCGAAGATATACACCATTTCTCTATAGGTTTTAGCATCGATTTCTTGCGCTGCATGGAGCCCTTTTAACCTTTCAACCGTGTTACTTTCTCGGATGTCGTGTTTGAGTGCGTAGAGACGACAAAAGATCTCCATTGGTCTTAGGCAATCTTTAAGGTTGATTGCTTCACGCCCTTCATGTTGCTCTGTAACCAACACATTTTCATCGTTGAGAGGAATAGAATGCGCAAGGCAGTTTTGTGCGTATATGCTAAGAAACTCTGGTTGATTCGATAGTAGCTTCTGAATATGAGACTGAATCCCATCCGCTAATCGGGTATCACCATAGGTTGAGCGGATATCAAAGAATACGTTCAGTTCCAATATGCCGTCAGGAGTCGCTTGCTGAACCCACTGGTCAAAATTGCTTTGCCACTCCTTCTCGCTCAAACACCATTGATGGTTAGAGGCCATTATCAAGCCGTCGCAATAGCTGTAACCGGCCTGATTGAGCATGGCACAAACCTTTTCTGCTAAGTAAAGAAAATAGCGACGAGTGGCCTTTAGATCTTGCTCATCGGGGGTCTCGAATACAATCGCATTGTCCTGATCGGAAAATAGAGTCATGTCATGGCGCGCGTTGCTGCCAAACGATAAGAAAGAGAAAGGTACAGGCGGCTCCCCTATCTCTTGAATGGTCAGTTCGATAAAGCGACCAATCGCCGCATCGTAGGTACTGCCAATCAGCCTTCTTAAGTGATCGGGACGCGCACCTGCGGCAATCATCTCTCGAATCAAATCGGTCAATCGGTTGAGAGATTCAATAACATGGCTATGGCTTTCTCCATGCTCAATGTCTAAAACGATACTTGCACTGGTTTTTTGATAGTCCGTACTTGGGTTTACTGAACCAAAGCTCGCACCATAAACTTTGCGAACGATAGGACGAAAAGAGATAACATGGCCTAACTTCTCTGATAGGAAGATTCGAGAGGTACTTAAAATAATGTCTATCTCGCGACCGCTTTTAGTGACGATCTGAGCTTCAAACTCAGCGGGTTCTGTTTGGTGGCTAAATAACTCTAGTAAATGTCCTATGACGTTTTGGTTATGTGCCGCACTAGAGAATAGTTCCTGCCAAATCGTTTGAGACTTGAGTTCAGTATCTGTGTAGCCAAGTAGTTGATGAAGGCGAGAGTTAGAGAAAATAATCTTGCCATCTGCTTCTAAAATGTATCCTTCATTAGAAGACTCAACCAATGCCTTATAGCGGTTCTTAGCCTCATTTAGAGCGTGTTCGGCGCGTTTCTTTCTTCTCTCAATCACTTTTGATTGGGCGATAACGTAGAACAAAATGAGCGCCAAACCTAGAGTAATCAACACAAACACTCGATAAAGGGTGCTTTCTAGCTTATCAATCTCTTGCTGTACGTCCTGTAAATACACACCAGTCCCAACAACCCACTGCCACTCTTCTACCCCTTCAACGTAAGTCATCTTTGGAGCAGTAATTGTCGCGTCGTCTTTCCATTGCCAAAGATATTCTAGATACCCTTCATGAGAGCTCTTAACTAGATTGACTAACTCTACAAAAATTGGAAAGCGTGAATCATCATTCTCATAATAGTGAGTTAAGTCTTTGTTGGTTAGATCATGGCGATAAGGATGCATGATCATTCTTGGATGCATATCAGTGATAAAGAAATAATCTTTATTTTCAGCGCCATACCTCATCGACTTAATGTCCATCGCCGCTTTAGACTGAGCTTCTTCTCGACTTAGCTTGCCGCTTTGCTCTAGTTTAATGTATCGGTCGACCACACTGACTGCCGTGGAAGTGAGCTCCTTGAGCATCTGCTGTTTCTGGTTGACCATGGAGTTTTCCACCAAGGGCAAGATCACATAGATAATCGCCGTCACAAACAAAATGATGGCAGTGATTGTCGGTAAAACAATGCGTAAGCTAAATCGGCTTAAAGTAGATTGATGATCAGTTTGCTGGGCATTTAACCCCGTGAAATAATCTTCAAGCTCGCGCTCATCAAGGACATCACCAAGCTCATCTTGATGATTGACATCATGGTACTTGGCAGTAAATGAGCCATTCTCAAAGTCAGCTTTAGAAGGCAAATAACCGTGGTAATCGTCCCGCACATGAGTTTCAAAAACATCTTTAATCTGCTGGCTCGTATATTTATCGCCAAACTCCTGAATGGCTTCAGAGAGCGCTTCTTTGCAATGGCGAAATCGTCGATGAGAATAAGGATCAAACTCCAGCTCTCTGGCCATAGTTTCATGGTGACCTTCGCCATTGAAATCAAAAAAACCGTCTATCCAACGATGAATATCTTCAGCACGTAGTCCATATAAGCGCTCTGTTCGATTCGCGTGTTCAGAAATTTTCATCGGATTTTAGTCATTTCCTTTCATATTGACAAATAAATCAAAAGTGTGCGGTACGTAGCATTTTTATTAAAACCCAATCAGCGTAACTATATCTTCGAAAATTTACTTAATCGAAATCAATAATTATCAAATACCCCTTTCTTAGTATGAGGCCAATGTTTTGACTCGATTTTTGACAAGGTGCCCAAGAGTTATCTTGTCGTCATCAACGAAGTGAGCTCATGTTTTTCCCACCTTTTCAAATAGATAAGGTTCTTGGTAGCGTCTGGGATGTCGTCTCGTACTGATCGAAGGTCAGTATACCAAGTGTAAGTGGAGAGCTAATTGACATGGTTCAACTTCGTCTCATAACAAAGGAAGACGAAATGTCTAACACTAGTAAAACCTTTTACAGGGATATGCGTAAAAAGGCGCATGAATTTGAGAGCCGAGAAGAGTTTCTCAACCATGATCTAAAGATCATGAGTTTTCGCCGCTGGGGTATTCACTTACCCTCACGTGATTACAGTATTGAAATAGAAGACTGGGTTCCAGCCCTGGCTGCGACCATAGGTAAAGTGGTAATGGTGACGGCAATGGTCGCTGCTTTTGCCGCTCAGTTTGGTTTATCACCTGAATTTGTTGCAGAAAACGTTCGCTACGAACTGCTCATTGCGGGTGCTCTGTTTGTTATCCTTTTTTCAGCCATTCTAAATCCAAACGCTAACCTAGCCGGGACTCATGGGCCAATGATCCCATTAATACCGCTTATCGCTGCTGCGGGCGGGCATCCGTTAGCGCTAGGCTTAATGGTTTGTGCCTTTGGTTTGATCCTTGCCTTCACTAAAGGGGGTTCCAAGCTCATGACCTTAACAGGGGTCGGTGTGCGAGGAGGCTTATTGATTTACCTAGGCGCGGTCGGTTTGATTGGTCAAATCAACAAGACCGAAGCGTGGGCTGCAAGTAGCGATCAGGGCTACATCTCTTTTGCCGTTATCGGTGTGACTGTGATGGTTTATGCTTATCTCGCCAAAATCAATAAACGTTGGTTAGCCATCCCCCTATGTTCAGCGCTTGCAGGTATCGTAGCGTACGTTATGGGTGCTGATTTCTCGTTTACAACAGAACCTGGCCTCCCACACTTTAGTCCATTCTACTGGTGGGGCGAAGACACAGGTTGGCAATTAGGTTGGCCTAATCTAGAACACTTTATCGCGGTCACACCTTTTGCTCTGCTTGCCGTCGCTATGTGGTCACCTGACTACCTAGGACACCGTGTATTCCAAGAACTGAACTACCCGAAAGAGGCCAAAGGCGTCTTAATGGACGTTGACGATACTATGGTTGGCGCGTCAGTTCGCCAAGGTGTCGGTGCACTTTTAGGTGGTGGTAACTTAGCCTCATCGTGGGGGACGTACATGATTCCTGCGGCGATTGCTAAACGCCCTATCCCAGGTGGTGCTTTGCTGACAGGTTTGATGTGTATCGCAGCATCAGTTATTGGCTATCCGATGGACTTAGCCATGTGGGAGCCTGTACTACGAGTCGCACTTATTGTGGGTGTTTTCCTACCACTACTTGAAGCGGGTATGCAGATGATTCACAAGCACAAAGATTCGCTCAGTGCTGGTATCTGTATCTTTGCTTGTGCGTTTGTGAACCCTGTCTTTGGCTGGGCGACAACCATGCTGCTCGATAACATGGGGCTAATTGGCGACCACGAGCGTGCGAAATCTTTATCACCAAAAGATAAGTACCTTATTCCAGGTCTTGCATTCATCATTTGTGTTGGCTCACTGGCGTTTGTCGGTCAGCTACCTGGTATCCCTGCTCTAATTGGTAATTAATCCGTCCTTCTCAAGGCGCAGTTCAGTACCATTCTGCGCCTTTTCTTTTTCTGTACTCCTCTCTCAACTACATTCACCCAACTTATATATCAGGCTAATTATTGCTCACCACTCCCTGTTTCATCATCTGCAGGAAATCTCTTAGGATACAAAAATTCAACAATATTAGAGAAATATTAGAATTAGTTGAAAAAGAGATTCCAATCACATTTTATTCGGTTATAATTCGCGCCCATTGCGATTTATGTTGATAAACGCAAACTTAATTTGAGCAAATGACCTGTTAACCGATCCTCTTTTGAGGAAAAACGAGAAGAAAAATGAGCAAGATTGATAAAGCTATGCGTATCCTGCTAGCGGGATTCTGTATCAACCTTTGTCTTGGCATCCTGTATGCTTGGAGTGTATTCAACAAGGCACTAGTGACCGAGTCAGGTTGGAGCGCAGCTGAAGCTTCAGCGCCTTACGCAACGGCAACGATCACTTTCTCTATCTGTCTTCTGGTTGCTGGTATCCTACAAGACCGTATGGGCCCTCGCTTGATCCTTATCCTAGGTACTGTGCTAACAGGTCTAGGCATGATCGCATCTGGCTTTGTTGATTCACCACTTATGCTGAACATCACTTTTGGTGTTATCACTGGTGCAGGTATCGGTTTTGGCTATGCATGTCTTTCTCCTTCTGCAATGAAGTGGTTCCACGCGTCTAAGAAAGGTATGGTTAACGGCATTATCGCAGCAGGCTTTGGTCTAGCAGCTATCTACTTAGCGCCGGTGACTTCTGCACTCATTACAAGCATGGGTATCCAAACTAGCTTTATGATTCTTGGTGTTGGTGTCCTTGCTATCGCTGTACCTTTAGCTGCAACCATCAGCAACCCACCAGCAGATTACACGCCTGCTGAACCAAAAGTAAAAGAAGGCCAAGCGCCAAAAGTGGTTAAGAAGTCTGACGACCTAACTTGGAAAGCTATGCTTAAAACGCCTCAGTTTTACTCGCTATGGATTATGTACGCATTCGCAGCATCTGTTGGCCTAATGATCATTGGTAACATCACCACTATCGCAAGTGTTCAAGCGAACCTACCAAACGCGGTTTACCTAGCGTCTATCCTAGCGGTATTCAACTCTGGCGGCCGTGTTGCTGCTGGTATGCTTGCAGACAAAATTGGCGGCGTACGTACACTACTTCTAGCGTTCGTTCTGCAGGGCATCAACATGGTTCTGTTTGCAACCTTCAACTCTGAGTTCACGCTAATCATTGGTACAGCGATCGCAGCAGTAGGTTACGGTACTCTTCTAGCGGTATTCCCTACCCTAACCGCTGAGTTCTACGGTCTGAAGAACTACGGTACTAACTACGGTGTACTTTACACTGCATGGGGTATTGGTGGTGCAATCGGTGCTGCAGTTGTTGGCTTCTCAATGACTAACGGTGAAGGCTACGGTCTTGCGTACACTATCTCAGCAGTGATGATGGCAGTTTGTATAGTACTTGCTTTCATTACTCGCCCACTATCTGAAGCGAAAGTCGCTGAGCTTAAAAACGCGTAATATATTGAATTACTAGCGAAAAGGCTTAACCTTAGGTTAAGCCTTTTTTGTATCTCACTGTTATGTCTGACCCTATCGAACTTGCACCTGACTATTACCTTCATAATTTCACCAAGCTAATTACTCATGCTTTAGACTGGTATCCTGATTTACTAACTGAAAGTGAACTCAACTGGCTACGTAGTTTCGAGCAACTAAACAAAAACTCTCAATGTTTGCTTGTTCGACTACTATCTCGCAAAGGTGAGTGGTTTCGCTCTGATAAATTAAACTACCCTGAAATAGGCGATATCAACCCCTGTCTTGAGTCCCTGCAACTCGGCGATTTCATTACCATTAACCATGATATTTGTGCTTTAACACTTGCCTCTGAGTTACTGACTAAGCCCGAGCTGTGCTCATTGTTTACTTTCTCGAATAATGCAGCTCGCAAAGAGCAGTTGTTAAACCAGATCGAACAAAAGCCGTTTACCCGTTTTGATGACATTAACTTTGTCGTGATCAGACTAAATCACTCCGAGGTTATTAACGTCTTACTCGCCCTGTTTTTCGCTAACACACGCCAAGATCTCAGTCAGTTTGTTCTTGATGATTTAGGTCTGCATCAATTTGAAAACTATCAACTTAGCAATCAACGCCGATTCTTTTCCTCACGGACTGAGCTTAACCAGTTACTACACCTTTCCGATTTACATGGCCGTTATATAGACTCCGATAGGAAAGACACATCTAGCTTATTGGCTCTGCTGGGCGAAATAGAGCACCCATTCAGTCATAACTATATAGAACGTAAGCGTCAGCACTTGATCAACGATATGTCGAGAGATCTAGAGCGGTTAGGAAAACTAGAAGAGTGCCTAGAATGGTTTGCGAAAACTTCCCTTCCACCATCGCGCGAGCGTCAAGCGCGAGTCCACGATAAACTCGATAATATTGATGACATGAGTGACGTTGTCACTGAAATGTTACTCCAGCCTGTGGATGTGGCAGAGTTAGAAACTGCGCACAAGCTTAAACAAAGGCTCAAACGCAAACAAGGGCTTCGAGTCCCAAGAGAGAAAAAGCCAAATATTCACGAATACCACTTAGAGTTAGATCTTTCTCAGCAACGAGTAGAACTCGCAGTAAAATCGCATTTTGAGCAGCTTGGTTATCAGGTGTTCTATGCCGAGAACCTCTTGCTCAATGGCTTGTTTGGCTTGGCATTCTGGGATGTGGTATTCGCGCCGATAGAAGGTGCTTTCATTAACCGCTATCAACATCGCCCGTTGGATTTGTATCACGCCGATTTTGCCATCAAGCGTCAAGCTTTGATTGACCAAGTGATCCATACTCTAGAGCGAGATGGACTAAACGCTCTTGTCACCACTTACCACCAGAAATATGGCTTGGCGAACCCATTTGTCCACTGGGCTGGCTTTGATCTAGAACTGCTAGAGGCTTGCATCAAGCACATTCCAAACCATATGGCGCTGTGCCTGTTTAAAGTGATGTTAAAAGATCTCAAACTCTACCGTAGTGGCATGCCTGATCTCATTCTCTTCAAACAAGGTCAGTTTGAATGGGTTGAAGTCAAAGGACCTGGAGATAAGCTGCAAGATAACCAATGGCGTTGGTTTAAGCACTTTATTGAACTCGAGGTTCCATTTGCTGCATGCTACGTGTCGCAAGAATAACGAACACTTATACAATCTCAACTTCTTGTTAGTGATTGCTATGCAATAGGATTGCATCTACCCCTCCTTTTATTGATAATAATTAGCATTATCAATAAAAGGAGTTTGTTATGTTTGATGGCAGCGTTAACTCGTCTTCGTTTGACAGTAGCGAGATAACTCATACAACGAGTGCCAGCGCCCCCTCGATTCTGCTAGTGGAAGACGATGAACTTCTTAACAAGCAACTCACTGCCCTTCTGAAAAGTCGCTCTTATAGTGTGACTAATCTTAAGTGTGGCGCTAAAGCTCTGTCGGCATTGAGTCAGAGTCAGTTCGACCTTATCATTCTCGACGTTAACCTTCCTGAGGTTGATGGGTTTGGTCTGCTTAATTATATTCGAGCTCATTCCAATACCCCCGTTATCATGCTCACGGCTTTTGGTGCCGAGGAACATCGTATTCGTGGCCTGCAATTTGGCGCGGATGACTATATCAGCAAGCCGTGTAATTTCACTGAAGTGAGCTTACGCATTGATGCTATTTTGCGTCGCTCAGGTTACAACGCTTCTCCTAGCTCTAACCGCTACCTTGAACATCATGAGCTCAAACTCGATCGCCACGAATATGAAGTCAGCGTGCTAGGTGTAAGCAAAGTGACGCTGACACCAATCCAATTCAAACTGCTGTGGACTCTAGTACAGAATCACGGTGCGGTTCAAAGTAAACCCTACCTATATCAAATGGTTCTGGAGCGTGAGTTCAGTCCTTATGATCGTAGCCTAGATATGCATTTAAGCCGAGTTCGCAAAACCTTAACGGCAATGGGTATGCCGCACGATCGCATTCAAACTGTCCACGGAAAAGGCTACTCAGTAAGATGAAAAAACTACTATTTTGGCGATTGTTTATTGTTCTCGCTCTTGGCGGTGTCATGTTCTTTTCATTGCTGCATAGCGCTGCCATTCTTTCGAATGAAAAGATGAGCTACATTGATAAATCTCACCAGCAAGAGATCCTAGATTGGGGTGCGCATGTCCAAGATTTGTTGTCGCAAGGGAAACACGACGAGCTCAACTCATGGCTAGAACAACTATCCATTAGAGAAAATACATGGGCGACGGTGGTCCGCTCTCAAGTTGATGTGATAGCGGGCAACCCGCTAAACCAACGGTTTTGGTCAGGCTATGGTATCGGACGCAATGTTGAATGGAAGATCCACCTTTACTTCCCTGAAAACCCAATCATGGAAGTCGGACTAGACCCATTTAACTATCATTTTCTGGTCATCCTTCCAGATAGAATGAGACCGGGGACTTATATGTCACACGCATTTTGGTTCTTCCGTTTCATACTTCCATTCACGGCCTTGCTCGCGCTGACTATCTATATTTATCGCTACATCATGAGGCCCTTACGTCACTTCCACAAAGCGACGTCTGAATTTAGCCAAGGCAACTACGATGCCCGTATCGCTGACCGCTTTAAGCTTGGTAATGATGAGCTCAGCCAGATAGCAAAAACCTTCGATATGATGGCAGAGCGCACCTCTAATGTTATTGAGCACAATCGTAATTTGATCGCGGAAATGTCCCATGAAATCCGTACGCCGTTGGCACGTGTCGAAATGGCAACGGATTGTGTTGAGAATCAAATTGACACAAGTGAGATGGTGCAAAGGATCCGCTCAGAAACCAAAGCAATGCGGCAAATGGCTGAAGATACTCTCACTTTAGCTTGGCTAGAAAACGAACGACCGGAGTTAACCAATGAAACCTTCGATGTGATCGAACTCATCGAGGCGATTGTTGAAGATGCTCAGTTTGAATACCCAAACAAGCAGATCTGCCTACAACTGCCAGAGCAAGTTGAGCTGCAGCATTCAAATCAACGTGCATTAGCTCAAGCCATCGAAAACATCATCCGCAATGGCCTGAGATACACTCCTGAAGGCGAAAGCCTTAACATCATTGGTAGCACGACAAGCGAGCAGTTCAAGCTGATTATCTCCGATAGTGGCCCGGGACTGGACCCTATGCTAACAAGTGAGATCTTTAGACCTTTCTTTAAAGCAGACAACGATATGGGTTCACGTAAAGGCTTTGGGGTTGGTTTAGCTCTCGCTAAGCGACATATAGAAGCGGTCAAAGGTTCGATAGAAGCAAGGAACAAGCCTTCTCCGGGACTTGATATGGTGATTGTGCTACCCAACTAACCTCGTTTACTCGGGTAGAGCTGATTCCTCTACCCGCCTCATCAATTAGTCAGTCAAGCTCATTTGTAACAGTTGTAAAACTCATTTACTCACTCAATCAATAACCGCAAAATCCTTCTCGATAATAATTCTCATTACTAGTGGAGGTTACGGTCAAATGGACACCGTATTCAAGTTAAGCCCTATCGCACTACTATTAGCTACAAACTTTGCTGTAGCAGATGACACAACAGAGACCATAGAAGTCTTAGGTCAGAAAACCCTTGGCGTTGATACAACAATCACGGCTGATGATTTAGCAAAGCAGCAAGCACAAGACCTCAACGATATCTTCCGTAAAGACGCTGAAGTTAACGTCGGCGGCTCTTCCGGAATCTCACAAAAGATCTATGTCCGTGGTCTAGAAGATACCATGCTCAATATCTCTATTGATGGTGCCGAACAGTCAGGCAATCTTTTCCACCACCAAGGTCGCCTTTCTATCGAGCCAGAATTACTTAAACAAGTTGATGTGAGTGCAGGAGCTGGGCGTGCGACAAATGGCCCAGGTGCGCTGGGTGGCGCGATTCAGTTTAAAACCAAAGATGCGCATGACCTACTCTCTTCTGGCGACACATTTGGCGCTCAGGTAAAAGGGGGCTACTACACAAACAACAAAGGTTATAAAGGGTCAGCAAGCCTATATGGTGAGGTTTCTGAAGACCTAGGGCTTCTGGCTTCATTCGGCTACCAAGATACAGATAATATCGTTGATGGTCACGGTGAAGAGCAGCCTTATACCAAGTCAGAACAAAAAGTCGCCTTGCTGAAGTTATCTGGCAACATTAACAGTCACCACTATATCTCCCTCGCCTATGACTATCGTGACGATGACAGTACGCGCTTAAACCGTCCGCACTTCCAGCCAAGTTTTAAAAACGAACCTCTTAAACAGGAAGCGGATAGACAAACCATCACCGCCAACCACGTCTATACAGAGGGTGATCTCATCAAGATCGACACAACGGTGTACACCACGGAAAACCGTATTGCTCACATAGATCACCCAAGATGGGGAACCAGTGAGGGGACAATTAACACCTTCGGCGGCAAAGTCTTCAACACCGCAACATGGGCAAACAACTCCCTAATTGTCGGTGCTGATTACAAGCAAGATAAGAACAAGTTAAATGGCTCTACCAATACTCATACGGAAAAAGGCACTGTGTACGGCTTGTTCCTTCAAGATGATTGGAATGTAACCGAATCACTGCTGCTATCTGCTGGTGCAAGATACGACTGGTATGAACTCGATGACAACCTAGATCAGAACTTCGAATCGAGCGATTTCAGCCCGAACGTTTCTGCGAATTACCGCTTCGACAATGGCCTAAGCGTCTTTGCTGGCTATGCTGAAGCCTTCCGAGGACAGCAAGTTAAAGAAAACTTCGTATTGGGCTCTAACGAAAACTCTCCGGCACGTGGCCCAGAGCGAGCGAAAAACATTGAATATGGTGTCAAGTTTGCCAACGATATGTTCAGAGCGGGTGTGACTGTCTTCGACACCACTATCGATGACGTCGTCGCGTTCGACTACAGCGTGCGTAAGTATGTTAATGCAGGCAAACTCGAAACCTCGGGGGTAACCGCAAACGTCGGGCTAACACTAGAGAGCTTTTTTGCCACGTTAAGCTACAACCAATCAAAGCCAGAGCTTAATGGAAAACCTTTGAGTGACGATAACATGACCTTGGGTACGTCTGTTGGCGATACTTGGTTACTAGATCTTAACTATCTGTGGAATGAAAACCTTGAGTTTGGCTGGCATGTCACCTTGGTAGAAAAGCTCACCGATGTTGCCGATCCTAAGGTAAACCCAGAGAAGCCGGGTTACGATGTCCACGACCTATACGCTCAATGGCGTCCACTCAGCGACGAGGAACTCATTCTCACCGTATCGGTTAAAAACGTGTTTGATAAGTACTACCTCGATCATGGTTCTTACCACGAATACATCGGAAGCCCTGTGGCAAAAGGTTACGCCAATGCAGGTCGTGACTTCCGCTTTAATGTTAGCTACGCATTTTAGGAGCTTGGAATGGATTCGATAAAACAATTACTCGCGATCATCGGCTTCGCTATCTTTAGCCCTTTGGTGGGTGCTGAAACGATCACGGTTGAACACCCAATGGGTCAAACAACGCTTGAGTCTAACCCTCAAAGGGTTATCGTTTTAGGCATGGATACCTTAGATGTACTTGATAGTTTAAACATCGAGCCCGTTGGCGTGGTAAAAGCGCCAATGCCGCAGTATCTACATAAGTATCAAAGCAGTAAATACCCTGCTGTCGGTTCTTTGTTTGAACCGGACTTTGAGACGATTTATACCCTGAAACCAGACTTAATCATTGCCAGTAACCGCAGCTCAGAGTCTTACTCAGAACTGACAAAAATTGCACCAACCGTGGTGTTTATGGCTGACCCTGGTAACTACTGGGCAACCACACAAGAAGCATGGCGCACGCTAGGTAAGATCTTTGAAAAGAGTGACCAAGTAGAAAAAGTTATCGCGGAAAAGCAACAGCAGATTGATGCTATTAAAGCGAAGACAACCCCGGCACATCAAATCATGTTAGTCATGACCAATGGGGGCAAGTTGACCGTGTTCGGCGCGCAATCTCGCTACAGCGCTTTGTATAAGCTTTTCGGTTTTTCAGAAGTTACGGTTAATGAGGAAAATAAAACTCACGGTGATTTGATTAGCTACGAGTTTATTGCAAATGCCAATCCACCCTACTTGCTAATCCTCGATAGAGATCAAGCCATTGGACGTGATTCTGGTGAAGCCTTTAAAAAGCTCAATAACCCTTTGGTAGCGCAAACGGGAGCCGCTAAGAATGGCCACATCCACTTTCTTAACCCACATGCTTGGTACATCTCAGCCAGCGGTATTCAGGCGACACAATTTATGATTGATGACGTCAACGCCGTGCTGAATTAAACCATCACTAAAGAGCCAGTCAGTATCCACTGCTGGCTCTCTACTCAGCAAACTCAGAGAAGAACATCACTTGATTTCGCCCTTTTGACTTAGCTTTAAATAGCGCTCGATCCGCTTCGTCAAACAAAGCGGTGTGAGGCAAGTTGATTCTTCCGTCCCACAACGCGCCACCGATACTCACAGTAACAAAGTCACAATCGGCATGAGCATGAGGTATTTCTAGTTTCTCAACCTCTCTACGCAATGCTTCGGCGACTTTTTTAGCCTCTTCAATCGTGGTGTTACGCAGAATAAAAGCAAACTCTTCACCCCCTATTCGCGCGAACACATCTCTTTTACGGCTGGTAATTCGGCTTAATGCCTGACAAATATTTTGTAAGCAGTAGTCACCAAGTTGATGCCCATAGTGGTCGTTATACTGTTTGAAATAATCAATATCCAAAATCAACAAAGCAAAATCTTCGTCCCGCTCGTGACTCTGACTCATGGTGTTTTCCATCGCCTGTTCGTAAACTCTGCGATTAGCAATCCCTGTTAGTGGATCTAGGCTCGCCATACGTAACAGTTCTTGTTCTTTCTTTCGAAAATGCTTGTTGGTGCTATCCAGCAAATAGTTATAGGTCATAGAAAGATTGGAATAACTTGAGCCGTGGTCAACTTCAAGATGCTTCTCTTCATCATGTTTTTTGACTACCCGATCAAACTGTTCCATTAAATCAATCAGCTCATCCTTCATACCATGCTCACCAAAGTTAAGCCCTATAGTTTCAGTTTGAGCCGACACGCGGAGAGGGTAAAAGTGGTTGATGAGTTTAAGTAGTGGATAACTCACCCCGACCACCCAAAGAGCGGTAGATGCGATACCCGTCAGCTGTATTAATAGCTGGTCCATTCGACTAGCGGCATTGAGCTGATCTATTGGTGCAAACAGCGCAACTGCGAGAGTACCCCACACCCCGCCACCCAAGTGAACAGGGACGGCAGACACCACATCATCTAATCGCAGTTTTTCTAATACACTCACCAGTATCACGCTAATACATCCGCCAACTGCACCAATGGCAACAGCGCCTGCTAAGTTAGCAATATTGGCACTCGCAGAAATAGACACGAGACCGGCTAAAAGCCCATTTAATATGTAGCGTGTACCTCGCATTGAGTGGATATTCCAAGACAACAATAAGGCACTAAAACCGCCGGTACAGGCTGATATCGCCGTATTGGAAAATATCTTGGCTAGGTTTTCGTCAGGATGGATCACGCTACCGCCATTGAAGCCGAACCAACCAATAAATAGTAGAAAAGTACCAAGCGCAGAAAGTGGCAAGTTTTGACTGTACATTTCTCTTGGCTTGCCATCTTCGGTAAAGCGACCTAAACGCGCACCGACTACAACAATGGCGACCAAAGCAATCCATCCACCTACCGAATGAACGACTGTAGAGCCTGCAAAATCCATGAAGCCGCGCTCTGCGAGCCACCCCATTCCTGTCGACTTAATGTGGGTGCCATTCCAAATCCAATGACCGACGACAGGAAACAACAAGGTCGCGGTAATTAATGAGCTGATTAGATAACCTGAGAACCGCATCCGTTCGGCTACCGCACCGGAGAGAATGGTCGCTGCAGTACCACAAAACATCATTTGGAATAGAAAGAACGCTAGGATCAGTGGCACGGTTTGTTCTGACAAGACAAACAAGTCCGTCCCTATCCACCCGTTCCAGCTTTCCCCATACATAAAGCCAAAACCGATTAACCAATAAAACAGGCCACTGACACAGAAATCAGCGACATTTTTGAGCGAGACATTGATGTTGTTTTTGTTACGAACCAGACCACTTTCAAAGCAAGTAAAACCCGGCTGCATCAGAAGAACTAATGCAGTACACAACAGAATCCAGGTAATGCTTATCGTCTCGCTTTCGATCATAACTATGCCCAAAAAGCTGGTCGGTTATACCTTTAGTATTATCCGAGCATAGTTAAGTGACCGAGAATTCTCCACTTTTCTCTAAGGTATTGCCTTTTAAACTAATCGAAATGAATGAGCGAACAAAGACTAAAACTAAAGGGCGATATAAACGCCCTTTAGTGTTTAATTGGATTTGTATTCAAGACGCTTTAAGCTTCTACCACGTAAACTTTCTCACCACTTTGCTTTAAATGGGCAATAACACCCTTACGCGTCAGATTATTTTCTTGCAGGAATGCGGCCAGCTCTTCGGTAATTCTTCCAATAGTCCGCACTTCAAAGCATTGTTGGCCTTTACGAATCATATAAGAATCCGCTTTCTTCTCACTCTGTTCAATTTTATCAAACAGATATTCTTTACTGATTCCAGCATCTTTGAGTAACTGATAAGCCACTTCCAGTACGGCTTCGCTATTAGCCTCAATCAACTCATCACAGGCGGTATTAAACTCTTTTCTTACCTGTTCAATCGTTTCATTATCAGAATTTTCAAGTAACATTTTAAAGTGCTTACTTTTATATGAAACTATATTTGGAATTTCAGGTACACGACCACCTTCTTTGGCGATTACATCTACAGAGCTAGGGTAAAGATTATCAACACTCACAATTATTCAACTTACAAAACCAAATTGTATTACATTAAACATTATTGAATTCTTTCAGTCAATACTATTAAAATTTGAAGTCATTTATCGGTATTGTGGTGCGAGGCAATGTTGACTTAATCAGGAGCGACATACGACAGCCCGTAATCTAAAACCAATCATTTTCTTTGTCATTTTTATCAATTGGGCAAAAGTATTATTTGCCATTATTGAAGCCATCTGCTGCAATTAGTCCATTGAATAGTCAGTACAAGTATCCAGATGAATTTACGTACATTTTTGATGATGGCAGTGGTATTAACGTTCGCCGGCTGTGCCACTTATGCTGGGCTAAATTACGACCAGTTATTTGGCGAACCTAACGTGCAGGAGCGCCGCACTGATGTGGATAGCACAGAAAGTGATTTCTTCCTTACCGAAGTTAAACCCATTATCGATAAACGCTGTGTTGTCTGCCACGCTTGTTACGATGCCCCATGCCAACTGAAAATGTCATCAGTTGAAGGGATCGACCGCGGTTCAAGTAAAGAACTCATCTATCAAGGGACTCGCCTAACAGCAGCCACACCTCATCGACTATTTGAGGATGCTCAAACTACTCAAGAGTGGCGCGATCTTGGTTTTAGCCCAGTCCTCAATGAACGTGTACAAAATCCAACCGCCAACTTAGAAGCCGGACTGATTGCTCGCATGCTGATGCAAAAAGAGGCTCACCCGCTGCCAGATCAAACTCAACTCGAAGGGTTCGATTTTTCAATTGACCGCTCTCAAGTTTGTCCGACGATTGAAGAATATGACCAGTACTTACAGGACTACCCGACTTGGGGTATGCCTTATGGGATGCCAAACCTCGCTTCCAACGAATACTCCACGCTGATCAGTTGGCTACAAGATGGTGCGATAATGAATCAGCCGCTGCCTTTAACGCCAGCGCAAGCACAGCTAGTGAGCGAATACGAAACACTGCTCAACAAAAGTTCTCGTAAGGTTCAGCTTACTTCTCGTTACATCTACGAACATCTGTTTTTGTCGCACTTATACTTTTCCGACTTAAACGAACAGCAGCCACGCTTCTTTACCTTAGTGCGCTCTGCGACTCCACCAGGCCAACCTGTGAAGCGCATTGCGACTCGCCGACCGTATGATGATCCGGGCGTTTCTCGCGTTTATTACCGATTGATTCCAGAGCAAGGCACCATTGTTGATAAAACTCATATGCCATTTGCCTTGAATGAACAGCGAATCAATGATTGGAAAGAGTGGTTTATCGACGCGGATTATGATGTTGCGAAGCTACCTGGCTATACCCCAGATATCGCCGCAAACCCGATGACGGCGTTTATTGATATACCGGTTAAAGCGCGCTTCAAGTTTATGCTCGACAATTCCCAGAACACGATCAATGCCTTCATCAAAGGACCAGTGTGTCGTGGGCAATTGGCGCTAAATGTCATCAATGACCGCTTCTGGGTGTTCTTCCTCGACCCAGACAAAGCAGATATTCCTGAAGTGAACGAGTTTTATCGCGCGCAAGCAGACAACTTAAAACTGCCTGGTGAGCTTGAAAGCAATACCTTGCCCGTGACGAACTGGGTATCTTATTCAAGGCAGCAAGCGCGTTATTTACAAGCAAAGTCTGACTTTATCAATCAGTGGTTTGAAGGCGGTAAGCATCTTACCACCGATGTCATTTGGACGGGAGAAGGAACCAATCAGAACGCTGCCCTTACAGTATTCAGGCACTTTGATAGCGCTTCTGTTGTTCAGGGCTTAGTCGGCACTCCCCCAAAAACCGCTTGGGTACTGGACTATGCTCTCATCGAGCGTATCCACTATTTACTAGTGGCTGGGTTCGATGTGTACGGCAACTTCGGCCATCAGTTAATGACGCGAATGTTTATGGATTTCTTGCGCCTAGAAGGCGAAAGTAACTTCGTTGCCCTACTGCCTAGAGAGATGCGCCATAAAGAGCACTCAAGTTGGTACAAAGACCAAAGTGCTCAGCTTAGTGACTTCTTACAACGTAACGTTAAGCCGTTTGATCAACCTACACAAGTGCCGTATCAGACAGACGATCCAAAAGCTGAGCTATACGATATTTTGCAGACTCAACTTGCTCCTGTTTTAACTAACCGCTTCAAGATCGAGCAAACGGGAATGAAGCAGGAAAATGAGCAACTGCTACGTAGTATAGATAGCATCAAAGGCAAAGGGCTTATCTATCTACCTCAGATAATGATGTTAATGATTGAGTCTGATAGTGGTAAAGATCAGCTCTACACCTTGCTGCACAACAATGCTCATACCAACATTTCCAGTCTATTTGATGAAGAGAGTAACCGCGATCCAGCCAATGATGACCTTACTTTGGTTCGTGGAGTGATCGGCAGCTACCCTGCTGCGTATCTATCCCTTAAAGAACAGCAAGTGCCAAAACTGGTCGAAATGTTGAAAAATATTTCGAGCGAAGAAGATTACGTTAAGCTGTTGGATACCTTTGCAATTCGTCGTAGTTCAGACCAATTCTGGCCGTTTAGCGACAGAATTCATGCATGGTATCAAGAGGATCAACCTATCGAATTTGGCCTACTTGACTACAATAGATTTGAGAATAGGTAGAACCGTTCAACTGCGCATGACACGCTCAGGGAGGTGACTATGGGTATCAATGACAGCATTAGAGCTTTAGAACAACAAATTTATGTTGCCTGCTCAGAAGGTGATTACGACACCGTACAGATGCTCGAACATCAACTTGATAGCCTTAGGAACAAGGCAGAACATCCATTTGATGATGATCCTTATGCTCCTGAAGGGAAAATAATCCCTGAAGATGACTGGTACTAACGAAAACGCCCCATCGTAATTTACATGGGGCTTTCTTTTGCCCATCGCCCATGACACACGTATAATCCACTCTCCTACAATCAGAGCTTTACAAAGCAAATTTAATCGCTATTATTTGCACGCAAACGATTGCCTCACTTTTTATGTGTCTATTTTGAGGGTTTTATGCTGTCTGATATTGAGATCTGTCGCGAGACAAAACTACACCCAATTTCTCAAGTTGCTGAGCGTGCTGGTTTGCATGCCAACGAATTCCATAGCCAAGGAAAGCACAAGGCTAAAGTAAGTTTACACAGCCTCAAACGTCTGCAGGAAAACTCAACTGGCAAGCTTATTCTGGTTACCGCGATTACGCCAACGCCACTCGGCGAAGGCAAAACAGTGACGACGATTGGTCTGTCTCAGGGCATTGCCAAACTCAAACGTTCAGTCATGGCATGTATACGCCAACCTTCAATGGGCCCTGTATTTGGTGTCAAAGGTGGCGCTGCAGGCGGTGGTTACTCTCAGGTGGCTCCAATGGAAGAGCTAAACCTGCACCTTACAGGCGATATTCATGCGGTTACCGCAGCGCACAACTTAGCCGCAGCGGCCATAGATGCGCGTATCTATCACGAGCAACGTCAAGGCTGTAAAGACTTTGAACAGCGCAGTGGTTTGACTGCCCTCAAAATTGACCCTCAGCGCGTTGTCTGGAAACGTGTCATGGACCACAACGACCGAGCGCTACGTATGGTTACTGTCGGTCAAAATGAAGCCAATAAAACGATTAATGGCTTCGAACGCCAAGATGGATTTGATATCTCAGCCGCTTCTGAGCTTATGGCGATTCTTGCTCTTGCTTCTGATTTAAAAGACCTTCGCGCACGCATTGGCCGTATTGTTGTCGCTTACGATATCGAAGGCAAACCTATCACCACGGAAGATTTGCAGGTCGCTGGTGCCATGGCCGTCAGCATGAAAGAAGCGATTGAGCCAACCTTAATGCAAACCTTAGAAGGCGTTCCAACGCTTATCCACGCAGGGCCGTTTGCTAATATTGCTCATGGTAACTCATCAATAATCGCTGACAACATCGCGACAAAACTGTGCGATTACACTGTGACTGAAGGTGGCTTTGGTTCAGATATGGGGTTTGAGAAGGCGTGTAATATCAAAGCTCAAATGTCAGATAAATCACCCGATTGTGCAGTGATAGTGGCTACACTACGCGGCCTCAAAGCGAACTCTGGGCACTACGACCTAAAACCAGGCCAAGCGATACCTGAGTCGCTATTTGAAAATGACGAAAATGCCCTCGTTGCTGGATTCGGAAACTTAAAATGGCATATTAACAACGTCAACAAGTACGGTGTGCCTGCGGTCGTTGCGATCAACCGTTTTCCGCAAGACAGTGACCAAGAACTTCAAGCACTAAAAGCTATGATTGAAGCGTTGCCAAATGATGTCGAAGTCGCTATCAGTGAAGGCTTTGCTAAAGGTGGTGACGGCACAGTAGAGTTAGCAGAGAAAGTCATCGCACAGTGTAACAAAACGGCTCACTTCAAACCTCTGTACCAATTTAGCCAAACAACCGAAGAAAAACTGATGGCTGTTGCTGAAGCAGGTTATGGCGCTTGTGGGGTTACATTGAGCTACCAAGCAAGAAAACAACTTGATGAGTTAAAACAGCACGGTTTTGATGACTTAGCGGTATGCCTTGCGAAAACGCCACTGTCTATTTCTACCAACGGTAGTATAAAAGGCGCGCCTTCTGGCTTTGATGTTCCAATCCGCGAACTGAGACTGTGTGCGGGTGCGGGCTTTGTTTATGCGCTTTGTGGCAACGTAATGACGATGCCGGGCTTACCAGAGAAGCCTGCGTTTATGAATCTCGATCTCGATGACGAAGGCAATATTATTGGCTTAAGCTAACCGCGATTGACCAACGAATTCTCGAAGAGGCTAAGTGATTAAAACTTAGCCTTTTTTCTTTAGCGCCATCTCGACAAGTCATGCAGTCCACCACAAGATCATGTACCATTGAAACATTACTCGAACAGACCGGATGTTTTCATGGAAGCAGAGTTATTGGAAATTAAAAATTTCCTATCCCAACACCCACCTTTTGACGAACTCGAAGACGATGTACTCAACTATGTCACCAAACACGTTGAGATTTCTTACTACCGTGAAGATACGCCTATCATCCACTTCGGCGATGAGATCCACGATCTCTATATGGTACGAAGCGGTGTGGTTGAAGTTTATCGACGCAAAGGCGAACTCTACAACCGTCTTGATGAAGGATCCTTGTTTGGTCAGATGGGGCTGCTCACAAACAACAAAGTGCGTTTCCCAGCCAAAGCGATAAAAGATACTCTGCTCTACTGTATCCCTGAGGCGGTCTTCCAAGAACTCTACGACGAGCATGAAACCTTCGCTGATTTCGTTGAGGTAGAAGATACCGCGCGTTTGCGTCAAACCGTCTCTAATAGCAGTGAACAAAACGACCTGACGACGTCCAAAGTAAGAACCCTACTCACCAGTGAAGCGCCAACGATTCCAATGTCTGAAGCGATTCAGAACGCGGCAATCAAAATGGCGGAAGAAAATGTTTCTTCACTATTGATCGTCGACCCAGATATTGCTCAAGATGACGAAGACGACAACAACCCACTGGTTGGTATCATCACTGACCGTGACCTATGTACCCGTGTCCTCGCCCAAGGCTTAGACCCAAGCGATGATGTGTCAACGGTAATGACCACAGAGGTGATTTCACTCGACCATAACGCTTATGTGTATGAAGCCATGCTGACAATGCTGCGTTATAACGTCCATCACCTTCCTGTGCTAAAGGATAAGCAGCCAATTGGTATCATCGAAGCCACGGATATTGTCCGTTACGAATCTCAAAACTCTCTGCTACTCGTCAGTACCATTTTCCAGCAACAGTCAGTCGAAGAGCTTTCGACCCTTTCAGAGCAAGTAAAAGACAGCTTCGTGCGTTTGGTGAATGAAGACGCCAACTCACATATGGTGGGTAGTGCGATGTCAGTTATCGGCAGAAGCTTTAAACAACGCATCATCGAGCTTGCAGAAGAAGAGCTTGGTGAGCCTCCCGTCCCCTACTGTTTTGTTGCACTGGGCTCTATGGGTCGAGACGAACAACTGCTGGTCACCGACCAAGACAATGCCATCATTCTTGATAACACCTTTGTTAAAGAGCAGCATGACAGTTACTTTGCTCAGCTAGCGAAAATTGTCTGTGACGGCTTAGACAAATGCGGTTACACCTACTGTACTGGCGACATTATGGCAACCAATCCAGATTGGCGTATGACTCGTACCGAATGGGAAGAGTGTTTTGCTGATTGGATTGATGACCCAAACCCTAAAGCCCTACTTAACGCCTCGATATTTTTTGACCTCGACGGTGTTTATGGTCGATTAAAATGGGCCGAGCACCTCAATGGGTTTATTGTGCGCCGTGCACGTAAGAACAATCGCTTCCTCGCCTGCTTAGCCCGCAATGCCATGAACCGCACTCCACCTCTCGGCTTCTTCAAAGACTTCGTGATGGAGAAAGATGGTCAGCATAAGAACTCCATCAATCTTAAACGTCGCGGAACTGCGCCACTCGCAGATTTAATTCGTGTGCATGCGCTCGCCGTTGGCTCTCGCTCTAAGAACTCTTTTGAGCGATTGGATGATATTCACGAGGCAGGCATTCTACCTAAAGGTAAAGCTCGAGACTTAAGTGATGCACTCGAATTTATTTCTATGGTGCGAATTCGCCACCAAGCACTAGACGTTGAAAACAAGATTGATCCTGATAACAACATTGAGCCGGAAAACCTGTCAGATTTTGAGAGACGCAATTTAAAAGATGCATTCCAAATTCTAAGTAACGCGCAAAACTTCTTGAAGTTCCGTTACCAAGCCAGCAACAACTTTAAGTGAGGTGGCTATGCTGAATAAAATTATGTCTCCACCCTCTATTGACTGGCAAACTAAGTTCAGCCGTAAGTTAGAGGTCGCACAGAACGACGCTTTAAAACAATATTATCAGGCGGGAGTGCCCGCTCCTTCGACTCCACTTGAAGACGTCACCTTTCTAGCTATGGACTTTGAAACCACAGGGCTTGATTCCGATGAGGATGACATCATTACCATTGGTACTGTGCCATTTAACCTCAATCGCATTTTTATCAATCAAGCGCAGCATTGGACCGTTAAACCGCGCAAGCAGTTAGCTGAAGAGTCAGTCGTCATTCATGGTATTACCCACACCGATGTGTTAGACGCACCAGATCTTATTGGCGTTTATGAAGAGATACTTGCCCAGATGGCAGGTAAGATCATGGTGGTTCATTACCAGCGAATTGAGCGTGAGTTTTTTGATAAAGCGCTTAATGCACGCATCAAAGAAGGCATTGAGTTTCCAGTTGTCGATACTATGCACATCGAAACTCAGCTGCAGCAAAAAGCCAGTGGCGGGATCTTAAATAAAATACGAGGTAGAAAACCTGAGTCGGTAAGACTTGGAGCAAGTCGCTCTCGGTATGGGTTACCGCTCTACACACCACACCATGCATTGACTGATGCGGTGGCGACAGCTGAACTTCTGCAAGCACAAATTGCCCATCACTACGATAGAAGCATGCCTATCAGCCAACTCTGGATTTAGTCTATTCCTAGCTCTCATTAAAAAAGGGACGATATTCGTCCCTTTTTAGTTTGATAGCTGTGCTTATCGCTTCTCAGTACGCATACCCATTAGCAAGCTGACACACATCAATAGCAATACGAAGGTAAATGGCAAGGCTGTTGAAATAGCACCTGCTTGAAGCGCTTGAACCGCCTCAGAGCCACCAATCCACAGTAGAGCTACCGCAATCGCACCTTCCATGAAGGCCCAGAATACACGCTGAATCACAGGAGCATCCACCTTACCACCAGCGGTAATACTGTCGATCACCAACGAGCCAGAATCCGATGAAGTAATAAAGAATACCAGAACAAGAATTACTGCAATGATAGATAGGATCGAACCAAACGGAAGTACATCGAACATTTGGAACATAGCCAGTGATACATCGGTAAGACCTTCAGAGCCTAACTCACCCACGCCGTTAATCACTTGGTCAATTGCCATACCACCAAACGTCGACATCCAAAGTAACGTCACTGCAGTTGGAACTAGCAATACTGCCGTAATAAATTCACGTACTGTACGACCTTTAGATACACGTGCGATAAACATACCCACGAATGGTGACCAAGAAATCCACCAAGCCCAGTAGAATACTGTCCAGCCTTGGAACCAGGCTTCATCTTCACGGCCGTGAGGGTTACTTAATGGTACTAAGTTTTCCAAGTAAGCCATTAGTGTCGTACCAATGTTACCGACAACCATTGCGTAGCCAATCAGTGCAACCAAAATCAGCAGTAGGAAAGCAACGATCATGTTGATGTTACTGATAACCTTTACACCGCCATCAATACCGCGAAGTACTGAAACGACCGCAAGCAAAGTCACTACTGTGATAACGACGATTTGGAGCCCAAGACCAGACTCAATACCGAACACATGGTGAATACCACTTGCCGCTTGTTGAGCGCCTAAACCTAGCGATGTTGCCAAACCAAACAAGGTAGCCAATACAGCTAGAATATCAACAATATGGCCTGCCCAGCCCCAAGCGCGATCACCAAGGATTGGGTAGAAAATTGAACGAATAGAAAGTGGTAAACCTTTATTGTAAGCGAAGAAAGCTAACGATAATGCCACAACACCATAAATTGCCCATGGGTGTAAGCCCCAGTGGTACATTGTCGCACCTAACGCGAGTTTCGCCGCTTCCGGTGTATTCGCTTCAACGCCAAGTGGGGTTTCATACCAACCGGTAAAGTAAGCCACAGGTTCTGCAACACTCCAGAACATCAAGCCGATACCCATACCAGCAGCAAACAGCATTGAAAGCCATGAAAGGTAAGAGTAGTCAGCCGTTGCGTCAGTTCCACCGAGGCGAATCTTACCTAGTGGCGAAACAATCAAGGCTAAGCAGAAAATAACGAAGATATTACCTGACCAGATAAACAGCCAGTCAAAGCCGCCGATTATCTGCCACTTGATTCCATCCAGAGTCGCTTTAGCAGACTCTGCATCCATAACCAGAACAGCAATTAAAAATACTGCAATCAGACCTGCACTCCATCCAAACACTGGATTGTGCACGTCGAATCCCCATTTCTGTACATTATCTTGTCCGATCGTATAGTCGGTACTGTCGATACTGTACTTATCTATGCCTTTAGTCATCATTCCTCTCTAGCATCTGATCCTTAATGTGTATCAGTATTCACACTCAAATCATTAGAGTTAAAATTGATTTTTATAACAATACAATCTGATACAGCTCTCAATATTGTACGCTTCTTGTCGGTTTGTGCCAGTAATAAGCTGTTTTTTAGCCATAATTTAAGAAAATGGCGACCCGAACGATTGGATATTAACCAATTTAGGTTACACTCAAAATTCAATACTGTTTGAACACTAAATAAGTACACTAAACCATAAACAAGAGAGGGCAAAAACAGTGTGAAAAATTGTGATAATTGAGACTTTTTTTCGTCGATTTTTTCAGGTATTTTTCGCCTACTTTTTTCTACCAACTCTCGACCAACCAAGGAAACGCATTGGAAAAGCACGAAGAAGTTCTGGTCTCGATTCGCCAAATCATCCGAGCGATCGATCTACACTCAAAAAAACTCAGTAAGGAGTCTGGTCTTACCGGCCCTCAACTGATCCTAATGCGTTCGATTAAAGAGCTAGGTGAAGTGACGATTCGCCAACTTTCGGACCATACCAATATGAGCCAAGCGACGGCGACCACCATACTCGATCGTATAGAGCGCAATGGTCTTGTACAGCGCGTGCGTAGTGTGAAAGACAAACGTAAAGTGCACGCCCATCTGACTGAGAAAGGTCAGGCGCTGTTACTCGAAGCACCAACCCCACTGCAGCAAAGCTTTATTACCAAGTTCCAGCGTTTAGAAGAGTGGGAACAGTCGCTTATGCTATCTTCGGTTCAACGTATTTCTTCAATGATGAATGCGGAAGATATCGATGTCGCGCCAGTCCTTGAGTTAGGTAGCATTACTAAGCCTGAATAACCACCCAGAAATTTGCTTTCATCCTGCTTTGAGCATACGTTTATTGGTACAACAATAATAAACTCTAACTAGCAGTCAGAGAGGATGTAATGGGTAAGAGTGATACATTACATAAGCAACACGACGAGGCGATACTCGACTTAACGCAACAAAAACAGTTGCTAAAAGTTATCGCCACGATAACGCTACTCGTGTTCGTACCACTCGGGGTTAAAAACATTATCATCGGCGAGTTGATGCTAGGTATTGTCTTGCTCGCCTTTGAAATATCATTGCTGCTCGAAGTCACTGCCATTGTTTACAATAAGCAGACTTTTTTTAGTTATTACCTACCGCTTTCACTACTCATCATATCCGCAATCTTAACCGTTGCCATTTTTGGTACATTGGGGACGTATTGGCTTTACCCAGTCGTTATCGGAATCATTTTTCTTCTGCCGAAGCGCGAAGCCATCATCTCCAACGCGATTATGATCACGACCTCTGGTTATGCGGCAACACTCCATGTTGACCATGGGATTACCGCTCGGTACGTCATCTCTTTGATCGTAACTGCCATCTTGGTTCACGTGGTTGTTGGAGCCGTACGCAAACTACAGGCTGACATGCATAACTTACTCGTCCGTGACCCTATGACTGGCGCATTTAACCGACACGAACTCAGCAGTTCCCTTGAAGAGGCGATTGAACACTACTCCACCTCCACCATAGCCATCGTGGATGTTGATCGATTCAAGTACATCAATGACCGTTATGGTCATGATGTGGGAGACAGGGTACTAATGCTGATTGTCAAAACCTTCAATCGCTATATGGGGCCGTCTGATAAGCTTTTCCGCTTAGGTGGTGACGAGTTTCTTCTTATCTTTCATGGTAAGGATCGGCTGCTTACTGAAGAGATCATGAACTATATCGCCAAAGAAATTCGGCATACTGTTCATGCTAACTCTACGGGGATAACCATCAGCGTTGGCGTCGCTGAATCCGAACCTTTTACAGAAATTCGCGAATGGATGAAGCGCGCTGACCTAGCGTTATACGAATCTAAACGTTTAGGGCGTGACAGGGTGTCATACTATACGCCCTCTATGTCGGCACAATTTGAACAACGGGAAATTGAAATATCTGGGCGTGCTAACCTCCGCTAAAGATTGGCAGCTCACTCCCCCCTTTGACTTGGCGAATCGCCAAATGGGTATGAATGTCTTTGACGTTTTCTAAACGCTGCAACTTACGAGTGAAAGATTCATACCCTGCTAAATCATGACTGACTACTTCTAAAAGATAGTCATACGCTCCAGAGACAACGTGGCAACTGATCACCTCATCCATTTCTTGTACCGCTTGTTCAAAATCATCAATACTCAACGCTTGGTGGTTGTTTAAGCTCACCTCAACAAACACCGTCATACCTACACCGATAAGATCTTTGTTTAGGCTTGCACGATAATTAGCAATGATTCCTGACTCTTCAAGTCGCTTAATTCTTCTCGCGCAAGGCGAAGCAGACAAACCAACCTTATCTGCAATATCTGCTGTTGACTGACGAGCGTCTTGCTGAAGCAAACGTAAGATGTGCTTATCAATTCGATCCATAAGCTTTGCGCCTTTTTCTAGCTAATAAATGATATAATTTGGCTGTTTCAGCCAATATTACTCGATATAGTAATGAATATTGCCAGATTTAACCTCCCGTTACGTCTCATAATATTCACAAGTTTAATTTTGGTCACATACGGAAATGCTTTCTGGATATTTGGCAATGATTGCCACGCTATTACTTTGGTCTGGTTTCTTCCTGTCACTGAGAAG
Organism: Vibrio sp. SCP2; assembly: GCF_059295395.1. Lineage (NCBI taxonomy): Bacteria > Pseudomonadati > Pseudomonadota > Gammaproteobacteria > Vibrionales > Vibrionaceae > Vibrio > Vibrio sp. SCP2. The sequence continues at coordinate 1,513,048 of NZ_JCAFVV010000001.1, read as the reverse complement.
TGGAGCACACTCAGAACTGCTCACGGCAGATATCGCGCTCACGCGCTTTATCATTCCCTGTGTTGTGTTACTCCCACTCGTTTACAAAGCCAGAGAGGCGATCCTTGCGGTTCCTAAACGCTATCTTCTCGGTATGTTCATTGGTAGCGGCTTACCGTATCTGCTTGTTGCCGGAACAGGGATGAAGTTCGCTCCAGTCTCAGATGGCAGTGCTCTGATCCCCGGCACACTCCCTCTTTTTGTGTCTGGAATCGCGGTATTGATTTTTAAACAGCCACTCAGTTCTCACCGAATTTTTGGTTTAGCGCTTGTGGTTGGTGGCATCGCCACCTTTCTAATGCAAAGTGTCGGCAATGCTCATTCTGATTTACTGCAAGGTCAGATGCTGTTTCTTATCGGTAGTGCAATGTGGGCAACCTTTACTATTTGTGCCCGTGTCTCGAACCTAAATCCGTTAGCGGCCTCTGGACTAATCTCTCTTATGTCCATGTTCGTTCTATGCGGCCTTATTTTTACTGGTGTGCTCGACAGTTACCTTTATCAACATAACCCTACTGAGTGGCCATGGAGAGAGTTAGGTGGGCACATCATGCTGCAAGGTGTTGGAGCAGGCCTAATCGCTGCCTTTACTTACCTTCACGCAATATCAATCTTAGGGGCTGAACGCACCGCCGCATTTGGCGCTGCAACCCCAGCGGTTGCAACTCTACTTGCGATACCTGTTTTCAATGAGCACCCTTCACCATTAAGTTGGCTAGCACTGAGTCTTATTTGTGTAGGGAGTTTAATTGCAAGCAACATCCTGATGAAAAAAGACACCTCGCTTCAGTATCAGCCCCCATCATTTAAATCGGGGGCTAAGTGATCTCATTAGGTGGTTATTTTTGATGTTGCGCTGTTAACTCGGTATAGTCCTGCACTTACCTAGCTATAGTGGAATCAGACATTGAAAACACCTTGTATCGCTGCCTGTAAAAATAACGATGGGATCTGTAGTGGATGCCATCGCACCATGGATGAAATTGTTAACTGGCGTCATCTTTCTGATCAAGTGCGCGATCAAGTAATGGCAAATCTTAGCGGTAAAATCTCCACGCATAACTGCCCTTCATGCCATCAGCCTGCTCAATGTGATATCAGCCAAGGTAAGTCAACTTGCTGGTGTTTTGAGATTGAAAAACGCGACACGTCAGATCTGACAAAAACCAATACTTGCTTATGCCGCAAGTGTTTATCTAAGCTGCCGACTGCATAAAAGGCAGCTTTGGCAGCATATAAATTTGGATAAGTTTTTCTAATCTAAAATCAAAATTTTTATCTTGCTTAAGATCACACTTTTCAATTGCCAGACTCGCCAACTCACTCTAATATCTCGCGCCTGATAGTTCCCTTTGTTTACTTTAATGATTAGCTTTGTTTACTCAAAGTTAGTGTTTTTTGCGCTTTGAATTTAGGTGTTGTAGAAATGTCTGCGTCTTCTCAAGTGATTAAGTTAACCTTCCTGATCGCAATTTTGACTGCTGTTGGTCAAATGACTCAAACCATGTATGTGCCTTCCATTGGTCATATGGCGAGTGAGTTTTTAGTGACGCCTGCCGCCCTGCAAGCTGTGATGGCGTGCTACTTGATCCCTTACGGATTTTCGCAGTTTATCTACGGCCCATTGTCAGACAGATTAGGACGTAAACCGATCATCGTTGTTGGCTTGCTGATTTATATTGTCGGTACTATCGTTGCTTTGTTTGCTCATAGCTACGATTGGTTTCTAGCCGGTAGCTTTATCCAAGGTCTTGGCATTGGGTGTGGTGGTGCAATGTCACGTACATTGACTCGCGATCTATTTGAAGGCGCAGAGCTGCATAAAGTAAACAGCCTAATTAGCATGTGTGTGATTTTCTCACCATTGATTGCACCCGTACTTGGCGGCTACCTAACCGAAGCGTTTGGCTGGCGCTCTAGCTACTTGTTCTTGGCTCTGTTTGGTATTGCCGTTGTCATTACTATGATGACCAGCTTTATGGAAACATTGCCGCGTGAAAAACGTCGCTACGAAAAAGTCACTAGCAGTTATCGTTATGTTTTGTCAGATCGTCGCTTTCAAGGCTACTTGATCTGCCTGGTGGCAACCTTCTCTGGTATTGCGATTTTTGAAGCAGCCGCGGGTGTTCTACTCGGCGGGGTATTACAACTTCCGGCAACAACAGTGAGCCTGCTGTTTGTACTGCCAATTCCAGGGTATTTGGTAGGTGCTGCGCTATCTAGCTATATTGCCAGTAAACGTAACGAGAAAAGCGCTCTTACGGTAGGCTTAGTCGCAATCATGCTCGGGTCATTGGTCATCTTACTACCTGGCCTGCTTGGACATACTAATGCGCTAAGCTTAATTGGCGGTGCGACCGTTTACTTCTTAGGTGCTGGTATTTTGTTTCCTGCGGCAACCACAGGCGCACTGTCTCCACTGCCTTACCACGCTGGCACAGGTGGCGCGGTACTAGGAGGAATGCAAAACCTAGGCGCAGGTATAGCGACGCTAGGTGCGTCATTAATCCCAGCACCTGATCAAATGCCATTAGGCGCACTAATGCTCATTATGTCGGTATTAGCGTTAGTTGGTTTGATTCGCGTGTACCGAAAAAAAGACCCATCCAACGAGATGCCTCTGGCATACTAATCTAATTTCCCCTTTCAGAGCACCCACGCAGGGTGCTCTCAATCCCTTGCCATGACTGGCTTTGCTTTTTTTGCATAACTCTTTGCACTTAATTAATAACCGTTCTCATTTGCATTAAAAATTAGCGCCATGCTATATCTCCCTCTCGAAAAATATAAGTGAATCAGCCAATGCGTATTCTTACCTTGGACTGCTTCACGCTTTCCCCAAGAAAAGATACGGAGATTTACTCATGGCCTTTAAGCGTTACCATGCCGCAGCCGTTAATCAACCAAGGAAGACGATTCTTGCTTCAGCAGTCTCTACTCTTCTATTTAGCCCTTTAGCTATCGCAGACGAACAAACATCCCCCGAGACAACCACACTCGATGTTGTGACGGTTATCGGTGAAAAAATTGAACGTTCCCTCTATGACACCGCTTCTAGCGTTCAAGTTTTCGACCAAGATAAAATTGATTCGACACCAGGGGCAACACATGTCAGTGATTTGATAAAGCTTACACCAAATATGGTCGACCCCGGCTTGGGCAACAGCTTACCTTCGGTACGTGGTATTGATGGTTCAGGGCCATCGGTTGGTGGTATAGCCAGTTTTGCGGGGACATCAACGCGACTTAATTTATCTATGGATGGACGTTCGCTGACTTATTCGGAAATCGCTTTTGGCCCTCGCTCGCTGTGGGACGTTCAACAAGTTGAGGTGCATTTAGGTCCTCAAAGCTATATCCAAGGGCGAAACGCATCCGCAGGGGCAATCGTCATCAAAACAAACGATCCCACTCACGAATTTGAGACGCGCGTTAAAGGTGGCGTTGCTGAGCAAAACTACACACAAACCGCCGCAATGATCAACGCACCTATCGTTCAAGACCAACTTGCGTTTCGTCTAAGCGTCGATCAACAAAAACAGAAAAGTCATATTGATCTCGAAAACTACTCCCCTGCAGGCGATACACGAAAGATAGAGTCAACTTCAGCAAGAGCCAAACTTCTATTTGAACCTTCCTCTCTGGCTGGATTCAAAAGTGTTCTCGCCATTGACTACATGGATACGCGAGCGCCACAAAATGAAAACGTCATCGGCGATACGTTTGCAGCCAAACGAGCCGTTTATGAGACGAGCGCCACCAGCGGTATCTGGGATATTGAATGGCAGTTCGCAGACCAGTGGACGTTCGAAAATAAGCTCATCGTAAGCAAATTCGACTACGATCGTATTACCGACCCAACAGGCCATCAAGCTGATTTCGTGACCGATGGTGATGAATTCCACATCGAGCCACTGCTACGATACCAGTCCGATGATGACAAGCTGACAGCCCTTATCGGCGCTCGCTATTTTAAAGCCTCTCAAGACGAAGCGTTCACAAACAGCAGGGGCACAAGCCCTATGACTGACGAGAAGGAGACGCAATCTGCGTTTGCTGAAGTCACTTTTTCTGTGACTCCACAGCTCTTCGTTACGCTTGCCGGCCGATTTGAAAAAGAGCATAAGAAGAGAAAGGTGGAACTTCACAAACTCGACTATGATGAAAGCACTTCGGTCTTCTTGCCAAAATTTGATATTGCTTACAAACCGACGTCTAACCATACGATCGGCTTTAATGTTGCCAAAGGCTATAACAACGGCGGAGCGGGACTCAGCTTCAACGCTAAAATCCCTCAAGCAGGTTTCATCAACTACGACTACAAAGAGGAGTTCGTTTGGAACTACGAGCTTTATACGCGACATGGACTACTCAACAATACTGTAGAGCTGACTTCTAATATCTTCTTCAATCAGTACGACGATATGCAGGTACAGCAACTGCGTGACGACGGTTACGTGATTGTCCAAAACCTTAACTCAGCTCATACCTATGGCGCCGAACTGGGTGCGCGCTGGTTGCCAACCTATCAGTTAGAATTGTTTACCAATCTTGGTCTACTCAAAACCGAGTACACGCAAACGGCTAGCGCGGGTGGTCAAGACAAAGAACTCCCTAGAGCTCCGAGGTTAAGCGCCAACTTTGGTGCCCTTTATAACGTAACAGACAATATCGAGGCCTCTGCCAATGCGATCTACACTGGCGAGTACTTCTCAGATCTAGACAATGATTCTGAGATTAAGATCGCCCCATATTGGACCGCTAACGCTCAAGTTTCCTACCTATTTGAACATGGAAAAGCAAGCTTGTTTGCAACCAATCTGTTTGATTCAGACAAGGAGACGCTCGTTAGTTACGCACCTTCACCGGATCAGCCACTTAAGCAGAAGCCGCGCATGATCGGTGCCTCAGTCGAGCTTTTCTTCTAAAACAATAGCGGAGCGAGTAGTCGCTCCATTATTTCAATCGGGATAAGTAAATTTTCAGAGACTTATTCCGATTGGTATTACACAAGGACGAATATGTACATGATTAACAGATTCTTAGGTTTACTGGTCTTGGCTATAGTCTCTGCTTCGGTTCACGCCAAACAGGTAACTATCAATCACGATTTAGGACAAACGACCGTACAATACAACCCTGAACGCGTTGTTGCTATTGGCGTTGGCATCATCGATATGCTCGACCATTTTGGTATCGAGCCTGTTGCCACTTCACAAGACTATTTACCCGACTACCTGAATAAATATACCAATCCGCCTTATCATTCTGCGGGCACTTTGTTTGAAGCCGATTTTGAAAACATCTACACAGTAAAACCCGATGTCATTCTCATTGGCCCTCGAATCGCTGCAAAATACAAAGAGCTGTCAGAAATCGCGCCGACGATTGTTATCTCTCCGGCAGAAAGCGGGAGCTATTGGCAAAGCACCAAGCAGCAGTGGCGTAACCTAGCGCAACTTTTTGATATTGAGGAGAAAGTTGAATCAGAGATTGCGCTTCTCAACGACGAATTTAAATCCATCAAACAGCACAACACCGCAAACCCTGCAAAAGCGCTAACCGTGATGAGTATCGGAGGCAACATTACCGCGTTTTCTGAAAAATCACGCTTTGCTTCTATCTACGTTGATTTTGGTTTCTTACCCTCTGCAGAAGGCTTAAAACCGAAACGACACGGCGATGCTATTTCGTTCGAGTTTATTAGTCAGAACAACCCAGAATACTTATTTGTCTTTGATTCCGACAAACTACGCAACAAGCTTTCAAGTCGTACGAAAGATGAGTTTAACAACGCGTTAGTCAAAGGCACCAAAGCCTACCAAAATGGTCATATCAAGTTTGTCGATATGGATGCTTGGTATCTCTCATTGGGTGGTGTGACCGCGACAAGGCGTATGATTAGCGACGTTGAAGACGTTTTGCATGAGAGTCACTAGGAGCTAGCAATGAAAGACTCTCACGAAATCTGTATCGGCATGGCTCTGGCGATGAGTTGGCTAACTCGTTCAGCATGGAGACGCCAAGACAGCGGCGTCGAACACATTTTCGACATTGATCAATATATCGCTCTCGCCCAACGAGCTGAGCGAGCCAAACTCGATTTTATGTTCTCTCCAGATACCCTGTTTCTCGCCAAAGAAGCCGTGGAGTATGAAGCGGGGTTTTCTGGCTTCGACCCTACCCCTCTGATTGCTTCTGTGGCAAGTCATACCGATAAAATTGGTCTTGTCTCTACTATCTCAACCACATTTACCCCGCCCTATATCGCCGCAAGGCAACTGCAATCACTGAGTTGCTTGAGCCAAGGTCGCGCAGGCTGGAACATAGTCACGGCACTTGGAGGAAACGAAAACTTTGGATTGGGTGAGATGCCGACGTCGCAGGAGCGCTATCATAAAGCGTCTGAATTTGTCGACGTTGTGACTAAGCTATGGCAAAGCTATCCTTACGAATCCGTCAAAGCTAACAAAAAGACAGGCCAGTTCGCAGACTTAGCCTATATCGACAACATCGATCACCATGGTGAACATTTTGATGTGCAAGGCCCGCTGAATATTCCAAGTCATCCAACAGGTCGTATGCCATTTTTCCAAGCAGGTGCCTCAGATTCGGGGCGCGATTTCGCCGCCAGAGTCGCAGATGTAATGTTTGCCGCCACCCCAGATATCGAAGCGGGGTTGGAACTAAAGCAAGACTTGGCTAAACGCTGTATTGCCCATGGTCGCCAACCACACCAACTCAAGGTATTACCCGGCGTTGCCCTCTACTTAGCAGATAGCAAGGAAGAGGCTTACCAGCTGTTTGAGTCTGCTCATAAAGATATTGATAAAGCGAGATACTTTAGCTATCTGAAGAAAAATCTAGGTATCGACTTTTCCACTACCGACCTCGATCAAGTGATCTACTATGAGATGCTTCCAAAAGGGTTTACTGCTGCTAGTCAAACACATGCTAATCTACTGACCCGTTACATAAAGCGTGAGTCTCCTACCCTCAAGACGCTACTTTCTCGCCCCGAAGTCATTGGGGCTTCACATTGGCTTATTGTCGGGACGGTAGAAGAGGCGTTTAATGAAATAGTGGAGAGAATTAAACTCGGTGCTGCCGACGGGATAATTGCGGTGCCTGCTGGCTCCATTCATAGTGTAGATCTGTTCTTTGACCACTTGATTCCCAAACTGCAGTCACAGGGATGGTTCAAGTCAGAGTACAAGGGCAATACTTTGGCGGAGCATATACAGAGCTAAGAAAAGTAAGAGATGGTAGCGCGCTACCATTTCTTCATTAGGCGTCCGACTAGGTTAGGATGATACGCCCAGCTATGGTCGAACATGGCCATCAACTCTGGGTTACCATACTTAGACAAGCTAATGGCATGAAAACGGTTCTTACGCGCTTTTAGCTCATCTACTTTTGCAATCATCTCATCTGACTGCTTAGGTGCAATAAAGTCAGAAATCACTACTAGATCCGCATTCTTGTATTTATCACCACACATTAAGTCGATCGACTTCATGATCACGGGGCCAATGTCTGTTCCACCGTGGAAGTTGTAGCTTAAGAAATCACTCGCTTCACGCAACCCGTCTTGTTTAGTTAACTCATAGGTAATCTGTTCGGTAGAGAACAGCATAACGTAACAATCACGGTCTTCAGCCAAAGCAATTTGCATTAACGCGTAAGCCATTGCCTTTGCACATTGCTCAGGAAACCCCGTCATAGAGCCAGAGGCATCGACACAAATAATGAAAGGCCCTTTTTCAACCTCTGCGTCTTTGTTATCAGGTTGCTGCGCACGAACCTTACGTAACGTTCTTGATTTGCCCTGCATACGATAGTTCATCAAGCGCTTATCGACGAGGTGTTTATAGAACACCACTTCAAGTTCAGGGTATGCCAAAAACATGGTTTCGTTTGGTAGTAGCTTGTTAAGGTCGTCGCTTTCGTGAATACCGACAATATCGTCGGTCGCTTCATCGGCCTTCTCTTCCACCATTTGCGGCTCTTCAACAGGAGCGCGATTAAGATCAGGATCGTTTACTTGGCTCGCCATTCGACCGAGCTTTTCACTGATCTCTTGCAGCCCTTTGTTTTTCTTTAAGAACTCCGCATGGCGCTTCATAACCGTCAGATCGGACTGACTCAATTTCGCTGAAGCCATATCCCACAGACGACCAACACTGCCTTCGTCACCTTCTTCTGTCACTCTATCCATGCTCTTCATGGTTTCCATACGCTGATAGAGATCTTTAAGAAGCTTTTCTTTGTTGGCTTCAAGCTCAGAAACCTGCGCTTGTCGAATCGCGTCAGAGAGGCTCTGATACCATTGGTCACAGAAGTAATGCGGGAACATCGGGTTACTCAGCCCTTTGTTCTTTTCAAGCAGTCGACGCGCTTGTAGGTAAAAAGCAGAGTGCCACTCTAGTTTTTTTAGAACTTCAGGAATTTCTTCGAAGAATCGCGATTCATCCCAGTGGATCACCTCTTGATACAGAGCGAGCTCTTGCTGAAAACGCTCTGTTTCACACACCTTGGTGATACGCTTTTTCACACTGCCGCGCCATTTAAGCAGATGGTTTTTCACCGAGGTTTTTACCCCTCGGTTTTCTGCCATCGCCATCACTTGCGAGCGAGCCATTAAGTCATTCACTGCTGTGTCAATGATTCCTGATTCAGCAATGGCTAGCGCTAAGTTTAAACCGTCTGCTCCTAACATACTGGCCCCTTAAGAGAAGAACTCGTCTAAATGCTTAAAGCGGAAAACCGTACGTTCACATTCAGTTTTCGTTGATTCCAACACATGCTGAAGATTCTGCAAACTCGCTTCCATCGCTCTCGGCAGTTCTTGCTCAATGAAGCCGTGCGGTAAGGCGCCGTGGAAATCAGAGCGAACTTTACGCAAGTGATGCTCAGCAAGTTCTAGCTGCGCCATTGCTTGCTCTGATTTGGTAAACCACTCTTGGAATAGTGACGCGTCTAAACCTTTGTCAGTCACGATAGACACCAACACACCACGATTAGCAATATCTTTGATCACGAGATTGTTGGCAGCATCGACATCGAACCTAAAGCGGCACATGTTGGTGTTTTGGTTAACGTAACCATAGACGTCACCATGTCCCTCTTTGATGACACGCTCCAACTCATTTTTAGGAACGTACACCCAGCGGCTATCGCCCTTCTCAGATTCAGTGACAGACATATTGCTTTGCAGCAGGACAAGTTTCACAAGATCAAAGGTGCTGCCGACCTTGTAGCTTTTCGCATCTGAAATGTCGTAACTATTGATCTGCTGCTTTTTCAAAAGCCCCGTCGTAGACTCCATCGACAGCATCACACTCAGTTCAGATTCCAGTTCATCCTGAATATCACTTAACTCTTCACGGCAGAGAGTGATTTGCTGCTCTACATCTTGCTGATCAAACGCATGATTGAGAGCAAACTGCTTAATCACACTACGAACCACGTCACGTGACTCTGGACTGTTCCACAAGCAATCTTGCAGTAACAAAAGATCAAGCGGGTTGATGGAGTCACGACCATTAAAATAGGCGCTTGCTTTTAACAGCTTCACAGCTTTCTTCCAACGACGGTCAGAGACATACATATCGCTGTCTTCTGCTTCGACACCACTGGCTGCCGTGGCAGCGCTCTCTAGCAGACTCTTCAACTCGTACAACTTTTCAAAGACTGCATCAGACAATTCAAGTTGTTCGATTTCAGATTGCCACTGATGGTACTCTTCATCCGTAATCGCCAAGCCTTCTGGTATCTTGGCTTCTTGCGCAGTACCCACCGTCAGCATAGACTTGAAGTTCTGCTTATTTTGAATTCGGTTGACGAACACACGCACCAACATGCGGTCATACAAGGCTTCTAGGCCACTATCTTCATCTGGCAGTTCGTTCGATGCAGAGACCAGCAGCCTCATTGGTACACGCTCAATATCGCTACCGTTTTTAAACGTCTTTTCGTTAACAACCGTTAACAACGTATTAAGAATTGCTGGACCTGCTTTCCAGATCTCATCAAGAAAAACCACTTGCGCCGTTGGCAAATAGCCCTCTGTTAAACGTACGTAGCGACCATTATCTTTGAGTTCTTGAATACTAAGCGGACCAAACACTTCTTCTGGAGTAGAGAAGCGGGTCATTAAGTATTCAAAGTAAGAGGAGTTATCAAAAGCTTGGATAAGGCGCTTTGCAATAAGACTTTTTGCGATCCCCGGAGGACCTAATAAGAAAACACTTTCACCCGCCAAAGCTGCGAGCAAACAAAGTTTGATGGTTTCTTCGCGCTCATAGACACCGTCAGATAAGGCTTGCGCCAATTTATTGATTCGTTCTGAGAGCAACGCTTTTTGTGAGTGAGACACTCGATTTGGGCTAATCATTTCGCGCTCTCCTAAGGTTAACCTGATGGCATGTATGTATAATTTTATACATTTGTTATCACTCTGTTACAAGTGTAATTTGAAGTTTGGACAAATCTTTATATCAGATGCAGTTTTTGCGTAACTCGTTGAAAACAATGTTTGCACTTTTGAGAGTTCTATCACCTATAGCGTATGGGATTTTGTGAGGTATCGACGAGAATGCGCTTTATCTACGGGGAATGAGGCTGTAAGGTAACTCCTGTCTTAAGCTAGGACTAACAATAAGAATCAAATGGAAAACACAACTAAGACGATCCATTCATGGAAACGCATCTCTCTCGTCGAAGAATCAATCCTCCTACCCAACGGTAAAAAAATCGCGCATACGACGATATCTCACCCTGGTGCTGCGGTGATTTTACCCATTGATGAAAATGGTCACATCATTGTGATCAATCAATACCGCCCATCTCTTAAGAAGTGGTTATTGGAATTACCTGCGGGAACGTTGGAGTCAGACGAACCGATTGAGCTCTGCGCGCACCGAGAGCTTGAAGAAGAGACTGGTTACAGTGCTAAAAGCATGGTATCTCTAGGACAAGTAACGCCTCTTGCGGGTTTTTGTGACGAAATCCAATATCTGTTCGTTGCAAAACAGTTAACCCAAACCAAACGTTACCAATGCGATGAAGATGAAGTCATCGACGTACTCTCATTATCAGTAGAACAACTCGAACAAAAAATCATTGATGGTGAGATCACCGATGCGAAAACTATCGCGTGTTTAAGCAAAGCAAAGCTGTGTGGATATATATAGGAGACAAGATTATGGATTTTCGTTCAGATACGGTAACTAAGCCTACCGAGGCAATGCGCAAAGCAATGGCCGAAGCACTTGTAGGCGATGATGTGTATGGTGACGACCCAACCGTAAACGAACTAGAGCAATGGGCAGCCGAGCGACACGGATTTGAAGCGGCGCTCTTTACCACCTCTGGCACTCAAGCCAACTTACTCGGTCTTATGGCTCACTGTGAACGCGGCGATGAATATCTATGTGGTCAACAAGCCCACAACTATAAGTACGAGGCAGGAGGCGCTGCGGTGTTAGGCTCTATCCAGCCTCAACCGATTGAAAACAACCCAGATGGCACGTTAGATTTTGCGAAACTCAAAGCCGCCATTAAGCCAGATGATTCACACTTTGCCCGCACTAAGTTATTAAGCTTAGAAAACACTATTAATGGCAAGGTGCTACCACTCTCCTACTTGGCAGAAGCAAGAGAATTCGTCAATCAACATAACTTGTCACTTCACCTTGATGGCGCTCGCGTTTACAACGCCGCCGTCGCGCTTGATGTAGACGTCAAAGAAATTGCTCAGCACTTCGATTCGATGACAATTTGTTTATCAAAAGGCTTGTGTGCGCCTATCGGCTCTCTCCTTCTTGGTAGCAAAGCCTTTATCGCCAAAGCTCGCAGACTACGTAAGATGGTAGGTGGCGGTATGCGCCAAGCTGGTATTTTGGCAGCAGCGGGCAAACTGGCATTGACTGAACAAGTCACTCAACTGAATGTTGACCATCAAAACGCCAAGAAGTTAGCCCTAGGACTAAGCGAATTAGACGGATTCCATGTCAACCCTAATTTTGTTCAAACTAATATCGTCTTTGCTAAATTGGATGACAGTATCCAAATCAACAAGATTGCGGAACAGTTAGCTGAGGATGGAATCACTGTGTCACCGGGTAACCCGATTCGTTTCGTGACTCACAAAGACGTTTCAAGCGCTGATATCGACCTATTACTGAGTAAACTTGCGCAATACATCAAATAATCTCACTTGAGCTTCCCCCTAGGGGAAGCTTTACTCTTTTGCGTAGTCATATTGTTCGAGATGTATCTATGAAACGCACCCTTCTGCTGCTATTAGCTCTCCCTTCTGTCGCATTAGCAAACAACGATTTCGGCAATCCTGAACTTGGAAAAGTCAAAGCACCAAGTTGCGTGTTTTGCCATGGTTCTGATGGCATTGCACCCAACCCTGCTTATCCGCATCTAAAAGGCCAAAATGCCCAATATCTGTATCAATCCATGAAAGATTATCAAGATGGACATCGGTCAGGCGCGTTAGCAGATATGATGAAAGCGCAACTTTCTCGCCTCAACGACCAAGATCTTAAAGATATTGCCGCCTATTTTGCTAGTCAGTAGTACAAGTTATAAAGTCGAACAATGATGAACATCACGATTATTGATACGTTATAACATTACCAAACGATATCATTCGCATTATTGCATGCAAGATAAGATGTATTTCATATAAATCCTATAATCGTAAGCCGAAGATCAAGTTTTCTTCTCATGCACTCATTTATAGGGACGAACAATGAAATATAGCCCATTGGCACTAGCCTTCCTGTCAGCAGTGGTTGCTTCAGGGTGTACAACACAAACTTCGAATGAAACGCCATTCGACCTAACGATTTTACATATCAACGATCATCACTCTCATTTAGAGCCTTCCACGCAGAAACTCAAACTAGCGGGTCAATCGACTTACACTGAAGTGGGTGGATTTCCGGCACTGATCACCGCGCTAAATCAGCGTACAGAAGCAAACGAGAACGTATTAAAGCTTCATGCTGGTGACGCTATCTCAGGTACGCTTTATTACGCACTATTTAAAGGTGAAGCGGATGCGGCGATGATGAATCACGCTTGCTTTGATGCTTTTGCACTTGGTAACCATGAATTTGATGATGGTGATGCAGGTTTAGCACAATTCTTAGATTGGATGAATGAAGGTGAGTGCTCAAAAGAGACAGAAGTACTTGCTGCTAACGTGATTCCTAAGCAAGGCGTTTCTCCTCTCGCAATGAATTCTGCCAACGATTACTTTAAGCCATACACGGTAAAACAATATGGTGAGCATCAGATTGGTATCGTCGGTATTGATATTGCAGACAAGACCATGAACTCATCGAACCCAGACGAAACCACACAGTTCTTGAATGAAGTTGAAACGGCGCAAAAGTACATCGACGAGCTAGTTGCTAAAGGGGTGTCGAATATCGTTTTATTGACCCACTACCAATACTCGAACGACCTTCAGCTTGCTAAGGCTCTTACTGATGTAGACGTCATCATCGGCGGTGACTCACATACCCTACTGGGCGATTTCGCTGCTGTCGGCTTAAAAAGTGAAGGGGCTTACCCAACACTAATGAAGAACAAAGATGGCGATCAAGTATGTGTCGCTCAAGCTTGGCAATATTCACAAATCCTAGGTGAGCTATCGGTTTCATTTGATGGCAAAGGCAAGGTAGCAGCTTGTAACGGCACGCCACATCTATTGATCGGTTCCGAGTTCAAACGCAAAGACGAAAATGGTAAAAAGCAGACACTTGAAGGTGCTGAATTGGCCGCAGTGTTGGCTGATGTAGAAGCACAACCTAACCTTATTCAAGTTAAACCAGACGCGGCAACACAACAGACCTTATCCGCGTTTACGCAAAAGCTTGATGTAATGAAGGATCAAGAGATTGCACAATCTTCTGAGCTACTGTGTTACGAGCGTGTTCCTGGTCAGCAAAAACACAATGGTGCAGACGGCTGCGATACACATACTAACCTTCACGGCTCTCAAGTGGCCGACCTTGTCGCGCAAGCGTTCTTAGCCCAAACCAAACGCGCCGATGTTGCGATTCAAAACGGCGGTGGCGCACGTGCAAACATTCCTCAAGGTATGTTCACCGTAGCGGGAGCAACAAAAGTGCTGCCATTTAGCAACACCATGGTAAACCTACAAATGACAGGAGCAGAAGTTAAGAAGGTACTTAACCAAGCCGTAGACAAAGCTTACGCAGAGTACGTTGAGAACAGCGCTAAAGGCTCAGATGGTGCCTACCCTTACGCTGCGGGTATTCGATATGATGTCGACTTTAACCGACCACAAGGGCAGCGCGTTCACAATGTAGAGGTCAAAGCTAAAGGAGATGGCAGTTGGTCTAAATTGAGCGACGACAGAGAGCTGATTGTCGTGACCAATGATTACATCGCAGGTGGTAAAGATGGCTACATTGCCTTTGGTGAAGTCTCGGCTGATAAGTCGAAATACGAAAACACGTTAAAGCTCTACACAGAGACCTTTATCGACTACGTCCGTGACCTAGCAGCGAACGGTAAGAAGATTGAAGCTGTTGCTGAGCAAGACCGCAGCACTCAAACATTCACTCCAAAAGCGAACTAAGCGCAAACAAAATGGCCAAGGTAAATACCTTGGCCATTTTTCAATCTTTAAATCAGCACAATCTGATTAGGTACGATAAAGCACTTTAACCACATGCCAACCAAACTTAGTTTTCACTAAATGAGGAACCAGTGTTTCGCCAGAGAAGCAAACTTTGTCGAACTGTGGAACCATCTGACCTTTGCGAAACTCACCTAAGTCACCACCCTTTTTGCCCGATGGGCACGTTGAGTACTTCTTGGCGAGAGTTTGAAATTTAGCGCCTTTCTTAAGCTGCTTAATAATATCTTCCGCTTGCTCTTTATGCTTTACCAGAATGTGCAGAGCTGCTGCTGTGTTAGCCATGTTGGTGCCTCTAAAAATGACTGAGTTTGCGCGGATTGTACCCGATTAAAGTGAGATCTTCACCCAAGCCTTTAACTTAGTAAATGACGAATGACTATCTTATCGGCGTTTAGAAACAAATTTGATTTGCATCCATTGATCATCGGGGTAAATCCGTTACCATTTATAAAAATAGTCGCACAAACGAGAAACCCATGGCAAAACCAGTTAGTAAAGCAAATCAGTCGCAAGGCATGCTGATGTTTACTTTGACCAACAGTAAACAGTTGTTCGCTATTGGTACTCTAAAAGTTAGAGAAATTGTGCCATTTCAACCGACGACGCAAATCCCCTACTCACACCACCATGTGATTGGAACCGTCACAATTCGTGATAAGACCATCCCAGTAATTAATATGCCTGCTGCGATTGGCTTTCGTCCAATTCAGCCTGAAGAGTACGACTCGTGCTACCTAATCGTTACAGACTGCTTACGTACTGTGGTTGCTTTTATGGTGCGCTCAATTGAAAAGATCATCGAGTGTGATTGGAAGTCGATCGAATCTGCGCCTAAAAGTGCAGGATCAAACGTGTTCGTTACCGGTATTACTCGCTTTGAAGAGCAAATCGTTCAGATGTTGGATGTCGAGTTGCTGCTATCAAAAATTTATCCGCAGTATGAATCAACTAACATTCCAATGCTTACCGATATTGAGCGCGAAAGACTTAAAGCGCTGAATATCTTACTGGTGGATGACTCTTCTATCGCCCGTAAGCAACTTTCGGATGCCCTAGACAGCATCAATATCTCTTATCAGATATGTAACAATGGCTTAGACGCGCTTGAATTGATGCGTAGCGAAGCGTCAGCCAACCATCCTGTTGATTTGTTAGTCAGCGATATAGAGATGCCCGGCTTAGATGGCTATGAGCTCGCGTTCGAGACTCAAAACGATCCTGAGCTAAAAAACAGCTACGTCATTCTGCATACTTCACTTTCTAGTGAGATTTGTGTTGACCGGGCACAACAAGTAGGTGCCCATGAAGCACTAGAAAAATTTAATGCGGGTGATTTGATCCAAGCTATGCTACGTGGAGCCGGCAAGCTAGAATCGGGAAATGTTCGAGAAGAAATGCCTGAAGGTGTCTGATTAACATCAACTTTTATGTTGTCGCACCTGCTTAAAGCTGATTGAATGTTTCACTTACAAATGTCAGCATATAATTATGATAAAGTTCATACTAATAATGAATAACTCACTCTAAAGTGATACTGAACAAACATCTAGATTAGAAATCCGCTACTCTTAATGTACAAGGTGTCGAGAAAAGAATATTCCTAAGAAATGACAGACGACGACTTCAAGAAATCGACGGCTAACCTTAAAAAAGCTGTCCCGCTAATGATGAAAAATCACGTAGCCGCCACACCGGCTAACTACGCTTTGTGGTACACCTACGTGGATAACGCGATTCCTCAGCTCAACCGTGAGTTAGATAGTGTCGTGGAAAATTATGGTATTTGCCCACCTGCTGCCGGCGAACAACTCTACAACAACTATGTCGCAAGCCGTTCTGAGACCGATATGATGGAGCTACGCTCCAATATAGAAATATTGGTCAATGAAGTCGCTAGCTCAATGACGGACACTCTGACAGACACATCTCAATTCTCTAAGCTTATCGACAAGAGCTTTGACAATCTAGAACGTGTCGAGGGCGAGGCTGTTTCGATGGACGAAGTGATGACTGTCGTACGTCAACTTGTCGCTGAATCCAGAGAGATCAGGCATTCAACTCGCTTTCTCAATAATCAGCTAGAAACGGCAACCAAAGAGATCAACCTACTCAAGACTCAACTCGCTGAAGTACAACAAGACGCACTATTTGATGCACTCACGAGCTTGTACAATCGCCGAGCATTCGATAACGATATCAGTACATTAACCCGCTCTGAACAGAAGATGTGTTTGATTCTTGCTGACATTGACCACTTCAAGTCGTTTAACGATACCTACGGTCACTTGTTCGGCGATACGGTAATCAAAGGCATTGCGCGCAGACTTCAGTTAAGTTGCCGCGAAGGGATACAAGCTTATCGATTTGGTGGCGAAGAGTTTGCTCTGATTGTGCCAAATAAAACGCTACGTATTGCCCGCCAGTTTGGGGAGAGCTTGCGACGAGCAGTAGAGAAGCTCTCAATTAAAGATCGCCGTACCGCACAACAGGTTGGAAACATTACTATCTCGATGGGGGTTGCTGAGCTGCAGCCGGGTGAATCTGCCGAGTCTCTCATCGAACGAGCTGACAAGCTTCTTTATGAAGCAAAAGAACTCGGAAGAAATCGCGTGATGCCTATATAGGCTAATGAGATTGATAAAAAGGCCCTTAGCACAGTGCTAGGGCCCTTTAGTTTTAACCATCGTTAGTGATTGCACTGATTAGCTCTTTTTGAACCACTTCTGCTTTATCGTTGTCAATCTGACAAGTGCCAGCCGCCTTGTGCCCACCACCACCATACTTAAGCATTAACTCGCCGACATTGGTCTTAGAGCTGCGATCAAAAATCGACTTCCCGGTAGCAAACACCGTGTTTTGTTTTTGGAAACCCCACATTTTATGGATAGAGATATTACATTGGGGGTATAACGCATAGATGATAAATCGATTGCCAGCGTATATGACCTCTTCTTCGGTTAAATCGAGAAAGATGAGGTTGTCGTACACCGTCGCACAACGCTGGATCTGCTCCTTGAACAAATTTTCATGCTCTCGATACAAATCAATACGTTCTTTGACATCAGGAAGATCGAGCAACTCATCAATTGAATGATTTTTGCAATACTCAATCAAATCCATCATCAACGCATAATTGGAAATGCGAAACTCTCGAAAGCGGCCAAGGCCAGTTCGCGCATCCATCAGGAAATTCAATAGATTCCAACCCGTCGAATCCAGAACTTCATCTCGATTAAACTGAGCCGAGTCACCCTTATCGACCGCCTCCATCATATCTTCCCATTCAGCTGGAAAAACTTCTCTCCCCCCATAGTGCTCCCAAACCACCCGAGCCGCAGAAGGGGCATCTGGGTCGATAATATGATTTTCATACCTTTCTGGATTGCGCAATAACTCTGATAGGTGGTGATCAAATACAAGATGCGCCTGCTTCACATAAGGCAAGTTAGTTACAATATCATTGGAGGTTATCTCAATGACACCATCTTGCATGTCTTTTGGGTGAACGAACTTAATGTCGTCGATAAGATCCAATTGCTTTAACAGTACTGCACACACTAGACCATCAAAGTCGCTTCGCGTAACAAGTCGATATTTTTGCTCCGACATCTGGCACTTCCTATGCTTCGTCTTTTTATTAAAGGATACGTAATACGAACGTACTAGGCTGCTACCTATAGCTTTGTTGTATAACTCCTTTTAATTTTAGACATCACTAACCTTTTAACAAACTCTAGACAGAGTTTTTCGTTCCTTGCTCTATACTCGATATGCTACTAATTGATTCAATATAGGTTTTATTATGAAGAAAACGTGTTTTGCTCTAGTTGCTGCCAGTGTTGCCGTTCTAGCAGGTTGTGCCAATGAGCCTGATGAATATGAAGTAAAAGAATACACTTCAATGGCTAATCCAGCCGCAGTGTATTGTGTGCAGCAAGGTGGTGAACTTGAGACAGTGACCGAGAATGAAGAACGTGTCACATACTGCCAACTACCAAATGGCGAACGCGTTGAAGAGTGGGATTACTACCGCCAAAACCATAAAGAGCAATAGACTGGCTCAGCGGGGAAAGAGAGACATTCTGTCGCCCTCTTTCCTCGTAATCCATAGCGCCTCAGAGCTTTGACATACCTTGCCGCTCTGGATCGTATTGTCGATTGAGGCTAGTTAAGCATTGGTCCAATATTCGTAGCTGCTCTATCACTTCCACTGGTGTTACTGACGGACTTGTCTTCTCCACAGCATTTTCGATCAGTGCTAAGGTTTTCACCTCATTGTACTCAGACAAAAGTTGTTTAAGCTCTTGAATTGCCGCCGTCGCGATTTGATAAGGCTGTCGCCTGACTTGCTCTAAAGATCTGGAAAATGTCTCGCTCTTCACTCCCTCTAAATAGACCCTATAAGTCGTGATCTCATCCAAACGTAAGAATATTTGCCCCAACGAATTATTGTGTGGATACGGCACACAAACATGTGCTTCTAAAGACATAGGAATATTGAGCTTTAAGCCACTCTCTGCGCTGCGACTTTTCAACGTACGAAGTAGACCCTGCTCATCCATCAAGGTCTGTATTTCGAATATCCTTTTCAGATGATAATCATTAGAGACAAACTGGACATTCACTTCCTGCCCACTCTTACATAACTGACTTGCAATCAATTTATCTGCGGCATTTTGAATGTTCTCGATAGTGTTAGTGGATGTGTCTTCAAGAATAATGTTCGGAGGCAGTTCACCTTCATAGCAAAGCTTAAAGTAATCAAACATAGCCTGAGCTTCGGTTTGCGTTTGCCCATCCGTCGCCCCACCACAGAATATAATCGCGCTCTGCTCAAGCTGAAGGCTTTGGATGGTTGTCGTTAATGCTTCTACCCTTGTTCTGCCCTCAAGTGTTAGCGCATTGTTGAATAGGCGCTTACCTAGGACGAGCACCACATTAATAATGTTCATTATTTATCCATGTCTCAATTATTCCTACTGAGTTACACATAAACTGTACAAGCATTCACTTTGTCGTTAGCTTATCAGAGGTTAATATTTTGTTAACATCCCGCATGCAAGACGTTATCTCCACTTGCGTGCCATACTTGTAAATAAAAGAGCCTGAAACACAGGCCACTACAACAGGAAGTAAAGTATATGCTGTCGATATTTGATATTTTCAAAGTGGGGGTTGGGCCTTCAAGCTCTCATACCAACGGGCCGATGCTCGCAGGTTATCATTTTACGCGCCTTCTCGCTTCATCCATAACCAAAGTCAGCCGTGTCCAAGTCGATCTTTATGGTTCTCTGTCACTGACAGGTAAAGGACACCACACAGACAGAGCAGTGATCTTAGGATTGCTAGGCAACAAGCCCGACACAATTAAAATGGCCAGTGCCAAACAAGCGCTTGCCACTACTATACAGGAAGGTCATCTGATCCTTGCGGGTGCTCACACCATCGATTTTAGCTATGAGAGCGATATCTTATTCCATAGTGATAACCTTCCTCTGCATGAAAATGGCATGACGATTACTGCCTATGACTCACTCGGCAATCAGTTAGCTTTTGAAACCTACTACTCTATTGGCGGTGGATTTATTGCTACAGCCAAAGAGCTCGAAGAAGGTGGTAACGCCAACAGCGTCGATGTTCCATTCCCATTTACAAGCGCAGACGAGATGCTAGAAATGGCCGAAACAAACGGTCTTAGCCTCGGCGGTATGATTTTAAAGAATGAAGTAAACTTTTTTAACGAAGATGAAATCACACGCAAGGCAGAGCAAATCTGGAAAGTGATGTCTTTGTGTATGCAGCGTGGCTTCGAGACCGAGGGCATCTTAGAAGGTGGTCTTAACGTCACAAGGCGCGCGCCTAACTTACTTAAAAAGTTGGAAGCGAATGCTGCGGTTGAAAACGATCCAATGGAAATCATGGATTGGATCAACCTATTCGCTTTCGCTGTCAGTGAAGAGAACGCTGCCGGTGGACAAGTGGTGACCTCCCCGACCAACGGTGCAGCCGGCGTTATTCCTGCGGTACTCATGTATTACCACCGTTTTATCAAAGAGCTTGATACAAAACAGCTGAAAGACTTCCTTGCTGTTGCAGGTGCCATTGGCATTTTGTACAAGACCAATGCTTCAATCTCTGGTGCAGAAGTTGGCTGTCAGGGTGAAGTGGGTGTCTCGTCATCAATGGCAGCAGCAGGCTTAACCGCGCTTCGTGGTGGTAGCAACGAGCAAATCTGTATTGCGGCAGAAATTGCGATGGAGCATTCTCTTGGCATGACGTGTGATCCAATCGGTGGGCTCGTTCAAGTTCCCTGTATCGAGCGTAATGCAATGGGTGCGATGAAAGCGATCAATGCTTCACGAATGGCGCTTAAGCGTACCAGTAAGTGTCTTATCTCGCTCGATAAAGTCATCGCGACCATGTATCAAACCGGTAAAGACATGAATAAGAAGTATCGAGAAACTTCTTTAGGAGGCCTAGCGGTTATCCATATGGCTCCACCTTGCGAGTAAGCGGCGTAAGCTACTAATTAAAACTGTGCCTTAACCAATCGAAAAACTCGACAGCCATTGAGTTAGATGGGTTATGGCACAGAATATAGTGGCTCGTTTCACAAGGGACCTTCCACTCTCCAACTTTTATCAGCTCGCCCTGCTTTAGTTGATCTTCGACTAACACATCTTTGACCAACAAAATACCCAAGCCGCATACCGCCGCTTCCACCGCAAGAAGTGAGTGGTCAAAATGGAGCTTTGGTTTCACCCAGTCATCGCAATAGCCGACTTGATTAAACCAGTAGGTCCAATTTTCTCTATACCCCGAGGTTGTGATCTTTTCAGCCTCAGCAATATCAGTTAACTCCATCACTCCGAGTTGCTTTAAGTGACTCGGAGAAACGACTAGAACCCAATGCTCATCAGTGAGCCGCTCTGTTAGTTGGCTCTCTTTCGGTAACATGCCATTGATGATTTCAACATCAGCGGTTTGGCTGGTATTTGGGTAAGGATTGGATGTGGTGGCAATCTTAAGTTCTAAATCTGGGTTAAGACGCTTAAACTCAGAAAGTCTCGGAATAAGCCACTGATGACAGAAGCTTTGCGCAACATTAAGTGTGAGTAAGTTCCGTCTCTTGCGCTCAAAGAGCTGCTCTGTTCCAACTGAGAGTGAGTCAAACATCTGTGTTAAAAGAGGCAGGTAATATTGCGCATCATCCGTTAGTGTCAGCTTAGAGCCACTGCGTTCGAATAAGGTTGCCTCTAAGTAGTGTTCAAGCTGCTTGACCTGTTGGCTCACCGCAGCGCGAGTGACATTCAATTCTTCAGCGGCCTTGGTCAGACTTTGTAGCCTAGCGGCAGACTCAAACGCCTTCAACGCATTGAGTGGCGGTAAAAATCGGTGCGAGTGTTGTGTGGGGGCGTTATGAGACATAGAGCAAGAGGCAATGATGAGCGCTTTAATTAGACAAGCGCCCATCTTGCCAACAAAATATGACAGTGGCGTTAAGTCACCTTGTCTGCTTTACCTGCTGCACCTGCAAACTTAGCTAACCATTTATCTAGCAGGTTTGGTTTCTCTTCTCTGTCTTCGGCGTCTTCTTTCCTGCGCACCGCATTTCTCACCATCATAGCTCCCAACCAACGGATCGGCTCTGGCGGAAAGTGACCTAATGGACCTTGTGCTAAGCCACATTGAGACCAAACATCTTTTCGTTCTAACACCAGAGAGGTAAGAATCTTGGCACCTACTCGGGTTTGAGCAACCCCATTACCGGAGTAACCGAAGCCATAGAATATGTTCTTCTGCCCGTCTAAGTTGCCAAAGAAAGGTAAGCCTGTCACAGAGCGATCAGAGCCCCCTGTCCAGCTATAGGCAAACTTAGACTGATTAAGCTCGGGAAACAGATTAGTAAAAGAGCGCGAAAGCAAATCGACATATTGGCTTTGTTTGTTAAACATAGGATCAACGCGATTAGCAAACGAGAACTGATTGCCCCCTTTCCCTAGCATTAAACGTCCGTCTCGGGTATCTCGGTAATAGTGAACAAAAATCCGAGAATCGACGACAGCAGCCCCCTTTTTCAATCCACTTTGTTCTAGCTGCTTTTCAATCGGGTCGGTGATCACCATATCTGATGAGACGACAACAATACTGCGCTTGAATTGCTTAAAATGCTCTACCATCCAAGCATTTAAGCCCAACACGACCTTATCTGCGTAGATCTTTCCTTGCGGGGTATGCACAACCGCAGGCTCACCGAAATCAATCTTCTCCATCGCATTGTTTTCGTATACCTTGATTCCAAGCTCAATCGCTACACGACGTAAACCGCGCACGAGCAATGCCGGTTGCACACTGCCAGCAGCAGGAGAGAAATACCCTTCAAGGTGTTGCTTCGAGCCAGATGATGAACGGAGTTCTTGTTCTGAACAGACATTCCAACTATTGCAAGCGAGTTGCTCCAATTGCTCAACGACAGGCTTCATTTGCCCCTGTTGGGCAGAGTTAGTCGCGGTATAGTAAGTGCCGCTGCGATAAAGGTGCGCATCGATATTGTGCTCAAGACAGAATTGCTCAATGTCATACACAGCCTGCTCTGATTCTTCCACCAGCCATTTAGCCTGTTCCTCACCAAACAGGCGCTTGAGCGTTGGGTACTTGGTTGACCAAGTCAACATACAGCCACCATTGGCACCAGAAGCGCCACTGCCACATAACCCTTTATCTATGACTACGATATCAAGCTGAGGTTGTTGCTGTTTGAGCATAATAGCAACCCAAAGCCCTGTATAACCTCCTCCAACGATCGCCACATCGGCTGAAATGTCCGTAGTGAGAGTTTGAGTATCGAGCGGCTGCTCCATTTCTAGCGCTTGTTTGAACCAATAAGATAGATGAGATGACATGTTCATTTCCTTCATTTTGTCTCTGAAGAAAATGTATCGCGCCTTGATCCAGACGCACAGCGAGGATTTGTTACGCTGAGCGTAAGCTTTACTAACGCAAAAGGCGCGGTATTCACCGCGCCTTTATCCTAGAGTCTTTTGAGCTAATTTGAGTGAATTAAATCTTATCGACCATAGCAAAGGTTGCCGTCAGCATATCGTGACCAAACTTAACGCTACGCTCTGGTGACCAACCGTAAAGCGGGTCTGGGTAGTCGTTATTATCTTTAAATGGCATCTCAACGGTGTATGACAAACACTTGAACTGCTCGCCCACCCAGTTAGAACCAACGGTCAAGTTCGCCTTACCCGGTTCATCTTTATCGTAACCATGCTCGTCTTGGAATTCTGGCGTCACCGTATGAAGCACTTGTTTAAATGCCGTTTCTAGCTTTGCTAAACGCTCATCATAAGATGGAATACCTTCAGAACCTGCAACAAAGTTGAAAGGAATCGCTTCGTCACCGTGGATATCTAAGAACATATCAACACCCGTTTCTAGCATGCGCTCTCGCACCAAATAGACTTCCGGGCTGCGTTCCATTGATGGAGACTGCCATTCACGGTTTAGATTCACGCCAATCGCATTGCAGCGCAGATGACCGCGAATCGCGCCATCTGGGTTCATGTTTGGCACAACATAAAGCACTGCATTTTCGAGCACTGCACGAGCCGTAGTATCGTCTTCATCCAACAGACGCTGAATAAAACCTTCCATAAACCACTCTGCCATTGTTTCACCTGGGTGCTGGCGAGCGATTAACCAGATCTTCTTCTTACCTTCTTCTGGCTCACCAAACGTTAGTAGGCTCATATCATTACCATCTAACGTGCTACCCAGTGTTTCAAGTTGACAGTGATGAGCACTCTGCGCCATGTGAAGCAAATCAAGGTGACGATCATACGTATAAGGAGCAAAGTAAGCGAAATAGATAGAACCACGCTCAGGGATAACGTTGAATGTTAACGTATCACCATCAAACTCTGCTGGAATACGGAACCACTCTTCACGGTCGTAAGATGCAACAACGTCATAACCGCTCCAACCTTCTGGGTAGGCCGAGTTTTTTAGATCTAGCAATTGAATAGTATGAGATTGCTCTGCTTGAGTCTCTAGGCGAAAGTGAAACCATTGATAAAACTCTGACTGATTGTCATTGGGAATCTTGAGTTGAATCTGATCTTTGTTCTCGATGCTTACGACTTCGATGCTGCCACTATCGAAATTACTAAAAATCTTCATGCTTACATTCCTTATACATTTACGTAGCAATGCAGGAGGCTAGCACAGTTCTTAGTAGTTAAAAATCTCTTTAGAGCACTTTATCGCACGGAATATTTACCAAAAATATCCCACGCAAACGTTTTGGATCAAACTCATTACAAAAATTTATGCGAAGTTGAGAAAAAATCGTGCATAGAAAAGTAATTCTGCGATAATTGTTTCAATTTATAACATAGCACAAATGATAAAATAATCAGATGTTAACTCTGTGTTATATCAACAAAAAGAGAATATTATGTGGAATAAACTCAATAAATCAATGATGTTCTGCCAGGCGATGTTTGGCTTATCATTCTATGGTGTGATGGTTATCCTGACCCGTTTTTTCTTAGAAGATCTAGGGTATAGCGAAGCCGACACCATGATGGTTGTCGGAGCGTTCTCATCCATCGGCCCACTTTTCGCTATCGCTGGCGGCTTTATTGTCGACAAATTTCTTGGCGCATACCGCTCACTCACCATTGCTTATGGTGCATTCGCTACAGGATACACCTTGCTAGTATTGGGCGCGTCAACAACTAACATCCCAATGAGCTTAGCAGGTATCGCACTCGCAAGTTACGCACGTGGCTTAATGTCTCCTTCTTACCCAAGTCTTTACAAACGCACCTTTGCTTCAGAAGAGGACTTCGAGAATGGCTACCCAGTAAACTACTCAGTCAACAACGTTGGCGCATTGTTAGGTCAATACCTGTTCCCAATGTTCGTACTGGTAATCGGTTTCCACGGAAGCTTCACACTATCAGCAGTCATGGCGGCCTTCGCATTCGCAGTACTTGTTATCTTCAATAAACAACTTGTTGGTGCAGCCGCTGAGATCGATCAAGAGCCAGTCAGCGCAAAAAACTGGGCGGCATTCCTAACGGTTTCAGTTGCAATGGTTGGCTTAGTATTCTTCATGTTCTCTAACATGGATATTGGTCAGAACATCGTTTACGCCATCGGTGCCGCTGCAATCTTGTACTTCATCTCGTTGATGTTTAAGTCAGGCAAGTCAGATGCATTGAAGATGGGTACCATCCTAATCATGACAGTGCTAACGACATGTTTCTTCGTTTACTACGGTCAGATGATGACATCAATGACCATGGTAACGATCAACACAATGCGTGGTGATCTATTCAACCTGATCCCAATTGCCCCAGAAGCATCAATGGCAATGAACCCTCTGTGGTGTATTGTTGCCGGTCCTGTTATTGCTATGACCTTCTCCTCTCTTGAGAAGAAAGGCATCAATTTCTCAACCGCAACTAAGATCGGTTTTGCCTTTATCTTCACAGCGATTGCGTTTGGTATCCTGACCATGGCAGTGATGAATATTGGTGAGGATGTGGTTATCCGCCCTGAAGTCTTCCTAGCGATTCACTTCTTCCAAGCATTCGCAGAAGTTATTGTCGGTAGCCTTGTGGTTGCGTTTATCCTGTCGGTTGCTCCTAAGCACATCGAAGGTTTCTCTGTATCACTATTCTCTGTTGCAATGGCACTAAGTGGTATCGTAGGTGCAGTATTCTCTACCTCTATCGCTTTAGAGAAAGGCCAAGAGATCACGCAAGAAATTGTTCAAACTGTTTATGGTGACTACTTCCAACTACTAACTGTTCTTGCTGTTGTGATGGTAGCGATTGCTCTGGTTGCTTCTGTGATTATTCGTAAGATGCTAGAAGCGGCTCGCGCTGATGAACAACCTGAAATGGTTGAAGCAGAAAGCTAATCATCGCCACACTAAAATAAAGTAAAAACCCAAGCGTTGAGCTTGGGTTTTTTATTATTTGCTAGCAAAAACTGAAATAAAAGAATTAGTCTCTATCGCGAGCTCTAAATTCGTAACTGACATTAATTACAGGTTGGAAAGCAATTTCACCTTCACTGGTAACAATTTCATTCACTGTTACGTGTGAATTTCTCAACTCAAATGAATTAACGTCAACAAGGTCATTGGTTGAGTAAGATACAGCTTTACTTAGCTCATATGGAGATTTATCGTTAATTTCCATAATCATGGTTTTACCTGCTGCTAATGCTGCTTCTTTTGAACCAACTGCATCGCCATTCATAGTTTCACTTTGGATTACGGTGTTGTATGCACCACCTAAACCAGCCAAAGCTACTGAACTAAACAACATGACACTTGCTAAACTCACTACTTTAATCATAACTGACTCCTTAGCTACTTATACTTACTTACCTAATAAATGGTTCTAAAAATCGAGCTTTATTCCGCTGCCCGAGTAACCAAATAGTACGTAATAGAAGACCAGAATGAATTAGAAATAATTGCACTTGTTATTCGAATAATTTGAAATAAGTGTAATTCGCTTTCTTACATTAAAAGTAAGGTTAAATTGGTTCACAATATGCAGCTTAGAAAAAAGATATTTAACTCAACACTTTATTAGTTCGATTCGAAAACAAAGAAAGAAAGCCGAGATAACACTTTAGAGTGATTCGTTATAATACAAGTGGAAAATATCATATAAATTTAGTGAACTTTTTGGCATTAATTGGTCCTTTTCTATCAGATAACTGTCAATACCAGTCCAACGAAAATCAAGAAGGTGCCTAAACTTCGGGTTAAAGCGAAACGCTCACCTAATAAAATCACACCGAAAATCATACCAAACACAATACTTAGCTGCCTTAGCGCCACAACATAACTGACATTCTCGGTCATCGTCATCGCGTATAACACCAAGCCATAAGTGGTGGCCATCATAATCCCGGCCATTGCGGAAGGCTTTTTGATGCTCCAAGCCTCAGAAAACTCCTTCCATTGACGTGTTGCCAAAACATAAATGGCAATGACTAAGAATATCGTCCAGAACTGGATACCCAAATAGAAAATCGCTGAATGCAGATTAGAGATAATAGATGAGAGCTCAAGGTCAACAATCCCTAAAGCCTCT
Source organism: Vibrio sp. SCP2 (assembly GCF_059295395.1). NCBI lineage: Bacteria > Pseudomonadati > Pseudomonadota > Gammaproteobacteria > Vibrionales > Vibrionaceae > Vibrio > Vibrio sp. SCP2. The sequence continues at coordinate 1,485,187 of NZ_JCAFVV010000001.1, read as the reverse complement.
TTGTCCAAAATGGAGTAGCCTGTGGTGCCTACTGCAGCAATCACCGCCCATAACACACCAATATTGAGGTAGTCACCAAAACGTAACTCGCGTAAAGAACTCAAAGGCACTAATAGACAACCAAAGGTGATTAACACGAAGCCTACCCACACAAACGTGGTTAACTGGTATCCCAGTAAAGCGGTGCCCACGCCAACCATTAGCACTGGAAGTGCACGCGCAATGGGATAAATTACGCCAATATCACCATGCTTATAGGCATTACCTAAACCAATCAGATAGATAAACTGAGCGACACCACTTACGAGTAGCATCCACCAAAACGTTGCTGGAATATTCGTGATACCAACATAATTGAGATACCAGATTACATATGGCGCAAGTACAATCGAAGCGGCAGCACTACTGGATAAGAAAAATGCCGTACCTGAAGACTTGTTACTTTTGCTTAGAAGATTCCACCCAGCATGCAGAAATGCCGATACGACAACCAAACATATCGCCCATACTGACATAGTCATTCCTTAAACTTGAATAGATTAAAGGCTTCTGGTTACTACGCAGAAGCCTAAATAAAGAAGTGAGATTAACGTTGAAGCTGAGCGACGGACTCAATGCTGATCGCATCATGTCGCCAATATTCGATATCGCAGTCAATCAACTCGCCATTTTGATTGTAGTTAACTCGCTCAACGACCATAGCCGGTGTCCCAGACGTCGCTCGCAATGCTTGTGCAGTCTCACCGAGCAATGTGCTGGTACTAATGCGGTAGCGAATCTTTTCGTAAACAACACCATAATGTTCGCGATAAATGTCTGTTAAAGACTTCGACAAATCAAAATCGAGAAGATTTGGAAACAACTCAGGACGAATATAGTTAGTAACATACACCACTGGGCGCTCTTCTAGGTATCGTACCCTATCTACTCGATACACATCAGAAAATGGCTGTAACCCAAGTAAGCTAGCCGCTTGCTTATTGGCAAGAATACCTTTTGCTGCAATCAATTCCGTCTTTGGTGTGCGCTGCTGCGCGGTCGCCATATTGGTAAAGTTGAGAGTCTGCGTAGGATCGTACTTAAGTGGCAGTGGCGAGATAAACCAACCACGTCTGTCTTCTCGGTAGATTCGCCCTTCTGCTTCAAGCAAGGATAGCGCCTCTCTGAGCGTGACTCTTGTGGTATCAAACGACTCTGCAAGCTTCCTTTCTGCTGGCAATTTCTGCCTTGGCGATAACATGCCTGATTCAATTTGCTCAACAATCGAATCTTTAATTTTTACGTACTGCACCCTTGTCCTTACCTTTTACGCCATGCTTGCGTTTTGTTTTCTAACCATTTGCCTAACGTCATGTGTGCTAACTTAGCTACAGCAGCAGAGATCATGATCATCACTGCCATCGCTGCGGCTGCACCTGTCTGTCCTGCATCATCCATATTTAATACTGACACAGAAGCAGGGATAGTTTCCGTAGAGTAGATAAATACTACCGCAGAAGTGGTGGTTAATGCATTAATAAACAAATAGGTAGCGATATCTAGAGTCGCAGGAACGCAAACTGGCAGCGTCACCTTAAAAAACAACTTGTACTGAGGTAGCTTTACCGAAGCCGCTGTCGCTTCTATCTCAGCAGGAATTTGCTTAAGCGCAGTTACCGCTGTCATATGACCAACAGTGTAATAGTGAACCACGGTGTTGATAACAAGAAACGCCATGCCGCCATATAAAACGCTGAGTGGGTTGTTGGCATCATTAAAATAGAAGATATACCCTAACCCCAGTACCATTCCCGGTACTGCCATTGGAACAACGCTGAGCATTTGCATGGCTTGTCTAACCGGTGCAAACGCCCGCCCTTTCTCAATACAGTACGCACCAACAAAAATAATCGCTGTACCAATAATGGCTGTCCATGTTGCGAGTGTGAGCGAGTTAAAGTATGGAGACCAACCATAGGTACTCATTTCAGCAAAGTTGTAGTTGTTCAGCGTCAGTGCCTTATTCCAAGGCCAGAAGGTCACCAATGAGCCATATACTGCCATCCCAAGTACCACAATCACCGCGGCAGAAATCACCAAACAATAGGCAAAACAGATCCCGTCTCTGACTTTATTAGGCTCAGGTTGGTAAGGGACAGAGCGAGTATCAAATAGGCTTTTTTGTTTCTTTTGTACCCAGCGGTCAGCGACAAACGCGAGCAAGGCAGGCATTAACAGTAAAATACTGGTCACCGCACCCATAGAGAAATTTTGCTGCCCGACGACTTGCTTGAAAATGTCTGTTGCCAGAACGTTGTAATTCCCGCCGATCACTTTAGGTACACCAAAATCACACACAACCAGAGTGAACACGACAATCAAGGTACTGATCAGTCCGTACTTAGCAGCCGGAAGAGTGACAACAAAGAAAGTCTTGAACGGTGACGTTTTTAAAGCTCGCGCCGCTTCATACAATCTCGCATCCGAGGTTCTCAATGAGGTGGTGAGTATCATGAGGGCATGAGGGAAGGTCCAAAAGATGAGACCTAGTGAGATGCCCACCAAGCCATAGATTGATTGACCACCCAACATCTCTTTAGCGATACCTTGATTACCAAACAAAAAGATAAGACTGATTGCAGGAAGCAACGACGGTGCCAAAATAGGAGCTGTACCCAGCATGTGAAACATTCCTTTCATTGGCATGCACGATCTCGTCAATGCGTAGGCATAACCAAAAGCGAGCAGACCTACTACGGCAGTCACCAGAAGCCCTAATGTAAATGTGTTGCCAACAGAGTACCAAAGACTGTCATTGGCAAAATAGGTAGCAAAGTTCTCTAACCCAACAAATTCGCCACTGTTGTCCTGAACACTTTTTGTCAGCATCGCCCATAGAGGCATCACAATAAAAATTGTTAGCGCTGAAAATAGGAACGCCAATAAGCCAAATAGCACTAGGTTATCCTTACTGACCCTGTGCAAAAGGGATGAAGGACGCAATGAGCGAGAGTTAACTCCAGAGTTGTACATAGTTCTGCTTTCCATTAGTGATACCTTAAGCCGCAATTGCTTTAGTGCCATTCGGGCTTAACGTTGGGTATGCACGTACCCCCTGTTTTGAGAACTGAATGTATCGAATATCGCCAATACGCAGCTTCTGCTCGGTGACCACTTCGCCAGCGACATCAATAAAGATCGGCGCGGCTTGTTTGTCATGCTGAAGTTCACATTCAAAGCGATAAAACGCACCAAGGAACTCTCTGTCTCGGATCTTCACAGGTAGAGCATTATTAAATTGCTCAGCAAAACGGATACTTTCTGGTCGAATAGCCAGATCAAAGCAATCCCCTCTCACTACTTGCTTGTTTTCAATAATAGGAGCGGGAATAAGCGACTCAGCGATACGTAGTTGAGTATCAGTCGCTGCGGAGGCAGAAATAAAATTCATACTGCCAACAAACTCAGCAACAAAACGAGTAGCAGGGTGTTGATAGATCTCTTGTGGCGTGCCCACTTGCTCAATGACACCATGATTCATCACAACGATTCTGTCAGCCATAGATAGCGCTTCATCTTGGTCATGAGTCACCATGATTGTGGTAATACCCAGTTTGCGCTGAAGTTTGCAAATCTCATCTCTAAGGTGAACACGAACTTTGGCATCAAGCGCCGAGAGAGGTTCATCAAGAAGCAATAACCCTGGGGACAAGGCTAACGCTCTCGCAAGGGCAACACGCTGCTGCTGACCACCAGACAATTGGTTAGGATACTTTTCACCAGAAGTCGGTAAACCAATCATATCAAGCCAATAATCAACCTTTTCTAAGGCTTCTTGATTGGTCATCCCTTGGTTCTTCAATCCGATAGCAATATTCTCTTGCACGGTAAGATTTGGAAATAGCGCATACGATTGAAAAACAATACCAAAATCGCGTTTTTCCGGAGGGAGGAAGGTTGTCTCTTGTCCATCTTGATAAATGCCACCTGAAGTCGGTAGGTCAAGACCAGCGATAGCTCGTAGTAAGGTCGTTTTGCCACAGCCAGAGGGGCCAAGAAAGCAGACAAACTCGCCCTTCTCTATCGCCAGTGAAATTTGCTTCAACGCAGTGAACTGGCCAAATTGCTTCACTACATTTTCAATTTGTAAGTAAGGTTGGTTAGTTGACATAACACACTCTCCAAATGGTATATACCAACCTTAAATCTGGTTTATTTCAGTGGCATGACAAATTTATAGAGCAAAGATGACAATAAAATGAATTCACTCGGTTAGCCTATTGTCTGTAACCGAACAATTAGCGAGGTCAATCTACGCCCTAAAGTTCACAACTCAAGAGACATTTTAAAGTACGGAATTTCTCCTTTGTAAAAGCGCTCACCTTGCTTATTCATACCGAATTTGCGATAGATACCCAGTGCTGATTCGCGTGCATCACACCAAAAAAGTGTCGCTTGAAAATCTCGAACTTCGCTCAGCATGGTTTCCAACATCATTGAGCCTATACCCTGCCCTTGATACTCAGGCAAAACAGCAAATTTGCGTAGTCGAGCTTCATCGTGCTCAACAAAGACCGATGCGACACCGACTAACTGATCTCCGATAAAGCCTCCGTAGTGAAAGCCAAATTCATCTTCTGCCACGCGACAAAACTCCAGACTCTTTGTCGGCCATAACACCGCATGCCTGAGCGCGAGTGTTTGTTCTGCTGTAACTCTTTCTACTCTCATGATGCTTTCCTTGCCCTCCAGTTATCCAGTTATCCAGTTATCCAGTTATCCAGTTATCCAGTTATCCAGTTATCCAGTTATCCTAATTTGCCCTTAACTTCCCTGAAAAGCAAAAAGGAGAGCAACCTTGCTCTCCTTTGTTATCTCAATGCACAATCAGCTTATGATTTAGGCTCTGATTTAGCATCAAATTTCGCTGACCAAGCCGCTAGGATATCCGCACGCTTGCTGCCCATCTGAGCAAAGTCCATCTTAGCCATGTTCGCTTCAACATTCGGGAAGTTAGACACAGTTGCTTTCACATCTTTGTGACCAACTACTGGGTACATCTCTATGTAAAGCTCATTTGCTGCTTTCGAAATAGACCAATCAACTACGCGCTTAGCTGCGTCAGACTCTTTCACTAAGCCGACCGCTTCTGATTCCCAACCGATGCCTTTAGGCGTGATCACCGCTAAAGGAGCACCTTGTGTTTTTAGCTTAGCGCCACGGCTTGCCATTGAAATACCAATCGCAACTTCCCCCATGCCTGCTTGTACACATGGTTTAGAACCGGAATGCGTGTAGTGTGCAATGTTCTTATCTAGATCACGCATGTAGTTCCACGCTTTGTCTTCACCCATATTTTGCAACCAAGCTGAGACTTGCATATAGCCAGTCCCTGAAGAAGCTGGGTTAGGCATTGCGATATGACCTTTGTATACAGGTTTAGTCAGATCTTGCCAAGATGTCGGCTTTGGCAGGTTCAGCTGCTTAGCAACCGCTTCGTTAAAACATACCGCGTTAAAGAATGCGTCGTTACCAAACCAAGCTTGGTTTGATTGCGGGTCATTCAAACTCGCATTTAGCTGATCCAGACCTTTCGGCGTGTATGGCTGTAGAAGACCTTCTTCTTTTAGTAACGCCATCGAAGAACCTGCCAGACCCCAAACAACTTCAGCACGCGGGTTGTTTTTTTCTGCAAGTAGCTTAGCAGTCATGATGCCTGTTGAATCACGAACCCATTTGATTTTGATATCAGGGTTTTCTTTTTCAAAAGCATTTTTGTACTTTGCCAGAATGTCAGTTTCGAAAGCCGTGTAAACCGTCACTTCCTGTGCTGCCATTGCGTTTGTTGCCAGCAGAGAAACAAGTGCAGCTAGCGATCCTTTCATCAAACGGTTTTTCATCATCTTCTCCAATTAAGACTATTACGTTTGTTAAACCTTGCCGAGTTAGCATTGGTCTGTACCAGTTGACGTAATACACCCTAAAAGCGCTTTATTACGATTCAATGAACAAAAAATGGCACTTTTTTAAAGAATTGACGAAAAACTGTGCGCAATTTTGCCGGCGAATTTTTCATATGAAAGTTTTATTAAATTCGACTCTCTGACCTTTACTGTTGTTTTTTCCTCTTGCTAAAGTAAATTCAAATTCTGGTGTAGACCAAATATAGTTAAAATGGAAATCGAGATGAAAAACGAATACCTACTGCTGACTCCGGGTCCTTTATCGACATCTGAAACCGTTCGTGAAGCCATGCTTAAAGATTGGTGTACTTGGGATGATGACTACAACAAAGACATCGTAGAAGTTATCCGCACTAAGCTAGTAAAACTCGCAACAAAGCAAGGTGGCTACACTAGCGTACTGATGCAAGGCAGTGGTACCGCATCTGTAGAGGCAACGATTGGCAGCGCTATTGGCAAAGATGGCAAATTGTTGGTTGTTGACAACGGTGCATACGGCGCACGTATCGCTCAAATTGCTGAGTATCTAAACATTCCATGCCATGTAGTTTCCCCTGGCGAAACATCACAGCCACACTTGAACGAGGTGGAAACTGCATTGGCATCGGATCCTAGCATCACCCATGTTGCGATTGTTCACTGCGAAACCACAACAGGCATGCTTAACCCAATTGAAGCTTTTGCGTCGATGGCAAAAGCGCACGGCAAAGTGGTGATTCTCGATGCAATGTCGAGCTTTGGTGGGATTCCTATCGATATTGCAAAGCTCAACATCGACTTTATGATCAGCTCTGCAAACAAATGTATTCAAGGCGTTCCGGGTTTTGGCTTTGTAATCGCAAAACAAACTGAGCTAGAAAAATGCCAAGGTCAGGCACGCTCTTTAAGCCTTGATCTATACGACCAATGGCACTGTATGGAAGCGAACCACGGTAAATGGCGTTTCACGTCTCCAACGCACACGGTTCGCGCTTTCTACCAAGCTTTATTAGAGCTTGAGCAAGAAGGCGGTGTCGAAGCGCGTCACAACCGTTACCAGACTAACCAGAAAACACTGGTTACGGGTATGCGCTCTCTCGGCTTTGAGCCACTACTGAATGATGAGCTTCATTCACCAATCATCACCTCTTTCTACTCTCCTACGCACAGTGACTATCAGTTCAAAGAATTCTACACCCGTTTGAAGGAGCAAGGTTTTGTGATTTATCCGGGTAAGGTGTCAAACGCAGACTGTTTCCGTATCGGCAACATTGGTGAAGTGTACCCTGCGGATATTGAGCGCCTAATCGGTGCGATTGAAAAAGCCATGTACTGGCAAGTTGCTTAAATAGCCTTAAGGAAGAGATAGCGTTATGACTGAAAATGTACAACCGACCCACTTCCGTAGCGAAGGTGATGTCAACACGACACCAGCGCGCCAAGCTTGGAATGCATCGATGGACGACGAACGCACGCAAGCATTGTTGAAGCGTGATTCGGAGGTCTTTCTTCATCAAGCTATGTCGACGCCTTGCCTAGATACGTTGGAAGCAGCAGAAGGCATCTATATCCAAGATTCGACGGGCAAAAAGTACATGGATTTCCATGGCAATAATGTTCACCAGTTGGGTTACGGACATCCACATGTGATTAAACGTGTGCAAGAGCAAATTGCCAAGTTGCCGTTTTCACCACGCCGTTTTACTAACCAAACTGCTATTGAATGTGCTGAGAAGCTAACGCAAATCTGTGGTGGTAAGTTGAATCGTGTGTTGTTTGCACCTGGTGGTACATCCGCCGTTGGTATGGCGCTAAAACTGGCACGTCACATCACAGGAAACTACAAAGTCGTCTCTTTATGGGACTCTTTCCATGGTGCGTCACTGGATGCTATCTCTGTCGGTGGTGAAGCCTGCTTTCGTCAGGGTATGGGTCCACTAATGGCGGGTGTAGAGCGCATCCCACCAGCCGTATCTTACCGAGGCGCCCTTCCATCACCAGACGGCAGTGATGTGCATTATGCCGACTACCTTGAGTACGTAATAGAGAAAGAAGGCGGTGTCGGGGTGTTTATCGCCGAAGCAGTTCGCAACACCGATGTACAAGTGCCAAGTAAAGCCTACTGGAAACGCATCCGTGAAATTTGTGATAAGCACAATGTGATGCTGATTATCGACGACATTCCCAACGGAATGGGTCGCAGCGGCGAATGGTTTACCTATCAAGCTTACGATATTGAGCCAGACATTCTGTGTATTGGTAAAGGTTTAGGCGGAGGCTTAGTGCCTATCGCCGCTATGGTCACCAAAGATAAATACAACACCGCTGAGCAAATCTCCATGGGACATTACACACATGAGAAAAGCCCAATCGGCTGCGCGGCGGCACTAGCAACCATGGAAGCGATAGAGCAAGACGGCTTGCTAGACAAAGCCAAAGCCGACAGCCAATTCATGCGTGATAAGCTGCTAGAAATGAAAGCCAAATACCCAGTAATTGGCGATGTTCGTGGCATCGGCATGCTTTGGGGCATTGAACTGGTCACCGACCATGAGAGCAAGCAGCGCGCCTATGACGAAGCCGAAGCCGTGCTCTACCAATGCCTCAACCATGGTATGAGCTTTAAGGTGTCGCAAGGCAATGTTATCCAACTAAGTCCACCGCTAATCATCACTCGCGAACAACTGGCAGAAGCCTTGGCAATCTTCGAAGAAGCGATCGCCAAAGTGTGCAAAGACTTTAACTACTATTAAACACTCGATTTATCCAAAGTACCGTAAAAGCAATGACTTGGCACTTTGGCAAACAAAAAGGATTCAACATGAACAACTCACCAATTCAGGCTGTTATCTTTGACTGGGCAGGCACTATCGTCGATTTTGGCTCATTTGCACCGACCAGCATCTTTGTTGAAGCATTCAAGCAAGGTTTTGATTTCGAAATCGACCTTGAAGAAGCGCGCGAACCAATGGGCCTTGGTAAATGGGACCACATCCAGGCAGTGGGCCGCATTCCTACGGTAGATAAACGCTGGAATGAGAAGTTTGGTCGCTCGATGACTAGCGAAGACATTGACGCTATCTACGCGGCGTTTATGCCTTTGCAAAAAGCAAAAGTCGCAGACCACGCAGAGCCAATCCTGAATGCAATTGAAGTGGTAAACGATCTCAAAGACAAAGGCATTAAGATTGGATCTTGTTCTGGGTACCCTCGTCAGGTGATGGACGTTCTGATTCCTGTTGCGGCGGACTACGGCTACAAGCCCGATTATGTAGTCGCAACAGATGATCTTCCTCAGGGTGGTCGCCCTGCACCATTTATGGCACTCAAGAACGTCATTGAGCTTAACGTGACCGATGTGAATGCCTGTATCAAAGTGGATGATGCCGCACCGGGCATCGACGAAGGTCATAACGCGGGGATGTGGACCGTTGGCCTGCTGCTTTCTGGTAACGAAGCGGGTCTGACGTTTGAAGAGTACCAAGCGGCAGATGAAGCAACCCTTGATGCCGCACGTGAAAAAGCACGTGCGAAGCTTATCAAGAGCTCACCACACTACCTAATCGATACCATTGCTGACTTTCCACAAGTGGTTGCCGATATCGAGCGCAGATTAGCAGCGGGTGAACGACCGTAACGCTGTTAACCTCAAGGTAGCAAAAAGGGCTCAACAGAGCCCTTTTTCAATGTTTGATGTTAAGCGCTATAACACTCGATATTGATAAACAAACTCATGAAGCATTAACGCCCCTTGATCCGTATTCAACCAACAATAAAACAGAATATTGAGTACCAACGTCGTCCAGAATAAGAACTTAAAGCCAATATCATGATACTTGTGATGCATAAATGACTGAGCAAACAAGGCACCAATCCATCCACCCAGTAAATTGAGCAAATGGAAGGTTATTTCAGGGACACGCCACGTGCCTGTTAGTTTGGCATGTTTATCGAACGCATACACAGTGTAAGTAACAGTGCTAATAGCAAGGTAAAACATACAAGCGACCAAAGGAAAATCGAGAAGAACGACGCTGCCGACTAAAGCACTACAAAACCAAATTGCAATCGCCAATGAAAAGTTAAATACCACGGGCCTTTCAATTTCTATCGCTCGCATCATGCCATTGCTGTCTGCCCCTAACCTAAACACCACTGGTTCACTAACACTTGGTATCTGTGACGCGTTCGCTAAATCACTAATATGAAAACGAATCTGGGTATCTTGATTCTCTACCGCAATGTAACCGTATCCTTTGCTCTGATCCCACTGAGCAATCGTTCCTTGAATGGACATAGTTTTCCTCTTCCTAGCAACAACGTTAAATGTAATAGCAATCGTTATAGACTTTATTTAATTACCTATAGCACACATATTCCACTGCGTGCATATTTTCGCTATTTTCTCGTATTTTTTTGAAGTGAAACACTCCTGACAGGTTCTGACACACCACTCCCATATTCTTAATTCGAACCTAAACAACACAAAACAAGGAATTTAATTATGAAAAGTGTCATCGAAATCGTTCGCTTCAAATTACTAGAGAATGCAACTTCAGAGCAGCTCGTTTCGGCAAGTGAGCAGAGCCAGAAATTTGTATCGTCATTAAACGGATTTGAATATCGCTCGTTAAGCTTTGACCAAGATTCAGGCACTTGGACGGACGTGGTCTACTGGGACTCAATGGATAATGCAAAAGCGGCTGGTGAGCAGTTTATGGCGAGTGAAGACTGTAAACCGCTTATGGCTTTAATTGACCCAGAGTCTGTCATCATGCAACATCAGACAATCATGATGAGTGACCTAGCGGCAAAATACCAATAGCAACGAGTCAATAGTTTGGGGAGCGAGTAAGGCTCCCTATTTTCCATTGTTTGACCACTTCTAATGTTAGGAAGACAAGTGAGTAAATCAGAACGGCTGTTTGAACTTTTAACCCTAATGCGCTCAAAGCGTTATGCTGTCACGGCCTCTCACCTTGCCGAGCAGATGGAAGTGAGCGAAAGAACCATCTACCGAGATATCCAATCGTTACTCAATTCTGGTGTACCGATACAAGGAGAAGCCGGGGTTGGCTATTTGCTACAGGCTGATTCTCATTTGCCACCTTTGATGTTTACCGATCAAGAAATGATCGCGCTTGAGCTCGGTATGCGAATGGTGCGAGCTTGGTCTGACGATGAACTCGCCACCGCATCAAAATCGGCCTCAACCAAGATACTCTCTGTCCTTCCCGATCGGCTCAAGAAACAGATTGAGAGCTTTCCGATATTCGTGCCGGAAATTCACACTTCTACAAAAGATGCGACGCGCAGTAAAATGCTCCGACATGCTACAGACGCCAAGTTAAAAATCGAAATTGATTACAGTGATCAGAGCGGTAATAAAACCGTTCGTAAATTGCAGCCACTCGGGCAAATATTTTGGGGAAAGATTTGGACGCTAGTTGCTTGGTGTGAGCTAAGAGATGACTATCGTCACTTTCGAATTGATCGCATAGACAAGCTCAATATCCTTGATGAAGTATTCGAGACTTCAGCAGAAAAATGCCTCGAATACTACATTAGACAACACGCTCCAGATGCTTAAATAACGTTACTTCATTAAAGTTGGAGAGATATTCAGAGCCAAACGGCAGCCATTAAGGTCCGACTCAACATCGAACTCTACCAGCTCATTGATATGAGGTTCAATGGAGGAGACCGCGATATCTCTCACGTGAAAGAACACTTTGTCGTCTTCGTTTTCCTGCTTGATAAAGCCGTAGCCATGGCCTTCATCTAGATCAACTATTTTTCCCAATACCGACATCTTCACATCCCTTAATACAAACTTTAGTACTAAGTACTGGCGTTAAGCGTTTTGGGATCACTCGCTAAGCAATCAAAATATCTTTTAGCTGATGTAATGAACTTACCGTGTAGTGAGGCGAAATCGAATGATCTTGTTCCATACCGCTGCTATTCAGCCAACATGTTTCAATACCAAAGTTAAGACCACCCAAGATATCGGAGTGTTGGTTATCACCCACCATCAACACCTTACTTTTGCAAGGCATGCCCATTTTCTCTAGTGCGTGACTGAAAATCGCTTTATCGGGTTTCGCTACCCCAACTTCTTCAGAAATGATGACATGTTCGAAGTACTGGGTCATCCCAGTTTTTTCGAGTCTGATCGCCTGAAGATCGGTAAAACCATTAGTGATAATGCCCATTTTCGCTTTGCCATGTATCGCTTCCATCAGCTCTTTCGCTCCAGGTAGAACCGTGCAGATATCCGCCATGGCTTCAAGGAATGAAGAGTTTAACTCTGACGTCGTCGTTTCTAGCTTGTCTGCCCACTCTTTGAATCGCGTATGCTTTAACTCGTGCGCAGTAATTGCGCCATTTTGATAATCGACCCACAACGGCTTATTGATCTTCTGATAGTGTTCAAAGTCGCCTTGCGTGAAGTCAATTCCTTTACGAGAGAACATTAGCTGCATCCCTTTAAAGGCATCAAAATGAAACAGGGTTTCGTCAGCATCAAATAAGATCCAATCGTACTTCATTATTATCTCCTCAAATTCTCGCCGCTAGTGTAAATTGTTTTCTTTTAGATGATAATACCCTAACAAAGAAACTTATTGTTTACTGGAGCTCAACCAATGCAAGCTTTTTCTGCGATTCCCATCTTTGTTTCAGTGGTTGAAAGTGGCAGTTTTTCTACCGCAGCCAGCAAACTTAATATCACCAAATCGGCGGTAAGCAAGCGAATTACCCAACTAGAAGATGAGCTAGGTATTCGACTCATTAACCGTACCACGCGCAAACTTAGCCTAACCGAAGCGGGCCAGCGCTATTACGATTATGTTGTCCAATCTCTCTCGCTCGCACAACAAGGGATTGATGCGGTCACTGAGCTCCAAGGCAACCCAAGAGGCACACTCAAAGTAACAGCGCCGATGTCATTTGGTGTATTGCACATTGCCCCACTCATTTCTGACTTTTTAGCTCTCTATCCAGATGTCGAAATTGACCTTAACTTAGAAGATCGCATGGTGGATCTTGTCGCGGAGAGATTTGATGTTGGGATCCGAATCGGTGATTTACCCCTTTCTAACTTGGTCGCAAAACGTCTAGCCCCCTGTAGAAGCGTCCTTTGCGCCGCACCCAGTTATTTATCTCTGCATGGCTTGCCGAGTAAACCTAGCGATCTCTCCAAGCACAGTTGCTTGCAGTACAGCTATTATCGCGGAGGTTCTGAATGGTCACTTCACTCTGCAGGAAACGAGTTCAAAGTCATTCCTAAAGGTCGCTTGGTGGTCAACAATAGTGAAGCGATACGTCGGGCGGTTCTGGGAGGAAGTGGCATTGCAAACCTTCCTACCTTTATTGCAGGGAAAGATATCGCGGCAGGTAACTTACAAGTCGTTTTGTCAGACTACGCTTTACCGAGCCATGCCGTCTATGCAGTATTCCCCGAAAAGAAACACATGCCTCACAAGGTTAGAGCCTTTATTGATTTCATCAACCAACGATTGGGAACAGAAACACCCTATTGGGATGAAGGGTTATTACCTTAGATAGCCAAATGTGACACTAAGCTCATAAATTTACTTTGGTAAAGTTTCTCAGCCAGTTAATGATGTAAGACAATTTTTAACGGCTGTCATCCGTTCAGAATAGCCATATACCTGCTGTTCTAGGAGACATTCGAAATGAAACGATTTTTCCCATCTAGTGTCATGCTTATCCCGTTCGTCGTAAAAAACTATTCTGAAGAAGATCATGAGGATAGCCCAGAATTAGAACGTGAATCTGAGCCAACCCCTGAACTTGAACTGGAAGAATGAGAAGCTCATCAGGTCACTAACAAGCAATTTTTACTACCCTATTAGCGCACGTTTATAAGGGAACATAAAATGAAAAAGATTGCAGTTATTCTCAGTGGCTCGGGTGTATTCGATGGTGCAGAAATTCACGAATCCGTACTCGCTCTACACGCAGTAGAAAAGCAAGGTGCTTCATGGCATTGCTTTGCTCCTAATATTGATCAACTCCATGTCATTAATCACAAGACAGGAGAAGAAATGGATGAGCAACGCAATGTTCTTGTCGAAGCGGCACGTATTGCACGAGGCAATATTGAAGATGTCGCGAAGCTTAATGTCGAGGAATATGATGCTTTACTGGTACCTGGTGGGTTCGGTGCAGCAAAAAACCTGACTGATTTTGCCGTGAGAGGTGCTGAGTGCAGTATCAACACTCACGTTGCCTCAGCATGTCGCGCCTTTGCTCAAGCCAACAAGCCCGCAGGTTACCTCTGTATTGCTCCGGCGATAATTCCTATGATTTACGATCAAGGAGTTAAAGGTACTATCGGTAACGACGAAGCAACTGCAGCCGCGTTCAACGCTTTGGGTGGTGAGCACGTCAATTGCGATGTCAGCGATATTGTCGTAGATGAGCAAAATCTAGTGCTATCAACACCTGCCTATATGCTGGCCGAGAATATTTCACAAGCCGCAAGTGGTATCGACAAGCTCGTTGAGCGCTTAGTAAAACTCGCATAGTTATCTTATGTTATGGCCCCTATCCATGTTCTGTGGATAGGGGCTTTTTAGTTTTCATGAAGCAATATGAATCTTATTTAACCCCAATTACTGTTGAGAAAACGATTGCGCTAACCCACTAATATTTAACAAGTTTATATACGATAAATATGCAACTAGATTGACTTCACATTTCGCAGCCAAATCTACCCCTTTTGGGTGAGTTAATTGTCTAAGATCAAGATTTTTGATCGGATAGTTATGCGAGTCTAAATACAGTTTTTAAATCTATAAGAATATGGAGCAATCCAATGACAAGTGCATTTTTCATCCCTACAGTAAACCTAATGGGCGCAGGCTGCCTAAAAGATGCTGCTGATAGCATCCAATCTCAAGGCTTCAAAAAAGGTCTTATCGTTACAGACAAAATTCTTAGCCAAATTGGTATGGTTAAGCAAGTACAAGACATGTTGTCTGAACGTGATGTTGAGACTGTAGTATTTGATGGCACTCAACCAAACCCAACAATCAGCAACGTAAATGATGGCTTGTCACTGCTTGCCGACAACGAGTGTGACTTTGTCATTTCTCTAGGCGGTGGCTCTCCACACGACTGTGCTAAAGGTATCGCTTTGGTCGCTTCAAATGGCGGCAAAATCGGTGACTACGAAGGTGTTGACCAATCAGCGAAGCCAATGCTACCACTTATCGCAATCAACACTACCGCGGGTACTGCATCTGAAATGACCCGCTTCTGTATCATCACAGACGAAGAGCGCCACATTAAGATGGCTATTGTTGATAAGCACACAACGCCACTGATTTCGGTTAATGATCCTGAACTGATGCTAGCTAAACCTGCTTCACTTACAGCCGCAACCGGTATGGACGCATTGACTCACGCTGTTGAAGCCTATGTTTCAATCGCAGCGACACCTATCACTGACGCGGTAGCGATTAAAGCAATCGAGCTTATTCAAGCACATCTACGTAAAGCCGTAGAAAATGGTGACGACATCGAAGCTCGCGAACAGATGGCTTATGCCCAGTTCATGGCAGGTATGGCATTTAACAACGCTTCTCTAGGTTATGTTCACGCAATGGCACACCAGTTAGGCGGATTCTACGACCTACCACATGGTGTATGTAACGCAATTCTTCTTCCACACGTTCAACGCTACAACGCGCAGGTTTGCCCTGAACGTCTACGCGACGTAGCGAAAGCAATGGGCGTTGAAGTAGAAGGATTGAGCGCTGAGCAAGGTGCTGAAGCGGCTATCGATGCCATTGTGGCACTTGCAAAAGATGTGGGTATTCCAGCAGGTATCCAAGAGCTAGGCGCAAAATCTGAAGACATTCCAGTACTAGCCGACAATGCCCTCAAAGACGCATGTGGCTTTACTAACCCTAAACAAGCAACGCATGAAGAGATCTCAGCGATCTTTGAAGCTGCGATGTAATTCAACGCTTTTCCTTACAGACCAAGCCTCCTTCGGGAGGCTTTTTTGTACCCTTTAGTTTCTAATTGCGTACTACACTTCTACGACAACGGAGGTGTTCTATGAAATCAACAATTGGGCTTATTCTTCTTTTATTATCCTCGCTCGTTCAGGCAGGTGAAAGCAAAATTTACAATGTAAAAGGTAGTGACTACGAGGGCTACTGGGCTAAAGTGAGCGACAACGCTCCTCTTGTTCTGCTTATCCACGATTGGGATGGGCTGACCGATTACGAAATGAAAAGAGCACAAATGCTCAATGAGATGGGCTATAACGTTTTTGCTGCTGACCTATTTGGCAAAGGTGTCCGCCCAACGGAAGTGAAAGATAAGAAACAACACACCGGAGAACTCTATAAAGATCGAGAGAAGCTTCGTGCACTAATGCAAGGTAGCCTCGATTTTGCGGCTTCTTTGGGAGGAAACGCCGAGAATGTCGTCGTGATGGGATACTGCTTTGGTGGTGCCGCAGTCCTGGAATCTGCACGAGCAGGAATGAATGCCAAAGGGTTTGTTACCTTCCACGGCGGCCTTAGCACGCCAGATGGGCAATCTTACTCGCAAACGACTGCGCCTATTCTAGTGCTTCACGGCACGGCTGATAGCGCGATTCCAATGTCCCAATTCGCCTCGTTAGCCGAACAGCTAGAAACGGCTAACGTAAAACACGAAATGATTACCTACAGCGGAGCCCCACACGCTTTTACGGTTTTTGGCAGCCCTAGGTATCGTGAAGATGCCGATCGTAAATCTTGGGCAAGCTTTTCCAACTTCTTAACCGCCACCACCCAGTAGATTTGTACCAAAATAAGCCGACGTTACTGTCGGCTTTTTATCCTCAACCATTTTTCAGTGACTAAACCACGCGATCGATTCCTGCAAATTTTAACGCTAAACATCACTTGAAAAGATATCTGAGCGCTTCATAAATATTCCCTTCCCTACCCTGTCAATCAAACACTTAAACGACACCTAGCACAAATCTCACCATTGATAGCTATTTAGTCTACGTTCTAATGTACATTCATTCACAGAGTTAAAATAATTTTAAGTTCGTGTCGAAAATGGCGAAGCGAAAACGTCCTTGAGTAGGAAACAACAAACCAGAAGGAAAATTAAGATGAAATATATGCTTTTGCTTTATGCTGCACCAGATAAAGAGCCAGCATTTGGTACTCCTGAATTTGACAAGATGATGGAAGATTTTGCCCTTACCTCAGAGACGTTCGAAAAAGATGGCGTACTTGTTGGTGGCGAAGGATTGGAGGGGGTAGAAACTGCAACTTCATTGAGAATCCACTCCGGTAAGGTAGAAACCATGGACGGTCCCTTTGCAGAAACACGTGAAAACTTGGGGGGATACTATATCGTTGACGTGCCTGACTTGGACGCCGCATTGAAATGCGCAGCAATCATTCCTGTGGCTAAGTTCGGCACCATCGAGGTTCGTCCTTTGCTGAATTATAGTGAAGCAGATTAACGTATGAATAACGCCTCTTCAAAAGCTATCGCTGTCAGTCAGATTATTCATGATCTCTTGCATAAAGACAGAGGACTGCTTTTGGCGGGGCTTATTTCTCGCCTTAATGATTTTCAATTGGCCGAGGATGCCCTACAGGAAGCAACAATATCGGCCTTGAAACACTGGACTCGGTCCGGGCCGCCTCATAACCCTAAGGCTTGGCTAATGAGAGTCGGCTTAAATAAGGGAATAGACCAGATTCGTCGGGTGCAACGAGAGCAACGTAAAACGGTGGATCTAGCTGACCATTTTGCCTCAGACTTAGAGTATGACGTTCATGAAGCCATTCCGGACGAACGTTTAAAGCTCATCTTTACCTGCTGTCATCCAGCCTTGGAAGAAAAGTCACGTATCGCGTTGACCCTACGTACAGTTTGCAATTTAACGACCAAGGAAATCGCCGCCGCTTTCCTAGATAACGAAAAAACCATGGGGCAGCGACTGTATCGCGCAAAAGCGTCACTTAAAGCCAAAGGCATTCCGTTCTCGACCCCAGATGAAGACAAATGGGATGACAGATTGGAAACTGTGCTTAAAACCATCTATTTGATATTCACCACTGGCTATGTAACAGAAGACAAGAGCCCACGTTCCCTATGCCAAGAGGGCATCTTTTTAGCGAGACTTTTGATGACACTACGACCCAATGAACCAGAAGTAGAGGGTATCTTGGCATTAATGCTACTTACTGATGCAAGAAGCACAGCACGAATCGATGTTAGTGGCGCCATAGTGCCTATTGAAGAACAGGACAGCACATTATGGCTGCTAGACGATATTGATGAAGCTCAATGCATCCTTTCCAAGGCTATCGAAAAAAGGCGACCTGGCCCTTTTCAGATCAAGGCAGCTATTGCAGACTGCCATATGATGAAACCCAACCCTGATTGGATTCAAATGTCTTTGCTTTATCAATCACTATGGCGCTTCGAACCTACTCCAGTTGTCGCCTTAAACTGGGCAGTAGTGTTTGCAGAAACAGAGCGTGCAGAACTTGCACTTAAAAGGTTGGACGAGATAAAAGAAGACCTTAAAGATTACCAACCTTGGTACGCGGCACGAGCGCATATTCTCAGAAAACTAGGACATAAAGCCGAAGCTTGTACTTTTTATAAACTGGCCATAGAAAAGTCGCCAAGTACGGCGACCCGCGCTTTCTTAGAGTTGAAATTACGAGAGTTGACACAGGGTGACGCCGCTTAAACGTAACCCTCTATTGGGTTCTCCTATGATAGTGATACAATCTGCGCATCAGAATTACCGAGAAAACCTATGTTCATCCATCATGTTAACGGCATCGACTGGCTAGTGATTACCGCTTTTGAAGAGCTGAAACCTATATTTATCGAAGACGCTGGTGCGATCCCCTCTTGCTTCTCTATCACCAGTGAATTGAGTCTGATTGATCAAGCCAAGCGTACTTATGGATATTTGCCTTCAATTCATGGCGTCATTACGGATACTGGCACGTTTCAAAGCATGAACATCGAAGAAGATCTAAACCCACAGCTTGCCTGCATCGTTGAGGGTCGCGGCCGGGTGTTTATCTATCACGGTGGCTATGTGGCTTTTGTGGATGACGAGCAAACCTTTATCACCCGAATGGACTAACAGTTGCTCTGTAAGTTGAAATCGACGAATAGCCCGAGCAAGGAATAAAAGTAAAAGAGTCAGCTTTACGGTCTGACTCTTTTCAATAGGACAGGAGTTATCTGGGGAGAGTTTAAGGATACTGAGGTAAGTTTCGTTCGCTGATTAGCTAGCCCGATGACCACTCTTTTTCACAAACTTTTGCATCGCCTCGGCAAACGTTGTTGTTCTGCCTTTAGCCTGAACCTGTACTACCTTATATCCCATCTTTTCTAACGCTTGGCGTTCTACCAAAACGGCTCTGTCGTCTTGCTGACTACCTTGCGCAGGTTGATGAATGTAACACCGTTCTAGTTGACCGTCTTCGACCAATTGGTGATGTCTCAGTGCATCGATATCAAAATTCATAGTACGTCTTTAAATTAAATATAGGGAGCGATTGTGGAAGGTTACATGCGCTTTAAGGGCTTAACCACGCTATCTAATCCTTCGATCTTTAGCGCTAAGCATAACTTGAGGAGATCGCCGAGCTCCCCATTCGGAAAGCCCTTTTTATCAAACCAAAGTAAGTACTCTTCTGGTAAGTCGATAAGCACGCGACCCGCGTACTTACCAAACGGCATTTGCATTCGTGCAAGTTTAATTAGATTTTCTTTTTCAAGCATTGCTCAGGTTTTCTATGGCTGTTCCCAGCCTTGTAGAGTAACACCTAATCGCTCTACCCAATAGTTAATCGCGTCTTTCGCATCATCAAGCGAGTCAATCATTGTAGAAAAGTCTTTGTTTCCTGCCTCTCTGTCAATGGCGGCAAACAGTGGTGCACCGTCCTGCGCATCACTAACAAGCAACTCAACACTCGCACTACCCACATTGGTATGCTCGCCAGTGGTGACTTTGGAGATGGTTGAGATGGCTAAACCAAACGGCAGTACGCTGCTCGTAACCGCCAGTACTGGATTCGGAGTTTCAACATTACTCAATGCGATACTCAAACGCAGAGTATTCCCTGTCGGCTCTGAGACAACTTGTTTATGGAGAGAGATTTTCTCAGTCAGACGAGCGACCATGTAATCCGTCAGCTCTTGAACTTCTTCTTTATCTAGGGTGCTTTCTTCCGTAACGACAAACACTTGGTCAATCACTACCGAATCATACTCATCCAGCTTTTCGCTTAATCGTTTTGCGTCTCTTAGACCAATGCGGGCCCATACTAAATCGACACCGCCTTCAGGCCCTGCTCGAAAGTCTTCATAACTGGTAAATTTAGTGGCGCGTTGAACAGGTCCACCAGCACATCCAACCACGAAAACGCTCACCACGATTAAAAGCAAGACCTTGAAAGATTTCATGTAAAGCACCCTAGTTTATATTTGAAATCAGAATGCTATACCATATGATATTTAGATGTCCAATTGTATTCTATTCAAATTGGTTATATTGGGATCAAGAAGGATGTACCGTGTGCGCGTACTCAACGATCACTTGATTGCCTTCAATGTAAGCATTTTGAATTTCACCATCGACACTCATGCGACTTTGCAGGTACACCACCTTTGGACCATGTTCATTGGTTTCTTTCAGGCTTGGAACCACATTTTTAGGCTCTAAATGAAGAAGTCGACAAAAATGGCTTACGAAAGACATAGTAAGTGGTGTTTCACCTCTTAAAACGCGAGAAAAGCTGAGCTGATTCATGCCAAGCTTTTTGGCAAATTCCATCTGAGTGAGTCGCATTTTCGATTTTTTCGACATCCAGATCTGGTAGAGCGCCTCTCTATCTTTGTCGGTAAATTCCATCGTGATTCCTTGTATAACATTTTGGGGTGGATTGTCGTTGTTTTGGTACTTGAGGTTGTCAGAGCTTGGTAAGTGAAAGTCAAAGCTTTGTCTGATAAACGTCAGCTACAGACAGGACGAGACAAAATAAACCACACCCAAATCATTCACAAGACACATCAATAACACCGCTTAGTTATTTAATTTCAATAGGTTAATAAATTAGTCAATATGTAATTAGCAAGTTAATTTGCGACAAGAAATTCAGATCGAGATTATCATTCCACATTTAAGTTTTGGGCTTAGCTTTTCTGATGGGCGTTAGCTACATTTCGCCTGCTTATACAAAACTCATTACTTTGTAATCTAACAATATATTGCGGCAAGTATAGGCTGCACTTCAGGCAAACTATCCGAAAGGTTAGGACGCAAAGCCACCGGTCTGTCGACATGTTATGTCTATGATAGCGGGGTTGCCATTTAGCGAGTCTCGCTAGATGTTTCGCGTGCCGGAGTGTCATCTTTTTTGTTATCCATAGATAAGGACAAATGATGAACAAACTCCCAAACAAATCACTCATTGCGTTAGCTCTACTTAGTGTGAGCGGTGCTAGCTTCGGCCATGGGTACGTATCAGCGTACGAAAATGGTGTTGCTGAAGGCCGTGCGGCACTTTGTAAGTTCCCAACCAGTGACACAAACGAAAAGAACACCAACTGTGGCGCTATTCAATATGAACCGCAGAGTGTAGAAGGGCCAGATGGTTTCCCTGAAACAGGCCCACAAGACGGTAAAATTGCCAGCGCTCAAACTTCACTAGCAGCGGCGCTGGATGAGCAAACTGCTGACCGATGGGTTAAACGACCTATTAAATCGGGCTCTCAGTACTTTGAGTGGACTTTCACTGCCAATCACGTAACTAAAGACTGGAAATACTACATCACCAAAGCAGATTGGAACCCTAATCAGCCCCTCGCGCGCAGTTCATTTGACCTCACGCCTTTCTGTGTTGTCGATGGGGGAATGGTTCAGCCACCAAAACGTGTTAGCCACCTTTGTAACGTTCCTGAGCGAGAAGGTTATCAAGTGATCCTTGCTGTTTGGGATGTAGGCGATACGGCAGCTTCATTCTACAATGTTATCGACGTGAAATTCGATGGTGATGGTCCAGTGATTCCTGATTGGAGTCAAGGCGGTCAAATCAACCCTACGCTCGATCTCAGTGTTGGCGATACGGTTTATACCCGAGTGTTTGACAGCAGCGGCGAGAACTCGTCTTACAGCACAGAACTCGTGATTCAAAACAGCGAACAAGGTAAAGCAAACAACTGGTCTTATGCTCTTGCGAGTAAGATTAACCAAGAGCAAAGCCAAATTCGTGCCGGTCAGCTTAATGACCAAGGCGAATTTACCCCTGTTTATGGAACCAACCCAGTCTACCTAAAGGCAGGGTCAGGACTAAACAGCGTTGAAATCGGCTATAAATTTGAAACACCAGAGCCGGATTACGACCTTGATGTTGTAGGGCTACAGTCAGAATACGTAATTGGCGACTCACCGACAGAGCTTGACCTGACATTAACCGCAACAGGCGACTTAACGGCAGAGCTAACTGTCTACAACCACCATCGCGAACCATTAGCTTCTTACTCGAAGGCGCTGAAAGACGGTGATGTTGAAAACACGACGATGACTCTATCTAAGTCTGAGCCAGGGCATCATATGTTAGTGGTTGTCACTAAAGATGACCAAGGTAAGGTGATTGACCAAAACACGCTAGATTTCCACCTAGTAGAAGATCAAACGCCACCACCTGGTGACTACGACTTTGTCTTCCCACAAGGCTTAGAAAGCTACACAGCGGGAACTAAAGTATTAGCCAGTGATGGTGCGGTTTATCAGTGTAAAGAGTTCCCATACTCAGGTTACTGTGTACAGTGGTCACCATCGGCGACGCAGTACGAACCAGGAGTTGGTTCTCACTGGCAATCAGCTTGGAACAAGCTGTAAGTCGTTTATATACAAAAAGAGGATGCCCAGTGCATCCTCTTGTTTATTTTAGGTATAGTTAAAACCAACCTGAGATTAGGCGTTTAAACCAATCAAACAACTTCTTGAACAGACCGCCCTCTTCAACATCTTGCTGAGCAACCAATGTTGCGCTTGCGACCTCTTCACCATCAATACTGTAGATCACCTGCCCGACAGCATCTCCCTGACTGATTGGCGCCACCAACTCGCCATTGTATTCAATCTCGGCTTTAAGCTTGTTCGCATCGCCTTTTGGTAGGGTAATCAATACTTGTTTATCGACGCCAACAGGGACGAGGTCTTCACTACCCATCCACACTTTTGCTTCAGCTAACGTATCTGTCACTTTGGATGGAGACACAGTATCAAAGAACCTGAAACCGTAGCTCAGTAATTGTTTGCTTTCTGACTCACGGCTTTTAGTACTGCTGGAGCCCATCACCACCGAAATTAAACGCATGTCACCACTGGTTGCCGACGTCGCCAAGCTGTAGCCCGCTCCACTTGTATAACCGGTTTTCATGCCATCAACGTTTAGGCTTCTGTCTCTAAGCAGGCCATTGCGGTTGTACTGGGTAATGCCGTTGTAAGTGTAGGAAGTCTCACTGTACAGCGAATAGATGTCAGGCAAATCACGAATGATGGCTTGGCTAAGCAGAGCGATATCATGCGGTGTTGAATACAAGCCGTCGCTATCTAAGCCATGTGGATTGGTGTATCCGGTGTTATCAAGACCAAGCTTTTGCGACCAGCTATTCATTAGGCTAACAAATGCGCCTTCACTGCCCGCTACATGTTCAGCAATAGCCACACTGGCATCATTACCGGATTGAACAATCAAACCACGGTACAAATCGATAAGTGGAACATCTGTCCCTACTTCGATAAACATTTTTGAAGAATCAGGGAAGTTCTTCGCCCAAGCCTTACGGCTAATACGAACTTGATCGTCGAGAGAAATATTACCGCTTTTCACTTCTTGACCGGCTACGTAAGCCGTCATCAGCTTGGTTAAGCTCGCAGGATTTAGCTTCTTGTCCGCATTTTTTTCCACCAACACAGCACCAGTGTGGTAATCAATCAAGATATACCCCTTGGCACCTAATGTTGGAGGATCAGGAATAATGGTAGGTGCGGCAAATGCACCAAATGAAAGAGAAAATGTCGAAAGAAGCGCGGTGAATTTTAGAAAACGCGTGGTCATGATATGCGACGTCTCACTTTAAATGATTGAGTAACGACCTCAGTATAGACAACCTCGCAATAGAATCAGTAGCTTTGACATCAATCGTTACTATTCAGTAGGAAAAAGTGCAAATATCTAGCTAGTTAGGCGAGTTTCAGGCACTAGTAACCAAATATAACTCTTTATCTCTCGTAATATTCGCGCACTTTAACAATACGAACGATTATAAGTTACAACATAAACTAGCTTCTATTGGCATTTAAAAATTCAGTCACTGTATAAGCTTTCCACCCCAAGTTTTTGACGAGTTCACAATCGTTCATATCAATCACGATAGCAAATTTATTACCTGGCCATGCAAGCTCTAGTGCTGTACCGCCTTCACATTGATAATGTATTTCCGGTAGCGGCCATCTCAGCTTTTGGCAAAGGTGTATCGCACCGGAAACACCAGGGTCTGCCAGTTCAAGTACCTGCTCCCAATTTCGAACACCACTCAGCATACCCTGCGCTCGCCGAAGATCGTTGACTTGTTTGCGTTCATTGTGTTTTGGGCAAAGGTGGTCGTGGTAGATTTGCTTCGAATGGCAGTCAAAACACAGTGCTTTCAGGTTCTGTTCTCTATTGTCATCTTTGACACCATTGATATGATGTGTATGAAGCAACGATGGTGCACTGTTTAGATCAACATTACATTGCTCACAGGTGTAGTTTTTAGATGAACGGTAGTTAGTCGATACGCTAGCCCAATCCCGAGTGTAATCAGATAGTGCAGAGACAGCATGCCTTGACGGGGTATTAGTAAAAAATGAACTATAAGTTTTAAAAAACTCAGCCATGCTAAACGAGGCAAAAATCTCCGTTCGATTTAGCCCACTGGCATAGCCTTTATAGTTCAGTTCCTTGAGACAGCATTTACAGACTTTCAGCCCAGCCTCTCCTTCCATAAGCGCTTGTGACTGGTAATCTTTTCCGGCAATAGGAAAACGTCCGTCAGTACGATTGGTCACGACATAGCGCTCAAAACGCCCTTCCTTTCGCATGGATTTAAGCGTACGACAGTCTGCAACGTGGTACCTATTACCACTTTTTTCTGGATTCAATAGCGCTTTACCAATACGGCCACCGTGATCCTTGATATAAAGGAGGATCTGACGTCCTTCGTAGCTGAGGAAGCCATTATCAAAATCAATTTCATCCGATGAAACTTCAATTCCGTCACCGAGCTTAATATCAATTTGCTCACGCTCATCAGAAAGTGTTGTAGGTTCAAACTCGCGAAAGTCTGTTACCCCCATCTTCATCACCGCACTAAACAGTGCCGAAAAATCTACATTGATCTTCATTAGCGCTCCAGAATAGTTCGAATCTGGGTTTCTGCGTTAGTTACAACCCGAAATGAGACTCGTCGAGAACGCTGCTGATCTTCTGTGCCATTTTCTTTGTATACGAGTTTAGAAGACGAATACCCAACCGCTGCTACATGAGCCTTAACCCAGTCATAATAATTTGTACGAGTCGTATTCTGTGCCATCACATAGTGCAACACTCTTCGCGTTCGGTTTTGCGACAGCGCCATATTGTTAAAGTAGGCTTCACTGTCTGTAGAGTTTAAGTTCCACATACTTGAGGTATGACCTTCGAGGCGAACAGACTCGATACTGTCTTTGAAACCATTTAGCACGCCCAAATAGCGGGGAAAGAAATCGTCTAAAATGTACTTAAACTTTTCCGTCAGTCTAGCTTCACCATTAGCGAACAAAACCTCTGGTGCAGTAAAGTTAAAACTCAGAGTTTCATTATCAATTTCCGCCCCCCACGCACTGAGATCTTCGTCGAACTCCTCTACCAAAGCCTGATAGAGAGCCTGTTGTTTTTCCTGATAAGTTACTGCAACCTCTTTGATCTTATCGCGCTCCAACATGGCATCCCGCATTAGGGAAATTGAAATAAACATGAATACCATCATTAACCCAGCCATCAGATCGGAGACTGACATCCAATGCTCACCGCTTTGCTGCCCAGAGGCAGTTGATGACTTACCGAAGATCTTTTTCATTGATTACATCACCCGTGCAGAACGTACTACGTTGCCCATCTCTTGAGTCAGCGCCTTATAATCTTTGGTAAACTGCCTCGTGACCTCAGTAAGAGCCTTGCCCATTTGCTGGACCGTACGAACAATTTCCTTTTGCATCTCCGTATCTAGGAAGTCAACTTTTTGATTAACCGCGTCACCAGTTGCTTTTAGCGCATTGTCTATTTGTCCGTTCAAACCTTCCAATGAAGCTTTAGTCTGTTCTGTCTGAAGTCTGAACACTTCACTTAAGTTTTGCTCTAGGTTGCGACGCATTTGGTCAAACGCCTCTTTCGTTTCTATCTGCACATTACGTGTATCTTTGACAAGCTCCTGATTCGCTTCTTTCAACACTTTTGAGGTTTCTGCCGAGTCTTCTTTTATGCCCGTGACTGTGGCACGCATAACATTGTTAAGATCACTCATTCCATCCTTGAGCTCCCTCTGAATTTGCTCTGCCGCGGTTGTTAGTTCATTGTTCATCTGCTTCATGTTAGAAGACGCTAGACCGGCGTTACTCTCAAACGTTTGAGAAGCTTCTGTCAGTTTGCCACCCATATCATTGGCACTTTTGATAAGCTCAGATGAAAGCTGTGTGGCACCTTGTTCAAGGTTTGACTTCATGGTTTTAATACTGTTTTCAGCATTTTCCGTAAAGCCAGAGATAACCTCTTGAGATTCTGCAAGCATTTGAGTGTAATGTTCAGAAGCACCACTCACTGATGAACTGATATCACCCATAACTTTATCAAGTTGAGCTTTAATTTCTGGCATAGCATTAACCGCCTGATCGCGAAGTTCTTTAAATGCTTCTAAGCGTTGTTCCAACTCGATAACTTGAGCCTGATTATGAGCTATAACTTCTCGCAGACTTTCCATGCACTGGGGAATACTTTCAGCCTTCTCAGCGATCTCTGAAATAGAATTTTTCGTGTAAGCAATTGCTTCTACACCAAGGCGATACTTCTCTGCCATATCTTCGAGTTGAATACGGTAGTTTTCCTGCCAGTCCACTAACTTTCTAACGGATTCATCCAAGCGCTTAAAGTTCTGACCAAACTGTTCGGTAAGATTGTTGTTGAAGTCTTTAATCACATCCTTGAGCGCATTAATCACTTGTTCGGTTGCAGATTTAGAAAGCATCTGGCCGAACTCTTCCATTTTTTGCCACAGCGTTATCTGAAACTGTTCACTCTGCTGTTGCTGTTTCTCGAAATGAGTAGCAATCGTACGGTTTCCATCAGCGATATCGGTACGCATATTTCGAATTTGAGAAGTCAAGGAGGCATCTTCACTACCCTTAATTGCTCGAAGTAACTCCTGCGAAGCATCCAATTGATGGTTCATTACAGCCAAGATTTGCTCAGGGCCCACCTCTCCAACTACTTCTTCATCGTAGTTTTCAAACATAGGAGAGAATGATTTGTATACGATAGAGCAGAACATACCAACCAAACTGGTTAGAAATGCGGTTTTTAATCCGGATAGTAGCGTCCCAATACTACCGTCTATATCAAGAGGATTAAAATCCATCAAACCAACAACAATACCTGCAAATGTACCTAAAATACCTAACGAAGTCAGAGTATTAGGGGTATTCAAAGTAAAGGTCCTGCATAACCCTTTCGCTGCTAGGATTGCAGAAACAACAACGACGAAAAGGATAGTAACGATAAACGTATTCGATATGGAGTTAGCACTCCATGATGCGACAATTGAAGCGAGAAGGTTGGTCAAGAGGTAGGCTCCACAAAACAAATAGATTTAACATCAAATTATATTACATAATACCATTACATGGAGGAGTATCACAATTTTTTGTATGAAAATTGGTCTTATTTTGTTGATTAACTACTAGCGAGCCACTGTTGATTGGTTCGGTCACTGACAAGCATCTACTTTTCTTACGTCAGTTTATTTCGTAGAACTCAGATACAAAAAACCAGCGCCGAAACGCTGGTTTTGAAATCTTTTAGCTTAGCTTTCTATTAAGCGGCTTTTAGCTCTTCGCGTGCTTTCTTTCTTGCCATTAACTTCTCGCGGTAAACAAACCAAACATAGCTTGCGACGATTGAGAAGAACAGGTACGAGAGTGAGAAGACTAGTGGTGAACTAATGAGGTCTTGCGAGATTCCCCAAGATACGCCCGCAACCGTCACTGCGATTTTAGAGAATAGACCACAAAGCAATAGCAGAAGTGCTAGTTGCGGGAAACGACTACTGCGGAATGCAAACCAGTAGCAGCTACCTACCGCAAGAGTAGAAACGTAAAGACCAAGCAAGAATGAATGAAGGTGATCTGCTGACGCGACACCCGCGGAAATCGACACCATGAAGATAATGAATAGTTTCATATTTTGCCTCGCTCTTAAAAACTAGAAAAAGCTTCCTTTCATTTCTGCAAACTCATTTTGCGTATATTTTCGCCCATCTAGTTTTAAATTCAAGCAGTATTTTTGTCTATTTATTACACAGATTTCATAGACAACTCAATTGTAAATGACTTGTTAAATGCATATTTAATAAGGATTCTTTGTATACTTACACTTAGGGCAATAGCATAAAAGGCTAGCTTTTAAATGTTACAGGCAAATAACAATTGTTACAGTTTAAATTCTTTCGATATATGTGAATGAGAACACTAAATGTGCAGTCAAATTGACAAACTTATGAGTCCAAAAACTTAGTTTTCGAAAATCGACAAGACACAAGCACCAGGGATAACTTTTTTGTGTGAGCTTAACCACTGTTCACTGCATTGTGTCTCGTCTCATTAGAAGGGCTTTGGTACCTTTGCGTCACAGATTTATACGTATCACATACCATGCCTTCCCAGTACCGAATTAAGAAGATAGTCGAGATCGGCGATACCCTTCACCGCAGTGGCTGCGCGCCATACAAACTTGAGAAATACACTCAGTTTTATGCTCGTAAACATGGGGTGGATGTTATGATCCAAGCAACCCCGACGACGGTTAATTATCAGTTTCCTGATGACAATAATGCGGTAGTGATGAAACGCCACCAGCCTGCATCCATTAACCTCAGTTTACTTGCCAATACCATCATCAGAATCAACCAGCCAAGCAGTGAACCTGTACCCGAACCAGTGGGTTACCCTAAGTGGGTCATCGCGCTGGCTAATATGGGCATCCCGCCTGCATACCTAATGCTCGTTGGCAGTACGCTAGATGCGGTTTTGTTCTCTGTCTTGTTAGGTTTTCTAGTTTGGGGCGCTCAACAGATTTGCAAAGCTCGCAGATCAATAGCCGTTGAGTTTATTGCTGCGCTTATCACTGGGATGCTAGTTGCTTGGTTCGCAAGCACAGGTGCTGCCGTCCCCGTTTGGGCTCTGTGTATTGCTGCCATTGTTCTCTTCGTTCCCGGACTTTCCATTGCAAACTCGCTAGAGTGTCTCGCGTTTAATGATCTGGTTTCAGGCACAAGTCTGTTGGGGCAAAGTGCGCTGACGCTTATCAAGCTGTTTGTCGGTATTGTTATGGGGCTCAATATTGGTGAAGCTGTTTGGGGGCAAGCAGCATCCATTGATTACACTAATGAAGTACCGACTTGGCTGCATATTTCCGGTTTGTTCCTAATCTCAATCTCGCTTGGCATCATCTTCAATGCACGCCCTACAGACATTTTGCTTGGTTTGCCTGTTGCAGCCCTAGGAATGTGGGGGCCGTTTTATTTAGGCTTTGAGAGTGGTTGGGTCGTTGGCACTTGGGTTACGACAGTTCTGATTACTTTGTATGGCACTTGGGTGGCCAAAAAAATGGATCTCACGGGTTCGATATACATCGTGCAAGGGATCATCATTCTAGTTCCAGGAAGCCGAGTGCTAGTCAGCGCGAGTCAATCGGTGTTTGAGCAGTCAGTGCTGCCTATACCGAGTATTGGCCTTTCCGCACTATTTATGTTCTCAGCCATCGTCGCAGGCCAAATCACCGCTTACTCTATTTATTCACCTAAGATAGAAAGGTAAGTTTGCTCACGCCTAAGTTTGAACAATTTGTCCTCTTGCTTGAATAATAAGAGCTGACTCGACCGTTAGCTCTTATCAATCATAGGGTTCTGTAGAATGCTAAGCGGATTACTCTTTAACGCTGGAGACTACACATGGTAAAATACACCTATTAAAACAGAGTGTATTTACCTGGACTTAAGCGATGGAAGTGAATATTGAGCAATTGTCGGCCTTTATTGCCGTGTATGACACTGGCAGTTTTGCTTTGGCCGCACATAAAGAGAAAAAGCACGCCTCTACGCTAAGCAGAAGGGTCAGTAACTTAGAAATAGAACTTGGCTATGAATTGTTCGAGAGACACACAAGCTCACTGGTACCAAATCAACGAGCAGCTGAACTATACCAATACGCTAAAGCCGTCACGTTTGAAGTTGAACAATTCAATGCTCGTGCACTAAGTGCTCTTCAAGAACTTCCATCAACTCTGACGCTCGCCGTCGCGAGCTCTGTCTTAGGTATGGGGATTTCCAAAGCTATAGCGCAAGTGGCAGGGGCCTACCCAACCCTAGATATCGTCTTGTTAGAGGGAGACACTAAAGAGTGCACCCAAAAACTTTACAACGGTGAAGTCGATCTTGCGATTGTTCTCTCAACGGAGCACTACGCCTTAGATATCGGGATCGTAAAACTACTTTCATTTGAACTGGTATCGGTAACTAGCCCTGAATACGCAAAGAAGTTTGGTATCAACCTAGGTAGCAAAGTCAGCCAACAAACCCGCCGCAGAATGCGCCAAATCGTCTTAAAGTCTTTTCATGACATGGGGCACGACCAAGTCGAAAAAGGAAGCCATCATGTCTACAGTGTAAACAGCTTCCCTTCTGCACTTGAGTTGATTGTAAATGGTGTCGGCTGGGGCTACCAACCTTTGATTCAATGCCAGCACCTCATTGAAAGTGGTGCACTGGTGGTACTGGATGTTGAACTTGAGTACAACTTGCGTTGGTCAGCAGATGCAATTTGGCTCAGTTCAAAGCCCCTTTCAGAGCCACTTCAGATGTTGATTGATAAACTCAGTGAAGGAGCAAAGTCGGTGACCTAACCCTGCCACTGTCAACTACAGTTGACAGGTTTGCGAGCGATAGTTCGCACTATCTGGTGAAACAGTAATGATGAGTTCTTTGTGGCCTTAACCACCGATCTAGATGTGATCGTCGCCCCTGTTAATGCATCAAACTGGCCGCCATCTTTATGTACTTTCCACTGTTTCATCGTTAATGATGCCAACTCGACATTCGCAGCTCCTCGATAGGTCGCACCTGTTGCTCCATCGACTGTGTTACCATTATTCCTTAGATCTAGGCGCTTACCCATGAATCCATCTACCCAATCCGTCACTCGTCTATTGATCTTTTCCCCAAGACCTGGGGTTTCATTGTGCTCGACTATTCTCACTCCGGTAATTCGTCCATAGTTATTGAAACCAACGAGCAGACGAATTGGGCCGTTATAACCATCTGGGGCTATCGTCTCCAGTATCAAGCCTGATTGCTGGCCTTTAAACTTGGCAATGTAGACTGGCATAGATTCGCTTGTTCCCAGATATTTGGAGCCTGGGAGTAAGGTACATGACAGTGAAAGATCGTTATCGTGCAGTGCTTGAGGAAAGACTTGATTAAGCTGACTCAATAAATTTTGTTGTTTATGGGAAGCTATTTTGTCTTGGGTAAGAGTATGGGTAAGCACTACTAATGCCGTCGATAGGATAGCAAAAACTGCCAACACTAAGCTGTTTTTTGTTGCAATTCTAATCGCGCTCATGTTGAGATTTTAGTCATGCTTTTCGGCCAATTTATTAGGTGTCTCGCCACGTAGTAATGCCTCTGGCTCAATTTCTGCGCCATTAGGAAAAACGCATAATTTGGTCTGTTCAGTGATTTTTATTACTCCACCTTTGTTGATACAAAATTGTTCTGCCGGATTCGCTCCCTTAGGCATAGTCGTATGTGTCGAAGCAAACACAGGAGTATAAAAAACGCAGGCGAATGCGCTGAGAATAACGACTCTCATTGTTAGTCCTTTTTAAATAATCGGTGTGTACCGTGAGCCATTGCTGACTTATTGTTCATTTTTGTTTGGCTTAAAATCTGCGTCTTTGCCGATTGACTCGTCTTTGTTGATTGCTTTTTTAATCCCTTTGATGGCAGCGCCAAGATCCGCTCCAATGCCACTTAACTTTTTAGTACCGAACAGCAATACAACAATCACTGCAATGATCACCAACTGCCAAACACTCACTCCACCCATAGGAACCTCTCAGATAATCTATAATTGTCTTTTGTTAACTCAATACATATAAACCCCTCGCGTAGTTGCGAGGGGTTACTAGGGGCGTTTTAAATACTAAGTGAAGTGACGACCATTGGTTGCAAACGTCATAGTATTGTTTGCGTATTTACCTTCTAGTTTTCCTAAATCAAGGATATCCTCAACTTTAGAGCTCAGGTAAACATCTTGGCCGCCAACGACTGTACTTAGAGGCTTGGTCTTATGAACCTCATGGATTGCAACGTCAAAGATGTTTTGATCAAGCACAACAAAATCAGCAAACTTACCAGCAGTGATCGAGCCAATTTTATCACCCAGCTTCTGGCTATTTGCTCCACCTTGGGTATACATCCAAAACGCCGTTTCTAATGGAATTGCATGTTCTTTAGCGTTTAATGTTGGCCCTTCAGTTAAGCCAGCACCACGACGAGTGACAATCGTTTCTAGAGCAATCCAAGGATTTACTGGGGTAACCGTCCAGTCAGTACCAATCGAAACCAACGCGCCTGTATCAACGATTGGCTTCACTGGGAAGAAATATTTATCGACACGGTGCTGTCCGATATCTTTTGCAATAACACGGGTTGCCGCCATGTCGTACCAGAATACTGGAGAGAACTCTGCCCACACATTGTTCTTTGCAATGCGTGGGATATCATCTGGGTGGATCATGGATGTATGAGCAATGCGATGGTTGAGTTTATCTGCATTGTTGCCAGGCTTCTTACGCAGCTCTTCAACCGCATCAAGCACCATGCGTGCAGCACCGTCACCCGCACAGTGCGCGTGTACTACTAAGCCCATTTCATCATAACGATGCAGCCCTTCACGATAATCCTCTGGGGTATTGCGCCAAGGACCGGTGTAACCGTCCGTACCTTCATAAGGTTCAACAACTACAGCCGTTTGACCCGCAGCCGCACCATCTAAGATGTATTTAACACCAACAAGTTGAATCCTGTCTCCAGAATAATCTTTATGGTTGTAGATGTACTTTTTAGATAGCTCTTGCATCTCTTCAGTCGCAAAATCCACCGTATCGGTAGCATAAGAGGTAATGCGTACCGTTAGGTCATTTTTGTCGTCAAGATACTTGTATGCTTGCCCGTACATCTCACGAGACCAAGGTTCAGTAATGGACGTTAAACCGAAGCTGTTTAAGTAACTAAAGATAGGTTTAAGCTGCTTATCGCCAATCACTTCTGGGCGAGGAAGCGTCAGTAGCCACTTTTCCCAGACCACATGCGCCGCAAGCTCACGAAGAACACCTGTTAGCTCGCCATTTTCATCTCTCACATAGTGGCCACCAATAGGATCTGGGCTGTCGTTGGTGATTCCACACACTTCTAATGCTTTAGAGTTTACTAGTGCTGCATGGCCAGAACACTCCCAGAAGAATGCAGGCTTGTCGGGAATGATTTCATCGAGAATCTTCTTGTGAGAAGGCTTGCCAAACATTTGGATATCGCTGCCATCATCCCATAAGTAATCTAAATTGCCACCAAATACCCAGTCTTTATCTGGGTTCTCACGCAGCTCTTTCGCTACGCTTTGTTTGAACTCTTCCCAAGTCGTCGCGCATTCATCCACAGCGACGTTATTGTAGTTTTCTACCGCCATTTCTGGATGCATGTGGTCATCAATAAGACCCGGTACTACGGTATGACCACGAAGATCGACCACCATAGTATCTTTCTTGCGTAGCTTTAAAATTTCATCCGTTGTGCCAACTTGTACGAACTTGTCGCCTTTTACAGCAAACGCTTCAGCCCAATGCTGATTAAACTTGTCACCTTGGTAGACTTTACCGTTAACATAGAGAATCAGCTTACCTTTAACATTACGAGCGTCACCCGGTGTAGCATTACCTACCGCTTGAGCGATTGGGCTCACTGCCATCGTTAGAGCGGCAGCGCCTCCAGCCTTTTTAAAAAATCCACGACGTGAAGGATTGTCGAGTACATTGTCGTTATCGTTTAGGTCTAACATCTTACGCTTCATAGCTTTTTCCAGTCTTTGTTAATTTTTCGCATTGTCACAAGCCCCCTTTAGGGCTTATGACCGACTTGCAGATATTGCTAACTAACACATGGGTTGCTCTACCTAAGAGCAGCTCATTTAGCTTCATAATGATGTTTATTATGCATGCATGGAGGGAACGGCAAACTCGCCAAGCATGCGTCTGGATATGGGTCTGAGCATGCAATTTTTGCATGCCAAATGACCTATTACAGGAGAATGGTAGTTAGA
The DNA here is from genome assembly GCF_059295395.1 of Vibrio sp. SCP2. NCBI lineage: Bacteria > Pseudomonadati > Pseudomonadota > Gammaproteobacteria > Vibrionales > Vibrionaceae > Vibrio > Vibrio sp. SCP2. The sequence goes on along the minus strand of NZ_JCAFVV010000001.1, from coordinate 1,450,504 downwards.
GGACAATCAATGGTTATTAACTATCTGAGAAATATACGATAGTGAGTAGGAAGGAGTGCTGTATCTATTGAGGTGTATTCCGCTTGTAAGGCAGTCAATTTAAGCTAAAAGCTCATGAAAAAAGCCCTATTCAAACTTCGCTTGTTAAGCGGCTTTTGAATAGGGCTCTTTACCCTTGTGTTTCATGTTGCGCTGATAACTCCCTTTGCCTTTTTTCGCTTTCTCTACCTTGGCTCTGTAGAGCTTACTGGTTACCATCGCTTTTAGGGCGTTGTCTTTTACTTGCCCTCTACCCATCTCGACATCATGGATGAGGACAACCTCTCCAATGTCACCTTTTGCTTTGTTCTTAGCCATGCGGCCTCCACAATAAATGATTAAATATTAGCCAGAGAATAGTAAAACGATACAATCTACTAGCCAAACGAATGTTACACTATTTATACGCTAATCAGTAATATTTTCGAAACTATACCTAGCGCAAATTTCTAGTGAAAACACGATATTAAACTGTACAAAGCTCCTTATTTTTATTGACTTAGTTGCACTTCGCTTTAGACTGGATCGCAGCTAGAAAACGGTTCTTGTTTAATTTCGCCGTTTCGTTGGATTACTTGAATATCTACCGCAACGTCGTACGCAATAGCAATCTCCTTTTCCACGCTATCGGTGCCGTATGGCTTTTACAAGGTTTATCAAGGATATACATTATGTCTAACACTGTTACTGGTACAGTTAAATGGTTCAACGAAACTAAAGGCTTTGGTTTCATCCAGCAAGAAAACGGCCCAGACGTTTTCGCACACTTCTCAGCAATCACTGGCGACGGTTTCCGTACTCTAGTTGAAGGCCAAAAAGTTGAGTTCGTAGTATCTCAAGGTCAAAAAGGCCCACAAGCTGAGCAAATTAAAGTACTTTAATTGTCTAGTACTAAAGATTTACAATAGCCAGCATTACGCTGGCTATTTTTTTGACTATAAGTAAGGCTCATGGCTCTTAAACCAACTATCTATAAATTCCGAATTTCTCTTTCCGACACCAACCGCGACTTGTACGACTCTACACAGCTTACTGTCGCACAGCACCCATCAGAAACAGTACCACGAATGATGGCGCGCATTTTGGCCTTCTGTGTTAAATGGCAGCCGGAACTAGCGCTAACAAAAGGCTTATCAACCACTGAAGAGCCGGATCTTTGGGTCAAGTCTCTCGACGACCAAATTCAACTTTGGGTGGATATCGGGGAGCCATCCCTTGATCGCATTAAGAAGTCTTGCCGCTTGGCTAAGAAAGTGGATGTTTTCTCTTTTAACAGTAAGTCCGATGTTTGGTGGGAACAGACCAAAAATAAAGTCCACCAGTATGATGCGAGCATCTACCGCTTTGACTGGAACGGTATCGAAGCACTATCAGAGATTGTCGAACGCAGTATGGATCTATCCGTGATGATCACTGGAGATAGCCTGTTTGTTGACTCTGACAAAGGGTCATTTGAGATTTCTCTAGAGAGCTTACAGTCGAATGACTGATTTGGAGCAGCAACTCAAAGCGATAGGAGCTGACACTCTGCCGTCATTGGTTGCTCTATCTAAAGCTTGGGATTTGTTTTGTCAGGCTCACTCACCTTTGTTTGAAAAAGCGCGACAAAACAAACCGGAAAGCCCTGTTTCCAATCACCTACTTGGCATTCTGACTAAGGCTCATGTCGAAGCGAGCAGTTACGTGCAATCTAACGCCGCGTCTATGCAGGTAATGCATCAAGCATTCACTGACAATTTAGGTCAAGAGCACGCAGGAAAGTTTGAAGAGCAAGGAATGGATCAACTGATCCTTTGTACTCATCTGTGGTTGTATATCCAAGGTTATCTAAGACTCGATTTTAGTCTTGCCAACGATCATGCACAAAACACGGCTGAGCTTATCTCCTCAGTTAATAAACTTGATGTTCAGTCGCTGAGAACAGAATTCTTGTCGAGCTACTATCACGGGTCAGAACGCTCCCCTATTCAAGCTTCGGGGTCATTTAACCCTATCACTTGGCTTAAGAAGTTATTCAGCTAGTCTAACGGTGACAGCACCGCGTAGTGATGAACCAAAATCGAAAGGCCCTCGAAATGAGGGCCTTTTTAATATTGCTCAGATTATAGGTAAGTATGAGGGCCGAACACTTCGTAGTGAATTCGGTCGCGGTCAACGCCTAACGCTTCTAGTTGACGTACCACTGATTCCATAAAGCCTACTGGACCACATAGATAGAAATCTGCGCTGCCAAGAGGTAGTTCCTTCGCAACTAGGTTCAAATCTAGCTCACCAGAAAAGTCGGCACTTGCTTCATTTAAGTACCAAGTGAAACGCTTCCAGTTGTTCTGCTGTACAAGCTGCGCAGTTTCATCTTTGAATGTGTGTTGCTTTTGGTCGTTACATGCATATAGAACGCTCACATCTTTCTTACCTTGCGAAGCGAGGGTTTGCATCATAGATTGAATCGGAGTTGCACCCACGCCCGCTGAAATAAGTACCACTGGTTGCTGCTTTTCTTGGTAATAGAAGTCACCCGCTGGAGCATAAAGACTCACTTTATCGCCTTCATTCACTTCGTCATGGAGGAAGTTAGATACTAAGCCTTTATGTTCACCGACTTCGCGTTTCACTGAGATTCGGTAATCGTTGCCATTCGGCTTTTGAGACAGAGAGTACTGACGAATTTCGTTGTAATCACCTTGGCTAGGCTTTAGCTCAATACCAATGTATTGACCTGGTTGGTAATCCAATACCTCACCACCATCTTCTGGCTCTAGCACAAAGCTAGTCACTAGCTCTGATTCTGCCTTTTTCGACTTCACAACAAAGCCACGTGCATTTTGCCACCCACCCACGGCTTGCTTACGTTGTAGATATAATTCGCCCTCGCGATCGATGAATACCTGAGCAAGGAAAAGGTACGCAGCGGTCCACGCTTCTTCCACTTCTGGTGTGAAAGCTTCTGTCGCCAGTTCACGCAACGTTTCAATAAGGTGGTGACCGACAATTTGGTAGTGCTCTGCTTGGATGTTAAAGCTAGTATGTTTGTGAGCAATACGTTCAACTGCAGAAGTCAGCGCTTCCAGGTTCTCAATGTTTTTCGCATAAGCCGCAACCGCTTCGAAAAGAGCCACACTTTGACGCCCTGTTTTTTGGTGGGTCATGTTAAAGATATCTTTTAGCTCTGGGTTGTGGCTAAACATTCTTTGGTAGAAATGCTGAGTCAACGCCGGGCCTGCAGACTCTAGAAGTGGAATAGTGCTCTTTACGACTTCGATATGTTGGTTGTTAAGCATTAGGACTTACTCCTCAGTAGTTATAGTTAGTTATATTTAAGTTTTTTATACCCCTTAACAGCACGAAGTGTGCCAACTTCAGAATCCCTTTAAACTACTAGTTTTATTGCTATTTTTCGGTTAGAAAAAGTCATTACGACACTTTTACAATAGGTCAAATTGACATTAATAGGTTGCAATACCGCATTCAGTGTGATTAATTTAGCAACATCCGATTTAAATTGGGTTTCTCCTGCCCCCGCTGTTGGTAATTTTATGCAAGATATCTCTGTTTCAACCCTCATTGATATGACAATTGGTCTCGCTCGCGGAGACAACGATCAAGATAGATTCAACAACCTACTTGATGCCATTCGTAAATCGATTCAGTGTGACAGTGTCGCGCTTTTGTCACGTCAAGGAGACACACTAGTCCCGCTGGCTCTACAAGGTTTAACCCGCGACACATTAGGTCGTCGTTTTAAGATAGACGAACATCCACGATTTGCCCGAATCTGTGAGTCGAAAACCGCGGTAAGATTTGACGCCGATAGCGATCTTCCTGATCCGTTTGATAATTTGCTCCTCGATTACGAAGGCGATTTACCGATGCACTCGTGTATGGGCTTACCTTTACTCTATGCAGATAAACTGCTTGGCGTCTTAACTCTTGATAGCTTAACGCCAGGCGTGTTTGAGCAGTTTCCAACTCGCAGCTTAGATGCACTCTCGGCTATTGCAGCTTCTACACTAAAAGTCGCGCTCACGGTAAGCCAACTAGAACAACAGGCAAAACAAACCCAACAACGCTTTGAAGAGCTTAATGAGGACGCTTGGGATCGTGATGGTGGGGATATCATTGGTGACAGCGCAGCGATGCAAGCTTTGAAGGCCGACATTGAGGTCGTCGCTCCATCCAGTTTCAATATTTTGATTCATGGTGAAACTGGTGTCGGCAAAGAGCTTGTCGCACGAAGCCTGCACCACTTATCACCACGTAAAAAACAGCCCTTGGTGTATGTAAACTGTGCCGCTATTCCCGAAAATTTGGTCGAAAGTGAACTGTTTGGGCACGTTAAAGGCGCCTTCACTGGCGCAGATAAATCTCGTTTAGGCAAGTTTGCCTTAGCCGATGGCGGAACGCTTTTCTTAGACGAAATAGGAGAACTGCCCCTTGCAGCACAAAGCAAGATTCTACGTGCACTGCAAAACAATGAGATCCAACCGGTCGGGCAAGACAAGGTAGAAACCATCGACGTTCGCGTTTTAGCCGCTACTAACCGAGATCTCAAAGAAGAAGTTTCTGAAGGGCATTTCCGCTCAGATCTCTACCACCGATTAAGCGTCTACCCAATTACCGTCCCAGCACTTCGTGAAAGAAACGGCGACATTGTTTTACTCGCCGGTTACTTTCTTGAACAAGCAAGACGTAAGCTTGGTATTGTCCAGATCAAGCTAGGTAAAGATGCACAGCTTCTTCTTTCTCGCTACAACTGGCCGGGCAATGTTCGTGAACTTGAACATGTCATCAATCGAGCAGCACTCAAAGCACGAGCCCGCGGTAAAAACGGTAAACTGATTACGGTATCAATCGAAGACATCGGTGAACTACAGTCTATTGTTTCGGGCAACGATACGGCGCTTGACTCCTCTAATGCGATCGTAGAGTTAGACATCTCGTTGGGACTGCGCGAAGCCACCGAAGAGTATCAACGTAAAATGATCGTTTCAGCCTTAACCGAGGCGGAGTTTAATTGGGCCAAAGCGGCACGTGCACTAAAAACCGATCGCGCCAACCTGACTCGTTTGGCTAAACGCCTTGGTATCGAAGTTACCAAGAAACATCAGGTGAAAGTTAGCTGAGCTTTTAGGATTCAAGAATGATCACATCTCGGTTACAATGCGTAACGTAAATGTCATCTGAAGTTAGAATTATATAAATAGGATTGTTATGAAGTTTATCCGCTGGTTTTTAGGACGCGTTATCCTACTGCTCAACTTTGTCTTCTCACCAAAAGGGGTTAAGCGCTCGAACGAAGCGCAGCAAGAGGTAGACACCAAAGCACAGTCACTCGCACTGTATCAGTTCGAAGCATGTCCGTTCTGTGTAAAAGTGCGCCGAGCAATGAAACGTCAATCGGTAAAATTTGACCTTCGTGATGCAAAGAACGATCAGACGCACCGCTCAGAACTTGAAGCAGGTGGTGGAAAAGTAAAAGTCCCTTGTCTAAGAATTGAAAAGGACGGAGACGTACAATGGATGTATGAGTCTTCGGATATTGTCGCGTACTTGGAGAAAGAGTTCGCATAAACATAAGGATTGTCTATGTCACACATACCATTGAATATTCGCGATATCAAAGCCATTGTTTTTGATTTGGATAATACTCTGGTGAGCTCTGACATGGACTTCCGTTGGCTAAGAGAGCAAATCGGCTGCCCGCTCGATAAAGACTTGCTCTCTTTTGTTGACCAATTGGACTGTGATCAAACCTCTCAACAAGCCAATGCGCTTATTCTCCAACATGAGCTAGACGACGCTAATTCATCGCACCCTATGCCCGGATGCCAATCTTTGATTGAGTTTATCCATTCTAATCAACTCTTAACTGCGATTATTACTCGAAATTGCGCCCAAGCCGCAGAACAAAAAGTCTCTCACAACGCACTCAAAATCCCACGTATTATCACCCGAGAGCACTTCCCACCTAAACCAGCTCCTGATTCGCTGGTATCTCTCGCCGACGAGTGGAACTTAGAACGTCATCAAATCCTTTATGTCGGAGATTATCTCTATGACTTACAAGCTGCCTTTAATGCAGACATGCCCTCTTGTCTATTAACACATGGCAAACCTACAGACTTCTCGGCGCATGCCTCTTTGGTTGTTGAGCACCTGCATGATTTAGAACAAGCGTTTGCTCCATTTCATCAATAGCTCGCGCTCGCATTAGTGGCGTAAATATAATCACTATGTAACAATTAGTTTCTGTGCCCAATTTCGAGAAATGGCCTTTAAATCAGTGAGATAGTCTATGTCTGAAAACAAAGTTCTTGTGCTTTACGCTCACCCTTCACCTCAACGCTCTGAAGTGAATCAACACCTCTTTAAAGCAGCAAAAAAGGTTGAAGGCGTTACGGTTGTTGATCTTTACCATGAGTACCCGACCTACCACATCAACATAGATATAGAGCAGCAAAGGCTAGTTGACCATGATGTGATCATTTTTCAGTTTCCCCTCTACTGGTACTCCACGCCTGCAATTTTAAAAGAGTGGCAGGATCTCGTTTTGGAATATGGGTTCGCCTACGGACAAGACGGCACTGCGCTGCATGGCAAAAAATTCCTCTGCTCTCTATCGGCAGGGGGTAAAGCCGATGCTTACCAAACTGATGGGTACAACCATTTCACGATTCGCGAGTTGCTCCATCCGTTGGAGCAAATGGCAACGCTGACAGGCATGCAATACCTCGCCCCCTTTGCACTGTTTGGTGCGCGTACTGCTCAAGAAGATGGACGAGTGATATCACACGTTGAAAACTGGTCAAGCTTGCTAACCAAGCTCGTCGCCAACGAGATAGATTTCGAACAAGCGAGTAAACCAGAAAAACTCAATCATTATCTCGCCACATTAGTGAAAGAGGACGAAGCATGACAGGTTACTTTCTCCAAGCCTTTATATACCTTGTAGCGGCTGTGATTGCTGTGCCTATCGCCAAACGATTAGGGTTAGGTTCGGTTCTTGGTTATCTCATCGCGGGCGTCATTATCGGCCCGATTATTGGGCTAGTAGGCGAAGAAACCACAACCATTCAGCACTTCGCTGAGTTTGGTGTTGTGATGATGCTATTCTTAGTCGGTCTTGAGCTAGAACCTAAGATGCTCTGGTCGATGCGTAACCGTCTATTGGGTCTTGGAGGCCTGCAAGTTGGCGGTACAACCGCCGTTGTTATGGCAATTGCCCTATATTTCGAGCAGCCGTGGACTATCGCGTTAGCAATAGGCTTAATCTTTGCGCTTTCATCGACTGCGATTGTTCTTCAAACCTTTAATGAAAAAGGCTTAACGAAAACTGAAGGCGGACAGAACGCATTTTCGGTTCTGCTATTCCAAGATATCGCCGTTATTCCAATGCTGGCGTTTATTCCGCTACTTGCTTTGCCGGAGTTAGTCGAACAGACGCAAAATGCCGTTGGTGCCGCCGCTGACCACCATGAAGAGTTAAGTTTAGTTGCAGGCCTTCCGGGTTGGGCCTATGGCTTAGTCATCATCGCTTCTATAGTGGGATTAGTCGTTGGCGGCCACTTCTTAAGTCGCCCTCTGTTTCGCTTCGTTGCCAGCTCAGGTCTACGTGAAATATTTACCGCTACTGCACTGATGTTAGTGGTAGGGATAGCGGCATTGATGAGCTTAGTCGGGCTTTCTCCGGCATTAGGTACATTCTTAGCAGGTGTTGTTCTTGCCAACAGTGAGTTCCGCCATGAGCTTGAATCCAATATCGACCCATTTAAAGGGCTTCTACTTGGATTATTCTTTATCACCGTAGGTGCAGGCATCAATTTTGGTATTTTATTCAATGACTTTGCGCTTATCATTGGCTTGACGATTGGAGTCATGCTGCTCAAAGCACTCGTCCTCTATACTTTGGCGTTTATTTTCCGCATCAAGAATAGTGACCGTTGGCTGTTTACTCTTAGCCTTGCTCAAGCGGGTGAATTTGGATTTGTGCTGCTTAGTTTTACCGTGCAAAACCATGTTATTCCACATGACATCGCTCAAACGCTTTCGCTCGTTGTAGCGCTGTCTATGTTCCTTACACCGGGACTGTTCATTCTGTTCGATAAGGTGATCTTACCGCGCTTTGAACAGCAATCGAATGATCAAGAAGCCGATACCATTGAAGAGCAAGGCACTGTGATTATTGCGGGGATTGGGCGCTTTGGTCAGATTGTTAACCGCCTATTGGTTGCTAACGGAATTAAAACGGTCGTCCTTGATCAACAAGCGGCGCAAGTTGATGTTATGCGACAAATCAATACTAAAGCTTATTTTGGTGATGCAAGCAGACCAGACTTGCTCCATACCGCAGGGATTGAAGACGCAGCGATGATCGTTATCGCTATCGACAATCCAGACACCAGTGTTGAACTGACCAAATACGTCAAGCATACCTATCCGAAAGTGAAGGTGTTAGTGCGCGCCTTTGACCGCGGCCATGGCTATCTACTGAGACAAGCTGGGGCTGATATTGTCGAGCTTGAGACTTATCACTCTGCTCTGGAACTCGGTGCGCACGCGATGCGCTCTTTGAACTACCACCCATTTACTGTCGAGCAGCAAAAATCAGCCTATAAACGTGTTGAAGACAAGAAGTCTGACATCCTGTACCAAGCTTGGGAAGATGACTCTGAGGGTGAACGCTTTGATAATAACTATCGTAAACTGTTTATGCACCTTGAAGAGCAAATCAAACTGGCGATACAAGCTGACCGCAGCGACCGCCATGAAGGTGGAGAACGAGGTTGGACTCCTCCTCCCAAAGGGTATGCGGATGAGTTTAAAGAAGAGTAATTTTCCTGTTTTTCTAGATTTAGACTTGAATTCTTACACAGCAGTAACGATGTAACAGTAACTTGAATGAAAACCGAGGCATCAAGCCTCGGTTTGTCTTTATAGCAATCAGGATAAATAGATGATTAGATATTTATTCCTGTTGGTATTACAACTGGTGAAATAAACTAAGCTCAATTATGACTGTAACGACACAAGAAACATCCCCTTCGCTGGGGCAACAGCTGTTCAAAATGACCTGGCCAATGCTCTTTGGCGTGTTGTCTATTATGAGTTTCCAATTGGTAGATAGTGCGTTCATCGGTCAGTTGGGTATTCTGCCTCTTGCTGCACAAGGTTTTACCCTGCCAATTCAGATGGTGATCATCGGTATTCAGGTTGGTTTGGGTATCGCGACAACCGCTGTGATTGCCAAAGCCATTGGAGCGAATCAAGAGCGCTATGCTAAACAACTCGGCGGCCTCGTGATTGCAATGGGAAGCATTGGTGTCGCGCTATTTTCAGTCATTATCTACCTATTGCGTGAACCGATTCTGTCTCTGCTTAGTGCTCCGGATAGTGTTCTTCCTATCATTGATAGCTATTGGATTTACTGGCTAGTCAGTGCTTGGGTAGGTGCCGTGCTCTATTTCCTTTACAGCGTATGTCGTGCCAACGGCAACACTATGTTGCCTGGCACCATGATGATGGTCACCAGCCTTCTCAACTTAATCCTCGATCCTATCTTTATTTTCACTCTAGATATGGGGATCAACGGAGCAGCTATTGCCACCATTCTCGCCTTTGGTATCGGTATTTTGATTGTCGCCCCTAAGGTGACTCGCAAACATTGGATGAGTTTCGATTGGAGCGATTTGAATGTGGTTAAAAGCGTGCGTTCAATTGGTAACATCATGGGCCCAGCAATGATCAGTCAATTGCTGCCGCCACTATCGTCAATGTTAGCCACAAAGCTCCTCGCTAGCTACGGCACGGCAGCGGTTGCAGCATGGGCACTCGGCTCTCGCTATGAATTCTTTGCGATTGTTTCAGTGCTTGCCCTGACCATGTCAATGCCGCCTATGGTTGGTAAGCTACTCGGTGGGAACAATTTAGCCGACATTCGCAAGCTTGTGGTGATTGCGTGTAAATTCGTTATCGGTTTTCAGATCGTTATCGCAGCTATCACCTTACTCACCTCTAATTGGCTCGCATTGCTAATGACCAGCGAAGCAGAAGTAGAAACCATCCTAAATTACCATCTGATGATCGTACCATTTAGTTTGGGGCCTTTGGGCATCTGCATGCTGATGGTTTCAATTTCAAACGCACTTGGCAAATCCTATACCGCCCTGACTATCTCAGCTCTGCGCCTGTTTGCCTTTTTCCTACCTTGTTTGTGGTTAGGTGCACAGCTAGGAGGGATTCAAGGTCTTTTTTGGGGTGCATTCGGCGGTAATATCCTAGCGGGCATATGCGCTTGGTCTATGTACCAAAGAGCATTAGGACAAATTGAAGCTAGGCTACAATCAGCATAATTTGTTGATTGCAATCTAAAGCATATGTCGATAGTCTAAAAACTCATCATATAGGAATAATTATGAAATTCACGTTTACCTACCTTTGGCTCCTTCTCCTTAATGCCTGTAGCCGGTAGGTAACCTCCTGTCTGGCTGCGAGAAACGTAGCCAGAACACCACTTTTCTCGTAGCCACCACTCTCAAAGAAAGGATACGAGAAACATGACTGAAGAAGCACACGTCGCCCCCTCATCTAGCTCACCCATCTCTCAAATTGGGATTTTGCTTGCGCTAGCTGGTTGCATCCTCTTTTCGATAAAACCCGTTTTGGTCAAAGTTGCCTACCAATATGGTGGCGATGCAACCTCTATTATGACTCTGCGTGCGTTTAGCTCTCTTCCACTCTACCTACTTATGCTCGTTTACCTTTGCAGAAAATCTGAAAACCGAAGTAAAGTTAAACAACATGGCTTTAAAGCTGCCGCTATTGGTGTGATGGGCTACTACGTGGCAAGTTTCCTTGATATTGCCGCGCTGGAGTTTATTACCGCCCAGCTAGAACGATTATTGATCTTCTTGTTTCCTACTTTTGTCGTGCTGATCAGTTGGGCTTTGTATCAGCAAAAACCTAGCCGCACAGTGATCGTCTCTGCGTTGATTGGTTACCTAGGTATCAGTTTTATTGTTGTTCATGACTTTAAGACCCTAGGGCAATCCGTGCTTCTTGGCAGCTTACTCGCTATTGGTTCAGCACTGGTGTTCGCGTTTTATCTTGTATGGAGTAAGCCGCTTATCGGCCACCTTGGTAGCTCACTGTTTACCAGTATTGGTATGGGGAGCGCCGGACTGGCTATTTTGGTTCACTTAGCGTTGAGCGGCGCCGATATTGCGACTTGGAGTCGCGAGCTAATCGTAACTGGCGTACTACTTGGCATATTCTGCACCGTATTGCCTTCGTATTTGGTCGCCGCCGCGATGGCAAGACTGACACCAACAACCTTGAGCCTAACAAGTAATATAGGCCCAGGAATTACCGCTGGAATGGCGGTCGTGGTACTCGATGAAGTGTTTACGATCTGGCATGCATTGGGGCTTGTTCTTGTCGTCGTGTCGGTTTACACCTTAAATAAAAAGTAACCCTGCACCAAACTTTGCTGAATCATTCTAATCGTTTGTCCAACACGCTCAAATTCGTCAGGTGACCTGAGCTAAATAACATCGTATGATTCAGCTTATCTATTTTTCAGACACTTATATCATGAGCACCCAAAACCACCACCCTCTTCAAGGCGCTAGTTGGATGCTAAGCGCAGGACTGGCTTTTGCCATCGTAAATAGCTTGGCTCAAGTGGCGAGTATCAATTACGGTCTTTCTTCGACAACGGTTGCCCTGATTCAATATGCAATCGCACTTGTGGTTATTCTGCCCTATTTAAAAACACTAGGTATTAGGCAGTCACTGCGTACGCAGAATCTAGGATTGCATATTTTACGCGTCTTCTTAGCGGTGATAGGTATCCAACTGTGGCTATGGGCACTTGCCTACCCTGTACCGATTTGGCAAGGCATCGCCCTACTGATGACTTCGCCATTATTTGCGACGATCGGCTCTGGGTTAATCCTTAAAGAGAAAGTAGGCGCGGCTCGTTGGGGTGCTACCCTCACTGGCTTTATTGGTGCCATGATCATTTTAGAACCTTGGGCAGACGATTTTAGCTGGGCAACGCTTCTTCCTGTCGGTGCGGCGTTCTTTTGGGCCTGTTACGCGCTGATGGTGAAAAAGCTTTCTTCGCAAGACTCTCCGTCAACCATGGTTGTCTACCTACTCATACTCATTACACCGTTTAACATTTTGCTCGCTCTACCAGACTGGCAACTGCCAACAGGTGGAACATTATGGCTAATATTGATTGGGGCAGGAGCTATGACAGCGCTGGCGCAGTGGGCTATTGTTAAAGCATACTCAGTGGCAGATGCTTCGTTTGTTCAACCCTTTGATCACGCGAAACTGCCATTAAATGTGTTAGCGGGTTGGATGGTATTTGGCTGGGTACCACCAGGTAGGCTTTGGCTTGGCGCGGCGATCATTATCGCTTCTGTGGCTTTCATTACCCAATGGGAAGCAAAAAAGCCAAAAAAGTTGAAAGAAATTTCAAGCTAGACCGTTCTAATTAGTCATAGCTTTTAACGGAGAAACCTCTATGACACAACCAATCAAATTAACACTTTACCGCTGGGCTGGCAGTTGGGGACCATTCAAAGTCAACATTCCTTGCGGGGAGTGTACTCTGACCAAAGATATCCTTAAGGACACATTCGAAAATGAACTTGCCGGTATCCCAGTCGAGCTTGAAGTGAAAGATTGGTTATCTCATTGGTGGGAACCGTTGAAAGTAGGTGCATGGCACGCGCCTATTCTGATGGTCGAAGGCAAAGTGGTAAGCCAAGGGGAAGCGCTAAACCGTGGCGTGCTCGTGCAATCTATTATTCAAGAATGGACTAAGCGCGATACTCTAAAAGGCAACATTGTTTATGGTAAGGCGACTTGCCCTTATTGTGTCAAAGCGAAAAAGATCTTAGATGAAGCTGGCATTGAATACGAATACTACGATGTCGTTAAAGACAGCGCTGCCCTTTATCGAATGATCCCTGAAGTAAAAGCTATCATTGGTGAGAAGACGCCGGTTACCGTTCCTCAAATCTGGCTGGATGGTCATTACATTGGTGGTGCCGATAACCTTACCGCTTGGATTGAAGAGAAAGGGCTAAGCACAGTGCCAGACAACGTGGTTTCTCTGTAAGCTCTGCTCTCCACCAAGCAAAAACGACAAAGCCCCGCTGATTGTAGCGGGGCTTTGTTTTGATGAGCCAGACAGCTTCGCTCGCCTCACTCATAAAATCCTTTTCAACTACGCGCTGATTACTTTTTTCATCATACGTTTGATAAAAGAAGTCTTCTTTGCTTTAGGCTTGCCATAAAGAGCATCTTGCATGGCTTGCTTAGCGATCATCTGACCTAGATATGCGTTGCCTAATTCGTGATTCATGATTATCTCCTCAAAGTAAGGAGCGTGATTTTAATCACAATTAGATTAAAAACAAGATCTAAATCACATTAAATTTAACAACTAAGCGCGTTTTGGTTGTTGATAGGTTTTTCCAGCCACTTGGTAGGTATCTTTGCGCTTCACATCAAACATGACATCAAAGAACCAAGCAACAAAATGGATCACATCATCGCCTTCATCCATCACGTGCTCGACAAACTCTTGCTCTTCACCTTGCTCGTTAGCCTGTACTGTTACGTGATAGATACGCTTAGCGCCATCGACTTCTGCCAACGCAAATTGCCCAGTTAGTGATTGAGCGGCTTCCGCCACTTCTTGGTCTTCGCTTGCTTTCAGTACTTCTAAGGCTTGCGGCAGGTTCTCTTTGTCACATAGCGACTTAACTAGCGTTTCAAAATCTTTAAGTTCCATTGATTCAGTCTCAACATAGAAAATTGCGGGCATTGTATACCCAACGCGCGATCAAGCAAACTTTTGCTGAGCGACGAGAAGCTTTTTCGATGATATTAGAACCAAACCCATCGTAGTTGCTGAGATGAGATAGAAAACTCCCATGCTCATTTGGCTTTGCACCCAATGCTCGACCAAATAGCCTCCAAATGCCCCTGATAAACACATTTGTACTGCCCCTGATAGTGCAGACACTGAGCCCGCCTGTCGTTTATGTGGTTCAAGCAGCATGCTAATCGAAAGCGGTGTCGCAAGACCTTGGGCAATCGTCAGCAAAGTAAACGCCCACACGAGATTAAACAGAGTGACTTCGCTAACCAGTAACCACAGCCCAGCAACCATCATCGTCGAGATAGCCAAAGATAAGATCTGCTTGGTATCTAAATAGCGGTTCACCACATTAAGCAGTAAGCTCCCCATCATTAAGCCAGCTGACGGTATGATCATAACCGAGCCATATTCTGCCGCCGTTAGACCAAGTTGATGCTGCAATATAAACGGCATAACAGATAACGACACAACACTCGTTAGGTAGGTCACCCAGTTATAACTTGCACTAGAGATCACCTGCTTATTGGTCATTAAGCTGCCATAGTTTTTAATCACACTCACCAAGCTAAATTGTGTCTTTCCATAGGTCATGGTTTCTGGGAGAACGAAATACCCCAATGTAAAGATGGCGATTAGATAGAGCAAAACGAACATAAACACCGCTTCCCAGCCCAAATAGAAAGCAATCCAGCCCCCCATCACTGGCGCGATGATCGGCATAATAGAAGCCGTAATAGAAATATAAGATAACGCTTTAGTTAACTGTGAACCTTCGTAGCTATCTCGCAGCACGCTTCGACCAAGAACCGAAGCACTACCCGCCCCTAAACCTTGCAAAAAGCGACCAATAATCAGCACGGTTAGGTTATCGGTGAAAGTAACGCACATGACAGTGGCAGCTAAATAGATCCCCTGCCCGAGGATAAATACCGGACGGCGACCAATGGCATCAGACAAAGGGCCGTAAAAGAGTTGAGATAGACCAAAAGCGACGAGAAAAACGGTGACTAAAAGTTGTACGTCGGCTTGCCCTACATTCAGACTGTTACTGATCATCGGCAATGAGGGAAGATAGATACTGACACCAACTTGTCCCGTCGCGATGATCATCATTGCTAACAAAATAGGTGTTTTTTTCATAGTAGCTCCTCATTAAATCCGACAATAAAGCGAGTTTAAATTAGCCACTATTCAATGATAATATATCGATATGGAAAGTGATTAATTCCCAAAAAGAAACAATAAGGTGGCATTATGGATTGGATTCAAAGTGTGCAGAGTTATATTCGTGTCGTTGATGAAGGCAGTTTTAACGGCGCGGCAAGAACGCTCAACACCACCAGCTCAGCGATCAGTAAACGCATCCATTGGCTAGAAGAACGCATCGGTGTGCAGTTGCTAAAACGCACGACTCGCTCCGTCACGCAAACTGAAGCCGGCGCCTTATTTTATGAACGTGCTAAGGTGCAACTTGATGGTTGGCAATCGATAGTTGACGAAACACGCTCGGTATCTCAAACGCCTGCCGGATTGCTGAAAATAGGTGCGACTCTGGCCGTGGGATCAAAGTTTCTTGTTCAGTACTTAAACGACTTTTTGCAGATGTACCCTGACATTCGCATTCAACTGATCACAACCACGCCCGGTCAATTACCCACATTGAGTTTGGATCTGTTTATCAGCCGTGAAATTGAACAACTCAACTCGCTGAGTTTCAAAGCCACCCCTCTTTTTGAGCATCGAGCCGGTTTCTATGCGTCTCCAAGTTATATTGAGCAGTTTGGTGAGCCGCAAAGCTTTAAAGAGCTTACCCAACACAACATGTTGGTATGGGGAGAGAGAACCCAAAGAGAGATTTCCCTGACCAATGGGCATAAGATTCTGCTCAATGGCAACTTCGCTACATCTAATCCAGAAGCTCTTTTTTATGCTGCAAAAAGTGGCATGGGACTGCTACTCACTAACGATGTGATGATCAAAGAAGATCTTAAGCTCGGGGCATTGCAACGTATTCTACCAGACATAACTGCTGATGAAGCAACGGTTTACGCCTACTACCCAAAACTCGACTATCAGCATACACGTACTAAACTATTTTTAGACTATCTTAAAGAACGCCTTTCCAACCAAGAATAAGCTTTGTTTACCGAACATAGAGCCTATATTTGACATTTGCAATAATATGCGACACGTACCATATTTAATGAGTAACTAAATTGATAATTAAGTGATACAAATCACAATAACAGTGAGTTACCAATATGGTTAGGACAACGTCAGTACAGAACTCGTTAAGCGTCGAGACGATTAACGATACGCTCAGCCTCGATGGGCAAGATCTTCTCAATAAAGCCACGTTGGAGCTTCAGCAATACTCGAACTCATTTTGTACATGTATTATTGAGCTTGATCAGTTTACCAACCGTTCAACGCTCCTCGCCTCTTCTAGCGGCGTAAAATTGCAGCGCGATGATTATCTCGCGCCGCTCACTCACAGCACTTGTACTTTTGTGATTAAGTCTAATCAGGACTACATCGTCTGCGATTCGGATGCCAAAACGCTCCACCCTAACGAGCAATATATTTCTGAGCATGATATCGAGTCGTATCTGGCAATCCCCCTTAAAACCAGTAATGGTGAGGTTTTAGGTATCTTGCTGTCCGCCTATACTCACGCTCTGGAGCCCAACACCAGAGAGGAGCTGATATACAACCACAAGCTATTTGCCAATATCGTCACCCACAACCTTAAGTCGAAATGGCTAACGGCACGTTCAGAGACATTGGTTGATCAACTCAGTTATGAAGTATCCCACGACAATCTCACTGGGCTACTTAACAGAAGTTATCTTTCTGATAAGCTTGAGAGGCTAAGCCAAACACAAAACATTCCCTTTACGCTGGCTTATTTGGACATTGATAACTTCAAATCTATTAATGACTTATATGGAAACTATATTGGCGATCAACTGATAAAGTTTGTTGCCAATACCATCAAGGAAGCAATAAAAGACGAACAATTCACCTTTCGAATTGCCGGGGATGAGTTCGCCTTTATTACCCAAGCTAGTGACCCCTTCAAGGTCTGCTACACCATCATTAAGAACCTAGAAAAAGGCTACCAAGATCCTTCGCACAAAATTAAGTTCACAGCGAGCATCGGCTTAGCAAAAAACATCAATCAAAGCCTATCCGCCGACCAAATCATTCTCAATGCCAGTTTAGCGCTAAAGGATTGTAAGCAGTCTCGTCATGTACACGTACAATGTTACGATACCCATTTAAGTGCTCAATACTATCGTAAAGCCCTGATTATTGACGCATTGAGAACAGAACTCGCTAAAGAGTCCATTAGTGATAGCGAACTATATGTCGCAGTGCAGCCCATTGTTGAACGTGACAATAACAATTGGGACTACTTCGAAGTTCTCGCCCGTTGGCAAAGCCATGCTCTTGGGACAATTTCACCACTTGAGTTTATCGATGCCGCGGAGCAATCTGGGCTTATTGTCGAGTTGGGTGAGCACATCGTAGAGCTGGCTTGTAAAGCCAAGCTAGCACTGGAAAAAGGACTGGGGCATGGCGTTCGTCTGAGCCTCAATTGCTCGGCACACGAGCTACACAATTCGAATCGTTACTTACAGCACTTACTCGACACCATAAAACACTACGGTTTTAAACCTGATGAGTTCACCATTGAACTGACAGAGACGGTACTTCTATCGCAGACCGAGGAAGTGAAGAAGATCCTCAACAAGCTAAGATTCCTTGGTTTCAAAGTGGCACTCGATGACTTTGGTACTGGGTATTCAAGTCTCAACTATATCCATAGTTACCCAATCGACTGCATCAAGATAGACGCGACCTTTATTCGCAATATGCATACCAATGAAACCGCCGAACGAGTGGTATGGCTTATCGTCCAGCTTGCTAAACAATTGAATCTCTCTTTGGTCGCGGAAGGTGTTGAGGATCAAGAAGCGCTTGAAAAGCTCTATGACATGGGGTGCAGTCAGATTCAGGGTTACTACTTCTCAAAGCCGGATAAACCACAGAACATCATAAATCAAAGCTTTGAACGTATAACCCAGCAGCAACAAGTGTCTAACGGATAAGTTCTAGATAGGAAAGTTAGGCTGACGCTTAGAAAGGCACTTCGACCTGCATCATGAAGTCACCGTCATACTGCTCGTGCCAACGATAATCGAGTCGCATGCGCGGTGTACCTGCATCCATATCGCCAAAACCCAGGCTCAGCTGCACACCATGGCTCCTGATCCAGTTTTCGGTGTTCATCTCTTTGAGCTGATCTTCCAACTCATTGGGTACCCAGACTCCAACACCAAAATAGTTGGACGAAGCATTATTTGAAATCAGTGGATTGGTCTCGTTGCCCAGTAGCCAATCTGACCAGTATGAGGAGTGATCGGTTTTCTCTGCAAGGGTCAGATCTACAAAAGCTTCATTTGTCACAGTGTCATCAATCTCTAGATCAAAGATTGTTGTACATGCTGGGCTTGAGCCTTCAAACATTAACGAATGCGCAGACACATCCTCTTGGTACAACTCGCAAGCCGCAGCAAGTGGAGAGAACGATAACATCACACATATCATTCCACACTTTAACATTCACACCTCAAATATATAGAACGAAGTCCTATTTAATAATACTCCTTTTCGCGCAATTTGCGTAATACTTTTGGTGTAACCAACGTTGAGACATCACTGCCTTGTTTAAGTCCATTGCGAATATCCGTACTTCTCACTTGTACTTTCTCAGGGCAGCATAATAGAGACCAACGATTGACGATCTCTTCCGCTTTGTAAAATTTAGCAAAGCTAAGCAGGTTATCTGGCCCCATAACAAAGGTGAGTTCACTGTCTGGGTATTTAGCCTCTAAAGCTTCAAGTACGGCATAAGTCGTTACACTGCTTTCTGGGGAATAGAGAGACTCTTCAATCGTAGAACGCTCTACGTTATTCACTTGTAAGTCTTCGATAAAAGCGTCAACTAGCTCGCATCGAGCACTGTATTCCAACATCTGTTTCCCCCAAGCGTGAGCAATGCTTGGCAGCAACAGAACTCGATCAAAATGGGTTAAAGACTCGATCACGCTTTTGTGACCCAGACTTGGTGGGTTAAAAGCGCTTCCAAATACAGCAACTTTGCTCTTTTTATTCATTTACTCTTTATTGAAAACTGTGATCGCAGTTTTCTAATTCCTTGATTGCGGTATGATATAGGCACGTGACTTTAACACGTTCACTTCAGCATAAATATGCCTTGCTGAGGTAGACCTGTTAAGGCTACCAACTTTATTACCCAATTTTAAACTACATTGCTTGCAGGAAGGAAACATAATGGAACAGTTGATTCGCGATGAAATGCGCGTTCTGCCGTCGATCGATCCTCATTTTGAGATAACACGTCGTGTCGACTTTATTAAGCGAAAACTTCAAGAAGCAGGATGCAAATCTCTGGTTCTCGGTATCAGTGGTGGTGTTGATTCAACAACGTGTGGTCGTTTGGCGCAGCTTGCTGTTGATCAATTAAATGAAGAGTATAATGGCGGCTACCAGTTCATTGCAGTTCGACTGCCTTATGGCGAACAGAAAGACGAAGATGAAGCACAGCTTGCTCTTCAGTTTATTCAGCCGTCTCATTCGGTTTCCGTTAATATTAAAGCAGGTGTCGATGGCCTTCACGCGGCAAGCCACACAGCACTAGAAGGGACTGGGCTACTTCCTGAAGATAAAGCCAAAGTTGATTTTGTAAAAGGGAATGTTAAAGCCCGTGCACGAATGGTCGCTCAATACGAAATCGCGGGTTATGTTGGTGGATTAGTGATTGGTACTGACCATTCTGCCGAAAACATCACTGGCTTCTACACCAAATTTGGCGACGGTGCCTGTGACCTTGCTCCTCTATTCGGTCTAAGCAAGCGCCAAGTGCGTGAAGTGGCTGCGACACTAGGTGCGCCAGAACTATTGGTGAAGAAGGTCCCTACCGCGGATTTAGAAGAGCTAGACCCACAAAAAGCGGACGAAGATGCGCTTAACCTTACCTATGAACAGATTGATGATTTCCTAGAAGGCAAGCCAGTATCAGCTGAAGTGACTGAGCGCTTAGTTCACATCTACAAAGTGACTCAGCATAAGCGTCAACCAATTCCAACCATTTACGATTAACGTAAAAACAAAATAGCCTCTCAATTGAGAGGCTATTTTCTATTCTATTGCCTAAGGGCGATTCTTGACCGGATTGGCGTAACTGGCCACTAAAAATGGCTGCGCGTCTTGCGGTAATAAATTGAGTTTGTCAGCCAATGTCGCTTTCACATCTTCACCGACATCTTCGTTACCTGCTGCAAGCTGATTAATTGGGAACAACTTGTAGTTTGCATGTACTTGACGATCAATCTCTTCGGCTAATGCTTCTGGCGTTTCGAAGTCTTGCTCAATCACATCACCAAACGCGACATGCACATGGCCTTTATCACCCACGATGCCTTGGATAATGCTTTCAATATCTTCGAATTCGCCTTTCTCGTAGCTCCCCACTGAATCTTTAGCGTGCAGCTCTATCGCTTTGGCAATATCACAAGGGTCATTCTCATAAGAGATGGCAACTGGCACAATCTTCAAAGATTTAATGTACTCAGGGAATGAAAGCTTTTGTTTGCGGCCTTCCACATGAAACATTTTTAGGATCGCTGGATCAGTAAAGTCGTTGCCATCTTTCGCGCGACCTTCTTTTTGTGCAATCCAAATTGAATGACCAGTTTCTAGCGAGTGCTTGATGTAACCAGACAGCGTTCCTAATGCCTTCATCATTTCACGTGGACCTTTTGCCGAACGTTTAACAATAAAGCTTTTGTTGAGCTTCATTAGCTCTGTCGCACAAGGCTTTTTCAGTAGGTTATCACCAATCGCAATGCGCACGGTTTTATGACCACTTTCGAACAGACCATAGTTAACAAGTGCCGGATCCATCGCGATATCGCGGTGATTAGAAACAAAAAGATACGCTTGCTCGGGATCTAGATTTTCTAGCCCGCTGTATGTGACACCTTTAGTCGTGGTTTTAAGCGTTTGATCAAGATACTTCTTTACTTCTAATTGAATCGTCTCAACTGAGTTCAGTTTTGACCACTTCATCTTAAGGTAGATCTTAACCATTGGAGACATTAAGGTCTTAAACCAGCCTGCATGGTTAGAAAAGCGGTGCTGTAAAATCGCACTGATGAATTCTTCATCGTTAACTAAGCGGTCAATTGCCGCTGGAATTTCGTCATCGTTATAAGGACGAATTTCAATAAATGGGTCTGTGTTTGTCGTCATTATTTTATACATTAGGTAAAAAGCGGGACTATTCTACGCATAGAAACCGTTCTTGGCAGCTATAGTTCTCTCAGATTCGTTAAGGTCAGACCAGACTAATTCTTCGAATTTGCGCTATAACTTGCACAAAGTTGGCTTTTTTTCCAAGAAACGTTAATCTTAGCGCCCCGAAATTAGAGATTGCCCCCATGCACCACGCTATATCTTTTCATTCAGAACTCAATGAATTTCTTATATGTAAACCGCGTAAGAAGTCGTTAAAGCATCAACTTATCGGCGTTAAGCAAGGTTTGGTGTTAGTCAAACTTGGAAAGTTGGAATATGCCGTGGAAGCAGGTCAGTCGTTCTGGCTACCGTTTGACACACTTACCTCGCTTACATACACGCCCAATACCATCGTTAATTCCGTCAGTGTCTCTTCTCGCGTTGTAGCACCGTTTCCTAAACAGGGTGGCTATATCCAAGCTGGAGAGCTTCTGTCAGCACTGTTAAACCGTTTAGAAAGTCTCAATGGTCACCATGAAGGTCAAATAGATCTGCTTAAAGTCGTACAAAGCGAACTCACAACGCTAAAGCCTGAGCTAAAAGAGACTCGATACACAAAGCAGATTAATCAGTGGCAGGTCGATAAAGAGTCTTCGCTTTCCAATGAACTCAAGTTAGTGCTGCGAGTTCGTGAAGCCAACAAGCAGATGCAATCCGGTAAGAAACGTCTGATAGTTATCGAATCTTTGTTCGATGGCAACGACGCTTTATTCACAAGTCTTGAGCAAACCATTCTAGGTCGGCAAATATCATAAAAGTTCGCGCTTTTACTGGCTGAATACCCATTTCATAACTATAGATCTATAAGTAACTGCTTTATTTGTAGATGAGGATTTTGAAATGAAATTCAGCCATAAAATTGTGGCCGCTTCGTCTGTCTTGCTTTTAGCGACTGTCACCCTTCTTACACTGCAACAGTATCACACCGTTAAGAGCGAAATTAAGACGCAAGTTACCTCAAGCGTTACCGAAATCGTCGACGGTGTACGAAACACTACCGCCGCAGAAATCAATGGCCGTAAAGCCATCGCCGCATATGCGACCAGCATGCTCGAAGTTGACCTGTCTCCTGACGCTGTCACGTCTGTCATTACCCGCCCTATTGTTAAAGACACCTTTTTATTAGCGGGCCTAGGCTTTGAGAGTGATGGTTCAAACATCAACAACGACCCTTCTTGGAATCCTGGACCTACTTGGGATCCAAGGGTTCGACCTTGGTACATTGACGCTAAAAACTCTGGAAAGCTTGTGATTACAGCGCCGTATGCCGATTCTGCAACTGGCGAGATTTTGGTTTCAATTGCCACACCAGTGCGTGAAAACGGCCAGTTTATAGGTGCGATATTTTATGACGTGAGTCTTGCGGCACTGGCTGAAGTGGTCAACAAAGTGCAGCTATTTGATGCTGGCTATGTATTTATTGTCGCGGGAGACGGCACCACCATCGCCCACCCAACTACTGAGTTGAACGGCAAACCTATGTCTGACTTTTTAGGCAATGCCCCCATCCAAAATGATCCGCAACAAGCAATGATTGATGGTAAAGCCTACACTCTCGATTTTTCTAAAGTGCCAGGTGAAGATTGGTACATTGGGGTAGTCCTAGACGAAGAAGTGGCGTACCAATCACTAGCAGATCTTCGCAACAGCTCAATTATTTACACCATCATTGCCTTAGTGATTAGTATTGTAATTCTACTCGTTCTGATTAAGACCTTAATGCGGCCACTAGATACTTTAGCTGATGCCATTCAGGATGTCGCGACAGGTCAAGGTGATTTAACTAAACGACTCGATACCAACACAGATCAAGAATTCTCGACTCTGGCTTCAGGATTTAATGAGTTCACAGGAACCTTACAGCAACTGATCACGCAATCGAAAGCGATTGGGGAAGAGATATTACGTGGCTCAGAAATGACCTCGATGGGGCTGCAAGAGTCCGCTTCCGCAATGCAAGACCAATTGCACGAACTGGAGCAACTTGCCACCGCGATGCATGAAATGGCTACGACTTCAGGGGATGTCGCCAATAATGCTCAAGGTGCCGCTGCAGCCGCTCGTGAAGCCGATGAGGCTACCAGCACAGGTACAGCGGTTGTTAGTGAAACAACTCACGCCATCGACAACTTATCTCAAAAAATTGACGAAGCCGTTGAAGAGGTGAAGGTTCTAGAATCCGCGACCGATAATATTGAAACTATCTTGAAGGTGATTAACGATATCGCCGATCAAACCAACCTACTCGCCCTTAACGCCGCGATTGAGGCAGCACGTGCAGGTGAATCTGGTCGAGGGTTCGCAGTGGTTGCTGACGAAGTTAGAACCTTGGCACAACGTACTCAGGAGTCCACCACCGAGATTCGCAATATGATTGAACAGCTTCAAGCGGGTGCAAGCTCTGTTTCAAATGCGATGAACATGAGTAAGAGCACCGCCACCAGTGCCGTTGAGCGAGCTCAAGAGGCCAATGTCGCTCTGGAGCGCATTCGTGATGCGATTCAGCAGATCAGCGATATGAATATCCAAATCGCTTCTGCGGCAGAGGAACAAAGCTTGGTTGCTGAGGAAATTAACGGCAATACAGTGAAAATCAAAGATCTTTCAACTCAAGTCGCTGATGCCGCTGAGAATGCCAACATTGCCATGCAAGCACAAACCGAAAATATTCGAGAGCAAGACTCTATCTTGAATAAATTTACTGTTTAGAACAACGTTAGAATCAAGAGGCGCACTCGATTTAAGTGCGCCTCTTTTGCTTTAAATTGCTACTAACATCATTGCTGTCTTAGGCTCTACCACCGCGCTACATTGCCCGTTTCGTGGCGCAAAACTATCAAGCGACAACAAATCCATCCAATCTGAGTTCGCTTTAAACTCTATGGTTTGTGAGCGTTTAGATTTGTTAATGATAACCAAACCTTCTTTACCGCGGCTAAAGACCAATAGATCGTCTGAAGCCTCAACAACCTTCATTTGAGAGCCATGCATACGATTGTGAAAATCGATAGCGGCGATCATCTTTTCGTCTTTCCAAGCATCGACCCAGCGTGGCCGCTTGTCTGAATTAACGATTCCACTGGTATCGAGATCCGTGTATATCAGTGGTACTCCGCCATCTCTTCCGAGCAAGTAACAATAACCTAACCACTCTTGGTTTTCGCTCATGACCAAATTTGCGAAAACATCGTTGTTAGGAATATCGTGGGTAATGGCAAACGTAATTGCCCGCGATTCCGACAGCGCTTGCCCAAAGCAATATGGGTCGACCAAACTTTTTAAGCTACCATCGATTTGCAGCGCATCATGCATTGTCTGAAACAACGGGAAGTCATAGGCACCCAATCGCGTTTCAGCAAGATAGGGCTGTAAGAACAGCTCATACTCTGGCTGCGTTGCACCACCGCTGGTAATAATTTCACCGAAGATATGAATATCTTGGCAAATCTCTTCCGTCCAAACCTGTTTTAGATGCTCTAAAGTCATATGTTTAGCGGCATCAATGCGAAAACCTTTGACCCCCATACCTTTAAGCGCCTTAAGATAAGCTTGCTGCTGCTCGATGACGTGTGAGCAAACCCTTAATGTTGGTAAGCCTGGATCCGTCGGGCCTCCTGTGATGCGCCCATTTTGTACCTGCCAGCGATCTTCCCAGTCTTCAATTCCAAACGCTTCGACAAAGTCGTCATGATCGAAAATAGGCTCACTTAAGTCTCCAAACAAACGTTGGTTCTGATAATAATCAGCCGATTGTTGGTATTCGAGCATGTCAGACGCGTTTGGATATTTAAGATCTGTCCTTATCGACGATTCATTCGCCATATGGTTGAACACCACATCGGCATACACACCCACACCATAAGACGACAAAGTCTCAAGCATGCTTTTAAATGTTTCAGTATTGCCAAGTTGATTATCGATCACTCGATAATCTTGAGGTTGATAGCGTTGCCACCACTTGGTACCTGTTTCCCTTTTTAATGATTTCATTGGTGGTGAAACGAGTACGTACTTGTAGCCCGCTTGATGGATCTGGCGCGCTCTTTGTTCAACCATTTCATATGGCCAGTCAAACGCGTGTAAGATCACATCAGTTGCGTGAGAACAGTTCATCACGATTTCCTTTACAAGATTCATAACACGATAACGATACCCAAATACCCTTTATTTCTACTTTTCAGTTCTTATCGCAAAGCTACTTGAGTATCTATAGTGAACACTGATTACCATCCTAACAAAGCATTCGCACTAAGCTCTTCCCCCTTAATCTATTTTTTTACGTAGTAGCTTTTAGGCGTAGATTGTCTAAATAGTGAGGTATTTAGTAAAATCTCATTGAGGACGGCGCTATACTTTCATCTGAGTTGTACAAGGATTCAAGTATGAACAAAATTCGAATTGATATTGTTTCTGATGTCGTTTGCCCATGGTGCATTATTGGCTACAAACGTTTAGAGCACGCGCTTGCCGCTCTGAGCGATGAAGTTGAAGCCGATATACAGTGGCACCCCTTTGAGCTCAATCCAGCAATGGGAGACGAAGGACAAAATCTGCGAGAACACCTAGCTGAAAAATACGGCACGACAACAGAAGCCAGTATTTCAGCGCGTGAAACTCTGACCAATCTAGGTAACGAGGTAGGGTTTAAGTTCAACTTCAATGACGACTCTCGAATCTATAACACGCGTAAAGCCCACCAGCTTTTAATGTGGGCACAAAGTGAAGGGAAACAGTTCGACTTAGAGCTTGCTCTGTTTCACGCCTATTTCACCGATGGTAAAGACATTAGCGACTCTCAAGTACTGATTGAATGCGCCACTGAGCTAGGGCTAGAACAAGACGTCGTCACTAGTGTTATAGAAGATGAAAGCTGGGCGGAAGCCGTAGCATCTACCGAGCAGCAATGGCTTGAAGCGGGCATCAATGCTGTCCCTGCAATCATCATTAATCGAAAGCATCTCATTTCCGGCGCGCAAACCACCGAATTGCTAATATCGGCCATCAATCATATTACTCAATCTCAAGAGTAGCGCTCATTTCTCCGCATTATCGCCACAGCAAAGGATGTCAAAACCAAGTCAATCTTTCACGTTCTGCAAGATAATATTTGCCTGCCCCAAATCGGCGCACTATGCTGTTTGACGTTTTCTACAACCATAATGATAAAGGCAAGGTAATGCGCAGTTCTTACACTTATCCAATCGGTACCCCTGGTCAAAAATGGGGTGACGCTGAGCGAATCGCTTGGCGTGAACAAACCACAATTAAACGTGAATATCAAAAAGAAGTGGT
The DNA here is from genome assembly GCF_059295395.1 of Vibrio sp. SCP2. Taxonomy (NCBI): domain Bacteria; kingdom Pseudomonadati; phylum Pseudomonadota; class Gammaproteobacteria; order Vibrionales; family Vibrionaceae; genus Vibrio; species Vibrio sp. SCP2. The sequence goes on along the minus strand of NZ_JCAFVV010000001.1, from coordinate 1,423,890 downwards.
TCCCAAGATTCAGGCACTTTCAGAGCAGTTTGATGTTGAGCAATATGGCGCTCTCTCTTATGACCAAGAGCGTTACCCGCTTTTCTGTATTAAGTCGAAAAACTGGCAAGACGCGAAACCAATTGTATTAGTCACAGGTGGCGTACATGGCTACGAAACCAGTGGTGTTCACGGCGCTTTAAAGTTTGCCGCCAACGAGATGGAAAAGTACAGCGAACATTTCAACATTGTAATTGCTCCTTGTGTAAGCCCATGGGGCTATGAAGTGATCAACCGTTGGAACCCATTAGCGCTTGATCCAAACCGCTCTTTCTATCAAGGCTCACCTGCCGAAGAATCTGCAAACCTAATGAAGCTCGTTGCCTCATTGGGCTGCGAGGTACTGGTTCACATTGACCTACATGAAACCACAGACAGTGACGAAACCGAGTTTCGCCCTGCCCTAGCTGCTCGTGATGGTATCGAATACATTGAAGGTATGATTCCGGATGGTTTTTACACTGTGGGTGACACTGAGAACCCTCAGCCCGAATTTCAAGCTGCTGTGATTGAATCAGTAAGTAAAGTGACTCACATCGCTCCAGCAGATGATAAAGGGGAAATCATTGGCTCACCTGTGGTTCAACACGGCGTGATTAACTACCCGATGGTTAAACTCGGCCTATGTGGCGGTGTAACGACATGCACCTATGGCACGACCACAGAAGTTTACCCAGATAGCCCGAAAGTGACAAATGAAGAGTGTAATGACGCTCAAGTCGCAGCCATTGTCGGTGGGTTAGATTATGTAGTGGCGCAGCTACAGTAACCGCCCTTTATACTGCTCCGGGGTCTGCCCGGAGTATTTTTTAAACATCGCAATAAACGGGCTGGCTTGGTTGTAACCTAGCGTAAGCGCAACCTCTTTTACTGAGTGGCCTTTGCGCAGTAATTCCATCGAATGTAAGTAACGAACTCTTAATCGCCACTCGGTGAAGCTCATCCCTAATTCAGCTTGGCAGTGTCTTGCCAATGTCCGCTCAGTGGTATGCACGCGTTCTGCCCAAACAGACAAGCTAGTGTTATCAATCGGGTTCTCTTCCACCGCTGCAAGAATCTTGGCCAGGTATTTATTGTCTGTAGATGGAAGAAAATGGTGTTGAGTGTCACGCGTGGCGAGTTGATCTAGCAGTACCTGAACCAATCGCTTGTCTTGCTCAGATTCGGCAACATTGATATCTCGTTGACGAAAATCATCAATAATAGCCGATACGATCGGAGTCACTTTGATCAGACTAGTGCAATCCGGGAAGTTCTCAGTGTGGGCTTGAGCAATATTGAGCGAGCAATAGGAAAGCGGCTTGCGATTAAAGCTAGTATGCATAATACCTGCAGGTACCCAGATTGCTAAATGAGGCGGCGCTAAAAATCGAGTATCTTCTGCTTCCATTTCTAAAATACCACCGCTAATCAGCTGTACCTGCCCCCATGGATGGCTATGCATCCGAGTTTCGGTATTGGACAGAAACGCTTCGAAATTCATAAATACATCTGATGGTGCTTTATCAATTGATAACGAAGGGTGAAGGTGTTTTGCTGACTTTCTCAAACTTGTCTTCCTATGACGTACAATGTCTTTTTAAAGATATATATAATTATATCGACCTGTCAGACTAGCTTCCACTGAAAATAATGCGATGGTGTTCACATGGTCTACCTACTTCCTTTTTTTACCGTATGCATATGGGGCGGCAACGCTATCGTAAATAAAATGGCAGCTAGCACCATAGAACCCAGTGCAATGAGCTTTTACCGCTGGTTTCTCGCAATTGTCGTACTGACACCATTTTGCTTACCAAAAGTCATTCAGCGTTGGAGCGTAATACGCCCTTACTTGGCTAAGCTTGCCTTTCTGGCAATGCTAGGCATGGTATTAAATCAGTCGCTTTCCTATTACGCCGGGTTAACGACAACCGCTTCTAATATGGCATTGATTACTTCGTTAGTGCCACTGATTGCGATTTTTATGAGTGTGCCAATTTTATCTAAGCCCATTTCCCCACTCAGTATCGTTGGTGGCGTTATAGCGTTAGCCGGATTGGCTTTTATGCTAGGGAAAGGTGACGTAGCCTTCTTTTTACATCAGGACATTACACCTGGCGACGGCATTATGGTTGTCGCTTCTATTTGCTACGCAGCGTACTGCGTGTTGCTAAAGCGGTGGAAGATGCCGTTATCAAACTGGACCATGGTCTATATGCAAGGCTTGCTTGCTCTCATCATGCTCACGCCACTCTGGCTCACTAGCGAGCAGTTGTTGCCAAGCCAAGACGCGATACCTTTAATAGCTTACGCTGGTCTTGCAGCCTCTATCGCTGCACCTTGGATGTGGGTTAAGGCGATTGATTTAATTGGCGCAGATTCGAGTGCAATGTTTATGAATTTAATGCCAGTTATCGCCATCACTTTGGCTGCGACCATGTTGGGCGAGGCTGTACATAGCTACCATATTATGGGCGGATTACTAGTAGTCTCTGGTGTTGTTCTTTCACAGCTAAAACTCAAGCACTTAAGTAGAAAATCATTAGAAAATGTTAATCAGGTATAGGTACTTGAGGGTAAAAGGGTATATGTTTGTAGTATCCGGCTTGCATATGTAGCACACAGCATTCAGTCCGGCCCTATACATAACAACAATACAACCACGTCTTAAATTGGCTAGACCTCATTACCATGATGGAGGTCAGATGATCGAATTGGAGCATATAGAAGAGATATATAATCACGACCAATTTACGTTGCATGAAGTTGTTCTGAATGAGATTGGCTCTTACGTGTTCGTTAAGAATCGCCAAGGTGAATATCTTTATGCTAATCAACTGACCTTAGAGCTGTTTAACACCACGTTAAAAGAGCTTAAAGGTAAAACTGACTACGCATTTTTTGAACCACATATGTTAGCCGACATACTCAAGACCGATGAGATGGTGTTTAACACCGGTCAAAAGGTGATTAATGAGGAACGCGCTTTGGCTGTGACAGATGGCAGAGTTCGTGTTTACCGAGCCATCAAACAACCGATCATTCATTCTAAAACGAAGCAAGTCATTGGTCTTATTGGTGTTTCAACCGACATCACCGACATCGTAGAACTCAGAGAAAAGCTCGCCGAACAAGCCTACACGGATGAACTGACCAGACTCTATAACCGCCGTAAAATCTGGCAATGTTTTGAATCTTCTTATGAAAAGGCAAGGCAACAAGATTCTGCACTATCTTGCATCATCATAGATATTGACCACTTTAAACGCGTCAACGATTCGTTTGGGCACGATTTTGGTGACAATGTGATAGTGGAACTTGCCAACATCATTCACAGTAACTTAAGAAAGAGCGATCACTGTGGTCGAGTCGGAGGTGAAGAGTTCTTGATCGTGCTTAACGATACAACAGGAAAAGAAGCCCTTGATGTTGCGGAGCGATTGCGTCAACAATTTCTTGAATCAGAACTCAATATTTTAGAATCTCCATTTTCTTTAAGCTGTGGTGTTACCCAGTTCTCTCCCAACGACAGTGAGTTTTTAGATTTGTACCGTAGAGCTGACGATGCCCTATACAAAGCCAAACACCTAGGCAGGAATCGAAGTGTCATTGAGTAAAAATGTCAGCCCCTAATTCAGGGGGCTGATTTAATTCAAATAGAAGCTTAACTAACGACTTCGATATCGGTTTCTGGTACGCAGCAACAAGCCAGTGCAACACCCATATTGCGCTCATGATCTTGCAGGGCTGGCACATCCGGTTGATGCACTTTTCCAGATTCCACTGTTACCTTACATGCGCCGCACAGACCCGCTCGACAGCTGTTTGCAATAGGCGCACCTGCGTCTTCTGCTTGTTCAAGCAATGTCTTTTGATTGTTACCAACAAACACATGACCGTTAACACTCAAAGTAAGCTCTTTCAATGGCTGTTGAGAAGTTTGGCTGACACCAAATGCTTCTTGGTGATAGTTGTCTTCTGCTAGACCTTTCTTGAGCAATAAATTCTTAGCCTTCTGCATAAAGCCATCAGGGCCACAGACAAACACTTGTCTTTGTTCAACATCACGAATTTGCTTTAGATGGGCGAGAGTAAGGCGACCTTTTAATCCAAACCAATCGTCCGGAGCTTGAGACAAGGAAAACAGTACGGTTAAGCCAGCATGTTTACGTCGTAACTCATCCAACTCTTCCTTACATGGGATATCTTCTACGCTGCTGCATTGATGATAGAAGACCACATCTTCGACTTGATTGTGATCTGAAAGATAACGAAGCATAGAAAGCATCGGCGTGACACCGCTACCCGCAGATAATAGTAACAACGGCTGACCATGTTTTTCCCCCAAATGAAAACTACCATCCGGCTGCTCGCATGTCAGCGTATCGCCAATATTAAGATTGTCGCTGAGCCAGTTTGATACGCGCCCGCCGTCAATGCGTTTAACAGATATCGCTAACCGCCCAGGGCGAGATGGGCTTGAAGACAATGTGTATCGGCGGGCAACACTTTCACCATCTATCTCAATCGAAATAGGTAGATGCTGACCAGGTTGATAGACTGGCAGTTCACCATGTTGTGGTTCAAGCCAGAAAGTGACAAAATCACGGGCAATTTCTTCTCTTTCAACACACGTCATAAGCAACTGTTTCGGTGTATTGTCTGGGTAGAACTCTTTCTCTTTGTACTCCAAGACTTCAACTGTATCACCTTGATGAATCATACCTTCATTTTTTGCGACTAAGTTTTGTCCAAAGAAAACACCACCACGCTCGTTGGCACGGAACTGGGAAAGCGTATTCAGCGGCTCTTTACTCGTTCTCAACTCACCTCTTTCAACATCTACTGTCGTGAGTATGCAGCGCTCACAAGGTTTTACTGCTTCGAACTCCACCTCTCCAATACGGATGCGCTTCCAACCATCTTCACCAAAAGATTCCGTGCCAGACACGACAAGGTTAGTACGAAACTGCTCCATTGAATGAGCTTCTGGGCTACGACGGTTTAACTCTGCTAGTGATGCTTCACTGATCACTAACACTGGATAACCATCGGCAAAACTGACGTTGTGGCCTAACTTTTCTCGCACGCGGTTAGATTGCTCGCCACTAAATAGTAGTTCCACGCGTTGACCTAGTGCCTGACTGAACCAATCATCAGCTTCATCCGTTGTGGTATAAGCGACAAAGTGATCTTTCCACACTTGGGCTGGCGCTTCTTGCATCTTAAAATCGGCATAGCGGACTCTTAGCGGCGACTGGCCTTGGGCGGTAAATATCACCCCATCAGGTAACAAGCTTGAACGCACTTTGACCATCTGTGGGTATTTTCGAGCCGTGACCATTGATCCGTCGGAAAGAGCAAGCATAAATCGACGGTCAAACATCAGACCTTGCTTTTCCACCCATGCCGTTGAGAGAGACAGTCCACCCACAGATTTCACCGGATAGACATTGATTTGAGAAAGAGTTGGAGCTGACATTGCTTATCCTAAGCTAGAATTATTGTGCAGGCATTATACTTGATTTGATTGAATTTCTTCTACAAAACGTTACCCCATTGAGTTGTTCTCAGTTTTGATAATCTAGGCCTCTACACGTCAGATTCCACTTTATGTTGATAGATAAACCTTCGACTAATAGACATACTGGCTTGTATTAAGATAATCCGTTACCCACCATAAACTCAATTCATGCGCTCTAAGGATTCTAATTATGAACAAGCTTATTATGATTCTTCTTTGTATCTTCCTTCCCCCTGTTGCCGTATTTTTGGACAAAGGATTAAACAAAGACTTTCTGATCAATTTAATTCTTACATTTTTCTTTTTTATCCCAGGTTCTATCCATGCTCTTTGGTTAACTGTACGCTAAGCGTTTATTTACGCACAGATATCCGACAAATAAGGCTTTCATCAAAAAAAGAGGATGAAATACATAGCGGTTTGCTCTATCATCCTGTCGCCTAAGCGTAAGCGTTTGCCTTCACAGTTTTCGCGCCGTTTAGGCTCCAATCAGACAAACTTCTTATTATGGTGGGAGCAATAATGACAACACTTACGATCACACGTCCTGACGACTGGCATGTTCATCTACGCGATGGTGAAGTTCTAAAGGATACTGTGCGAGATATTAGCCGCTACAATGGCCGCGCGCTAATCATGCCGAATACCATCCCACCTGTTACCAATACCGAAATGGCACTCGCTTACCGCGAACGCATTATGGCAGAGAAGCCAAGCGAGCAGTTTGAACCGCTAATGGCGCTTTACCTAACGGATAACACGACTCCAGATGAAATCCGTAAAGCAAAAGAGTCTGGTGCTGTAGTAGCCGCTAAGCTTTATCCAGCAGGCGCAACTACCAACTCTGATTCCGGTGTCACCAACGCGAAGAATATCTACCACGTTCTTGAAGCAATGCAAGAAGTAGGAATGTTACTTCTGGTTCACGGTGAGGTGACTCATCACGATGTCGATATTTTTGACCGTGAAAAAGAGTTTTTAGATACCGTTCTTGCTCCTATCGTCAACGACTTCCCGAATCTAAAGATTGTTCTTGAGCACATTACCACGGCTGATGCAGCGAACTTTGTTAAAAACGCCAACGACAATGTTGCTGCAACGATTACCGCTCACCACTTACTTTATAACCGCAATCACATGTTGGTTGGTGGCATCAAACCTCATTTCTACTGTCTGCCAATTCTTAAGCGCAACACCCACCAGCAAGCGCTGATTGAAGCAGCGACGAGCGGCAGTAAGAAGTTTTTCCTAGGTACAGACTCAGCGCCGCACGCTAAAGGTATGAAAGAAGCCGCTTGTGGTTGTGCAGGTTCTTACACTGCGCACGCTGCGCTAGAGCTTTACACAGAAGTGTTTGAGCTAGAGGGTAAATTAGAAAATCTTGAAGCATTTGCAAGCCACAACGGCCCGGATTTTTACGGTGTACCTCGTAACCAAGATACAGTAACACTGACCAGAGAAGCTTGGCCTGTTGCAGAAACGATGCCATTTGGCGGTGATGTCGTTGTACCTATTCGCGCAGGTGAAGAGATTAAGTGGACGGTTAAGTAAACACCTAATTTAATCCTATCGACTAACCCCAGTAACTAGATAGTAGTTACTGGGGTTTTTATTTAGCATTTTATCAATATAACCTAAACTCAATGTAGCATTCATTTTGAGGTCACTATGCTGATTGAGTTAGATATTCCCACGCTGTCCGTCGTCTGCGTCATACTTTCCTTGACGTATTGTGTTGGACTCGCTTTGATTCAAACTCTTCAGCCTCGTATTCGCGGAATCAACTTAATTGCGTTGGCGCTGATGCTGCTTGGCGTTGGCTTTATGCTGATGAGCTTTGGTAACACTGTCTCTTTGTGGGTTTCCAAGATTCTGGCTAACTCCATTATATCAGTAAGCTTTATTCTTATTTTACATGGCGTCTGCCTTTTAAGGGGGTACGCTGCCTCACTCGCTAACTATGGCTACTACTCTCTCCCCGTGGTGATTACTCTACTCACCTATTGCACTTACTTTTCATCTTCAACAGATGCTCGTATCGCCATAATGGCTGGTTACACTTCCGCGCTTAGCTTTTTGACAATATACGCAAACCAACATGGCGCCAAAGAAGACATTGCCCCTTCAAAACGTTTGCTGTCTTTAGGGATGCTCGTTTACGCCGCCTATGGCTTGTTCCGCCTTGGTATGCTTCCTTTTGAAGACAAAATTGATGACTTTATGGTTGCTAACTGGGTTCAGCAGCTCGCTTTCCTCACCATAATAGCAATGATCATTTTTATCGGCTTTGCGATTACTTGGATGCTTACAGGAAGATTAGTTGCCACTATTTACGACTCATCACTCAAGGATGAGCTCACTCGACTCTATAACCGAAGAGCACTTGAAGAGTTTGCACCCAAGGAAGTGGCACGGGCACAACGCTTTGAACACTCTCTATCTGTCTTACTGATTGATATAGATAAATTTAAACAAATCAATGATATGTATGGTCACCAAGCGGGAGACCATGTTCTAAGAACAATAGGCAGAATACTTAGAATAGAAACACGAAAGAATGACTTTTCATTTCGCTATGGTGGAGAGGAGTTTTTAGTATTACTTCCAGAAACCAACAAAAACCAAGCCAAAGTTGTCGCTGAAAAGCTTCGAAACGTTATTGAACGAACAACGATGTTACCCAGTAACCGGGAGTTCTGTACCGCAAGCTTTGGTGTCAGTGAGTTATTAGCCAACGAGCATTGGGAACGGTTAATAGAACGCGCCGATAGAGCGCTGTACGATGCCAAAAATCAGGGAAGGAATAGAGTTGTTCTCAGCGAAAATTCATACGATGCCCAAGTATCGTTAAACCATAAATGGAAGTCTTAACGATACTCAGGCACCTATTCAATTAATTACCTTGTGAGCTAAGCTGACAGCTCTTTTCGTACAAGCTCCGCCCCAGCACTTAATGCGTTCAATTTATCGCGAGCAACTTCACGCGACAATGGAGCCATACCGCAGTTGGTACACGGGTAAAGCTTATCTGCATCAACATACTTTAGAGCTTCACGTAGTGTCTCTGCGACTTCTTCAGCCGTTTCAATGCTATCTGTCGCAACGTCAATAGCCCCAACCATGACCTTTTTGCCGCGAATAAGCTCAAGCAACTCAATCGGCACGCGAGAGTTATGACACTCTAACGAAATGATATCAATGTTAGACTTCTGCAGCTTTGGAAACACTTCTTCGTATTGTCGCCACTCGGTACCTAGCGTCTTTTTCCAATCTGTATTTGCTTTAATGCCATAGCCGTAACAGATGTGAACCGCCGTTTCACATTTTAGTCCTTCAATGGCTCTTTCTAGACACGCAATACCCCAATCATTCACATCATCAAAGAAGACGTTAAATGCTGGCTCATCAAATTGGATGATATCGACACCAGCAGCCTCTAACTCTTTCGCTTCTTGATTGAGTATTTTGGCAAATTCCCACGCGAGCTTTTCACGGCTCTTGTAATGATCATCATAAAGCGTATCGATCATCGTCATTGGACCTGGTAACGCCCACTTGATCGGCTTATCTGTTTGCTGACGCAAAAACTTAGCATCTTCAACAAACACAGGCTTTTGACGACTCACAGGCCCCACGACTGTTGGTACACTCGCATCATAGCGATCACGAATCTTTACCGTTTGGCGATTTTCAAAGTCAACGCCACTTAAATGCTCGATAAATGTCGTAACGAAGTGTTGGCGAGTTTGTTCACCATCGCTGACTATATCAACACCCGCATGTTGCTGTTCTTGCAAAGACAAACGAAGCGCATCTTGTTTACCATCTGTTAGTTCTTCACCTTGCAGTTTCCAAGGTGACCAAAGCGTTTCTGGCTGTGCTAACCATGAAGGTTTTGGCAGGCTTCCTGCCGTAGAAGTCGGTAATAGTGTTTTCATGCTTTTATTTCTTCTCATTATTATTAAGCGTAGCTAGCAGACCATTGCTCTAGTACAGTTTGATACGGCTTGATGAAGTGCTCTTGAGCAAATTTACCTTGCTCTATTGCCAATCGACTACGTTCTTCGCGGTCATACACAATTTGTGTTACAGAGTGATCGCTGTTTTTCAAGCTTGGTTGGTACGATTTACCCGCAACAGCATTCGCGTTGTAGATCTCTGGACGATAGATCTTTTGGAACGTTTCCATAGTACTGATCGTACTGATCAACTCTAAGTTGGTGTAATCATTGAGTAGATCGCCAAAGAAGTAGAACGCGAAAGGAGCAACACTGTTTGGCGGCATAAAGTAACGGACTTGTAGACCCATTTTCTGGAAGTACTGTTCGGTCAGTGAAGACTCATTTGGCTCATACTCATAACCTAGCACTGGGTGCTGGTTTTCAGTGCGATGATAAGTCTTGTTATCCGATACGCTTAAGCAGATGACTGGGCGCTTTTTGAAGTTCTGCTTGTAAGTTGGTGAATTGACAAAATGCTTAAACAGTTTGCCATGTAGATCACCAAAACCTTCTGGGATAGTGAATTGCGGCTTATCCTTGTTATGGTCAAGGAGCAGAACGCTAAAGTCGTAATCACGAACATAGGAAGAAAAGTTGTTACCGACAATGCCTTCAATACGCTCATTCGTTTTATGATCGACAATGTACGTCTTTAAAACTTCAATCGAAGGGAAGCTTTCAGCGCCAGCTTCTATATCCATATCTACCGAAACGATTTCAAGCTCAACGGAGTAGCGGTCGCCATTAGGGTTATCCCAATGCGCGAGGGCATTGAAATTATTATCAATCATATTAAGCGCATTACGCAGGTTCTGTTGACGACTCTCACCTCTTGCTAAGTTAGCGAAGTTAGTCGTAATACGTGTGCTGTCCGACGGGCTGTAGTTCTCATCAAGGCTGAGGCTCTTGATGCTAAATGTGAATTCTTTACTCATAACGTTCTGTATCCTATTTCCTTAGATGAAAGCTGATTTATTCCCTACTCTCTTCATTTTATTTTTGATTTTTCTAGTCAGCCGTTAACTTTGGTCTTCAACAATCCTGCGATTAAATGGCTTAATTCTGTCTAGATATAAGAGTAGGTTCCTTTATAACGTTGATTCACATTTTAAGAACAATGGTTTTACTTCAAATGCATTATGAGAAAAATTCATAATAAAATCTCATGAAGGAGGTTCATGTCCAACAAGTGCACTTAAAACTGATGTGGCAAAGCCATGCGCGATTATTATCGCTCCCCTTTTCGGCGCTATTAAGTTTAACCGCAACAATTGTTATGTTATAACATCCAACAAATGGGTAATTATTCTACTTGCTGTGAATCTTAATTGCAGCGCTATCAATAATATCGGGAGTACTTTTCAATGGATGCGGTTATAGCTAAGCCTACCTTAAGAAAAACAACGGAATTTGAAACTCCATGCGTTAGCTTGGGCAAGCAAGCCGCTGTACTGAGTGATATCTACCAAGACGGAGTCAATATTGCCGTCTGGCAACGTCGTTTCGACCAAGGCTTTGCCAACGCCGTCAGCCAATATATGACCGCGAATCCAACCATTAGTAAATCTTTGACAGTTTCCCCAGCAAATGCATTTGAGGTTCTTGACTACGTGACTGATGGTGAAGCGCCAAAAGCCCTTCTGGAAGACATGGCTCAGCTTGTTGATATGTTCTGCTACCTGTTTGAGTTGGATGAAGTAGGATTGCGATTTGCCATATTAAGTGGAGCGATGTGTCCACGATTCCATGTTGATCAGGTGCCATGTCGCCTTGTGACCACCTATCATGGTGCGGCAACAGAGTGGCTCGCTAACCCGAGTTTAGATCGTTCAAAGCTGGGCCGTGGTAGCAATGGCCTATCAGATTCTCTTTCCGGTCTGTATCAACACGAATCGGATGTTCAGCAATTACATTGCGGTGATGTCGCATTGCTTAAAGGTGGTCGCTGGGAAGGTAATGAAGATAAAGCGTTAGTCCACCGCTCTCCTACCATTGATGCAGATAAGCCTCGATTTATAATGACACTCGACTTTGGTTAAATGAAAGCGGGTTAAGCCTCGTTATCAAACACTCCTTGTATTCTCATTTTTAGAAAGACTGAATCCCTCGATAAAAATTTGAGGGGTTTTCCATGAGCTTCTTTAACCTATCGATTATAGACATTTCAGCAACAGTGAAATGACATTTGTGATATTTATCACACTTATGAATTTAAGCATAATCTCTCCCGTACCAAGAACAGCGGTTCTTAATAAAAGCATAATAAAAGCATTCAGAGGAATAAGATTATGAAAACAGCTATCACAACTCTAATTATTGCGGCACTAACATCTACAATGGCTTCAGCAATGCCAGCAAAAGATCAGTCTATCCGAATCAAAACATTCGAAAACCAAGCAGTCGTAACTGTTCTGGAAAACGGCGCTCCAGTTAGCGATGTAAAAGTGAAAGTGAAAGGCAACGGTACCCAATACTTCACCACAGGTGAGAAAGGTACGTTTATGGCAGCAAACTTACTTGACCATGGCCGTTCATTCACATTCGAGATTGAAGACGAGAATGGTGTCGCAGTACGTGAACAACGTTACTTAACATCGTTCTAAGTAAGAAAACATGGATGTCAAAAAGCCCGACGCTCAATCGGGCTTTTGCTTTATTCAAATCAAGATTTAAAATTACGCTCCCATACAGGTGGTGTCCCAATCACCTCTCGCGTAATTTCAATAAATGATGTCGCCAATATTGACTGTTTCCTATGCGTATAAATTGCGTGAATATCACCAAATGACGCCAAGGTATAATCGGGTAGCAGTTGAACGATACCTTGCTCTTCCATGTCTTCAGCCAGCATAAATTGAGCGATTTGAGCATATCCTATTGATGCTTTCACACTGGCAAGTATCAAATCCGCCTCATTGACCCGATAACTATACTTGATCGGATAAACAGACGTTTGTCCTGACTCACGATCGACAAACTGCAGTTTATCGACAACAAAGTGTTTGTTCGCATAAATCACACCAGGCAACTCAGCGAGCTCTTCAGGCGTTTCAGGCATCCCGTATTTTTCAACAAACTCTTTAGATGCAATGATTGCGGACTTGTTCTCGGTGAGATGGCGCGCAATCATCGAAGAGTCTCTCATTGGGCCAATTCGAAAAACAAGATCGAATCCTTCGCTGACCACATCCACCAGCTCATCACTAAGCAGTAACTCAACGGTTGCTTTCGGGAATCGTTGTAAAAAACACTCGACAACTTTTTGCAAATAGGCTCGACCAAACAAAACGGAGCTTGAAACCCGTAAATGCCCAGATGGTTCACTGTGATATGAATGGGCTATGTCTACGGTTTCTTCTAAAGCTTGGCTGACTTTTTCCGCTTGCTCGACCACCCTTTTACCCACACTTGTCAGTGACATCGAACGTGTAGTGCGGTTTATCAGTTTTACACCTAAGTGATCTTCAAGCTGCTTGATTTGCTTTGACAATACCGAGCGATCAACATTGAGTTTTTCGGCTGCTTTAGCGAATGAGCCTGTTCTCGATATTTCCAAAAGAAGGTTCAATCTACTCGCTAAATCCATTTGCTTACCTTCATTACCGTAATCAATACTTTAGTCTAAACCATAGCAAGAACTAAAGTTAGCTCTTAGACGCCATAAACCGAGTACATTAAATGAAGATTTCGATTGCTCGTATTGCTTGGTACAAGTGAAAACCACCGACAATATTCATAAAAACCTAGCCTGAAGCCCAAAACCGACTCCATTCGATTTTATATCATTAACAATCTAGTTACATTATTGGTATGACCAGTAAGGAGCGAGTTCAATGTCAGACCAACCAAGAGTTACCTGCGACATAGATAACAATAAGATTGCCACTGTTTCACTTAACCGTAGCGATAAAATGAATGCGATTGATATGGAGATGTTTAACGCTGTAAAGCGCACCATTAAACAGCTCGAGAACAATAGAGACATTAGGGCGGTCATTGTAAAAGCCAATGGTAACGATTTTTGCTCGGGGCTTGACGTTAAATCATTGATGCACGATAAAAAAGGCGCTATCAAACTGTTGTTTAAGTGGTGGCCAACCCGTGCAAATGATGCTCAGTATTTCTCTGTCGGATGGCGAGACATCCCCTGCCCCGTCATCTTTGCTCTCCACGGGCGCTGTTGGGGTGGCGGCTTACAATTAGCAAGCGGTGGAGATTTTAGGATTGCCCACCCAAAGACAAAGTTTTCGATTCTCGAAGGAAAATGGGGACTAATTCCCGATATGGGTGGTGCACTAGCATTTCGTGAGTTGATGCGCCAAGACCACACTTTAGAATTGGCTATGACAGCAAAAGAAATTGATGCGGACACGGCGCAACAGTATGGTCTGGTCACGAAAATCTCAGATCAGCCTTATGATGAGGCCTATAAGCTTGCATTAGAGTGTGCTAATCGCTCTCCGGATGCTATCGCAGCGACGAAGAAACTGTACCACAAGACCTGGTGGTCAAGCCCTGGTTGGGCGCTTTGTCTTGAAACCTGGTATCAAATTAAAGTGATGATAGGTAAAAACCGCGTTATTGCCGCCAAAAGAGAAATGCAATCCCAACAAGAATCTCAAACTAAAACCGATTTCGCACCACGCCAATTTTAGCGACAACTCTCCCTCGTGTTAGGGCCATACTGGCCCTAATCTTTGCAAAGAGAATGAGTCACTTTGTCCATTAGAGGCCAAGCGCTGCCAGTAAACGTTCAACCCATGTAACCTCACCAAACGCGATAAAATCATAGATGGTAAAAAACACCGCGCAGATAATAGCGAGCTTTAGTAAACGAACGAAGATGAACATGATTAACCCTTTTAATGATAGGCAACAAAAAAGCCGCCTGAGGCGACTTAGGAGATTGGAATAAATACGCTTAAGACCTTTCGTCTTAGTGAATTGGCGTATCTGTTTTTGTGTAGAACTTACCAAAGTACTCTTCAAGCACTTCTGGTGTTAGCTTGCCTTCCGCTTCAAGCTTTTTCAGCTCCGCAGCAATGGCTTTTTGCTCGTCTAACGATGGTAGTGCCACTTCAGGCTCACTGCCCATCTCTTGTGACATCTGCTCTAGCTCTTTTTCGAAATCACTCATGACTTCACTTACCCTATAAATAAAAACTGGGTCTAAGTTTACCGACTTAGACCCAGTAATGCCAGTTTCTGAAGAGGCTATAGCTTGAAGCTACCTACCATAGTATCTAGACGAGCAGACAGTTCTTTAAGCTCTGCACTTGCTGCTGCTAGCTCTTCTGCTGTACCCGTGGTGACTTCATTGATCGCATTGATCTCTTCAATATTCTGATTGATGGTATGAACCACGGTTGACTGCTCTTCCGTAGCAGTAGCAACTTGAGTATTACGATCTGAGATGTCGTGAATACGCTCTGAGATATTAACCAGAACCTCTACCGCCTCATCTGAAGCTGAAACACCTTCGCTCGTGACACTCTTACCTGCTTCCATAGCGGTTACCGCATCTTTCGCATCGCTTTGCAATTGATTGATCATCTTCTGAATTTCTTCAGTCGAGTCTGCCGTACGGCTCGCTAGGTTACGAACTTCATCCGCTACCACGGCAAATCCACGGCCTTGCTCACCCGCTCGCGCAGCCTCAATCGCAGCATTCAGTGCAAGTAAGTTAGTTTGCTCTGAGATATCACGAATAACATCCAAGATAGAACCAATCTCTTGCGTCGTTGAAGCTAACTGCTCGACAACTTGGCCTGTATTCTCGATATCAAGCGCAAGACGGCTGATCGCATCTTTAGCTTGATTCACGACATTTTGCCCCACTTCAGTATTATCTGAAGCTTGGTTTGCCGTTTCGGCAGCTGTCGCAGCGTTGCTCGCGATCTCACTGATCGTTGCACCCATTTCGTTGATTGCCGTCACTACTTGGATAGTTTGGTCACGCTGAATCTGACTGTTGTCATGGGTGGTATTCGCTTTGCTCGATACACCATCCGCAGCAGATTGAAGGGCATTACTTGTCGAGGCGACTTCTTTCATCGAATCATGAATTTTCTCAATAAAGCCATTAAAGCCTTCTGAAAGCTGACCAATTTCATCTGTGCCTTTTATTTCAATGCGTTGTGACAAGTCACCATCACCTTTACCTAGGTCTGCAAATCGTGATGCGATTTCACGAATAGGACGAGCAATACTATTGGCTAAGAAGATACCCATGAAGATGAAAAGGCCTGCGACGATGATTGTAGTAAACATCATCTGTTTAGCAACGGCATTCAGATCGGCAAAAACTTCATCAACCGGAACAACGCCTACTACAAACCAATCCATAGACGGTACGTAGGTACTGGCAACAAATACGTTCTGCCCCTCATATTCTGTATTGATTAGGTTGAAACTCGATTTACCCAGTAGCATAGAGGATTCGCCGCCAAAAAGTTTTGCTAACGTGGATTTCGATTTACTGTTATCACGGTGGATCTGAACTGTTCCTGCAGCATCAGCCAGAAATACAAATCCAGTATCTTCAATCTTAAAGCCGTTCAAGAGTGCAACCATGTCGTCCATCGACTTAGACAAACCTGACATCGACATACCATTCAGCACTTGGTAGTTAGTGAACATTTTCACATCGCCATTGGCTTCTTGGAAAATACTCACTGACGTGGCGTTGCCTGATTGAGTAAAGCCAAAGAACCAACCATCTTGTTGCTGATTCAATTGACGTAAAAAGCCATTTTGGTTCCAGTAGTAAGCCGTGTCACGGTTTGCTACAGAGGCATCATTGAGCTTGTACTGAGAACGTACATTGTTCAGTTGTTTTACCAATCGAGCTTCAACTTCTGGATCGATATTCGTGGTATTGATAGCTTGTTTAACAAACTCATTGTTGGCAATTTGCTCAGCTGCAAACAACAATTGACTGACTTCATTATCAATCTGACTGCTGATTTGTTCGAGCATAGAAGGCAGCTCAATATCAATCAGTCGGTGCTCAAGAACTTCGCGAGCTTGGCGCTGGGCCATCACTCCAACAATAATAGTCGACGCTAAAACAGCGAAGGTGATCCCTGCAACCACCTTCTGTTTTATGCTAATTGAGTTTAGTTTCATTTTACCTGCCTATAAGAAGCATTAATTTGTTGGTGTCGTGACAAGTCCTCTCATGAGAAGAGTTCTTGCTCCAATCAGCTTAGTATATCGACTAATAGACAATTTTCTTTACAAAATAATCATCAGGTGAATACTTTTTATCCATCGCGTTTGCACTACTCATGCGAGCTAAGATTTCAATATTGAAAAGTTGGATTTGAGATTTTTGTCCCCATATTTTAACTAGCTGAAATAACTACACTTGTTCTGGAGTTTCAATTTCTGGATGATGACGCTTTCGTCACTCAAGATAGTGTTCCGTTATCAAGTGGAACTTTTTAAGCCTACAAGCTACTAAGTGAAAAATGAGGAGAAACAAGATCATGAATTCACACGCTCTACAACAACTACGCGAATACCTAAATAGCCAAATCATTGGTCAGAGCGAACTGGTGAATCAACTGCTTGTTGCATTGCTCGCTGACGGTCATATTTTGGTCGAAGGTCCTCCTGGATTAGCTAAAACGCGCGCTGTTAAATCCTTAGCGGATTGTATCGAAGGCGACTTCCATCGAATCCAGTTTACGCCCGACCTACTCCCAGCGGATCTAACGGGAACAGATATCTTTCGTCCGGAAACTGGCGAGTTTACCTTTCAATCTGGGCCTATTTTTAACTCGTTGATCTTAGCTGATGAGATCAACCGTGCACCTGCAAAAGTTCAAGCGGCCATGCTTGAAGCCATGGCTGAGAAACAAATTACGGCCGGTCGCAATACCTACAAGCTTCCAGAGCTGTTTTTGGTTATGGCAACACAAAACCCAATAGAGCAAGAAGGGACTTACCCTCTACCAGAAGCTCAATTAGACCGATTCTTAATCCATCTAGATGTCAGCTACCCTGACGCCGAGAGTGAACTAGAGATTCTGCGCCTTAATAGAGGTGAAGCGAAGGGCGATTTAGGCATTACACCTCCGACGCTTTCTCAAGCCGATATCTTTGCCGCCCGTCAATCGGTGCTAGATATTCATATGGCAGAATCGATCGAGCAATATATCATTCGATTGGTTATGGCGACCCGAAACCCGAGCCAGTACGATGATTCATTGAATCAGTGGCTTGAGATGGGTGTCAGCCCACGCGCAACGATTGCGCTCGACCGATGCGCTCGTGCTCATGCTTGGTTAAACGGTCGAGACTTTGTCTCACCTGAAGATGTACAAGCTATGGCGTTCCCTGTTTTACGTCATCGACTATTACTCAGCTATCAAGCGCAAGCGGAAGGTATTCACCCGAATCAAGTCATCAATAAGTTACTCTCGCTCGTTGGCAGTGCTTAGGTCAGTGGATATGCAAAATGCTTTGCCTCCCTATAGCGATGGAGTGAACCTGACACTGGATGAATTGCTTTACTACAAGCAACAATGTGTTAAATGGCTGCCACCTGCCAAGAGTTTATGGTCACAGATGCTGGGGCAACACCAGAGTCGACAGCTCGGTCGTGGTATGGACTTTAGCGAGGTGCGTCAATATCAAGCAGGCGACGATATTCGTGCTATCGATTGGCGCGTTACTGCTCGTACCGGAAAACCGCACACTAAGCTGTTTTCTGAAGAGCGTGAAAAGCCAATCATGCTCTATCTCGACTTATCCGCCTCTATGCTATTTGGTTCTACCTTAATGTTAAAGTCTGTGCAGATGGCACATATGGCAAGCTTAATCGCTTGGCTTAGTGTCTCTCAGCAAGACAGAATTGGCGCGGTGATCGATACGGGGCACCAACTCATTGAACTCAAACCAACGTCGAGAAATAAAGGGGCGCTGGCTTTAACTCAGTCTCTGGTGAATTTGCATCATCAACTGTTATCTGCAAAAAAAGAGTCAGATTATGATGTAAGCCATGCCTTGCAATCGCTCGCGCGTGTTTGCCCTAAAGGTAGCGAGATCATACTCTTGAGCGATTTTTCTCGATTCACCCAAACTCATGAGTCCAAACTTAGCCGCCTAAGCCAGCACAATCGCGTTCGAATGATTCAGATTTATGACCCGCTAGAACGAGGGCAAACCGCTTATCGTGGCACAGAGCAAGTCTCCAATAAGCAACAAACTCGCTGGCTTGATTTTTCTTCTAACAAGACACGCCTCGGCATAGAACAGGCGTTCGAACAGCAGCAGACTCAACTGCAACACATGGCCCTAACGATGGGCATCAGTTTCTCCTCGCTCTCTAGCGATGCTGCTTTGACTCAACAATTACATGGATTTTAACTATGAGCTCTGAGACTCAAACATCACTTTTACCTTTAAACCCTATGCATTTACCGGAGCCACCAGCGTGGTTACCACTCGCTTGGGGATGGTGGGCTCTGATTGGTGGTATGCTAACGCTAACCTTAGCAACTTGGTTGATAATTAGATGGAACAAAAAACGCCTAGCGCCTAAGAAGACTGCCTTACGTCTGCTCGCTCAAGATCAAAAACCGTCTGAAGCGATTGAGTTGGTTAGACAAGCCGCATTGTGTTACTTCCCTCGAGAAGAGATTGCCCAGTTAACAGGGAAAGATTGGTATCTGTTTCTCGACAGCCAATTAGCCACTCCGCGTTTCAGCGACAACTACGAAGCCTGGCAGCAAGCATTGTACAGCAAGCAACCTATTGCAAATTCTGCAGAGTTGATACTGGATTGCAGTGAATGGGTAAGCCAAGCATTACCACCGAAGAAAAGAAGGGGTCACTCACGTGGCTAATATTAGCTTCGTCTGGTGGTGGGCATTTTTGCTCTTGCCATTACCACTATTGATTTACTTTTTGGTGCCAGCGACGAAATCAACGGCACCAATCCAACTGCCCTACCTACCAACGTCGGCAAACGATACTGTCCCAAACAATCGCTTGCCTAAGCTGCTTACTTGTTTGGTATGGCTTACTCTTGTCACGGCATTCGCGCGACCTATATGGTACGGAGAGCCCGTTACGACATCGCCAAAGCACAGAGACCTTATGTTGGTACTCGATCTTTCATACTCTATGAGCCAAAGGGATATGAAAGATGCTCAAGGCGACTATATTGACCGCCTAAGCGCGGTTAAACATGTAGTGAGTGAGTTCGCCAAGCAGCGCAAGGGAGACCGACTTGGCGTGGTGCTCTTTGCTGACCATGCCTACCTACAGACCCCTTTAACGCTTGACCGTAATACCATTTCTGAGCAGGTAAACTCGTTGGTATTAAGACTGATCGGCGACAAAACTGCGATTGGCGAAGGTATCGGGTTAGCAACAAAAACGTTTATCGACAGCGATGCGCCGCAAAGAGTGATGGTTTTGCTCAGCGATGGTAGCAACACATCGGGTGTACTTGACCCTATTGAAGCCGCCCAAATTGCTAAAAAATACAACGCGACTATCTACACCATAGGCGTTGGTGCTGGAGAGATGATGGTCAAAGAGTTCTTTATGACTCGTAAAGTAAATACGGCCCAAGACCTTGATGAGAAAACCCTCAAGGAAATTGCCAATATCACCGGAGGTCAATACTTCCGGGCTCGTAATGCAGAAGAGTTGGCAACCATCTACGACACAATAAACCGCCTAGAACCAGTCACTACTGCAACTCAAACTTGGCGACCGCAAACGGAGTGGTTTGGTCTGCCGCTGACCATAGCCCTGTTGGCCTTTTCTCTACTACTCATCATCAGGAGGAATCATGTCTAGCTTTCTTTTCCTCTACCCTATGTGGTTGCTTGCCCTAGTACCTTGGATAGGCATTGTTGTCTGGCTGTTTAAACGAAATCGTTCGCAAACTCTTATTGCTCCGCACTTAGCCAAAGCGATAGGCGTACAAACTAAACATGTAAGCAGACTGACGCTAAACACTATTGCCATCAGTGGATTTATTGCCATTGTTGCACTCGCAGGACCCAGTTTTAGTAAGCAAGAACGACCAAGTTTTGCTAACACGACAGCTCGCGTTGTCGTAATGGATATGTCGATGTCGATGTATGCGACAGACATTAAGCCAAATCGACTAACCCAAGCGAGATATAAAGTATCTGACCTACTTGCCAGTTGGCAGGAAGGCAGCACTGGATTGGTCGCCTATGCAGGTGATGCGTATAGCATTAGCCCTATGACTAGCGACTCACAAACCATCGCAAACCTGATCCCGAACCTTGCACCTGAAATTATGCCCTACCCCGGTGCGAATGCGGCCTCGGGAGTTAAGCTAGCGATTGAGATGATGACCAATATTGGCCTAGCCAAAGGCGATATTATTCTCGTTGCGGATGACATCGACGACAAAGAGCGCAGCGAAGTGGAAAACCTGCTACAAAACTCTTCTTGGCGCTTGGTTGTTCTAGGTATCGGCTCGCGCGCGGGCGCTCCTATCAAGCTTGAAGACGGTACATTGATGACGAAAGACAATGGTCAGCCGGTAGTGGCAAAGTCTAACTTTGACAATATGAGAGCGCTTGCCAACTCGACCAATGGTTATTTCGTTCCAGTTCAAATCACCAATCAAGATGTAGAGAAAATCGCTCAAATCACATCACATATCGACTCAACAGGCGGCCTAAGCAAAGATCAAACCATTACTGACCAAGTCAACCAAGGGTATTGGCTTATACCGCTACTGATTGTTCCCGCTCTATTGATGTTCCGCAAAGGATTATTTTTTAGTGCAGCTTTGGTGTTGATACCACTTCTGTCTCCTAAGCCTGTTATGGCAAACCCTTGGCTTAATAATGACCAACAAGCCATGCAGTATTTTAAAAGCGAAGAGTACGACAAGGCTGCAGAACTATTTAGTCAACCAGAGTGGCAAGGAGTAGCAAAGTACCAAGCACAAGATTTTGCAGGTGCTATTGAATCTTTAAAAGGAACGACAAGTGCGGAAGGACGCTATAACTTGGCAAATGCCTATGCACAAAGCCGCCAGTTTGAGAAAGCTGTTGACCTCTACCAATCGATTCTTGAACAAGACCCGAACAACCAAGACGCTAAGCACAATCTTGATGTCGTGCGCCAAGCGCAGCAACAGCAACAGCAACAGCAACAGCAACAGCAACAGCAACAGCAACAGCAACAGCAACAGCAACAGCAACAGCAACAGCAACAGCAACAGCAACAGCAACAGCAACAGCAACAAGGTGATTCGAGCGACAATCAGAGTCAACAAAAAAATGACTCTCAGCAGTCACAATCTTCCAATCAAGAAAACGCTCAATCAAATGATGAAAGTTCGGATAGTGAACAATCCGAGACAAGTCAGCAATCTAATGAGGGAAAGGAGTCCGAACAAAACAAACCCTCTAAGCAAGGTTCGGATGAGCAGCCTAAAACTTCTTCTGACTCTGCTCAAAAACCTGAACAAAACAGCGACTCATCTAGTCTGAATGAGCAGTTTAGTGATGAATCGCAATCGCAGCAGCCTGAGTCATCCGCTTTAACATCCACCGATGACAATCAGCAACCTATTGAGCCTGAGCTTAGAAAATTACAGCAAGTAGAAAGCGCACGAGATCCAAGTCGCCTATTGCGCGCGCAAATGATTTTTCAAGCTCAACAAAAACAGCCTCCACAAGATACAGGTAAGAAATGGTAATGAATAAGCAAAATAGACTGACTGCTGCCCTATTTGCTCTGCTAGTCACTTTAGTCAGCCCGCTGGCTATGGCAACTAACGTGTTGGCCACGGTAAGTAAAAACAAAGTGGTCAAGAATGAAGTGTTTCAACTTCGCATTGTGGTGGACAAAAAAGTGTCATCGGACGCGCTAGATTTTAGCTCGCTTGAGCAAGATTTTTATCTAGGTCGCCCGAGTTTTGGTAGTTCAGTTAATATCATTAACGGCGATCGTTCTACTCGAAGTGAATGGAACATAACGCTCGCGCCCCAGCGTCTAGGTGTTGCAACTATCCCCGCTTTCACTCTAGATGGCGCATCTTCAAAACCAATTGAAATCCAAGTATCTGTAGATAGTAACGAGCCCAAAATTAGCGACTTGATTGAGGTACAAAGCCAGTTAAGCAAGTCTCAGCTCTACCCAAATGAAAGCGCGACACTGACAACGAGATTAATCGTTAAAGCGGATCCACGTCGTCTACAGAATCCAAATGTTATTCCGCCAAAGGCACAAGGGATTTCGCTTGTAGCGCTAGGCGAGCCAAAACAGTACCAAAGTGTGCTAGACGGCGTTGAAGTGACGGTATTGGATCAAAGTTATCGCGTCACTGCTGATGCTGCCGGAGAGTTCACATTGAGTGGAATCGGATTTAAAGGCAGCGTAGTTTATGGCGACGACCGCACTGGGACCACTAAACTGGTATCCGCCAATACCCCTGCCAAACAGTTCACAATTAAGGTAAAGCCAATCCCCACTGATTACAAAGGTAAATGGCTTCCTGCAGCATCACTTTCACTGTCGCAGCAATGGCAAGACTCAAATGGCGAGCAAATTGATGCTTCTACCGAACACTCAACTCGCGTCGGTGAGTCCATCACACGTGAGATAAACCTTGATATTCAAGGTCTAGCCAGTGAGCGTTTTCCTGAAATAAAAGTCAACTACCCAAGCTCTGTTAGAGTGTATCAAGAGAAACCAAAGTTCAACGAATTGGCCAATGGCGTTACGCGCATGACCATCAAGCAAGTGATTATCGCCGAGCAACAAGGTGAAGTTAAGCTTAACGATATCAAGCTAAACTGGTGGAACAGCAGTGACAGTTCAGCCCAAGAGTCCGTTTTGAACGGGTTAAGTCTTGATGTTGCCCCTGCTTCTGCACTTAACAATGAGCCTATCAGTTCACCTGCTACGCCTCAACCAACAACCAAAACCGTTACGCTCTATGATGCCGGCTACTGGCCTTATCTCACCACGCTATTTGCTGTTTTGTGGTTAGCGACTTTAGTGCTTTTACTTAGAAAGCGTCAGAAGTCACCTCAAATTGATACTCAAGTACAACAAACAAGCACTACAGCAGATAAGCTTGTTAACGCTCTCAGAGAAGATGACAAAGTCAAAGCCAGCTATTTAGTGCGAACTTGGTTAGATGAGCATCCTTATATCAGCTCTGATCTTAAGCAGAAGATCGATAAACAAGTCGCTGAGATGAACCAAAGTCAATACTCGAACTCTAATCAAAACTGGCAAGCAAGCGAGCTAATCGCGCTAATCAAACAAGCAGAAAAACGAACTGGCTCAAGTCGACACAAAGACCAGCTCCCGCCTCTATAATTGATTCAAACGTAAAAAAGCCGCTTTACTAAGCGGCTTTCTATTAAAGACAAATGTTTTTCAGCAAGCTAAATTAGAACTTGTATTTTAGACCGATATTAAAAGCAGTCGTGTCGTATTTGAATTCTTGTTCAGCAATTTTCTTTTTACCGTAGCCGTACATGCCGTACTCAGCTGTCATAGCAATTTGTGGAGTGAAGTTCACTTCTACGCCTGCTGCATACTGAAGGCTAACATCATCAAATTTGTTTTCAGCTTTGACAGACTTACCTTGGTACGTAGCTGTAACATCTACTTTATATGGAGAAGAGCCAACACCCGCAAGAGCATAAACACTAAACATATCTGTGATTGGTAACGTACCTTTACCAAATAGAGCATAAGAAGTTTGTGGCTTACCTTCAATTTCTAATACGCCACCTTCGTAACCTTGTGAAGATTTTTCAGATGAAGATGGTAGGCCAACACGACCTTCAACCGCAAAGTACTGGTTAAAATCATATCCTGCAACAAGATTAAGTGTTGCCGCTGAGTACTTTCCACCAACCTTGTTTTTGAAATCATCTGGAGCGTCACTAGGCACCTTTAAGTCGAAGTTACCCATTTGGAAGTTACCGCCAACGTACAGACCTTCGTGAGCTTGTGCTGCTGTTGCTGTTGCTGAAAGAGCTAGTGCTACTGCTGCTACAGAAAGAACCTTTTTCATTTTCATTACCTTCTAAGTATTAAATAAAAGTTATCAATAGATAGCGTTCCTTCGCCTTAGTTCGATGTCGCACTATAGAGACTTTTAAATCTTTGTCAAACTAAAAAACAGTGTTTCATTAAAATAATCATCGAAAAAAGCAAACGATAAACCCGATAAATTATTAGTGTTAAAACTCTAAAAACCTCACTAAACAGTGTACAACAACAGAATTTTGCCGCACTTTTCACGAAAATTGGAGGGTTTTATATCGAAAAATTATAAGAAATGAAGGATAAAAATGGAAAGGTGTAGTTATTTATCAGCGAGCACAATACTATAAACCTTGAAAATGGCTTACACCAAACCAATTCGATTGCTGAAAGGAAATGAATGGTATTACAAAATACCTAACTAGATCGCTCATACGCGAGAAAATGGATAATTTTCAAGCAAGTCAGTAACCACATACTGTGATTGTATAGTTTGAGTTGTTCCGAACATTAAGAGGTTAGCTGATGCTTTCAAGTGTGGAGACTGTTCCAGCAACCTGATTACGTCCTTTATTTTTCGCTTCATAGAGTGACTTATCGGCAGAATGGTAAAGCTTATCGAAGCTAAACTCGCTTTGATTGAGCTCCATGACTGAGTAACCGATAGAGACTGTGAGTGACTTGTGTACGGTACTTTGCTCATGGGCGATGTTTTCTTGCTCAATTCTATCGCGAATGCTCTCTGATAGGCGGTGAACTTTTTCAGGCTCATGGCTAGAAACTAGAAGCGCAAACTCCTCTCCACCAATACGGCAGAACACTTCTCGCTCCGATTGAGCGTAACTTTGCAAGATACTACCTATCCGCATCAAAGCAATATCGCCCTGCATATGACCATACTGATTGTTGTACAGGCCAAAGTGGTCGATATCGACAAGGATCAAACCGTAGTAGTTGGGTTTATCACAGCATTCAAAACAGATCTCTTCTAGCAATGACTCCAACATTCGACGATTGCCCAGTCGCGTCAGCGGGTCAAGCTTAGCCATCCTTTCTAGCTGTTCATTGGCTTTCTGTAATTCTCTAGTTCGCGCTTTGACCTCTCGTTCAAGGTTGTCATTAAGCTCGTGGATGGCCTCTTGCGCTCGCGTTCGCAGCAGTACTTCAGTTAAGTTGGAAGAGAACATGCGAATCACTTCCCGCAACTGGTGGGTCAAAGGAGAACGTTTGATCAGGTTGTCAGCCGCGATAAAAGCGATAGGTTCACCGCTGTTATTGACTAACATTGTCATCGCAGTCCAGCCGAAACCAACAATATGAAAATCGTGATAAATAGGCACTGATTCTTCAAATACCACTTCATTTGGATTGGTTTGAGCCGCTTTAACAATTGAGCGATCTACCGTTTCAGAGCGGTAGTAAGACTCATCCACCACATTACCGCGAATGTCTGTCCCCCAAGTGCCTTGCATATGAGTGCAATCTTTGTCTGTGAGAAACACGGCAAAGCGATCGATCCCTAGGCGATTAATGGCGAACGTCACCGCCGACTTACAGACTTCACTCACTGTCATGCAACGAGAGAGCTCAACCATGCTCGCATGGAGCATACGTACGTTTTGCTCTTGACGTTTGCGAATGTAAATCTGTGATAGTAAAGACCCAAACGATTCTAGCATTTGGCGCTGATAGGAAGTGATAGGCGTACGGTTTATGTAGTTGTCCATCGCAATCCAGCCAATAGTTTCATCACCATCACGCAAGATCAGCATTCCATTCCAACCTTGTCCCACGACACTTCCCGCCGTATATAAAGGCGCTTCCTCCACGACGACTAGATTCTCTTTACCTTCAAGCAACGCATCAATGTAGGTTTCCTCAAGCTGATGGAGATCGTACTGAGTATGATGCTCACTGACGGTTTTACCCTCTTCATCCGTCCCATAAGTGCCGCTAAAACAGCGCTTTTTGATGTCGAGTAACATGAAAACAGCTCGATCAAATCCTAGTTTGTCACGGATCACTTCTATCGCTAATCGATACAGTTCATCTAAATTGGCTGGATTAGAAATCTCTACCGCCACTTCTTGTACCAACTTCATGTTGTCGATAAACAGCTCTCGCTGCTTAATCACATCTAGATACTTGGCTTCTTTGATATCCCTTTGCTTAAACTCTTTGGCGGCTTCAGTCTCTGCACGCACACATTGCCAACGTGATGCGATGACTTGTAAGGAATCTAAATGAAGCGTTTGGTTAAGCTCATTAAGCCGCTCAACTTTTAAACCTTCAATGATGAGATAAGTGCGCATTTCTGGATGGTTATCGAGCATAAAGACATAGCTGTCTTTATCCATTATCTCGGTATATTCCCAATGACAAGTGTTCATGGCTAAAGGAATCAGACCATCTGAAGTATCAAACTGAGATACCCATGCCCAAAATGTTTCCGGATAGGAGGCAATCGTAGTTGGTATGCCACGTTTAAATAGGAATTTCTGACCGGATTCACTAGTTCGCTCTGCAAACACACCAATGCTTTCAGGCTCGACCAACTCGTCCAAATATTGAAACAAGGAGTTAGCCAGAAACCGTTGATTTCTAGCCGACAAAATATCTTTGAGAAGCACTCGTGGAAGCATAACCCTAGCCTGAATATATTATTATTGCTATACGGATAAAACGTATCAGCTAGAGGTGGGCAATCAATTATATTTGCAGGCGGTTGTTAAGTGACTCGCAAATAGCTCCAACCAAGTTATCCAACTATGATACCTACTGCATTTTGTATGATCTTGTTTCCATAAATTTCATTTTCGTTACAGCCCAACTTTCGGGTAATAGTTTGAAATGATGAGGTGCCAAGCCTATACGATGTGATTTACACTGATAGAAGAAGAGAGGAAAAGGACGAATCATTTGGCAAAATGGCTTTACATAGTGGGCGTTACCCTGTGCTTTCCAGCTTTTGCTGAGGTTGACTTAGTTAAGGTCGATAAGTCGAAGAGGCGGATGTACTTGATCGATAATAATCAAGTCGTTAAGGAGTTTCGTATTGCTCTTGGTAAGCGTCCTAAGGGGCACAAAATCCATGAAGGAGATCAACGCACACCGGAAGGCCGCTACTACTTAGATTTCATCATTGAAGACTCCGAATTTCACCGCTCAATTCATATCAGTTATCCAAATGCAAAAGATATCGCCTATGCGAGCTCTTTGAGCTTAGATCCAGGTGGCAACATTAAGATTCATGGATTAAAGAATGGAGAAACTCGTCCAGCCAACTATGTGCAAAGCTTTGACTGGACAGACGGGTGCATTGCGATTAGCAATCAAGAGATGGACGAATTACTAAAACTAGTCGCTCCTGGCACACCCATAGAGATTTCTTGGTAAAGCTAAGCCTACTCGGTTCGCTGAGCTTTTTCTCTGGTCACCCACCAGCACATCAAAGATCCGACAGTGACCATCACTACACCTTGTAGGAAACTCTGGGTCAGGACTAGTCCAAGAATAAAAGACGAAATCACCGTTGAAAGAACTGGTGTGAAATAGGATAACGTCGCAAGCAGCACCATGTTTCCACCGATAATGGCGTAATTCCAAAGTGCATAACCACTCCCCATGGCAATTCCTGAGATCAGCAGCAATCCACCTGACTCAAGATTAAGCGTCATTCCCGTTTCACTACTTAACGCATACTTAATCCACAGGGTTATCGCAGTCATAATGAAGAACAGCGTAATGGCATTCTGCCCGTTCGAAATGCGCTTGGTTAAATTACAATAGATAGCCCATAAAAAAGCACCAACAAAGGCCATGGTGTAGGTCGCTGGGTTAGTCGCTACATTCGCCGCTATTTGGGCCATTGAAAGCCCTTGATCGCCAGTTATGCTCCAAGCAACCCCAAAAAACGCCAGAGCAATACTTGGGTACACCCAAACACTGGTTTTCTTACCACTTGTTATCACCGCCAGTAGAACGGTCAGCGCAGGCCATAAATAGTTAATCACTAACATTTCAATGGCTTGTTGGCGCGAGTTCGCCATTGCAAGTGCTAACGCCAGACAAATCTCATAGGCAACAAACAATCCCCCACCAATCAGCACATAACGCAACGAGTAGTTACGTACTTTTGGTACGCCCATCACCATAATGAGAAATAGCGACGCGACCGTATAGATCGATGCCGCCCCGCCAATTGGACCTAGCATTTCAGTCACTGCTCTAGCAAAGCCCATCACACTACTCCAAAGAAGAATTGCGACAACGCCAGCGATGGTGAATTTATGAGAACTGTTGATCATTTTGAATTTCTCAAACAAAAAAGCCGAGCTTAGCGCTCGGCTTAAGCAACAAAACGGGAATTAGATAATTTCCCAACTGTGCGTCATTTCAATGCCTTTACCTAGCATTAGACACACAGAACAATATTTCTCTAAAGAGTCAGCAGCAACCTTTGCGACCACTTCTGGAGAAAGGTTGTCGCCCGACACTTCAAAATGAATATTCACTTGTGTGAAGATTCGCGGTGCAGTTTCACGGCGCTCTGTGGTCAGTTTTGCATTGCAGGCAGTCACTGCTTGACCCGCTTCTTTTAGGCCATCGACAACATCAACTGAACTACAGCCACCCGCTGCCATCAAAACCATTTCCATCGGGCTAGGAGCAGTAGCACCGCCATTGCCATCCATCACGATAGAATGCCCTGACTGCGATTGTCCTAGAAACTTGAATTCTTCAATCCACTTTACTTCCGCTTGCATCTGATTCTCTCTATTTCTTTTTCGTAAAGTTCTTTTTGTCTGTCGGAAATACCACGCCTGTTTGGCGACGAATTTCCTCTAGCAGTTTGGCTACAATTAACGAACGTTGAGTGCAGCTTGAATTCATTGATTGTTGCTTGAATTGGGAAGCAAATTCAAGTGCTTCGTAATACATTGGGTTGAGCTCTTGCTTAACGCTAAGATCAATACCGATATCACTACCACGGGTAAACTTAGTCAACTTCTTAGCGGTTGATATCATTTCCATCAACAATACCCCTTCTTCACCTTGAATCTCACTTGGCAAATAAGAGTCACTCGTTTTCGAGTGCTGAAGCACCACTTCAAACCCATCATATTCGAGAACAACGCTACCACTGCCATCGACGCCAGAATCAAGAAGCTGAGCGGCAGCTTTAACGGATTTCGGCTCGCCAAACAGTTCAACCGCAGAACTTAAACAGTAAAAGCCAATATCCATAATTGAGCCATTGGCAAATTCTGGATTAAACGTATTAGGGTTTTCTCCCGCCAAGTACTTTGGATAGCGCGAAGAGTATTGGCAGTAAGTGATAAAGCCCTTGCGGATCTGACCAATCGACGACAGCTCATCCTTCAAGCGTTTGAAGTTAGGAATATGCGCTGACATGAAGGCTTCGAATAACAACACATTGTTCTCTTCAGCCACTTTAAACATTTGTTTCGCCAAAGCGAGATTCGATGCCATTGGCTTTTCGACAATCACATGTTTTCCCGCTTTCATCATTTGCAGCGCTTGCGGCCCATGCAAGATATTGGGACTCGCAATATAAACCGCATCAAACAGTGGAGATGCGGCCAGTAGATCTAAGTCATCAAATAAAGCAGGCGAGGCGTACTTTTCTGCAAATCGCTCTGCACTCTCTAACGAACGCGAATACACCGCGCTTAGTTGGTATTCGCCTGTTTTTAAAGCAGCCTCAACAAATTGGTCGGTAATCCAGTTGGTACCAATGATAGCCAGTCTTATCATTCTTAATTCTCCTTTTACGACACTTTGCCAACATGAATACCCAATCTAGACCCATCACATCGAGTTTAAATTTCGAAGCGTTGGCCGTTGTTGTACAGGGAATTAAACCGTCAGAATAACGCGCACAGCAAGCAAAATTAAAACAGCGCCTGACAGTCGGTCTATTAGCAAAGCTTTTGAGCGGATTTTATCAATTAATCGCGGACTGGAAAGCAAAAATGTAATCAGGGTGTACCATAAACCATCTACGACTAGCGGGGTCAAGACAATCAAACCTTTAGCAGCAACGCTATCACCCACAGCGACAAACTGACTAAACAACGCGATAAAGAAAAGTGCGATCTTTGGGCTAAGCAAAGAAATCAAAAAACCTTCTTTGGCAGACTGCCAGATACTCGTCTGCTCACCGGATTCAAGCCTTGCTGCTACACCGCCTTTGGAGCGCAAAGCATTGTAACCAAGATAGGCCAAATAAGCGGCACCGGCATAGCTAATGGTTTTAAACAGCAAAGGAGATTGCTGAAGTACCACCGCCAAGCCAATTAAGGTAATAAACGCATAAATACCAATACCGATTGCATGTGCCCAAGCCGCGGCTAAACCATTCAGTCGCCCTCCGGCAAGGCTATGTTTTGCAACCATCGCAAGGCTCGGCCCGGGAGACATCGCACCAAGAATACAAATCGTGAATAGAGACAACCATACCGTGAACGTCATACCAGAATCCTTTAAATCATATGTTTCATTATTACTGAATAACAGCCACGTTAAAGCATGCAACTAATGAATTGAAATCAAAGTTAATCATGACAATCATGATTTCAAATCATACCGATGGAGTATGGCGAAGTTTGCATCGCATGAAGAACTTTTTCTCGCATCCATTGATGCGCCTTATCCTGATCGTATTTCGGGTGCCACATTAGCCAATAGAGATGAGCTTCAGTGTCAAAAGGCAAAGGCTTGTATACGAGCCGGGCTTCTTTGGCTAAATTTCGCGCAATGTGTTCTGGCACAACCATAAGATAATCACTACTGCGTAATGCATTAACCGCTGCTGAGAAGAACGGCACCTTGAGCGCAATCCGGCGACGAAACCCGAGCTTATTCAGAGCAATATCTGCATTGGAGTCTTTGTCTCCTCCCCCCGTTACTTTCAAATGAGGATAAGAGACTAACTCTTCACAAGACATACTCGTTGCTGCACTAAGAGGATGCGTAGCACTCATCAAACAGACGGACTTGTCTTGCCCTATTTTTACACTACTTAGGTTTTCTGGTTTTTCTGCCAACATGGTTGAAGCCAAGTGAATGCCCGTTGCTTCAAACTGGGTTAGAAAGTCGGGCTGCCATAATCGATAGGCAATATTGACTTTTGGCGCTTGCTCGACAACCACAGAAACCACATCAGGTACTATGTATTGAGCAACATAATCACTGGAAGATAGCACAAACTCTTGCTGCCAAACTTGAGGGTCAAATGGCTTATCGGCAAGCAAGGCATCAAACTCACCAAGTAGCTCGCACAGTTTGTCTTTCATCTCAAGAGCGCGGGGCGTAGGTATTAGTTGGTTCCCATCTCTAACCAATAATGGATCACCACATATTTCTCGTAACTGTGAAAGCTGCCTGCTCATAGCAGACTGAGTGACATGCAGACGCTCTGCCGCTCGACTAACATGGCACTCTTCGAGCAAAACATGCAAAGAGCGCAACAAATTAAGGTTTAGATTGTTTAGCATCATTTTGAGCGCTATGTGTTTAGCGTATTAAAGAATTCATTAAGTACAGTGTGAGTCATCAGATGACGCAACTCTGGAATCTTTTGCAATTCGTCCCGAATGGCATTCAGCCGAGTCATTGAATCAACTTCGACGTACAGCATCATGTCAGTTTCTCCGCTAATCGCATGACACCATTTTACGCCATCAATCTGATAAATCAGATCGGCATAGGTTTCGCAGTACTGAGTCGAGCTCGACATATCAAACTTAAGGGCAAGATAGGCTTTTATTAGTTCTTTGCTCTCAGTTTTCGCCACATCAGCATGATAGCCAAGAATCACTTTTTCATGTTCGAGCTTTTGAATTCTTGCCGTTACTGCCGTGCGTGACAGATTCACCTTTCTAGCAATATCACTCACACTCTCCCGAGCGTTAAGTTTTAGAATGTCTATGATTTGCCGATCAAATTTATCCATATTTTACTTCCCAATTACGCCAACTTATCCTGTTGGTTGATTGCAATGTGACACAAAATTGCTAGAGATGAAAGCAGTCAAATTGACAGTTCTAAAACCACAAACAGACAATGTGACCGCTATCGGTGACGAATTGACTAATGCATACCTAAGCCGCTTGAGATAACCTTGTTTTAAAACTGAACACGATGCAGGGAGAGCATAATGAGTGAGCTGAAAAAAGAGATAACATTGCTATCTGGCATCGGCCAATTATCGACAACGCTGTTAGGGACAGGGCTGTTTATGGTGCCAGCAATAGCCGCAGGTATAGCAGGGCAAGCGTCCCTTTGGGCATGGTTAATTTTGTTTATTGCTATTTGCCCTATTGCGCTTACTTTCGCCCAACTTGGTAAACATTACCCGAGTGCTGGTGGTACCGCTTACTTTGTCCGTAAGGCATTTAACTCTAAACTTGAGAAAAGCGTCGCATGGCTGTTTCTTAGTGTCGTTCCGGTCGGTGTACCTGCTGCCATTGCGTTAGCGGCTGGATTTTTGCAGCAGCTAATGCCTGAAAGCATCAACTCTCCTCTGTTTGCCCAGGTGCTGACTGTGGCTTTGCTTGTCGGAGTGAATCTCGCTGGCGCCAAATCTTCAGGCAGGTTACAAACCATTATTGCCTTGTCTATTTTTGCTCTGATCGCAGCTTTCTGGTGGAAAGGCGGCTTTAGCTCTCAGGATTTAATTTGGCCACCTCTTAGTGGTGATAGCCTGTGGTCTGTCGGGTTAGCATTAGGTGTCATGTTTTGGTGTTTTGTTGGGATAGAAGCGTTCGCCCATATGGGAGAAGAGTTTAAGAACCCTCAAAGAGACTTCCCTATTGCGATTGTGATTGGCTGTTTTATCGCAGGGGCGACTTACTGGATATGTTCAATCATCGTATTAAAGATGGGGGCTTACGGTTCGCCTATGTTCGATAGCACATCGATTCCTTGGATCTCTGAAAATCTGTTTGGCCCAGAGTTCAAAGCCTTAATCAGTATCGTGGGTTTTGGGGCATGCTTTGCTAGTGTCAATCTCTACACTCAAAGCTTATCTCGCATGGTATGGGCACAGGCTAAGGAATACAGCCCAAATAGCGCGCTCGCTAGACTATCGATTAAAGGTGTCCCCGCAAATGCGACCTTTGTTGTTGGCGGTGTGGCTCTGGTTTCTTGTGTTGCGGGTGAGTTGTCAGGTTTGGATTTGGAGTTCTTTCTCAAGCTCGCCAATGGCATATTTGTTCTGGTCTACCTTCTAGCGATGCTTGCTGCCTACAAGCTACTCACAGGATTGAGCCGATACCTTGCTGCGGTTTCTTTGCTTCTCTGCACGGTTGTGTTTGTGTGCCTTGGTTGGTCGATGCTCTACGCTGTTACCGTCTTCGCGCTACTTAGTCTGCCATGGAAGAAATCACGCATGGCGAACGGTTCAAATAACATATGACCCTACTTATACTTGGCCAGTATTTCTCGTTCTCCACCTTGTTGACGAAAAGCCAGCACTTGCTCGGAAAACTCCTCAAGTATAATGACGAACTGAGATGTTTTGGAAATACACAGCGCAAAAGGTGCAACTGTTAAAGTCACGGGAAGCTCAGTGATTAAGTTGCGTCGATCATGCTTAGATAAGAGAAATTCAGCCACGACTTTATCAACGGCTACGACATCTCCTTTTTTCTTGGCAAGCATTTGTAATGCGACAGAGAGATCAGACTCGATAATCCTAGTGTAAGAGTCTTGGGGGAAATTTTCGTTTCCCCAGCCATTTCCGACATAATCCAGAATCACGAATTCCTTCAAATCTTCTATGCTAGACACTTGCTCTAGCTTATTCAGATGCGCATGATTTTTGTAGGTAAATAGGTTGATTGGCGCGGTGAATACAGGCTCTTTTGCAACATTGACGTAGTTCAGCCGCTCTGGCGTCGGTACTGTGATAAACGCATCGGCCTGACCGTTGAACACCATCCTTTGCGCACGACTCCATGGGTAGCCTTCGTGTGACACATTAAGATTCATCTGTTTTTCCAGCACTTCTCTTGCTATGTCTACCAGTATCCCCTCCATCTCGCCGGCTGCATTGATATAAGAATATGGCGGGAAGGAGTCATAATAAACAATTCTCAGCGTCTCTTTCCCGTAGGAAAAAAAGCTTAGCAAACACAAAGACAAAACCCATAACCTTCGAACCATAAACTGTCTCCCGCCAGACCAAACACCTAACCAACTGTTCTCACTGATTAGCTATCTACTCTTTCAATAGTAGAGCATGAAAATTTGGTCTGCTAACTATTCGCTCAGGGCAGATACGACGAGAGTTCGAGAGGCTATTCAATGCTTCTCTCGACTGTCAGATTAATAGGGTAGAAACTGGAAACCGAGAGCAGCTTAAATAGCGTATGAATCCACTTTGTCTGAGCAGATATTTAGAATGGTCTGAGGGCTCACTTTTTTCCATTCAGGGCTTTTTTCTAACGGCTCAGAAGCCAAAACAACATTCGCTCCATCTTGTTTGATAAAAACCGTTGGCGCTTCTTGATCTGAGCTATAACGCACAGCCCAAAACTGATTGCCATCCGAAATACAAATCGAGGCTTTTAGCGGCTCCTCAATCTGCTTGTCAGCCATCAAGTGACAGATCATTGATAAAGTGTTTCTAATCGCTTCGACAGGATTCTGCTTTAAGCCATTTTGTAACATAAGCAGAAAGATAAGTTCGCTATCTGTCGTCCCCATACGTTTCAAAAACAGCGCTTCACATAACTGGCGTTCCAATTCAAACTTAACCTGCTCAAAACCACCAATTTGGCCATTGTGGAGAAACATCCAGTTTTCACTGATAAAAGGGTGGCAATTTGACCGAGAGACTTGTGTCCCCGTTGATGAACGCACATGCGCCATAAATCGATGAGAACGAATATGATGAGTGAGAGAGCGAAGGTTTTCATCTCCCCATGCAGGAAGCACTTCGTGAAATTGCCCTGGCGTATCTCGCTCTGTGTACCAACCCAGCCCAAAGCCGTCAGCATTCACTCTTGTGACCGCCTTGCGTGCCTCTAAGCTCTGATGAACCAATGAGTGTTCCGGTTCATAAACCAACTCATCGAGATAAATTGACTCTCCTTGATAGGCTAACCATCGACACATAAGAATCCTTTCTCCCTCTAATTATCCTTAATCAATAACATCATGAATTGAAGATTTCGGCAAGGATGCGAATATTTGGCTCGATTTCATCTAGAGCAACATTACCGAAGCCCAAGACAGCGCCAGACCAATCACGTTTCACTCCACCATCATGCTGTTCGTAATAAGAAAAGGGGCGAATCACTATGCCACGATCGTTCGCACGTGCTGACCAATCTTGTTCCGCAATATACCCGCGCCACCTCACCGTAACATGCAGCCCTGCCGCTTGACTGATCACCTCCAAATTCCCTTGGAAGTATCGTTCTATCATCGTCAGCATCATTTGATGTTTTTGTTTGTACAAACGACGCATCTTTCGAATATGACGAATTAGGTCACCTTCGGCAATAAAATCCGCAAGAGCAGCTTGAGTGTGGCTCGGAGAGTCACCACTTAACGCATCTTTTATGCTTAGGGCTTGTTCAACCATAGATTTGGGCAACACCAGATAACCTAAGCGAAGGCCATTGAACATTACTTTACTAAGGGAACCTACGTAGATAACGTGTTGATCATGCCCTGTTTTAGCTGCTAAGCCTTGCAGACTTGGATATGGGCGGTGAGCAAACTGAAATTCACTGTCGTAATCATCCTCAATGATCCAGCCAT
Source organism: Vibrio sp. SCP2 (assembly GCF_059295395.1). NCBI lineage: Bacteria > Pseudomonadati > Pseudomonadota > Gammaproteobacteria > Vibrionales > Vibrionaceae > Vibrio > Vibrio sp. SCP2. The sequence goes on along the minus strand of NZ_JCAFVV010000001.1, from coordinate 1,387,530 downwards.
TACGGTTTTTCGCCCATTCAATTAGCCTTAAGCGCTGATTGATATCTAAGGTCGTGCCAAGCGGATATTGGTTACTTGGGGTGACGTAAATCACCTTGCTATAACTGCCCTCAACTAAGTTCAAATCCAACCCCGATTTAGGTACAACGACCGCAGGGCTCCAATCACAATTAAGCAAGTTGAGAACTTTAGCCATCTGCGCATAACCAGGCTGCTCCATCAAGATGCCCTTTTTCTCTTTCGTAGTCAGCAAAGCAGCTATGGTTAGGGCTTGCTGTGCTCCCGACGTAATAACTACGCTATCTGGATCGCAGACCACAGAACGGCTCGTCGCCAAGTAGCTTGCAAGCGCTTCTCGCAAACTGCCGTCACCTTGAACATCTTGACCTCCCAGTAGGCATACACGACTAATATGGCGAGATAATAATCTTTGCCATTTCTGGATTGGAAACTCACCGAGATCCGGTACTCCGGGCGAAAAAGCACGACTGTAATCAGCAGCTATAACCGGGGGGCTTGGCTTAATGGGCTGATAAGCCGTTGTCACGAACTGGTCTGGCAGTTCAAGCGCAACAAAGTAGCCAGATCCAACTCGGCTCTCCAAATAACCTTCAGCATGCAACTGTTCATACGCATGGATCACCGTATTCCGGCTCAGGTTAAGCTCCTCGGCCAATTTACGTGTCGAAGGAAGCTTGAGCCCCTTTCCCCATAACTGCCCAACGATTTTATCCCTGACTGCGTTAAACAACGCATCTTGCTTAGTACGACTCTCATTACTTAAATGAAGATCGCCAATATCGATTAACGCCATAAGTGGATCCATCCATCAATTAGAAGTGGCTCTAAATTTAGTACCAATTTAAAGATACATTTTCTGTAAATCAAATATTTGCAGGAGGCAAGGCAATGTTATCAGCAACCAAAAGAACTGAACTTAAGAAAGGGGCTCATAAAGCCGTTACCGAGCAACAAGCGTTATACAACATTATTGACGAATCGTTAGTGGCACACATCGCCATCTCAGACAGTGAGCAACCCTATGTCATCCCGATGTTGGCATGGCGCGTAGAAGATACCGTCTATATTCACGGAGCAAACAACAGTCGGCTGATGCGCAATTTAAAAGGTGGGGTCAATACCTGTTTAACATTCACCTTGTTCGATGGTTGGGTTTTAGCAAGAAGCGCATTCCATCATAGCGCCCACTATCGAAGTGCGGTTGTACTTGGTCATTTCACCGCGATAGAAGATAAGCACGAGAAAGACCGATTACTGAATCAATTTGTTGAGCAAATCGCACCCGGGAGAACCAATGACGTCAGGCTCAGCAGCGAACGAGAGCTAAACAGCACTATGTTGCTCGCCATCCCTCTAACCGAAGCGTCGGTAAAAGTCAGCAAAGGAGAGGTCAATGATGACCTAGGCGATATGGACCTAACCGCTTTTGCTGGCTTCCTACCATATCGAACCGTTGTGGGCCCTTTGAAGGCAATGCCAGATTCCAAACACAGCCAAACACCAGACTACAGCCAAGCCTATGGCTCACGCTGGCACGACCAACAAGGCAGGTAACATCATACTTAACGCTCATCTAAGCAGTAATGTTGAACATATTGGATGGGCGTTAGTCCTCTATTTTTCTTAAACATTCGATTGAAGCTTGCAGTGTTCTGATAGCCAAGCCGACGCGCGATCTCATCAATAGCGACACCTTTGGTCAACATTGAGACGGCAATGTTACTCAGCACATATCCGCACACGGTCGAGAAGTTCATTCCAAGCTTACGCAGTGCTCGCTGAAACTGCTGTGTCGACATACCCAATAAGCCGCTGACGTGCTCAAGTGTCGGTAAACCATGAAAACGACTGTAGTTAAGTACTTCATAAATCACTTTAACTTCATCTTCTGGATCCGGCATATTGAGCAGCTCATCCAAATCAGAGAAATTCATCGCGAGTCGCCCCTTACGGATACTGGACTGTTGCTTCGTGGCTAAACGAACCTCGGAGTGAAACCAAATCTCAGTACTTGAATGGCTCCAGTCAATGTCACACCCAAAGAACGCTCGATACTTCTCTATGTTCTTGCGAGTCCCTGATAAACGTACTCTTAAAGGGGAGTAATTAGAGCCAAGATAGAGCCTCATCACTTTGACTAACGCGACTGCCATGCGAACGCTATCGTGGACTTTGACTTGAGGACTGACATGTGGGTTTCGGTATGTCCACTTAATGATGGATCCACTTAAAGCAGCCGATAAAAACGCACCATTTTGTAAACTATTAAGGCCATAGTTCATACGCCGTATCGTCGAAGCAAAGTCAAAACCTGACAATAACCAGTGACTGATGGCACCTATTCTCGCAATGTCATTGTCTTGCATTAGTTCAAGCACAATATCCGGATTACCCGTCTTGTGTTCAAGTTTGGCAAACCACTGATTTACTTCCGAAAGGGGGATTAGCGTCATCGGATTGTGAAAAACCTCATCCGGTATCCCAAGGGAGCCTTCCTTCAAATTATAACGCTTGTGAGCTTCTAGGTGCATGTTGTAAATACCTATGGCTCGCATAAATCTCACTTTATCCATTTACAGATCAACTCAATATCTTGCGTCATGTGATTTAATCTGTCACAACCCATCGACTTTTTCAATTCTAGATCACAATCAAGCTCTGTTATTACTTTGGAGCCTTGAATGAGTTTACTAAGTGTCCCGTTCGTCGGAACAAATGCCGATACAATTTTGCACGTTGTCGCAACGGTTGTTCTTGTTGCCACCGTTGGCGCTGCATTATTTGGATTTTGGAAATTCCACGAACTGCCAATCAACAAAGCCCATAGCAAAGATCATCATCAAATCGGATTGATAACGGCACTCACATGGATTGGTTTTATCTGGCACTGGGTTTGGGTTGTCGCCGTTATTCTCGCCTTCGTTGATATGGAAAAAGCCATCATCAACCTGCGCGATACCTGGCGTCATGCCCCGAAAAGTAACAACACTGAAGGAGAAGCGTAATGTTAGAAGGTTTAGCCGTCTGGGCATTGTTTATTTATTTGCTTCGCCTTGTTGGTATGCCTTGGAACAAAGCGACTAAATCATTCGCTTATCTAGGTGGCGCCTCTTGGTTGATGTTTGTTTGGGTTGGTCTGATCAACTTTACTCCAATGGATCTCTCTGGTGGGTCCGTGGTTCAATCACCGCACATACAGCTGCGTCCTGACTCGCCAAATGTCACGGGTAAAGTGGACAAAATCTATATTGAGCCAAACCAACAAGTTTCAAAAGGTCAACTCATATATGAAATCGATCCTACCCAATACCAAATTTCGCTAAATCAAGCGCAAGTTGCAGAAGAATCAGCAGACGTGGCTTACCAAGTAGCAAAAGAAGATATCGCGATTGCTCGAGCAACGTATCAATCTATGCAACAAGAGGTGAAGACCACAGAAAGCCGTTTAGCAGCAGCCAAAGTCGATCACAAACTGCAAGTTAAAATGCTTAAGCGTTATCAAGAGCAAAACCGTGTCGTGGAAAATACCATCACAGCGAGTGATATCGACAAACAAGAAACAACCGTCGAGAAGGCACAGCACAATATTTCAACCATTGAGTCTGAACTAAGTACCAAAATAGTGGATGCCGATAAAGCTAAACTCGCGATAACTAAGGCCAAGTTGACCGTAAAAAGTAAACAAGCCGATTGGAAGACGGCTCGTGAGAAGCTCGCTAAAGCACAATGGGACTTAGACAGCACCAAGGTATACGCTCCGGCTGACGGTTTCGTTACTAACTTTATACTTCGTGAAGGGCAGCGTGTCTCTATGATGCCAAGACTTCAAATGTATACCGATGAGAAATATGTGCTTATGCGTGTGAATCATCAGGCCATTAGAAACGTTAAACCGGGCCATGCGGCTGAGTTTGCTTCTTCTGTTTATCCGGGCAAGATCTTCTCAGCTCAGGTTGAAGGCATTGTGGAGGCAACCGGAGAATCTCAAGGAAACTTACTTGGATTTGATCAACCAGTGCGAACAACGACGGGTCAAAACCTTCAAAACAAGCATCACTTTGTTAGGTTGAAAATCGAAGAAACTGATGGCTATGACATTCCTGTTGGCTCTGTTGGCTTAGCTTGGATCAGTGGCGATAAACCGATTGGTTTTATGGCATTCCTAGATGCGATTCGCGGCATCATCATTCGTATGAAGTCCCAGCTCTACTTCTTCTATTCCATTTAAGACCTTAAGACCGCTAGCAATAGCGGTCTTTTTGTTTATTCCACCTGAACAAAGTATTGTTTTTCCGCCACTTTAGAGTACTTTGATAACCAGTTAAGCAAATTACAAAGTTTACGAGGTGCTCAGTGAGCCAGTTTCAAGACCTCTCCGTTTTAATTGAACAAATCGCACAAGCAGAAGAAAGTGAGCAAGTTGCCATTCTTAATGATCTGATCGAAGCTGGATTAGAATCTGGCTCTGTGGCACTTATTCTTGAAGCCTTTCCTATCGATGACAGGGTTACGCTATGGCGAGGACTTCCGCTTGAGCTGCATATTGAGGTACTCACAGAAGCGCGTGCCGAAGTACGTCACTCAATCATTGACGAGCTGTCTGAAACGGAACTTAAACTCATCTTAGCTAAGCTAGATAACCTCTCTTTAATCGAGTGGGCTGACTCTCTACCTGATGAGATCATTAACGAAGCGCTGCAACTGATCGAAAAAGATGAGCTAGAACTTTATGATCAGGCTAATGAATATGAAGATGATGAACTTGGGCGCTGGGCAGAAAGAAAAGTCGTGACCTTACCTTTCAATATTTCGGTGGAGAAAGCGAAGATACTAATGGAGCGATACAGCTACGACGCTCCGCAGCACATTTACCTGATCAATAAGCGTAAGCAGTTTCGGGGTTTAGTTAGTTACATTGACCTTCTTAGAGCCGAGCCGAACGAAAGACTCAAAAACATTTCAATCGAAAATGTACTGACACTCAATGCAAAACTAACGCTGGCTGAGAGCATTGAAGCTTTGGAGCACTCCTCTTTATCAGCGATGCCAGTGACCGACGACAAGCAAATTTTGGTCGGAGAAGTTGATTGGCACTTTGCTCTCACGACTCAAAGGGAAATCTACGAGACCCGCTTAATGGCCGGTACCGGTATGGATGAAGGGGATGACCTATTCGCCCCTGTGCTTAAGAGTTCGCAAAAGCGTGGCGTCTGGCTTGGTATTAATTTAATGACGGCAATTCTGGCATCAGTGACTATCGGCCTGTTTGAAGATGTGATCGCACAAGTCGTCGCTTTGGCAGTGCTGATGCCAATAGTTGCGTCAATGGGAGGAATCGCAGGTAGTCAAACTCTGACCTTGATGATTCGTGCCATGGCGCTTAATCAAATCACTTCAGGTAACCGCTGGGCGCTACTAAAAAACGAAATTGGCATTGGCTCTATTAATGGCTTGCTTTGGGCGCTAATCATTGGCGGTCTTGCAGGATTATGGTTCCAATCAACTATTCTTGGCGCAACCATAGCACTTGCTATTGTGGTCAACATTATCACCGCGGCTCTATTTGGTGTCCTTATCCCTATTATTCTCGACAAACTGAAGCTCGATCCTGCCCTTGCGGGATCGGTCATTCTCACGACGGTGACGGACGTTGTAGGCTTCTTTGCCTTCCTTGGAACAGCGAGCTTAGTGATGTTATAACTTTGGTTAAGTTATTATCATATCATTAGCATTATTGTGGTTATTCGCATTTTGCAATTTCAATATGCAATTTGAATGGCAGAAATGTCCTAAAATCGATTAATTTCAGAGCAATTTGGTGCTATTAAAGTTGGCACATATAGTGCAACAGTAATAGCGACCCTTAATTAAGCCGAGGGTCACCTAGCCAACTGACGTTGTTAGTGAACCCATTTTGTTCACACTTATAGCGGCCAATCTCACTTCTTGAGGTTGGCCTTTTTGTTTTTGGAGAACTGGAGAACTGGAGAACTGGAGAACTGGAGAACTGGAGAACTGGAGAACTGGAGAACTGGAGAACTGGAGAACTGGAGAACTGGAGAACTGGAGAACTGATAAAATAACCATTTGGTCACAATATCAAGGTTAAAGTTTAAAAATCTGCACTTTACCTAGTCTTAACATTAAAAAAGGCTCGTTTAATTATAAGAGGTGAACAAAAAGCAAGCAGATCGTCTTCTAAACAAGCCCCACCACCAAACAGTACGTCATTTATAATAACTACATTCCATTAGTGTCATTTATTGAAGTAAATTAAACAACTTACCCCCTATCTATCCATTCTTGCTGATATTTTTTGAAAGTCATAGAAATCATAACCTATTGGTTATTATGATTATTATCAAAACAGACTTTCACGCAATCGATTTAGTTATCAATAAAGCATTGACTCTGTGATTTATATCACCATAATACGCGCCGTTTAACTGATTTTTACCTACAATTTGTATTGATAATCTATTTGCGGAGGTTATAAATGGCTGCGGACAATAACTACAGTCTTGGACCCGTGCCGGAAACGGCAAGGAAAGGAGTCGCTTCACTTACCATGGTAATGCTTGGGCTCACTTTCTTCTCCGCAAGTATGTGGACAGGTGGTTCTCTTGGTACTGGCCTCTCCTTTAATGATTTCTTCCTCGCTGTTCTCATCGGTAACCTTATTCTCGGTATCTACACCTCTTTTCTTGGTTACATTGGCGCTTCTACTGGTCTCTCTACTCACCTTCTTGCTCGCTTCTCTTTTGGTACTAAAGGCTCATGGCTTCCTTCTGCTCTATTAGGCGGTACTCAAGTCGGTTGGTTTGGCGTCGGTGTTGCGATGTTTGCCATTCCAGTACAAAAAGCGACGGGCATTGATACCAACACATTGATTGTTGTATCAGGTTTACTGATGACAGCTACGGTTTACTTCGGCATTAAAGCCCTTATGGTCTTGTCAGCGATTGCCGTACCTGCGATTGCCATTCTTGGTAGCTACTCGGTTTCTATGGCAGTAGATAGCGTAGGTGGTTTCGAACAGCTACAACTCATTCAGCCTGAAACGCCAATGGACTTCTCTATTGCGCTTGCCATGGTAGTGGGTTCATTTGTTAGCGCAGGTACGCTGACCGCTGACTTCGTTCGATTTGGTAAAAAACCGGCTAGCGCGGTATTAGTCACTATGGTGGCATTCTTTATTGGTAACTCGCTGATGTTCATGTTTGGCGCAGCAGGTGCCGCAGCGACTGGTCAAGCGGACATCTCTGACGTCATGATTGCTCAGGGCCTGTTACTACCAGCTATCATTGTGCTTGGCTTGAATATCTGGACAACTAACGAGAACGCGCTGTATGCCTCTGGCCTTGGATTCTCTAACATTACTGGTCGCTCTAGTACCACTATGTCAATTATGAACGGCATCATTGGCACCATCTTCGCGCTATGGCTTTACAATAACTTTGTCGGTTGGCTAACGTTTCTTTCGACAGCCATTCCACCGATTGGTGGCGTTATCATCGCAGACTTCCTAATCAACCGTAAACGTTACAAAGATTTTGCAAACGCGCAGTTCCAAACCATTAACTGGGCTGGCATTATCGCTGTTGCAATCGGCGTAGCCGCAGGCAAGTTCATTCCTGGAGTAGTACCGCTCAATGCTGTACTTGGTGGAGCACTTTGCTACGCTATCCTAAACCCAATTCTCAACAAACACGCGCTGAAAGCACAAACAGCGTAAGGAAGCATCATGACAACGCTATTGATCAAAAACGCGACACTACGCAATCAACAAGGTCTAAAACAGATCCTTATTGAGGACGGTCAATTTAAGCAAATTCTCGACAACGATGCAGACCTTGCTTTTGACGGTAATATTCTAGATGCCGAGGGCGGCTTAGCTGTCGCGCCTTTCTGTGAACCGCACATTCACTTAGATACCACTCAAACGGCAGGTGAGCCTAGCTGGAATATCTCAGGTACCTTATTTGAAGGTATCGAACGTTGGGCGGAGCGCAAAGAGCTCCTCTCAATTGAAGATGTAAAAAGCCGCGCGAAACAAACCCTAAAGTGGCAAATCGCTAACGGTATCCAACATGTTCGTACTCATGTAGACGTTTCTGATCCAACGTTAATCGCCTTAAAAGCAATGCTTGAGGTTAAAGAAGAGATGAAAGAGTGGGTCGACATTCAAATTGTCGCGTTCCCCCAAGAAGGTATTCTCTCTTACCCAAATGGCAAAGAACTGCTAGAAGAAGCGGTACAATTAGGCGCTGATGTTATCGGTGCGATTCCCCATTTTGAGTTCACTCGCGAGTACGGCGTCGAGTCACTTCACTATGTGTTCGAACTGGCACGTAAGTACGATCGCCTAATCGATGTTCACTGTGACGAAATCGATGATGAGCAATCACGCTTCGTTGAGACACTGGCTGCCCTAGCACACAAATATGAAATGGGCGATCGAGTGACAGCGAGCCACACTACTGCGATGGGGTCATACAACGGCGCGTATGCGTCTCGCTTGTTCCGACTGTTAAAGATGTCAGGCATCAGCTTTGTCGCTAACCCGTTAGTGAACATTCACCTACAAGGCCGTTTTGACGATTATCCGAAACGCCGTGGCGTGACTCGTGTGAAAGAGATGCTAAACGCTGGTATTAATGTCTGCTTTGGTCATGACGACGTGTTTGACCCTTGGTACCCATTAGGTACAGCAAACATGTTACAAGTACTGCATATGGGTCTGCATGTTACACAGGTGATGGGTTACGATCAGATCAACAATGGTTTGGACTTAATCAGCACTAATTCAGCGCGCACATTAAACATCCAAGACAAACACGGCATTGAGCAAGGCAAGCCAGGTAGCTTACTTATCCTACCGGCAGAGAATGGCTTTGATGCAGTACGTCGCCAAGTACCTGTTCGTTACTCGGTTCGTAACGGTAAGGTGATTGCTGAAACACAGCCGGCAAAGACTCATATCCATCTTGGTAGCCAAGAAGAAGTAACGTTTAAACGCTAAAACCAGATTAGTGTGAAATGCATAAAGGGAAGCGGCTGCTTCCCTTTTTGTTTTAGAACGAGTCATGTTTTATCTAGATAAAAGAAAACCCCACTAAGCTCTCGCCTAGTGGGGTTCTATTCTTACTCGCAGCGATCCGGCTACTAATAGGTGCTCCCTGCATCTATTCCTTGATAGTACGCTGAATCCTTCAGCACTTTCCTTATCATCGCCATCCTAGCGGTGTCCTTGGCAATCCAGCCCGTTAGCTATCCTCGCTAACTCTCATCGCTTTATCCTTAAGCGGTGTCCCTGACTCTATCATCCTGATAGAAATTGCCTTAGTCCGTTAAGCGTCCATTGTCTATCCTTGAGTAACCATCCTAGTTACTAGCGTCCAGCCAATGTCCTTCGCTTTCCATGCCAATTATTCATCCTGAATAATCGAATCTTCGTCCTGAAGATGACCGTTCCTTGGGTCTTTCCTGTTCCGTGTCTGCTCCCTGCTGACAACTTAAGATTATGGCTTCACCATTATTTTCACAACGCTATTTCTCGCTTTTCGGCAGCTTCCCGACTGTTTAAGAAACATACATAACCATAAATTTCATATACTTAAAGACAAAGCATCCAAATTTCTCAGCGTTCGTTTCTCATAATGCTCACGGCTTTGTAAGAGATCTCGCACACAGATGCGGGACTATTTCCGACTTCAACTCATCGAGCACCATCAATAAAAGGTGACCAAACTCCCACTAATCTGCCACTGTTTTACTCTTCACTTCTCCTACCAGCGGTTTTTTCTGGACTATACGACGTTAAACTAGGATATTATGTGGAGATCCATATCACATAATGTATTTTTCTAGCACTACACCAGTCTCGGTCTATTTGCTAACCATCTCCTAGAGGAAGATTGAATGATTTCAAAATGGGCGCAACGCTTTTACCAAATGGCAGAACTAGTTGGCTCTTGGAGTAAAGATCCCTCCACTCAAGTCGGCGCTGTAATCACAAAACAAAACCGCATCGTTTCGGTTGGTTTTAATGGCTATCCTCACGGCATTTCAGACAGTGCAATGACCGATGATAGAGAAATGAAGTACCTGAAAACACTTCATGCCGAGGAAAACGCTATCTTGTTTGCAAAGCGTGATCTGGATGGGTGTGAGATTTGGGTGACTCATTTTCCTTGCCCTAACTGTGCGGCAAAGATCATTCAAACCGGTATTTCTGCTGTTCATTGTCCAGAGCAAACGCCCGATTTCTTATCTCGCTGGGGAGATAAGATCAAAGTCAGTCAAGAGATGTTCTTACAGGCGGGCGTAAAGGTTAACTGGCTTCCGCTAGATGACTTGAAAGCGATCGAACAGGCGAATTAAAGCGTCACTTTTAAACGTTCAAAGGTATCGAAAAGCTGTTGCGATTTATAAGGTTTAGGGAGATAAGCATCCATACCTGCATCGAAACAGCTTTGAATTTCTTCAGGCAACACACTCGCCGTTAGCGCGATTATTGGCACTTTTTCTCTTCCTTTATCCCGTTCCCATTGGCGTATTTCTCGTGTTGCCGTCAAACCATCCATAATCGGCATCATGCAATCCATTAAAATGGCGCAGAACTTTTCTTCCGTTTTCACCGCATTGACGGCATCTAATCCATTACTCGCAATCACATATTCAATACCGATTTTGTTGAGAAAAAATGAGGCGATTTTTTGGTTCATTAAGTTATCTTCCACGATTAAAACTTTCTTTACATCGAGGGGATGGAAATCTACATCTGGATTAGTATCACGATTATCCTGAAGCTGATGTTTACTGGTTACCTCTTCTAAGATGGTTCTAAATTTATGGCCCAATAAGGGTAGAGTGATCGAAGCTCCCAACAACACATCTAACTCAGGCTTCACATACAAATGATGGTTCATGCCAATGATCTGACCTGTAGGACAAAGGCTTCTGATTTTCGACACATCTTTCCGAGCACTTCGGTTAAGATTGGTGCAGTACAGGATGAATGGAACTTCGTTTTCAATTGCAGAGATATCTTCAACGGTATTGAAAACCATAAGATCGATACCTAATCGTAGGCTCTCTCCGATAATAAGATGTTGGTACCTTGAATCATTGGCGATGAGAATTCCACGAGTGGATAGATCAAGCCCCATCTCCTGCTGCTCGCTGATACTCAGCGGAATAGTCAGTGAAAAACGGCTTCCAACTCCGATTGTCGAGCTAACTTCTATCTTCCCTCCCATCAGTTCTACGAGTTGACGGCAAATCGCTAAACCAAGTCCTGTTCCACCAAATCTACGTGTGATGCTGCCATCTTCCTGGGTGAAAGGTTTGAATATATCGTTGAGCTTGTCTTGTGAAATACCGATGCCATTATCGATCACATGACACTGTAGATCGCCTAAATGGGTACCCAGTTCAATAGTGACCACCCCATTACGAGTAAACTTAATTGCATTGCTAAGTAGGTTCATCACCACTTGTTTGAAGCGGAAATCATCGATATCAATTGAAGTTGGCAGCGCTGGCGAATAGACAACCTGTATCTCTACCTGTTGCTTAAGCGCATTAGCACAGACCAAGTTCACCGTTTCATACACCATGTCCCTGAGGTCAACACTACGAACGGACAACACTAAGTTGCCCGATTCGATCTTAGAAAGATCCAATATGTCATTAATGAGTAACAGTAGCGCATGCGAAGAGGTATCCACATCGGCAAGGATTTCTCGCTGAGCTGCCGTCAAGTGACTGTCTGAAAGAATCTCTGTCATGCCGATGATACCATTGAGCGGCGTACGTATTTCATGGGACATGTTGGCAAGAAAAATACTCTTAGCTTTGTTTGCCGCTTCAGCACTCTCTTTCGCTGTGACTAAGTTCCTCTCATACTCTGTTTGTTGCTCGATAATATGGTTAAGTTGATTAGCAAACGAAGAAAACTCATCTTTACCATCAATTGGGATCTGCTCAGCGCCATCTTTCTCCTTTAGCTGCCCCATAACATTGATGATCTTGGCCAGCTTGGAGTTGATCCGGTAAATCGTGCTTGTTCCCCACGCAAACATCACAATAAACACAGAGCAGCCTGCAATCGCAATTAGCCACAGCCCTTGTTTGGCACTGCGGATACTTTGATTCAGTTCCGTTCTTAACGTACTTGAAAAAGCCATCAACTGGCTCTCAACGGTTTTGTTGCGTGCGTGAATAATCTCAACGAACTCCGATGGCGGTAGGCCAGCCCCAGCTTGATTGAGAAAAGCCTCTTTCACCACAGAGCCCCGTTGAAACTCTCGACTGGCGAAAATGTCGAGTAGAGCTTCCACTTGATGCGAGTTCGCACCTAAGTTGATAAATTTATCGAGGTACAACTGCTGCCTTTCTCGAATCCGAAAGTACTCTTCAGCATAATCAGAGTACTGCCAGTCCAACCATTTAATTTCTTGTGTTAGCCACGCCTCCCTTTCCATCCAAAAATAGAGCCAGCTTAGATCAGATAACACGATATCTAGGCTGTGAATTGAGGGGGAAGCCTCGTGGCTTTCAAGGCTATGTATTTCGACCAGCAGATCATGGTAAATGGTGTAGATCAATTGACCTAACTCGATGGTAGAAGCCGAATCCGAAGTAAGGAGTTCAGGCAATAGATATTGAAGCTCTTCAATATAGCTATTGGCTTGGTTCGACGTTTGAATCCCATGGTGGACATGGTCAGAGGTATGAGCGGTCTGCGCGATCATCGACATAGTTTGTTGCGCTCTCGTCACCGCAGCATTGGCACTTTGGCCATTCAATCGACGATTAAACGCAACATATAGGTGATGAGAAAACTCCGTCAGTAAACTTATGCTGTCATTCTTCTCACCCACCAGTTGATAACTGTGTAGCCTGCTCTGAAAGTCCCTAGCTAAATTGGCACTGAAGGCAAGAATAGCGAGCGTAGGTATCAGACACAGAATAAATAGTCTACTTTTAATAGACATATTAGTCAGTAACATCCGGACTCATTCCTTGAATCGACTTTGGCGCGTATAAGGTTTAAGTCTAGATGATCAATTAACCACAAGCGTAAGTAATTGCACAGTTGGTTTCCGCCTGACTACTATTTATATAACAAAAACAGAAAGCTACATTAGTAACAACGTCGACAAGAAAGGATATTTTGATCAGGCTAGTTCTCACTACACTTCTACTTGGGATAGCTATTCAAGCAAACGCCTCTGGTTTTGCTGTGATTACTCTTAACCCAGAAATGAAGGCATTGCGCTCAAATCAGGTAAAACTACTTTATCGAGGTCGCATGTCCCACGTAAACGGCGCGCCTGTTCGTCTCCTTGATCTTCCCCGTGATTCCGAGAGTCGTGAAGACTTCTACCGTAAGCTACTGAATAAGTCTCCAACTCAAATGTCTGCTATATGGGCACGGCTCTCCTTCTCTGGTAAAGCCATCGCACCTGTGGAAGTACCGGAAGAGTCTCTCGAAATCATTCTCCATTGGCTAGAGAACAACGCAAATGGCATTGCGTATGTTCCCGAAGAACTGCTTCCTGAGGACGCCTATGTCATTTATCAGCTCTCGGATTAAACGAACTCACTTGCTTTTGGCGATGGTTTCCATGTCATGGCTTCCCGCAGTAAGCAATGCACAAATTGCACTTTCAGATGATTTTCAACTAAGTGGGTTTGGGACCTTTTCTGCCGCCAAAAGTAATAATTCACTGCCGATACTTGCTGGGCGAAACATTAGCGATGATTGGTGCTTTGACTGTGATACCACCTTAGGTATTCAAGCTGATTGGCAGATCACACCTAAATTGCGCTCAACGGTTCAAGTCGTCAAAAGACCAGAAGACCATTTTTCTTCACCCGAATTGGAAAGAGCATTGGTGGAATACAATGCTGGGATGTTTCGCGCTAAAATAGGGCGCTTAAGAACCCCAATGTTTATTATGTCTGAGTACTACTATGTCTCTAGCGCCTACCCTTCTTTGCGCTTACCTCCTGAGGTATACGATAACAATCTTGGACTCACTTACTATGAAGGAATCGCCGCGGATTTCTTACACGAATTTGATAATGGCAATCAAATCGTTTTTTCTCCCTATATCGCCATTCCGAGAGAGGAACATTTCGAACAGTACGGCTCTTCCTTTTCATTGGATATTTCAAGGGCGCTGGGTTTGAGTTCAGAACTCTTCTATGACGACAATTTACTCCGTATTGCTTACGTCAACCTAGACGCCACAATGACGGGGCAGATAGCGTCACCTAGATTCTATAATCTTGATATTTATGCCTTGGGTATAAGTCATTACTTTGGTCAGCTGCATGTACAAGCAGAGACCATGCTTGCTGACGAGCTAAGCTCTGATTGGTACATAAGCTTTGACTACCAGCTAGGTAAGATCACACCCTATATTCAATACGGACAAGCTCGATTGACCAAGGACACTGAAAGCTACTTGTTCGGTTTTCGCTACGATTGGACACCCCAATTAAATACGTCAATCGAATGGCAACGCTTCTACGGTAGAGAAAACGTGATCAGTGGACACTTCACCGTACCGCAAGATCCGACTAAGCCTTTTAGTACCAAAGTCGATCTCTTCTCCATTGGTTTATCGTTTACCTTTTAAGTAGATAGAGTGATGTAGATCTAATTGAAAAGGTTTTTCTTATGCCGTATTACATAAATTATGTGCTTCTAGTATTTTTTAGTACAAATTAAGATTGCTTATTTAAAAATGTCAATAGGCACTACTACCTACAATTTATAGTGAAATCCGCCAAGGGTAAGTGCCATAACAGCTAAAATAACCTGAATTAATTTTACTAGCAGAATAAGATATTAGGCCTTACAATCCTGCCGCATAAAAATTACAAAATTAATACATTTCCTCTATTCACTCCCCCTACAGGTGAAATAGAGTCAGTCCCCAAAAAACGTGAAAGGTCCATACAAACAATGAGTCCAGAGAAACACCTCTTAGATTGGCAAACGAGCCAAACGATTGCGGAAACTATTTCTCCACTTCTAGGTCAACTTTACCGTCACAAAGGCGTCGAAGTTCTACTCTTTGGTAAAACACTGGTTAATGCAGCGACCATCGACATCATTAAAACTCACCGTTTAGCACGTCGCTATACAGGTACTGCTCTTACTCCAGAGCAAACTCTTCCTCTAATCAAAGCACTTGCTGAAATGGAACTTTCTCCATGTCGCATCGATATCGGTCAGCTTGCCCATGAGTTCTGGCAAGGTCGCGATGACTCTCATGGTGTAAAAGACTTCCTTCACACCTCTCTTCTAGGTGCAATGAATGGCGAAACCGTCTCTGAGCCGCGTGACGTTGTATTGTATGGTTTTGGTCGCATCGGCCGCCTATTAACTCGTCTACTTGTAGAAAAGTCGGGGCCTGGTTACCCACTTCGTCTACGCGCTGTTGTTGTACGTGGCGGCAAAAAAGGTGACTTAGAAAAACGCGCTAGCCTGCTGCGTCGCGACTCAGTTCATGGTCAATTCAACGGTAGTATCGTCGTTGATGAAGAGCGCAAGGCGATTATTGCTAACGGTAACTACATTCAGTTTATCTACGCGAACAAACCAGAAGAAGTTGACTACACTAGCTACGGCATCAACAATGCATTGGTTGTTGACAACACAGGTGTATGGCGTGATGCAGAAGGTCTTGGTCAACACCTAGAGTGTAAAGGCGCTGAAAAAGTACTGCTGACTGCACCAGGTAAAGGTGACATCAAGAACGTGGTATTCGGTGTTAACGACAACGTTATCAAAGCCGAAGACAGCATTATTTCTGCGGCGAGCTGTACGACAAATGCTATTACCCCAGTTCTTAAAGCGATTAACGATAAGTTCGGCGTGACTTCTGGCCACATTGAAACCGTTCACTCATTTACTAATGACCAAAACCTGATCGATAACTTCCACTCAGGTGAGCGTCGTGGTCGTAGTGCGTCTTTGAACATGGTTCTAACCGAGACTGGCGCGGCGAAAGCGGTAGCCAAAGCCCTACCAGAGCTAGCGGGCAAGTTAACAGGTAACGCTATCCGTGTACCAACGCCAAACGTATCAATGGCGATTGCTAATCTGAACCTTAAACAAGGCACAGATAAAGAAGAGCTAAATGACTACCTACGTGAAATGGCACTGACGTCTGAACTGTCTGCGCAAATTGATTACACAGAGTCGACTGAAATTGTATCAACTGACCTAGTGGGTTCTCGTTTTGCGGGTGTTGTTGATGGTGCTGCGACTATCGCTCAAGACAGCCGCTGCGTGCTATACATCTGGTATGACAACGAGTTTGGCTACAGCTGTCAGGTTGTTCACTGTATGGAACAAATGATGGGCGTTCGTTACAAAACGTACCCAACAAAATAAGCTCAGGGATTCATTAATCTGGGTAAGTGATTTAGCTTTCTCAGATTAATCATAAGAATATCGCCCCGGGGTTTCCGGGGCAAAACTCCACAACACAATACCTATAATAATCCCCCGTAGTTGCCACTTTCTTTTAGAAAGTGGCTTTTTTGTATTCACCTTAAATTGTGTACCTGTTCATGTTTGATTCATTTACCTGAGGTTAATATAGTCCTGTAATCGAGAGGTAAAAATTATGAATAGAGTCATTTCTGGTTTTCTGGCATTGTTTATTGGTGTATTCACCCTTCTATTTAGCTTGATCATGGTGATTCCATTGACCATTGCCGCGGTTATTACAGGCAAGAAGATTGAGAAATCACTTAAGATGAATCGCTCTGCTTCTTCGCAGCAAAATGATCGCTCGGTACTAGAGGGAGAATATGAAGACGTATCAAAATAAAAAGGAAAAACTAGAATATATGATGCGTAAAAAGACGGCTTTAGCATTTTACTTGGCAGCCGCTGCAACAGCTGTCATGGTTGGCTGTACAACCCAGACTCAAGACCCAGCGTTTGATAAAGCTCAGCGCCTACCTAGCTATTCTCAAAATAGTTTTGAACAGTATGTGACAGAGACGAAACAGTGGCTTGAACACAACCGTCTGTTCATGACAGAGGATAAATCCACCGAACTTAACATGGTGCTGCCAAAAGAGTACCGACCAGAAAACCCAAACGGTCAGGGCGTCTTGCTGGTACACGGTTTAGGTGACTCTCCCTACTCTTTCACTGACGTTGCCACTCATCTTGCTGAGCAAGGCTACTTGGTGAGAACTATATTACTTCCTGGACATGCGAGTAAAGTTGGCGATCTTCAACTCCCTACACTAGAAGACTGGCAAGGTGTCGTCAGCCATCACATTGCACTGCTGAAAAAAGACACTAGCTCAGTATGGCTGGGAGGTTATTCTACAGGTGCTAATCTAGTGACGGCCGAAGCGTTAAACGATGAGACTGTCAACGGTTTGCTACTTTTCTCACCTGCGCTGCAACCTTACTCTGATTCCGTCAAGTATGCCGAACTGGCGAGCTATTTCATTACATGGGCAGACCAAGATCCTGAGGACAACCCGCTCAGATACAACTCTCTGCCAATGAGCGCAGCCGCAGTTTATTACCAAACCTCCTCTGAGGTGCGCGAGCAACTGTCTACTAAAGAGTATCTGAAGCCAGTATTTATGATGATGAGTGAGGGCGATAAAGTCGTTAGTACTCAGTTTGCCATCGATACTTTCAGCCAAAAAATGTCGAATCCCCGAGGACACATCGTTTGGCAAGGTGAGGATGACCTAACAGAGCCTCGCTCGACTAGATTCAGCATGAACTTACCCGAGCAACGCATTTCAAACGGCTCTCACATGGGGCTCCTTTTCTCCCCTAACAACCCTAACTACGGCGTAAACGGCAGCAACTTAATCTGTAGCAATGGACAAGGCGAAGACAACGAAGCGCGTTGCTTATCTGGCGATACAATGTGGTACTCAGCGTGGGGATACACCGAGCCTAACAAAATCCATGCAAGACTGACTTACAATCCTTATTTTGAACAAAGCATGCAAATAATGGATAAAGTGATGGCTACTCCATCTTCATAACCTCTTTAAGCCCGATTTAATCGGGCTTTTTGCTCTCTGACCGTGCTCAAAATAAACAATAAGAACTAAACTCTAATAGTTGTTGCAGATAATTAACCAGTTTGTTATTTAATATTAAACCACATACAACAATAACAACTAAGGATTGATAGATGAGCAATGGTCAACGCGATATTACGTTACGTTTTCTAGCAGAACCGGGAGATGTGAACTTTGGGGGGAAAGTCCACGGCGGCGCTGTGATGAAGTGGATCGACTTGGCAGCCTACGCCAACGCGGCGGCGTGGAGTGGTAAATACTGTATTACCGCCTATGCGGGTGGGATTCGTTTTGTGGCACCGATTCATGTCGGTAACCTTGTCGAAGTAAGCGCTAAGGTCATCTATACCGGTAGGAGCTCAATGCATATCGCCATTGACGTTCAAGCAAGTGACCCAAAAGAGATGAACAATCGCTTAACGACTCACTGCATTGTTATTATGGTTGCGGTCGATGAGAACGGCACCCCGACCTTTGTTCCAGAGTGGATTCCAGAAACGCCAGAAGATATTGAATTGCGCGACTCAGCAATCCGTCTAATGAACATGCGTAAAGAGATTGGAGAAGAAATGGAAGCGCACGTTAAGTATCTAAAATAGTGAGCTTTCTGCCAAATTGGAGGCCAAGTGCCTCCATTTAAGAACTAGTCACCGTAACGCCACATTTCTGTCATTTTTCCTTCATCTTGATTTGATTAAATCCGCTGACTAAATCAAACATTGCGTATGAAGGAAGGTCTCTTGGAACTCAACGAAACCACTTTGAGTGAAACTACATTGTCAAACTTGAAAGCTGTTGAGTACCAGTGGGTTCGTACCATGTATGTTGAAGGCTATGGTGACGACGAAATCAATCACTATATTCGCACCTGCTTCGGTGGCGACGATACCTTCGCAGACCTATTTCGAAAAGTCGCCCTATCTCAAGAAAGCATCTATGTGCTTCTGCAATATCTTGGCTGTGCGCCCTCAAGTCGGGAACTTTAACCAGAACAGCGTGTTGTTCACCGCAAGTTAATGCAACAAACACCACTGTTGCAATTCAGAACTTATACCTAGTCGCACCAACTCATCCCGTTGATTTCAATCCAACCTAAGCACTTTATACTGACTCTGACTTAGCGTTATTCAGACATAAAAAAACCCGGGACAAAGCCGGGTTATGGTTACAAAAACTGTTAGTAGTGAAATAGTAAGGAATCTAGCTAACAGCCAGCTATGCGTAACGCCAGTTCTGCTCTCTACTTAACTGATCGGCGGCCAAACCAAAAGTGTTAAGCTGAGAAACAAAATGGGCGACCTTGCGGTCGCCCTTATCGTTCTTATTAACCTTTCACACCACCAGCGGTCAATCCTCCGACCAACCAGCGCTGTGCAAGCAAGAATACGATGGTTATTGGTAACGCAGACAATACTGCTGCTGCTGCAAAATCGCCCCATAGATAGTTCTGAGGGTATAGATACTGCTGCATACCAACCGCTAATGTATACGAGTTTACATCAGAAAGTAGTAAAGATGCTACTGGAACTTCACCCACCACACCGATGAACGACAGAATGAACACTACTGCAAGGATAGGTACTGACAATGGTAGTAGTACCAATCTGAATGCTTGCCAAGGCGTCGCGCCATCTAGTGCTGCTGCCTCTTCTAGCGAATTATCAATCGTTTCGAAGTAGCCTTTAATCGTCCATACGTGAAGTGCGATACCGCCTAAGTAAGAGAAAATCAGACCGCCATGCGTATTCAAACCAAGGAACGGAATGTACTGACCTAGCTTATCGAATAGGGCATAAAGTGCTACGAGCGCTAGAACCGCAGGGAACATTTGGAAAATCATCATCGCTTTAAGGATGGTGTCTTTACCTTTGAAGCGCATGCGAGCAAACGCGTATGCAGAAGTCGTAGACAGCGCAACGATAAGAATCGAGCTAATGCCTGCCACTTTCACTGAGTTCCATAACCAAGTTAATACAGGGAATGGCGGCGGCGTTACACTGCCATCTGCATTCGTCACCGAAAATCCAAGCGCCAGTTTCCAGTGCTCTAATGAAGGATTATCAGGAATAATGCTACCCGTTGCGAAGTTACCTTCACGGAACGAAATTGCAATTACCATCAACAGTGGGAAGATGATTGACGCTAGGAACACCCACATAGCAATATGCGTTGCCCATACACGGTATTTAAGTGATTTACCTTGTACCATTGCCATTGGAATCTCTCCTTAATCCTGAGACAGCTTAGTGAAACGTAGGTTGATTAGGGCAAGCGCACCAACCAATAGGAAGATAAGCGTTGCAATCGCACTTGCTAGACCAAAGTCTTGGCCACCAGCACCTTCAAACGCAATGCGGTAGGTGTAGCTTACAAGTAGGTCTGTGTAACCTGCTGGCTCAGAAGTACCAATCATGTTTGGACCACCTTGAGTCAGAAGCTGAATCAATACGAAGTTGTTAAAGTTGAATGCGAAACTTGCGATAAGCAGCGGAGTCAGCGGCTTAATCATCAACGGCATGGTGATCTTGCGGAAGTTGTCGATGAAGTTCGCACCATCGATGGCAGACGCTTCATACAAATCTTCTGGAATCGCTTTTAGTAGACCCATACACAGAATCATCATGTAAGGGAAACCTAGCCATACATTGACAATCAGCACCATGCTCTTAGCCATGATTGGGTCAGAGAACCAAGCTGGGCTAATGCCAAATAGTGCCTCTAGCATCATGTTGATCTCACCAAAGCTTTGGTTAAACAAACCTTTGAAGATCAGAATCGAAATAAACGCTGGAACAGCATAAGGAAGAATCAGGAGCACGCGGTAAATCGCACGACCTTTCAGCTCTTCCCACTGCACCACACTCGCAAGTACTAAGCCGATCACAACGGTTAGGCCAACAGTTAGTGCAGAGAATAGTACCGTCCAGATAAAGATGCTGATGAATGGTTCTTTAATGCCATCATCTTTCCACACACGCTCAAAGTTGTGGGTACCGATATCAACGATAAAGCCCGGTGAAACGGTAGAGCCTACAAACTGACCTTGTTCATCGACTGGTTGATAGAAGCCCACTTCCATATTTGGACGCAAGTATTCTTGAGTGCGATTATTAAAGATCGTCTCACCATCATCTTGAAGAGTGTATAGAGGCACAACCGCAGCGAACTTACGTAGGCCGCTCATGCGAATGTCTTCACCCGACGGTAGGTGCAGATCTAAGCCACCTAGCGCGTTTTTGTTTTTGATGATGGTTTTGATTTTTTCTTTCTCGCCCGCTACTGAGTCGACTGGAGCTAAATCCATATCTGACGCAGATAGAGTGGCAAGGTTGAAAGTATCGGTTGCTAGCAGTTGATCGCCTTTCTTAACAGCAAGGCGGTGGCCATTATCTGTTTTGTACAGAGTAAACGGGTAGCTATCGCCGCTTTGGAAAGTACGGTCCATTAAAACCGACTGAGCACGTTCAAAGGAAAGTTGGTTTTTCGCACTGTAGTTTGTGAAGGCAAGACCGACGGTATACGCAAGTGGGAACAGGATGAACAGAATCATGCCCGCAATACCAGGGTAGATGTAACGGTGTGCGTAGGTCTTTTTACTACCGAAAATAAATAACGCGAGTGCGGTTAAGATTAGGGTCAGAATGGCAAAGGCCATCTCACCGCGAGAATACATAAGAATTGTGGCATATCCATTAATGATACCCACAGAGCCCAGTAAGCCCCATTTAATGAATACACTTTTACTTGATGGCAAGCTCGTTGTTGTAGACGCCATCGCATCTGTACCTTGAACTGACTGCATAAAAGAACCTGCTAGCGATAATAAAACTTGAAAATGAAGGAGGGGTTACCCCCTCCTTAAAAGGGTAGAACTTAATTATTTAGTCATTTGTTTTTCTGCATCTGCAAGTGCTGCATCTACAGTTTGACGACCATCAACGATGTTGATGATTGCGTTTTTCGCGCTGCCCCAGAATGCGTTCATTTGAGGGATGTTTGGCATGATTTCGCCGTTCATCGCGTTATCCATTGTCGCTGCAATGCGCTTGTCTGCATCTAGCTCACGTTGGAAAGAGTTAAGCGCTACCGCACCCAGAGGCTTATCATTGTTAACTTTACGTAGACCCTCGTTAGTCAGTAGGTAGTTTTCGATGAACTCAACCGCTAGATCTTTGTTTGGAGAAGCAGTGCTGATACCCGCCGTTAATACACCAACGAATGGCTTAGAAGATTGACCGTTAAACTTAGGTAGCGTCGTTACGCCGTAGTTGATACCAGATTTCTCGATGTTACCCCAAGCCCAAGGACCGTTGATTGTCATCGCAGTCTTACCTTGGTTGAATGCAGACTCAGAAACTGAGTAGTCCATGTCTGAAGAGATAACGCCTTTGTCAACAAGACCTTTCACAAAGTTCATTGCATCTTTAACGCCGTCATTTGCGATACCTGCATCTTTCACGTCGTAGCCTGCTGCACCGTATTTGAACGCATAACCACCGTCAGCTGCCATTAGCGGCCAAGTGAAGTACGGTTCTTTTAGGTTCCACATGATTGCAGATTTACCGTCTTTCTTAAGCTGCGCGTCTAGCTCAGCAACTTCTTCCCAGCTCTTAGGTGGGTTAGGTACTAGATCTTTGTTGTAGATTAGAGATAGAGATTCTACAGCTACTGGGTAACCGATGATTTTGCCATCGTATTTAACTGCGTCCCATGCGAAATCTACAATGCCTTCTTTGATTTCTGCAGATGGTTTGATCTCAGCTAGAAGACCTGCTTCAGCATAACCACCAAAACGGTCGTGAGCCCAGAACACAATATCAGGACCGTCACCAGTCGCTGCTGTTTGAGGGAATTTGTCTTGAAGCGCATCAGGGTGAGCAACTGTCACTTTAATACCTGTGTCTTCTTCAAATTGTTTACCTACTTCAGCAAGTCCGTTGTAGCCTTTATCGCCGTTGATCCAGATAGTTAATTGACCTTCTTCGATAGCAGCATTTGCACCAAAAGAGCCAAGAGCAACAAGTGTTCCTAGTGCTACTGTGCTTAGGGCATTTTTCATGTTCATATCCTTTTTATATTTGTGTTGTAGGGCTCCACCAGAGGTTTCGCCGTATTTCAGCACTTATTTTCAGCCAAACTGACAAAAGGCTCATCCTCCTACTCCCTACGCCCTCGCTATTATGGACTATTTTCGTGATCATCATCGTTACAGGTTGGTGACCAAAGTCTCAAAACAATCTCTTTGTGTGATCGATTTCAATGTAATCAAACAGAAATATTTGAACTCCGTCTCGCTACGCCTTCTGCGCTCTTTGGTACCTCCTCCCCTCCTACTACCCCTACAAAAAATCGGATTAGGAGGATGTAGTAGAGGGGTGAAAACAGCAAACTACAGCCATCCAAGAGTGGATGGTAAGAACCCTTTCCAGTAACACGTGTTTCATGGTGACTGGTTACAATGCCGCTAGGGTTTGCAAATGAGTGCACAAGTCACGTAGGTATTCAGGAAACTGACTCGTTCGGGGGAGAAGCTTGTGTCACACGGGGGAAAGCAAACCTGAATTTGGCTTGGTGGGTGATGTGAGGAACTCCTTCACCCATATTTTCTTACATTCTGTTATATAGAATCCATTCCTTACCAAATTCCTACTATTATTGCCTGCTCCATAATTCATATAATGATAGGCAGTAAAATATAAAAAATTGATCGAGGGCGAGCTAGATGGCGAGTGTCACGTTAAAAAATGTATGTAAAGCTTACGGTGACGTACTAATTTCCAAGAATGTTGATTTAGATATCAAAGAAGGTGAGTTTGTTGTCTTCGTTGGTCCATCAGGTTGTGGTAAATCAACACTACTACGCTGTATTGCAGGCCTAGAAGACATCACATCCGGTGATCTCTACATTGGTGATGAGCGCATGAATGATGTCGAGCCATCCAAACGTGGTGTTGGTATGGTATTCCAGTCTTATGCTCTCTACCCTCACTTAAACCTATACGACAACATGTCTTTTGGTCTTAAGCTAGCTAAAGCTGACAAAGGTGAAATCAGTAAGCGTGTTGAACATGCCGCTGAAATTCTACAGCTTAGCCATCTTCTTGAGCGCCAACCTAAAGCGCTATCAGGTGGTCAGCGTCAACGTGTTGCTATTGGTCGTACGCTAGTTTCACAACCAAATGTGTTCCTACTTGATGAGCCGCTGTCTAACCTTGATGCCGCACTTCGTGTACAAATGCGCTCTGAAATCACTAAGCTTCAGCGCAAGCTTGGCTGTACCATGATTTATGTAACACACGACCAAGTAGAAGCCATGACCATGGCAGATAAAATCGTAGTGCTAGATGCAGGTTTCGTATCTCAGGTTGGTCGCCCACTAGAGCTTTACCACTACCCAGAGAACCGTTTTGTTGCCGGTTTCATTGGCTCACCAAAAATGAACTTTATGAGCGTATTCATTGAAGCGGCTGAGAAAGATCGTGTTATGGTTCAGCTAGCGAATGGCACTGCGTTCTGGATTCCAGTTGATGGCACGACAGTGACTCGCGGTGAACGTATGTCGCTAGGTATTCGCCCTGAGCACTTGCTACCAGCAAACGAAGGGGATGCGACCATTGAAGGTGAAGTTAACATCGTTGAAAAACTAGGTAATGAAACTCAAGCCTACTTACACATCGATGCAGCCGATGCCGATATGATTTACCGCCAACCTGACACGCTAGATGTCGAACCAGGTGATAAACTGTCTGTTGGTATCCCAGCGCACCGTTGTCACCTATTCCACAGCGATGGCAAAGCGTGCCGCCGACTGTACAAAGAAGCGGGTGTTGATTTCGAATAACCGCTAACTCTGAGACAAAAAGCTCCTTTGATAGGAGCTTTTTTGTTTGTGCGTTAATCAAATCTCAATTGCCAGCCCAATTAAGATGAGTTCGAAGAGTCGTTATCCTTAGGTTTTTGATAAGGTTCTCCCATTCGTTTAAACAGTCCTTCCATCAGTTCCATAGGCAGTGGAAAGGCAATGGTCGAACTCTTTTCTCCGGCAATCTCCGTCAGCGTTTGCAAGTAGCGCAATAGCATCGCATTGGGTTGAGTTGCCATTTTACTTGCTGCTTCAACAAGCTTTTCAGATGCCTCCATTTCACCAGAAGCATGTATCACTTTCGCCCTTCGAGAGCGCTCTGCTTCCGCTTGTTTGGCAATCGCGCGAATCATACTTTCATTAAGATCCACGTGCTTGATTTCGACATCCGACACCTTAATTCCCCAACCATCCGAACGAGCATCAAGAATCGTCTGAATATCTGTATTGAGCATCTCTCGATTGGCAAGCATCTCATCGAGTTCATGCTGCCCTAATACAGAACGTAAGGTCGTTTGCGCGAGTTGAGACGTTGCCGCTAAATAATCCTCTACGTTGATGATTGCTTTTTGGGCATCGACCACTCGAAAATAAATAACCGCATTGACTCTAACCGATACGTTGTCACGACTAATGACATCTTGACTCGGTACGTCCATCACCACTGTTCGCATATCGACTTTGACGATCTGTTGAATCATGGGAATAACAATGATCAATCCCGGCCCCTTGACCATTTGAAAACGCCCAAGGAAAAAGATGACGCCCCGCTCATATTCCCGCAACACGTGGAACATGCTGAATGCAATCAAAAGTACCAACGCAACAATCAACACTGGGGTCAGCATGCCACTAGTGATTATTTGTTCCATCATAGCCACTTCCTTGCTGTTTACTAATTTTCAAACTCAGACCATCAATGGCCTCGACAATGACAATATCTCCACGAGAGAAACTGTCATCACCATGCGCAGCCCAGCGCTCACCTGCTATATGCACATAACCTTCCGCTGTAAAGCTGTTTTCGACAACCGCTTGCTGACCGATCAGGTATTCGACACCACTCACCACCTGACTTTGTCTAAGCTGCAACACTCTGCGTAAAACAAACACAACAAACGCTGCTGATAGCACCGCTATTGAATAGATAAGATTTAACGAGACTTGTAGCTCTGGTAGATCACTATCGATAAGAAATATCGATCCCAAGACGAATGCGATAACACCGCCAAATCCTAAAATGCCAAAACTTGGCACAAGCGACTCAGCCACCAGCAGTCCTATACCCAGTAGAATTAAACCAATTCCGACGTAGTTCACTGGCAACATCTGGAAAGCATAAGTCGCAATCAGAAGACAAATCGCACCGACGACACCCGCGACGCCAAACCCAGGGCTATAGAACTCTAGCAACAAGCCATAGATACCGATCATCATTAAGATATACGCGATATTCGGATCGGTAATAGTTGAGAGAAACTGATGGCGCCAATCCGGTGTCTCATACTCGACCTTTGCTTCTGCAGTTGCTAACGGTGTGCTTGTATCATTTAGGCTAACAGTTAGCCCATCCGATTGGATAAGGAGCTGTTCAGGGGTATCTGCAATAAGATTAATCACATTTTGTTCTAACGCTTCACTCGATGAAAGTGTGGCGGCTTCTCTAACCGCTTTTTCCGCCCATTCTGCATTCCTACCTCGTAGCTGCGCCAGCGATCGTATATAAGCAATAGAATCATTAAGCATTTTCTTTTCCATTGCTGACGGCTCGTTTGGCGCCTCATCGGATTTTTCTGGGCTTGCCCCACCAATACTTACCGGAGTCGCCGCTCCCAATGTCGTCGCAGGTGCCATTGCTGCAATATGGCAAGCATACAGAATAAATGTACCGGCACTGGCAGCGCGCGCACCTTGAGGGTAGACCAAACACAAAATAGGAACTTTTGAGGCGAGGATCGATTGGTTGATCTCTCTAAGGCTGCTGACTAGGCCACCGGGAGTATCGATTGTCAGCACCAGAGCGTAGATATTCGGGGTTTGGTTTGCTAACGTAATTTCTTCAATCACGTAGTCCCCCACAGCAGGGCCGATTGCTCCGCTGATATTGATAACAGGAACCACCTTGGTCGTACTAGACGCCGGCTCACTTGAGCTAAAAACAGATGGTCCTGACAAGAGTACAAAGCAAAACAAAAGTGCTTTGACAATCCGTAAGGGCATCTGACTTTCCCATTTTCCAGTCTATTATCAGTTTAGACTATTTAATTCATCACAATAGTGCCGCATTGTTCTCAACCAAAATAAAAATGGAGAGCCGAAGCTCTCCAATCAAACATTGTATCAATACTACTTCTTAATTGGCGTGTAGCCGTACTCTTCAATCAAAGATTTTGCTTGGTTGCTGTTTAAGTAGTCAATAAATGACTTGGAGTCTTCATCTACTTTGTCAGGATTGTATAGAACAAGGAAAGGACGAGATAATTCATACTGACCCGTGGCGATTGTTTTGTTGCTCGCTTCTACCCCTTCAAACTGGATCGCTTTGATTGAGCTATCCACTGAGCCTGTAGAAACAAAACCAATCGCTTGTTTATTGTGGTTAACAATCGTCTTCACCATGCTGTTGCTGTTTACCACTAGGTTATCTGGGTTGATATCTGACACGAGACGGCTATTGATGATTTTCGTCAATCCCATCAAGCTTTCAAAGCTATAGCGCGATCCAGAAGAAGCTTCACGCGTGACAACCGCGATTTTTTGATCGTTTCCACCTAGCTGTTTCCAGTTAGTTATTTTGCCTTTATAGATATCAAACAATTGCTCGCGAGTAACGTTCTGAATCGGGTTAGATTTATTCACCACCACTGCTAATCCATCAAAAGCAATTGGCTTAACAGTGAGAGATTCATCTTGTTCGCTTTCTGTTAGGTAACGAGAACTCATGCCTACATCAGCCACACCTTTCTTAACCAGCGTAATACCGGCTGACGAACCAATGCCTTGAACCGCAACGTAGCTGTCTGGATGAGTGCTGTTGTAATCTTCTGCGAGCACATCCATGACACGAGCAACCGAAGTCGAGCCTGAAACATTCACCTCTTTAGCCAACGTTGGCACTGAAAACAGTGATGTAGATAAAAGTGCAGCCAACGCAACACGAACCATAATAAACTCCCCACTAATAGATGCGATTGGTTATAACTAAACAGCGCTATGTTATTGCGGTTAGATGACATTTTTGTGAAAGCCTATGCAGACAATGAAATATCTAGTACATACTATGCTTAGGTTAGAGAAGTGTAACCTTTTGCACAGATACTCATATTGTTGAAGTGAGAGCGTCATGGGGCTAGTGAGTTTACTACAACGTCAAGTCGAGAGCAGAGCGCAGCTTATCTGTAAGCAACGCAATCAAAGTACGCCCGCTGAATTGGGCAAAGCAAGCTTTGAAACCATGAACAATGGCGTCATTTTTATCAAGCAGCACTTTTTACTGGATTCGAGCCACTGCAATTACATGAATCCAATCGCGAAAGTGGCGTGGAACGGCGAACTCAATCAATGGCAGCTGTTTATGCCACAAGAAACGGATAGTGATCAGTGGGTGCCCTACCCATATTTAGCTCAAAGTAGCGACCTAACCGCTATCATGCGCGAAATCGATAAAGACCCGAAAGAGATGTTTTGGCAGGATTAGGAGAGCAAGTGCTCTCCTATCACTATTGCTCTAAAACTTGTAAGTCGAACCAATGTAGAAAGAGCCCATACCCAAGGTATGTTCTGTGGTTTTCTTGGTTAACGAATCTTCAACGTCGGCAGCAAACGCGTCAACTTCATAGCCTGCTCTAACCGCCCAACCATCAAACATGGCAGGTGCATACTCAAGGCCAAGTCCTGCACGTACAGCAAACGTACTTGAAGATTTGTTGTTCAAATAGGCTGTCGCACCCGCATTTCGCACATCCCAGCTAACAATACCTGCACCTATTACCCCGTAAGGTCTTAGGCCGTTGTCAAAGGTATAACCTAGGTTAGCCGCCACGATTAGAGACTCACTGTCCATCGTCAGTGCTTTAGTGTTAGACAATTTAGTGTTTGCCGTGCCGTACTTTGTGTACTGAGCTTCAATCGCAGCGATCTTGTTGAACTGATAGCCACCGATCAGTTTGAATGATGCTCCATCTGTTTCAGTTGAAGTCGTGCCCTCAGTAACACTTTTGCCAAATCCATCATCGTCGTAGCTCGTATCACCGATACCCGCACCAATATAGAAACCATCAACTTTCTGAGCTGCAAAAGTCGGTAGCGCTACAAGCGCTGCAAGTAAAACAACCTTTTTCATAATTCTTACCTAATATTCCCTAATGAATTAAATCGGTTACAAACTATAGGAATATCCAATAAGCGTCTTTATGCGAAATGTATAGAATTGTCTGAGCTTTGTAATCACAGCGCAAATACTAATCAAGAAAGTATTTCCAAAACAGATAGCGCGCCTCTAGTTGAAGCAACAAAAAAGGCGCTGTAATAGCGCCTTTTGGGGTAACTCTAATGAGTTGATTCGTTACTCTGCTGAGGTTTCAGCTTCTGTCGCCGTCTTCACTTCTTCAAAGATTTGTGTCGGTTTAGCGACTAGACTGCGGTTTTCCTGATTTACGTCAGTCAGAACCACCTCTAGTACATCACCTAAGCGGTAAGTCACTTCTTTGTCGATTGAAACCGTACCATTTTCACCATTGCACTCGAGGCGCTCTTTGTTGGCTAAGATGAGTGAGCCTGGGATAAATGCCGCAGCGCCATTTTCAATCAAACGGATACGCATACCTGCACGGTTGATATCAAAAATCTCACCGTTGAACTTGGTCTCTTTAGCAGGTTCATCCGCAAGGGTGCGAGCATACAACCAATCACCAACATTGCGCTCAGCAATCTTGTGGTGTTTGCGATGAATTGCTAACTCTTCACCTACGCTATCATCGGCAGTCTGCACTGGTTCTTTGCCTAAGATGTGCGCTTTAAGCATACGGTGGTTGATCATATCGCCATATTTACGAATTGGTGATGTCCACGTCGCGTATAGGTCAAGACCCATTGCATAATGCGGTAGAGGCTGGTTACCGATTTCGCTGTATGCTTGAGCTTTGCGGATTCGGTTATCTAGGTAAGACGTTTCTTGACTACCCAACCAACGACGCAGCGCCGCAAACCCTTCTAGAGTCGCAATAGATTCAGCGGTAAACGGCAGTTCACCTTCTGGGTTGACCAAATTGACGACATCTTCAATCTTTTCAGGTTTGAAGCCCGCGTGAGTGTTAAACACACCGGAATTAAAGCTTGATTGCAGCGTTTTGCCTGCACAAATGTTTGCTGTAATCATCGCCTCTTCTACTAGGCGGTTAGCGCTACGACGCATGTCGGCATGAATAGCGACAACATCGTTATCTTCACTCAGTTCAAATCGGTAGTCTGGACGGTCAGGAAAAACGACCGCATGAGTTTCACGCCACTCAGCACGAGCACGTGAGAAATCATAGAGGTCACGAACGATCTCTGCGATTTCTTCACTTGGTTGCCAAGCATCTGAACTGCCATTTTCAATCCAATCAGAAACATGGTCGTAAGCCAAGCGAGCATGAGATTTAATGTTGGCAGCGAAGAACTTAATGTCATCACCGATAACACCCTCTTTCGTCACGGTCACACTACAACAAAGAGCTGGGCGTGCTTCACCCTCAATCAATGAACATAGGTCATCGGCGAGATCACGCGGAAGCATTGGAATATTTCTACCCGGTAGATAGATGGTAAAACCACGCTCGCGCGCCACTTTGTCCATATCACTATCTGGTGTGATGTAGGCCGTCGGATCGGCAATCGCAATCGTCAGTTCGAAATCACCAGATTCTGTCTTTTTAGCATGCAGCGCGTCATCCATATCTTTGGTTGACTCACCATCAATGGTCACAAACGGAATGTGTGTCATATCGGTGCGTTCAAGATCAGCGTCGTCTTTTAGCTCCCAGCTATCTAGTCCTGCTGGTTCGCTGTTTGGCAAATCATTTTGCGCCAAGGTTACCCACCAAGGTGCTATCTTGTCGTCTGCATCAGTAATTTTGTCGCTGATTTCGACAAAGAAGCCATTATCACCTTTAAGTGGATGACGAATAAGGTGTGCAACCACCCAATCACCCTCTTTAAGATCATCACTCTTGATGCCTTTACGTGTCTTAGCTTTTAAAGATAACTTTTTAAGCTGAGGATGGTCTGGCGTAACGTTCAGTTTGCCTTTGAATAGTTTAACTCGGCCAATAAAACGGTTAAGCCCTTGTTCAAGTAGCTCTTCTGGTTCAGCTTGCTCGCGATCTTTCTCTGTACGAATGATCGCTTTTACCTTGTCGCCGTGCATACATTTTTTCATGTACGGAGGCGGGATAAAGAAACTTGTCTTACTATCCACTTCAAGGAAACCAAAGCCTTTCTCTGTCGCTTTGATTGTGCCTTCTTTTTTAGGCAGGGTTTCTTGGATTTGCTGCTTAAGTTGAGCCAGTAGAGGGTTATCTTGAAACATCTATCTTGTTTTACCGAGTAAGTAACCGAAAAATTGCGCCCACTATATCACCGAGCCCTTGCCCCTGCTAGCGTAGAAGCATGACAATCTGGTGTTTAACGAACAATTCAATCAGTTAGCAATCACCTAAATTTGTGCATAAATTTCGCACCTAATGCATCTAGATGAACAAGAACTACACAAAAATTCTCATATCAGGAAAAAATTGTGATGAAATTCAATTTTTTCTAGCTTTTTTTGTGCTTTTAGGGAATAATCCGCCCCCTCATATTGGTGGCCCCCTTTCTGTTCATAGATTCTTTGAGTGAACGGACAGTAAACAACACCAATATCTCTTACGTCCCTAGTGGCTTGATGCGATTTACGACTTTTCCGCATCTGAACGGAATCAGCTCTCAACTGGATTGGTATTGGAATTGGTAGAGCTCGTGGGACCTTTTGTTGACATTATATAGTAGGATCCCAATGACAGATTCTGTAATTCAGTTTAGCGATCTAGCGCTTAACGACTCTATCCTTTCAGCTCTTGATGGTATGGGTTTTGTTTCACCAACTCCAATTCAGGCTGCTGCTATCCCGCACCTATTGGCTGGTAAAGACGCACTAGGTAAAGCTCAAACTGGTACTGGTAAAACTGCAGCTTTCTCTCTACCTCTTCTAAACAAGCTAGACCTTGCACAGCGTAAACCTCAAGCAATCGTACTTGCTCCAACTCGTGAGCTAGCGATCCAAGTAGCGGCTGAAGTTAAAAACCTAGGTCAAAACATCGCTGGTCTTAAAGTTCTTGAGATCTACGGTGGTGCGTCGATTGTTGATCAAATGCGCGCTCTGAAAAACGGTGCTCACATCGTTGTTGGTACTCCGGGCCGTGTTCAAGACCTTATCAACCGTGACCGTCTACACCTAGACGAAGTACACACATTCGTTCTTGATGAAGCGGATGAGATGCTTAACATGGGCTTCGTTGATGACGTAACTGAAATCATGGAGCACGCGCCTGAATCAGCACAACGTGTACTATTCTCTGCGACTATGCCTCCTATGCTTAAGAGCATTGTTGAGCGCTTCCTACGTGATCCAGAGACAGTAGACGTTGCAGGTAAAAACCACACTGTAGACAAAGTAGAGCAGCAGTTCTGGGTTGTTAAAGGTGTAGAAAAAGACGAAGCAATGTCTCGTCTTCTAGAAACTGAAGAGACTGACGCGTCAATCGTATTCGTACGTACACGTCAAGACACTGAGCGCCTAGCAGATTGGCTATGTGCACGTGGCTTCAAAGCTTCTGCACTACACGGTGACATTCCTCAGTCTCTACGTGAGCGTACTGTTGATCATATCAAACAAGGTGTTATCGACATTCTAGTTGCAACTGACGTTGTAGCACGTGGTCTTGACGTTCCACGTATCACCCACGTATTCAACTACGACATCCCATTCGATGTTGAGTCTTACATCCACCGTATCGGCCGTACAGGTCGTGCTGGACGTAAAGGTAAAGCGATCCTTCTAGTTCGCACTAACCAACTACGTATGCTTCGCACTATTGAGCGTGTAACTAAGTCATCAATGGAAGAGATTCAACTTCCACACCGTGACAAAGTTGCAGAAGCTCGCGTAGCAAAACTTGGTGCAGAGCTTGAAGCAGATAAAGAACACAAAGCACTAGAGAAGTTCTCTGAGCTAGTTGAAAAACTACAAGAGTCTCTTGAGCTAGACGCGGCAACACTAGCTGCCATTCTTCTTAAGCGTCAGCAAGGTAAGCGCCCACTATTCTACATTGGCGAAGACCCAATGATTGAAGCGATTGAGCGTGACAAGCAGCGTCGTAAAGAGCGCCGTGAAGGCGGCCGTGATGGTCGTGGTCGTGACCGCAACTTCAACAACCAAGACTGGGATACATACCAGCTGCAAGTTGGTCGTGAGCAAGGCGTTCAAGTTAAAGATATCGTTGGCGCATTGGCAAACGAGCTTGGCCTAGTTAAAGGTTCAATCGGTGCGATTAAACTAGCTCAAGGCGAAACTTACGTTCAGCTACCAAAAGCGATGTCTTCTGAGACAGCTAACAAGCTACGTAAACTACGCATTCGTCAGAAAGAAGTTGGCGCGGTAGTGTGTGACTTTGATGATTTCCGTGAGCCTCGTGGTCGTCGTGATGGCGGTCGCCGTGACGGTGGACGTCGCGATGGTGGCGGTTACCGTGGTAATCGTGATGGAAACCGCGAAGGCGGCTACCGTGGTAACCGTGACGGAAACCGCGAAGGTGGCTACCGTGGCAACCGTGAAGGCGGTCGTGGTAATCGCGAAGGTGGTCGTCGTGATGGCGAACGTCGCTTTGACCGTAACCGTGGTGGCGATCACCGTGGTAACTACCGTGGCGAACGTGGCCATGGTCGTGGTAACCGCGAAGATTAATCATCTCTGCTAGCAAGCATTAAAAAAGGAGCCAAATTTGGCTCCTTTTTTTGTCCGTTGATTTTGCGCTGCTTCAACCAAACTCTTGATACAAAAAAAGCCATTTGGCACAACCAAATGGCTTTGTTAGTTTAACTCTGATTATTCGCTATCAGGTTTAGGCGGTGTTTTCTTCTTAGGAATAAACACGCTATCACCCACAGCCACATTCTGGTGGAAGCTCTTGTCACGCTTGACAGGTTTCTTAGTTGATTTCTTCGCTTGCGGCTTGGCATTCTTAGTCGCTTTACCCTTGTTGCGGAAATCAGGTTTACGCGGCTTTAAGCCTTTGAACTTGCCTTTTAACCCTTCAAGCTCAGAGAAGTTTAAGTCTTGCTGTAAATAAGCCTCTACACGCTTAAAACTATCCCAGTCTTTAGGGCCTACCAGAGAAACGGCATCACCTTTATTACCAGCACGGCCTGTACGACCTACACGGTGAACATATTCTTCCGTGTGCTTTGGCATGTCGAAGTTAACAACATGGGTAACGTTAGCGATATCTAGACCACGAGAAGCAACATCTGTTGTCACCAGTATTTTGAACACAGCGCGCTCAAACTGACTCATGATGGTATTGCGTTGAGTCTGGTTTAAGCTACCACTAAGCGCGATTGCTTTAAGTTTCTTCTCGTTAAGCTTTTCTGTTAAACGTTCTGTATCAACACGCGTTGCAGTAAAGATAATCAGCTGTTTGTATTCTGCTTCTTCTAGAATACGCTCTAAAATTGCTTCTTTATGATCAAGATGATCACACAGGTAGAACTTCTGAGTAATGTCAGTGTGCTTTTCGGTCGCAGCGCCAATTGCAATACGTTTTGGAGCATCTAGCATCTCCATAGCAATGTCGTTAACTTCAGCATGGTCTAATGTTGCTGAGAACATCAATGTTTGACGGCGGCGGTGCTTAGCAGCGTTGTGAATACGGCGCAGTTCAGGTGCAAAACCTAGATCCAGCATACGGTCAGCTTCATCAAGCACTAGAGTTTCAAGGCCATCTAGAAATAGAGAGCGATGCTCAAGGTGATCGGCTAAACGTCCAGGTGTGGCGACAATAAACTTAGGGTAACGACGTAGCGCTTTAACCTGATCGTTAAAGTTTTCACCACCTACAATTAGGGTCGCGTCATAAGACAAGCCACCTAACATTGAACGCAACTCACCATACACCTGCTTTGCAAGCTCACGAGTAGGAGCAAGAATCACTGCGCGTGGGTCTTTTGCAGAGAATGCTTTGTTTTTTAGCGACTTGTGCAGCATAGGTAATACAAAAGCTAGTGTCTTACCAGAACCTGTCTTTGAAGACGCCAACAGATCTTTGCCAGCAATCGCGACAGGTATCGCGCGCTGCTGAATTTCTGTCGCCTTCTTAAAGTCAAAGTGCTTCAAGTTCTTTAGTAAGCGATTGTCTAAACCTAAATCTTTAAAGTGCAAAGTATTCTCCAATTGGTTACACAGCGTTGTCACCACAGCTCAAATGGCTTCGTACAACACGAATTATTCTAAAAACAGGCTATGATAACTGGATTCACTCTAAGAGGATAGAGATCACAGAAAATATTCTTTTGCCCTTACTTTTACTCTAAATGTCAGCTCTATGTCTCTTACATCTATTGCTCTCACCAATGAGACGTAGCTCAACTAATTTGATAATTACTTAAATTCTTGGGTTTTTTTGACTTTTGCTGGCTTTAGCAAGCGTAGAATTAGGGCTACACTGATTGACGTCACTATACGATAAAAAGGTATAGGACATATTATTGATACTTATTTATGCAAGGAGTTCTCTCATGAACAAAATGTTGATCGCAGCTGCAGCGTCTTCTGTTCTTCTACTAGCGGGTTGTGCGTCTGGTCCAGACGAAGCGACAACGGCGAAAATGGATGAGCTAAGCAATCAAGTAAGCCAACTAAGCCAAGATGTTCAAGCGCTACAATCTGAAGTACGTAAGTCTGGTGACTCTGCTATGGCAGCACAAGAAGAAGCGGCACGTGCAAACGAACGTATCGACAACATTGCTCAGTCTTACACTAAGTAATTTCGTCTTTTAAAAGAAAGGGTCTGCATGCAGACCCTTTCTTTTTTCTTTAATTTATTAATGTCGGAGCGACGATTTCGACTGGTACACCATTTTGCGCCAATATTGCGGCTCTCGCTTTCACATCCGATTGGTCAAACTCCTCTAACCACCAGCTAAGCTCTTGTGGCATCTCTAGCGCTTTTTTTACGCCATCACTACGAGTTAACGGCTCGTGTGCTTCTAGGAACACACTACGATCTGGTTCAAGCGCAACCTTGATAGGCTCATTAATCACGGTCACTTTTTCACCCAGTTTAACTTGAGGGAAAAGCCACTCGATATCCTTTGGCTCCATGCGAATACAACCCGAGCTCACTCGAAGGCCAATGCCAAAGTCTTTGTTAGTACCATGGATAAGATAATCACCTGCACCATGAGCTAATCGAAGTGCATACTCTCCTAGAGGGTTTTCTGGTCCTGCTGGCACCACAGCAGGCAACTCAATCCCTTTTGCTAAATAGTCTTTACGAATCGAAGCAGGAGGAGTCCAAGTCGGATTTGGACGCTTTTGGCTGATAGAGGTTTCCATTTCAGGTGTGTCACGCCCTACTCGCCCGATACCAACTGGGAATATATGCACTTGGTTAGATTCAGGCTCGAAATAGTAAAGTCGAAGTTCCGCTAGGTTAATCACGATCCCTTCGCGCTCTACGTTCGGCAATATGATTTGAGTCGGGATCGTTAACACATAGTCCACTTTAGGTAAAAACGGGTCGACGCCTTTATTGGCAGCCATCAAAGACAAGAAGCCGACATCATATTGCTTAGCAATGTTAGCGAGCGTCTCCCCTTCTTCTACCTGATGGTACTGAGTTCGTCCCACGATACTACTGCCTTCGACTGGTAACTCATACGTCGCAGCAAACAGAGGCGAGCTGACACAACACAAGAATGCGAGAAACTTACGCACCATTTAAACTTCCTTGGCTTCTTTATAGAGGCTTAAGGTTATCTCTCTTTCGGTCTTATGATCAACTATCGGTTCTGGATATGACAAATCTTTAGCATTGCCCCACTTATGGGGTTGATGGATGTACTTGTCTGGCACGCTCAACAACTCTGGAATCCAACGGCGAATAAAAGCGCCATCTGGGTCAAATCGCTCTCCCTGCGTAGTGGGATTAAAAATACGAAAATAGGGTTGCCCATCACAGCCTGTCGATGCACACCACTGCCAGCCACCATTATTGGCGGCGTAATCACCATCAATGAGTTTGGACATAAAATAGTGTTCACCAACACGCCAATCTGCGTGAAGATCCTTAACTAGAAAGCTTGCCACTATCATTCTCAAGCGGTTGTGCATCCAACCTGTTTGGTTAAGCTGGCGCATTGCTGCGTCGACAATCGGATAACCTGTTAAACCCATTTTCCACGCATCGATAGCAGCAGTAGGATTGAGCCAAACTAAATTGTCTCCCCATGAAGTAAAACTCTTACCTTGCGACAATTTTGGTTCAAAGTAGGCTAAATGCTGATAAAACTCACGCCAAATCAATTCACTTTGCCAAACCTCACGCCCACCACTTAAAGGAAGGGATTGCTGGTACATGACACGTGCCATGCATTGTCTGACCGAGAGTGCTCCAATCGCTAAATAAGGTGAAAGAGTACTCGTGCCGTCAATCGCAGGAAAATCTCGATTGGAGTGATAACTAGTAACCTTGTCACTATCGAATTTTCTTAGCGCTTGGATTATCTGCTCAGTCTCTACCACGTATCTTTCACTCGACTCTCTCGGATAATCAAAATCACACTGACTCGAAAAATCCGCCACATGATTTGATGTCAGCTTACCTCTTATCTGCTGGGGATTTAGCTTTGTGACGGCGACTGGTTGACGATACATCGCTGCCAAGTAGGCGCGTTTAAATGGCGTAAATACCTTAAAGTAATCACCTTGCTTGTTAACTAGGCTACCGGGCTTGAGAATGCACTTATCATCAAAGCTTTTGCACTCTATACCCTCAGTTGCAAGAAGCTCGAACAGTAACTCGTCTCTGCAGCGCTCATTGAGTTCATACTCTTTGTTGAGATAAACGCCGCTCGCACCCTCTTTCACGGCGACTTCAGCTACCAATCTCGCGGCATCTTTAAAAGATTCAGTTTGAGCGTAATAGAGAGAGATGTTTTTCTTACTCAGATCGCTTTGCAGTGCCAACAGTCGGCGATAGATTAAGTCGGCTTGAATGGGAGCAAGGGCGTGCTCCTGCCAGGTTTGTGGTGTTGCGATATAGAGAGCAACCACAGGCTCTCTGCTCGAACACGCGCAGTTCAAAGCGGTATTGTCTTCGGCTCGTAAATCTCGGCGCAACCAAACTAGCTTCATTTTAAGGCCTTAGGTTTCAATTAAGTCTGAAAGTAAAACCTCTCCTGGGAAGGATGATTTTATCTTTTCAACAGTGGCAGTTTGCCCTGCGGTAAGAGGTCGCGAGCTGTAAATGGCAATGGCAGCGTACGCGCTCAGTCCTTCATGCTCAACCAAGCCCGACAAGTCTTCAACCCCATCTATAATCACCAAGCTCTTACCCGACTCAGATAGTTTTAGTGCCCATAGGCGCGCATGGATGTTAACGCTGTCGTAGTTAATAAATAGGCATTTTCCAGATTTAGCAGCTTTGTTCTCTGACTCAATAATCGCATTAAGCCGAGCGACGAAGATAGACTCCATTAAGCCTTTTTGTAGCGCTCGCAGACCAATTTTGACCACAGATAATGCTTTCTCTGCTGGCTTAACAAACTGCTTTTGCACCACATCCAGTGGGTATTCTTTAAACACCGTAGCGACGATTGAATCCGCTTTCCCTTTGTTCAGCTCAGATAACGCTTGTAAGAAAGCGCTCACTTCGTCCAATTGTTCACTCGCAAGGTACTCTTCACCTTTATTGGGCTCATTGGACTCAAGTACATCTTTCACTTTACCAATCGGAACCCCTTTGCTGAGCCACCCTTGGATCTCTCCGATTAAGGCGATGTGTTCGTCGGAATACAAGCGATGGCCTTTTTCAGTCCTTTGAGGTTGCACTAAACTATAACGTCTCTGCCATGCGCGTAAGGTTACCGGTTTTACCCCGGTAATCTCAGAAATCTCACGAATCGCGTACAATTTTTTCTCATAACCCATATCTTAAACGTAACTCCTGTGGGTGCGGTTGCAGAAAAGCTTGGTCTTCCAGATAACAGTCTGGATGGGCGGCTAAATAGTGCTTAATTAATGTTAATGGCGCAAGCAAAGGTAACAGCCCAACTCGATAATCCTCTATTACTTGCACCAGCTCTTTCTTCTGAGAGCGACTTAGATCTCGTTTAAAGTAACCTTGTAAATGCATCAGCACGTTAGTATTGTTTTTTCTACTCGCTCTATGAGTCATCGCCGCCATCAAACCTTGTCGATACAGTTTATAGAACTCTTCGATGTCGTAATCTTTGACATTCGCAACCAGTTTACCCAGTTCTTTGTAAGAGGTTGGATGATGTGCCATTAAGGTCAACTTATAGCGTGAGTGAAACGCAACGATTTTCCCACGCGTCGGCTCATCACCGATAGAATCGTAAAAATCTTTAAGTGTATAAATGCGAGTAATGAAGTTCTCTTTCAAAACCGGATCGTTAAGCCGACCATCTTCTTCAACGGGCAACCAAGGCATGGCTTTCATCAATTCATTGGTGTACAAACCGACCCCAACATTCTCCGCGCTGTTCTTTTTGTAGACTTTGACTCGCTCCATCCCACACGTTGGCGATTTAGCGCAGACGATATAACCACATAGCTGTTCGCGCTCAAGCTCTACTACTTTGCTCTTTGAGTAATCAACGACAGCCTGCGTATGCTCTTTGGTTGGATCTTTAGTTTCCACCAAGGCAATTCTATCTTCATTAGACATCAATCGTATGGTTGGCCTTGGTACAGGCATTCCAGAGCCCACTTCAGGGCACACAGGAACAAACTCAAAGTAAGGCGTCAGCTCCTTAGTGACAAATTTGCTAATCTTATGCCCCGAGTCAAATCGAACACGCTCACCTAAAACACAAGAACTGATACCAATTTTTATCTGCTGCTGATTCATGATGAACTCCTTTGCCTAGCCATGCTGTACAAAAACATTTCTTGTATAATTTTTAGCACAATATTTATATCCTGTACAAAAAAATGTTTTGTACAACTCGTAAATAAGCTACGTGAGTAACGGCTTTTTAGTTCACTTAATGAAGCAAACGTTTTTACAAATCGATTGCTCATTCACTTTCAACAGTTTTAGTTATCAACGAACAATAAAAGCATCAAACACCCCCCTTTTGTGACATACTTCTCATGGAGCAATCTCAGATATAGCTAGTATTGCCTCAACAGATTTTTCAAAATCAACATAATTAGTAATCAGCAGTTCGAATTACTAATAATTTTTGGAGTAATAACTATGGCAACCCCACACATTAATGCACAACCAGGTGATTTCGCTGAAACAGTACTGATGCCAGGCGACCCACTACGCGCTAAATACATCGCGGAAACTTTCCTCGATGACGTGAAGCAAGTATGTGACGTTCGTAACATGTTCGGCTACACAGGTACTTACAAAGGTAAGAAAGTGTCTGTAATGGGTCACGGTATGGGTATTCCTTCATGCTGCATCTATGTTCACGAGCTAATCGCTGAATATGGTGTGAAAAATGTGATTCGGGTTGGTAGCTGTGGTGCAGTACGTGACGACGTTAAACTGATGGACGTTGTTATCGGTATGGGTGCGTCAACTGACTCGAAAGTAAACCGCATTCGCTTCAACGATCACGACT
The DNA here is from genome assembly GCF_059295395.1 of Vibrio sp. SCP2. Classification (NCBI taxonomy): domain Bacteria; kingdom Pseudomonadati; phylum Pseudomonadota; class Gammaproteobacteria; order Vibrionales; family Vibrionaceae; genus Vibrio; species Vibrio sp. SCP2. Next base: position 1,346,657 of record NZ_JCAFVV010000001.1, on the reverse strand, counting down.
TCGCAGCGATTGCTGACTTCGGTCTTCTAGAAGAAGCTGTTAACCAAGCTCGCGCTCAAGAAGTACCAGTAAAAGTGGGTAACGTATTCTCTGCAGACCTTTTCTACACTCCTGAAGCAGACATCTTTGAGAAGATGGAAAAACTTGGCATCCTAGGTGTAGACATGGAAGCGGCAGGTATCTACGGCGTAGCAGCAGATCTTGGTGCAAAAGCACTTACTATCCTAACAGTCTCTGACCACATCATCCGTGGTGAGAAACTAAGCTCTGAAGAGCGTCAAAAGTCATTCAATGACATGATGAAAGTAGCACTAGAAACTGCAATCAACATCTAATTCCAATCTTTTCGCCACCAAACCGAGTTTGGTGGCCCGAATAATCCCGAGGGGGAGATAGTGACAGCCGGCCAACTGCCAAAGGAAGCGAACGGGTTACAGCTCAACTTTTGTAAAACATTGGCGTGTGACAACTTTGGATTGAGTGATGCACATCGTTACGTTGTGCAGCATGCTAACCCTAAGCGACCTGCGATGGTATGTCGGGAATGTGGCGCTTTCCCCCCCTTACTTAATAACCAAGAAGTTCTCAATGAGCTTCATCGACTTCGTCAACTCCATAGTGACGGGCTTCCTGCTTGTCGTAACGACGATTGCGATAATTTTGGTTTATCTGTTCATACCCACAAACACCTCTACCATGCTTTTGGTTATAGCGGCGATCGCCAACGCTATCGTTGTAAATGTTGCCAATCGACCTTTGTCGACAAATGGTCTGGGGCTAACAAAAAACTTCAATTCCAAGAAAACCTCCTTGGTTTGCTTTTTATGGGCTACTCGGTACGCGAGATCTGCCGTAAATTAGAAATTAATCCAAAGACGTTTTATGATCACCTCGATCATATCGCGAGCCGTTGCCGACGTAAGCTCGCAATGTTTGATGCCCGCTGGGTAAATCACGCAGCAAGTTATGAGCTCGCGTCATTCTATGTCCCCTTGCAGCCTAAAAGTAATAATGGCGTGTTGTGGATGGCAACGGGCGAAGCTCATAGTGGCTACATACTTTGCCAACACGTAAACTATTCAGCGGAAGAAGAGCCAAACGGGGATGTGGATCATGATCCGTATCAGTACCCTGCGCGTTTTGTCTCAAAAGAGCACTCTTCTGAAGCGAACATGCCCGCGCCTACCCCGTCGCCAGTGTTGCGAGAGCGAATTGATCAGCAGTATCAAACCATCTTAGCGCGGGGAAATGTTGAAGACCCTATGGGAAATCTCACGGTATTCAACTACCCATCTAAAGGGGCTTTAATTCGCCCGCCTTACACATCGTATGCGCACTTTTTACACGTACTCGATTTATGCCAAGACGATCGCCAAGTTTCAATCTACTTGCCGCAAGATCCTGTTTTGCGTTCTGCAGCGCTAAGTGTCTGTCTGCCACGCATTTTGCGTCAAAATATCGACCTTATGTATGTAGAAGAAGATAAAGGCTGGAATGAGAGTAACGCGATCGACAAAGTGGATATCGTCCATATGGGATGGTGGCGAGACCGTTGGGCAATCGCGTCAAACCAAGAGTCATCGAAAGGTATTTGTTACCTTGCTGGTCAAAATAATCAACCAAAACAATGGTTACGCAGCGCATCCATCAGACGCACTCAATTTTACCAGCAGCGCTTCCAGACCCTATTCGAAAGTTTTGTCAATGAACCTAGGCGTAAGTTACGCCCGGGCGGCCTAATGCCTATGTTGGATATTTTCCGAGCTTGGCATAATTTGTGCTACCAAGATAAGACGGGAAAGACAGCCGCTCAGAATCTAGAATTGACTCAATCACCTTTGACACTGCGCGAGCTCCTTTCATAATTATCAGTATTGTGACGAGTACCGTTAATCGATCGGTGTTTTGGCACTTTTAGTAGAGTTTAGCGCATGGCTATTCATATAATATGTTGTGTGCCTACGGTAATAGCCTTAAAGGATTGATTCATTGGATAAAAGCCAGCGACTTCTAGAGGTCGAAATAGATCAGCTAAAAAGCAAGGTCGAATCGGAGCCCGAAAAAGTTTGGGCAATCGCTGAGCAGTGTGCCGCGCGTTCTGCGCAAATCCTCTACCCCGAGGGGGAGATTCAGTGTCTTATTATTATGTCCCGATGCGCTTGGTGTATCATGGAGTACCGCAAAGGACTCAAGTACATCAAAGAGGCTCACGGTAAACTCAACGCCCTAGACACCGACGACCTACTCCCTGAAATTCTTCATATCCATGCCCTACATTATTGGGGGCAAGCGAGATACTATTCTGCCCAGCAATACTGGATCAACGCCTTAGAGCAATCCGCTTTGGTTGACGAAGTTGAAATTCAACTCGAATCCTTGATTGGTCTCGGTAATGTTTGGCGAATCACTCACGAGTATAATCTCGCTAAGACCACTCATGAGTTAGCCGTCATCGTAGCGAACAATGCTCGAATCAACTGGTTAGAAGGTAAAGCGCGTATCTTGTTGGCGTGGGATCATTACCTACTCAACAACTATGTTGAGATGCTTTCAGTTCTAGATGGTGCTGCCGAAGCGCTTAAAGATCATCACGACAATACTTGGCAAGCAGAAGTTTGGGACTTTAGAGGCCTTGCCCTGCTCGGTTTAGAGCGCGTTGAAGATGCAGAAGAAGCGACGCGTAAAGCCCATGAACTGGCGATGCGCCATGACCTTGTGTGGATGAAAGCACACTCATTTATCAGTCGTGCCCGAGTTGAGTTACTGCGTAAGAACCCTAAACAAGCCGCAGAACTGCTCATTCAAGCGGAGCAGTCAGCAGTCACATTTGATAATGGCGAGTTACTTTCACAAATCTGTTTTCAGCAATCTCGCGTCGCAGAAGAATCAGGTGACTATAAAACCGCGTTAGAAGCCTTCCAAAAATACCGTAAGCACTCAACCAATATGCTTAGGGAGCAAACCGCAAGAGTCAGTAACGACAAAGCGAGAGCCTCCAAACGCCAGCTTGAACAGAGAGCACGTAAACTTATCAATCGAATTCGTGGTCAGCATGAATTTGACCCTGAGAAGCAGCTCAGCCAGATGGTGTCAGAAACCTACTGGTGGGAACAACTGGTATTGTTTAAGACCGAGCTAAAACGCTCGAATCATGCTGTGATTGTGATTCAACATAAAGATTCCAATTACCTAGATGTGTGTACAGAGATCGCTCACTCGCTCTGTAATAAGCAAGATATGCTGTCTCGCCTCAGCAGCGAGCGTTTAGGAATCTTACTCGCTGATAAAGGCGATGAAGCCGTCAACGTTTTCCATGTCTTGGCCAAAATGATTGAGATCTACCCTTGGCACAGAAAAGGATTGAGTGATGCACTACCCAAAGTGATTTTCCAAGATATCCTGACATTCCCATTTACCTTAGAGCAATTAGAAGATAGCCAGCAACAGGAAGAGCAGCATGGAAGCCTTACTCAATAAAATTTCCGATTCTGGCTTAGATCCCTCCTCCGTATCCGGTGAAGAGGCGATCATTTTTTGGAATCATGTACGTCGACATGTAGCAACGTCACCCCAAGAGATCGCTCAATGCTTAATAATCAGTGCTGAGTACCGTGTTGAGTTAAAGCAACTGCAAACCAGTATTGATGAACTGAAAGAAGCACTCGATTACTTATCACTGCCTGAAGACGCAGAACTAATACTGGAAGTGAAGAATGGCCTAGCAGATAGGCTCGTCGAAAACGGCGACTTTCACGGCGCATTAAATGAATATATTAGCTCCTCAACCATTGCGGTAGATAGCGGTTATATTGATGCTTATGTCCTTGCCGTTCTTGGTATGGGGAACCTTTGCGATGCCTATGGGGATCACAACCGCGCACTCAGGTACTATCAGAAAATAGACAGTATTGACCACGCTATTAGCAGTCGCTCATTACGCCTCCGCTATAAGCTCTATATGCTCTCTTGTTACATAGAGCTCAAACGAACGACAGCAGCGAATGACCTGATTAAAGAGTGTGAAGAGCTAAGCATTTTGGTCAGTGACAAAGTACTCTCCGGACAGATATTGCTCTACCAAGCAAAGCTCTACAGGCAAAACAAACAGCTCGACTTAGCCATGCAGTCACTGGGCAATGTCCAATACTCAGCTGGTAACATACACTCTACTTGGCTCTCTAATATGATCCGCCTAGAGCTAGCCGCCTGTCTTAGTGAGCAAGATAAACCTCATATCGCCAACTGGGTGCTAGAATCAGCAAGGCGTCGAATCAAACTCTATGCCTCTCCTATTCTAAACCTAAAGCTGTGCAACTCCTTAGCTGAGATATGTGAACAAAAAGACGATTTTAAGGGCGCGTTAGAATATCAAAAAAGCGCTTATCGTATCGAAAGCGATCTGATGAAAAAGATTCCAATTGGAGAGCTAGGAGCTAGCCAATTACGCCGCTTGTCGCGCTTTGAGCTGCAATTAAAACTGATTCTTTCAGAACAAGAAAATAGAGAGCTGAAAGAGACTACTGAGAGCCAGAAACATACCGTGGCTCAGCTTCAGCAAGACGTGTTTACCGATCCACTTACCTCACTGCATAACCGTCGTTGGTTAGATGTTAAGCTCAAAGACCTGTTACTCCACGATGTACCTTTTGCTTTGATGGTAGTAGACATTGACCACTTTAAATCGATTAACGATGAACTCAGCCATTTAGTCGGCGATAAAGCGATTGTGAATGTCTCTCACGAACTCGCCGCATATTTCAAGTTCCGTGGCGCTTCATGTGTACGCTTTGGTGGTGAAGAATTCTTGGTCATTTTAGAGCGCGCAACCTTAGAGCAAGCTGAAATGCACGCCGAAAACTATCGTGAACGCATTTTCAATTTCGGTTGGCAAAGCATTTTGGGTGAACGTGGGCTAACAGTCAGTATCGGAATTACGCTTCACCGTGAAGGCGAGAATACCCAAAGAACCTTCTACCGAGCAGATAAAGCACTTTATCGCGCCAAAGCCAATGGACGTAACCAAGTCTGTACTGAATAGCCTATCCCCTTTGCCTGCGCCTATGATGTTCAATTATAGGCGTTTTAACCTTATCTCTTCTGCTTGACCTCCAATCTCATCTCTGATGCTCTAACCGTGTCATTATTTCTAACCAGATCAAGCAACAAACGCCTAATTGTTTGATTTTATTTCTATACTGATTAGAGCAGCTCTCTATATTTAAATACTATGACCAAGGATTGTTAGTATGTTTCTAGACTATTTCGCGTTAGGTCTTTTGATCTTCGTTGCGCTGGTTATTTTTTACGGCATTATCGTGATTCACGATATCCCTTATGAGATCGCCCGAGATCGCGAGCATCCACATCAAGATGCCATTCATTACGCAGGTTGGGTGAGTTTGTTTACACTCCATGCCATTTGGCCATTTCTTTGGATATGGGCCACTTTATGGCGCAAAGAAAGAGGTTGGGGATTCAAACGGCTTGAAGAGGAGCAGCACGATATTCATCATCGTGTAGATGAGCTCATTGACCAAGTCAGTCAGTTGCAAAAAGAAGTCGCTGAACTCAAACAGCAGAGCTACTCATCTTCAACGATACAACCTCAGTTTGATCGCAATGAGGAGGAGCAATAATGGATCTATTACTCATTCTAACCTATGCGGCGCTGTGCATTACCATCTTCAAAGTTTTCAATATTCCGCTCAATAAATGGACCGTACCCACAGCGGTACTCGGTGGAGTGGTACTTATCGGAACGCTCATTTTATTGATGAACTACAACCACCCTTTTACTCAAATTGGTAATCAAGTTTATTCCACCACCCCAATAGTCTCTGGTGTAAGAGGACGAGTCATCGATGTTCCCGTCGAAGCGAATAAACCGCTCAAGCAAGGAGAAGTGTTATTCACAATAGACCCCATTCCTTATGAAGCCGAGGTAGCTAAGAAGAAAGCGCAGATTAAAGAGGCTAGCCAAGGTGCTCTGGGACTCGACTCTTCCCTTCAAGAAGCCATTGCGGCCAAAAACAAGGCCATTGCAGAACGAGACAAAGCGAAGCGAGAGTTTGACCGCTATCAGCGCGGGTTCGACAAAGGGGCTTTTACCGAACAACAACTCGACACTCGACGTCAAGCCTATAAAGCCGCAGAATCTTCAGTTAATGTCGCGAGCGCGAAAGTCGAACAAGCCCAGTTGGCACTCGATTCAGAAATAGGTGGCGAAAACACAACCGTTGCCCGTCTAATCGAAGAGCTGCGCCAAGCGGAATTCAATTTAGAGCAAACCATAGTGAGAGCGCCAACAGACGGCTTTGCTACCCAACTAGCTCTGAGACCGGGTGTGATGGCAGTTCCGCTTCCACTCGCGCCAGTTATGACCTTTGTTCATACCGAAGAGATCTTCTATACCGCTGCATTTAGGCAAAACTCTCTACAACGTTTACAGCCCGGCTTTGAAGCTGAATTTTTGTTTAGAGCACTACCGGGTAAGGTGTTTAAGGGCGAGGTGGTAGAGATCCTGCCTGCGATTGGTGAAAGCCAGTTTCAAGCTAGAGGTGCTCTGTTAGGCACCGAAGCGCTAAGAACCAGTGGCAGAGTGTTCGCGAAACTAAGAATCACTGACGACCTTTCTCCGTATCACCTCCCTTTAGGTACCGCAGTAGAAGTGGCCGTTTATTCTGATCAGTTCACTCATGTTTCGATTATGCGCAAAGTACTGATTCGTATGAAAAGCTGGCAGAACTATCTCTATCTCGACCACTAGAGCCTGTTGACCTAAGAAAAATGACAATCACCCAAAGCGGGATTTGCTCTCCATTTGGGTGATGTCTGTCCACCTCTGGAATTGTACCTTTCCGTTTGCACACAAGGTATCCAGACGTCTAGCCCGTTATCTTTCCAAGCCATCGCTTAGGGGGTATAATCGGCGCCTTACCGTTACAAGCGTATAAAACTTAATCAAAATAACCGCTTGTGAACTAAGTTCTTTAAAGATTTCGACGAAGGGTTATCTATGAATCTTACGGCTAAAACCGTTGTTGTTATTGCGATTGGTGCTGCTTTATATGGCATTGGTGGTTTACCAATGTTCGGCATCCCAGTTTTCGCTAACACCACACTTAAGCCAGCTATGGCAGTCCTAGCACTTTTTTCTGTCCTTTTTGGGCCTGTTGTTGGCTTTTTAGTTGGGTTTATTGGTCACTGGGTCACTGACCTTTTCGCAGGATGGGGCGTTTGGCTAACATGGGTGCTAGGCTCAGGTATCGTCGGTCTTGTGCTAGGTTTCTTCCCAACGTTAACCCAAAATCGCCTAGCTGAAGGTCAGTTTAATTTAAAAGACTTTTCGCTTTTTGTCGTGCTCGCATTGTTTGGCAATATCATCGGCTATGGCTGTTCTGCCTTCCTCGATACAATTCTTTACGCTGAACCTTTCACCAAAGTGTTTACTCAGCTTTCAATCATCGCCGCAGGCAACACAGTACTCATCGCCGTTGTAGGTTACTTTATTCTTAAGTCTGTTGCGAAACGCAATAAGCAAAGCCGCAATCTGACTGAGGCTTAATCATCAATGACAATTGAATTTTCTGACTTCTCTTTTAGATATGAGTCACTGGATAAACCGACGTTAAAACATATCAATCTAAGGATAGAGAAAGGAGAGAAAATCGTCATTATCGGGCCAAGTGGTAGTGGTAAATCTACCCTTGGTCAATGCTTAAACGGGCTGATTCCTCACGCTATCAAAGGCGAAATTTCAGGGAACCTAACTCTAAACAGTCAGAGTGTCTCAGAGCTAGACCTACACCATTACACCGAGCAAATTGGCACCGTATTGCAAGATACTGACAGCCAGTTTGTTGGGCTCAGTGTGGGCGAAGACATAGCCTTTGCACTGGAAAACCAGCTTGCTTCCAACCTTGAGATGTACCCGCTGGTACAGTCCACTGCCAAAATGGTTGAGCTAGAACATATGCTTGAACGCTCACCTCATGATTTGTCTGGCGGTCAAAAACAACGGGTATCTTTAGCGGGCATTTTAGTTGACGACGTCGATACCTTGCTGTTTGATGAGCCTCTCGCCGCTCTTGACCCTAAAACAGGGCGCAAGACAATCGAGATTATAGATCAACTGCATCAAGAGACAGGCAAAACCATCATCATCATCGAGCATCGCATTGAAGATGTGTTGCATCGTCACGTTGACCGAGTGATCTTGATGGAGCAAGGCGAAATCGTCGCCGATATGTCACCAAACGAAATCCTCTCGTCTTCTCTATTAAACAGTCATGGCATTCGAGAGCCTTTGTATTTATCTGCGCTGAAAGCAGCTCAATGCCCAGTAGATGCAAACCATTGTGCCTCCCTGAGCACGATGCCCGTAGAATCGTACAAACCCTTATTTGCTCAGTGGCAAGCTCACCCTATCAACACAAGTTTGAGCAGCGACACTCTGTTGTCCATTAAGGGGTTAACCTATTCTTACGACGGTGAAAAAAATGCCCTTGAAGATGTCTCATTTGACATCAAGCAAGGTGAGTTCGTTTCTATTTTAGGTAAGAATGGCTCAGGTAAGTCAACCATTACTAAACTCATTATGGGCGTACTGAGTCCAGACTCAGGCTCTATCTCTTTTCAAGGCCAAGACATTGCCACTTTATCCATTTTCGAACGCAGTCAGAAGATGGGTGTCGTGATGCAAAACCCGAATCATATGATCTCTCATCATATGATTTTTGACGAAGTGGCATTTGGTCTGCGTAACCAAGGCTTAACAGAGCAAGAAATCGAACAGAAAGTTCTTGATACTCTAGAGTTATGTGGTCTCAGTAAGTACAGAAACTGGCCAATCGAGGCTCTCAGCTACGGACAGAAAAAGCGAGTTACGATTGCTTCAATTCTCGCGTTAGAACCGCAATTATTAATACTGGATGAGCCAACGGCAGGTCAAGATTACCGAAACTACACATCGATGCTAGATTTCATCGGCAAACTAAACCAAAAATTGGGTATTACCGTCATCATCATTTCTCATGATATGCATTTAGTACTGGAGTATACCCACCGCTCGATTGTCATTTCAGACAGCAAGCTCATCGCTGATGCTCCAATGACCGATGTGTTTACTCAACCAGAGCTATTAGATAAGGCTAACCTAACTACCACCAGCCTTTACGATTTGGCCGAAAGTTTAGAGGTGGAAAACAAAAACGCCTTTATGCAGTACTTTATCCAACAAGAGAAGAATGTCGCATGAATGCCTCTAAAATGAAGTTTGGCATTAGCTATGTCGATACCAAATCTCCGCTACATGCGTTAAACGGAATTACCAAGTTTGCTTTATTCATGGCTTGGGTCACGGTTGTGCTTACTACCTTTGATCTTCGCATGATCAGTGTGTTGATTTTAGCAGGCCTTTATCTGCTTAAACTCACTCAAGTGCCTTTTAAGGTGTATAAACCTTTACTGATTGGAACGGCGAGTGTTCTACTCCTTAACGCCCTGTTTATGTTTTTGCTTGCCCCACAGCAAGGCTCAGAGTTCATCGGCAGCCATAACGTTCTGTTCGCCCTACCCGGTGGTTACTCGCTTACCCAAGAGACGTTGTTTTATTTGATCACAGTAACACTCAAGTACTTCAGTATGTTCCCGATTGCTTTGGTGTTTGTTTTTACTACCCATCCAACCGAGTTTGCTGCCAGCTTAAACAGAATTGGTGTGCCATATAAGATTGCTTATGCGGTGAGTTTGACCCTACGATACTTACCAGAAGTGAAAAATGATTTCGTCAACATCATGCATGCTCAGCAGGCTCGCGGACTCGATATCTCTAAAAACACGCCTCTTTTCCAACGTATGCAGAATGTCGCAAAAATCCTCGGACCGCTGATTTTTTCAAGCCTTGATCGCGCCGACCAGATTTCGAATGCAATGACGTTACGAGGGTTTGGTCGACATAAAGCGCGTAGCTGGTATAGCGCTAGCCCTCTGCAAAGCTCTGACAAGCTATGTCTAGTCGCAGTGGTGTTGATCGTCTTACTCGCAATCGTGAAACGCTATTTGGAAACAGAGCTTTTTTGGTATCCATTCTAAGACAGTAACAAAGCCTAGGGTCCGCTCTAGGCATTTGTTTAACTCAGAGCTAATGCTTTGGTCCAAATAAGCAGCAACACCATCGAAGAGGTAAGCCACACCGCTGTCGCCATCGATAAGGTTTGCAAGAGCGAAAAGGTATAGCTGAAATAATACACCGCGAGTAAATAACTAGCGTACGGCAACAGCGAATAGAGTCCAAACAGTGCGGTAACACGCAAGTCCTCCATACTTCGCTCACTTCCCACCACATAGTGTGCAATCAGTGCAAAGGTTGGAAATAGCGGTACTAATCCCGCAATATAGAAACTCTTCGACTTAGACAGCAATGCGATCATCATCACCGCAGCGGCGCCGAGCAAACACTTTAGAAATAGCGTTATCATCTCCCCCCCTAAGCCAGATTCAGAAACAGTTCGTCGTCGGTCATATATTTATGTTTAGTGCCCAAGTTTCTTAGGTGCATAAACATAAAGTCAGGAAATCCAGGGGCGAGCAGATCATTGGGTTGCCAGACGACACCACCAACGAAGACATATCGACCTTGCTTCTCATCACTGTGTAGCGCGTTGTTAATCTCGGTCGAAAGCTCAGGGCGAACACCTTCAATCACGCAGACTATCTGCCCACGAGCGACACCAATAACACGCTTCACTAAATTGGCTTTCATCCCACACTTCCATGCTTGTCGCGTGGCCATTTCAAAGCCGTGTTTTCGAATACCTTTGTGGACATTAACGATCAAGTTCATAACGTGATGTGCTTATGCTAGGTAAATAAGTTCTAGGTTAGTAGTACTGCATTACGATGACGATGCCCTAAATTGGGCACTTTCTCATCAGATGGAAAAACACCGCAACATAAGATCCTAGCCACTTTCGGAAATCTAATCCTTTCTACTATTGCCTATTACATCAGTTTGCTTCACATTGGCGTAACAAATAAGAAGGGAATAATAATGAGTACAGCAAGCTTTCTTCGCTTAATCTGCCTAGCCGCTATATGGGGTGGTTCGTTTCTATTTATGCGCATCGCCGCGAATACCTTCGGCCCTGCTTTTTTGATTGAGTTTAGGGTTGGGTTCGCTGCGATCAGTTTGCTGCTTGTTTCACTGTATTTAAAACGGAAGCTCGCATTTCGCAGTAATTTCAAACACTTTATGATCATCGGGCTATTCAACACCGCACTACCCTTTATGCTGTTTGCCTATGCAGCGCAGACACTTAACGCCTCTACCTTATCGGTATTAAATTCAACTGCGGCGATATGGGGCGCGTTGATTGGTATTTTTTGGCACAAAGCTATTCTTACTGCTAAAGCCAGTCTAGGCATGTTGATCGGGGTTGCTGGGGTGATCACCTTAGTCGGTGTCGATGCAATCAACATCGGCCTTGATGCTGCGCTACCAATATTTGCAGGTGTAATGGCAGCGTTCAGTTATGGCATCGCAACAAACTATACGAAGACGGCACCGAAAATTGCGGCGTTCGACAACGCCCACGGAAATATGTGGGCAGCCGTGTTAATTATATTGCCCCTACTCCCTTTTATGCCTATGAGAGGTGAACCTAGCCAACAAGAGATGTTGTCGGTTCTTGCACTTGGAGTCTTGTGTACTGGCGCAGCCTATTTGCTTTACTTCAAGTTGGTTGCTGATGAAGGTGCTGCTTCGGCTCTGTCTGTCACCTTCTTGATTCCCGTATTTGGTATTTTATGGGGAACACTGATATTAGATGAGCCGATAGGCTGGAACACTATCGTTGGCACCACTTTGGTGCTAAGTGGCACCATGATGGTGACCGGGTTTTCACCTCGACAGATGTTCCAACGCCCAAAAACGATTGAACAGAGTTAGTGGGCTTGCGCTAACTACGCAGTTCTAAAGTCATAAATTGACTGTTTGGATCTAATGTGTAGTCACCAAATGGCTCACAGTAGTGAAAGCCGTACTTCTCATAAAGGGCTCTTGCGGGGGCAAAAAATCCCATTGAGCCCGTTTCCAGACTGACTCTAGTAAAGCCCTCATGCCGCGCAAAGTCTAATGCGTGCTGAAGTAAAAACGAAGCAACACCCTGATTTCTAGCGGCACTTGAGGTGCGCATGGACTTGATTTCAACATGATTAGCGTCCAAACGTTTAATCGCAGCGCAGCCCATAAGTTTGTTGGCTTTCCATCCACTCCAAAATGTTACGCTCTCATCTTGCAGTGAGCTCACATCCAATGCGTGGACACTTTCAGGAGGAGATGTCGCATTCATATCAGCAAGGTGCTCTTCTAACAACTTAAGAATTGCTGGGTGGTCTAACTGACCAGTTTTTATTTCCATGATTACTCCACTCATCATCGTTGCTAATCGCTACAGCAAGAATCAAGCCGACATAAAAACACTCTCGAAACTCGACTCACTCATCAGTGAGTCCATTGTTTGATTGGGATAATTACCCAGCAAATATCGATCATTGTCACATAAATAGCATAAACACAAATTATGATTACAAATTAGTGCGACAAGAGACTCATAATTCTTCACCTCAGACCGATAAATTTATAAACATATTTTTACAAAATGACAGATAAGCCATTTGGTATTGACGGTGTAGGAATCCTGATATGAAAGAAGTTGAATTTCGAACGATAGACCGCTTGTTTATCAAGATGTCCATCAATGACAAGATGTGGGTAATATTTGCCTTGTTCCTAATTGCAGTAGCAGCGATTGCGGGTGGCAGATACTACCAAGAGACAAATGCATTAGAGCAGCAAACAATTCAGGCGGCAGAGCACCAACTTAACGGGATATTAAGCGTTGGCTCTGCAGAGAGTATTTTACAACTGCCAAACGTCTCAGCGACGAGTTCGGTCAACAAACCTCAATACAATGATGGTATCGCAACAGTGACCGCGCAGGCTCCAAGTGGTCAAGCCTATCAACTTGTGCTCAACAACAAGAGCCTAGTACAAGCAGCGAAATCACAAGCACTAACCAGTTTTTCATTAAGCTTCCTTTGGGTGATTCCGTTTGCCATTTTTTGTTATTGGGTTGCCACCTTCCTCGGTGGTGCGCTTTGGGTGCTCTACACGACAACGCAACGTATTGGTGAAGGGGATTTAACCTCACGCTTAGGTTTCCATCCTGGGCGAGACGAATTCGGTACAATCGGCTGCGCGCTTGATAAGGCGATGGATACTCTGACCGAACTGGTTGTTACTGTGAAAGAGAATGCGACGACCTTAAGTGAGACCTCATCCTCTTTTGAGCAAGAGATGAAACTGAGCGAAACCCAAATTAGCCAGCAATACGCGTCACTAGATTCTGTTGCCACGGCGATGGAAGAGATGACGGCGTCTGCTAAAGAGGTGTCTAACATTTCTCAGCAAGCCACTTCGCAAACAGAGAACGATGCCCAGCATATCGAACAGAGTCACACTCGTGTTCAGTCAGCGATCAGCGAAATCTCTCGACTCTCCGATTACATTGGTAAAGCTTCTGAGTCAGTGGCAAGCCTGACGGAAAATACCACTCAGATTAATGAAGTAATTACCACCATTAACGCGATTTCTGAGCAGACCAACCTTCTAGCACTTAATGCAGCGATTGAAGCGGCACGTGCGGGTGAGCAAGGTCGCGGGTTTGCGGTTGTAGCCGACGAAGTTCGCACCTTAGCAAGCCGTACCCAATCTGCTACGGTTGAAATTCAATCCATGATTGAAAAGCTGCAATCTGAGACCCACAGTATTGCGTCTATTACGGAGCAAACTGTTAGCCAAGCGCAAACCAGCAGTGACTTAGTCGCGGATATCGGTAATGACGTACAGTCCATTTCTGAATCGGCGCGCTCACTGATGGATATGAGCATTCAGATCTCAACCTCGGCAGAAGAACAAAGCGCTGTAGCAAACGATATTGCGACAGAGCTGAGTGATATCCGCACTCAATCTAACACCATCAGAAATGTGGCTGAGCAATCCTCTGCTGGTGTCGCTAACCTAACGCAGGCTTCGGTTTCGCTTGCCGACATATTGAAAAGCTATCGAACTCAATAACTGGTGCTTTACCTAAATAAAGGGCTTCAATGCCCTTTATTTTTGTCTCAATAAAACTCTCAGCTAACTTCGACTCCCTTACCTATACTTAACTTAACTTTTTGGTGGGATAAGGACGGCGAAATGAGCACTTTATTACTGTATGTGCTGCTGTTGACCAACCCAAGCGCAGCGCAACACTCTTCATCACTTCCTCTAAAATGTAAGCTACTGCATACCGAAGACTCGTTTTGGTTCTATAAAGAGCAACTCGTCTACGAAAGCGAACAATTTATCTTGTTGCAAAACTTCAAAGGTAGAACCGTCACTCAGGTGGATATGAAAACTGGCGAACTCATACGGACAACCTACATCGGAGAGCCATACGACCCTAAATACCAGATTTTGCTAGGTAAGTGCCTAGATGTCAGTCATACCCTAAAAATGTGGCGACTTGATGATGTGCCGTATGATAACTAGAGAACTGGAAAACTGGAGAACTGGAGAACTGGAGAACTGGAGAACTGGAGAACTGGAGAACTGGAGAACTGGAGAACTGGAGAACTGGAGAACTGGAGATTTGCATCATTTGACTTAAATGAGTCAAGTATATTTAGTGCGAAACCTTTTTTGATCACAATTTGATAACATCGATAACACTTTATCCTCCGTTCGATTTAGACTATTTGCTCGACATCAATGGAGAATGAAGATGGAAGAGCTACTTGCCGACTACCCTATCGTCACTGAAGTCCCTGTTGCGTGGGGTGAAATGGATGCCCTTCAACACGTCAATAACGCGGTTTATTTTCGCTACTTCGAAACAGCACGTCTGGACTATTTCAAAAAAATCGAACTACTGGTCGATCTCAAAACGCATCATATTGGCCCTGTACTAGGGCACACCGATTGTCGCTATAAAATACCTGTGACTTACCCTGATACCTTACTGATTGGCTCTAGAGTATCAGAGCTAAAGGATGACCGCTTTACGATGGAATACCTTGTTGTCAGCAAAAAAGTCGGCAAAGTCACCACCGTTGGAACCGCCACTTGCGTTATGTTTGATTTTAAGAACCAAACCAAAGCGACGATTCCAGAGCACATCAAGCAAGCAATTGTTGCCACGGAAGAGAAATAACATCGTTATAACCGGGTCGTTTATCTTGGCAAATCAGTGTCACACAAGGATCGAGTTGTTATATACTGCGCTCCATTGTCAGTTAATCACCCAATTTTCTCCATGAACAAAAGTTTACTTACCAACATCATCGCGCTCGCACTCCTAGCCGGAGGCCATCAGGCGGGTAATCAAGTCGCATTTTATGCCGGTTTATTCGCTTTCTCAGGCGCTATCACCAACTGGTTAGCCATTCATATGTTGTTCGAGAAAGTGCCCGGCTTGTATGGCTCCGGTGTAATTCCAGCTCGTTTCGAAGAGTTTAAAGCGGCGATTAAGAACCTGATGATGGAACAGTTTTTCACTCAAGAAAACATCGATAAGTTTTTGAGCAAAGAAATGGCTGGAGGTAAGTCACTTAACCTTGAGCCAGTGATCGAGAAGATCGACTTTAACCCGACATTCGACTCACTGGTTGATGTGATTGCGAACTCTCAGTTTGGCGGTATGCTGGCGATGTTTGGTGGTACAGAAGCCCTTCAGCCAATGAAGCAGCCGTTTGTCGATAAGATGAAAGAAGCCATTGTGGATATGAGCCAAAGTGACACCATCAAAGAGGCTTTGAAAGAGCAGTTTGAAGCGCCTGCAATGATGGATGAAATACGAACCAACGTGGAAAACATTATCGATCAGCGCCTAAGCGAGCTAACGCCTAAACTCGTCAAAGAGATGGTGCAAAAGATGATTAAAGAGCACTTAGGCTGGCTGGTTGTCTGGGGCGGTGTCTTTGGTGGACTGATTGGTGTGGCGTCATCATTTGTCGCGTAAAGCACAGTTAGATTCAGTACGGGAAGCGTCGCTTCCCTTTTTTATAGCTTGGAAATCAGATCAGCATTAACCCCAAAGCTTGTCTTATGCTCTTCAATCACCACTTCACTGCGGGTTTGGATCACACCAGGTAAAGTGCCAAGTTTCGTCGACATAAAGTTTTGATAAGCCTTCATATCTTTAACTCTCACCTTAATCATGGTGTCAAAGTCCCCAGATAGAGAGTAACACTCCTCAATCTCAGGCATATCGGCAACAGCTTGAGCGAATTTTTCAAATATAGAGAAGCTCGTTTGATCCAGTCTGATATGAATAAAAACCTGAACGTCCAAACCCAGTTTTTCAGGGTTTAATTCGGCGTGATAGCCGGTGATATAACCTTCTTTTTCTAAACGTTTTACACGGTCGGAGCAGGGAGAAGTAGTGAGGTTTACTTGCTTAGCAAGTTCAACAATAGGTAGCCGACCTTTGAGGTTCAAGGCACGAAGAATTTCTCGGTCGATTCGATCTAAATCCATTTATCGCTCATAGTAAGTGACAACAACGTACCGCTATCTTAAGCCAAAAGCGTTACGGCACTGATACCTAGGCGAAGTTGGGATAAAGTTTTTGTGAAGTTATGCGATTTTCACATCTGAAAAAGTTTCTTGCGAGGTAATCACTTCAGACTGGCTGTTACAAACTCGGCAAAAAGCCTGTTTTTCCATTTTGACATAGTGCGCACCTTGGAGCAGAGTCGAAAAGAAACACGCCATACTTTTTACTACCGAATCATGTTGGACTTCGCAACGTTTCATCACGATCTTATGTGCTGTGCTTTTTCCGCAGCAGTGGCAGTGCATATGTGGCATTTTCTTCTCTCCTTAAAAGTTCGCGCTATTGATAATCGACACATTGTGGAAGCGAGAGTTCATTTAATTCAAACATTAGTTTAGAAAACGTGAGGCAAGTTCAATAAATAGCCGATTTAACTGCTTCTATACGAAAAAAGCCCCGAACTTCGGGGCTTATTGTCAAAAGAGGCACGAACTAATCAAGTTCAGTCAGCTGCTTCTTAAATTTAGCGTGCTGTGCTTTCACCGATTCTTCTGGTTCACCTGTCATTAGGCTAATAGCGATAATCGCGATAGTAGAGAAGATGATTCCCGGTACGATTTCGTACACATCGAACCAACCACCTGATAGCTGTTTCCATACTACGATGGTAATACCACCAACAAGAATACCTGCTAGAGCACCATTGCGGTTCATGCGTTCCCAGTACAAGCTAAGTACAAGTGCAGGACCAAACGCAGCACCAAAACCAGCCCAAGCGTAAGAAACCAGACCAAGTACAGAGCTGTCAGGTGTCATCGCAAGAACAAGTGCTACAACCGAGATACCGATAACGGCAACACGGCCAACCATAACGATCTCTTCAGAGCTCGCATCTTTCTTAAATACTTGCTTGTAGAAGTCTTCCGCTAGAGCAGACGATGAAACCAATAGTTGTGAATCCGCGGTACTCATTACAGCCGCCAGAATCGCAGCAAGTAAGATACCGGCAATCACTGGGTGGAATAGCGAGTTAACCAGCAACATAAAGATTTTCTCGCCGTCGTCAACGCTCACACCAGAGTTAGTGACATACACAAGGCCAACTAGACCAACTAACATCGCACCGACCATAGATAGCGCAGTCCAAATTACAGCAATACGGCGCGCAGTTGTTAGATCCTTATTTGAGCGAGATGCTTTGAAACGCGCAAGGATATGAGGCTGACCAAAGTAACCTAAACCCCAAGCAGCAAGCGAGATAATCGCAATTGCTGAAAGTGGCTCACCTTTTGAATCATCCCACAGTGACAGCAGTTCTGGGTTAATCGCAGCTAAGTCACTACCTAGTTGACCAAAACCACCTTCCATCGCTGCAATCGGTACAATTAATAGCGCCGCTGCCATCAGTAGACCTTGAACCAAGTCAGTCCAAGATACCGCAAGGAAACCACCAAATAGCGTGTAAGAAACAACACACACTGTACCGATGATAACTGCCGTTGTGTAATCTAAACCAAATACTGTCTCAAACAATTTACCGCCAGCTACCAAGCCTGAGCTTGTGTAGAAAAGGAAGAATAAAAGAATGAAGAAAGCAGAAATTACCTGAATCAGTTTTGAATTATCGTTGAAACGACGAGATAGGAATTCTGGTAGTGTTAGCGCATCGGTCGTAATACTGTACGTACGTAGACGTTTTGCGTTAATTAGCCAGTTCAACCAAGTACCTACAAGTAGACCACCTGCTAGCCAGAACGCTTCGATACCCGCTGCATAAGCATAGCCCGGCAGACCAAGTAGAAGCCAACCACTCATATCAGAAGCACCTGCTGACAATGCCGCAGGCCAAGGGCCTAGTGAGCGGCCACCCAAGAAGTAATCGCTTGAGCTTTTCGTTCGCTGGTAAGCGATAACACCAATGGCCAGCATTAGTATCAAATACGCAATAAACGTGGTTGTAATAGCAAAGCTATTTTCCATGTGATTTGTCCTCTTTTAAAAGATCGCCTTCCCTGAATGCCCCCGCTAAACGAGGGCAAATCAATGAAGATTAGTGGGTTTCGCTTCCTAGTTCGAGCAAGGTCGCGTTACCACCCACTGCTGTTATATTTATTGTTCTAGTGCGCTCAGTAATAAAACGAAGCGCTAGATGGGGATCGTGTGCCACCGATAGGCTCACAAAATCCGTTTCAGACGTCAGGCTTACAATCGCACCTGAACGTTTGGCGAGTTGTCGGTTGATTGTCCTTTCAACCTCAGTGTTACCAACATAACCAATACTGCGTACATCCGATTCCAGCAGTTGATGATAGGCATCAAGCGCAGCAAACTGTACTAGGTTAGTCGGCAACGAAGACTGCAGGTAAGCAGCTTCTAATGATTGACATAGCTCAGCGTCATCACTGCATAAGATGATGCTGTTACCCGCGATAAGTGCTGCGCTGATTTGCGCTACTACCGCTAGCTTTGCCTGCTCTCGTGTATCGTCCTGAATCACAAGAGCTACACCACGACCTGCGGTGTACAATTCGTTGGTTTCACCTGTTGGGCCAACCAATTGATGCGTCTCAGCAAGTAGTGCTGAAGCCTGTTCAATATGGTAAGAAACAACAGAAGCCAACTCAGGCTGAACTTGTTGTAAAGCCTGTTTAAAAGCGAGCAAACACTCACTCTTAGAATCAAAATTAGTTAAGTTCCAGTTTTCCCATGCAGAGAAAGCGTCAGAAAAACGAGTTACTTGATGAACCATGATTATTCTCCTTGCTCACTCAATTAAGAAAATTGTGTTTGGGTAAAACGGTACAGGTAGTGAGGGCCGCCAGCTTTAGGACCCGTGCCAGATAAACCTTGACCGCCAAACGGCTGAACGCCAACCACAGCACCAACTTGATCTCGGTTGATGTAACAGTTACCTACGCGAGCGTGCTTTTCGATCCAGCGATAGGTCGTTTCGTTACGGCTATGAATGCCCATCGTCAAACCAAATCCAGTGGTATTGATCTGGTCAACAATCTGGTGCAGCTCACTCGCTTTGAAACGAACGATGTGCAAGATAGGTCCAAACTGCTCTTCTTTAAGGCAAGAGATATCACCAATTTCAAAAGCGGTAGGAGCAACAAAATCTCCGTATTCATGCTCTTCAGACAACGCAAGCTGAGCGACTTTCTTTTCACTGCTGCTCATTCGCTCAATGTGCTGAAGCAGTTTCGTTTTAGCCGTTTGATCGATAACTGGACCAACATCAGTAGAATGAAGATAAGGCTTGCCTACGCTCAATTCCTGCATCGCCCCCTGAATAAGGGCAATGATGCGATCAGCGATATCTTCCTGAACATAGAGAACGCGCAGTGCACTACAGCGCTGACCCGCTGAAGCAAATGCAGAACGGATAACGTCACGAACTACTTGCTCAGGTAGCGCAGTACTATCAACGATCATCGCATTTTGACCGCCAGTTTCAGCGATAAACGGTACTGGCGCAGCATCACGCTCGGCCAAGGTTTGGTTGATTCGCTGCGCGGTTGCGGTTGAGCCTGTAAACGCGACACCTGCAATTGCAGAGTGCGAGGTCAATGCTGAGCCAATTTCTGCGCCGCGGCCAGGAAGGAGTTGGATAGTACCTGCAGGGAAACCCGCATCTAACATAAGTTCAACAGCGCGAGCTGCTATTAAACTGGTTTGCTCCGCAGGCTTAGCAACAACCGTGTTTCCAGAGACAAGAGCCGCAGTAATTTGTCCAAGGAAAATCGCCAACGGGAAGTTCCATGGGCTGATACAAACAAAGACACCACGTCCTTGACGAGTGACCACGCGACTTTGACCATCAAAGCCTTTCACTGCCAGTTCGCCAAGTGCATCGACTTGTTTAGCATAGTAACGACAGAAGTCTACCGCTTCACGAACTTCATCAATGCTGTCATGAATCGTCTTACCTGCCTCTTGATGACAGATAGCAACCAGTTCTGCTAAGTGCTCTTCAAGTAGGTCGGCTAAGGTATCCAGTTTTTCCGCACGTTGAGATTTCGGACTCAATTGCCATGCACTAAATGCTTGCTCTGCACCTTCAATAGCAGCGGAAACATGATCAAGGGTAGCGAAAGCCACCTGACCAACATGGATACGTCTGTCGTAAGGCGCTGTTACTGATTCAGTGTTGATGTTTTCCTTGATCATGCTTTCGGCAAGGAACTCGCCATTAATGATCGGCCCAGCCGTCCAATTTTTGTTCAAGAAGCTTTCTACTTCATGCTCAAACGGCTTAGCTTCACTTTCAATATCAACGTTGACGCCAAGTGAGTTCTTGCGCTCAGGGAACACATCAGTTGGCAGTGGGATACTGGTATTATTTAGCGTTTCAAACGCATTTAGCATATCAACTGGATGCTGGGTCAACGTCTCTACAGGACAGCGTGCATCGACCAATCGATGTACGAATGAGCTATTAGCGCCGTTCTCTAGTAATCGACGTACCAAGTAAGGAAGCAGGTCTTTATGACTACCGACTGGCGCATAAATACGAACTGACTGTTGGTAGGCTTCCATCGCGTGGTTGTATAGAGAATCTCCCATACCGTGCAGACGTTGGAACTCAAAATCTTTGTGCTCTGCCATGACAGCAATTGAAGTCACTGTCTGAGCATTGTGGCTAGCAAACTGTGGGAAGATATTACCGCGAACATTGTCGCTCAGTAGGAATCGCGCGCAGGCTAGATAAGCTACGTCTGTCGCTTCTTTGCGGGTATAAACTGGATAGTTAGTGTAACCTGCTTGTTGTGACCACTTGATTTCACTGTCCCAGTAAGCACCTTTTACAAGGCGAAGTGGAATCAAGTCACCCTGTTCTTTTGCTAGACCATTGATCCAAACTAGCACAGGCAAAGCACGTTTCGAGTAGGCTTGAATCACCAGGCCAAACTTACCCCAGCCTTTAACAAGTTCGCTGCGATACACTTTTTCAAACAGTTTTAGAGAAAGCTCTAGTCTGTCAGCTTCTTCAGCATCAATGGTAATTGCAACATCAAGCTCAACCGCACGGCGAAGTAACTGCTGCAGCGTGTCATAGAGCTCAGTCAGTACGCGCTCTTCATTGGCAACTTCGTAACGTGGATGAAGTGCAGATAGCTTGATCGAAACAGATGGCGCAGGGCTAGTATCCAATCCGTAATTGTCGCGCCCTACGGCTTCAATCGCCATGAGGTAATCTTTGAAATACTTGTTAGCGTCAGCGGTTGTGAGTGCCGCCTCACCTAACATGTCATAAGAATAGGTAAAGCCTTTGTCGCGCATTGGGCGACCATTTTTTTGCGCTTCCGCAATGCTGCGTCCAAGTACAAATTGGTGCCCCATCACTTTCATCGCCTGATGCATCGCCTTACGGATCACAGGCTCAGACATTTTGTTCACTAGGCGGTTAACCGCACTCACTGGGCTCTGAGATTCGTTTTCAGAGAGACCAACAACTTTGCCTGTCAACATTAATCCCCATGTCGAGGCGTTAACAAACACAGAGTCTGAATTCTTAAGGTGAGATTTCCAATCCGCAACAGTCAATTTGTCTCGAATCAGTGCGTCAGCCGTTGCTGAATCTGGGATACGCATCAACGCTTCTGCCAAACACATCAGCAAGATACCTTCTTGCGTATCAAGGCTGTATTCAAGCAGTAGAGCATCGATCATCTGAATCGACTTTTTATCCGCTCGTATCGCTTCAATAAGTTGGGTCGTCTTAGCCGCAATTTGTTCTTTTTCGCCATCGCTTGGCATTGCTAATGGCAACAATTGATTAAGCCATTGTGATTCATCCACCATGTATAGTGGAGAGATCAACGACCAAAGCTTGTTAAGCGGTTGCTCAACAAACTCAGCATTTAACACGTCAGTCGCTGTAAACATGCGTTTTCCTCAATCTCACACCTGAAATCAGTTCAGGTTTCCTACAATGGCTTGCAGTGTATTTTGAGCCCGAGAAGATTACTTGTCAAAAACTCCGAGTTTTTTGCTAAAAACTCTGATTATTAACAAAACAAATACAGAGTCACATGCAAATAAGCAAAATAATATATGGTTAAAGTTATCTTATTTAACCAAATTGTTTCTTGTACAGAGACGGCGACATGCCTTGTAGGCGAGAAAAGGTATGTGTGAAGGCACTTTGACCCGAGAATCCGGTAAATTCGGCCACTTGACCTAGAGTGAGATGACCCTGCTCTATCAACTGCTTGGCCATATCGATGCGTTTGCCCAAGACGTATTGATGAGGAGTGATGCCCATTTGCTCTTTAAACAACGAATGAAACTGGCTCTCTCCAAGGAACACACTGCCAGCAAGCTGCGTGACGGAGATTTTTTGACTTAGATGTTGCTCGATATAACGATCGATCGCCTCTAAATCAAAACGCGAATCTCGTCGAACACTGGCAAACGCTGACATGTGGCGCTGCAACAGCGCAACAACCGTATCGTTACAGGCTCGGCTTAGCAGAAGGTCATCTGGGCTAGACTGCATTTCCGCTACCAGCATTTGAATCAACTTTTGAATCTGGCTATCGAGCTGAAAGTAGGTATCCTTTTGATTAAGGTCGTTTAGCCTTTGTAACAACAAAGGATCATCGTCTTTAGGCAGTGGCATATTCAGCACTAAGATATCCGATTGCTCCAATACGCTACCAAAAGCATGGCCCGTCCCAGAAGTCACCACACAGCCTTGACCGGGTCCCACCAAATTACCGTAACCACTGACTTCGAACTCCGCTTTTCCTTTCAATCCAATGACTACTTGCGTGTAATTATGGTCATGACAATCCATATAAGATGGTAAAGTGACCAGTTGCGCTGGCAAAGGCGACAAATCTTTGGCAGCTGATGGTTTATTTTCTGACTTAAAGGGCGAAGACATAGCGGTCCACTAGTGTATTTGGTGGCGGAATGTTCATGGTATACCAAAAGTGATTCAACTCGAAATTCCTATTGATAATTTATCAAATAGGTTGCATTTTGCTCA
The DNA here is from genome assembly GCF_059295395.1 of Vibrio sp. SCP2. Lineage (NCBI taxonomy): Bacteria > Pseudomonadati > Pseudomonadota > Gammaproteobacteria > Vibrionales > Vibrionaceae > Vibrio > Vibrio sp. SCP2. Next base: position 1,323,056 of record NZ_JCAFVV010000001.1, on the reverse strand, counting down.
GTAAGGCTCGTCTCTGACTCGGTTTCCAGTTGTTGAAAAAATCATCATCCAGCCTACTGGAAGAATGATCAAGTGCACATAAATTACGGCTTATGTCACTTCTATCCATTTTACCTCTAATCGATCAAGATTCTTTACTTGCATATTTCTTCAATGCGCCCAAAATGGATTAGGTAATGGATAAGTTTATCTCGATTTATGATAAGCTTAGGTCAGACTCTCTAGAAATGGAGAGTAATAAATGGAAGAAATAGACCTTTGCAAGGCACCTTAGCAATGGACTGTCAAAAGTTTGTCTTTTTCCTATTTTAAGGTACATATCGATTCGAACATGTACTGGGTTTAAATATTTTACTTTGGTAATTTAAACGTTAATTGTTGCAGGGACTTATGATCATACGTCGCATCCCAGCGCTTTTGCTTGCGCTAAGCCCTCTTTGGGTTTCGACTTCGATTTTTGCAGATGAAAATGTACAGGCTGATCCTGTCGCTGAAATCGAGAGTAAATTAGAAAATAAAGAAGCGGAAATGGGTACTATGGCTACAGAGTTCGACTCTGAAGCTGAACGCCTCCAACAACTTCAGAATGATAAGAGTAAACTTAAGCGTAGTGAGCAAGAGCTCAACGCTAAGCGTAATCGAACCAAGTCGGCACTGGACAAACAGTATAACCGTCTTTTAGATGATCCAGACATCGACTTAGTTTCTTTCCAGAAGGCCTATCAGGACGCTTGGTCTGAAGTGAAAGAAAACCAGTCTTCACTGCTTGAGAACCAGCAAGCCATCACAGAAAGTGAAATGCGCCTTTCGCAAATTAAGCAGAAACAGGCTCGACTCAACTCTGAGCTTTCTTACCTGCAAGAGCAAAAAGTGGAAGCACGTGTGAAACGTATTGCCGCTGAGCTCCGTGAAAGCGACGTTCTAGAAACGAGTTTCAAAACGACCTGTTCTTCGACCATGACATTGGGCGAATGTACTAGCCAAGGCCAATACCTAACTAAGCAAAAAGCGGTGAAAGCGTTTAAAGCTAAGTTAATGGATCGCTTAACTGAGTCGAACTTAGCCAAGCAAAATGCGAAAGGTGTTCAGCTAAACGTGCACGTTCAGGAAAGCCAAATCATCCGTTCTGGTTTTGAAGGTAACAATAGTTACTTCACGCAAATGCAGTCTCAACTTCAAGCTCGTCCAGAAGCTTCAGCAGCATGTAAGCTGCTCAATGTTTCTTCTCGCTACTGCTTGAAAGGCGAGCAAGCAGCAAAAACCAAAAAGAACGATAAGAACTGGGTAAACGTAACCGTTCGCTCTGATCAGTATGACGATGCAGTTGTTATCAACGGTATCAATTACGGTAGCACACCAGTAGAAGTTGTTCTTCCTCGTGGCCAGCACCAAGTAACCGTATCGAAAAGTGGGTACGAAACCTACAACCGTGAAATCAGTGTGAATGCAAATGACACGGTTTGGGTTAAGTTGCGTCCGAGTGGATAACGCTTGAAATTCATACTGAATTCACAAGATTGAGCTAAAAACGCCATTTTGATCCTAAGTTATTAAAGGATAACTTAAGACAAAGTGGCGTTTTCGTTTAAAATAAGCCAATTAATCAATAATTAGATGTAGAAGAAAGACAATGCGCCCAGGTTTACCAGCCCTTTTGTTAGCATTATCTCCGTGTTTGCTTCTCTCTCCTGTGGTAGCAGAAGAAGCGCCGAAGACATTGGTTCAGATTGATGACCAACTCTTCACTACACACGATGAGTTAAAAGCTGCGCTAGAAGCGAAAGAACAGCAGCAAGCGCTGCTAGATAGCAAGAAATCAGAATTGGACTCTCTTGAACAAAAGGCCAAGTCTTTGGATGACGCGTTCTCCAACGCGAAAAGTAAGCTAGAAAATGCTTACCAACGCATGATTGACGATCCAAACATTGATCTTGCTGCATCACAAAAAGCTTACCAAGATGCGTGGTCGGCGGTTAAACAGAACCAAAAAGCACGCTTGTCGACTGAGCAAGAGCTGGTAGAAATACGTAATGTCTTTGCAACTCGCCAAGCTGAGCTTGAAGCCATTGAACAAAAGATCGCTAGTTTAGACGAAGACAAGATTCGTGCGAGAGTTGAGCAGCTTAGGGCTGAGCTGAAACAACCACAGCAGATTTCCGTTAGCTTTACTAACCGATGCCAACCTTCGCTTACGCTTTCACAATGTGACCAGCAAACGAAAGAGCTTGCTCTGCAAAAAGCCGTCAAACAGTTTAGAGCTGAAATTGCCGAACAAACCAGCGAAAGTGGTCTAGTTAAGCGCAATATCAATGACACATCTCTTAATATCCATGTGATTAAACACGCGACTAAGCAAGCCGGTTTCTACGATGGTGTTCGTTATCGCACTATCATGGATGTAGAGTTGGAAGCACGCCCTAAAGCGAAAGCAGCATGTGACTTATTACAGGTTGGCACTCAGTACTGTTTCGCACCTGGCGTATCACGTGAGCTTCAAGCTGACCAAGAAATGGCATGGGTAACACTTGCAGTACGTTCTAATCAGTTCAACGACAGTGTGTATATCGATGGCGTTTCCTACGGTAGTACACCCGTTGAGATTATGCTGCCTATCGGTCTTCACGACATTACCGTACAAAAAGAAGGCTACAAAGCCTTTACCCAGCAAGTATCAGTGAAGTCGGACACGGCTATTCGAGCAGTTTTAAAAGAAAAGTCAAACCCACTTCGAGCGGGTAGTAAGTTTGCTGACGGTATGGCAAATGATGGTCAAGCACCTGAAATGATTGCTATTTTACAAGGAAAATACTTCACGGGGGAAAACGCTTCGAAACAAGTATTCCTTGATCATGCTTTCGGCATTGGCGCGACTCCTGTAACGGTGAGTCAATTTGCTACCTTTGTCGAGCACACCAATTACCAAACGGATGCAGAACTTAAAAACACCTGTACTGCACTTGTGAATGGTGAAGTTACCCCTGTGTCTAAAGCAAGCTGGCGTGATCCTGGCTTTAAGCAGTACCCGAACTCTCCTGTGGTTTGTGTCAGCCAAAACGATGCCAAGTCGTATGCGAATTGGCTACGCAAGCAGACAGGCGCGGCTTATCGTCTACCTACTGAAGAAGAGTGGGAAGTTGCTGCACGCGCTGGTAGCCAAGATAAATATTGGTGGGGCGACGCCTTCATCTCAGGTGAAGCCAATACCGGTTGGAGTGGTACTCCGTGGTCTAACGCGAGCACATCGCCAGTCAGTGCCTTTAAGCCAAACCAACTTGGTCTCTATGATGTAGTGGGCAACGTTTGGCAATGGACAAGCAGCCCTAAAGGTATCGCAAAAGGTGGCGCTTGGAATTTTTCCCCTGAAATGGCGGCTTCTGATAAGCAACTGTTCTTATCTACCTTTGAAGCGGCAAACTACCTCGGTTTCCGCGTCGTCCGAGACATCAACTAACCAGTCTAAAGGGGGGATTTCCCCCCTTTTTTATTACTATCAAAGAGATATGATAACTAACGAGTCAGGTTGTATTACCTAACTCAGTATCTATTGATACGTCTATACTCAGTGAACCACTGAGTTCATAGAACCTCTTCTACACGTCGACAAGATTATTTCTTGTGTTTGCCAGTCATCGTATGGTGCCTGGCATTTTTTATCGTACAGAATATTTAAATCTGATATGATATTCGTTCTGTTTTATAAGATTTATATTGATAAGTGAACGAACAACAAGCCTCTCTATTCAATCAACTCCCCGGCTATTGGGGCTGTAAAGACCTCAATTCTGTTTTTGTTTACGCCAACGATGCCTACGCTAAGCTTATCGGCTTTACGCAGTCGAGCCAGTGTAGTGGTTTGTCGGATAGCCAAATGCCAAGCCCAACCTCTCGTTGTGCTGCTGATTTCGTGCGCCAAGACCGATATGTCATAGAGAACAAGGCCCAACTTAAGATCTTAGATATTCACCCCTACCCTGATGGTAGTTGGCGTGCGCACATCTTTACTAAGACCCCTTGGCTAGACGACAGTGGGCAGGTACAAGGCACCATATTTTATGGCCAAGAGTTGTCGAACACAGCGATTTTAGAAGTGAGCCACTGGATATGTCGAGCGACTGGACTCACATCAAATGAAACGTTAGCAGGTGATACGCCACCAACCAGCACCTTAAACAGTAAACTGACCTCTAGAGAATCTGAAGCACTGTTTCTATTGTTGTATGGGAAAAAGCCAAGCTATATCGCGAAAATAATGAAGATATCGATCAAGACATTGGAAAGCTATGTCGTTAGGCTTAGGCACAAATTTGGTGCTCACTCTAAGGCTCATCTGATCGATCTGGCACTTGAGCAAGGCTACGGGTCCTACATCCCAGAAACCTTGTTAAAGACTCAGATTTCCGTTGCTCTTAATGCAGAAAACGCCGCGTAATGCGGCGTTTTGACTATGGAGCAAGGCGATCAATATGCCACGCTTCGTGATCTTTGGAAAACAAGAAACGGTCATGAAGTCGATGCTCGCCTCCTTGCCAGAACTCGATGCTTTCTGGCCTAATACGATAGCCTCCCCAGAAACTTGGTACCGGGATTTCACCTGCTTCAAACTTCTTTTTAAGCTCTAGGAACTTACCTTCTAAAACCCCACGTGCTGAAATGCGGCTGCTTTGTTTACTGGCAATCGCCGCAAGCTGACTGGATTTAGGTCTTGAAGAGAAATACTTCATATTTTCGACAGCACTGAGTTTTTCCGCAACTCCAGTAATATGGACCTGTCTTTCCAACGGATGCCAAGGGAAATGTAAGCTCACCTTAGCATTGTGCTCGATTTGTTGCGCCTTACGGCTACCTAAGTTGGTATAGAATATAAATCCTTGCTCATCGACGTTTTTTAGCAAGACAATTCGTTGGAAAGGCTGACCTGTTTCATCCACCGTTGCCACTGTCATTGCTGTTGGATCTGTTAGCTTGGCATCAATCGCTTGCTTCAGCCATAAATTGAACTGAGCAACTGGGTCTGACAACAAATCTTTTCTTCGCAAACCACCTTTTGTGTATTCGCGACGAATATCATCAAGTTCCATCTTTTCTCCTCGGCGAAATTTTTTTGTCGATTGTGCGCTCTTAATGATAAGAACTCAAGCCCAAGGCAACGGATAGCGCTACACTCTATAAAAACCATCGATTAAATCTAAGTTAACTATTTTACTAGAATAAATATGACAGCAAATCCTTAACATTTCAGGTCATGAGTAATAAAATCAATAGAATAACTCTATATAATAAGGACTACCCATGAGTAAGAGCGGTTATGACAAGCTTACTCCAAACGAACTGGACTATGTCGACGACAAAACAGCGGCACTACTTCTAAACACTCCGAATAGTGCGCGTGTGATGCTGTGGATCATGGTGCTGTTTTTTGTGCTTGCCGCTTTATGGGCATCTTGGGCAGAAATCGACAAGGTCACGGTCGGTCAGGGTAAAGTCGTTCCTTCTTCTCAGATTCAAGTAGTGCAAAACTTAGAAGGTGGTCTGGTCAAAGAGATCCTTGTTCGTGAAGGCCAAAAGGTTGAAAAAGGCCAGCAGCTATTGCTTATTGACGATACGCGTTTCCGTTCCGATTACCGTGAGCGTGAACAACAAGTCGCCAACTTAACGGCAAGTGTTTTACAGCTCTCGGCTTCCATTACTAGTGTAGAGCTCAACGAAAATTTTGATGAAACCAACTGGCAAAAGAGTGTACTACTCAACTTTAACAAGTTGGCCTTCCCACCGATTCTCGAAGAAACGCAACCTAATCTAGTCGCTCGCCAACGCGCAGAGTATCGCCAAGATTTAAATAATCTGCGTAACCAGATATCGCTACTTGATCAACAGGTAAAACAGAAGCAACAAGATCTGGTTGAAATCCAAGCTCGCGTTAGAAACTTACGCGAGAGCTATCGCTTTGCCAACAAAGAGCTTGAGATTACTAAGCCGCTTGCTGAAGAAGGTGTCGTACCAAGAATTGAACTGCTCAAACTTCAGCGTCAGGTTAACGATACTCGCCGCGAGATGACTTCTAGCGAACTCAAGGTTCCAGTCCTTAAATCTGCGATTCGCGAAGCCATGCTTAGCCGCATTGATGCGGCGCAGAAGTTTCGCTCAGAGCAGCAAGAGAAGCTAAACCAAGCACAAGACAAACTCTCTTCGCTCACAGAATCAACCGTGGGTTTAGAAGACCGAGTCAACCGTACTATCGTCACTTCTCCTGTGACCGGCACGGTCAAAACCCTCAACGTCAACACAGTTGGTGGTGTTATCCAGCCGGGTATGGATATTGTTGAAATTGTACCAAGCGAAGACACGCTACTCGTTGAAGCTAAAATTGCGCCTCAAGATATCGCGTTTCTGCGCCCAGACCTTCACACTATCGTTAAGTTTAGTGCTTATGACTTCACTAAATACGGTGGCTTAGAGGGAACGCTCGAACACATAAGCGCAGATACAACCACCGACGAAGAGGGAAATAGCTTCTATCTTGTGCGAGTACGGACTAAAGAGACAAGTCTAGACAAAGATAACTCGCTACCGATTATCCCGGGGATGACCGCATCGGTCGATATCATTACGGGTAAGCGCACCATTTTAGAATATCTGCTTAAGCCGATTCTTAGCGCGCAGAACAATGCTCTAAAGGAATAGCTTGAATGATGAACAAAGAGTCAGAGAAAACAATTTGAACGTTCGCATGTTTGCCAACGGCCTGATTGCTTTTGCTGTACTGCTGTTAGCCACTACCACATCGTTTGCTCTTAATACCCAAGAGCAACGTTGGGTCGATGCTGTCCGAAAAACCTACGGTGATCGGGCCGGTCGCCGTGTCGAGACGTGGCGCAAAGAGATGGCGCAGTATAAGTCGATCCCTGAACGGGATAAGCTGACCAAAGTAAATAACTTCTTCAATCAACTCAATTTCGTCAACGATATTCACCTGTGGGGCAAAAACGATTACTGGGCGACGCCTTTAGAGTTCCTTGGCAGTAATGCAGGGGACTGTGAAGACTTCACCATCGCCAAGTATTTTTCCCTTCTTGAACTGGGTGTATCAGATAAAAAACTCCGCTTGGTGTATGTTAAAGCCATTGAGTTAAATCAGTTTCATATGGTTTTAGCCTATTACTCCAAGCCAAGTGCAGAACCGATTCTGCTCGACAACATCAACCCACAAATTAAACGTGCATCTAAACGCCGAGATCTATTACCGATATACAGTTTCAACGGTAAGAATCTATGGCTGATGAAGTCGAAACAGGGACAACTTGCAGGGAAGTCTTCGAGGCTAAGCCTATGGAATGACCTCCGTGCGCGCGAGAAATCGCTCAAACTAAATAAACCAGTAGTCAATTATGATGAGTAGGCAATATGACTTTATATAAACAACTTGTCGCAGGTATGATTGCGGTCATTTTGATGCTGTTAATCTCGGTGTTTATCATCGAATTTAACACCACTCGAAATAACCTCATTCAACAGCAGCGCTCTGAGGTGAATAACACCATCAATACGGTCGGTCTCGCGTTAGCCCCGTATTTAGAAAACAAGGACCAAGTTGCCGTGGAATCGGTCATCAATGCCTTGTTTGATGGCAGTAGTTATTCTGTGGTGCGTTTGATCTTCCTTGATACTGGAGACGAGATTCTACGCTCGTATCCAATAAAGCCAAACAATGTGCCTAAATGGTTCACTCGCCTCAACCTGTTTGAAAAGATCCACGACCGACGCGTTGTGACGAGCGGATGGATGCAGCTAGCCGAAGTCGAGATTGTCAGCCACCCTGGGGATGCCTACACCCAACTATGGCTTGCATTTGAGCGCTTGGTGATTGCTTTCTGTATCATCATGCTGATTGGTTTGTTCTCTATCTCTTTCATCCTAAAACGCGCGCTTCGTCCTTTGCAGCTTATCGTAAACAAAATGGAGCAAGTCGCGAACAATCAGTTTGGCGAGCCACTTCCTCGACCAGCAACACAAGACTTAATCTATGTTGTTGATGGCATTAACAGCATGTCCGCCCAACTTGAGAAATCCTTCAAAGCACAAGCAAAAGAAGCTCAGCAACTTCGTGAACGTGCCTACATTGACCCAGTGTCGCAACTTGGTAATCGCGCGTACTACATGAGTCAGCTTAACTCGTGGATTGGCGAAGGTGGTATTGGCGGTGTTGCAATACTGGAAGCTAGCTTCATTCGCGAACTGTATGAAGAGAAAGGCTATGAAGCGGGTGATGGTATGGTTCGAGAGCTCGCAGATCACTTGAAGGTGTCTATGTCATCTCCAGATGTCACTCTAGCGCGTATCTCTACAGAGGAATTTGGTTTTATCTTACCAAATGTCGATGATTCTGAGCTTAAGTTGATTGCCGAGAGCATTGTTACATACGTGCAAGATATCAACGCCGATCCAACAGGTATGGCGACCGCCAACTTGTCGTTGGGTGTGGTTTTCAATAAGGCTTCGACAAACTCGACAGAACTGCTCACCATGCTTGATAACGCTTTGGCCAATGCAAAGTCAAACCCAGAACTTAACTACGGTTATGTGACTGGAGAAGACACTGACAACCTAATGGGTAAACAGCAGTGGAAAACCTTGGTGGAAGAAGCGATCAGCAATGATTGGTTTAGCTTCCGTTTTCAGGCTGCCAATAACAGTTGGGGGCAAGCTTATCACCGCGAAGTTTTCTCTGCGATTGAGAAAGATGGTGAACGTTACAGTGCCAATCAATACCTGTTTGCTTTAGAACAGCTCAATGCTAGCCACCTATTCGACGAGTATGTGATTAAGGCGATTGTCGAGCGACTAGAAGCAGGTGAATTTAGTGAACCTGTTGCGATCAACATTGCGCAGAGCAGTATCTCTCAGCCAAGCTTTATCCGCTGGGTGACACAATTACTAAACAAACATTCGTCCGTTGCCTCACTGCTGCATTTTGAGATTCCGGAAAACTGTTTTATCAACTCGCCGCACCACACCGCCCTATTCTGTAACGCGGTACGCGGGGCAGGTGCAGATTTTGGTGTCGATAACTATGGCCGTAACTTCCAATCTTTGGATTACATCAACGAGTTCCGTCCTGCGTATGTGAAGCTAGATTATCTCTATACTCACCACTTGGATGATGAGAAGCAGAAATTTACTCTGACCTCTATTTCGAGAACAGCGCATAACTTGGGCATCAAGACTATCGCTTCACGTGTCGAAACGCAGACTCAGTTAGATTTCTTATCTGAGCACTTTATTGAAGTCTTCCAAGGCTTCATCGTAGATAAATAATTAACAAAAGGTATAGCATGCAGGATCCGCTATTAAATTCACTTATCTACGTCAGTCGATACTACGGATTAGCGAACTCTCCAGAGGCACTCATTAATGGCTTGCCTCTGTCAGACGGTAAGCTGACCCCCTTCCTATTTCCACGTTCGGCGGAACGTGCTGGGTTGGTAGCAAAAGAGAACCGATCTGCACTCACTGAAATCTCACAACTTGTGTTACCCGTTGTGCTGATCTTAAAAAGCGGTGATGCCTGTGTTCTTAACAGCATTAATGACGATAAAACCGAAGCGGAAATCGTTACAGGCGAGTCAGGTTTAGTACCGATTTCGCTCCCGATCGCCGAACTAGAGCAACTGTATATTGGTCGCTACTTTCTAGTAAAGAAACAGTTCCGTTACGATGAGCGCTCTCCGGAAGTACTTAAAACCCGTGAAGGGCACTGGTTCTGGGGTACGATTTGGCAATCGAAAAAGATCTACCGCGATGTACTTATCGCCTCGATCTTAATCAACCTATTTGCCGTCGCTGCGCCTATGTTTACCCGCTTAGTGTATGACAAGGTGGTGCCTAACCTTGCTTTTGAAACGCTTTGGGTACTGGCAAGTGGTATCTTTGTTATCTTCCTCTTCGACTTAACTCTCAAGTTAATGCGTAGCTACTTTATTGATGTGGCGGGCAAGAAGTCAGACATACTGATTTCATCTAAGCTGTTTAGTAAAGTCATGGGGATTCGTATGGAGGCTCGCCCTGCTTCGGTCGGTGCATTCGCACGCCATCTTCAGGAGTTTGAATCTATCCGCGAGTTCTTCACCTCTGCGACCATTGGTTCATTGATCGATTTGCCTTTTGCGATTCTGTTCTTAGTGCTGATTTGGTTAATGGCAGGGAACTTAGTCATCGTCCCTATCGTCGGTGTGCTGATTTTGGTGATCTACTCTGCCTTGATCCAAGGTCCATTAAGACACACCATCGAAGAGGGCTCGCGTTTAGCGTCTCAGAAATATGCCAACCTTATTGAGAGCCTTTCAGGTCTCGAAACGGTCAAGCTTTTTGGCGCACAAAGTCAGTTCCAGTTCCGTTGGGAAGAAGCGGTTGCGCACATGGCAAACTGGAATATCAAGAGTCGCCGAATCACTGATGGTATCCAAAACACCGCGGGCTTTGTTCAGCAAGCCTCCAACGTGGGTATGATTATTCTCGGTGTTTATCTGATTTCCGAAGGCGAACTGACTATGGGTGGGCTTATCGCCGCAACCATGCTTAGTGGTCGTGCAATCGGCCCTATGGTTCAGCTATCTTTACTTTCTACTCGCTACAACCAAGCGAAATCATCAATGACTATCATTGAACAAGTAATGTCGATGCCAGACGAACAAGAGGAAGGTAAACGCTATATTCACCGCCCAATTGTTCACGGTAAGATCGAGCTAGATAAGGTCACATTCCACTACCCTGACTCTCCGATTGCCTCTATTCGAGATTTAAGCCTGACGATTAACCCAGGTGAAAAAGTGGCTATTATTGGTCGTATTGGTTCAGGTAAAACCACCCTTGAGCGCTTGATCATGGGTTTATATAAGCCTACTGAGGGCCATGTCCGAATCGATGATACCGATATCGAACAATTGCACCATATTGATATTCGCAGAAACATCGGTTGTGTGCCGCAAGATAGTCAGCTCTTTTATGGCAGCATACGTGACAACATCACGCTAGGTCGTCCTCTTGCTGACGACAGAGATGTACTCGATGCTGCTAACCGAGCGGGTGTTACCGTGTTTACGCAGCAAGACCCTGCTGGACTGGAGCGCCAAGTGGGGGAAGGCGGTATGTTGCTCTCTGGCGGCCAACGTCAGGCAGTGGCTATTGCTCGCTCTTTACTGGGTCGTCCGCCCGTCTTACTTATGGATGAGCCAACCAGTGCGATGGATAACCGCTCTGAAATGCACATCAAGCAGCAACTTTCGCAATTGAAGTCGAGTGAGACGCTGATTCTAATCACTCATAAAACATCGATGCTCGATGTAGTAGACCGCGTCATTGTAATGGAAAAAGGCTGTGTGATTGCCGATGGTCCTAAGTCTGAAGTTCTGACTAACCTTAAACAAGGCAAGGTTAGAGCAGTTAATTAATTACTTAGTTCAAACCAATAAGAAAAGCCATTCGGAGAACCCGAATGGCTTTTTGTTAGAGTTTTACATAGAGCTGGATTGTATTAGTTAGTTGGGCACTTCGCCGCACCTACTTCTTTCCACACACCCCATTGTCCAGACTGTGATGGATTATCACCTTGAGTCCACCATTTCGCTTCCCAAACTTTACCTGCCCAAGAAACTTGCTCACCACCGTTGTATACCGCTGTATCAACCCAAAGATTGCTACATAGCTCTCCACCTGTTGACTTCTTAGCCACGACAACGGTCGCAGAAGCCGTTGATGTTGCTTTTCCATCACTAACCGTCACAGTAAAGGCAAGTGATGTGTCCGCAGTGTATTCTGCGGCAGTAAATGTCACGCTAGACCCGTTTACTGTTGCATTAAGACCTGCTGGCAAATCCCAAGCGTATGTAAGTGGATCGTTGTCAGCATCCGTTGAAGCAGAGGCATCAACCACAACAACATCATCCGCATTAACATTTGCTGGCGCTGTTACTGCCGCAACCGGCGCTTGATTCACTGGCGGAACGTCTTTCGAGTTAACGGTAACAACTACGGTATCCGAAGCTGACGCACCTTCATTGTCTGTCACTGTAAGCTTAAAGCTAAGCGTTTCTGTCTGCGTGACTTCAGCCACAGCGAAGCTTGCACTCGCACTATTCGCTCCAGTAAGTGTCACAGGAGTTCCAGACACTTGTGTCCATTGATAACTCGCAATCGTGCCATCTGAGTCTGCTGACGCACTGCCATCCAAGGTCACATTTGCTGGACCAACAACAGTCACATCCGCACCAGCACTTGCTTGAGGTGCACGGTTTACTGGAGGACCACCAGCTAAACCTTCATGCATTGCATTAAGGATATCGCCGTTATCTGCATCAATCTCCCAAGAGAACAAGCCTGCAAGACCTAGACTACGAACATAAGCCCCTTTGGCTTTTACAGAACGGTCATCATCGAATGTGATCAGCTGACCTGTAGTACGGTTCCAAACCCAAGCGGCTTCAGCTTGTGCATCATAGCCATACTCAAAGCCGTTGATACCAGTGTTGTTTGCCCCCAACATGTGCGCTTTCACACCTTTGTAGTCAATAACACCATCTTCCCATACACCTTGAGCTGTCGAGCCTTTAAGTTTGCCGTTACCAACACCGGTCATAGGATCGGTTGGATCTGATAGAGTATCAGGTGTTACACCTTCCCAGCCTCGACCATACATTGCTGCACCGAGTACTAGCTTGCTCGCAGGTACACCTTGTGCCAATAGAAGCTGAATACCGTTGTCAGACGTGTAAGCAGGGCCTTTATACGCTTCGCCGTTTTCGTCGACACCACTGCCATCACATTGACCCGGACGCATGAAGCTACCGCAGTAAAGCGCAGTTTGGTGGCCTACAACGTTATTCCAGCCGCCGTAGAAGTCGTAAGTCATTGCGAAAATGTAGTCCATGTATTGAACCGCATCTGCATAGTTCACATCTTCAATCTTGTCGTAACCAACACCAATGGCAGAGGTGAGTTCATAAGTTCTGCCTGTCGATACTTCAAGCTCATCAAGCATTGCTCTTAGCTCTTGCATCAAGGCAACATAAGCTGGGCCATCATTTACTGGGTCACCCAAGTTTGCCGCAGCACCGCCGCCACCTGGGAATTCCCAGTCAATATCGACACCGTCATAGAATTTCCATGTGTTCAGGAAGCGCTTAACAGAAGCGACAAAGGTGTCTCGATTGGCTTTAGTGGTGAAGTCGAAAAATGGGTCAGATAAAGTCCAGCCACCAATTGACGGAATGATTTTTAGGTTGGGATTATTCTTCTTAAGCGCCATCAACATAGCGTAGTTACCCTTGATAGGAGAGCTATACTCATGGCCTGCCTGAGGGAAACTCTTTTGGTACGCAGCCCATGGGTCATGAATAACCACTTCATAATCAGGCACTCCCTGACAAGCGGTCATCAAAGCATTGTAACTATTGCCGCCCACTGACTTAACCGATTCATTCGGTCCACAAATTGGAATAAAGCCATATAGAATGTGAGTCAGATTATCGACTGGTAAGTTGTCGACCGTGTAATCGCGCCCATAAATACCCCACTCAACAAAGTAGGTACCTACAACCGTGTTTGGATCGATGTTGTAAGATTTATTGTTCGGATCGATGTTCATCACTAATGGCTTCAAATGCGAGCCATCAGTATCTGCTACGGTCACCTCTACCGGAGCACTTGTGCTACAACCAGTCGCATCACAAGCTTCAATGGTCATTTGATACAGGCCGCCTTGACCATATTTGAAGTTTGCTGTGGTTTGACTGCCAGTAATTGGGCCAGTTGCGACTTGCACACCATCAAAATACACCTTGTAGGTGTCACCTGATGTGCCACTCCACTGGTTAAACTTAATGGTGATATCTGCCTCGTCGAAATACTTAACCATCTGGTTATAACCAGACGTTGTCTCCATCGCCAACTGAATCTTAGAAAACTGAAGATTGTTGGAGCCATATACATCAACACTTGGAGCCGTTGGTGCCGCTATTGTCGTGCCTGAGATCGCTAACGCGATGCCCGCCGCGCACAATGTAATACGATTCATACCTATTTCTCTCATTCCTTGTATGTTCACTCTAAAGTCAGAGTTAAATCTGTTCTTCAACAAATCAAAGAACATCACACTCAAGTATTTAAGAGACTTTTTTTTAGGAGAAAAAAATAAAGGCTATTTTCGAGTGACGATAAGAAATCATTTTGTTGTTGCTAAGTTGTTACATTCCAAAGTGGATATCGAGCCAAAATTTATAAATTCAATTCGCGTTAGCATAAATAACATATCAATCAACAATTTACAGACATCGGTGCTATAAAGCCATTAATAACCGACATAGAAAACTGCCACAACTTAGTCAAACTGTGGCAGTTTTAATAACATTTGTTAAATCAGAAAAAGCCGATTACTTGGACTTAAAACGCGCCGTGAAATGACGAAGTACCGGCGGTTCGTAATCAAATGTCAGCCCTTTTAGCTCGTGGGCACGCTCTTTCAAAGCGATGATCGCATCGGCAATATAGTCCATGTGATCATTGGTATAGACACGTCTTGGGATGGTCAGACGCATCAACTCTAGCTCTGATGCTTTCTGTTCGCCTGTTTCAGGGTCTCTACCAAGAAGCAGTGAACCTATCTCGACTGCGCGAATACCCGCCTCTAGATACAAAGCATTACACAGAACCTGCGCAGGGAACTCATCAGCTGGGATATGGGGAAGTATTTTAGCCGCATCAACAAACACTGCGTGTCCACCCGTTGGATATTGGATTGGAATTCCACCTTCTCTTAGGCGCTCACCGAGATACTCCACCTGACTAATTCGGTAGTGTAAGTAGTCTTCATCCGCGCCTTCATACAAACCACGAGCAAGCGCTTCCATATCACGCCCAGCCATACCACCATAGGTAACAAACCCTTCCATGGGTACGCAGCGAGTCTGAACAGCTTGAAACAGCTCTTCATGATCGCGAATACAGCAGAGGCCGCCGATGTTGACCATAGGGTCTTTCTTCGCCGACATGGTCAGCATGTCGCCGTATTGGTACATCTCACGAATAATTTCTAAGATGGACTTATCTTGATAGCCCTCTTCGCGCTGTTTGATGAAATAAGCATTTTCACAGTAACGCGCAGAATCAATCACAACCGGAATATCGTTTTTGGTTGCAATCTCATACACGGCACGCATGTTCTCCATTGAGACTGGCTGACCACCAGAACTATTACACGTCACGGTAGTGATAATCGCGCAGATGTTTTCTGAGCCGTGCGCCTCAATCGTCGATTGTAACTTGTCTAAATCAAAGTTGCCCTTCCAATCGTAAGGTGTTGTCGTGTCAAAAGCGTGTTTATCCACCACGTTAATAGCCTTACCACCGTTGAGCTCAATGTGACCTGCCGTAGTGTCAAAGTGATAGTTGGAAATGAAAACTGGCTCCGTTCCCCCACGGACGGCTTTCATCCGCTCAATCAGTGCAGGAAATAGAATTTGTTCAGCGCCACGTCCTTGATGCGCTGGCACGGTGAGTTTATAACCAAAGAAATGTTCTACCGCTGCGCATAGGTTGTAGTAGTTTCGGCTACCCGCATAAGACTCATCCCCCATCATTAAACCAGCCCACTGGTTATCACTCATCGCTCCGGTACCTGAATCGGTCAACAGATCAATGTAGACATCGTCACTTCTGAGTAAGAAAGGGTTTAATCCCGCTTCATTTAACGCGTCAACTCGATCGTCATACGTCGTCATTTTGATCGGCTCAACCATTTTGATACGGAAAGGTTCTGGAATACGTTTCATCATTAATTTCCTTTAAATAGATCTAGTCCCCCGCTGCAGTTAATCGCGGGTAATATTGATTTTGAATAAGATTGCTTCGGCGCGGAAAGCACCTCAAGGTCATTAACGAAGAGTCGTTTCTTTGTTGAGTAGGGAAAGGGTGTAGTCAACGTTATACCATGGCGACAACACTAGTCTGCTGTCTAACATATCGGTATATGCCATAGCGTTATCCTCCTGATTCATTGTACACCTAGTTAATATAGTCTAGTTATTATCCAGATTACCGTGAAAGATAGCTCAAATTTATAAACTGACGTGCCACATTAACGTGAGCACTAGTTAAGATTTGATGAATTTTTCAAACTTCTTACATTCGCATCTTGAAATCATGCGGCGAGCTAGGCACTCTCTTTGCAGTTTAAGTGCCTGTTTACTAGGAACCAAAAATGAAAATAAAAACAACATTACTTGCTGCAATCGCTTTAGGTACCAGTGGTCTAGCTGCTGCTGACGTTACTATCTCGATTCCAGACACTATCGACGTCTTAGTGGTGAACGATGCAAAACCTGAGCTATCAGGCAGCTTCTTTTCATCCAAAACGCTTACGCTACCTAACGGTGAAAACCAAATCTTATTCACGTACCAGCCATACTTCGACCAAGGTAAAGATCGCGTCATCCTTGAAAGTGATCCAATCATCGGAACCTTCAATATCGCTGATCAAGAACTGGAATTTGAATTGCCTAAGTACCGCAATGAGAGCGAAGGCTCGAAGAAAATTCGTGACTTAGAGTGGTCTTTAAAAGATGAAAGCGGTCAAGCGATCGAGATGAAGCAAGACAAGCTGGTGAAGGAAGGGATGCAAATCGGCCGCAACCACAAGATTGAATTGGCTGAGTACAACCGCCGTGGTGGCATTGCAGCAGTTTCAACAGCAGCTGTGGTTCCAGTAACCTTGCCAGCACAAATTGACGGTAAGCCGGTGAAAGCTGGCGATAACACTGCAGAAGAAATGCTGCATTTCTGGTACAGCAAAGCAGATGCGGAAACCCAAGCTCGCTTCAAAGCATTTGTAAACCAGTAATGAACTGAGGGCCCACTGACCTTTAAGCTGACTTTGCAGTAGAAAGGCGCGCAAACCCTAACAAGCCAGTACTAAACGAGTACTGGCTTTTTACTTTCTTGGCCAGTCGAGATCCGGTAACACTCCTGCGCGTTCACTACCAAGCAATCAAATACCTTGCGATCAAGCTGATTGCGATTAACCATCTCTTCAATGATTTCAATCGCCTCCTCTAAAGGAAGACCTTCTCGATAAGGGCGGGATTGGGTGAGAGCTTGAAAGACATCCGTCACCGCAATCAATCGACTTGGCTGGTCGAGCTGGCAAGCGGACAATCCTAATGGATAACCTGATCCATCAAGTCGCTCGTGGTGATTCGATGCCCATTCTACGATTTGCTGATTGGTAAACATGCGTTGTATGGCATGACGCGAATCTGTGGCGTGACGGCGAATACACGCATACTCTTCATCCGATAGCTGAGCAGGCTTATGCAATATCGCACTCGGCGTTTTAAGTTTGCCAATATCGTGAATTAATCCCGCTAGATAAAGCATTTTTCTTGCTCGTTCAGAGTAACCTAATTTATGGGCGAAAAATTCAGCGAGCTGAGCAACGTGCAAAGAGTGTTGATAGGTGAACGAGCTTTTCGCATCGACGATTTGAGCAAAAAGCTCTGCCACTTCAATCGACTCGTCTAAGCCAATAGGATCTCGATAAAGCGGGGTGAAAGTATAAGACAGGCTCTCTATATATCTCGCTTCCATCGAAAACCAAAAATCATCGCATTGAACCAACTCACTCATCACTCCGACTTGAGTCGGTTCAAACATAGTACCCGAGTTTGCTTGTAGCTCACCGATAATACTCTTCTTACTTGCTTCGGTGATATTGCCATACGAATCTAACGCGTAGTTCCCGTGTAGGTAATCAAGCCGATCAGCTAAAAAGAGTAAGGTCGCATACTGCTTAACATCATCACTCACAGCATGAATGCCCTTTAACTCTTGCCACCAGGTATGATGGAGCAAAATAGGCATGGCAAGCTCAGACAAAGGCCGACAAGCTTTAAGCAGCTCATAACCTTTGACACAGTGTTTGCGAGTATTCCTTGGCGCGAGAGCAGCCAGCAGTTCACCGACCTCAGCACTCTCAGACACTCCGCAGTCATGAATCAAACCTAATGAGAAGATGGTTTGACATCGGTCTTCATTCCAACCCATCCGTTGAGCACAGCGATAGGCGATATACGCGACTCGGTGTCCATGATAAATATCATCAACACCTACCGCATCGAGGGCATAAGCAATTTCAAATAATACGCGACGTAGATCTACGCTAACATCGTCTTGGGGCACTTCCATACTAACGCTTTAGTCATTTATAAATAATTTTTATGCAAGGCAGGGTAAACGAAAGTACTATCTATAAACCATAAATTATGAATGGTTATTAACAGAATTGTGAACCGTGCAACGTAGTGCGTATTTTTCGTGCTAGAAATCAAACTCTTTTTTCATTTAATTAATCTAGCCATCACCTTTGTAGTTTGTTAGGTTAGTTTAATTAACATATGCAAGGAATAGACTATGTTTACACATAAAGTGGATGACGATATTTCCATCGCACTGGTTCAAGAATCCTTTGCAGTCAAATACAGTGAACTGGTCACTGACCAAATTGACTATTTATCCCAATGGCTTGCTTGGCCACCTCATTACACGAGTGAACAAGATTTTCGTCTGTTTGTACAACGCGTGCTGCATGAATACGCAGAAGGAAAAACCATTACTTGTGCCATTGTGTATCGTGGAGAAATCGTTGGAAACTGTAGCTGTTTCAATATTGACTATGACACTAAATGCCTAGAAATAGGCTATTGGTTATCAAAGCACCACCAAGGCAATGGAATTGTCACTCGCGTTGTCAAACATCTAATCGATTTTGCTTTCAACGAGTTAAACATGGAAAAAGTCCAACTTTCAGCAGCGGTAGAAAACCGAGCAAGTCGGAGTGTTGCTGAAAGGTCGGGGATGACTCTGGAAGGTGTGATCACCAATCAAGAAAAAATCGGTGAACGGATTCTCGACCACGCTATCTATGGCATTCACAGAAATCGCTAGGGTTGAGTTGACGCTGAGCACAATTTTACTCGTTATCTCATAGATATAGAGTGCTTTATGCTAGGATTGCGCTCGTTTTTAAACTCTCGGGATAGATGTTATGCCCAGCTATGCAAAGTTTCTTCTTATTGCCGTTGCGTTAGGTGCCGGTTTCTTTGCCAGTGATATTGTTAAGTGGTATCAATCAACAAACCAGCAGGTATCTCTAGACGACTACTGCCTGCTTACGACTAGCCAGTGTCAGCAAGACGCTATCTCTGTTCAGGCAAACAAAGACATCACTCACCCACTCGTCCCTACCCAAGTGACGGTTAACTGGGCAAACGCCAATAGCGATAGTCTGATGATGACTTTAAAAGGGTATGAGATGGAGATGGGCACTGTTGTGTTTAAGATCGACAAATCTGGCTCAGGAATCTTTACTGGTGAAGTCGTGTTACCTGTGTGCACAGAAGACGCGATGACTTGGTATGGCACCATCACTGACGGCAAACAATCAATCAATACATCAATAAGGATGGAACGATGAGTAAGAACTGGTCATTAATCCTAGTCGCTGCCTTTGTTCTTGGCTTTGGACTGAAAAGCTATCTCGATCATCAAAATAGTGATGCACCCGTCGCGCAAGATACATCTAGCATTACGCTGTTCGGTGAAGATAACAAAGCGGTGTCACTTTTCGATCCTCAAGATACACGAATTAGAGTCGTTTACTTTGGCTTTACTCGTTGTCCAGATGTATGCCCAACGTCTTTGGCCATGCTGGCAGGCGCGCTGAACCAAATTGATCAAGAAACGAAAGAACACTTCCGCCCAGTGTTTATCTCGCTGGATCCGGAGCGTGATGCGGCTGCTGACTCATACAAATACGCTCAATACTTTCACCCAATGATTGAAGGACTTTCAGCGCCTTTAGAGGTGACTACCCCACTTGCTCATCAGTATGGTGTGATTTTCCGTAAAACCGAACTAGAAAACTCTGAATTGAAATATACGCTGGATCACAGCTCCTATTTCTATTTCCTCAAACCAGATGGCACATTAATCACAAAAGTGCCACACACGCTCACTCCAGCACCGCTGGTTGAAGCCTTTAAAACGATTACATCGAAAGGATAGTCAGGATGAAACTTAAAGCCCTTCTCTTAGCCTCTTTGGCATTAAGCCCTTTTGCTTATGCAGATTCAGATATCATGGCTCATCACACCTACGCACGTGCTACGCCACCCAATGCAGCAACCAGTGCCGTGTTTGGTGAGTTTATGAATCATAGTGATAAAGACCGTTATATCGTCTCCGCTACCACAGATGCGGCAGGTAAAGTTGAACTGCACGATGTGATCAAAGAGGGCGATGTGATGAAAATGCGCCAAGTTGAGCAAATTACCATCCCTGCAAATGGGACTGCGGTCCTAAAACCTGGCAGCCTACATATTATGCTATTCAACCTAACGAAACCTTTTGCTGAAGGCGATAGCATTGATGTTCAGCTCACCTTTGCCAACGGTGACCAACAAACCATCACAGCTCCGATTAAGAAAGTGATGAGTGGTATGAAACATCACCACCACTAAGCAATGATTTTAATATAAGAGGTGGGCAAATGTTCACCTCTTTTGCTATCATAGCCGGCGTAAACAGAAATAAGTCCATAGGAGGATACGATGATTGTACTTAAACCCACTCGGCAAAATTGGTGAAGTCACTTTAATAACCCACTTCTACCCTTCCTTTGCCCGGTGTTATCTAAACCGGGGTCTTAAGACCCTAGCAAATTTATATGGATACAGATATCTGTATGCTTGGGGCAACTATGAATACCAAAGCAAATACGCCAATATCTTTAGCGACACTTGGTTGGAACAACCTATTTCAACAACAACTAACACTAGAAGATTTAGATCAAGAGTTCACTGCCGCTCGTATCACTGAGCACCACCGCAGTGGCTATAAGCTATTGAGCGAATCTGGTGAGTTTCCATTGGAGATCCACAAGTCACTACCCTCTATGACGGTGGGTGACTGGATTTTGATCGATAGCAATCAGCACTTTGTGAAGCTTTTGGACAGGCAATCCTTGTTCCATCGCAAAGCAGCAGGTAGCAAGGTCAACGAACAGCTCATTGCTGCTAACGTCACAACCTTGTTTATTGTTTGCTCGCTGAATGAGGATTTTAATCTCAGTCGAATTGAGCGTTACCTTGCGATTGCTCATGAAGCCGATGTTGAGCCTGTTATTGTTCTCACTAAAGCTGATTTGGCGAGCGATGCTGAAGACAAGAAAAGGCAACTACAGCAGCTAGACCCATTGTTGATAATCGAAACTGTAAATGCGCTTGATAAAACACACTGCGAAAAACTATTGCCTTGGTGTCAAAGCGGGAAAACCGTCGCCTTCATGGGCTCATCAGGTGTGGGAAAATCAACATTGGTGAACACCTTGCTGCAAGACCAAGTCCAGCTCACAGGCGGTATCAGAGAAGACGACAGTAAAGGTCGCCACACAACAACGAGTCGCTCTATGCACTTTATGCCGACAGGGGCCGTTTTCATCGACACCCCGGGAATGCGTGAATTACAATTGATTGACTGTGCAGATGGCGTGGCTGAAACCTTCTCTGACGTGGAGTCACTGGCTGCACAATGCCGATTTTCGGATTGCCAACATCAGGATGAACCTCACTGCCGAGTGAGAGAGGCCATCGAGTCAGGTGAATTAGAAGAGAGACGATTAACGAACTATATGAAACTACTGCGAGAGCAGCGTCGCAACAGTGCAACCATTGCTGAAAAACGTGCCTCGTTTAAAAAGCAGACCAAGTTTTATAAAAAAGTTCAAAATGCGAGCCGCAATCAGAAGCACAGTAACGGCTATTAGAGTTATTCTCACAACATGGTAAAAGGGGCGCTTGCCCCTTTTTTTGTTACTCACAAAGCACAAGATTAAAACATAAAATTCACAAAAACCGATTATAGTTAATTTTTAATGCTAATTTTCAATTAATTCTAGACACAATGTTTCAAGTCGCTAGTATGTCTGTCTCAGTTTGCAATAACTGAAATTACTATAAATTTATAAAACTATTCATTGCAGGGATAACTATGCAACACAACTCTCTTATTGCACGCTTTGCACGTGGCAATCTGGTTTTGCAGATCCTAGCCGGCATCATTCTTGGTGTGGGTTTAGCGACCGTCTCTCCAGAGCACGCAAAAAGCGTCGGTTTACTTGGAAGTCTTTTTGTCGGAGCACTAAAAGCAGTAGCGCCTATTCTTGTTTTCATTTTGGTAGCAGCATCGATTGCTAACCAAAAGAAAAACCAGCATACCTACATGCGCCCAATTGTGGTTCTTTACCTTTTCGGTACCTTTACTGCCGCTTTAACCGCAGTTGTACTTAGCTTCTTATTCCCAACCACGTTGACGCTTGTTTCTGGTGCTGAAGGGGCAACGCCTCCGCAAGGTATTGCTGAAGTACTTAACACGCTACTGTTTAAACTTGTCGACAACCCAGTCAATGCATTAATGAGTGCGAACTACATTGGCATCCTGGCTTGGGCTATCGGTCTAGGTTTAGCGCTGCACCACGCCTCTGGTACAACAAAGGCGGTGTTTGAAGACTTAAGCCACGGCGTTTCTCAGATCGTACGTTTTATCATCCGCCTAGCACCATTTGGTATCTTTGGCCTTGTGGCTTCAACACTGGCAACGACAGGTTTCGAAGCACTAGCTGGTTACGCACAATTGCTCGTGGTTCTTTTAAGCTCAATGGCGATCATCGCATTGGTTGTTAACCCAATCATTGTATTCGTTAAAACAGGTGAGAACCCTTATCCACTGGTTCTGCAGTGTATTCGTGAAAGTGGCGTAACAGCATTCTTTACACGTTCAAGTGCTGCCAACATCCCTGTGAATATGGCACTGTGTGAGAAGCTAAAACTGGATGAAGATACTTACTCAGTATCCATTCCGTTAGGTGCAACCATTAACATGGCAGGCGCTGCAATTACCATCACGACGCTAACACTTGCCGCTGTTCATACTATGGGTATTGAAGTTGATCTGCTCACCGCATTACTGCTTAGCATTGTTGCTGCGGTATCGGCGTGTGGTGCATCTGGTGTTGCGGGTGGCTCACTACTCTTGATCCCGCTTGCTTGTGGACTATTTGGCATTCCAAATGAAATCGCGATGCAGGTTGTTGCGGTTGGCTTCATTATTGGTGTTGTACAAGATTCAGCAGAAACCGCACTTAACAGTTCAACTGACGTAGTGTTTACTGCCGCAGTATGTAAAGCGAAGCAAAAACAAGCTCAGCAGTAATTGTTAGATGATATCCAATAAAATGGCCTCGTGAGTAACGAGGCCATTTTTTATTGCTTATCCATTGGCGACTGAGAATAGTCTACTTTGCCTGATGGCTCACTGACTTTAACTTCTTCATCAGGAGGTGGGCTTGCTTCCACTTGCGATGTGTTATCTGCTGTACCTGCTCCCAAAGCATCAATATGTTCATCTGTTGGTATAGAGCGCTTGTACAGCTTATTTAGAGCTTTAATAATCGAATGTTTACTGACTTTATTGTCGCGGATCCTTTTAACCATAGGTTTCGCTAAGCTTTGTAAGCCAACAACCGTGTCTACCCCGATATTCAAAGCGACCTGATCTCTTAAGTTTCTCGCTGGTTCATGGCCCAACTGGCCGGCTAAGAACAGCCAAATATACGCCAAAGCATTGCCATTGGTTTTTTGATCCATCCATGCTTCACCCGCTTTATACATAGCGTCAAGATGGCCTTTTTCAGCGGCTCGCTCAAGCCAGTAAATACCGCGTTCAAAATTACTCGCTACACCACGTCCTTGGATATAGTTAAGCCCTAACTTCATGCGCCCTTCATTACTGCGCAGCTCTGCTGCTTTGCGGTAATAGTCTGTTGATTTACTCGGACTTTTGTCTGGGTTATTCGCCGCGATATACCAATCGCCGAGGAAAACTAAAGCATTGATATGATCTTGTGCCGCGGCAGACTCCATGACAGATAACCCTTTAGGCAAATTCACTTCGGTTCCTCGACCAGTAAACAGTGCCTGAGCCATCTCAAATTGATGAGGTAAACTGCCCTCTGAAGCTGCAATGCACACCTGCCAAAACTTTGCTTGCTCCTTAAGCACAAGATCCTGCTTCATCTTGTTACTAATCCGCACCACACCGTACATTCCAGTGACGTTATCAAGTCTCGCAGCTTTGGTATACCAGTAGACCGCTTCCTGTGGTCTTGTTCTTTCAGCTTCTTTTGCTAGATACAAGATAGTGGGAACATGACCTCCTTCCGCTTGTATCACTCGCTCTTCTTGTTCCTGCTTACGGTTCTTTTCCATCGCTTTACGATAAGCGATTTCACGTTCTTTACGCTCCTGTTCGAGACGTTTTTTACGCAAAGATAGGGCTAGCATCCACAAAAACATGCAGAGAAGCAGCAAACCTGTCGCCCCAATGGCGATCCCCATGATATTCATTTGTTGTTCTTTTACTTCCTTTAGGCGCTCTACTAATAATAGTATCGGCACAAAAACCAAATGGTTGAGCGCACTATCTTAACTCAGAACACTAATCACCGTTATGCAATCGACATAAGGGTGGTATCTGCTTCACAACGTCAATCATAACTCTAATTCTATCACGCCTATATCTTATTTTAGCGACAAAAATTTTCTTCCATTCGACACCTTCGCTACTACTATTTTAGTCAACGCAATCGAATACACTGAACTCAGGCAAGAGACTTTCACAAGAAATCGAGAAAAATTGACCAAAAACAATAGCGGTGACGATGAACTTATTTTATAATGCGAATTAATGTTTCAGAGCATCATAAATTCCAATACTAGGGGCAAAAAATGAGACTTATCCCGTTAAATCAAGCAGCACAAGTAGGTAAGTGGGCAGCGGCGCACATTGTTAAACGTATCAACGATTTCAAACCTACTGCAGAGCGTCCTTTTGTTCTAGGTCTACCAACTGGTGGTACACCTTTGGCGACTTACAAAGCGCTTATCGAACTGCATAAAGCTGGCGAAGTTAGCTTTAAGCACGTAGTAACATTTAACATGGATGAGTACATTGGCATCCCTGCGGATCACCCTGAGTCATACCGTTCATTCATGTACAATAACTTCTTCAACCACATTGATATTCCAGAAGAAAACATCAATCTTCTTGACGGTAATGCACAAAACAACGAAGAAGAATGTCAGCGTTACGAAGACAAAATTAAGTCTTACGGCAAGATCAACCTATTTATGGGTGGCGTAGGTAACGACGGTCACATCGCATTTAACGAGCCAGCATCTTCTCTATCTTCACGCACTCGTATTAAAACGCTAACGGAAGATACTCGTATCGCTAACTCTCGTTTCTTTGATGGCGATATCAACCAAGTACCAAAATACGCGCTAACCATTGGTGTAGGTACACTTCTTGATGCTGAAGAGATCATGATCTTAGTAACAGGTCACAACAAAGCACTAGCTCTTGAAGCAGCAGTTGAAGGTAGCGTTAACCACCTATGGACGGTGTCTGCACTTCAGCTACACCCTAAGTCAGTAATCGTATGTGACGAGCCTGCAACTCAAGAATTGAAAGTGAAGACTGTAAAATACTTTACTGAACTTGAAGCAGAGAACATCAAAGGTTTCTAATTCCTTTGCCCAAATTGAAAAAATCCGAGCGATGCTCGGATTTTTTTATTCGGTCAATACTAGCTTTCAGGGATCTCTCCTCGCCCTTTCTGCCCTGCACTCGCAACCCAATGTTCATTCGGGTCAAACGCTTCATCACAAAGGTCTATCGAATAACCCATCTCTAGCACTTCTTTGATGGTGAGATTGTCCGCGACTTGAGTCACTTCACCACGTTCGTTACGTAATTCCATATGCGCATTCCTCTCAATATTATGATGTCTTCTTACTAAGTATAATCAAGAATTGAGAATTCATATGACGATTAGAGAACTGCTACAAAGTGAACTTCTGTTGCATGGAGCAGAAATTTAATCCTTCAATAAGCGCACTTACATACTCCAAGCTTTCATCTTCAAACTTAACGCCATACTTTACATAATGGCTAGTTTTTGACACGTTTTTAACTATTGCTTTGAGTACCTCATCAACAGCAGGGCTTTCTTCTTCTATACTGTGAATTTTTAGCTCCACCATTGATCCAACTCTGTAGTTAGTTTTACCTCTATCTACAACAATAAGACATCCTTGTTGGGACACGTCTCTAATTTGACAAAGATACTTACTGTCTGCAGGCGCAAGTATTCCATCAAGACTAATCTCTAAGCGCGCACTTTCTCTCAGGCCAACAACCACTTGAGTAGCCTTCGGTAAGGTGACGAGAAGTAAATCATTTTCCCCACCACTCAAAACGTACTCAATCTTGCTCTTGAAGTAGACTCGCGCCCCTTCTCCTTTTGAAGAGATTACACAGGCTTTTAATAGGTAACCTCGCTGCATAAACTGTGACTTTTCTTTAGGAGATACCGTCGGCATTTCGAGCAGCAGGATATTGTTTGAATGAAGACCTATGTACTTGGTGCGACATTTGAGAATTTTCCCAGTTGGTGTTGTCACTATGCACGCCACCTCACATAAAGGCATCACATTGAGAAAGGCATCTTCTCCATAATGAATCGACCCAGATGGCTCTGCACTTTTATCCATTCGATCTTGAGGTTGATTTTCTGGAGAATTAGCCTGTTGTTGGGGACTATCAGATAGTTGTAACTCTTCTAAGTTTTCGTTTTTCTTTTCAGCTACGTCCACAATCAGCGACTCCTATGCAATTTATCACTTATTTATTTATAGTCGCTCAAACGTAAATTGGAAAACTAGTCTGACCCGTTATATATGCAACTATAATTCTAGCCTGGTCATCCTACTACAAAAATCAAATCTGAAACATTAGCTTCAATAAAAAACTAAGGAATCAAATATGAAATATAGTAATCTTGTAATTTTCCACTCCTCATCGACTAAAGTCTAATGCACCACGGAATATATAGGCTTACAGAGCAATAACCAAGTCATCACTTCAAATATCACCCTTCGCAAAACATCAAATAAGAAACAGACAGACACAAATTGATTACATAAAGACAAGAAATCCTTCATGACCAAATCAAAAAAAAAACCGCTGCTATTTAGATAATTGTAAGTTAATCAGAAAAAACTGACTTGTCCGACGTTTTCGTCAGTTTATCCGCCAATAAAAAAGCTCTAGCGGAGGCTAGAGCTTTTTGGTGTTTGAACCTGCAATGAAGAATTATGGTTGCTGCTTAGTAGGCGCTAAAGCAATTTCGCGAACACAGACGTTTTGCGGTTGGTTATAAGCAAACTCCACAGCACGCGCCACATCATCGGCAGCCAATACACCGCCCATGTCAACTTTCCAGTCATCGTAACCATCTTTGATCTCTTGAGACGTAGTATGCGATAGCAGCTCAGTCTCCACAGCCCCTGGTGCAATGGTCGTAACGCGAACATTAGACGCGGCCACTTCTTCTCGAACGTTTTCAGAAATCGCGTGAACGGCAAATTTAGTACCACAATATGCAGCGTGATTAGGGAATGTCTTCTTACCTGCGATTGAGCTGATGTTGATAATTGTGCCGCTATTACGCGACATCATTGGCGCTAGCACTGCCTGCATACCGTTCAAAAGACCAATGACATTTACATCGAACATACGCTTCCATTCGCTAGCATCTTGAGTATCGATTTGACCAAGTAGCATCACGCCTGCATTGTTCACCAAGCCATCAACTGGGCCAAACTTAGCTTCCGCTTTAGCAATTGCCGCTTCAAAAGTTGCTTTATCTGTTACATCGACATGCTCGCACATGGTGTTCGGAAGTTCTAATGCCTCTAGGCGCTCTACACGACGAGCCAACAGAAGTAGAGGATGACCTTCGTTGCTTAAACGACGAGCAATCGCTTCACCAATACCTGAACTAGCACCTGTGATTACAATAAGTTTTTTCATCTTAATATTTCCTCTGATTTGGATTGAGATACAGCCTGTTTCGCTGCGATGGGGGTATATTAAGAAAAATAACTTTGTTGATATATATCACTTCAGTTGAAACACTGTTGCTATATTGCAACAATTAAGATTACTCAATTGATGGACTCTTATATGTTGAATCAGGTTAACCTCGCAGATGTACGCTCATTTGTTCTAATTGCTCAGCTTGGCAATTTTACCAAGGCAGCCGAAGCACTAGATGTATCTCGCTCCCACGTTTCACGCCAAATAAGCAACCTAGAGAAGCAGATGAAGGTAACGTTGCTAATTCGCACTACCCGCAGCTTAAAACTCACTGACGCAGGAAAACAGTTCTATTTGCAGTGTGAGAAGGCCCTAGCGGGAATTGATCAAGCCATCTTGTCTGCAGTCGATGACGTGGAGCAAGTTCAAGGTGAGATTCGCATTAACTGTGTCGGTGGCTATTTAGGGGAAGAACTCATTGCACAGATTACCTGTGACTTCATGAAACAGTACCCAAATACGCAGGTTAATCTAGATTTTAGTAGTCATAGAGTCGACTTGCTAGAAGAGGATTTTGACATCGCCTTCCGCATGGGACGCTTGGAAGACTCAGGCTTTGTTGCGCGCAAGTTGATGACAATTGAAATGAGCACACTGGCAACGCCTCAATATCTCAGTACTCATGGTCAACCTTCTCATCCTAAAGAACTCGCGCAGCATCAATGCCTAACTGGTTCAGTAAAGCGTTGGGGGTTCACCCATCAAACCAACCAAGATAAGGCTGAAATCGCCATTCATGGGCATTTACAGTGTAAAAATGGACGTGTCTTAGTGAAAGGTGCGTTGAATCATCAAGGCATTATTCGAGTCCCTGCCATCTACTGCCGAGAGGAGTTAGAGAAAGGGGAACTGGTTGAAGTATTCTCAGAGTGGGCTATCCCTAGTGTCGATTTCTCTGCAATCTATCATCGAGACAGATACCAGCCCAAGCGCTTAAGAGTGTTTATAGATTTCGTCAAACAGCGATTTGACGCACTTGCCATTTAGCGTAGAAACATACGCCCAAGTATCTTTGTGGCTAACTTACGGTATTTTAGCAGCAAGTAACTCCGCGGTAACCAAGCAGGAGAGTACAGCACTGTCTTCGCTTTAGAGAAAGTACGAAAGCCTTCCTCGCCGTGATACTGCCCTATCCCAGACTCACCTATTCCACCGAATGGCGCATCCTTGGCTGCCACGTGAAGCAAGGTGTCATTGACCACCACGCCACCGCTGTGAGTTTGTTCAATTACTTGGTGCTGTAAAATTTTGTCGTTTGACATCAGGTACAAAGCCAATGGCCGTGGCCTAGCGTTAATAAAAGCAAAAACTTCATTCAGGTGACGATAGCCAATAATTGGCAATATTGGACCAAAAATCTCTTCTTGCATAAGGAGCATTTTATCAGAGATACCCGTCACCAAGTGTGGAACCATCTGTCGAGGCTCAAGATTCAAGTAATCTATGGTGTGAACGGTTCCACCTAGGCTTTTGGCATCTTGTAAATAGTGCTGCAATCTTTGATATTGAGCGTCACTGACGATCGATGTTGAGGACTCTAGCTCCCCTTCTTTTACATAAAGTTGATAAAAGCGTTCTAAATAGCGCTCAATGAAACCTAACTCTTTACCCTGTGGCACCAAGACATAATCAGGTGCAACGCAAATTTGCCCGGCATTAATAGATTTTCCTAGTAAGATGGCATCTACCGCCTTGGCAATATCTGCATCGTTGGCAACAATAGCCGGAGACTTACCACCGAGCTCTAAGGTTACTGGTGTCAAGTTTTTAGCCGCTTCAGCAGCTACTAGTCTTCCTACCTTGGTTGAACCCGTAAACAGCAGGTGATCAAAGGGTAGCGCACTAAAATACTGTGATATATCAGCCCCGCCTTCAACTGGATAAACGTGCTCGCCTACTTCAGAAAATAGGTCACAGAGTACTTGATTGGTGTTTGGCGTGTGTTCGCTGAGTTTAACCATTACCCGATTTCCCGCAGCAATCGCCGTCACAATAGGGGTAATACTCAGTACGATAGGGAAGTTCCAAGGCACCATGACCCCAACAACACCTAAAGGTTGATAATTAACACGGACTTTGGAAGTGAACAGTAATAACCCTGCAGATCGCTTGCTTGGTTTGATCCAGCTTTTGAGATGTTTGATGGTGTAGTTGATATGGGTAATTGCTGGCAGTAAATCGCAGATCAAACTGTCAAACTCACTGCGGTATCCATAATCTTGGCGCAGCGCATCGACTAACAATTGTTTGCGCTCTAACAGTTCATACTTGAGGATGCGAAGCCATTCTAAACGCTGCTCCAACTCCGGATAAGGCAGACTGCTATAGCTCGCTTTTACTTCAGAAAACAGGTGCTTTAAGTCTTGCTCTGTTTTGACGTGTTCCTTCTGCCAACGATTAAGATCGACCACTTTTTCCATACGATAGCCAACAAGTTTTTCTTCAATTCTTGGTTAAGCTTAGTCATTTTCACAAACAAAGTCGCCTTATCCGATTGTGAAAGTGAAACTCCAATAAAAAAGCAGCGCGAGCACTGCTTTTTTATTCTTACTCTCTACAGGTTGGGAAATATTTGCTGAAACTTCTCTAAATCCACACCGCCTGCGATTCGATGACTCTCAAGCTCAACACCTTCTGGAGAATAGAAAAAGATCGCGGGAGGACCAAATACATCCCTTTCAGCAAGCCACGCCATTTGCTCCGGAGTGCTGTCAGTAACATCTAGTTTTATCGATGACCAGCTTTTTAACTTCTCTCGAACATTAGAGTCATTGAAAATCTCTTTTTCGATGACTTTGCACGAGACACACCAGTCGGCATACAAATCAACCACCACTGGCTCTTGATTGGATTTGGCAGACGCCAACGCCAGATTAAGCTGCTCAATGGTACTCACTTTATTGAACGCAGTTTTAAGATCAGATTGGCTTGACGTATTATTCGCGTGTTCCAAAGGATTAAGTGGGTCTTCATTGCCGAGAAGATAACCGACAAACAAAACCAATCCATAAAACAACGAAAGAAACGCCGCAAATTTTCGAGTCCTCGCCCATCCAGCTTCTGCTGCATCTAAGGCGCCAAAATGGATACCTGCACCAATAGCTAACATAGACCACATGAGAATCGTTACCCAAGCAGGAATGAAACGGCTCAGCAATACAATGGCAACCCCTAGCAGTAGCACACCAAACAACTGCTTAACGGCAATCATCCACGGACCACTCTTTGGAAGCAGTTTTCCACCACTGACGCCAATAAGAATCAGCGGAATACCCATACCTAAAGCCATGACAAACAAGGTAATACCACCAAATACCCAATCCTGAGTAGTAGAGACATAAAGTAGTGCCCCAGCCAAAGGAGCACTCACGCATGGTGAGACAACCAAAGCAGAAATTGCTCCCATACCAAACACACTCAGTACTCGCCCTCCTCCCAACTTATCGGAACGTGTATTGAGCTTGTTTTGTAGCGCTGACGGCAATTGCAGTTCAAAGAAGCCAAACATCGCAAGAGCGAGCAAAACAAATACCCCTGCAAATAGACTCAGCAACCAAGGTTGTTGCATTGCAGCTTGTAAATTGATCCCTTTTGCAACGGTAGTCACCAAAATACCGGTAAGCGCATAGCTTGTTGCCATCCCTAACACATACGATGATGAAAGCAGCAAACCTTTACGCCCAGTCATCTGAGAATCACCACCAATAATGCTAGAGAGGATTGGCACCATAGGTAAAACACAGGGGGTAAGCGACAGGCCTAAACCTAACAAAAAGAAGACCAACAGCGCTTGCATTCTAGAAGCACTATCAAGAAAGCTCGAAAGCCCCTTAGTATCATCAGCTAAGTTGGAAAGACGTTGCCAAACTGACGTCGCACTGTCTTGCATCCGATTTGGAAGAACCACTTCGAACGTTTGAGGTAGATAGCAAAGCCCTTTGTTGGCGCAGCCCTGATATCTAATTTTCACTTGCCCCGCACCTTGATAAGGCAACGATATGGTTACTGGCTTATCGAATACAATGACCTCACCAAAGTACTGATCTTTCTTAGACTTACCATTCCAAGAAAACTCTGGTGCTAATAAAGTGACACCATCACTAGAGGTGAATTTAAAGCGTGATTTATATAGGTAGTAATCTGGATGAACTGCAAAATGTAACTGAAGTCCAGAATCGCTTACAGACCACTGATAAGGGAAGGCCTGTTCGACAGGTAAAAACGTATCGTCGTCGGCAGCAATGGAAAAAGAAAACAGTAAAACGAACGCTAGTAGAAACCGTTTCATCGGGTCAAAAACTCCGTGTCCTGATGAATTTGTAGTTGATCATCAATAAAAATAACTCCTGCCCCTTGCGGCACAGGTAATAGAGGCTCAATCGTCAAGGCTGTGCTAATCGCACCCGCTTCTAACGCAGTTGGTGCAACTACCGTTACCGATAGAATTTTTGAATGCGTACCTTGATGGGCCAAAATGTGAGAAGTCGTCTGGTCAGAAAACTCTACTTTTCGTTCGTAGTGAGCAGAAGTCGTTAAAGCGGCATCCACTAAGGGTAAGGAAAAGTATGGCTCTGATGGCTGAGCAGGATTCAGCACCGCTACATTGAAAGGCAACGAGCCAGGTTTCGTTCCTAGCGTGCGAATATCTCCACCAAAGTTAATCAAAGCTGCCGAAACACCAAAGCTATCCGCAATGTTGATCGCTTGATCGATAGCAAACTCTTTAATTACGCCCCCGAAATCAAATCGTGTTTCTGAATGCGCAACCTCTAACGTCTTTCCATTTAACCTCCATGACTCCGTGCCCATGGCAGGCTGTGCACGCTGATATATTTCTTCGCGGCTGAGCTCACTATTGTTGGCAAGGAGCGACTTTACCGTCCCAACTGTTGGGTCAAACACACCATGAGTCCCATCAACAATATTACGTAGTGCACTGAAAACAATTAGAGACTCTTCATCTAGCTCTACCGAATGAGCAGAACGGCTGTTCACATATTGACTAAGCCAAGACTGGTTAGAATAGAAGTTATATTTTTGCTCTAAACGGCGAGTATTTTGTTCTATCATCAAGGCTATTTGGCTCGCGTCTTGCGAACCAAAAAGCTGAACCTCACAAGGAACCGTCATTGCCCGAAATTTATGGATAAATGGGGCACTAGAAGGCATAACTTGCTCCAATCGCCCACCAGCGTGCTTTAAAACCATTTGATTGCTCATAGTAAGCGCCAAGAAGGTTAACACTTAGCCCCTTATAAATCTTAAAGCTGCCGCCAAGTTCATATGCATTGGCGGTGAAGTCGCCTAAACGTAAATCTGATGTAGCGTATCCAGTAGCTGCAAAGGTTTTATCCGCACTTTTCGGATCACGGAAGAAATCCGCCCCATCTTGTGTATACCAGAAATAACCAGGCGCGAGCGTAAACCAATTAGTGACTTTCCAAGAGAGCTTACTACCAATTTGATGAGACTTAACGCCCCAGTCATCTTGGAACCACTTATAACGTGGTCGGATGGTCAGTGAATCCGTTATCGACCAGAAGGCTTGAATATTCACACCACCTGATAAGCGTTTATCAGGACGAGAATCTTGGCCTAAAAACACCTCATCAGAGCCAATCTGACCGTCATTGTTGATATCGATCTCACGCAACACTGTTAGATAGTGGTTGCTTAAGTAGCCTTGTCGATACCCCGCGTAGCCAGTGAATACCATATAGTAGTTTGGGCTAAATACTTGTGATAAGCCTGCCTCTACACTTCCTGTAAAGATACTCTCCCAATCTTGGGCATTGGTATTATTTGCAAACTTCTGAAACGCAAGCGTCTTATCAAACAGCATGGATGCACCAACGCTATAAGAGCGGTTTTTCAAGGAATCGGCAAAAATCAGTGCTTTTCCGTTAACACCAAGGCTTTCATAATCTTCTTCGCGGGAAAAGTTTTGACCTATGGTCCATTCATTACGACGTTCGTCTCGGTAAGTAACACTCGCTGCGATAGACTTACGAGTATCTTCCAGTTCGTATTTCTGAATTTGGTAACCGCTCGCATGGGGATCATAACCTCTACGGATCACTTCATCCGTCTTGCCCTGAGCGGCTTCAGTCGCTTTTACTCGATTAGCGGCATCACTTGGGCCACTGATTGGCGTCGTTGGTCCCCAAGATGGAGAAGCGCCGGAAACACTGTCGTAACCGATTTCAGCATTTAAGGTCCAATCAAGGCCGATGCTTTTTTCAAATGAGATAACGTGATCGCCCGCTTTAACACGACCGTCGTACTCTTCATAATTTAGGTAATGCTGTGAAATATGATCTTCTGCCAAGGCTGGATTGGCCACTGCTGCTGCACCAAGCAGCGTTAAAGGTAATTTTTTCATTTTGTTTTAGTTTTAATTAGTTACAACCACAACCGCCGCCACCGACGCCACTACCACCTACCGAACCTTGCTTGTAGGCGAATACTTTCTCTGAAAACAGATCAAACTCAGGTACAGGACCACCCGGCTTCATCTCTTTTTTAGCCAACGTGCCTTTTTCCCATGACTTAACCGGCTTAATACCAAGCGCTTTATCAACAAACTCAAATGCAGATTTGTTCTCTTTAACAACCTTCGGCTTTTTCAGCTGAAGTTGAGCCGTTGTCGGCCTCACAAGTTCTACGTTTCGACGCATACCAATGTCAGATTGCCCACTGGTATATACACGCGTTGAAATTACTTCTTCCTCAATCAATCCCGACTGAGTATCGACCTGCTGTACTTGCGGTGCTTTCTTACCTAGATTACTCAGGTCAACTTTAGGAGCGGCGACCGTAACTATTGGCTGCAGAGCGGCTAAAATAACGGCTAACTTGAAGGTATTACGCGTCATAACTGAACTCCCATTTCGGCGAGATCGTCAGTAATGACTTGGCTAATATTGTTAATTGCTCCGAAACGAACTTTGAGCACTTGTCCTTGGTAGATGTAATAAAGTGCTGGCATACCAATCGGCTTAAACTCACCAATTAGAGACTGTTCAGGGTCATTCACGACGGGAAAGTCGAGTCCAAGAGCTTTCTGAAAAGCCAAGCCAACTTCGACTTTTTCATCAACGTCAACACCGACGACAGTAACTCCGGTACCTTCTAATTCTCCATACAACTCATTAACTTCGGGTAACTCATGACGACATGACACACACCACTCAGCAAAAAAGTCGACGATAGTGAGTTGCTCAGCATCAAGATTTAAACGCTGAGCGGCTGAATCAGTAAGTACGTCACCTTCTTGGAAGGCCATAGCCGGTATCGTCCAAATGAGAGCCAGCAATACGATTATTCGATTAATCATCTTTTCTCCATAACTTATTGTTTTAATGTTTATTTATTTCCAAAATTGAGCACTGTTTCGTATTCAAGCTTTAAAATTTGTTCAAAGTACTCATTAAGCTCTTCGGTACTATTGGCTTGAAAAACCTTGCCTGAGTTAGCTGAACCACTCTGCGCACAACGTCTAAATTGTTCGAGACGAGGAGCTAGAACGTTAAAACCAATGAAATTCAACTGGATACCAAATGTGTTTGACGCTTTATCACATAGACCTGCACTGATGAGTTGATCCAAAGTGTCATTTGAATCAGCACCGTCCGTCATCAGTACCAGCTTTCGGGTTGGGCTTGTAGAAGAGCGAGAGGTAACACCCCAGTCCTTCTGCCAATTGGGAGTTAGCTGCCTAATTCCCCATATCAATCCTTGATACGATGCCGTTCCTCCCGTCACAGCCAACCTGTCAATATGATTTGCCACGACATCTAGATCTGATGTCAGCGGTAATAATGGGGAAGTCGCGCTACAATCCGCTAACCATTGATTTGGCGCTTTGAAGTCAACACTCACTTTGTCGTGGGAGGCATCTAGGTTTGATACCGTCTCGCTCGCTGAGACGTTGCCTCCTTGCTTCGTCAACCCATCAACACAAAACACGCCTGCTTGCGGTAACCAAGGAGCGTTGCTGACTGAGACTCCATCAGCGAATGGCACAACAGAGAGTTTGATATGATCTCTGCTGTTGGCTTGCGCTTGCTGGCTTTTTAACGAAGTAAGGGCATTGTTTAATATCTGCTTCAATGCCGTAATTGAGCTCGACATAGAACCAGAAATATCAAGTACCACTACCAATTCGGTTGGAGATGAGGAGACGCTAGGCTCTACCCTGACCAGTTCACTTGAATTCGCACTCGCTACAAAAGAAGTGTCAGATAAAGTCAAAGAGGTGAAGATTGAGTTTAAACGATAGCCCATCTTGACCTTGCAGCCTGAAGACATGTCGGGTTCAGCCGTCACACCAACTACTTTTGGACGATAGAAATCCAAATAGCGTTGATTCATGTTCTTGTCCGCTGTCCCTGCAAAAGCACAGGCCAAACTC
Source organism: Vibrio sp. SCP2 (assembly GCF_059295395.1). Classification (NCBI taxonomy): domain Bacteria; kingdom Pseudomonadati; phylum Pseudomonadota; class Gammaproteobacteria; order Vibrionales; family Vibrionaceae; genus Vibrio; species Vibrio sp. SCP2. Next base: position 1,286,545 of record NZ_JCAFVV010000001.1, on the reverse strand, counting down.
GCCGCATCTACAGCTTGTGTCGCACGGTTAGATAACTGAACTTGGTAACCGATAACAATAGTCGCAGCGGCCGCCACCACCATAGGAATCAACAGAGCTAAGTAGCTTAAAGATACCGAGCCTTTCTGGCGCATTATTGGGTTATTTAGCATAGTGCCTCCCAATCAAAATTGCATTGCTAGATAGTTCGCTAGGTAAAACCAGACCATCAATCGCAAAACGAGACTCTGGATTAAACGGCTCTAAAACGCATAGGTGCAATTTTATCAAGGTCGCTTCTCTACCGTAGAAAGCACTGGAAACTTGTTGGTTAACGGGAACCAAGCTCTTGGGCTTCACTTTCGTCCCTGCCTCTTGGCATTGAGCGCCTGCGATTACTGAGTAAATCGGTACATTTGAGGTCTCATCATAGATATCTAATACAACACCCACCTTTTGGCGTTCAAAGCCTGTTGGTAGCATTCGAGTCGCAACTTCCAGCAAATTTTCAGCACTGTATTGACGGCTGTCTGGAGTCCCATTTAGGGTTCTGGAAACAGCCTCCGCTACCACAAAAGCACTGCTGTCCATGCGAGTTTGAACGTACATCAAGCGATAGATGGAGACTAAACCAAACACGATGACCATAATGCCGAGCACGACAAAGGGGAACTCGACAACCGTTGCACCTTGTTGTGATTTGATTTTAGCGGTCATAGCTCACCACAACCGTTCGCTTCAAAGTCGTCACTTCTGAAAAGGCTTCATTCAATCGCGGAACCACTAGGAAGGCGAATCGATATGAAACACTGTACTCCCCCAAAATAGCTTGTGAGGATGACACCGGAGTTTTCTGTGCCAACTGAGCGAAAGTTTTTGCGTAGCGAGGTTGACTCACTTCAATATCCTCAGAGCGCAAAAGAGGAAACTCCGCAATACGAGCCGCAAACTTTTGGTCCGCAGCATACGAAGGGCTTAGTACTCTCACTTCACGTATCGCGCTGTTTACCGCAGACTCAAAGATCATATTGACCCACAAGAATCGGGTTAACTCGAAAATCGCCAACATCAATAGCATAAAAGGCAACGCTATCATGGCGAATTCAAGAGTTTGGCTGCCTTGTTGACGTTTCATTGAGACACACCACCAAACTTGTTCGCCACACTCTGATAAAAACGAGCATTATTCTCTAGTTCTACTTGTGACAGGTCTTGCTGAGCGACCACTTTCGCTGCCTCCGCATCCCCACTCATCGCATATGACAACGCTAAATTAAGCCGTAGCTTACTGCTAGCCTCTCCCCTTTGATAAATGGGATACAGAATCCGAATACTCTGTTGAGGGTTGCCATCTAGCATCCATGCCAATGCCAAATTGTTTCTATATTCCAGACTATCTGGTTTTAATGCGAGCGCGTCAGAGAAAGCTTTTCTTGCCAATCCATATTGATGATTGAGGGAATGAGTAACCCCAAGGCTGTTTAAAGCGACATCGTCATTAGTGTCACCCTTTACCGACTTTTCAAGTGAAGATTGAGCTTGTACCAAGTTGCCGAGAGCCAAGTGCGCGCGACCAATTTCCCTCTCAAATTGATACGAAGGCGCGAGCTGATTACCCTTATTCAGATAGTGTAATGCTTCATCAAAACGAGCGGATTGATTGCATGCGGAACCGGCGAGAAACAACAGTTCAGTATCATTTGGACTGATAACCAAGCGCTGTTTATAAATTGTCAGTGCATTATCTGCATGCCCATTTAACAAGGCTGTATTGGCTAGTTTTAAATCTTCCTGCGCGCTATTGGTTTCTGGCGCAGACTGGCAACCCACTAGCAAGCCACAAAGCGCGATGGAAACAAGAGTTTTGTTCATAATTGCCCCAATGTGTCAAATAGGCTTAAGACGATTGGCGCTACGATAATGACCACAACGGGCAACATGATGAATACGACCAATGGAAAAGACATTTTGGATGGGATCTTGCCGACCCATTCTTCGAGTTCTAGCAGATGATACTGGCGACTATCGGAGGCAATAAGCTTGAGCGCCTCTGACATAGGAGTACCAAATTTAAGTGCTTGCGACATGGTAACCACCATGTTGTTCACTTCAGGTAGAGACAAGCGCTCATCGAGGTTACCTAGAGCTTGATATGGGGAATCAAGTACTGACATTTCAGTCGCAGTGAGTAACCATTCCCGTGATAGCGCCCTTGAGATAGACTCCATCTCACCGCCAACGGTTCTGAAAGTTTCCTCCAGTGGCAAACCAGAATTCACACATACCACCATCAGATCCAAAGCATCTGGCGTAATTCGTGCGATCTCTTGACGAACTATTTCCACTCGCCAGTCGAGGACCTTATCGACCGCAATACCAATCGAAATTGCAATTGCAATACCCTGCGCAAAACCTGCCGCATTCATCGCTAGCTGCTGCGAAACCATCCACACTGAGCCACCTATGAGCATGAGTGTTAAGCGCATCAGCATAAAGACCGTCTCAGCATAACTGGCTGAATAGCCGATCATTGCAAGCTTTTTCCCGCGTTTAGGGTTCGTCGCCCATCGCCATTTGTTACCTGAAGCCTTTGGAGTGGAAACTGATGTGGCAACTTTGTTCAGCCTTTGCTTTACTGCATCTCTTTGCGATGCATAGAAATAGCTTGAAATGGCTCCGATAACTCCCATGAGCACCAAGCCAATCCCCAACATAGGTATCATGAAAACCTCCGGTTTTTAGTCAGCGCTTGGAGGAGAGCAGCTCCAATTAAAATACTGATGCCGCAGTAAATTAGAACCGCTTGTCCGCTTTCTGTATCAATCAATAGCGAGAACAAAGATGGGTCCATCCAGGCAACAACGCCAAGTAAAGCAAACGGAAGAATCGACAAAAATCGAGCCGTCATACGAGGCTCTGAAGTCAAACTTTTTACTTTTTTCTGCATAGCACGATTGTCGTGCAAAGTGCGGCTTAGGCTATGCAGGATATCTCTCAGTTGACCACCATTACTTTGGTTGAGAATCAAAGCGACCGAAAAATAGCGAAATGCTTTATATGGAAGGCGTGCGCACGCCTCATCAAGCGTACTGCGTAGGCTACGCCCCAAGGAAAGCTGATCCTGAATTAGCAGAAATTCACGGCCAAGTAATCCTGACTGAGACTGAGCAACTTGTTCAATCGCTTGAGGAACAGACAGTCCCGCAGAAACAGCACGACTGATTAAGCCAAGTACTTGCGTTATATCGCGCTCAAATTCTTCTGACTGCTGACGCTTACGAACAATGTACAGAGCGCAACACGCCAACAATCCAGCGGTAAGACCGCTGATTATCCGCCAAGACCAAGCAATCTCTGTAACGAAATACAAGCTCAGACATGGTAAAGCGATCATACCAAGAGTAAGGACGAGCTTATCGCCTCTGGAAAACAAGGCATCCAAACGGGCAAACAAACTTCTCACAATGCCTTTAGACGTTGCTTTCTTTATGATCGAAAGTTCAGCGTCATGCCTTGGGGATAACGCCACCGAATCGACCCGCTGCTTAACCACTTTCTTGAGCGAGTGTTGACGCAACAAGTACAAGATCGCTAACAGAAAGAAAACGACAGCAAAAACTAAAACCTGAATCATTAATCCAGCTCCATAGCACTGCGAAGTTGTGGCTCCAACTGGTAATAGCTTGCTTTGTCGGCAAATCCTGGCACGGTTTTGGCGCTTTGGAATTGACCAAATAGGTTACCTTGAACATCTTCGCCTTGTGAGACATAACGATAGAGGTCTTGGGTAACGTACTGCTCACCTTCTAACCCAAGAATTTCAGTAATGGCAACCACGCGACGTTTACCATCTCGCATTCGCTCCACCTGAACAACAATGTCGATCGTATCTGCCACCTGACGACGCAATGCGAATAGCGGAAGGCTAGACTGCGCCATCATCAGCATATTCTCGATTCGAACCAGAGCATCTGTTGGTGAATTAGCATGCAAGGTAGACAAAGAACCATCGTGGCCAGTGTTCATTGCTTGCATCATTTCGAACGCTTCATCACCGCGGACCTCACCTAGAATGATTCGATCTGGTCGCATACGCAGCGCATTTTTCACTAACTCTCTCTGACCTATAGCAGGTAAACCCTCTGCATTGGCAGGGCGAGTTTCTGCACGAACAACATGTGGCTGCTGCAACTTAAGCTCTGCTGCATCCTCAATTGTGACAATACGTTCATTAGGCGAGATGCTAAAAGAAAGCGCATTGAGCAAGGTAGTTTTACCAGCACCCGTTCCACCAGCGACCAGTACGTTCAAGCGGCTACGGACAACGACATCAAGCAACTTAACCATTCCTTGCGACATCGCGCCGTTTTCAGCCAATTGATTCAAAGACATTTTGTCTTGGCTAAATTTACGGATGGAAATGTAAGTACCATCGAGTGCCAGAGGAGGTATCATGACGTTGACACGGCTACCATCTTCCAAGCGAGCATCAACCAAGGGTGACGTTTCATCAATTCTACGACCAATTTTTCCTACTATACGTCGAGCTAGATTGAGCAGCTGTTCTTCACTACGAAATACCACGTTGGTTTTTTGTAGTTTGCCTAACTTCTCAACATACACTTCGCGATAACCATTGACCATAATATCGGTGACGACAGGGTCATCGATTAAAGGTTGTAGCGGCCCTAGACCGCGCAACTCATCAACAAGCTGCTTCACTACCAGAGAAACATCTCGATGTCCCAGTGGTAGCTGATCCGTAGCAACAATCTCGTTCACGAGCATATGGATTCGGCCTTCAAGCTCTTTCGCTGAAAGCTTTACCACCACACTCGCCTCAATGGCATTGACGACCTGAGCATGAATGCTCTGATAATGCTCGCGTACGGGGTCCGTTGCTTTCTCTTGCACCACACTACTTAGCGTATGATTCGAAGGCGTTTTGACTCTAGAATGACCAAACATTACGCACCTCTTCGCCAGAAGCGAGGTTTAGCGACGGCAACTTGCCCAGAAGCAAGATCAGCCAGCTGCGCGAAAGCACGATTTACTTTGCGGTTACCTTTCAAAGACGATTGACCAAGCGCGCCTTTAGCAAGGAAATGTGTCGGAGCAAATGGCATAACCACGTCCACACCAAATCCAAGCGCTCGCTGAATGTCATGACAAGAGATAAGCGACGCTTTATCTGATTTAGTGTGGTTCGCCACTACAATATTGGTTTTACCAGACTGCGGCTGCTGTGAACTTTCTAGGGCAGAAAGGATTTGACCAGCATTTCGTATCGACGCCAGTGTCGGCTCAACTACAATAACCCTAACATCCGCATGTGCTAAGGAACTGAAACCAATCTGGTCACGCAGAGAGAACGATGGAAGGTCTAGAATAAGCTTGTCACTGTGCGATAAGCAGAACTTGCGAAAATGATCTAATGCACTTTTCTCAGGCCAAAACGGACTCACATCAAGAGGTAAATAACCAGTAAATAAGCTTATTCCTTTCCCAACTTGAATCGCGCTGCGTTCATAAACAACCGGCTCTAAACGCTCTGGGAATTGCAGCATCTCTACTAGAGCGGTATTGCCTTGAACATCAAACTGCAAGTCAAGGTCACCGGTAGAAAAGTCCATATCCGCAACCGATATGGTGTCTCCTCTTTGGTGCAATTCTCGGGCAAGGTTAGCAGCAATGGTTGAGGCTCCAACGCCTCCTTTAGAACCGACCACAGAGATAACTTGGCCTTTACTCTCTTCTTGAAAAGAAGTCTGAAAGTCAACGTTATTTAGTGCACCAGCTTCTACGGGATTTAACACATATTCTTGTGCCCCTGCTTTCACCACTGTTCGATAAAATGCAATTTGTTCATTACTGCCAATGGCAACAATATGACATCCAGTACGAACTTTGAGCGTATGAATCATAGCTTGCGCCTGCTCTAACGGCTGTTCAATGATATCTAAGGCAATGACTTTAAAGGCATGCTTAACAACCTGTTTGACGATTTCCTCTTCATTAATCGCCACGCTAGTCAAAGAGGTGATGCCCTGCTCCGCAAAAGCGGTGCTTAGAGCGTACGAGTCCAATAACGGGGAAGCCGCGACTAATACAGAGATATTTTGCTTTTGCATATTAGTTAGTTCCAAACGCAGACGGTAAAGTTTGCTGAGTATCTTCAGCCCCATTGGTGGAAGGTGGTGCGATATAGCTGTCGATCGCCGATACAGCCTTAGCACCATTGCTTGGACCGAGCTCTTCGCCAACAATGAGGTCTTTCGGATTTGCTACCATTTGCGCGAGTGCAGTTTGGTTAGCACAACCGAAGGATGGGTGTGTTTTAAACTGGTTTAAAAAGGTATTGCTGTATTTTTGAGGCTGACATTTCGGCACTTTGGCACGGAAAGACTCGACAAAAATTTGAATGTCACCCACTTTGGATTGTTCAATATGCGCTTGTTCTATATTGCTCAGCGACACCCCTTGCAATGCAAGGGTATTGACGAGGCGTGACGCTTGAGCTTGCCCCTTCTTGGTGTGGCTAACCACTTTCGCCCTTAGTGCATACGGCGTTCCCTTACGCTCAATAAAAGTACTTACATCTTGTCGCTGCTGCGAAGACAGAGCATTGCCTTTTAAATTGAGCGTTAGCTTATTGGTTACCGGGACAACATTAATTGTTGGCTCACGCTCAATAGGCGCAGAACTACAGCCACCTAAGATGATCAGAGCGGGAATTAAATACTTCATCATTCTCATAATTACCTCAGTAGTAGAATCCATTGTCACCGAGTAGGCGAGGTTTGCGGTTGTCTGTGTAAGTATTGCTATCTTTCACTTTTCTACCCTTAGGGCGAGGGATTGCCAGTAGACGTTCTAGATCGCTAAGTGGAACGATATTGTCAGTCGGCAATGGTAGAGAATCATTTCGCACAGGCTCTACTAGGTATGCTGTCGCAATAATGATCAGTTCGGTTTCACGACGTTGATATTCGGTAGAACGGAACAATCCTCCAAGCACAGGGATATTGGAAACACCCGGTAACTTCTGAATTTGGTCTATTTCGTGACTTTGTAGTAGTCCACCGAGAGCAAAGCTTTGTCCGCTCGCCAATTCAATCGTGGTAGAAGCTCTTCGTGAGGTGAACGATGGATAAAAGTTCCCATTCAAACTTGTCTGATTTTCGACAGCCACACTGCTCACTTCAGGTGAAACTTTAAGACTGATGCGATCTGGACCTAACACAACCGGAGTAAAGTTTAAATTGACACCAAAAGGTTTGTACTCAACTGTCGCTGTATCACCCTGAATCAATGGAATGGGTATTTCACCACCCACTAAGAAACTCGCATCTTCACCTGACATAGCGGTTAGGTTCGGCTCGGCTAAGATAGACATAGTGCCATCTGATGCTAGGGCATCGACCAATGCACTTAATGTCGGTTTGCCCCAACTGCTTACATCCCATGGTTTGGTGTAAAGAAAGCTTCCGACACCTTGACCTACAGAGCCCCACTTAATACCTAATTTGTTCGAAACGTTACGCGACACTTCAGCAATGCGAACACGGATATTCACTTGAGTGGGCATTGTTACGACTAACTGGTTTACCAGCTCGTCTTCTTTGTTGCTCTCGTTTGAACTGTTTTTGCTTGAGCTAGATGTACTCGTTGTAGAGTTGTTCGACTTTTCCTGCTGAGGGGCGACTGTCGGTGACAGATAACTTTTAGCCACACTCACAATGCTATGAGCCATTACCGGTGTTGGTACAGAACCTTTTAGCCATAGTTTTCCACCCAAAGATTCTGAGTGAACTGAGGCTTGTGGAAACTGCTCTTGAATTAACGCATCAAGCTCTTTGGTGTCATGTACTACTCTTACTTTGTTGCTATAAATCACGCGTTCTTGAGCATTCAGAATAGTGATTGTTGCCGTCCCCGCCTCTTTGCCAAAAACCATGATCTTGGTATCTGTCATTGGCTGATAGTCAGCAATATGGGTATTTGAAATAAAGATCGATTTCGCGTCTTGCGAAAGATTAATCATCTTTGCTTCATTGATATTCACATCTAGGGCCGCAGCCAAAGAAGATACAGAGAAAAATAGGCTAGGAAGTAGCAATAAGCTCGACCAACGCACAAACTTGTTCATAGTTTCGATTCCTACCACTACTAGTTACTTTTGACTGAATTGGGTCTGAGCTGAATAAGACCAACATCCGGTTCAACCTGCTGGCTGTCAGGGTTGATCAGTTTTGAAGTCACAGTGAAGGGCTGCTCTAGCGCCGAATCCACTTCATCAGCCCCGCGTAGCGATAGCGTCAACTTGCCTATTTGGTTGGCTAAAACGATTTGAGTAGCCTGCTCTGGCGTTACCTCAAGAGATACAGAGCTGTTATCAGGCAAATCTGCCCCGTAGGAACTGCGCTGCTTTTGAAAATCTTCCGAACTGGATAATTCATTAAACGCCAAGACTCTCACGTCCTTTGCGATAGTGGTAACGTATAAACCTTGAACTAGGTTATCGTATTTTTTTAACTCGCTAACCTGAGAGCCAAGCATCAAGATATCGACTTTATCTCCAGGCTGAACGAAACCAGAGTTAGCGGTCACTTCATCAACAGGTACTGAAATTGCGCGATAGCCAGAACGCACGTTGTATGCCATGGAAACGCCACCTTCGGGACGAATTAGGTCTGCTGAAGACATCACCTGGCCCGACTTAATCGCAATATGTGCGATACCCGCTTTTATCGACAGTCGCGAAAACTGCTCCTCGGTGATGTAATCTAAGTAGTTAGTTAGCTCTTGCTCTGAGATCTCTTTCCACTTAAACATATTAAGAGTAAATGGCTGACCAACACGAATTGACTGTTTAGCGATCAGTACCTTAGTAAATTGTTCACTTGAACTTTGCGGCTGAGGTGCAACACTATTGGCTTGCCCGAGCAGTAGTATTGCGATACCTACCACCGACAAGACCAAAGACAACACCATTAGACGTTTTGCTGTCATGCTAATTCCTATAGAGCAGGCGAGTTACTCGCCTGAGTCCTGTGTTTTCTCTAATGATTCAATAACGGTTTCGTAAGCACCTGTGATGGCTTTGGTTAGCTTCCCATCACTACCGCCAACAAGCGAAAGTAAAACTACCGACATAGCTGCTGCTAAAATTGCATATTCAATCGCGGCTGCACCGCGTTGTTTTTTCTTATTAAGCATGAATAGACTCCTGAAATAAGAGATTCAGCCTCCCGAAAGAGGCTGGATTAATTGTTATAGTTAGAAATTGTTAGTGTTATTTTGAGATAAAGCGGAATAGGTATTTGTCATTAGAGCCCTTGTAACCCTTCTGAGACTCGCTAGACTCCATATCAAATCGTTCAACGTTGCTGTAACTCGTTGAGCCATCAGTCACGTACATATCATTGTCATAGTAAGAGCTGCTGGTAGGATTGTAATAAGGGAATACAGTCGAGTTATTTGGTACCAAACCTAGCATATTGTCAGTCGACGGCAGCACCCAGTTAGATTTGCCACATGTTCTTTGCGAATTGAAATTTGCAAGTTCAGTAACGATCTGGTCGTAGGTTTTGTATCGCTCACTTGGTGTCGCGTTTTGGAAGATCTGCCAAATCTCACCAGTACGCGGGTTTTTAGCACATTTTGCAGAAAGCCTATCGCTGGCAACTGAACCGTCAGCGGCAATAAACTCCCAAGCTATGATATCTTCCCGCATTAAACGAGCTATTGTCACAAAAGCATCGTAGCCGTCGCCCGCTACCGGGAATGAACGTAGCTCCGGTCGCTCACTTGTGTTCGCAAATACGTAAGTATTCTGTTTAGAAGAACTTGATGATGAGCTCGTCCAGTAATAGAAGCGTGTACCTCCACGAGAGTACGTTTTATCGTACTCTGGTAACAGGCCTTTATGATTAGGGAATACACGCACATCAATGGTTTTACTCGCCCCTTTCAAGTCGACAACCGACGCGGTCTCTAGCGACTTTATCTGATTTGGGTGCGGTAATTTCCAATCATTAAAACCACAGAGATTGGTGCTGTTTGTCTGTTCTAGCACGCCTCCAGAACCCAATACACTTGGAAGATCTGCTCCAGAAGCATTGTAAACAACCTCATCTTTACTACCTGGAGTGCCATATCGTAGCAATGTCCAAACTCGTTTAGCTCCCACTAACTTTGTATCAAGTACACAGCGCCACCCTTGTTGATAAGTAGCCGCTTTTGGTAGGTAGCGACCTAGCAAATCTAACTTGGCAAATTGTCCATCAATTAGAGCGTCTGCTTGCGATACGACATAACCATTACTATGGGCTCGATTCAAACCATCTTTGGCAGTGGTATGCAATGTATCTAAGTTATTAAGCGCAAGCGTAGAATCTAACTGCGACAGCAATCCATTAATGTTAGAAATCAGAGTTGAAAATTGGCTATCAATCTGACTCAATGCATTGTTCAGTGATAGCTTCAGTGCACTGGCAAGCATGTTGTCGTTTTCGACATCAAACAACGCAGAATAAAACGCAAGAGTTGCTTGGTGAATATCACTACCTGAATTAGCAGCAACCAGCGCAGATTGCGCCGAACTCATGGAGTCCGCGTGAATCTGTATGCTTGCTAATTTTCCTGCAACTAAAGTAGCTTCCACATACCCTAATAATGCGAGATTATTCTTGCTTAGTTGATCAAATTTGTTTTGGAACTCTGATACTTTCGAAATATAGTCAACACTTTGCGCATCTGTACGAGCTTGAGCCATTTGCGCATTGAATGCCAACTCATCTAGTCTCTCTTTTTGCTGTGACTTTTGCGTTGCCCAACTAGCTGCTAGTGACTGTAAACTTTGCAGTTTCAAATTCGCTTCACTATGCAAGGTAGAATAACTCTTTTGTTTATTCTGATTCGATGCTAACCAAAGTGTTAAGAATGATTCAGCCTGCTTTAACTCATTAGATTGTTGAGATAAAAAGCTATTCATCGTTGACATTTTTGAAGTAACGTCACCCAACAACACTGAACCACTTGCTAGCTGCCATTTAACAAACGGGTATTTACTCGTATATTCGGAAGTATCTTTCACGCCGTTTTTATAAGCGATTGCAGTACCCGATTCATCAACCCACGTAATTTGATAGTCACTAATCAAATACGATCGCGCAAAGCTAGGTAATGTATCTCGCTTTCGTCTGGTTAACGGAACAGCTTCCGCAGATAGAGGCAATTTCCAATGTTTGATACCACAAGCCGTAAACTCGGATACTTTTGTAAATACATCTTCACCTTTCGAGGGTGACATTTTGACCCAAAATATGGGTTCGCCTTGTCCCTGAACATCATATTCCGCGATGCAGTTGGTGTGATAGCTATTCCAGCCATGATACAAACTGTAACCAACGGCCTGATTCCAGCTTGCCATCGGTACGTACTGAATAGGCCCAAATTGTCCAGTTAGTGACGTTGCCCATAAAATACTTCCCGAAGCATTATCTTTGCCTGTGATAGCGTTCTTCTTGATACGAAGACCAACATTACTTTTGTCGTATGCTCTAGGTCCAATAAACTGGGGATTGCTCGTTACCGCGTTCCAAGTAGCTCCTTGATCAACGGTAAATTCGTAATGTTCGGGTCTGTTATAATTTTCACCACTATTGACGTAATCCCAGCCAATCATATTGGGTGCTACAGAATTGTTCGCTACCTTAATTTCTCCATTGCTAGGAGCGGGAAGCAAGGGTGTTTCCGTAAATGGCAGTGGGTTAGAAGCAGCCGCACCTGCTGGCATACCATTTTGAGAATTGGCGCGAACACGAATCTGAACAGCACCGTTTGATTTAGCGATATCACCAACAACAATTGGCTTAGCGAGTACCGGCGTCCAATTGGAACCGGAATCTGCTGACCATTCATAATTTGCTAATTCACTAAAACCAGCGACGTTGGTCCAATCTAGCGTATTAGCATTATCATCCACCACTAGGCTTGTTGGTGCAGACGGCTTATCTGGTTGCTTAGTGAATGCGGATTGGTTTGACAACGCGGCACCTGCCGGACGCCCATTGACTGGGTTAGCTTTTACACGTACCTGTATACTGTTTATTGCATAGATACGATCTTGCAATGTAACTGGCTTACTCGCTACAGGAGTCCAATCACCAGATCCAATGCTGACTTCATAACCAGCCGCAGTCTCGAAGCCCGCAACCCAACTCCAATCGAATGTGTTAGCAGCATCATTAACAATCCCACCAGTTGGTGCCATAGGAGCATTTGGCGTCACCGTATACAGTTTGTTATTGCAAAGTAAACTGCCCGCAGTGTTGCTTGCATTTGCTTTTACGCGAACACAAACTTTGCCAACATTGTAGTTATTGTCAGGAATCGATAAAGGGTTAGTCGTAACAGCTTGGAAGCTCTGGCCGCCATCAATAGACAACTCATACAGGTTTGGCTGATCGTAACCGGCAACTACCGTCCATCCAAACTGGTTGTTGGCATCGTCTACTAGAGGCAGTGTTGGAGCTGCGGGTTTGTCTAGTACTTTGGTGAAAGCTTGAGTAATAAGCAGCTCTGCCCCAGCAGGACGACCATCTATCGGGTTCGCTTTTACACGTACTCGAATAGTATTAGCATTGAGATTAACGTTACCCACGACGTAAGGGTTAGAGATCAATTCCTGCCAGCCTGAACCAAGGTTTATCTCGTAATTTTTTAAGACATCAAATCCCGTCACGAATTGAATCTCGAACTGATCCGAGTCGTCATTGGCACGCACCAGCGACGGCGCACGCGGTGAAGCAGGCGTTACCGTCATGGGTTGCGTCGATTTAGTGCTTAAACCTGTTGGACGAGCAGAACTAAAATCTTCGCGTACACGGAGTTTAAGATCCCCAGCAGCAATGGCGACATCCGCAAGCTTTTGAGGTTTTGTATTTACAAGCAGCCATGTACCACCACCATCAAGCGTGTATTCGTAGTCGCTGACCTGCGAGAATCCTGCTGAGTGTTGCCAGTCAAAAGTATTTTCCGCATCGTTTACAACTAAATTTGAAGGCGCAGGTGGAACTCGAGTTTCTGTAAATGCTTTAGCTGACTTCAGCGGCTTACCTGCTGCAATGAATTTAGCGGTTTTTGCTGCAACTCGAACCTGAACCGCACCTTTATCAATTGCAGTGGTACCGACTGAAATTGGCTTTTGTGTCACCTTGATCCAGTTAATGCCGTTGTCCAATGAATATTCGTAGTCAGAGAGCGATACAAAAGGCTTAACTAACGACCAATCAAAGGTATCTGCAGAATCATCCACTACGCCTTTTTTCGGGGCACGTGGAACGGTAGTAACAACGTCTCCCTTAATATCATCGTGGCCGATTTTTAGGTCATCACGGTAATCGCTTGCTAACTGTTCTAAAGCTTGTTCTGTGTTCTGAGCACCATGGGATAAGTTATCTGTACGCTGCTTCATTGCTACGACATCTAAGTTTGCTAATCGATTCATTGAACCTTTGCGAGCAAACTCTTCTGTAACTCCACCATCTTTCGAAGCGTTTTGTGCAGACTGAATGACTCGGGTAATACCGCGCGCAAGCATATGGATCTGTTGACTTTCTGAGCTAGAACCAGAGACGTAGTCAGATTTCAGCACGTCTTCTGAAACGTTAAGATCGGCGGCAAGTGTGCGAGCAGCCTCATCAAAGCTTTCCCCTGTAAGGTCTGCCATACTTGCAATCATCGAAGTCATTGGGCTGACAACATCCGAGTGAGTCACAGGTGATTCAAGAGTAAAGTCTTTAGTAATCGTCTGATTAGGGTTGTCTAAATCAATGGTTTTGTTAGCAATAGCTTCAACTAAAACTCGGTAGCCTTGGGGGCTGCCTTCCACTGGTAATTCATACTTACCTTGAGAGTCCGTCTGAACAATGTTTCCATCACCGCTATCACAGATTGAGTTCTTGTTCTTATCTAGGCATACGTTGGCATTTACAAGATATCCATCCATAACGACACCTGTTAGGCGGTTACTTGCTGATGGTTCAACCGATGGTGATAATTTACTGTCAGGTTCACTTCCCCCACCACATCCGATAAGGGCAACCGAAATGGCTCCTGCCCCAAGCTTTTTGACCAGTACTCCCACCGCTCGAACTCCGAATTTATAAAACAATCACAAAAATGAGCGGGAATATTAATTTAAATGATATTTATTATCAATATCATTTGATCTTTTATTTTGTGTAGTGATTAAATAGTAGAGATAAATACTAGGTATATTAGAAATAGATAAAATAATTGGTTAAATATGCTCAAAAAACACACAGTATGCAATTTGGCACTCAGTATATCGAGCGCCCTTTTGCTCTCCGCATGCGGTGGTGGTTCTGGTGATTCCGGTTCCTCAGCAACAACAGCAAATGTCTACAGTTACTCCGGCTTAGCTCAGTGCGCAGACACTGACGCAGATGGCGTATGTAGTCCTTTAGAACAGCAAATTTCCTATAGTGGGAATTACGCTAGAATCGTCAATGATAATGGAGCGATCTTAACGGCTCATAAGACCTCAGAACTAGTGTCGCCATTTACCACTTTAATCTACAGTGAAGTGCTGTTTAACCCAGCGTTAAAAGGCGACCCAACCAGTGCAGCAACTTATCTTCAGACCGCTCTCGGAGACAAGTTAGGGGTTAACTTTGCCAGCGCGGGAACCACTCATGGTCCTAAGCAACAAACAGAGACGTTGCTCAAATCCTTACGCCAAGCGCAAACTCAAGGACAGCACGATCCGATGGTGAACATCGCCCATGCTGTTGATGTTATGATTGCGAATCAAACGCTTGATTTATCAGGATTCGATCTTAGATCTCAACCGAATAGACATGTTTCGTTTGGTAGTCAGCTAATCGTTCATGGATCGCAAGCAGACTCTGCTTTAGTCGGAGCGAAATCCGTCGCTTTCAACCCTGCAAACAACAAAATTGTCTATGTTGACGCAACTGATAACGTTAAGCAGATCGATATCACTAACTCAAACCGTGCTGTACTCGCAACGCGTACGATTGATTCGTACTCCTCCGCCTCTTCAGATGATGACGATGATGATGATGACGATCATAAACACGGCGGAAGTATTCTTGACCTGTTAGGCTACCAGCCGAAAGCTCACCAATTGACACAAGTTGTGCCTGCACTAAATAGTGTTCAATCTTACAAGCTGTACCAACCTAAAACAGGTTCAGCGGGTATGCGTAGCACAGTATGTGACGCGACAGGTTCAAGTGGAATTTTCTTAACTAGTTTACGAGACAAATCAGTCCAGTCTCGCTCCCTAACAATACAAAAAGTCGATGCTTACGCTAGTGCTTCAGGAAGTGTAATTCCTCCAGTCCCAAAACCGACGCCTGTAAACCCTGACGCAAATTTATCGGCTAAACGTTGCTTCAATGATAACTTCAACTGGATTAAGCCACTCTATTCCCAAAAAGCAGTCATTGCTGAACTTGATGATGGTTTTAGTACCCAAGATTATTTGCGTCGTCTAAATGCCGATACGCTGGCAATGGAGAGTCAGAGTTTCACCCTCAGCTCTACACAAAACCTCGTAGTTCCCTCACTGGATGAGACAGAATTGTTGGTCGTGGACGATGGAGGTAGCGCTAACGCTGTGCTGTTGAATTCGCAGACCCTAACACTAACAAACCCTAGTACAATTGGGGTGAATAATGCTTCGGCTGCTGCGTTCGCGGTAGGGAATCAACTGGTGTTTGGCTTGAAGAACAATAAGATTGTATGGGTTGAAAAAACCGCAGCCGCCAATCAGTTAAAATCCATTGATGTCGACGGAACAGTGCGCATGCTCAAGTCCTCACCAAATGGAAAGTTTTCAGCGGCAATTACAAGTAGCTCGTTATATATTTTGAACAACAATTCACGTAGTACAGTCAAAAAGATTTCAATATCAGGCAATGACGTAAAAGAACTGATAGTGCTTAACAGCAAAGCTGTCGCAGTTAAAAATAATGGTTTGGATTACGTCCAGTTTGGCAATATCTCTGGACCAAAACTCAAGGTAGCCGCGCAATTAATCACTAACTCTCTCAAAGACGAATGGGCGAATACCCCTGGGATGACCTGGAATACTTCAAACTTCGGTTACATCCTTGAAAAGACAGGGGTTGATCAGCAGATAGCCAACCAATTTGATAACATTGAAGTCACTTGGTTACCTGCTGGTGTATCTCAAGCAAGCAACGTAACTGGTGCTAACATTAGCGGCTTAGATAGAGGTCAATGGATCACTTTAAGTAAAACGATGTAGTTGTAGAAAAAAGCAGCACCAGAAAACCGTTCGTGGGGGTCAGGAGCATGTTGTCAGGTGCTGCTTAGTTTTACCAATTCATCAATTGCAAAAGGCTGAATAGTGCCAGTCGTTCGATGAAACAAGATCCCTCTTCAAGCTTAGAGCGATAGTAAACACTGAGTTGAGATTCCAGTTTGTCTTTTTTCATCACTTCCTCCTCTTTGCCACCTATTTTGCGACTTTATGAGGAAGGTAAAAACTGTCAATCTAGGTTAATTTCATTCCCCATAAAGACATCAATCTGTCAATAAATGGCAAAAAAGAGTAGCAAACTGACAAAACTAGGAACAAAATCAATAAACAGATTTCTGGTTTGATGAGTATTTTTTGTGTCTGACTTAAATTTATTGCGTTATTACAGCCGTTTGGTCCCACTTGGTGTTGGCGTCGAGCATAAAACAACATTGCCAATCGTTGCCGATTCGCTATTTACCACCTCCCGTCACGCACGCAACTTGCTTAATCAAATGCTTGATTTGTCTTGGTTATCTTGGATTCCAAAAGCTGGACGTAATCAAAGATCTACGTTGATCCTTCACCTTCACCTAGACGAACTTAAAGCACAGCTGGCTTCAAAACGAATCCTAGAAGGTAAATATGAAAAGGCGCTGTCGATACTGGATGACGACGAAGTGGCGTTTGGACGATTGCTACAAAGTACCTCTGGCGCAACAATACGTGAAGGTTTGCTGCATATTCAGCTCACCTACAAACGCCCTTTTGAACGCATTGTGCCACATCAACTCCAGCGCTCCAGCGAGCGCTATCTGCTAAGGCAAATCTATTGCTGTTTAGTATCGAGTGCTGCCAATGGAAACCTAGAGCCACAGCTTGCTCACCATTGGCGCTATGATGAGTCTAAACTTGAATGGAGCTTTTACCTGCGCCCAGGATTAACCTTTCACAATGGTGAAGCGATCAGTGGTGAGTCGATAGTAAATCTGTTTAAAAAGCTCACAACCTTGGCTGATTATCAGAGCGAGTTAAACCATCTCATCGACGTCTACACACCTTCGCCAAACAAGATTGTTTTTAAGCTTTCTAAACCTGACCTCGGCTTTGGTGGCTTGATTTCAGGCGTTAAGTATTCCATTCAGCCCATCTCGCAAATCAGTGAGGCACCAATCAAGCAAGTCATTGGTTGTGGGCCATTTGAAGTGACCGAACACTCTGAGAGCAAACTCTGTTTACAAGCCTTTGAGCGCTACTACGCTTGCCGCGCGTTAACTGACCAAGTTACGATTTGGCACCTTGACGAATCTGAACTGCAAAACAAGCAAATTCAGACCAATCAGCCAGGAGCTCAAGCAAGTTCAGACTGTAATTACTACGTTTCTCACGCCGTAAGTAAGCACTTAGACCGCAATGTTCAACAAAGCCGTACCGAAGATGGCTGTATGTTTGTGCTCTTTAACCAATGCGGAGAAACGGTATTAGATGACAATCAACGCCGCTTTCTGTCTACTTATTTAACACCGCACAAGGTGTTTAATTACCTAAAGCAGCACAACCTACTTTTCGGCTGTGAAGTTGCGCAAAACCTGCTGCCGATGTGGCACAAGATCACCCGCCCTGAGATGCCCGAGGCTGCCCTGCCTAAACGGCTGACTATCGCTATCTATGATTACAGCTCGTTGCGAAACTGCGCTTTAGCGGTGAAATACCTGCTGGAGCAATATGGTGTGGAAGTGGTGATTAACAGCTATAGCTATCGCCAGCTGACGAATCTGGCGGAATCTGGTCAGCTTCAAGAGTCTGTCATCATTACCAATATCAATCTTGATGACAATCGACACGCCTCCGCATTTAACAGCCTTTACCATAATCCGATTATCCAACGCTGTATTGGAGAACAATCGAAGACATGGCTTCTAGATAGGCTAAATCACCTGCGTTCGGAGACAGAACTACCGGATTACCTCGATGCTCTCGAACCTATTGCTTCCGCGTTGATCAATCAGTTTTGGCTCTCTCCCCTGTTCCACCATAGACAGACATTGCGCTTTCAAGGAGTGCTTAAAGACGTTGCCCTCACCAACTGGGGGTGGCCTGATATCAAAAATGTCTGGTCTGCCGATTAGTGTGATTTTTATCGCACAGCGTTAATCCTTCGAACTCAAAACATAAAACCCTCTCTTAGCTCTTTCTGGCCATGAATTTCCGTGACAACAGTGCGGTTTTTAACTGACAAATGTTTTATTTTTGTCACAAAAAACATCAACACTGGTTCACAGAGTCAACATATTAATTTGAACTCTAAATATCATTTCGCTATTTTTATAACGTATTCATTAAAAAGGAAATTACAATGAAACTAAAAACGGCTGCATTACTAACCCTAAGCGCAACCGCTTTCCATGCCCAAGCTGAAGAGTGTGGCAAGGTAACAATCGCTGATATGAACTGGAATTCCGCCACAGTGATTGCCAACGTAGATAAGTTTATTCTTGAGCACGGCTACGGCTGTGACGCTGAACTAATCCCGGGCGATACTATGCCAACGGGTACATCAATGATCGAAAAGGGCCAGCCAGACGTGGCACCTGAACTTTGGAGCAATAGCCTGAAAGATGCCTTGGATAAGGGCGTTGCAGAAAAGCGTCTTCGTTACGCGGGTAAATCGCTCGTCGATGGTGGTGAAGAAGGATTTTGGGTTCCTGCCTATCTCGTTAAGCAATATCCTGAAATAGCAACAATTGAAGGTGTTAAGAAGCACGCGAAGTTGTTTGAGCACCCTGAAGATCCTGATCACTCAGCCTTCTACAGCTGTCCAGCTGGTTGGAACTGCCAAATCAGTGCAGGTAACCTATTTAAAGCTCTAGGTTTAGAAGGCTCTGGCTTTACCATTGTTGACCCAGGCTCAAGTGCTGGTCTATCTGGTGCAATAGCAAAAGCGTATGAGCGTGAAGAAGCTTGGTTCGGTTACTACTGGGCTCCAACTGCTGTTCTCGGTAAATATGAAATGGTCAAAGTGGACTTCGGCAGTGGCGTAAACGAAAAAGAGTTCGTCGGCTGTACTACACAGGCTGAATGTGAAGCGCCTAAACCAACCATGTACCCGCCTTCACCTGTACACACAATTACCACTGAAGAGTTTGCTAGCCGCGCACCACAAGCTTATGACTATTTCACTAAGCGTGGCTTTAGCAACGCAGATATGAACCAACTTCTTGCTTGGATGGAAGATAACCAAGCAGATGGCGAAGAGGCGATGTTCCACTTCCTAGAAGAGTACCCACAAATTTGGCAAGCATGGGTACCTCAAGATGTGGCAAACAAAGTGAAACAAGCACTTTAAGCCGATAAGAAACCTATAGCGCCGTTAGGCACTATGCTTTAGATGTACTCCTTCGCTACAAGGGTAGCGAAGGAGAATAAAAGGAACTTATTGATGTCTAATGACAGCTGGTTCAACAGCTTTCCCGAAATGGAACGCTCTGATCTAAGAGCAATCCGCAAAACCCTCGATGGTGCATATCGAGATTTCTCACGAGAATATGGCGACCTTATTGAATCCTTCTTCGACCCTCTACTCTCCTTTCTAATCTGGTTTGAAAAGTTATTAATTTCAACGCCCTGGATGATTGTCTTGGCGGTATGTACCGGCCTTGTCTACGCAGCTAGCCGCTCTTGGAAATTGGCTGTTGGGTGCTTTGTTTCTTTGATCCTTATTGGCTACTTTGGCATGTGGGAAGACACAATGCGCACCTTGAGCATTATCACCGTCTGTACCATGCTCTCGATAGTGTTGGGTATTCCGATTGGTATTGCCATGGCGCGATCGAATCGTGTTCAGTCGGTCGTTACGCCAATGCTCGATGTGATGCAAACCATGCCAGCCTTCGTTTACTTGATTCCGGTCGTGATGCTGCTCGGTATTGGTAAAATCCCAGGCCTTATCGCGGTTGTCATTTACGCCATACCGCCTGTCATTCGCTTAACTAATCTAGGCATACGCTTGGTCGATAAAGAAGTGCTCGAAGCTGCCACCGCTTTTGGCGCTAGCGCTAAGCAACGACTGTTTGGTGTGCAACTTCCGCTCGCCATGCCCACCATTATGGCGGGAATCAACCAAACCATTATGATGGCGCTTTCTATGGTAGTTATCGCATCAATGATTGGTGTTAAAGGACTAGGTCAGCCTGTACTTAAATCGATCACTAACCAGTACTTCACGCTTGGTTTACTCAACGGCTTCGCAATAGTCGCACTAGCGATACTGTTTGATAGAGCCTCTCAAGCTTACGCGAAACGCACACAGGCTCATTTAGGAGATCTAAAACATGACTAAACCACTTATTGAGATCAGTGGCTTATATAAGGTTTTTGGTCAAAAGCCTAAGTCAGTGATGGAGCGCGTTAAACAAGGTGACAGCAAGGATAAAGTCTTAGCAGAAACTGGGCATACCGTTGGTCTGAAGGAAATTAACCTGCAGATCAATCAAGGTGAGATTTTTGTCATCATGGGTCTATCTGGTTCGGGTAAATCAACCTTGATTCGCCACTTCAACCGCCTAATCGATCCCACCGAAGGTCAGATTCTGGTTGAAGGTACAGATGTCATGAAACTGAGCCAAAAAGAGCTTGAAGAATTTCGTCGTCATAAGATGTCGATGGTCTTTCAGCGCTTTGGTTTATTGCCTCATCGCACAGTGGTCGACAATGTCGCTTATGGACTGGAAATTCAGAATATTGAAAAATCTCAACGGCTACAAAAAGCCAACCAATGGCTCGATACAGTCGGTTTGAAAGGTTATGAGAACCAGTATCCTTCACAACTTTCCGGCGGCCAACAACAGCGTGTCGGCTTGGCTCGTGCACTCTGTACTGATGCGGAAATTTTGTTAATGGATGAAGCTTTTTCTGCCCTCGACCCGCTGATCCGAAGCGAGATGCAAGATCAGTTAATCGAACTGCAAGAGAAGCTACACAAAACCATTATCTTCATTACGCACGACTTAGATGAAGCACTTCGTCTTGGTGACCGTATCGCCATTCTTAAAGATGGCGAACTTGTCCAGCAAGGCACACCCGATGAGATTTTGCTTCACCCTGCCGATGATTATGTTGAAGCCTTCGTTAAAGATGTCAACCGAGCGCGAGCACTAACGGTTGAAACCGTCATGAATCCGCCAGCATACCGAATTACAGCAAACACGATTCAGGAAGCGATTGCTCAAATGAAGGGCTTTAAGCAAGATTATGCTTACCACGTTACCGAGGATGGCTATCAAGGCGTATTAACCAAAGAAGGCCTGCTCGATGCGGCTAAAGACACGGCTAAGGAAGAGACCATTAAAGAGGAGTTCTATGAAGAAGTTCCTGCTATTTCTCCAGATGCCGCGATTGAAGAAGTATTGGTCGATACCATGTCTTGTGATTACTCACTACCCGTTGTCGATGAAGACGGTAACTTGCAAGGTGAGTTAGAACGAAGCGCGGTGGCTGAAATATTCTCTGACAGCTCAGAGGAGGAAACATCACCAGCCCCAAAGTTGGATAAAGCCTCTTAGCTTCGGACAAAACAAAAACGCCACTTACAATCAATGTAAGTGGCGTTTTTATTTCAACTTCTTAGTCTACGGCTCGTAGTTCGGGTTCATCAGTGAATAGCGGTATTCTTGGTCAGCCTTACCTTCCGCAATCATTTGCAGCAAAACCAATCCGGTAGTACTAACACCACATTTGATATCACAAGGCTCGTTGTAATCAAGTTCAACTGGCAATGAAGAGTGACTAGCAACCAAAGGGATATTGCTCTCTTCTGGGGCCACTAATATATCCGCCTCTTCAGCGGCTGGTAGCGAAAACAGAAACAATTCCTTTTGTGCATCAGCGGCAGACGCCACCTTTGTTGCTGACAGTAGTACAACACCTAGCAGCGCAAATGTATTCAGTTTCATAATTCAGCCAAGTTTATAAATTCAACTGTATTATAGCTTTCGACTATCTATCAGCAACTAAAAAAGCTCCCGAAGGAGCTTTTGTGAATGCTTAAAAAGCCGCGCAATTTATTTGTTGTTACGACGCGCTTCCACAGCATCAGCAAGTCGGCGTAGGACTTTTTCAGTATCGTCCCAACCAATACACGCATCTGTGATTGACTGGCCGTAAGTTGGAGCTTGGCCATCAACCAGATCTTGACGACCTTCCACTAGGTGAGATTCAATCATCACACCGAAGATAGCCTGTTCGCCACCAGCAAGCTGACCTGCAACATCTTCAGCAACAACCATCTGACGCTGATATTGCTTAGAGCTGTTTGCGTGACTGAAATCGATCATAACTTTTTGCGGTAGACCTGATGCTTCTAGCTCTTGCTTGATAGAACCAACATGGTCAGCGCTGTAGTTTGGCTCTTTACCACCACGAAGAATGATATGACAGTCTGGGTTACCCGCTGTCTCAATGATTGCAGAGTGACCATATTTAGTTACAGACAAGAAATGGTGCGAAGCACTTGCGCTGCGGATTGCATCTGACGCAATCTTAATGTTGCCGTCGGTACCATTCTTAAAACCAACTGGGCAAGAAATACCTGAAGCAAGCTCACGGTGAACCTGAGATTCGGTCGTACGCGCGCCAATTGCACCCCAGCTAATCAAATCTGCCACATACTGTGGAGTGATCATATCTAGGAATTCACTTGCCGTTGGCATACCCATGTCTGTTAGATCGAGTAGCAGTTTACGACCCATGCGCAGACCATCGTTGATCTTAAATGTATCATTTAGGTATGGGTCATTAATTAGACCTTTCCAACCCACCGTTGTACGTGGTTTTTCAAAGTAAACACGCATGACAACTTCTAGGCGATCACCCAACTCATCACGCAGTACCTTAAGACGCTTGCCATATTCGATTGCCGCTTCTGGGTCATGAATAGAACAAGGGCCGATGATCACAAGTAGACGATCATCTTCACCTTTTAAAATATTTGAAATGGCTTCACGAGAACGAAACGTAGTCGAAGAAGCAGATTCTGTTGCAGGAAACTTCTCTAAAACTGCAACTGGTGGTAATAACTCTTTGGATTTGTTAATTCGTACATCATCTGTTTGAAACATTGCTACTTCTTCCTATTACTCTTGGTTGAACGCATCACCGAAAGTGAGTGGTGAAAAAACGTTCACGCTTTCTTGTTCCTGTTCTGTGTAACTTATCTATCAAAAACCAAGGTTGCAACCACTAATTTCAATAAAAGGCAATATTTCCACCATTTTTACATTTTACATGACATGTAAATAATTAATTACACCCTTATAAATAGGGAGCTAGAGAAGAATTTTGCCCTCGTTTTTTATACCACCAGATGCATTATCAGTCTGATATTGCTAAGGTATTAATACAATAACAAAATCAGCAGATCAGGCATGAACGCCATAGAATTTACAAATGTCAGCAAGTGGTATGGTCAGTTCCAAGCACTCAAAGAAATAAATCTCAGCGTACGAAAAGGCGAAATTTTAGTCGTTTGTGGCCCTTCGGGATCCGGCAAATCAACCCTTATCCGAACCATAAACGGATTAGAAACGCTAGACCAAGGGGAAATAACGGTTTTAGGCCAACTCAATTCAACCCTAGCAGCGGGCAAGGTGGGAATGGTGTTTCAACACTTTAATCTCTTTCCGCACCTCACTGTGCTAGAAAACTTAACACTCTCTCCCATACGCACACTCGGGCTGACTAAAAAAGAGGCGACTCAGCGCGCGTTACAGTTCTTAAAGCGAGTCAATATTGAAGAACAAGCCAACAAATACCCAGTGCAACTCTCTGGGGGGCAACAGCAACGCGTCGCTATCGCCCGTTCACTGTGTATGCAGCCAGAAATATTGCTCTTTGATGAGCCGACTTCCGCCCTCGATCCAGAAACTATTCAAGAAGTGTTAGATGTCATGGTCGACTTAGCGCAAGATGGCATTACTATGATCTGCGTTACTCATGAAATGGGATTTGCCAAAAAAGTCGCAGACAGAGTGATCTTTATGGACCAAGGGCAAGTACTTGAAATGTCGACACCAGAGCAGCTGTTTTCCGCTCCGGCACATCCGAGAACGCAGCAGTTCTTAGCACAGATATTGAGCCACTAAGAATGAAGAAAATAATCCAACCTGTTGCGTCTGCCCTGCTCCAAATTACCTTGCTCATCCTAGCCCTTGCTTGGTTGCTTGATTCCGGAGCTAAAAGTATGGGGTATCAGTGGCAGTGGGAGCGTGTACCCGATTACATAGCCTTCTATGAAGATGGCGAATGGTGGCCGTCTGAGCTCATTGAAGGTTTACTCATTACCATCAAGATCTCGGCGATTAGCTTAGGATTTACGCTGCTCATTGGACTGACAACGGCGCTACTTAAGCTGTCTAACTCGTGGGTAGGACGAGGTATCGCCACAGTGTACATTGAGGCGATTCGCAATACGCCTTTGCTTGTGCAGATATACTTGCTCTACTTTGTCTTTGGCCCAGCGATTGGATTAGACCGATTTTCGACGGCCGTTCTGGCACTGTCACTCTTTCAAGGTGCCTATACCGCAGAGATCTTCCGAGGGGGGTTAAACAGCATTGCCAAAGGGCAATTTGAGGCAACGAAATCTCTCGGCCTTAGCCCATTTTACACCTACTACGACGTGATATTGCCTCAGTTGATTCAACGTACACTGCCTCCGTTAACCAATGAGGTCGTGTCTCTGATTAAGAACTCATCCATTGTCAGTGTTATGGCCATTTTCGATCTCACTACCGAGGGGCGCAATATCGTCTCGGAAACCGCTATGCCATTTGAAATCTGGTTTACTGTGGCTGCTATCTACCTCGCCTTGACGCTGACACTGTCAGGGCTTTCTGCTTGGCTAGAACATAAACTCGGCGCTAGTTGGCGCACACAATAAAGGACATCTCTATGAAAAACATAGGAAGAAAACTCATTTCAAGGAATGGATTCAAGGCTGCAATTACGGCTCTGCTAGGTTTAGCGATTAGTTTGCCAGCATTGGCTTCAGAAACACCCAACTTAGACAAAATTAATGAGCGCGGAACGTTACGTGTTGGTATGTCGACCTTCGTTCCTTGGGCGATGCGGGATAAGCAAGGCGAGTTAATTGGTTTTGAAATTGATGTAGCAAAACGCTTGGCGAAAGATTCCGGTTGGCAAGTTGAGTTTGTTCCAACTGCTTGGGATGGCATTATTCCAGCTCTACTAGCGAAGAAATTTGATGTCATCATTGGCGGTATGAGTATAACTCCAGAACGTTCAAAGAGTGTGTTGTTCTCTGCTCCCTACTCTCATTCTGGTGTTCAAGTTGCGGCGAACAAGGAGCTCGCGGAAGGATTCTCTGAATTTAGTGACTTCAACTCTCGCCGAGTAAAAATTGCAGCCCGTCGCGGAGCTTTTACCGTGCAAGTTGCTCGTGAAACCTTCCCTAAAGCTAAGATTCTTCAATTTGATGATGATGCGCAAGCTTTCCAAGAAGTACTGAATGGCAATGCTCATGCGGTCATCGCGTCGAGCCCAAAACCAGAGCATGAAGCGGTTAAAAATAGCGACAAACTCTTTATCCCATTCACGGAACGTTTGTCTAAAGGCAACGAAGCGTTTGCTGTTCGTTTAGGCGAGGCCGACAAAGAGGCTTTCTTTAACCAGTGGATTCAAGCACGTACTCAAGATGGGTGGCTGGAACAACGTTATGAATACTGGTTCTCAACGCTAGACTGGCAAGATCAGATCGCATCTGGTCAATAACTGGATTGGCTCCAACTTATCAAAATGAATTGGGGCCACTTTTCGTGGAATAGACAAGCACGTGACTAAAAGCAACACACTAACTTCAATCGCCCCACCAGTCGTTAAGCGCTCGACTAACAAGCTCGATGTCCTTCTATTACTGATGTTGGCGGGGTTAAGTTACTGGATATACGACCGTTCTTCTGTCGGTATTAACTACACTTGGCGTTGGCAAGAAGCGTTCTCTTTGCTGTTTACGCCAAGAGCAGATGGCTCTCTGCCCTACTTTTTTCAGGGTTTGATCTCTACTTTGCGCCTGAGTGTTTGGGGGATGGTTCTAGCGTTGAGTTTAGGAACGGCACTGGGTGTCGCTCGCCACTCTAAAATCACTCTCTTTTCTGTACCAGCAAACATGTTCGTTCAACTTATACGAAATATCCCACCTCTGGTGTTTGTCTTTATTTTTTACTTTTTTATCTCTAACCAACTGATTCCATTGTTAGGTTTAGATAGTTTGCTAAGAGAGCACTCGGGAGAAGTAAACTGGTTACAGTCCACCTTATTTGGCCCTGCCAATCTTTGGGAAAACCTACTATCGGGCGTGTTATGTGTTGGTCTACTATCAGCGGCGTACGTTGCTGAGGTGGTGCGCTCCGGCTTATCGGGCATCCCTAAGGGGCAGTGGGAAGCGGCAGATTCGTTAGGCATCAGCGGATGGACTAGATACCGCTATGTGATAGCACCACAAGTTCTCGCGGCGATAACACCCGCATTAGCAGGACAAGCGATTTCCTTGGTAAAAGACACATCCATCGTGTCGCTGATTTCAATCCAAGAGATGACGTTTGTTGGCACTGAGATCGCCAACTCTTCAGGTTTGATTTTTGAAATCTGGTTGATAGTTGGACTTTGCTATCTTCTCATTTGCTTATCGCTATCACTGTTATTCAAACGACTAGAACAGCGAAGTTTGAAACACCTTCAGCGATAGTTAAAAGCTTACCGCCATACTATTTATGGCTCGATAGGTGCTCGGTTATTTATTCTGATTGGTATAACGGAAACTTTAGCTTCAAATAACTCACATAAAGCATGGCGCCCATTGCTACGCATACAAGATTGATACTCAGATCGAGGAATGAAAACTCGCGTAGAGGATTAAACATTTGCAGAAACTCGTCCAAACTGACCATGGCCAATAAGCCTAATACCCATGGCGACAACACCAAACGATGGTAATGGTAGTAAGAGATTGGTGTTGACCACGCAGCGATAAACCCGAGTGTGGTGGCTACCGTTGCGTGAAGCACCCATGCCCCACCCAGTAGCACTTCAAGCGCTCTTATTGAATCGCCATGAAAGTCAAACGACTTTGCCATCGAGGCTCCACCGCCAAGCGCCATTAGGCCAAAAAGAACAATCAATCTTTTACTAAAAAGCTGCGTAGCTAGGTACATAGAGCGCTCTATTCAAAATCAAAACGCTCAGTAGACTAGCCGAAGTTGATAGCAGAAAAAAGACCATCTCGGCTTCGTCTTATAATTTAGACAGTTATGTAATGATCCACCAGCAGAAGCAAGAATAGAAACATTAGGTGGTAGATGGAAAACTTAAACGTTTCAATTGCTGATTTCTCATCTGGGTTAAACTTGAGTTTCCAAGCGTGACCAATAAAGCCTAAGCTCAGAATTGTCGAACCAACCCAATACAATGTTCCCGCCATACCGACTAAAGCAGGCAGCAAACAGACTAAAGCGAGTAAAACGGTATAGAGCAAGATAGATGTTTTAGTGTATTCAACACCGTGGGTAACAGGCAGCATTGGAATATCCGCTTTTGCGTAGTCATCTTTGCGATGAATCGCTAGCGCCCAAAAATGTGGCGGTGTCCAGATGAAGATAATCATCACTAGCAGCCAACCGTTGGCGTGCATCTCTCCAGTCACAGCTGTCCAACCTAATAGTGGTGGCATGGCACCCGCTATCCCTGCGATAACAATATTCTGCGGTGTCGCACGCTTTAAATACATGGTGTACACCACAGCATAACCAAGCAAACTCGCAAAGGTTAACCATGCCGTTAAAGCGTTTACGCCGATATAAAGAACGGCAAAACCCATTGCTCCAATAGCAACCGCGAATGCGAATACATGGCTTGAGTTTATTTCTCCTGATGGCAGTGGCCTTTTGTAAGTTCGAGCCATAATGGCATCAATGCGCTGGTCGATCAGATGATTAAACGCTGCCGCCGAACCTGCCATCAAGCCAATACCTACTAGCCCAAGCACTGTGCCTTGCACGGGTAGCGCCCCAGGAACCGCAAGACACATCCCAACTACCGCGGTCAGTAACATCAGAGCGACGACTTTAGGCTTAGTCAGAGCCAAATAGCTACGCCATAGCGCTCTCTCTTGAGCAGTAACAGATAGTGTTTTACTCATGCGCACTCTCCTTATTAATCAGAGCAGAATCCATTGCAGACTGATGACTGGTTTGCCAAATGAGATAGTTGGTTCGTAATACGATCAAGAGCAACAAAGCCGCCCCTAAATTGTGTGCCACTGCGACAACCAAAGGTAAGCTCAATAATACGTTACCGATGCCCAGTGCAATTTGAATCGCGAGCATCAGCAATAACCCTTTCGCCACTTTGGTATACGCTTGTTTTTTCTCCGCGAGCAACATAAGCACGAGTGCCGAAACAAACAGAGTAACGACAACCGCCCCCATTCGATGGGTAACATGAATCGTCATCCGAGCGCCGTAATCTAACGTGCCAAACTCATAGCTTTCTTGTTTAGGTTGGATCAACTCAAAAGCGCGCCCGAAATCGAGATAGGAAGTCCAGTTTCCTTCACATATCGGCAGTGTCGTACACATCAGCGCAGCGTAGTTAGAAGATGTCCAACCGCCTAACGCAATTTGCATTACCACGACCACAAGCGTAGAAGCGGCTAATAACTTCAACCTCTGCCTAACCTTATTGCCATCCTTAACCAATGGGGCTTGTCTCGCTTGAAGCCCCCAGTGAGTTAAGGCGAGCAAACTAAATAAGGTAAAACCTCCCAGCAAGTGACCCATTACAATGATTGGCATTAGCATCATGGTCACTGTCCACATTCCCAGTAAAGCTTGAAAAATCACCACAACGGAGATTGCCGAAGCCATTGGCGTCGGAATTTGCCCCGTTCTAATACCGATAAAAGTAATGGCAAACACCACTAAGCCCAGTGTTCCCGCAAAGTAGCGATGAATCATTTCTAACCAAGCTTTGTCGGCTTCAACGGTAAGAGACGGGTACAGAGATTGAGCCAAAGCGATTTCATGCTGCTCATTAGGGACGGTTAGTTGACCATAGCAGCCCGGCCAATCAGGGCAACCAAGTCCTGCATCCGCAAGTCGAGTGTATGCGCCGAGCATGACGACAATGAATGTGAGGATAAGACTGAATCTGACAAGGTTTATCAACTTCATATCATGACTCCTAGCGATTTAGCCGACGCGAGATAACTTGAGCAACTTACGTAAATCTGCAAGTAGCCCTTTGCTTTGTGCAACTAACTCACCTTGCTTGCTCACTTTGGGATAACGCATCACCAACTGGCCTAGCGGATCAACAATCACGTATTCAAATTGGTCAACAACCTGCGAAAAACCATCATTCACTTTTATCTGAGCATATTCCGAATTTGCTAATACCTCACTGCTAGGCGTAGAGATCAGCACAGGTTGCACACGTTGTTGATACTTACCCAGTGCGATGTGGCTCTGACCAAGTAAATAGATTTGTTGCTGACAGAACTCATCGCATTGCTCCGGAACCACATAACCAAGCTGCCACTGGCTCTGTTGGTAAGGGTTATCGATACCTAACGATTCCAATGTCGCCACCGGTTCAATAAGTTCGCCCTTGTTGGTCACACCCGATTGATACCAGTGCTGGCTCAGTACTGTTTTTGCAATAATGGCAGGTAAAGCAAACATCACCACTAAGCTGACAAAAATGATTCTTCCTCTTAAAACTGGGTTACTCATCTTTTACTCCCTGCTTCAAAGCTTTGACTAGTAAGCCGGCACTTAACAGCGCAAGTACTGCTGCCATGGAAAACCATTGCACTGCATAGCCTAAGTGCTTGTCTGGATTCATCGAGACTGGTTGCCAAGGCTGAATATAAGGCCAAGGCTCGACCAACGGCTGAACAACATAAGGCTCTAATTCGATCTGCCAATGCTGCTCTAACTGAGCAAAATTAAGATTCTGAATTCGGCTCATCGTGCCTTGCTCTAAATGCAAATCTTTGCTGAGCGGATTACTCGACTTGCGATAAAGTCTGCCTTCCAGCGCAAGCTCACTATTTAACCAATTAATCTGTGGCAGCTGTGAACGTAAATCAGGCGCTTCAACAAAACCGCGTTCAAGCAGCAGGTGTTGTCCAGATTGTGTTTTCACTAACTGCAACGCCAAATAACCTACCTGACCATCAACACTTTGGTTATCTAGTAACAAGTACCTATCCGTCACTGGGGTCGCGCTAAACACGACTCTTACACCGGTTGGGTTACTGATTTGTTCCTCAGTCAACTCAGATAAACCAACAGGTGACATTTGCGCTCTCTGTATAACCTTTTGCTCTATTTGGCTTTTCTCTTCTGCTCTAGATAATTGCCATAAACCTAAGTTGATCAATATCGAAAAGGCGACCACAGTTATTAGACAAACAACCACAAACCTCGTGGTTTTCAGCGGAGCAAAAAAGGAACCACCCATGGTATTCATATTCAAACTTGTCCTAGTACTGCTGCTACTCTTCATCCTTGTTAACCTCGGTAGAGCGATGTTTGAAATGGTTAAAGGCCCTGAATCGGAAGACGACTCTGACCAAGACCCCCTCGCAGATGACAAACCCATGAGCTTTTATTTGGGTCGCCGCATTTTCCTTTCTGCACTCGCTGTTGTGTTAATGGTGGCTGCCTTATTAAGCGGCCTAATTGAACCGAATATACGCCCTTACTAACACTGTTTAACTTAACGTTAAAGCACGTAAACAAAGACGAACAAACATAACCACACCACATCAACAAAGTGCCAATACCAACTGCCAGCCTGAAAGGCAAAGTGGTCTTTTGGCGTAAAATGATCTTTTGCCACTCTAGCAAGCAATATGATCAAAAATGTGGTTCCTAGCAGGACATGCATGCCATGGAATCCGGTCAATAAGAAAAAGGTATTGCCATAAACTCCCGATTGAAGCGTTAAGCCCAAATCTTGATAGGCATGTGCGTACTCAACCCCTTGGTAGTACAAGAAGAAGCACGCCAAAACTATGGTGATTTCAAGCCAGATAATCAGAGCCATACGCTTATTCTGCTCTAAACTGACATGCGCTAAGTGAAGCGTAATCGAAGAAGTGAGCAGGATAATGGTATTGATTAATGGCAACCCTTGCCAAGGCATAGCATTGGTCGTGTCTCCACCTGGAGTGGTCGTCAATGGCCATAAAGCCTCAAATGTCGGCCAGATAACCTCATGGGTCATCGCATTGTTACCTGCCCCGCCAAGCCAAGGCACAGAAATCATACGTGCGTAGAAAAGTGCACCGAAGAAAGCACCGAAGAACATGATTTCGGAAAAGATAAACCAGCTCATCCCCTGTCTATAAGAACGAGACAACTGCGCGGAATTCTTACCACTCATAGACTCTGTAATAACGTTGCTAAACCAACCCGCGAACATGTAGAGTAGAAAGATAAAACCCGCGAGCAAAATCAGCTTACCAAAGACACTTCCATCCCCGCCTTCAGCCATATTCTGTACCGTCAAGCCTGCACCGACAGCAATCAAAAATAGGGCAACTGCGCCAACAATTGGCCAGCTACTTTGTGCGGGCACATAATAGGATTGATGTTTTGAACTCATTGTGTTGCTCCTTGCGAAGTCTCATCGGTTACCTTAGATGAAACATTAGCTAACTCGGTTGAGGTCGTTTTATCCGTGATGTCATAGAGGGTGTATGACAACGTTAGAGTATGAATAGAGTCTGGAATATCAGGCTCGATATAGAAAATCAGTGGCATTTCTGCTTTTCCATCGGCCTGCAAGGGCTGTTGATTAAAACAGAAACATTCGATTTTGTTGAAATAGGTAGCACCTAACCCCGGAGAGACCGATGGCACGGCTTGGCCAACAATATCTTTGGAAGAGAGATTCTTGGCAAAGTAAGCGGTTTGAATCACTTCGCCGGGATGCACTTCCATATAAGTTTGTGCAGGGACAAAAGACCAAGGAATCCCTTGATTATTGTGCGCCATAAACTCTACACGAATAAGACGTGATGTGTCAGGAACCATACCTTGTGGTTGTAGCGCAGACTCTGTATTGGTTTTTCCGTTGATTCCTAAAGCTTCACACATCACGTTGTATAAAGGGACAAGAGCAAAACCAAAACCAAACATGGCAATAACCGCAGCGCAAAGCTTCAGCGTAAGCTTTCTATTGGATTTCGCTTGCCCGTCCATAACAGAGCCCTTAGTCCACTTTCGGCGGAGTTGAGAAAGTATGATGAGGCGCAGGACTTGGGACTGTCCATTCCAATCCTTCTGCGCGATCCCAAGGTTTCGCCGAGGCCTTCTCTCCACCTTTGATGCATTTGATCACCAGCCACAAGAAAATTAACTGTGACAGACCAAAGGCAAAGCCCCCTATTGAGACTATTTGGTTAACGTCTGCAAATTGAATCGCGTAGTCTGGGATACGCCTTGGCATGCCTGCTAAGCCTAAAAAGTGCATTGGGAAGAAAAGCACATTGACCGAAATGACCGAGCACCAGAAATGCCATAAGCTCAACCTGTGGTCATACATGTTCCCCGTCCATTTAGGCAACCAATAGTACGCCGCCGCCATAATCGAGAACACGGCACCCGAGACCAACACATAGTGGAAATGAGCCACCACAAAATAGGTATCGTGATACTGAAAATCAGCAGGAACAATGGCGAGCATCAGCCCTGAGAAACCGCCAATGGTAAACAAGATGATAAACGCAATAGCGAACAGCATCGGCGTTTCAAAGGTCATCGCCCCTCGCCACATGGTTGCTACCCAGTTAAACACCTTAACGCCCGTCGGCACCGCAATCAGCATGGTGCAATACATAAAGAAGAGTTCGGCGAATACCGGCATACCCGTGGTAAACATGTGGTGCGCCCAAACAAGGAAGGACAAAAGCGCGATACTACAAGTTGCGTAGACCATCGAGTGATAACCAAACAGCTTTTTGCCACTAAAGGCTGGAATAATCGCAGAGACAATACCGAAGGAAGGCAAGATCATTATGTACACTTCAGGATGACCGAAGAACCAGAAGATATGTTGGAACATCACAGGGTCACCGCCCCCTGCAGCGTCAAAGAACGAGGTTCCAAAGTACTTATCGGTGAGCACCATGGTGACAGCCCCTGCGAGTACGGGCATCACGGCTATTAATAGAAACGCGGTGATAAGCCAAGTCCAAACAAACATTGGCATTTTGAACCATGTCATTCCCGGAGCACGCATATTAACGATGGTGACGATCACGTTAATTGCCCCCATGATCGAACTGATCCCCATAATGTGTACCGAGAAGACAAACAACGCGGTACTGTCAGGTCCATAGGTCGTCGAGAGTGGCGCGTAGAAAGTCCAACCAAAGTCAGGACCGCCGCCTTCCGTAAATAGTGAGGCAATCAGAATGGCAAAAGCGAAAGGGAGAATCCAAAAGCTGAGGTTGTTCATCCGCGGAAGAGCCATATCTGGCGCACCGATCATCATTGGGATCATCCAGTTTGCTAGCCCAGTGAAAGCTGGCATCACTGCTCCAAACACCATGATTAAGCCATGAACGGTTGTCATCTGGTTAAAGAACTGCGGTTCAACTAATTGCAATCCGGGTTGAAAAAGTTCGGCGCGAATGATCATTGCCATCGCACCCCCGATTAAGAACATGCTAAAGCTAAACCAAAGGTAAAGCGTCCCAATGTCTTTATGGTTCGTCGAGTAGAGCCAACGCGTTATTCCCTTGGCTGGCCCATGATGGTCATGATCATCAGCTTCAACGGCAATCGTGCTATTGGCGCGGCTGATATCGGCATCAGTAGCTGGCGCTGATTTGGTTTTGTCTTCTACGATCGAATCAGGTTTGGACGTTTTCATTGTCCCTCCTTAGACGCCTTAAGCTGGTTAACATCTGATGCTTGAACTAAATCACCCACACTGTTACCGAGACCATTTCTTTGGTAAGTCACTACTGCCGCAATCTCTTTGTCTGTCAGCTGATTAGAGAATGCTTGCATTGCTGTCCCCGAACGACCATTAACCACAATATCAATGTGCGACGAGACATCGCCCGTTGCGACTTTACTGCCCGTAATGGCTGGGAATGCTCCGGGTATACCAGCACCGTTTGCTTGGTGACAAACCGCACATCGATCGAGATACACTTTCTCACCAACACTCATTAACTCATCCAGAGACAACGAGGCGGTGAGTGATGCTGCGGCTTCCTGCTTCGCTTTCTCTAATTCAGCTTTCTTCGTAAGCAGCCACTCGTCGTATTTCTCTTCTTCCATCGCGTGAACAACAATTGGCATGAAGCCGTGAGCACGGCCACATAACTCGGCACATTGACCGCGGTAGACACCCGGTTTGTCTATTCGAGTCCAAGCCTCATTAATAAACCCAGGGATGGTATCTTTCTTCACCGCAAAGTCGGGCACCCACCAAGAGTGGATAACATCATCTGCCGTCATCAAAAAGCGTACTTTACGATTGATCGGTAGCACCAGCGGATTATCCACTTCCAATAGATAATGCGCGCCCTTTTCCTCGATGCCATCAATCGCTTTTTGGCTAGTTGCGAGCAAACTGAAAAACTCGACGTCTTCACCGAAATAGCTGTAATGCCACTTCCATTGCGAACCCGTGATTTTGATTGTCAGATCAGATTGAGAAGTATCTTCCATCGCGACCAAGGTTTTGGTTGCGGGAATAGCCATTAAGACGAGGATAATGATCGGAATTACGGTCCAAATCACTTCCACTTTAGTACTTTCATGGAAGTGTGCCGCTACCGCCCCTTTAGATTTTCGGTGGTGATACATGGAGTAGAACATCGCCCCAAAGACCACAACCGCGATGGCGCAGCAGATGTAGAATATCAGCATATGGAGGTCATAAACCTGCTCACTGATATGGGTGACTCCCTGAGTCATGTTGTAGGCACTTTCTTCTGCTCGTGCAGAAGCAGTGATGCAAATTAACAAAACACTACTCAATCGCCACAGTATCAACTGTAAACTTTTCAAAAGACCTCTCCTCTACCAGAGTCATCAACCGTGATGCGGGTACTTAGTCTTTGCATTGAGCCTACATCTGCAAGAAAGTACCAATCAGCCTTTGGACTTGGAAAATTCCTTGTAACCAGTAAATTTCATGTAATTTGTTATATTTATGTTAATAAACGTTAGTTGGCGTTTCTAAATTGTGCAAGAAAGTCCTATTAGAAATGGTGACTAGGCAGAGCATAGAAAGGTTTAGCGATTGCGCTCTCGCAAATGATAATCAATATCAATTAAAATCAGGCTAAATTCAGCAAATAACATAGACTTAAGTTAGATATCAACTTGAGACATGAAGAAGGTAAAAACATCATGATGGAACAAGTGACGCGTTGGTTAGAGAAAGATCCTGACCCACATACAAGAGAAGAGCTTCAACACCTAATCGATGAACAAGCATTTGATGAACTCGACGATCGCTTTAGCCAACGTTTGGAATTTGGTACTGCTGGCCTACGAGGCAAAGTCGGTTGTGGGCCAAACCGAATGAACCGTTTAGTGATTCAAGAAACCGCGACGGGCCTTGGTCACTATCTTGTTGAACAAGTCAAAGATGCAAAAACACGCGGTGTTGTGATTGGTTATGATGGTCGTACAGACTCTAAGCAGTTTGCTCATGATACAGCTTCTGTTCTTACATCTCTTGGGATTAAGGTTTTCCTAACACACGCAGTAGCAGCAACACCAATTGTTGCATTTGGGGTAAAACACTTTGATGCAGCAGCGGCTGTTGTAGTTACAGCAAGCCACAATCCACCAGAGTACAATGGCTTTAAAGTGTACTGGGAAAATGGCGCGCAAATCATCCCGCCACATGATTCAGGTATTGCAGCTGAGATTGATATCGCAGCGACCAAGCCAATACCACTAATGGCACTAGATGATGCCGAGAAGCATGGCTTACTAGTGTGGTTGAAAGAGGATTACTACGAAACTTACCGCCAAACGATGAATAACAATCCACTCTTGGCTAACCATACTGCGCCTAACGATATCGCTATCGCATACACCGCTATGCATGGTGTGGGGGCAAACATGGCGCAAACCCTACTCAACGACGCGGGCTTTAACCACTTCTACAGTGTTGCAGAGCAAAGTGAACCAGACGGCACTTTCCCTACCGTCAACTTCCCGAACCCAGAAGAAGCTGGGGCGATGGATATGGTCATGGCATTGGCTAAACAGCACAACGCCGACATTGCATGTGCCAATGACCCAGACGCAGACCGATTTGCTGTCGCTGTGCGTAAGCCAGACGGTAACTATCAGATGCTGACTGGTGACCAAGTGGGCACTTTATTTGGTCATTACCTCTTGTCACAAACACAGGCGAGTAAGCAACTTGTCGGCAATACGATAGTTTCATCCACTTTGTTAAACAAGATAGCC
Organism: Vibrio sp. SCP2; assembly: GCF_059295395.1. Classification (NCBI taxonomy): domain Bacteria; kingdom Pseudomonadati; phylum Pseudomonadota; class Gammaproteobacteria; order Vibrionales; family Vibrionaceae; genus Vibrio; species Vibrio sp. SCP2. The sequence goes on along the minus strand of NZ_JCAFVV010000001.1, from coordinate 1,249,714 downwards.
GATGAGCACGGTGCCACTTACTTCCAAACACTGACTGGCTTTAAATGGCTAACCAATGTGGCAATGCAAAAGCAAAGCGACGATCAGCAGTTCCTATTTGCCTATGAAGAAGCATTAGGTTACACGGTAGGGAACAAAGTCTGGGATAAGGATGGCCTATCTGCATTGGTTGCCTTTGCACAATTAACCGCCGAGCTTAAAAGCCAAGGAAAAACCATTTGGGATCAATTAGAAGCCATCTATCGTCAGCACGGCATGTATCTGAATTCGCAACGCAGTATTGCGCTTGATCCGAAGGCACCACCTGTAGGTGATAAGCTCAGGGCTAATCCTCCGACTATGATTGCGGGTAGTAAAGTGGAAGTGACAGAAGATCTTAAGTCACTCACCAAGTACTTTGCTGATGGTTCAACTCAAACCATCGACCTACCAGCAAGTGACGTACTTATCTATCACCTATCGTGTGGTGCACGAGTTATCGTTCGTCCTTCGGGAACAGAACCGAAATTGAAGTGTTACTACGAAGTGATCGAGAAGTTTGAAGATTCTGATAGCTTTGAACACGTACTTGATAAGGCGTCAGAGTCTATGGGGATGCTGATTTCAGAACATCAGCACAGCTTACTTTAAGCTCTAAAACAATCTCCCCCTTAAGTTGCTTCACAACAGCTTAAGGGGAGCCCATCATACTAACAACTCAATCGCCTTAAGTGGCTTTTTGCAGAAACAACCTCTACCGATTTTAGAACTTCTCCACTAGCATTTAAGTGAGAGCTAGGTTGTTCAGAAAGCTCAGTAATAATATGCTGGCATAGCTCAGGAACAATTGGCGATAGCAACCACGCCAACTCTCGAACGAAATTGCAGACGATCAAGCAAGTTTGTTGTGACTCTTGGACTGGCTGCCCTTTTCGAATCAACCACGGTGCTCGGTGATGGAAAAAAGCATTTAGCTTTGATAAAAGCGCATTGCACTCTTTAGTCACTCGATAAAGATCTCTGTCATGATACGCACTAACGATTCGCTCAAGATCGCAGGAAAACTCGCTAACATAAGTTCGACAATCAGAATCTAACCTCCCAGCTGATTCAAGTGTTAATGAGCCAGAAAACTCCTTCAAAACTATGGTGTGGTTACGTTTTACAAGGTTGGCAAAATTATTAAGTAAATCTCCATTTATTAGCCCAGTAAACTCCTCTAGCTCAACGTTACCATCTCTATATAGCGGCTTTTGACGAACTAAAGCATAGCGAATTCCATCAGTTGATAAACGCTGAGCAAATGACGAAGGATTCACAGTCGTCAGAGGATTCGATTTAGAGATCTTTTCACCACCGATGGTCCACCAGCCATGAACAATCAACTTTTTAGGAAGCGGCAGTTCCAATGCTAATAAAAAAGCTGGCCAGTACACTGCGTGGAACAGCAAAATATCCTTGCCTATGACGTGTTCTGTTCGCTCAATTGCTGATACATCGGCGTCTTTTTCTGCAATCGCGGTGATGTAACTAAACAGAGCATCAATCCATACGTATACCGTATGCTCCTGATTACTCGGTACCTTTATACCCCATTGGTTGTTAATTCTTGAAATTGATAAGTCTTCCAATGGCTCTGAAGCAAGTTGCTCGATTAAAGTGTTTTGATAATGCTGCGGGACGACTACACCGGGATTATTCTGATAATACTCTAGCAGGGCCAATCGATATTTCTCAAGCTGAAACAAATACGTTTTCTCTTCTACACGAGTGATTGGTTGTTTGTGAACCGGACACAATAAGCCATCGAGCAGCTCTCTCTCTGGATAGAACTGTTCGCATGCTACACAGTAGTCACCGGAATAGTGCCCTAAGTAGATATCACCTTTCTGCTCCAACGTCCGCCACACTCTCTCAATATTGGCTTTATGCTGATCCGCCGTGGTACGGATAAAAACGTCTGGGTTAATGTCGAGCTGTGGCCAAAGATTGCGAAAGCTTCGAGACGTTTTCTCAACAAATTGCTCAGGGGATTGTTGATTCGCTTGTGCAGTGTTGGCAATTTTCTGACCGTGCTCATCAGTCCCGGTAATTAAGTGACTCTTCACTCCGGAGAGAGAATTAAAGCGATGGAGAATATCAGCGACGACTCCTGTATAAGCATGGCCTAAATGGGGCTCACCATTGGCATAAAATATAGGCGTAGTGACAAAGCATTGCTCAGAGTGACGCGAATCGGAAGAACTGTGGAGTAGCGATTTGAAGCTCATAGATAAATCTCCTCTAGTTCCCAAACAAAGGTCGAAAAGAGATCTCTCTAAATGCTTATTCGCATCACCTTTCCAACACTTTGTTAAGGAATGGTGGTGCGAAAAAAAAGAAAAAATCAGTACACGCAGCCCATCCCTCCCAGCATTCGCTGAGAAGGCATGTTCATCATCATTTCAGTGACAATGTTAGATGAGCAGTGTGTTAATAATACTAAGTTCATAACTCCACACTAACAGAGTCATTTTTGTTCGACAAGCGTTAATCTTGAAAGCCAACACTGATACAGCAACACCCAAATGCTAGAATGTGCCATCAATGAAAAGGGCGTTTGCAGACTAGACATCCTAACCCTCAAAACAAAGTAACCGCTTTGACAACAGTGTGATTATTAACAAAGATAGAAAAATCTATTGTTTGCTTTAATACAATAAAGAGCTCTACAGATAAAACCCCATACCTATTGGTATGGGGCTTTTTTCTTGGTACAGAAGCTTACAGTTGCTCTTTAACCACTTCCTCAAGTTGCTGATAAGGCACATAACCTGGGATCACTTGTTCACCCATGATAAGTGCTGGCGTACCTCTTAAACCTAAACCAGTAAACATGGCATAGTTGTTTTCTAACTGCGCCTTCACTTCATCACTGACATTCAGATGCTCCGTCGTCCCAGTTTTTTGCGCAATTTTCATTAAAGATGCAGCATTATGTGTGCCCGGTTTTGACACCAATAAATCATGTACTTGCTGATATTTATCACGATCTTTTTGCCAAACGTTAAGCGCGTAAGCGGCCGAGTTCACCGAAGAGCTGCCTTCTTTAAGCGGTACATAGAGATTCACCACTTTGATTTGCGGGTAATCTTTCACGAGCTTATCTAACTCCACATCTAATTTCTTGCAGAATGGGCAGCTGTAGTCCGTCACGTTGATGATCATGAACTCGCCGTTTTCTGCACCCATAAATGAGTGGTTAGGATCGTTAAGGTAGTTTTGGCTACTCTCTAGTAGGTGAGTAAACTGCTGTTGCTGCTTGATATACATTCCTAGGCTTTCATGTAATCCATCGACAACCTGCGGGTTTGCCTCAAGCATCTCTACAATCTCAGCAATCTTTTGATCTTGAGGTGCTGCCAATGCTGGTGCAGTAAAAAGAACACTTGTAACCAGCGCTATCGTAAGTTTATTGAACATAGTAAATTCCTATTTGTTTAACCAAAGACGTGCAAGTATGCCTGGCGGAGTCGTGATGCCAGTCGTGATTGATTCGACTTTGCCGTCTCTGACAATGAATATGGTTGGTGTCACTGAGATACCCCACTGCTTAAACAGCTGAGAGTTCTCGTCGTTGACGTTGGTAAATTGATAATCGTGTTTTTGCTTGAATGCCTCAACACGCAAGTCTGTTCCAGAGGCCCCTGAGACCGCGACCACAGGGTAATATTGACTCACCCAATCAACAGTAGGACTGACAAACTTACATACCGGACACCAAGTTGCCCAAAAATAGATAACGACCGGGGTTTGGTAACTCATCTCGATCACATCAACTGGGTTTCCCTTTTCATCCACTGTGACTAAGTCCGGCGCCATTTCCGTCGGTACATCTTGGGCACGATAGAGATCAATTGCAGTGGTGATCACAATCGCGAATAGCAAAAGCTTTGATATTTCTTTGAGCCAGTGGAGCGGTCTTATCTTCATTAACCCGCCTCCCCACTCGCTTGCTTAAGCGCTTGTGTGACCGATTCATCGGTTAATATCACAGGCAGTGGAATGCCTTGAGGCGCATTAGGTCCATAGACAATATTAAACGGCACACCAAATCTGCCATTGGCTCGAAGATAATCCGTTACTAGACCATCAGGGTGAGTCCAATCACCTTGAATAGGTGTCACATTCGGGTGCTGCAACGCTGAGTAAACGGGATCTTGCAAGATCACACCAATCTTGTTCGCTTTACAGGTCACACACCAGTCTGCTGTCACGTTAACAAACACAGTATTGCCATTAGCTACTGACTCAGTAATGGCTTCATTCGATAGCCTTACCCACGGCAAATCTTCAGGTAACGGCGTTGACCAATGATCCGCCGTCATACTTCCAATCACTAGCCCGCCAGCGAGCAGCAGTAAAGATGCGCCACCAGAGATGACAAACGCCTTATCGCCATAAACCTTTTTGATGCGCATAAGCACGACGACCAATGCGGTGACTGCTAGAACAATGACCCAGAACACTGGAAGATGGTTGGCGAGCAAGTAAAGCAGCCAAACGCTGGTGAGAAGCATCATCACACCAAATAGCAGCTTAACCTTATTCATCCAAGCACCCGGCTTAGGCAGGTAAGAGGCAAATCCAGGGAACAATGCCACCACTATCCAAGGTAAAGCCATACCTAGCGCAAGAGCAGTAAAGATAACCAGCATATCTATCGTGCTAGCCGCTAATGCAAATGCTACAGCCGTCCCCAAGAAAGGCGCAGAACATGGCGTGGCCAGTAGCGTGGCAAACATACCTTGCAGATAGTGCCCTGCATAAGAGTCATCCCCTTTTGAGGCTAGCCATGTATTGGTATTCGACGATAGCCTAATTTCAAACAAACCAAGCATATTGGCACCAAACAGAGCAGTAACTGACACCATAAAGCCGATAAACCAAGGGCTCTGGAACTGTATCCCCCAACCAATGGCACTACCAGAGAACTTCAGAATCAACAGAAATGCCGCCAACAACCAGAACGAAGTCAAAATGCCTGCCGAAGAAGCAAGAAACTGCAAGCGCACTTTACGACGCTCTATACCTTGGGCGCTAATAACGCCGCTCAACTTCATCCCCAACACTGGGAGTACACATGGCATCACGTTGAGAATCAGTCCGCCTAGTAAAGCAAAACCAATCATCTCAAACAGAGAGAAGCTTGGTATTGGTGCAGACACAAGACCTTTTGTCACTTGCGCGGCTTGTTCAGCGATAAAATCCGTATCCTTAATGGTCACATCGACGGACTGTTCGCTTAGGTTGATGTCACCAAGCCATGTCGATACATCGAACACTGCGACAAGTTTTTCTCCCTCAACTTTAAGGTGGTTGAGCGCATAACTGTAATCACTGATCGCCTCTACTCGACTATCCACAATAAGTTCGGGGGCATCCCACCCTAGTGGTTTTATCAAAGTCACTTGAAGCTGATTGGTTGAACTATCCCAAACTGCACTTTGCTCTGAAATCAAAGGAGATGCTTTAGGCACCTGACTGATCGCTTGAGCATGTTGGTACATAGCCTGTTCTGAGACGACCAACTCACTCGGTATAAAGTCCAAGCTAAATGGATAATCGGTCAGTACGCAGATGGTGGTACATGAAGATAAAGTCAGCTTAGCATCGAGACTTACTGGCTTGTTAAAGTCTTCGACGTGCAGCGTCATTGGGATCAAGGTATCCCCTTTGTAACCAAGAGTGTTGATACCGAGTAGATTAAACTGCTGTGGGTAAGGCCAATGCCAGTCAACGGATTCAAGATTAGAAGAGCCCTGCCATGAAATACTTGGCGCTATGCCTCCTTCACCTGGCGAGCGCCAATAGGTTTTCCAATCACCTTCTAGAGCAACTTCGAGAAAGCCTTCGACAGTTTTATCTGTAGGGTTTACTTGCCCTGTCACGACAAAGCGAGTTTTTGCAGGCGGATGATCCGGATTAACCATCCACCCCGTCTCAACCTGCGCAAATGCTAAGGTCGAGAAAAGCACACTGCTCAGCATAAGAAAAAAGCTCAGCAGACTAAAAAGTGCAAATCGAGTTTGTTTTATCATTGTTGTGTCCAATTGAAACCAATCTAATAAATAGATACTCAGATATCTATTCTGGTTGGTACATGCCCCTCAATGGGGGAATAACAAATACGAGCTATCTCTGGCTAAAACTCAAGCCAGTAACGAATTTGTTTACTCTCGGAACACACAGAAAGTGAGATGAAGACGGGATTTGGGGACTATAGGTTCAGTAAACTGAGGAGAAGCCTGCCTAGTGGAGACAAGCCAAGCAACAATCACCAACAGCGCAACAAAGAAAGAAACCACGACGTGGTCAAGATTAACCTTGGCACTGCCTAAAAGCTTCTCCGTTAAATCACACTGCTTGCTAATGTCCGTCGATTGATCGGTAACATGAGTGCTATCGGCCAGAGAAGCATACTTGTACTCACACACCGTTAGCATGCCTGAATTTTGCGTAAGACAAATAGCAAACACCCAGCCAATCAGGGCTAGAGTGATTTTTGCAGATTGTGCCGTAGCAAAGTTTTTAAACATACTGTGCGAGTTACTCACGAATTAAAGCCAGAGATTATGGCAACCCTAAACGCCAACATTGTTAGTTTAATGTGAGAAGTCTCTTAAACAATTTTCTTTTGTAAGAAAATCTTATCAACGCCCGCGGTTGGAAACCCGGTATAACGTCCAACTTCTTCAAATCCTAATTTGGCATAAAAACCCGGAGCTTGAAAGCTGTAGGTATCAAGATATAAATCTGTAACGCCTAAAGCACTTGCTTCAGACTCGATGCGTTCCATGAGCAGTGAACCAATGCCAGACTTTCTTTCACGCTCATCCACCCAAAGAAACTCGACAAACAGCGTATTGGTAAATATTTCGCCCGTTAGGCCACCAGCGAAATTACCCTCATCATCTTCTATGTAGCAAGCGAGACTCTGAATGTCCTCATCAGGGAAGTGCTGCATGTTGAATGCTTTCAAACCATTGTAGATAACATCTTTAATGTTCTTCGGCGGGTTAAGTACAAACTGAACATTCATAGGCGATCCTTCCTTGTTTCCATATAGATCAAAAAAGGCCAGCAAACGCTGGCCTTTTATACCAATCTGGATAAGTAGGTGGTCAGATAATTGCACAGGAAAAATCGCTTAGAGCAAGGCATAGATTGCAGCTAGCTAGTTGACCTACCTACAAAATCTATAACGCAGCTATCAGCGATTTTAACTAGCAAGAATGTCCAGATACTTATTTAGGCTGGTATTAAATGCGGTTAGCTCGCAAAAGAGCTTAACATCCAAATCGCTAACACGACAAATATCAGCCCCATAAACTTATGCTGATATGTTCTAAATTTAGCGTTTTCGAGTAACGGTTTACCTAACGTTCCCACTAACGCCACAAGCAATAGGTTGAATAAGAGACCTAATACATTCAGTAGCAAACCCAGTGCTAACATTTGTTCGCCAGAACTTGCGGTAATATTGCTAGAAACAAATTGAGGCAAGAACATCACAAAAAACACTAGGGCTTTAGGGTTGAGTAAGTTGCTTACCAAAGCTCTTTGGTAAAAGGTGGTCGCGACCTTGTTTGAACCATCCATTTGAGGCGCATCAGCGGCACTTGCACGAATACAGTCCCAGCCCATTTTTAGCAAGTAAGCCCCACCTAATAAGTGCAACGCTTTTAACGCAATCGGGCTCATGGCTATCAGTGCAGAAACACCGAGTGCAGCAAGCAGAGTTAGGATGATCCCTGAAGTGGCGTTACCTAAGCTAGCAAAGATACCCACTTTACGACCGTAGCTCATACTTGAACTGGCGATAAGCAACATATCCGGACCAGGCAACAATAAAAGTGCAACAACAGCGGTCAAGTAAACCGGCAGCACAGAAATATCAATCATGGTTATAATTTTAGAAAAGCAAAAACGGCGGCATTTTAGTCCAACAAAATCCATTTATCCACCACAAACAATAAATAGAGAATAACAAAGGTAGATTAAATGACTTTTGCGATTGTTAATAAAATGAACATCAATTTGAGCAATTTTGTACAAAAATAACTAAGGCCTATAAGCTAGACTGTGAGATCCGTAAATAGACATTAGAGCGCAAGGAAAGCTTATGGCGAAAGGCGGTAAAGAATCAGCCAGTTTTCATTTAGCCAGTGAGCTAGGTGGGCTTGAATTGTTAGATGCGAAATATACGCATCAGAACTTCTCTCGTCATAGCCACGAGGGCTATACCATAGGTGTGATTGAGAAAGGGGCACAACGCTTTTATCGCACGGGAGGTAATCACATTGCCCCGCAAGACAGCATCATTTTAGTCAATGCAGATGAGGTTCATAACGGCCAAACGGCGACTGAAGGGGGATGGGAGTACAAGGCCATGTATCCATTACCTGAGCAGTTTGCGCAGCTTACAGAAGGACTCTCATCTGGCTCATCCATCCCTTACTTTCCTGAGCCCGTCGTTTATGACCCAGAGCTCGCACAACAATTACGCTTAGTGTTTGACACTTTGGCCCAATCAGACAATAAGCTGCTTAGGGAAACATTGATCTATGGCACCTTAGTCAAACTCGTTTCGCGTCACAGCAAGTCGAAACTCGATTGGGAGCCGAAGACTCGCAGCCAGCGCCAGTTGTTGTTAGTTAAAGAATTTTTGGACGATTTCCCACAAGCAGATGTCAGCCTTGAGGATTTATCCAAGCTGGCGGGACTCAGCCCTTATTATCTTACGCGTAGTTTTCAAAAAGAGTTCGGCTTACCACCACACGCCTATCAGATCCAAGCCCGGCTCAGGGTAGCAAAACAGCTTCTCCGTCAAGGACTTAAGATTTCAGACGTTGCTCAGGAAACGGGGTTTCACGATCAAAGCCATTTCCATAGGCATTTCAAGCGTGCTTTAGGTGTCACACCCAAACAGTTTATCGGTAAAGCATAGAGCAAAATAATCAGCAATTTTGTACAAGCCGATTGTATATCCGTGTGAGTTAATACGACCATTATCCATCACACTAAAAACAATAATTATGAATACCATGACCTTCGAACAAGACAGACAACTCAGCCACTCTCAACTCTTTTGGCAAGGTACCCTTGCAATGGTACCACTCAGCATTGCCGTTATCCCTTGGGGACTCCTTGCAGGTTCATTTGCCATAGAATCTGGATTAACCGTAGTAGAGAGCCAAGCTTTATCAGCCATCCTCTTTGCTGGCTCTGCTCAGCTCGTCGCAACCGGGATGTTTAAAGCTGGCGCAACACTCGCGACCATGCTGCTCGCGATATTTTTTATCACCTCTAGGCATTTACTCTATAGCGTCTCAATGCGAGATAAAGTAAGCCCGCTTCCACTCAGGTGGAGGCTCGGACTCGGGTTTCTTTTAACAGATGAACTGTTTGCCATTTGTGGTCAACAATCTGAAAAGCAGTTTAATCGCTGGTACGCATTGGGAGCAGGACTGAGCTTTTATTTATGTTGGAATCTCGCCACACTCGCAGGCATTGTTGCAGGGAGCTATATCCCAGCTTTAAATGAATTAGGATTAGAGTTTGCTGTCGCAGCGACGTTCATCGCTATTGTCGTTCCCAACGTGAAATCTTCTCCGGTACTTCTTGCGGTCGCTGTTTCACTGGTCACGTCAGTCATTTGCTATGCCCAAGGAATCGAGTCAGGGCTGATGATCGCCAGCGTTGCAGGCATGCTTGCTGGCTACTTTACCGAATCGCTAAAGGGAGATAACCAATGATTATGCTGTCTATTCTAGCGATGACTGTGTTGGTTTTTGCGAGTCGATATCTTTTCTTAGAACCGCGCTTACCTTTAAGGCTCAACCCTCAGGCTCAGCGACTACTGAAATACTCTAGCCCTGCCGTGTTGACCGCAATTTGGGCACCAATTGTCTTTATGCCAGAAAAACAGCTTTGGCTCTCGGCAGGTAACCCTTATTTGATTGGCGCAGTCATTGCGGCGTTTTTAGCTTGGAAAACCAAGAATGTTCTCTTAACAACCTTGGTCAGCATGGTGGTGTTTCTGTGCCTAAAACTGCTCTAGCCAAACAAGGCTGCGAGTAGGAGCAAAACAACCGCCATTATCGCCACGCACTTAAGAAGTAGACCGACATTGTTGCTTCCACCTTTGGGCGCTTGATTACAACAACCCATAATAAAAACCTCCAATTGAACTCTCAATTGGAGGTTAACCCTTGACCTAGGGGCAGAGTAAAGCGTTAATTATTGAGCAACCCACTCAATCTCTATCAGCGTTTTGTCACCGGACTTTAATCGAGCTAAGAACACATCGTCGACATGCACTTCACCTACACCTTGTGGGGTACCGGTCATAATGATGTCACCATCGCACAAGGTGGTGTAACTCTTGAGCTCTTCAACAATCACTGCTGGCGAGTAGATCATTTGTTTCACCGAGCCTTTTTGAACACGGACACAATTGATAAACAGCTCAATTTCTAATAAGTCTATCTCTAAACCAGCCAAAGGGACAAAACGACTAAACACCGCAGAGCCATCAAAGGCTTTTGCGCGCTCCCAAGGTAAACCTTTTTCTTTTAGTTGAGACTGTAGGTCACGCTTGGTCAGATCGAGCCCAACGCCCACCGCAGACAATTTGCCCTGCTTAACGATAAAGCAGATTTCGCCTTCATAGTGGAGCCTCTCTTGATGAAAGGAGCTCAGGTTAGAGGAAATCGAGGATGGCGGTTTGGAGAACACGACCATTTGCTCAGGAACAGAATTGTTCAGCTCTTGGATATGTTCTAAATAGTTACGACCAACACATAGAATCTTGCTTGGCTCAACCAAAGCCTCTCCAAGTTTTACTGAACTCATGCCACCATCCCTGACCTAATTTAAGAAGCTAATATTCTAAGCTAAGTGGCTAATAAAAAAACGATTTGGTTTCAAAATTAAGAGCTCATACCCAATATTACTGAGGTATCACTTATCAAAATAGAAAAACGCCTATCCAATCCCGAATAGGCGTCAACACGATAGATGTGTTAAGGCAGTAGATTCTTAGTTATAGGAAGTAACGTGCGCCAAATGTCCAGAAGTCTTCCTCTTTCTTATTAATATCATTCCCTAAATCAAACTGGTATCCAGCGAATCCAACTAGATTAGGAGTGAAGCTATATTCGGCTTGAAGCGCAGATTGACTGTATTGTGTTTTCTTCGCCTTATCGTCAATTTCAGCTTCATAGTTAACGCTGAGATTTAGGCCGTTACCCAATGCATAAGCCATCAAAATCTCATATTCATCACTTTCTGCAAAGCCGTTCATGTTTTCATTCATGGCGTATACAACCGCAGAATACAAACCATCACCGTATGAACCCGAACTAAAGGCAAATGCATGTGAATTAGCATCAACTTTGTCTACATCACCACCGTTGTATACATAGCCTAATTTGAAGCCGTACATACTTAGCGCTAAAGCAACTTGCCCGCGAGCATCATACTCTTGAGTTGCACGTGTAACAGTAACGGCGCCATCACCAGTAGAGCTCGTCTCAGTGGAGTCTGAGTGTTTACCCTGCCACCCGAGCCCAATACTCAAATTGGCCATATCAGCTAAATCGAAAGCATTACGATAACTCACCATACCCTCGGCACGCCCTGTACCTAGGTTGTAATGATCGTCGTATAGGAAGTCGTTGGCAAAAGCGATAGGTTGGTCAGCTACTCCGGCCACATCATAATATGGAGACCACTGCGTACCGACTACAACTCGTCCAAACTGCTCGTGTGTGACACCAAGATAGCCTAGTCGAGTTTTAAAGGAAGTATCTCCTCCATCAAGGTAATTGAGTTGCCATTCACCTTTAGCATCAACCGTGACATCACCGACTTCTTGAGTGCCCGAAACATTGAGTCGTGGAGAAACAGAATGAACTTCTACTTCGTCACTAGATTTATACTCACCAATCCCTACATCAACATAACCACCGATTGAGAGAGTAGAGCCTTCACTGCTGTATATTTCTGCTGCGAAAGCGTTAGTACCACATGCTGCTGCCGCGATAGAGACGGCTAATAATTTAATGTTCATAACGTATGTCCGTATTGGGTTAAACCATGTCCGTATTAGTGCTCAAAGACTAAAAACTGCGCGAACACCTAAAACGTAGTAGGTAAAACTCAAAAATGAAGTGCAACTAAGCACTTATGGACAAATAAAACTTGTCACAACGTAACACTGAAAATTATCAATTAACCATAAGTATTTGTAATAACTATTATTTATCCATACATCTAAGGTATGAATCATTTACACGATCAAGTTCACACTTTTGTAAATTTAAACGGAACTTTTCCCTAAAATAAAAAATCCCCCGATAATTGGTTATCCAACTATTGGGGGAAATTTAATGTTTACTAGGCAATACAGCTAAGTTACGAGTGCAATTAGAAGTCGTATTTAACGTTCAACTCTACACTTTGCTCCGCGCCAAACCAGCAGTTCGTTTTATCGAAACAGGAGTAGTACTCTTTATCAAATACGTTATTCACAACTAGGTTTGCTTGAGCGCCAGAAAAAGCCTCACTCATGTTACCAAGTTCATAGCCCAATGACAGATCAACCACGGTGTAAGATGGCACTTTACCTTGCGTGTTTGATGCATCCATCTGCATTTCACCCATGTAACGAGCACCACCACCAAATCTCATTCCAGACAATACGCCTGAATAGACGTAGTAGTTAGTCCACAGAGTCGCACTATGCTCAGGAACATAAATCGGCGTTGTTCCGACTGATTTCTGGTCAAGTGCCTCTGTTACTTTCATATCTATGTAAGTGTATGACGCCTGAACATCCCAGTTTTCCGTTAAGTCTGCACGTCCTTCTAGCTCTAAACCTTGCGAACGCACTTTACCAACTTGGATTTTATCTCTATATGTTGGATCAGCTGGATCGGCAACGATGCTGTCATTCTTCGTAATATTGAAGTAAGAAGCGGTGAGGCTTTTCGACATATCTGGTGACATGTACTTAATACCCACTTCAAACTGTTCTCCCGTTTGCGGTTTAAACGAATTGCCTTTGGAATCTGTGCCTGCGGCAGGCTCAAAGCTGGTCGCAAAGCTTGCAAATGGTGATACGCCATTAGCTAACTCATACAGGGCACCAACGCGGTACGAGAACTGATTGTGGTCAGATTTATCGGTCCCATCACCCGGAGGATTAGAACTCACTTTCTTATCACTAGACTTAAACAAGTCATAACGACCTCCAGCAAGCAGTACTAAGTTGTCATAGCGCATTTGGTCTTGGAAATAGAAACCAGTCTGAGAGTATGAAATATCATGGTTTTCTTTGTAGACCTCTTTAATCTGGCTGCGATCTAAGAGACTGTTATTTGGTTTATAGGCATTGAAGCCATAAAAACCTGCGTTTGCAGAGTACTCTTTATACAAAGAGTCACCAGTCAGATCTTGATAATCAATTCCGAGAAGTAAGTTATGTTCCCAGTCACCAGTAACAACTAAACCAGAAAGTTGGTTGTCAATCACATAGCTTTTCGAACTTTCATTTGTAGAGTAGATACTTCTTGTCAACTGACCAGTTGATGCATTAAATCCTGTGCCTCGATGATAAGTATTCTCTTGGTAGAGAGAGGCATCCATATAACGTGCATTCTGTAAGAACGACCAATCATTACTAAACTCATGGTTAATTTTGTAGCCAAGCATAAACACGTCACGCTCAAACTTGCTCCAGTTCTCATCGCCCATTGACACGGATGGAGATTGCGCTTTCAGCACTTCCAATGGCATAGATGAGTTAATACCCATGGCAGGATCTTTCTGGTAGTACATGTTGAAATTAATCAATGTACGGTCAGTGACTTGCCAATCTAGTGATGGCGCAAAGACATAACGCTCCTCTTCGGCGCCATTAACTTGGCTATCTTGCTTACGCGCTAAAGCAACCAATCGGTATGAAAAATCGCTATCAGCAATCTGACCTGCTGAGTCGATAGAAGCTTCGACTAGATTACGCGATCCTGTTGCAAGGCCTACAGAAGTGCGATCTTCCACTTGTGGGTTTTTGGCAATGATATTCACCATCCCACCTGGTGGCATTGAACCGTAAAGAACAGATGTCGGCCCTTTAAACACTTCGATTTGCTGAATAGCAATTGGATCAATTTGAGGCTGTAGGTTCCAACCAGGTAAGTAAGGTAATACCAGACCATCGTAGTAACTTACGTTGTTTGTATTGAAACCTCGGATAGAGAAATTGTCATACATGGTGACTGCCGCACCTTTTTGTTCAGTGACCACACCCGGTGCGTAACGCAATGCTTGAGAAACAGATTTAACACCACGTTGTTCGAGCAACTCCCCTTCAATGACCGTTATACCTTGCGGGGTTTCCTCAGGCTCCAAGGCCGTTTTCGTTGCGGTATTACGATAGGCTTTGCCCATTACCGTAATGGTTTCGAGTTGGGTTGTGTCTTGTTTTGTCTCGTCCGCTGCTAAAACTGGATGTGAAAAGGCGGTCAGCAGCGCCAATGAAAGGGTTGAGCGCTTAAAATAGGTTGGAGTTGTCATGATTCCCTCAAATACCAATGCTTTTTCTAATTAAGAATAAATATCATTTGCATTGTACGAATCTAATAAGAAGAAAGTTAACAATTTGGTGCATCTTTATCAGATTTACTCATTTAACTATCAACAGTAAGCAGACTGGCCTAGAGAGAATCAGCAATAGGTACCCAATACTCCATTTCTGCCTCGTCAGATAAATGGTCATATTGCGCAGGGTAACATTCCAGCTCAAAACCATCGACGCCCCTGTAACCAGAGTTAGGCAGCCAATGAATAACAAACCACTCTAAGGTTTTAGGCAGGTTAGCCACTGGCCCCTTATGTTTGATAACGGCATAGGTTTGGCTAGGGACAGAGAGGGTATCAAGTTGGTCTGATATCAATGAAGGTAACTGAGGATAAAGTGGCATTTCACCCAACTCAACGCCTGCCCAGTAGTGGATATTACTGCCATCAAAGTGGCTGTGGGTCACATCAATCACTCCCATAGCAGGTAAACGCTCTGAGGTGCTGCTAGCGACGGTCTCTTCTAGCTTGCGCCAAAGCTGTGGGACTTTTTGTTGAAAGTCAGGGGTAATCGAAAACAAGCCATGAATTTCATCATGAATACCTTTGAGCAAAAAGCCACTCTTCGACTCAACTCTTACCTCAACAAAGCTCGCGACTAGCGCACAGTTTCTCTCGGCTGGGTTTTCTATCGGCTTACGTAGTCCTGTTCTGAGCCCTAACTTACGGTAGGCTCTTGGACTCATGCCGAATTTCTGTTTAAACGAGCGGCTAAAACTGATCTCTGAACTAAAACCAAGCGATAAACCAATATCAATCACACGCTCTGAGGTATCCAATAGCTGCTCTGCAGCGCTGCTCAATTTTAACTCTCGCACATAGCTAGCAACGGAGAGTCCTGTTTCAGCTTGAAAAACGCGTTGCAGTTGCCAGCGAGACCAACAGCTTTGTTGGGCGAGCTCATCCAAACCTAGCGGCAAATGTAAGTGAGAATGGATGTACGACAGCAGTTTACTGACTCGATTAAACCCATTTGAAAATCGCTCGATACTGTTATCCATTGGATTCCCACTCTTTGCCTCTAGATGAATCACGGATAGTATCAGAAATGTAAATGAGAATTAATATCTGCGGAGTATCATAACCCAATACAACAGCGCCTCGGCTATAATGACCGAAGCGCCTTTGTTGAAGTTAATCGTTACTTATTCGGCATTGGCAAAATTTCAAACATACCGTCAAAGTCATCCAAGCTGCTGGTTAGCTTTTCAACTAAGGCAATATCCCCTTTAAGCTTCGCTTTTCCAGATTGAGTAAGCTCTTTTAGAGTTACCTTTCCAAGCACCATATCCGTCATATCTGTTTTGCTGATGTCTAGCATTACGTCCGTTTCTGGCAAGGTTTCAACTTGGATATTTGCCATGTTCGAGTTTGATACTTCACCAAAATAGTATTCATTCAAATCAGGGTGATGAATACCAAAGTTGAAGTCCAACTCAGCTTGTTCAGCTTTCTCTGCATTGAGCCTTACCGCTAGGAAATCTAGGAACATACCTGTTGGTGTATTGGCAATGACGTCCGGAGAAGCCAGTTTGATAGACGGTTTAATTTCTCCTGTTCTCAGCTCTACCGCTCCTTGCAAGTACGAGTTGCGCCACGCCATGGTTTCTGACTGGTAGCCTTGCTGTTCAAAACTGTCTGCCAGAGCAAAACGATACTCGATATTGCTTGGTTCACACTGGACTAAATCATTAAATAACTGAGAGGCTTGCTGATATTGCCCATGTTCGAAATGTTTCTGCCCTGCGCTAAACAGTACATCCGCCCCCGCTGCTTCGACATAAACACAAGATTTTTCTGTCGTTTGGAGTGGATTGGTATTTACTGGGTTCATATCGTGATAGCCAAGGTAAAGGTTGACCACTGCACGAGCATTGTGACTGTATGAACCGTGATAGCCGTTGGTATGCCAAGTATCAATTTGCGACTGCGGAACAATCTTTTCGATTTCACGACCGACATCGTTAATAGTCACACCATGGTTTGCTAAGCGCATGGCTTGGTTATGGATGAAACCGTAGTTGTCACGCTGTAGCGTCATGTATTCTGAGATTTCGTTGTTCTCAGTCTCTGGATCATTCCACACAGGTGCAGAGTGAGCGGCATGAATATTATCGACCAAGCCACTATCGACATAACGCAGCTTGAGTTCAGTGAGGTATTTTGTCCAAACTAGCGCATCACGCACTTTAGCTCCGCGGAAGGTATAGATATTGTGCATCCCATCGTAAGTAAGCTCTGCAGTATTTAGTGAACGATACTCCGGAACATAAAGCACTATTTCGGCTGGCGCTTCCGCACCCGGCATGTTTATCGCGTGGAAGTCTAGACCATCAATAGTAATGACCTTTTCTCGCTCTTCTATTTCTACTGTCGGAGCAACCAGAGTGACTTCGCCACGTGAAGTGCCTAGGCCCAACGCGTTATCAACAATGCCTTGGGTATTGTTATCCAAGGTTGTGCCATATTGATAGTTAGCGCGACGGCTCATGGCAGTACCCGCTATCACATTTTCATCAGCTAGCTCTTTAATGAAATCGTTAGGCGCATAGATTGGCGCATCTTTAACAAAATCGCCCGACTCTATAATGCCGCGTGAACCGCCAAAATGGTCCGCATGCATGTGTGAGTAAATCATACCGGTAATCTTATGCTCTCCATTTATTTTCGGCAGATGCATTTTGGCAAATTCCCAAGAGGCCGCAGCAGCTTGCTTGGATAACAGCGGATCATGAATCACGTAGCCATTGACAGTACGATAAATTGTCATGTTAGAGAGATCGGCACCGCGAATTTGGTACACGCCATCAGTCACTTGATACAAGCCTCCCGCAGCGTAATTGAGCATACCTTGACGCCAAATCGAAGGGTTCACCGAAGCAGGTAACTGCTCAACACTCATATCAGACATATACTCAAAACGATTCTTTAATTCACCCGCTTCGTGAGTGCCAAATTCTGCAATCAGCCCCTTTTGAGTACGTTCAAATGCGGTCACGTCTTGCCAAGGTAACTGCTTTGCTAATGCTTCATTAGCTTGCTTTGTGTGCTCTGAAGCAGGCTTTCCTTGATAGGTATCTAAGCTGGCGTAATCCGCGGCCGCTGAAAATGAAACGATAAGCGCTAGTGAAATAGCAGATGGTGCAAAACGGGTAGTCATAGTGAGCCTCGTTAGGTCTTATTGTGGGTACGTGGCTACTTTATTCGGTTGACACATCACAATATATACACCAATGTTTATTTAAAACATCACAAATCACGATGTATTGGGGCACCTTAGATGCAAGAAAGCAGTATCGATCTGAATTTGTTGAAAGTATTTATCTCTGTCTACGAGCATCGCTCAATTACCATCGCGGCAGAGGTGTTGGGCTTGACTCAACCCGGTGTGAGCGGCGTGCTTAAGCGTTTGCAGCAGCAACTAGGCGTTCAGCTTTTTATACGTTCAGGTCGAGGCATCGCACCAACTCATCAAGCTCATGAACTCGCCCGTCAAATAGAACCTGCACTGAATCAGATTACTAACGCAATAGAAGGGATGGAGTCATTCAGCACTGCTAGTTCACGTCGCTTTGTCGTTTATACATCCGAGCCAATGATGTTAATGCTGCTGCCAAAAATCGAAGCAGACCCAACACTGGGTAAGGTGCAAATTGAACTTCACCCAACGCAGTCGAATGAAGAGAAACTACTCCACAACTTAAGCCAGCAAAAGGCAGATTTGGCCATTGATTTTGCCAACTATTCCGCACCCTCCTTTTTTTCCGAATATTTTTATACCGATGAACTGTGTGTGATTGCCCGCAAAGAGCATCCTCGAATAAAAGGGGGACTGAGTTTAGAGCAGTTTTATAACGAAAAGCATGTGACATTAAAGCTGAGGCGGGAAGATGCCTATCTCGCCGATTATTTTACTGAAGAAGTAATTGCAGAGCGAAATGTCGCCGCAGAGTGTGACTCACTCGTGTCACAGATGACTATGATTTCCAACAGCAACTGCCTAGCCGCCATGGTAAGAAGCATTGCGGATCAATTTGCCGACAAATTAGATTTACAGGTACTTAATGCTCCGTTTACTAACCTTCCGGTTAAATACCGAATGATGACGCATAATCGGATGAAATATAGCCCCGCTAATCAATGGTTAAGAGAGAAGCTTAAGTCTTACTTTGAAAGCTGAAAATAGAAAGCCCCGATATCAATATCGGGGCTTGTTTTTGTTAACTATGTAGGCAAGAGATTAGTGCGCTAACTTTTCAATCACGCGCATTAAAAGATTGATACGTGGCTCGATGGATTCTAGTAACAAGTACTCTTGGTCACTGTGGAAGCCCGCACCGATTGGGCCAAGGCCATCTAGTGTTGGCACACCTAAAATCGCCGTGTTGTTCGCATCGGAACCACCACCGACTTCCTTCCAGTTGATATCAATCGATAGCTCTTGCGCAGATTGTTCAACCAACGCCATCAAAGATTCAGTTGCAGCGCTCGGCACCATGGAAGGTTTGTAGGCTTCACGCTCAAGCTCAATCTTCACACCTTCAACAAATGGCGTTTTCGCCATTCCGTTGAGCTTTGTATCGACCTCATCGTATTCCGCATTGTTCCAGAAACGGATATCAACGATCGCCTCTGCTTGCTCAGGTACAATGTTGGCGCCAGCACCACCTGAAACAATCCCAACATTAAGTGTCGTGCCCGATTCAAAGTTAGTCATACCATTAATGGCTAAGATCCAGTTTGCCATTTCAGTAATAGCGCTACGCCCCTTCTCAGGTTCATTTCCAGCGTGCGCGGCAACGCCATTAAAGCTCAGCTTGTAACGTGCCATACCCTTGCGAGCTTTAACCAAACCACCATCAGCACGTGCCGCTTCAGCAACCAAAACGTTTTTTGCTTGCTTAGCGACGGATTGAATCCACTCGACAGAATCTAATGATCCAGTCTCTTCGTCTGGGTTCATACAAATACAGATAGAAAGCTTATCTAGCACCGCTTGGTCAAGGTTGCGCATTGCATAAACAATATTGAGTAAGCCAGACTTCATATCTGACACGCCAGGACCATAGGCTTTTTCTTGGTCAAGGGACATCGGCCTTAGTTCCGCTGTCCCGACCGGGAACACAGTATCCATGTGGCCTACTAGCATCACATCAATCTGCTCAGCTTGAGGCTTATTGCGAATCTGTAAGCCAACGCCAGCTTTAGCGCAATCAATACGCTGAACACTCCATCCCGATAGCGCTTGGAACTTAGCTTCAAACTGAGAAGCGATAAATTCGATGCCATCAAGTGTGTAAGTGCCGCAGTCCACATCGATTAAAGGACGCAGTTCTTCTAAATACTCATTTAAAGAGAAATTCATCGTTAACCTCTACACAAACAAGTTCATGACAAGCATTGCACCGAATGCGTTAAGTACTGAGATAGCGATCATTACAGGAATGTAGCGACCTTCAGTGCCGATTGGGCCCATGATGCGTCCCATGTATTGAACTTGAGAACCCATCAGATAGATGGCAGGGGCAAGAATCGCGATATGTGCGCCGTTAAGAATGCCTTGGTCAAACAGAGTGATGACCACACCTACCGCGCCACCCATCGACATCCAAGCACCAATCAGAACTGCAGCTGCCTCTCCCGGTAGACCAAACACCGCCATAATTGGAGAGAAGATTGTACCCATCAAATCCAATGCACCAGTAATTTGCAATGCTTTGATGATCACAAATGCCATCAATACATTAGGGACAGTCGAGGTTGTCGCAATTACCCAGCCTTTCTTAGCACCCTCAACGAAGATGTCGGTTACCATTGGCTTTTTCGCTTGTACTTCGCTCATTGTGCTGTCTCCTCTTTTAGATTTTGTGCATTATCTTTGTCTTGTTTGCCTTCTTTACCTTCCGTGATGTTGAGATAAATGCGGAATAGATTCGCGCCGATAAATTTGAAGATGAACATAATCGCGACAGCGAGGCCAATAGACGAAGTCACCGCTAGAGAACCATCAGCCAAAGTTAAGGTGAAAAGT
This sequence comes from Vibrio sp. SCP2, assembly GCF_059295395.1. Classification (NCBI taxonomy): domain Bacteria; kingdom Pseudomonadati; phylum Pseudomonadota; class Gammaproteobacteria; order Vibrionales; family Vibrionaceae; genus Vibrio; species Vibrio sp. SCP2. The sequence goes on along the minus strand of NZ_JCAFVV010000001.1, from coordinate 1,229,019 downwards.
ACCGCTCCCGATGAGAAGAAGTTAACGATGGTTGCACCCGCGGTGAACTGGAACATGGTAAAGACATCCGTTTCACGCTTGGTGAGTCGCCCTTCGTCTTTAAGCTGACGCGTCATAGCTGCACCCGCGTCGGTACTTTGCAGAGACGCAATCAAGGCAAGACCAGAGCTGCCTGGAATGCCCATTAAAGGACGTAATAGAGGAGAGAGCAGTTTACGCGCCGCATCCAGTGCACCATAATGCTCAAGTACGTTGATCACACCAAGTGCGAACATAACCGTCGGGATTAGTGTTAGAGCAAAGATAAAGCCATCGCGCGCACCACTACCGCCTTTACCACGTAGAGAAGTAGTCGCGGCTTCAACGCCTTCTGCAGTCTCTTTGACATCATAAGCAACAGAACCAAACGAGCCGTTCAAGGTGGTAAAGTCAAGCACCCCATACCATTCGTTCGACTTCATCAAGCCAGAGAAAAACACTACTGCGAAGGCCAAGGCGGCATAGCAGCCCCATGTTACCTTTCGCTCTTTTTGAGTTGGATTAGACATAATTCACCTATGTATTCATATGTGGAACAGAACACATAGGATCATGAGGTAAAGCGTCGCGCAGTATGATGATCCGTATCAAGTAGTAATACGACTTATGTTTCCCCTTTCAATCGCGATCATATTTTGTGATTGCTCGCATAAATAGCACATCAAACCACACCAATAAATCAACATTGCACATCATAAAGATTCATAACTTGTTAATTAATCGCTGACAATTCAAGCAGATCAAACCTACTTCACATACGTAAAACGTATTCGTCTTTAGAATGGAACTACAAAACATAAAACAACAATCCGCTTTCAAAGGAGTGAAAGTATGAAATTGCAGTGGTCCATTTTTGTCGCCCTTTTTTTTCTGCCCTTTTCAACATTCGCCGCATCTTCTTCTTATCAAATACTCCCTCTTACCCAGTCAACCATAGGTTATGCCGCGCTGATCATTTTCGGCATCGCTTATACCCTTGTGATGCTGGAAGAGTATCTGCAACTTAGGAAGTCAAAACCGGTTCTACTTGCAGCCGGTATCATTTGGGCAATGATCGGTTACGTGTATTCCCAGCACGATCAAATCGAGGTAGCTAAAGCGGCGTTAGAGCATAATTTGCTTGAGTATGCAGAGCTGCTCCTGTTCTTGCTCGTCGCCATGACCTACATCAGTGCAATGGAAGAAAGGCGGCTATTTGATGCCTTACAAGCTTGGATGGTGGGTAAAGGCTTTAACTTTAAAACCCTGTTTTGGCTGACTGGTATATTGGCATTTTTCATTTCACCGATTGCCGATAACCTCACTACGGCGCTACTCATGTGTGCTGTGGTGATGAAAGTGGCAGGAGACAACACCAAATTTATTAACCTTGCGTGTATCAACATAGTCATTGCAGCAAATGCCGGCGGTGCATTTAGCCCGTTCGGTGATATTACGACCTTAATGGTTTGGCAAGCAGGCCACGTCTCGTTTGCTGAGTTTATGCCGCTGTTTATTCCGTCAGTCGTTAACTATGTTTTGCCCGCGATTATCATGTCGATGTTTGTGCCGGACGCGAGCCCAAATGTTGTCCACCAGCATGTCGAACTCAAACGTGGTGCAAGACGAATCGTTGCCCTGTTTATCCTCACTATCGCAACCGCGGTGGCCTTCCATGCGGTGCTACACTTCCCGCCAGTGATTGGCATGATGATGGGCCTAGCATACCTACAATTCTTTGGCTTCTTCCTGCGCAGAACGCTCAAAGCCTCTCTACATAAGAAATCCTTGATTGCAATCGAGAACCGAGATGATATTGCGTTAAAGCGCTTAGGCTCTGTGGTGCCATTCGATGTATTCCGACGCGTGTCCCACGCCGAGTGGGACACGCTACTCTTCTTCTACGGCGTCGTTATGTGTGTAGGCGGCTTAAGCTTACTTGGTTATCTAGGAATGATCTCAGAAGTGATGTACACCCAATGGGATCCTATTTGGGCTAACGTCATGGTTGGTATTCTTTCAGCCATCGTCGACAACATTCCGGTGATGTTTGCTGTACTCACCATGGAACCTGCAATGGATATGGGTAACTGGCTACTGGTCACTTTAACCGCGGGTGTGGGTGGTAGTTTACTTTCTATTGGTTCTGCGGCAGGTGTGGCTTTGATGGGAGCGGCTCACGGTAAGTACACCTTCTTTGGTCACCTAAAATGGATGCCGGTGATTGCAATTGGTTATGCTGCGAGTATTGCGGTTCATATGATGCTCAACGGAAGCTTATTCACTTAACGGCGCCGTAGGGGGCACAAAATCTTTCTTCAACCAGATACTTGCAATGTCATACTTTGCGCAGACATTGCAAGTCAGAAGCTCACTCTGACCATGGATACGCATCACAATATCTTCACGTTTTTCCTTCGAGCTGTTGCGCATTTGAATCGTTAAATGGTCTTCATCAACCTCAAAGGGCTTGGTAAAATCAAGCCCTTCAGAGTTGATATAAGTCACTTTAGCATCTTTGAATTCAAGTAAGTCGCTATTGTAGTGATTCTCAAACACCCCTGTAAAAGAGTAGGTTTCTTTATTAAGCATGCGCTCTGCTTTTTCTTCTGTGCAGCCAAACAGAGTTACTGACACTACGCTAGAAAGTAATATCGCTATAACAGATTGCTGCTTAACCATGGCGTTACTCCATTTGTTCTAGTTCCAGAAGCTTAGATTTTCTTTCTACACCACCCGCGTATCCAGTAAGCTTGCCATTTTTGCCTATGACTCTATGGCAGGGCACAATCACCGAGACAGGGTTCTTTCCGTTGGCTAGCCCGACGGCCCTTACTGCTTTGGGGTTACCGATAGCGTTGGCCAAATCTTGATAGCTCCAAGTTTCACCGTATGGAATGGTCATCAGCGCCTTCCATACTTGCTGCTGAAACTCAGTTCCAACCGCTGAAATTGGTAAATCAAACTCCGTTCTATCGCCAGAAAAATACTCTTCTAACTGCTTGATTGCTTTAATAAGTATAGGATCATTTTCCGACAATTGACCTAACTCTTCAGGTTGTGTTGTCTGAATTTCAAACCAAACGCCAAGCAAACCTTTTTCATTGGCTTGCAGTGTAATTGTCCCTAATGGTGAAACATAGGTGGTGTAACGATTATTCATGCATGACTCCAGCAATGGAATGTTGCGTAGCTCCCCCAAGGAGAAGCCGTCGCAGCCGATAATTTAGGGAACTGATCAAGGGCTTTTTTCACCACCAAATCCCCATCCAGAAAACAGTTTGGTTCAGAAGCACCACGCAAACGCGCGTAGTTGACCGTCCAAGGCCCAACACCTTTCAGTTCTAACCAAGAATCTAATGGTGCCTCAAATCCTTCAATCATAAAGTGTGCAAAGCGTGACAGTGTTTCTTTACGACTTTGCGGCATGCGTAAGAAGCTCAAATCAGCCGCTGCGACTTCTGAAGGTGTGGGAAAATGTGTCACACACTCAGGTTGTAAAGTATTCACTAATAAGTTCAACTGACCAATCGCGGCCTTAATCGAAACTTGCTGACCAAGAATCGCACGAACACCTGCTTCCCACGTACTCCAAACACCAGGAATGCGAATACCAGAGCATTTGACGAGTTGTGGTTCAATATCAGATAAGTGCTGCTCGATCTGCAATACATCACTATCGAGATCGAACATACGCCTTAATTGATTGACCAAGCTTCTCAGTAGCGACATATCATCAAGCTTAAACTCGACACGCATAATACCGGGCTTGGGGTTAGAGATCGCAAACCAGCCTGCTTGTCCTTCCAACTCAAAGTGCCTTTGATAGCCAGTATCCGTCACTGTTTCTAACCCTGATATCGCTCTCAAATGATAGAAGTCCAACATATGTTGCCAATCCAGTGGACCGCGAAAAGCGAGATCCACATGATTAGATTCCGTTTGAATCGAACTACTCTTTCTTACCTGAGAGGGAGGCAACTTCATAACTTGTTTAAACGCATCATTAAAACGTCGTACACTATTAAAACCACTCGCCAGAGCAACATCAGTGATCGACAAGTGACTGGTATGAAGCAATTGCTTAGCAAACATCAGTTGATAATAAAGCGCATACTGCTTCGGTGACATGCCAAGGTATTGGTTGAAAAGCTTGCGCAGATAGCGATCACTAATTCCTAATCGCTCAGACAGTTCAACCAAAGAGGCATGATGCAGTGCGCCCTGCTCTATCAGCTTTACCGCGCGCTGAAAGGTCACTTCCACCCCTTTCCACGCCCAAGAGCTTGGCGCGCTATCTGGCCTGCAACGCAAACAAGGACGATAACCGGCTTGCAGAGCTTGCGCTTTATCGAAGTAATACTCTACGTTCTCTTCTTTAGGTAGATTTGCAGGACAAATAGGTCGGCAGAAGATGCCTGTCGTTTTAACTGCCACATAAAATCGCCCGTCAAACCTGCTATCGCGGGCTATTCTGGCGTTATGACAATCTTTTTGTGTCAGGGTGACAAGGCCACTTTCCATGTGCTTTTCCGATATTGTTCAAACTGTTACCCAAAGTCTAAATCTTCACACAATAATTACTAGCCATTTTCGGAACTGTATCGAATTTGCCAACTGTTTTTCTTCTTCTAAAGTTATTAATGCAGACTAAAAAATAATAAGGAAGTTGGCTATGAACCTGCACTCTTGCACTATTGTGCTCAATGACGAGCTCACTATGACGTGTGACAATGTTGAACAAACTCTCGGCATCATTGATCAACACGGACCAACCAATATTCATCGAATACTGATTGATACCTTTGATGGAAATGCGATCCAAAGCTTTCACGAGCTGAGTATTGAAGAATCAATCGAAAGTCTAATGAGTATGTGAGCTTTGATTAGCTAGGTGGATTCGCGACTGGTTTCCACCTCATCCAAAAAAGTTGTGCAGGAAAGCGGCCGTAGACTTACTCAACTTTCCTCTGCTCACTCTTATTCAAAAATTTTGAACATTATGCTCAAACTCAACTAGTTATTAGTAGATCTGCGTCTCCCTATACTCTTTTCATAAAGAGACAACAAGGTTTGAATGATTCGAACCTCTATAGATAAGAGACATGATTATGACCAATACACTTGTACTGAAATCCAGCATTTTGGGCCCTCACTCTCAATCAAACCAACTGATTGATCACGCACTTGAAGGTAAAACTGGCATTATTGAGCGTGACTTGGCTGCAAACCCAGTACCAGTACTGGATATGAGTGTTGCTACAGCGCTACGTGGCGGAGACGATCTTTCGGACGAGCAACAAGCGGCACTTGCTCTTTCAGATCAGTTGATTGAAGAGCTGAAAGCAGCAGACCAACTGGTTATCGCAGCACCGATGTACAACTTTATGGTCCCGACACAGCTAAAAAACTGGTTCGATATTATCGCCCGTGCAGGTGTGACTTTCACTTATACCGAAAATGGCCCTGTGGGTTTAATCGAGAATAAGAAAGCGATTGTCGTCACCACTCGTGGTGGTCTACACAAAGACTCTCCGCGTAACTCAATTGAAAGCTACGTCACCACTATGCTTGGCTTTATTGGTATTACAGAAGTTGAGTTTGTCTATGCTGAAGCGCTTAATATGGGCGAAGAAACTGCTCAAGCTGCTCGTGAAGACGCACTAAAACAACTAGTCAGCTTGGTTTAAGAGGCTCTTTCTTTAAAAGACTGAGGGTAATCAGATACTAAACGCCTCGCTAAAAGCGAGGCGTTTTTACATCTTGTTAAAGCGAAATACTATTCGTCATCTATTGGCAAATCTGCCATTTGTTGAAGACTGTACGCCGTTACCGGATCGATAGTTTTGACTAGCTCTTCCACTTGTTTAATCGCTTCAATCGATGTGCTCGCTTTACGATAGCTCAAATAGATTGGTCGATACCAATCTTCCACCCCTTCAACCTTATGTAGCTGACCAGAAGCAAGGAAAGGCTCAACTAACGAAGCAGGTAGGTAGGCACTGCCACCCTTTTCAAGGATAAAGTCCAATGCGATACGAGCGGTCGACGTGCGCAAGTAAGGCGCAGGGATCTTCGGATGACGCTCAGCGTGCTCTGAGGCGAATTTCGTTCCCCAATCCACATAGACATATTTGTCTTCAAATACCGACTCAACCGCATCTTCACTGGTAGACACCAGAGATAGCACAACATCGGCGACTTTCTTACAATTAAGCTCGTCAGCTTTGATTTGATCAAAAGCGAACGCCATATCTAGGGTTCGCTCTTGTAGGTTTCTCATTAAGGCTTCGCGTCCCATGATCTCAGCCATAAAGCCATAGCCTTCGAACTCGTCGGTGACCAGGCTCAGACAATTCTGTAGATATGCATCCCAGACGTTGGGAGTTCCACCTAAAGTTAATTGCAAAGCCTTGCCGCTTTCCAACGACAACTCTAATTTTGCTTGCTGTAAGGTGCTGACCATGACCTCAGCGTAACCAATCAGTCTTTCGCCCGCCGAGGTGAGTTTGATGTTGTTACGATCACGAATAAACAGCTGGGTATCAAAATAGCTTTCTAGCTGCTTAATTCGCGCGCTCACAGCCGCTTGGGTGATGTACAGGTTTTCTGCAGCCTTACCAAAGTGCCTTACTTGCGCCAGTTCTAAAAACGTTCTAAAGACTTTTACGTCCATGGGATTTCCTCTACCGACAATCTTGAAAGGTTAGCAAGAACGGTAATTTTTTATCATCTTCAAGTCACTAAAGTGTTATCTAAATTTAATAAAACTATTCGATAGTTAAGATAAAAATGTTTTGTTTTTCTTTTATGAATTTTACGCCTACTTTTCGCTCTAGTTCACCCATGTAGGTTTTTATAGAGGCTACCAAAATGTCAGACACTCAATTTCGTCATGGCAAAAAACGTTTTTACGACAACACTAAGTTTCCGCGCGGTTTCGCTAAGTCTGGGGATTTTACGCTCGCAGAAGAAGAAATCCTAACGCTTTATGGCGACACCATGCTTGGTCTTGAGTCTGGAGATCTGCAACCAGAAAATGCCGAAGAGAAACACTTCGTTAAAGTATTGGTCCATCCAGGCAAAGCAAAGTCTAAGTTAGAGCGAGTATGGTTAAAGTATGTGCAGTTAGCTCGTGGTCGTAAGCGCTTCCACACACTGAACGGGCGTACTAAGCCTGATGCGAGTAGCGTTGAAGATTACTCAGATGACGTGAGCTTAGTCGAAGAAGATTAACTCTAAATATAAAATGCCCCCAGTAATGGTTTAACCAATTAATGGGGGCATTTCAGCATCTAGGGCTTTATAACAAAAGCAGAGAGGTTATTTAGCGTTTACAGCCTTAACAAATGCTTCTTGGGCACCGTCTATGTTAAGTGCTTTTGCCTCATCTAGTAAGCTTAATGCTTTAGGTATATCTCCATTTTTGACAGCCTTTTCTATTTGTTCAATGTAGAAGTCAGAACTGTCTACGCTCGAAGGAACATACTCTGAATGTTCTCTGATACGCTTTGTCACTATGTCGTTGGCAGAGACATTAAATCTTAGAAGTCCGTTCGAAGCATGAAAGACTGTTGGATCTTCAACCTGTGGTGGGACTGTACTCTTTGCCATCGCAAATAGTTTTGCAGGGTGCAATACCGTCGAAGTATTCTGGACATCGGATAATGTAGTGTAGATCAGTACACGAAGAGGCTGTAATGAACTATCAGGGACCACTGTCAATTTAGTTTCAAACATATCAGGGTCGAGATATTTGGCATGCTTGTAATTAAATTCGTTGAAGTTTCTCTGATACAAGACGTTATCACCTGCATCAAGAATCATAATATTTGCAGCGTAAAGTGATTTCTCGTTCTGAACTAAAGTTGATAATTCAATATCTAAGCTACCTCGATTTCCAGGTAACTCAAAAGCAGCAATTGGGCCAATGCTGTTTTCATTCAAAAGCGACTGGCTCTGCTCCGATACTTTAAATTCAACAGACGCTGGAACTTCTAACTTTTGCCAATCAACATCCGCTATTCTTGTAATCTGTATCGAATCCGCCGGAGCTACCGTTGACACAGTATCAGTACTGGTGCATCCAAACAGTAGAGCAGAAAATAATAGAGGGTAAAACTTATTCATACTAATCTCCAGACATAAAGCCAAACGAAAAGCAGCCAGAATAACTCTGGCTGCATGCAACTATCAATGTGAAAGTTGTTTACTCACTTGGCTTACCACCAAGCTTCTACCTGAACACCAACCATTGTTTCAGCTTTATTGCCGTTGGTGTCGTCTTTAACTTTATCGCCAGAGTAGTTAGTTACGTATGCGCGAATAGAAGGACGAGCCCAGAAATTAGAACCTGCGTTCCACTCTTGCGCTAGCGTAACTTTAGTTAGGTCTTGCCAGTCGTTACCTTCAGTTCTCTCATTTGCGTAACCCAACTCTAGCACTGTAGCCATTGTCTCATTCCATTTATAGCCAGGGCGTACAACAAAGTTGTAGAAGTCTGTTTTGCCTTTCATGAAGCTATTTTTAGAAGTTGTTTCATCAATATCTTTAGAACCATAAATTGCTGAGTAACCTAGATTCCATTGATCTTGTTCAACCACACCCCAATCGATGATACGCCAGCCGTTACCTTTCACTGCGTTCATACCTTCGCCAGCATGGTTATCGAAGCCACCAATTGCCAAGCCATCAGTACCGTACTGGAAGATTAACTTGTTAAAGCCACCGAAGAAATTACCTTGAGTGTGCTCAATTGTCGCAAGTGCACCAGTATTGTCAGTCAATGACTTGTTGCTTACTGTTTTTTCTTGCCCTTCAGAAAGAGACGCTGTACCAACAATTAATGCTAAGTCAATTGAGCCATTTTCGTTTGCTTGAATGCCAGACAGACGGAAGTCACCTTTGTATGAACGACGCCAGTCGTCACCGTGAAGGCCATTTGAGTAATCGTCTTGCCAATCTTCAGAAGACATTGTCACTGCAGCAGAAAAGTTACCGAATCCAGTATCGATGTTCTCAATACCAGCACCATAACCTGAGTTGTTTAGGTAGTAGAAATCAAGGATGTGAATGTCTTTACGTTGATAGAAGCGCTTACCACCCCAGATAGTGTAATCTGCATAGTCAGCCTTAACAAAAGCTTCGCGAAGAGAAGTGTTGCCACTATCCCAAGGACCACCATCGCCTACACGCTGCATAGAGTTGCCTTGGCGATCAACGTTTCCTTCTTTTGACGCGTAAGCAAAACGAGTGTGTACAGAAAATGCAACGTCATTCTGATTGTAAACTTCTTTACCCAGTGCGATCTCAGCATAAGTATCTACTTCATCACCAAGACGGCCTACCGCATGACCTGAACCACCATTACCATATGATGCTGCAGCACCACCATCTACGTTGGTCCCGATACCCGCACGCATGTAGCCATTGAACTGAAGCTCACTTGCGAATGCAGAACCAGCAACTAAGGCACTTACCACTGCGGCAGCCAATACACTTACTTTTTTCATTTTTAACTCCATTTAGGGTTTATTATTCTTGTTCCGCTCTGATTAACTTTTCCGTAAAGGCAGAAACAGAAGTCATTAAAAAGAGAGGTAAGATGGGCAAGCCCCCCGAGACTTAACCCCATTTGCTTCAACTGCAGCAAGATTACCTAGGGAGGAGAAAAATCGACTCATCCAGATGAGAAATAGTTAGGGGGGATGAGAAAGGATGAGAAATCATACCGCACAATATTTTTATGTATTGAGTCACAAAAATTGGGCTGAGAAATAATGTTGTTAGAAAATTAGCTAGATCAAAACGTAACCTAGCTCACTATTTAACGCTTAATCATCATAATTCTGAAATAAAATTACATTTATAATTTTGTCGTAAGGCGCTTGACCAATCTCCTTCAAAACTATTTACTTAAGATTCAACAATAAATAAATACAGTAAAGTAGTGATCATGACGTGCTCCCGTCCATACCCTTTAGGCGCAACACCAGATAATAAAGGGTGTAACTTTTCTATATATTCTCCTAATGCAGACGATATCCAGTTGGCGCTATTTAATGACAATGGTGAATTTAAGACCTACCCATTAACCGACGAATACGCTGGAATCAAGTTTACCTATATTGAAAATATCTCAGTTGGGCAAAAGTACGGGTACATAGTGAATCAAGGTGATAAACCGCATTTGATTTCTGATCCTTACGCCAAAGCGATAGAAAAGCCGCTCCACTATTGCACACCTTTTAATTCTGAAAAGAGTTTTCAACTGGCTAAATGCGTTGTGGTCGAAGACACATTTGACTGGCAAGGCATCGCTAAACCCAGCCGCCCTCGCGAAGAGATGGTGCTTTTTGAAACTCATGTGAAAGGTGTAAGCAAGCTCAATTCTGCGGTTCCTGTCGAACAGCGCGGTGGCTATCTTGGGTTAGTCAGTGACGCTATGCTTAGCTTCTACAAACAGCAAAATATCAATACGCTGCAACTACTGCCTGTTGCCACCTGTATGCACGAGCCTCATCTTCTCAAGATGGATAAGGTTAACTATTGGGGCTACAACCCATACCTATTTATGGTTCCTGATCCGCGCTACGCCGCCAAAGATGCTGTAGTGGAATTGAAAACTGCGATTAGAGAACTGCACCGCAATGGCATCGAAGTCATCCTTGATGTGGTGTACAACCATACCGCCGAAGGTGGCGCAGACGGTCCTGTTTTTAACCTCAAGGCTCTCGACAATCGTTACTATTTTAAACACGGCGATCATTACGCTAACTTTACTGGTTGCGGTAACACGGTTGACCTTTCTTATCAGCCTGCCATGAATTTAGTCATGGACACATTAAGATACTGGGCAAATGAGTTTCAAGTTGATGGATTCCGCTTTGACTTGGCCGCGACACTGGGTCGTCATGGCGAGCATTTCAGCCCAGATTCAGCATTTTTCAAAGCGGTTGCCCAAGATCCAATCCTTCGTGAAGTCAAACTGATCGCAGAGCCATGGGACATAGGCCCGAATGGCTACCAAGTTGGAAACTTCCCGTTTGGATGGAATGAATGTAACGATCGACTGCGTGATATTACCCGTAGCTTCTGGCGTGGTGATCAAGGTTTCTTAAAAGAGTTCGCGACACGCATTATGGGCTCACGTGACCTCTATAGTGCAGCCAATTGGCCTTACAAACTCACCGTTAACTACATTACCTATCACGATGGTTTTTGTATGCAAGATCTTGTTTCTTACAAGCATAAGCATAACGAACCCAACGGCGAGCAGAACCGAGACGGGCATGGTGACAACCGCTCAGACAACTACGGTGTAGAAGGCGAAACGGAAAATCCAGCCATCATTGAGCTACGAGAAAAGCAAAAACGTAATTTTATGGCGAGTTTACTGTTTGCGTTTGGTATTCCTCATATTCTTACCGCAGATGTGCTCTCTCACACCCAAAAAGGCAACAACAATGCGTATTGCCAAGACAATGAAACAAGCTGGCTAAACTGGCAGCCTTCGGAAAGCAAAACACAATTTAAGTCTTGGCTAGCAGATATGGTCGCGGCAAGACAAAAATATATGGTGCCATTTATTCGCGCATTCAGTGGCGAAAAGCGCAATGACAACCGTATATACTGGCGACGACTCGACGGTAGCTTTATGGAGCACGATGATTGGAATCGCCTTAGCTCAGTGGCATTACATTTAGGCATCGGCAAAAACGGCGAAGAGCTGTTCTATTGCATTAACCAAACCAACGCTCCTGCTCGCTTTACCATGCCTGAAAATGACAAAGCTGAGTGGACCATGATCTGTAATACAGACTCCCACGAACTACATCAAACCATTGATCACAAACAAGTCTTAGTCGCGCCCCGATCAATTGCGATCTTTTTTGCCCACAGCTAACTTCACAATAATGAGCAGTATAGTGACATACTGCTCATTTTTAACTCAGCATTTAGATATAACCTAGACTTATATTCATTGATGTGCCTGTGAAATCCATTTAATATACGCCGCAAAATAATTATAGCTTCCCCGTTATTATCAGTTGGCACATCATGGCGTTACCAAAATTTCTCCTTCGAACGCTCAGACCGTACGTAATTCTCTTAGTTATAGGGATCATCTATGCGGCTTATCATCAATTTCAGAAATCTGAAAAAAATGCGTATTCTCAATCATTTGCAAACGTCAAAACGGCTTCGAGCCTGATATCTTCTCAAGTTGAGGCTGCCGTCAGTAAACTCTATATATTGGATGATGCGACCTCCGTCAGTGAATTCGATACCACGGCAAAACGCATTCTGGAGCATACTCCTTCATACATAGACATCATTTCCGTTAACACTGAAACCGGCCAGTATCGCTCAAGTTTACTCGCAGCCACACCTTCAGAACGAGCGTCACAACTCGTTTGGCACCCCCTAGACCATGTTTCCCCGCATGTTTATGTCTCCTCTCTTTACGAGAAGCAGCCGAGAAAGTGGGTCTTTGCGGTAAAGTTCATCCAACAAAACAACAATGAAATTTGGATAGAATTTGACCTCAAATCTACAACACAAAGTTTGTTAGGTCTTCGCACGTTAGACTGCGGCTATCTGTTTGTGGTTGACAACACCAGCGGACGATTAGTGTTTCACCCCACCCCTCACCGCATCGGTACAAAATCGATCAGCTATCGAGCTGGGATTGATGAGAAGATTAATAGCGGACACCTCTTTGGCAAGCACGAGTACTTTTACAAAGGGCATTTAAAGCTATCTGTGTTCGACGGCAACAACCCTTACAACTGGGTGTTCATAGCGGGAACAAATCGATCCGATGTCCTCGCCGCGACGCACCAGTTCGCATTAACTGCCGTCGTTATCATTTCACTTCTGCTCCTCGCGGTTATCGTTAATTATCTGATTTATCAGCTTAATAGCCACCTTGCTGAGCTCAATACTAAGATTGACCTGGCAGATTTCAAACACTGCTTGCGTGATATTTTAAATCGCTTTTGCCATCACAAAGGCATTCAGATTTGTTTCTATGATGCAGATTATGGGCACTTTACGACGATTGATTATCATGGAAATAGCCATATTGTTTTACACGATAGTGAACTCGCCAAGCGGTTTACCCCAAGTTCGATGAGCTATAAAGGTCGCCGTTACGCTGATCCATTAGCCAAACGATTACAAATCAACTCGCGCCACTACACACTGCCACTCTTTGATAGAGAGAACTTAATCAGTGTCATCTATATCAAAGCGACCTTTCCTGGTTTTCATAGTGTCTTGAGGATGATACGGGACTACTCTGAAGTCACGTTATCTAACCTTATGATTCATAAAAGACTTCGCAGTAAAGATGTAATGACGCACCTCGACAACAAGCTCACGCTTCGCGAGCAAATGGAATCACACATCGATGGTGAGCATATTTATATGGCGATGCTAGATATTGACCATTTTAGGCGTATTAATGACCAACACGGTCACTTGTGTGGCGATCAGGTCATCATTCATACGGCAGAACTCATGAAGAAGTGCTTTCCCAAACCTAAGGCGCTCAGCCTTGCTCGCTACAGCGGCGAAGAGTTCTCGCTTCTATTTAGAGCTAACGATGAGAACGATGCCTATGAACAATGTGAGCTATTACGTTACATGGTAGAACAATCTAAAGTCGTGTTTGATGATGTTCCGGTCAAGTACTCAATCAGTATCGGGATCACGTCAATGAAAGGGAATCAGAACATGACCATAGGTCGCGCAGACAAAGCGCTCTATCAAGCCAAAGGGCTCGGTAGAAACCAGGTGGTGTTAAACACCTTTGACTAATTGAGAAAGGGAAGTGGCTGAAGTCACTTCCCTTTTTAAAGTTAGTGCCCTTGCCACTTTATTAGTGGCGAGCTTGGAAAAGTCACGATTGACTGCTAATCGTATAACATCGAGCTTGCGCGTCTCCTTTATTATCTTCACCTCCTAACAGATACATTGTATTGTTGTGAGAAATCGACACGCCATACGCAGCTCCATGAGGAAGCTGCATAACTTGGTGCCATGTTGTGCCATCGAATTGCCAAACTTTGTTATCGTAATGCTTGGTCAATCCTTGATGGCTATACCACTGCCCTTTCTGGAATTTGTTCTGGCTGCCAATAAAGTAAGCGCCGCCAGCCACAATGATTTGTTTTTCAACTTGCCCCGCAAAATGACCTGCCAATCCCTCATGGCTAGTATCGACATGACAAATCGAAGGGAGTAAGCGGCTTTTGGTCATATCGCCGTTGTCGAACTCAAAAACCTTGCTCTCCAAGCTACGTAACCCCGGCTTAATCTCTCCTTCAATTAAGGTGACCGTATTGTTTTGCTGGATAATGCCAGCGCCACAATTGGTAAGATAAGGGGTCATTCCAACCTCAGACCATGTTTCATCGGCGCAATCAAATAGCCAAATAGTTTGATTCCAACCGTAGTCCTGCGCCGGGCTAGACATAAACTTGGTTAAGGTTGCCTGATGTTTTTCTGGTTGCTGAACTGGGTCAATTTGTGAAATTTCAGCGACAAAACGATCAAAGGTCTCTTTACTGTAGCCGCCAAAGCAGATCAGTTTACCCATCTCGATCTGGCACATAGACGCTCCCAGTAAACCCACAGGAATATGAGTCTCGATGGATTGCCAACAATTACGCTCAGCGTCAAAGACGTAGCCATCCTCTAAAACAATTGGCGTAGTACTGTTTTCAGGTTGGCCTGCTCCAGAAAATACATAGAGCTTGTCATCACACACTGAGAATGCCGCATCATTACGCGTAGTACCCGGAAACTCAGACGCCCTCTGCCACCCTTTTATTGGCGCATCCAAATCATAGAAAAATAGGCGCGTCCCTGCGCTCCCTAAACCGACGTAGAGTTTGTTACCAATCACGCCCCCAACGCCGTTTTTCACCCCAATTGGCAAAGGTGGAAAAGATTCAATCACTAATGACATGCTCTGAGCCCTTAGTCCGTGACATCAACAGTTGTGCCATTCCACGCTAGCATGTAGACCTTTTTGCTAGCACTGCGATCACTTTTCTCACCACCAGCGATGAGTACACCTTGTGCGGTGGAATAAGAGGTCCCATAAGCCAAACCTTGCGGAAGACCATTAACTTGCTTCCACAGTCCCTGTTGCTGAACATACATTTCTGGATTAAATGCTTTGCTATAGCCGTCGTGTGCAAACATTTTCCCACTCTCGAAAGCGGATTTCGCACCATGGAAGTTCGCTCCACCTGCAACAATGACCACGCCATTGCTTTCACCGGCAAAAGCACCCGCGACACCTTCTTGAACACTCCCCTCAGTAGGCGCTGGTAACGCATGCTGGCTTTGCCAAGGTTGTGCTTGGCCAAATTGGTACGTTTTCACTTCAGACGTTCTGAGTCCTGGCTTTATCTCACCGCTAATCAATACAGCCTTGTCACCTTCCGCCACTAGTGCGCTGCCGCAATTGGGTAAATATGGCGATAAACCAAGATCGCTCCAAGTTCCCGTCTCTGGCTTATAGCTCAACACATGTCGATTCCATTTATAATCCTCTGGCTTCATCCCCATGTAATCATCAACAATCTTTTGCCATGCTTTCGGCTCAGCTTGTTTGTCAGTGGTAAGCACATCATGGAGATATTGATCAAAGTATTGTTTGTTGTACCCGCCAAAGAAAACAACTTGCTTGCCATCTGGCGAGTAAGAAGCCGCGCCGAGCAAACCAACCGGTGAGGTGGTATTGGCTTGTGCCCAAGTATTGGTTTCGAGGTTATAGCGATAGACAGTATCAAATAGAATCGGCGCAGCATCGGTCGACTTCACCTTTCCTGAACCGCCAAAGACATATATTTCATTACCGATGACCGATGCGGTTGCTCCGCTTCGCGATGGAGCGATAAATTCAGCTCTCTTTTGCCAACCTTTGTCGAGATTGCTTAGGTCAAGCATATAGAAATCTTGACCGGCTGAACCTAGGCCAACAAACACTTTATCGCCGACTTGAGCGCCGATTCCGCTTTTAATTCCTACCGGTAAATCTGGCCATTGATTCGCGCCAAACGCATTTAGACTTAACACCAGAGAAGCAGCAAGCAAAGGTGTATGAAGTCGTTTAGTTTTGTTCATCATTATTGTTATTTCCTTATTGGATGGCCGTGAACAATCACGGATTCCTATTGGCTCAAGTGGTTCTTTACCCACCTTTATTGTTCAAATTTCATACTAATTATTGATCAATGAAAAAATATTTCTTTGACCAACTTAATAATAAAGATTATTTTCACCAATTGATAAAAGAAAAGCTCACCAACTAGGCGAGCTTTAAATAAAGAATTAAATCAATGTGATAAGAACTACTTCATTAATGGAAGCACGACCTCCGCCGTTTCCATTACTGACTCAGAATACTCCGGATAGGTATCTAGCAAGGTGTTGATTAATGCATCGACCAGCAGTAGTGCGCCAACTTTAGAAGCAAATGCACCGCCTGTTAAAGGCCCTTCTGGTCGCGCTGCAACCAAAAGCTCATCTGAAATAGCCGACAACGGACTATGACTTATGTTGGTCAAAGATACCACGGGCACACCTCGGCGATGTGCCTGTGATGCCGCATGAATAACCTCTTTGGTGGAACCTGAACTCGATACCGAAAACCACAGATCGCCCGCATCGCTTCGACCCGCACTCATCGCAGCCAAATGGGTATCTTCATACATAATCGCTTTTTTGCCGATACGTACTAAACGATACGCTAAATAACGTCCGACAATACTGGATGCTCCTACCCCAACACAGCCAATAAACTGTGCCTGATGAACTAACTCGCAAATTCGTGTAAGAGACTTTCTGTCTATTAGCTTGGCAGTATCTAGGAGACTATCAACCGCGCTCTGCGCAGATATATCACAGATATCACCTTCTAACTTAGGCTGATTTTGGCTAGCCGTTTGGCTCAAATCTACCGCCAACGCCATTCGAAAGTCAGAGTAGCCTTTGTAACCCATATCACGACACAGGCGCACAACAGTCGCCTCGCTGGTTTGGGTATTACGAGCAAGATCCGTAATAGTCTGGAACTGGACGTCATGTGCATTCTCAAGCACATAATCCGCTACCAAGCGTAACTTTTTACTTAAGGGCTCGATATTAGAACGTAAACGAACCATTAGATTTTTAGGCGTACTCACTAGGGCCTCATTAGATTGGTTTGGCTAAGCTAAAAGTATCAAAGACCTACGAATATTGACACTACCTCAACACGATTTCATCGCAAAATCCTAAAAGAGGGGAGGAAGCCTCCCCTCTCATTGGCATTATAAAGACATAAAGCCCGCGTCACGCAGTTTAGCGAGCACATCCGCTTTCTGCTTGTCACTCAGTGAGCGAATCGGTTGACGAGGATCACCCGCATCAATGCCATGCAACTGCATGGCGACTTTACCTGCCGCTACGCCGCCATATTCAACTAATACGCGAATAATGGCGATCACTTTGTCCATTAGCGACGCAACCTCATCGTGCTTACCTTGGTTAAATGCTTCAATGATCTTCAAATACAAAGGCGCAGCATAGTTGTAAGTACTGCCAACGGCACCCACCGCTCCTACCGCCAAGCCAGCAGGGAGAAACTCATCGACACCAAAAGGAACATCGAATTTGCCTCCCGCCACTCGCACACAGCGCTGATATTCGTAGAGGTCAGCGTTATTAAATTTCGCGCCCGATAAGTTAGGAATGCGCGCTTCACCTTGAATCAGGAACTGTTCGAGATCGAGGTTTACTCCAGACATGCCAGAATGGTAGTAGTAAAAGCCCTTGGATGGTGCAGCCGCAGCCACTTGCGCGCAGTACTCAACCAGGTCTTCAACACTACCCGGCTTAAAAAAGCAAGGGCCAATCGCTGAGGTCGCTAAAATATCCAACGTCTCTGCGTGTTCAGTAAGGTTAATGGTATCAACAATACTCAATGCGCCTGTATGGAGAATCAAATCCAACTTACCATCGGCGGCTTTAACCCAACGTTCAGCGATCGCTTTACGCTCCTCAACACTACAGTGGATCCCTTCCCCTGTCGTCCCACATACGTAAGCGCCTTTCACGCCTTGATCAATTAACAGCTCAGCAATTTGATCAATAGCAGCAAAGTTTACCTTATTGTCCGCAGTAAAAGGGGTATGAGGCGCTGCAATAAGACCTGTCAGTTTTTTCATCTTAATTACCTTAAATATTGTTCGTTATTACTGCCCGTAACCAAGGAAAATTTCCGGTAACAGCAGCGTAAATTGAGGGAAGACAGCAACTAGTGCCAATACGATGAATAACGGCACCAAAAGTGGAATCACACCACGAGTCAACGTGTGGAATGGAATATCCCCAACACGTGAGACAACGTACAGAGCCATTCCCATTGGCGGGGTTAGAATACCAATCATCAGGTTCAGGATTGCCATGACACCGAAGTGAACAGGATCAATTCCCACCGCGCCGGCAACGGGCACCAAAAATGGAACCAATAGCAGTAACAGAGCAAGCGACTCAATAAACGTCCCTAGGAAAAGAAGCAGTAAGTTGATAAGCAGCAACAACACGAGTGGATTATCACTAATGGTCAAGAAGTAATCCGCTAGCATTTGCGGTAGTTGCTCACGAGCAACAATCCATCCAAACACAGTGACACCCATTACCATTAGCGCAACCACAGCAGTGGTGTTCACTGTCTCTTTCAAGATTTCAACAAAGCCGCCGAAAGTCAGCTGTTTGTAGACCACAGTTCCTAAGAACAACGCGTACAAAGAAGAAACAACCGCCGCTTCTGTTGGAGTGAACTTACCGGAAAAGATCCCACCGATAATGATCACAGGAGTCAGCAGAGATAAAAACGCTTCTTTAAAGGATTTGAACTGATCACGACGCGATGCACGAGGCAGCGTCATGTAACCACGTTTCTTACAAATGAAGTAGCTCATTGTCATCAACGCAACACAACACAAAATGCCCGGAATTGCCCCAGCAAGGAAAAGGGCGCCGATGGATGTATTTGACACTACTCCGTAGATGACAAGAGGAACCGAAGGGGGAACTAAGGGACCAATGATACAAGAAGCAGCCGTCAAACCACCGGCAAAATCATCGTGATACTTTGCATCACGCATCGACTTAATTTCAAGTTGCCCAAGACCACCAGCATCCGCCAATGCTGATCCTGACATGCCTGAGAATAGTAGGCTCGCCATAATGTTTACATGGCCTAAGCTGCCGGTAATATGACCGACCATAGATTTTGCGAAATTAAAGATACGTTCTGTGATACCTGCGCTATTCATTAAGTGCCCAGTCAAAACAAAGAACGGTACCGCAAGCAATGTAAAGTTATCAATGCCGCCCAGCATCTGCTGAGCTGCGAAGTTGATGCCTGTGCTGTTGGTTAGCACCAAAAAGACTAAAGCAACAAAAATCAGTGAAAAACCGACTGGCATACCTGCAAACAGCAGCGCTAACCAGCCAAAAATTGAACCTGCCATAACTACCTCTCAGCCACCTGTGAATCCATCGAAGATGCCGACTTATTGCCATTGTGAAGCTGCTTCGCAATGCCCCACATTTTCTGTGCCTGTCTAAACACCATAAATACCCCACCAAGAGGCAAGCTGTAGTTCATCCAACTACTTGAGACACCTAAGGTAATCAGCTCAAAGAAAGCGGTACGCTGCACGTGTTGATAACCTAAATAGATAATTGCCATGATCGAGACTAAAACGGCCAACTCAAGCGAAAGCACCAAACATAGGCGTATCTTTTCAGGCAGTTTGTCCGAGAAAAAGGTGATATTGACGTGTGTGCTGCGCTTAATCGCAATGGCACACCCGATTAACGACATATACATAAACAGAACTCGGGCGAGTTCTTCACTCCAAAGGGAAGGATCATTCAGTAGCCAGCGGGTACCAATTTGCCAAGTCAGCACCACTAGCAGCGCCGCCATTAACGGCACAGTGATGATCTCTTCAATATTATTTACAATCTTACGTAACATCTTGAGCTCCATGGCTGGTCAAAAATGACCAGCCTGAATAGTAGAAATTAGCGTCAGCTAATTCCCCTTACATTGCTGCCAGCTTTTTAACGATAGGCTCGCCAATCTTGTCTTCAAACTCAGCGTACAATGGCTGCATCGCTTCACGGAATGGCGCTAAATCTGGATAAGTCACATTCACTCCCTCTTTTTCAAAGAAAGAGATCAGCTCAGCTTCTTGTTTTTTCACTGATGCGGTATGAGCTGCACCTGCCTTTTCAACGGCTTTTTGCACAATCTCTTTGTCCGCATCCGACAGCTTTTGCCACGTTGACTCAGAAATGATCACCATCTGATCGTTAACAATGTGATTAGTCATTGCGAGGTTGCCTTGAACCTCATAGAACTTCATTGTTTTAATCGTTGGTAATGGGTTTTCTTGACCATCAACCGCATTGGTTTGCAGTGCTAGATACACTTCAGAGAAAGCCATCGGCGTTGGTGATGCACCTGAAAGTTTTGCGTAGTTTAGGTTTGGTTTAGCGTTTGGAACTCGAAGCTTAAGACCTTTAAAGTCTGAGATATTATTAAGAGGGCGGTTAGAGGTCGTTTCACGAGTACCGTTGTACCAAGTATCGAGTGCTCGCCAGTTAAACTTAGTCAGCATCTCTTGACGGATACCTTGACCAAATTCTGAATCAAACATACGACGTAAGTGTTCATAGTCACGTGCCACATACGGCAGGGTGACCGCTTCAGCGCGCGGAATCCAGAGTCCCATGCGGCCAAACTCAGCATAAGTGATATCGAGATCGCCCATGCTTAACTGTTGCAGCATCGCGCGGTCATCGCCTAGCTGAGCACTAGGGTAAAGAGAGAGTTTTATTTCTCCATTACTCATCTCTTCTAGTGTATCAGCCAGTAGTTTGGCAGATGTGTACTCAACAGAGCCCACGGATGCCTGCATCCCCATTTTTAATGTCGTTGCTGCGTGAACCGACGCAGCACACCCGAGAGTCAGCATAGCGAGAGTAATAGTGTTGATGGCTTTCATATTGTTCCCTTTTATTCGATTTATATCTTGTTTCACCGATTTCAAAAAAAACTTTTATTTTGTTTGAAAAAAATCTTCGTTATGGATTATTATTGCCGTAAAGATTATTTTCAAACCAACTTTTTACAAAATGTGATCGCGGACAAAAATTCGCCACCGGTTATTAATAGGCAGACGGATTAGACGAATTGTGATGGTTGTTCATTCACCATCACTCCGCAATACAATGCTTAAGTTATGAGGCCCGTCGTGAGAACAAAAAATCAGAATATCAATGAGTTAAAGCAGTCTTTACAAGGTCAAACCGTCGTTTCTATCCAACCTGTAGTTGGTAGCCCGCTCGAAAAAACCGAGTTTATTGTTGCAATGGCTTTAGCTGCTGAACAAGCCGGAGCTAAAGCGCTTCGCATTGAAGGAGTTGAAAATGTTGCTGCTGTTTCAGGCGCTGTCAGCATACCAATTATCGGTATCGTGAAACGTGACTTGCAGGGCAGTCCTGTCCGGATCACACCTTTCGCTTCTGATGTTGATGATCTTGCCAATGCCGGAGCGACCGTAATCGCCTTTGATGCAACAAACAGAACGCGTCCAGAAAGCCGAGAGCATATTGCGTTAGCGATTAAAAACTCTGGATGTTTCGCTATGGCGGACAGCTCTTGCTTTGAAGATGGGGCTTGGGCACACAGCCAAGGCGTTGAAATTATTGGTTCAACCTTGTCAGGTTACGTGGGCGAGCAAGAACCTGTAGAGCCAGATTTGCAACTGGTTAAACAGTTTTCACAAGCGGGTTTCTTTACAATGGCGGAAGGACGCTACAACACACCAGAATTAGCCGCAAAAGCGATCGAATCTGGCGCTGTCGCGGTGACCGTTGGTAGCGCAATTACTCGCCTAGAGGTTGTCACTAACTGGTTCAACTCAGCGACACAAACCGCAGGAGCACAACAATGCGTACGCTAGCCATTGACATTGGTGGAACAAAAATCGCATTAGGGTTCATTGAAAACAATAAATTGATTCAGCGCTGCCAAATTGCAACGCCTATTGCACACAGTGCTGAGCAGTTTGTCGAAACGATTCTCGGCAGTGCATCGCAGTGGCTCGAACATGTCGACAATATAGGTATTTCCACCACTGGGCTTGTTACACAACAAGGCATTTCGGCGATTAACCCCGAGACTTTGGCTTTCCCTACTCCTTTTCCACTCGCCCAAGTATTGCAATCCATCGTTGGCAAGCCGGTCTTAATGCTCAATGATGCGCAAGCGGCGGCTTGGTTTGAGTACACTATGCTAGAGACATCGGTTAAGAATATGGCCTTTATCACCGTGTCTACTGGTGTCGGTGGTGGCATCATTATTGACGGTCAACTTCATCAAGGACAAGGGGGGTTGGCTGGTCACGTCGGTCATATGGTTATTGATCCCAATGGCCCACAATGTGGCTGCGGACAAACAGGTTGCGTGGAATCGATAGCGTCTGGCACGGCAATTAAAAAAGCGAGTGACGCTGCCTTCTCCAATCCAATCAGCAATATTGAGCTATTTGAACAGGCGTCATCCAATCCAGAAGCCGAAACAATTATCAGTCAAAGTGCTAACGCTATTGCCACATTATGTTGTAACTTGAAAGCAAGCCTTGACCTCGACTTGATTGTGTTAGGAGGCGGAGTGGGACTTGCACGCAACTACATACAGCGCGTCGAGCAAGCTATTCAACGTCGTCCTAAAGCTTTTCAAATTCCTGTGCAGGCAGCCAAAGGAAATTACGACGCTTGCCTATTAGGCGCAGCGTTTCAGTTTAAGGAGTAATCCATGGCACTCAGAGCCATTTCTGCACCACGTATTTTCGACGGTGAGCAATACCACAATGATGCCGCGTTAGTCTGGAAGGATGAACAGATCGAATCCATTGTGGCTATCAACAACCTACCGCAAGGTATCGACCACCAGCATTTCGAAGGGGCGCTGATTGCACCTGGATTTATCGATATTCAGGTCAATGGTGGTGGCGATGTCATGTTCAACAACGACATTACTCCACAAGGCATCGAGACAATTTGCCGCGCCCATCGAACTCATGGCACAGCCTATTTATTGCCGACCTTGATCAGCGCAACACCAGACAATATCCAACAAGCGCTATCTGCAACCGAGAGAGGGCTCAACGCCAAGATCTCTGGACTGCTTGGGGTACATTTGGAAGGACCTTGGCTTAACAAAGAGAAGAGAGGCGCGCACGATGCCAATCTTTTTTACGCGCCAACGGTCAGCCAATTAGATCAATTTGAGTGGCCAACACAGGGTAAAGTACTGGTTACCGTTGCGGTAGAAAACATCGAGCCATCTGCTCTACAGTGGATGAAAGATAAGGGGATCACCCTATCCTGTGGTCATAGTAATGCCAAAGCGGAGCAATTGACTGAAGATAAACTCTCGTTAGTGGATGGCTTTACTCATCTGTTTAATGCGATGTCGCCTTTTGAAGGTCGCGAGCCTGGCGTGGTGGGAACTGCTTTAAACAGTGACCACGCGTGGTGCTCGATCATCACTGACGGTATTCACGTCCACCCGCAAAGCTTCCTTCTTGCGCACAAGGCGAAACCTCAAGGCAAGCTGCTGATTGTTACCGACGCCATGGCGACTCTAGGAAGCAAAACCAATCAGTTTGAGCTCGATGGCGAAACGATCCAAGTTGTCGATAACAAACTGGTCAACAGTCGTGGAAGTTTAGCTGGTGCGCACATCGGCATGGATGAATCCGTTGCCAATGTGATTCAATGGGGAATTGCAGAGGAAGAAGCGCTGAAAATGGCGTCTACCTATCCTGCCAACGCCCTATCATGCGATAATCTAGGAAAACTCAAGCCTAATTTCCGCGCAGCGGCCACAGTGTTAGATGACAACTACCGCAGCCAAGCGGTACTCGTCGATGGTCAGCTGTATTAACAATTAGGAGGTGCTCACCTCCTAATTCTTACGAAGCAAACTAGCTATCACTAGCAGCAAACTGCTCATAAGAAGGGCTGTCCCTAAGTTCTGCATTAAACCAACAGCGGATAAACCAAAACCTATCAGCAAATAATAGAGCAAGCCAAACAGTGCACCAGCACTACCAGTCTGTGATTTATACTCTATTAGGGCTCGGCTCAATATATTTGGAATCCCTACACCAAATGAAGCAACTACCAATAGCATTGGGGCTAGCAGGGCAACTCCGTCTTGAAGCAACCACACCATAATCGACCCGAATGTAGCGCCCCATGCCGACAATTGAACCAAGAGTTTTGACTCATAACCTCGGGCAAGAAGCCCCTTGTTTAGCCAACTACCTGCGAAAGTTCCAACTGCTAAGATAATCCCGCTGTATCCAAATTGTTTGCTGGTATACCCCATAGCATCAAAGATAAATGGACCAAGCAAATAGTAGCTGAACAATAAAACATTAAAACAAGCCACCATTATTCCATCTATCCAGATGTTTCTGTTTGCTAGCATTTGCTTGGCAAGTGGAACTATGTGGATGTTGCCTTTCATAGCAAGCTTGGTTTCCGGTAAACTCACTAAGCAAAGTAGGAACAAAGCTATCGCCATAATTGATAAAGAGAGAAACACGGCTTTGTGACCTCCAGTATCAGCGAGTACTCCTCCAAACATTAACCCAATAACCGGACTCAGTGATATACCGATCCCCATCAAACCAAATACTTTGGCTAACCGTGCACCATCATAGCTATCACGTAGCATAGTCTGGGTAACTACTGAACCAACCGCTGCCCCAAAGGCACTCAGTGCACGCATGAGTAGAAGTGTTTCAAACTGCGAGCACTGCATAGCACCAACAGCTGCTACGCCGTAAACCACTAGCCCTAATAACATTGAATATCTTCGCCCTAAATAATCAGCAGCCACTCCCCAAAACACGACACCTAGTGCGAAGGCACTAAAGTAAATCGATAGAGTTTGTGCAGCAGTATTACTCGCAACATTAAAAGCGAGGGCAATGTGGGGTAATGCAGGGCTGTAGATAGTCTCGACAATTTGCGGAAACATCATCAGAGCTAGCATTACCCCAACGGAAGGAGTCTTATTCATTACAATATCCCAACTAGAAAAAGTGGGCGTAGTTTAGACAAGAGTGCTAAAGTCCCAATAACGACATTGGAACAATAAACTTCAATATAAGAACAAATGGCGCTAATCAATGACAAGTCCGAATTTGACGTCGATACACTAGATAACACAGTGATCGGAATCGCGGCTCGAATCGGCAAGCATGATTCAGGGATGCATATCCACAGTAAATCCCAACTTCTCTATGCTCCTGAAGGGTGTATCAGCATACAGTTGGACGATAAAAAAAGTGTCTTGCCTCCCACCCGTGCTGCTTGGATACCTGCGGGCGTGCGCCACTGTGCAACCATGAACAACGTCGTTGAATATCGTTCACTCTATTTCGAAGAAAACATAGTCGCGTCGTTCAACGAAGTGAAAGTCATCTCTGTAAACTCACTGCTTAAGGCTCTGATCGAGCGAATGTCTTTTTGGCAATGGGACAAGCCTAAGCGAGAAATGCACGCGACACTCCAGCTGTTTCTGGAAGAGCTTCAATCTGCGTCCGAATATCAACTGACGCTACCTTTTCCTAACGATCCTAGACTCAATCAATGGCTTGATTCACTTCAAAAACCGGACTCTAACGTGCCAAATTTGAACAACTTAGCCAAACAGATTGGCGCTAGCAGCAAAACAATAAGTCGCATATTCTCCAACCAAGCGGGGATGCCGTACCAGTCATGGCGACAGCAATGGAGACTATTGAAATCAATAGAGCTTCTTTCTCAAGGAAAACAGGTCAACGATGTCGCTTACCAATTAGACTTTTCAAGTGATAGCGCTTTCATCACATTCTTTAAGCAACAAACAGGGACTACGCCGCTCCAATATATACGCACAACAACTTGATTCATTTGCAGATTACTCTAACAATGACGTATCAATGAGGGAAAGCCTATGTCCGACAAAATCTCTACAACTGCATTAGCGAAATTGCGTGAACTGGAACCTAAGCAATTGTTCAATGAACTGAAATCTGCGGGTTACATTAATCGTGCTGAGGACAGCTGGGTTTTGACCGAGATCGGCGCCAAGTTCGGTGGCGAATACGTTGAGCACCCGAAGTTTGGTAAGTTCATTGTCTGGCCAGAAAACCTACTCATAGACAGTGTAGCGACCAGCGGTAAAGCACTGAGTGCTACTCAAATTGGAGAACGCTTATCTCTCAATGCCAAAAAAGTAAATCAGCTTTTGCAAGAGCTAGGTTGGATTGAAAGGACAGAGAAAGGTTGGACGGTAACGGAATCAGGGCTAACGGTTGGCGGTTATCAACGCGAAGATAAGGAAAGCG
Organism: Vibrio sp. SCP2; assembly: GCF_059295395.1. Lineage (NCBI taxonomy): Bacteria > Pseudomonadati > Pseudomonadota > Gammaproteobacteria > Vibrionales > Vibrionaceae > Vibrio > Vibrio sp. SCP2. The sequence goes on along the minus strand of NZ_JCAFVV010000001.1, from coordinate 1,202,512 downwards.
GTTATGGGTTTGTCGTTTGGCACGACTCTATCGTTCGTAACAAGCGCTTAAAGCAGTCTGTGATTGAGTTTTCTGGTCAAGATTCCGAAGCACATGCAACAGACAAATCCCTTTCTAGCTTTAGACAAAAATTTGAAGCGAAACATCGCACTCTAGACGGTCACTATGTACGTTCTAAAGGTGAACTCATAATCGACAACTGGCTCTATATGAATGGAGTGGTTCACGCCTACGATCGTCAATTACCGATAGAACAAGACGTCTTGAGCGATTTCTATTTACCCACTGGAAAAGTCTATTTGCAGTATTGGGGAACTGACGCTGGCAACACATCAGACAAAGAACAGCAATCTATCCGCGAGTTGTATCAGCAGCATAACTTTGCGCTGATAGAGGTATTCCCTGCAGACATCGACAAACTCGATGACGTTTTACCAGCCAAACTCAAAACCTTCGGCATCAAGGCTTACTAGTAGGCTGCCAAAGATAGATGGCTATTGATTTCGCTCTGTCAGCCACTCAATCAATTTAGCGACCATCGCATTGTCTTGCTCTCGAAGGTATAGCAGATGATAGCCATTCCCAGTGGTCACACTAAGGTCAAAGGGTTGTATTAACCTTTTAAGTTTTAAATCTTGCTCAGCCAAAGTCAGATCACCAATCGCCACTCCAAAACCTTGCTGAGCAGCATTCATCGCTTGATCTAAAGTTGCAAAGGTTTGGTTTCCCTTGCCTTTTAATCGAGTATTGCCATGACTTTCCAGCCATAGCTTCCAGTCTGATTGCTCTTGATTGGCATGCAGCCAAGTAAACTGATTGAGCACGTCCTTATCACCATTTTCCACGATTTGCTGCCATAGCTCTGGAGCGCAAACTGGCGCTAAAAACTCTTCAAACAGTAGTGTCTGATTGACCACTTTGCTTCGAGTCGGCTTGCCGTAGGTAATGATCAGATCGAAGCTATCAAAATTCGGCACAGCTTCGTGTTTAGTTGTCGAAGTTAGCTCAACGTTCACGTCAGGGTATGCCTGCTGAAAATTGGCGATGCGTGACAACAGCCATGAGGTAATACAACTAGGAGCGTTGAGTTTGATTCGATTCGCGCTGTCAGCAACCTCACGAATCGACATCTGAAGCCGCTTAATAATTTCTTCCGCCAGCGGAACAAACTTATCGCCTTCCGGAGTTAAAGACAGCCCCCTCGCCTGACGGTAAAAAAGCTGAACTCCCATGATCTCTTCAAGAGTTTGAATCTGCCGACTGATGGCACCTTGGGTCATATTCAAGGCTTCAGCCGCATGGGTAAAGTTAAGGTAATACGCCGTAGAAAGAAAAGCTTGGAGGTTTTTCGTCGAAGGCAATCTTGTGTTCATTATTATCATCCATGACTTTTTTGCATAGCTAGTATGCCTTTATTTCGATTCTACACAAAGAGCATATTGACTAAATTATTACTCATTAGGAGAAAGTACCTAATTAAAATCCTTTTAATTGACTAAATATTCAGTAAAGGTATATGAGATGACGTCACTCGCGGAAAAACTTGCGCCAGAGAACATAAAAAAATTAATACCATATCAATCTGCAAGACGAATCGGCGGTTCTGGTAGGCTGTGGTTGAATGCCAATGAGCTAGAACAACCTCTTTTCTTTACTGAGCATCAACCCGCACTTCATCGTTATCCTGACTTTTTGCCACACGATATCGCTGCAGCATACCAAGCGTATTGCAAAACCACGCAACCAACCATCGCAGTGCGCGGGGCCGATGAGGCGATCGATCTGTTAGTAAGAACGTTCTGCCAGCCTATCCAAGATAGCATTGCGATTTGTACCCCTACCTACGCAATGTACGAATTTTGTGCGGAGTCATTTTCAGTCAATGTCATCGACTGCCCTTTGTTAGCTCCAGACTTCTCACTGGATGTTGAAAACGTGATTAAGGCAGCAGATAGCGCTAACCTACTGTTTCTTTGTTCGCCGAACAACCCAACTGGCCAACTGCTAAACAGAAGTGACATTGTCGCAATACTTGAAAGCACCCAAGACAAATCGCTTGTCGTCGTAGATGAGGCCTATATTGAATTTGAACTCGCTGAGAGTGTTGTCGACCTGATCGAACAATACCCGAATCTGATTGTCATTCGTACTCTATCCAAAGCTTTTGGACTTGCGGCGGTACGATGTGGGTTCATCATTGCTTCTTCAAGCGTTATGGCGTTTATTTCTAAACTGGTTCCGCCTTATCCAATGCCAGATAGCTCTGCTGAGATTGTGCTCAAAGCGCTGAGTCCTAAAGGGCTTACTCATGTGCATGACAATACACAAGCATTGATTCGTATACGCGATAACTTTGTTCAGCAAATACAGAACCTTACTTGGATAGAGACCATCTACCCATCTTCAACCAATTTTGTCCTGATTCGAACTCAACCTGGTATTGAGCTGTTTGATTACCTGCTTAAGCAAGGCGTCGTTACTCGCAATCAAAGTCATGAGCCTAGTCTTAAGCACTGCGTACGAATCACCATCGGCTCAGAAACCAGTATGCAGGAAGTCAGTGAAATCATTTGCAACTTTTCTGGCACCCTGACACCATCCAATAAAAATAGGGATATTACTCATGAACAAAATGCTTAGTGCCTTTGCTTGCGCCGCAGCTCTGCTATCTGCCCCTCTCATGGCTAAAGAAGTCCGTTTAGCCTCTGACTTTACCTATCCACCATTCAATTACATGGATGCCAGTGGAAAGCCAGTAGGCTTTGACATCGAGATTGCCGATGCCTTGTGCTCTGAAGCTAAACTCAAATGTACTTGGGTATCCCAAGGGTGGGACTCGCTAATTCCAAGCCTGCTGGCAAGAAAATCAGATGTCATTATGGCTTCAATGCGTATCACTGAAGAGCGCAAAAAGCGTATCCTCTTCACGGATAAGTACTACCAAACTCCAGCGCGATTTGTAGCAAGCGAAAAGAGCAATATTGAGCTAACTCCTCAAGGCTTAAAAGGTGCGGTCATCGGTGTCCAGAGTGGCACTATCCACGACCGATATGTCACCGACAAGTTTGGTGATGTTGCAGAAATTAAACGCTACTCTGGTCAAGATGAAGTCTACATCGATTTGCAAAATGGCCGCTTAGACCTGACGTTTGGCAACTCAGACCAATTAGCGCTGGCCTTCTTGGACAAAGAAATCGGTCAAGGTTTCCAGTTCGTCGGTAAGCCAGTAACAGACAAAGCCTATATAGGCGAAGGCACCGCTTTGGCCCTACGTCAAAATGACAAAGCATTAGCCGAAAAGTTTAATCAGGCGATTAAGACGATTCGCGCCAATGGCACTTATGACAAAATTGCGGCTAAATACTTCTCCTTCGATATCTACGGCGAAGAACTTTAACGCAATGAAAAAGAGGCTCAAACGAGCCTCTTTTCCTATCTATTTCATCGCGTTACGATACCGAACCATAATCTCGCTATCCGGATGATACTGTTGCATTAGATCGGCAAGCTTGCCCTGATTTTTTAGTTCATCGAAACTATCGCGCAACGCTTCGACTACTTGCTGTGATGTCTTATTCCCCGTCACTAACCAAAGCTCTTTGCAGAGCTTATCGACTTTCACCACTTCAACAAACTCTTTAGGATCATACCCATACTGCTCCATACGATAGTAGTAGCTCGACGTGACCAAAGGGGCAAAATCAACTCGGTGAGCACGCAGCAACTTGATAGCCACTTTGCCATAGTTGACTGGGATGATATTGGTAAACCCTTCTTCTCGCGCCATCTCCTCAAAATTGCTCGCGGTTTGGGCAGCAAAACTGAAATTCTTTAAATCTTGAAAAGAGTTAGGAGAAACGTTAGGGCCATCAAAGTGACGATAGATCGCAACCTCGTAGGGTGATACGGGCCCTATCCACTGATATTCAAGTTCGCGGCTAGGCGTACGCGAAAGAGAGAAAAACAGCGTGTTTTCATTTTCTTGAGTATTGCGAATCGCACGTTTCCATGGCGCAAAGTGGACATTCGCCACTTCCATGGGAAGCGCTTGTGAAGCGTGTTCAACAACCGCTTCTACGAACCTCACCACGTATCCTTCCGCTTGATCATCCACTTGGACCTGTAGCGGTGGAAACTCTTGGGTATACAGTTCTAATTGTATCGGCTCAGCAAGGCTAGCAGTCCCCCAAAGGAGCGCCATCCATCCAATCGCAATATTGCCAAACTTTCCAGACTGACGAGTCATATTATTGTTCTTTATGTTTATAAAATAGGCAGCAATTGGCTACCTACTATAAACCTCTTATTGATAGGATCAATTAGCGATTGGTCGAACCTGTTGCACAATCACTTTATAACTAAGTCTTTGATAGTAAAAAGCCCCTTTCGGGGCTCAGTGAGTTGCTTTACTTCGAATATCTTGCCATCGCTGCCTGTTCTTTGGGTACGACAGTCTTACCTATAGGAGCAAGTGATATATAAGCTAACTTAAGGTGCTGAAGCGCAAATGGAATACCTATGATGGTCACAAAGCAGGCCACTGCCGACATAATATGACCAATCGCTAGCCAGATACCCGCTAGTAAAAACCAAATGATATTGCCGACCATACCTAATGGACTGGTACCTATATCCATTTCATTAGTCAGCTCATCGCGAGCGATAGCTTCGTGACCAAACGGGAAGAAAGAAAAGTTACCCATGACGAAACAAGCTCGTCCCCATGGAATCCCCACAATACTAATAAACGCAAGTAGTCCGAAGAACCACCACAACAGTCCCATGATAACGCCACCACACAGGAACCAAATGATATTACCAAGAATTCTAAGCACTTTGTTTCTCCTTATAGAAAACGATACCAATCGTGATGAGTAGCTGAAATCTACTTATCCCGATTGGTACAACCGTAGATTGATTCGTAATGTTCTACGGTTGGGAATGGGTCATAAAAATGGTGTAAAAGAGCCTTCCATTCCTGATATTCAGCAGACCGCCTAAAGCCCTGCTCATGGTCTTCTAATGTTTGCCAGTTCACTAACAAGATATAGCGATTTGGTTTTTCTATACAACGTTGCAACTGATGCGAAACGTAACCCTTCATAGACGAAATTATAGCCTGTGCTTTACCAAAGTTTTGTTCAAACTCTTTCTCTAAACTTGGCTTTACATCTAAGATTGCGACTTCCAGTATCATGGTTTTTCCTTAACGTAAGATGAACAAAACGGTTTCTAGCTCAAACCTTGCCAAACGGCCGTTGCGCCGCTGATCGAGCAAAGCAAAAGGGCGCCAGTGCGAATTTTCTCTTTCGGTAAGGATTGAGTGGTCATCATGGCGAGTTTATACCCTACCCACGCGGCTGGAATTAGCGGAATACTGATCCAAAGATGATGAAAGGTTAAAAAGCCTGCTGGCATTTGAATCACAAGCGAGATGATAGAGCTAAAGACAAAGAAGGCAGATAAGTTACCACGCAGTTGATTAGCTTCTTGGTGCTGAAGGAGCAATGCCATTGGAGGCCCGCCTATCGCAGAGCTGGTACCAAAGAAGCCCGAAAAGAAACCCGCGACGCCCATTCGCATTGGCGTTGGCTCAATGCGAAAAGGCAGTAAGCTCACCACAACCGCAAACAATACTAAGGCACCTAACCACAATGCCAGCAGGTCGGTCGAAACCATAACCAGTAACACACCACCCGCAATCGAACCCGGGACACGACCAATCAGTGCCATTCTAAGGCCACCAATTTCGACACTGTCTCTATGCTTTAGCGCATTGAGGATTGAGATAAACAGAGCGACTAAGCAGATTGGAGCAGGCACGTAATCAGGAGAAACAAGAAACAATAAAGGCGCGGCGACAATCGCCAGACCAAAACCGATCGCTGTTTGAACAAACGAACCAAGAAATATTAAAAACGCGGCAATTAATGCCTCAGGCGTCATCCATTCAGCGAACATATAAACCGTTTAAATAAAAAGAAAAGTTAAGCAATGATAATCGAAATGAGCATCATCAGCTTAACTTTTATTCAGATTTTTACGCAGTTGCCAAACGTCTAACTGGTTGATCATTGATTGGTAGATGAATCAATGCAGCCGCAAATGCGAGAACCACCGTTGACCACCAAATTGGGTCATAAGATCCGTAGTAATCATAGATTCGTCCACCAGCCCAAGCCCCGAGAAAACTACCGACTTGGTGGGTAAAGAACACCAGACCATATAGCGTAGACAAATACTTGGCTCCGAATATTTGGCGAACCAGTCCAGATGTCAGCGGTACGGTACCAAGCCAGCAAAAGCCGATCGCCCCACCAAAGATTGCCGCAGTGTGCTCTGTAACAGGCAGAGTCACAAAGGCACCAATCACAACAGTTCTCACTAGATAGAGTGCGGACATCACATGACGCTTGTTGAATCTGTCACCCATTACGCCCCAGAAATAGGAACCAAAGATGTTAAAGATACCCACATAAGCCAGAGCCATCGCGGCAGTTGAGGCCGGTAAATGCTTATCAGCCAGATAACTTGGCAAGTGCGTCGCAATAAACATCACGTGAAAACCACACACAAAGAACCCAAGGTGAATTAACCAATACCCTTTGTGTGCGAAAGCTTCTTTTAACGCCTGCTTAAGCGTTTGGTTGTCATCTTCCTGATTGGCTGACGATTGATTTGTTGTTGCACGACCATTTTTCATAAACAGAGCAAACGCAATCATTAAGCTGGATAAGATTGCGAAGCCTTGGAGCGCGCCTTGCCAACCAAAGTCACTGAGTAAAGTTTGAGCGCCAGGGATCATTGCAAACATACCAAATGAACCGGCCGCCGTTGTTAGGCCAAAAGCTTTCGCTGCGTGCTGCGCGGGCACAACTTTCGCCACTGCGCCAAGTACAATCACATAACTGGTCGCACTCAGACCTAAGCCAACCAACACACCTAAAGAGAGGTAAAGTAAGCTCGGCTCCACAGCGATCGAAGTTACGTACAAACCCGCGCCATAAGCAATCGCGCCCATGATGATGATTCTTTTCGCGCCAAAGCGATCCGCTGCCATACCGACAAATGGCTGGAAAACGCCAAACAACAAGTTTTGCAGTGCGATAGCAAAACTAAAAAACTCTCGGCCTGTCTGAAAATGGTCCGAGATAGGCATCATAAAGATACCGAAAGATTGCCTGATCCCTAGACAGATAATCAGAATGGCTATCCCAAGCCAAACAATTGGTGGAAATCGGGAAATGCTCATCGCAAAGCCTTAATGGTGATGGTGGTGAGAATGGTCGTGGCCGTCGCCCGTCGTCTGATGACAACCGCTATTGATCGCCTGCTGAGCCAGTAGCTCCAACAACTTCGGTGAGTTGTGGATCGCAACCAAAGAGAGGGCTAACAGCAGGATCATTCGCACTAGCTGAGCAAAAAGTGATTGAGAAAACATGATTCATTATCTCAGCATGGGTTAAAAAAGAGCGCGAAGTGTAGAGCTCCTCGCGCAATGACTCAAATGACATTTAAACAAAGATATTATGCATAATATGCATAGTCTTAGTGGCTATGCCTCGACCTTCACTCAGCGTTTCTCTCCCACTGTCTCATTTGCTCTATCCCTGATTGCATTAACGCCCAATCCAATAGACTAGCCTGATATTGCCCAGCCTTACCTTCTAAGCGAATACCATAACTGTTGAGGCGGTAAGCAAGCACGGCATAGAACGCATCAACGGCACCTGGTCGAGCAAACATAAAGGGAAGTTCGGCCTGCGAGAAAATAGCGGTAACTCGTTCAATCTCAAGTCGTAGTGCTTGGTTTGATAAATCTGATGGCGGCACAGAATCTAACGTGAAACCGCATTGAGAACGCAGGGTAAAAAAGCCTGAGTGCATTTCATTACAGAGCGAACGCGCTATCGCCCTCTGGCTTTGATCTTGCGGGTACAGCGCCCCTCCAGATTGCTCATTGAGGTATTCAACGATGGCCAACGAATCATGCACCGCCAAGTTGCCGTCTTTTAACACCGGTACCAAAGCAGAAGGCGACAATTGAGCCAGTTGCTGTTTTGACGCTGGATTAGAGAGGTCAATGACTTGAGCATCCAACTCTAAGTTCGCCATTGTTGCGCATAACCAGACGCGTAGTGACCATGTTGAGCCCGTTCCGACGATTAACTGCATTGTGCTTCCTCCTCTGTTGCCAGTTCAAATCCTTCATCTAACCAACCTGTGATACCACCAATCATCTTTTTCACTGGTCGGCCGAGCTTTGCTAAACGAATCGCCGCTTTCTCTGTGCCATTACAATGTGGCCCGGCGCAATACACCACAAACAAGGTATCGAGTGGAAACTCAGCTAAGCGCTTTTCATTGAGTCTAGGGTGGGGAATGTTGATGGCACCATCAATATGCCCTTGTTCAAACAAGCTTTCGCCTCTGACGTCAACCAAAATGAAATCTTGCAGACCATTGCTAAGAGCATGATGCACATCCCAGCAATCGGTTTCGAATCTGAGTAGTTGTTCAAAGTGCGCTAGAGCTTGTTCACTTGCTGCGGCTTTAACACGAGATACTGCACTGGTCATAACTTGTCCTTGTTTTGTTATAGATTGTGTCCATAGTGCAACCAATTCTCGATGTATTAAACTGGCTTAAAAGCCAACCATCGTTAATAATAAGCCAAAGTAAGAAAATGAACTTAGTCTTCAAGGAAGAGAAATGAAACGCGTCGCGATACTCGCCCACAGCCATGCCGCGCTGTTTGAAATGTCTTGTGCTATTGAACTATTCGCCCTGCCTAGACCAGAGTTTGAGTCTTGGTACGAGACCGATGTGGTCACGTTAGAGAGCGCTGACATCCACACCACAGGAAACATCACCCTTAGCGCGCAAAAGGTCGAAAGCCTTGAAGATTACGACACTCTGATTATCCCCGGATGGCCGACTTGGGACTATGCGATTCCTGAGAAAATAGAAGCGGAAGTTAGTCAATTTTCCAAACAAGGTAAGCGAGTGCTCACTTTGTGTTCAGGTGCGTTTTTATTGGCTAAGCTAGGGCTACTCGATGGTAAAACGGCGACTACTCATTGGATGTACGAGCAAAGCTTTCGCTCTCAGTTTCCAAACGTAAATTATCAATCTGATGTCCTTTACGTTTTTGATGGCAATATTGGCTGCTCTGCTGGAAGCGCAGCAGCACTCGACCTTGGCTTAGCCGTTATTCGTCATGATTTTGGTTATAGCTTTGCCAATCAAGTGGCGAAAAGGTTAGTGATTTCCGCCCACCGGCTTGGCGGTCAAGCACAGTTTGTTGAGACGCCGATGCTAGAAGTTCCCAACAATTTTGCATCGGCACTCGACTGGGCAAACAGTCATTTAGATAGGAGCATTAGCGTTGATCTTCTTGCCGAAAAAGCCAGTATGTCACGTCGAACGTTTGATCGAAAATTTCGCGCCAGTTTCAACTTATCTCCTAAAGAGTGGCTAATTCAGCAACGCATTGAGCGCGCAAAAGGTCTGCTCGAAATCGAGTCTCACTCTATCGAACGCTTAGCCAGTATGGCAGGCTTCGAAAGTGCCACGACTTTACGTCATCACTTCCGGCGTTTGGTCGGCGTCTCCCCGCAGCAATATCGTAAGCAATTTGGGGATTTAGCCTAGCTCTGCTGTCGTTTTTGACTCACATCAACCGTACGGCGTTTATACCCTTAATGGCGATGTGAAAATTACATCACCTTGTTAGCATGGCGACTCTTCAAAAAGGGATCGCCAAATAATGAAAGCTAGCTTGAATAAAGTCCTGTTGGATATCGCGCTCAATTTAAGTTCCAACCAAAATAGTGAAACCCAATATCAGCATCTTATTGATGGTATTGATCAGGTATTTCCTTGTGATGCGAGCGCGTTATTTATCCTCGATCAAGATGGCTTTCTTACTCCCGTTGCGGTTAAAGGCATATCGAGCAGCATCCTAGCACGGCGATTCTTCCCTAAAACTCACCCTCGATTACAAGCCATCATGGAGAGCAAACAACCCGTCCGTTTTGGTGCCGACTGTGAATTGCCCGACCCATTTAGTGGCATCTTGTTAAGTGAAGAAGCCGAGCTTGATGTCCATGACTGTATGGGTTGTAGCTTGTATGTCGGTGGGCAGTTGGTCGGAGTGCTGACGCTAGATTCTTTGACTGTGGGGGCATTTGACAGCATTGATCCGGTGACAATCGAAACCTTCGCCGCACTTGCTGCTGCCACTCTGCGTAACATTGCCCAAGTGAAAGCCCTTAAGGCGCAAAACAAGAAGCAAAAACACGTCACGGAAACCTTGATTCAGCAAGCTCGCTCCAAGCAAGGAGAGATGGTTGGCGTTAGTCCGCAGATAGAAAAACTACGCACCAACATAGCGACGGTCGCGCAGTCTGACTATGCCGTGTTGATCACAGGGGAAACCGGGGTGGGAAAAGAGCTCGTTGCGCACAGTGTGCACGCTCAAAGTCACCGCGCCAACAAACCAATGATCTATGTAAACTGCGCCGCGCTACCTGAAGGACTGGCTGAAAGTGAGTTATTTGGTCATGTTAAAGGCGCATTTACAGGAGCAAATAGTTCCAGAGCCGGTAAATTTGAACTTGCCGATGGCGGCACTATTTTCCTAGACGAGTTGGGCGAATTACCGCTAGTGCTGCAAGCAAAATTGCTGCGCGTGATTCAGCAAGGTGAACTGCAACGAGTCGGCAGTGACCAACACTTATTGGTTAATGTGCGCATTATCGCCGCCACTAACCGTTCTCTAGCGCAAGAAGTCGAAAATGGGCAGTTCAGAGCCGACTTATATCACCGCCTAAATGTCTTTCCTATTTCAGTGCCACCGCTAAGAAAACGTGAAGGTGACCTACCCGTACTCGCGGGCTACCTGCTAGAAAAAGTCCGCAGTCAGTTCAACATCCCTAACCTGCATTTACACCCTAAAAGCCTTAGCCTACTTGAGCGTCAAGCATGGCCAGGCAATGTCCGAGAGCTTGAGCACACGCTGACTAGAGCCGCGCTGCGTGCTATTCAAGATCAGCAGCAGATCATCACCATTCAACACTTTGATGGTGGTATTGAGACTGCAACAAAGCTGACAAATAACAATTACCTACCCAAACAGAGTCAAGCTATGCGTGGATTGGTTGAAGACTATCAAAAAGATCTGATCCTACATGCACTAGAAAAGTCGAATGGCACGTGGGCGAAAGCCGCTGAGTTTCTGCAAATGGATCGAGGCAATTTATACAGAATGGGTAAAAAGCTTGGCGTAGAGGTGTAATACAGTGAATCTAAAAATGAAGGCGGGAATCCCCGCCTAAAAACAGCTAATTCTAAGTGTAGTGAACATGAAGACCATCGATGAGCGCGTATAACCAATAAATCATATTACAACCAAAGTTTCACTATAAAAATAAGGTCACCTTAAAATTTATTCGTCCATATCGCCCCAAAGAAACCCTCCTAGACATCCCAATAACATTATGATTAGAAACTTAAAAAAAACAGCCACAAGAAGATAACCATCGCTCAAACCCCAATCAGACAAACACAAATTAACAATAAAGGTTTTACATCAAATCTTTATTGACTTATAATCTCCGCAAATGATTTAAATGAAGTTAATTTTTGCTACAGGATGCAAAGATATTAGCGCAATACATTTTGAACTTGGTTACCGAGCAGTGTTTCTCAAAATAGAAACTGGTCACAAGTTAATCGAATTTAACGCGCCTAACCAATGAGTTACGGTTATGATAGACACGGTGAATGTAACGGCAGGGAGCATTTCACACACTATCGGGAACGCTTCTGTCATGCCATTTCTCGCTTCATCTCTATAACAACTAAGACCAACGTTGATGGTATAACTCTATGAAAAAACTTTTTTTGTCAGCGGCGATAACCACTGTTCTTGCTCAAGGAACTGCATTTGCAAATCCAACAACGAACGCAATCACGTCAAACACTGATGACGATATCGTTGTTGCTGGTGACTATATTCAAGTCGCGCTACCTCTGACAGGCCTTTTTGCTGCATGGCTACATGATGATGCTGAGGGCGCAAAGCAGTTAACCTATTCGCTTGCCACGACTATAGGTATCGTACAAGCAGGAAAATATGCCGTCGGTCGTATTCGACCTAATTCTTCAAATTCAGCGTCCTTTCCTTCAGGGCATACTGCTGCTGCTTTTTCTGGTGCAGCATTTCTACAAAGCCGCTATGGTGCTAAGTGGGGTCTTCCTGCGTACGCGGCCGCGAGTTTTGTTGGCGCAAGTCGTGTACACGGTAACCGCCACTATGCAGATGATGTGGTCGCCGGTGCTGGTATTGCCTTTTTAACCAATCAGTTTTTTGTCTCAGAGTACACGCCTGAAGGGGTGAACCTAAGCGCAGCGCCGATGAAAGATGGCATGATGGTTAACGTCAGCTTAACCAATGATGCCTTCGAGTATGACTCAGACAGAAAGCGTACGAACCCGGTATACGCCAAGAAAAAAGCACATTCATTTACGCTAGACATCGGTTTCAACTTATACGATAGCATGGGTGATTTAGGCGCGAACCAAACGATTGAAAACTCAGCACCAGTCGATGAATACCAGCCATTCTCACGCGCAATCTATGCCTACCAACTGAACGATGACAGCGCGATTGAGTTCCAACTGGCACCTAATGAAACTCGCCGTACGGGCAAAGTAAGTGGTGGCTTTGAAATCGACAACAACGCCTATGCGCAAGGGGAAGATATCTTTATCGCATTGCGTCAGTGGAGCGCAGGTGCCCTGTACCAGAAACAGTACCAAGTCAGTGATGCTGTCTCTCTTACTGCTGGTGCAGGTTTATATGCCTACTTGCTTGATATCGAAACCGATCTCATCAATGGTGGTAAGCACTCCAAATTAAGCTCTACGCCAGTCCTTCCATCCGTATCAGCAGAAATGGAATACGCATTCAATGATAAGTGGTCAGTAATGGGCCGTATGGATTACCAAATCTTCGATAGAGATCGAGTGTTTGCCTCTGAAACTGGCGTTAACTATAAGGTCAATCCAGACTGGACGGTCGCGTTGAAATACGCTTATACCAACAACAATTGGGAAATGTACCAAACAAGATATCGCTCTGAGTCAGTCTTACTGTCGGTAACTAACCGATTCTAAATCTGGAGAGACGATAGGCGATGAAAAGAACATTATTTGCGATAAGCTTAACTATGCTTGTAGGCAGTCCGTTGGTCTCCGCGCAAGACTACAATGCCATCAACGAGTCAGTGAATGACGATATCGTTGAAGCGGGTGATGTTCTTGCCATCGCCCTACCTGCAACCGGTCTTTTTGCTTCCCTGATTCATCAAGACCTTGAAGGGGCAGCTCAACTGACCATCTCGGTTCTCGCCGCTCAAGGCATTACCGAGGTTACCAAAAATACGGTCGGACGTTACCGACCAAATTCAGATCTGACAGGAGCGAGTTATAAGTCTTTCCCTTCGGGTCATGCAGCTGGCGCGTTTTCCGGTGCTGCATTCTTGCAAACTCGCTACGGCGCTGCTTGGGGAATACCAGCATATGCAGCGGCGACGTTTGTTGCTGCAAGTCGCGTTCATGGTAACCGCCACTACCCTGATGACGTACTAGGAGGGGCAAGTATTGGTTTTCTTGTTAACCAACTGGTCGTTTCGCCGTACGTTAAAGAGGGCGTAAGCCTAACCGCAGGTCCAAGCTCTGATGGCGGTGTCATGTTCGGTGTGTCAGTAACGGATAAAGCGTTGCAATACGATCAGGGTCGTAAGCGCGGTACTGGTGAGTTACCTAAGCGGAATCGTCATCGCTTTCAATTTGACGTCGGCTTTAATATGACAGACTCGGTTGATCAAATGGATGATCACGACCTGTTACCAGGCTCTAAGCTGGTTGATGACCACCAACCCTTCTCCTCAGTCATTTATGAGTACACGATAGACAATGAAACCTCAGTTGAATTTTCTTTAACACCGTCTGAAACTCGTCGTTATGGTACGGCTAACGGAGATTTTTCAGTCGACAATACCACTTATAGCCAAGGTTCAGACATCTACCTAGCTTTTAAGCAGTGGAGTGCTGGCGGTACTTATTATCAACATTACCAAATTAACGATAAGCTCAACCTCTCTGCCGGTGTTGGTTTATATGGATTTTTGGTTGAGTTAGAAGCTGATCATCTGCGCGGAGGCAATTACGCCAGTGAAGGAGGCTATCAGTTTATGCCTTCCGTCACAGGTAAGGCTCAGTACAAGCTGATCGGTGACCTGTATTTGCAGGGGCTTGCTAACTACCAAACTTGGAGCAATGATCAAGTCGGGTATGTAGAAGCTGGTTTCAACTACGCGGTGAACAAAGATTGGGAGCTCGGATTGAAATACACTATGTCACGAAATGAGTGGCGTGATGTCGGCGTTAAATATCGAGCCAATGCGGTAGTGCTCTCTTTCGCCAACCGATTTTAATTCATAAGAGGCTCATCAATTTCGGTGAGCCTTTTTACTGCCCAATAGTCTTTGTTGTAAAAATCACATCACCCTTTAAAGCCCCCACTAAGCTTGTGAATCCTCACCTGTTTTCTTGTTTGAAGTGACGTCATTTTCTCCTTTTGGCTTAAAGTGTGACCTCAAAAAGTAATGACAGATTACACACTATCTTGCTCAACTCCGCTTTCCGATGTCATTTACACATCACTTGCGATGTAAAATCAACATCACCACAGTCCCACAAGTAACGTAAAACCTTTAAATAACAAACAGTTAAATATTGGCACACTACCTGCTCTATCAGTCTCAAAATAAAATGGCGGACGGTTCCGCTAACAATTATCACGACTGGAGACGCGCAATGTTCTGTATTCAATGTGAACAGACTATTCAAACCCCTACTGTAAAGGGCTGCTCATTTGCACAAGGTATGTGTGGCAAAACTTCTGAAGTTTCTGATTTACAAGACGTATTAGTCTACACCCTACAAGGTGTATCTTACTGGGCTGAGCAAGCGCGAAAATTCGATATCATCGATACTGAAATCGACCAGTGGGCACCAAAAGCTTTCTTTTCTACGCTGACCAACGTTAACTTCGATCCAGAGCGCATTCTTGAGCTTGCGTCAGTGGCAGCGCAATACAAAGCTCGCTTAAAAGAGCAAACGCTCGCGGCAGCTAAATTGGGTGATATCGAGTTAGATGAAGCACCATCTGTCGCCCACTTTGAGCTTCCGGCAAGTGCGGAAGATATTCTTGCTCACGCGCCACTTGTTGCGGTTAACCGCGGCTACCAACATCTGAGTGAAGATGTAATTGGTCTGCGCCTACTTTGCTTATATGGCTTAAAAGGTGCAGCAGCCTATATGGAACACGCACGCGTACTAGAGCAAACCAACACGGATATTTATGCCGAGTACCACCAAATCATGGCGTGGCTTGGGACTGATCCAGAAGATTTAAACGCTCTGTTAGAGTGTTCGATGCAGATCGGTCTAATGAACTACAAAGTGATGGAGATGCTAGACGCAGGCGAAACCGCGACGTTTGGCCATCCTACTCCTACTGCCGTTAACGTTAAGACAGTAAAAGGCAAAGCGATTCTAGTGTCTGGTCATGACCTACATGATCTAGAAAAGATCCTGCAACAAACTGAAGGTAAGGGCATTAATGTCTACACCAATGGTGAAATGCTGCCTGCACACGGCTACCCAGAGCTAAACAAGTATCCTCATTTGGTCGGTAACTACGGCAGCGCATGGCAAAACCAGCAAAAAGAGTTTGCTAACTTCCCTGGTGCGATTGTGATGACATCGAACTGTTTGTTGAATCCAAATGTTGGCCAATACGCCGATCGCCTATTTACTCGTAGCATTGTTGGCTGGCCGGGTGTTGCGCATATCGAAGGTGATGATTTCAGCCAAGTGATTGAGTGCGCTCTAGCTCAAGACGGTTTCCAACATGATGAAATCGAACAGATGATCACGGTTGGCTTCGGTCGCAATGCACTAATGGAAGCAACGCCAGCGGTGGTTGAGCAAGTGAAGGAAGGCAACATCAAGCACTTCTTCTTAGTGGGTGGTTGTGATGGTGATAAGTCTGAGCGTAGTTACTACACAGATTTCACCGCAGCAGCACCAGAAGACAGCGTTATCCTGACTCTGGCTTGTGGTAAATTCCGCTTCAACAAGAATCAGTTTGGTGACATCAACGGTATCCCACGCCTACTCGATGTGGGTCAATGTAATGATGCTTACTCAGCAATCCAACTAGCACTAGCGCTGTCTAAAGAGTTCGACTGTGATATCAATGAGCTTCCGCTAACTCTCGTTCTATCTTGGTTTGAACAAAAAGCGATTGTTATCTTACTTACCCTGTTCGCTTTAGGTGTGAAAGGTATCTACACAGGTCCAACTGCACCTGCGTTCTTGACCGACAACCTACTGGCAATCATCCAAGAGAAATTCGACATGCGCAGTATCGGTAATGTTGAAGACGATCTAAAAACCATCTTAGCTGCTTAATCCTCGCCAATTTGCCTAGCTCTAATTGGAGCTAGGCACTTTTTTAAGAGAAAACTATGACAAGTGAATGGCAAAACAACCTGCCAACAACTTTACGCTGCGTAGAGAAGTGGCAAGAAACCCCAGATACCGTGAGCATAACGCTGGCCCCTATAGGCGATGAAAATATCGCTTTCGAATTTAAGCCCGGCCAGTTTGTCTCACTCGGTTTTGAGATGGAGGGTAAAGTTGAATATAGAGCCTATTCTATTAGCTCTGTGCCTAACGAACCTCTGTTAAAGCTGACTATCAAGCGCGTTGAGGGAGGCTTAATCTCAAACCACATTGTCGATACCTTCGCCCCGGGTGATACTGTGTTAGCCCTTGCGCCTACGGGTCCATTTAACAGTGTCGATTGCGCGCCAAAAGAGAAAGTCGTTATGCTTAGCGCAGGTTGCGGTATTACCCCTGTAATGTCGATGACAAAGACCTGGTTAGCTGATGAAAAAGATATCGACATCGTCTTTATTCATATGGCTAAAAGCGCTCAGCAAACCATCTATTTTGATGAGCTAGAGTCAATGGACAGCATTCACAGCCACTTCCACTTTAAGTTGCTGCTAAAAGACAACATCGGGACGCGTCATCCGCAAGGTCGCCTAGATAAGGCGTGGCTACAAACCCTATGTCCTGACATCGCACAGCGCACCGTTTATCTATGCGGGCCAACTCAGTTTATGCAGGATATGGAGTCTCACTCACTCGCACTCGGAGTTGAACCTCAAGCGTTTCATCAGGAAAGCTTCACTCCAATCGAAACCCATCAAGAGCCATCTGCTGGCGGTGTGGTTCAATTTGAAGTGCCTGCTTTTGGTGTCACTGCTGAAGTAGAACAAGGTGCGACACTTGCCGATGTTCTAGAAGACAATGGTGTACCCATCATCATCGCTTGTCGCAGCGGTATGTGTGGTTCTTGCAAATGCAAAGTGACTAAAGGGGAAGTGTCTCGTACTAGCACCGAGACTCTGACTGAACAAGACTTAGCGGAAGGTTATACGCTCGCTTGCTCTAGCCAGATTCAGAGCGACGTTGAAGTCGAATTGATGTAATTGTACACATTCCGAGTAAGTCTTCACTTACTCGGAATCCTATCTATCGTGCTAGCTTACCAAACGCTTTAGTCGGGCTCTTTTGCATCGATGCAGGCTTAACGATTAACCCAATCCCAACCAAAAACAGTCCAGAGGCAATGATCTGTGCCATCGACAGCACCTCATCATACATAAAGTATCCACTCACTAAAGCAAACACTGGAACTAGTAACGTCAGTGGCGCAGTGGTACTTAACGGGTACTTAATCAGCATAAGATTCCACACCCAGTAACCAAACAGAGTGTTTGGATACGCCTGAAAAACCACGGCTATCGTCGTGTTCCAATCCCACTGTTCAAACGCCTGCCAGATGATCGCTTCACCATGCAGAGACACGGCAAATAGAACAAGTGGCAGTGGCGAAAATAGCATTCCCCACACATTGAACGCGAATGCCTGTGTCGTCTTCGACGCTTTAACAATGACTCCCATCAAGGTCCAAGAGCACGCCGCGATCATAATCAATGCAACACCCTTCAAGGTGACATTCCCGGTCGTCGCTGAAACCAGTACCGCTAAGGCACACATCGCTAATGCCGCCCCAACAATTTTTCGCAGCGGTGCTTGCTCTTTAAAAATCCAAATCCCGACGGCCATGCCGATAAGTACATTGGTTGACAATAGAACGGAAGACATTCCAGACGAAAGTCCTGCAGTGATAGACCAAGAGGCCATTCCCCACACACCGACCCCAAACACAATGCCGTAGCCAATTAGGTAACGCCACGCGACATTTGGCCGAGCAATAAAGAAGATCGCAGGAATCACCGCGAGCGCAAAACGTGCTGCTGTTGCCAATAAGGGGTGAACATTGGTTACCCCCATTTTGATCATCGAGAAGTTAAATCCCCATATAGCCATGACAAGCACGGCGAGCAATAAGTCATTTCTTTTCATATTCGTCCCTCTTATGTTTTGCCACAGTATCCCTTGAGCGATAAATCATATACAGATACAATTTTTCAAATAAAAACCAGTACAGTTCAGGGACAGAATGAGTATCTACCAACAGCTAGCGAATCAATTTATTCAAGAGATAGAAGACGGTAAAAGAGTCGAAGGGGGTAGAATGCCTTCGCTTAGGCAGCTAGCCAAACAGCAATCCGTCAGCATGTCTACAGTGGTCAGTTGCTATCAAGAGCTCGAATCGCAGGGTTGGATTCACTCTAGGCCACAAGCGGGTTACTTTGTTTCACCTCGCAAGCCAGTGCACTCAACGCCAGATTGGGCTCAATTTGAAAGTAAGGTCTCTCACGTCATCAGAAGTTCACCAACCCACAGTGCGAAAAGTGGTCCATTGGGCGTGTCGAGCACCACGGCGGATGAACAGTCTGTGATTGAGCTGGAACGCAGCTTTCGCCGCGCACTGAAACGGATGGGAGACAGGCTCAATCACTATCCCGATATTCAAGGCGAGCCTTTACTGCGCAGCGCTTTATCCACCCACTTTGCCAAGCTCGACTTACATTTCAATCCTGATCAGATCGTCGTTACCGCGGGGTGTATGTCTTCAATCAAAGCAGCACTAGAATCCTGCACCAAACAAGGCGACACCATCGCGATAAGCTCTCCATGCTTTAATGGTATTTTAGAACTGCTAGGCAAGATGTCGCGCAAGATCATTGAGATCCCTTCTTTGGATGATGGTATCGACCTTGAACAACTTGAAGCGCATCTCAAGCACAGACGTGTCGATGGAGCGATATTTTGCACCTCGCATATGAATCCACAAGGCATCAATATGTCGGCTAACCAGAAACAAAAACTAGCCCAGCTCGCCAATGATTACCGCATCCCGGTGATCGAAGACGATGTCTATATGGAGCTCTCCTACTCTTCCCATACACCCTTACCGGCTAAATATTATGATAAGGAGGGTTATGTCTTATGGTGTGGCTCTGTCTCAAAAAGCCTTTCACCCAGTTACCGTTTGGGCTGGTGTCTTCCGGGAAGATACCTAGATACGTACAAGACCCAATTTGCATCGGCAAGTTATGGCGTTGCCCTGCCAACCCAACTCGCTGTAGCGGATTTTATCGAATCAGGTCAGTACGCCAAGCATGTAAAGAGAAGGCGCACCCAATTACTTAGCTTGCGGCAGCAATACCTTGAATACCTTACTCAGCATTTACCGCGTGACGTGAAAATCAGTCACCCACAAGGCGGCATGGTGCTATGGCTACAAATACCCAACTTGGACCAAGGTGCCCTCGCGCAAAGTGTCGAACAGCATCAACTCGATGTCCGGCTTGGTCACCTATTTACCACGCTCGACCTGTATAACGAATGCATTCGAATCAATATGGGCTATCCACTACAAGGGCAAGCGAAACAGGATCTAGACTTGCTCATCAAACTCATAAAGCAAGCGTGTTAACAGACAAAGAAAAAGCCCGACAAACAGCTATTTGTCGGGCTTTTAGGAATGAACAGTTCAGTTCGATTAGAAGATCGCGTGTGCCACTAGAACAATAATCGGAAGCGTCACTAACGTACGTAGTAGGAAAATTGCCACCAATTCTAGGAAGTTAATTGGCACCTTACTGCTTAAGATCACCGAACCTGTTTCTGACATGAAAATCAGCTGAGTAACAGACAGCGCTGCAACAACAAACTTGGTTAAGTCCGCATTCACAGATGACGCCGCGATGATTGAAGGAACGTACATATCAGTGAAGCCCACTAGCATAGTTTCTGCCGCCGCCGCTGCTTCTGGTACATTAAGCAGCTCTAGTAGAGGTACAAACGGAGCACCCAACATTGAGAATAATGGCGTCGCTTCTGCAACCACTAGGCCTAGTGTACCAATCGCCATAACAACAGGGAGGACACCAAACACCATATCTAGCGCATTATGCACGCCTTCTTTAGCCACAGAGCCTAAGCTTTTTACTTTGTCGGCACGTTTAAGGGCTAGCTCCATACCAAAGCCTAGAGTCGATTTACCAGCTGGAACCAGTTCATCATCTCGATTCGGCGCACTACCATCAATGTAGAGATCTTTCTTGTAAGATAGCGGTGGCAGGAATTGAATCACCATCGCCGCGGCAACGCCAGACAAACAGATCGCAAAGTAAAACGGTACAAAGTAGTTCGCTAATCCAACTTGAGTCAGTACCACAAGCGAGAATGAAATACCCACTGGCGAGAACATAGTTGCAACCACCGCTGCTTCACGCGCTGTGTATTTTTTATCTTCATACTGCTTGCTGGTTAAGATAACACCGACCGTACCGTCGCCTAACCATGAAGACATACAGTCAATCGCCGCTCTACCCGGTAGACGGAAAACAGGGCGCATAAACTTACTCAGTAACGTACCCAACAGCTCTAGCAGACCAAAGTTAAGCAGCAGCGGAAGTAATAATCCCGCAAGGAAGAAAGTCACCAATAGTGATGGAAGTAAGTCATTTAAAACTAGACCACCCGTGTTACCGTTCCAGATGATCTCTGGCCCGATTTGATGCAACGCCAGTAGCGTAAATAACGCACCTAACGAACGAATCACCAGCCAAGTTGGCGTCAAAATGAAAAGTCTTGTAAGCAGATAAGATTGCGTAACAAAAGTTGGCTTTAAAAGACTTGCAGCAAGTGATGCAAACGCTGAAAAACAGATTACGCCCGTGACTGTCGGTAAAATCGCATCCCCTAGCAGCACTTTAACCCCTTTCGCCATTAAAGCCAGTGGGAAGGTAAAGTTACCGTCGTATGTTAGCGGAGCAAGGAAAAAGAATAATCCTAGCAATGATGGAATCGCAAACATCAGCAGATTCCGGTTAGTTTTGTGGTTCTCTTCAACGAGAAGTGTATCGCTCATCTGACTACTCCCTAGATGACTACAATTTCACTTAAAGTGAATAAATCTTCAATATGAGCGATTATATATCCTAAAAAATCCAACACAAGCTAAAATTGCAATTTTATTCACCATTAATAAATAAAAAATCAAACTTAACATCTATAACAATAACTAAACAACAAAACATAACACTAGAGAATACTTCACGACTTACTGAGAGTATCTGGTGTCCCTCCTCGCGAGTTTAGCTCTGTCACTAACTCAACAAAATTATCTAGCAGTGCATTGGGCGAATGCGGTAACCACACCAAACCGATTGGCCACTGGGCATAGTCCCCCTTCAATGGAATAAAACGCACATATGGATTGCTTATCGCTTGAGCGCTTTGAGGAACGATAGTAAACCCCAGTCGAGCAGAGACTAATGCGAGTAGTGTTAAGATGTCGTCCGCTTCTTGGGCAATGGTTAACTCCAGTTGATTGGCTGCGAGATAGCACCCTATTTGTCGGCTGAGCCCTGGGCCTCGATTGGTCGCCAATTTTAAATAGTTATGCCGAACTAATGAATGCCAAAGCTCTTGCTCGTCAATGTCTTCATCTCGATGAATGGCGACCACCAATTGATCATCAAACAGAGGTAAGGTTTTGAACTGACTATCGCTCGGAATGCGATTGAAGCTTACATCTAGCTCACCACTTTGCAGTTGGTCTAGTTGGGTTTGGGAAGGAATGTCGTTCAGCACAATATTGACGTCGGGATAGCGCTGCTTGAATGCGGCCACAAAACGAGGCGCCTCATGGTAGGTCGAAACTCCAAAGCCGATTTTCAAACTTCCGTACAACCCAGATGATACTCGCTGCGACAGGGTGTCGAACTGCTCAAATTGACGCAGTAGGCGTTGAGCCTCGGGTAACAGCGACTGTCCTGCTGCGGTCAAACGCGCCCCATGGCGACCACGCTCAAACAGTGGAGCACCCACTTTGCTTTCTAAACGTTGAATTTTCTTGGTAATGGCAGGTTGCGTGAGAAACAGTCTCTCCGATGCCAACCGGTAGTTTTGGCTCTCAGCCAAAATACAGAACGCTTTAATTAACTCAACTTCCATTCCTAACCCTTATTGAATAGAGAATTTGTTTCATTATATGGAATGAAATAATTTTCTTAAACTCGCAACCAGTTTTTACCAAGTAAGGAATCTCCGTGGAAAAGTTACGTGTCGCATCCGTTCAATTTAATCATCACCCTGGGGATAAAGCGTACAACCTTGCTGTGATTGAGCGCTATGTAAAAAGCGCTCAAAAGCAAGGGGTTGAGCTTATCTGCTTCCCAGAAATGTGTATTTCAGGCTACTGGCATGTTTCTAAACTGAGCAGAGAGCAAATCGTTAAACTGGCTGAACCTATTCCGGCAGGCAATTCTAGCCAGCAGATTTTGTCACTTTCCAAGCAAACGGGGATCAACATTGGCGTTGGGCTGATTGAAATTGATGAGCAAGGCTGTCTCTACAATACCTTTATCCTAGCGATGCCAAACGGCAACATCACCAAGCACCGAAAACTGCATACCTTTGTCAGCCCGCACATGAGTAGCGGCGACCAATACACAGTGGTCGAAACCCCGCAAGGTTGGCGAGTTGGCATATTGATCTGTTGGGATAACAACTTAGTTGAGAACGTAAGGATGACAGCACTCAAGGGCGCAGACGTACTGCTTGCCCCGCATCAAACAGGAGGTTGCCACTCACGTAGTCCGAACGCGATGGGAAGGATCGACCCGCAGCTTTGGCTTAATCGACATAAAGACCCAGAAGCTATTCGAACTGAAATGCAGGGACGAAAAGGACGCGCTTGGCTAATGCGTTGGCTGCCTGCCCGAGCGCACGACAATGGGCTGTTTCTAATCTTTAGCAATGGTGTTGGCGTTGATATGGATGAAGTAAGAACAGGCAATGCGATGATCTTAAACCCTTACGGTGAAACTCTGGTTGAAACTGACGCAATAGACAACGCGATGATCATTGCCGACCTTGATCCCAACGAGCTTGATATGTGCACAGGTAGGCGTTGGATAAGGGGGCGCAGACCAGAACTTTATCGTGAACTTGCCCATCGACAAGGCTATGAGCTTGACCCTTATCATGCCCGGTTTAACGATAAATAGTTCACCACTATCTGACCTTAGAGCTAGCCTCTAAGGTCACTTAACGATGGGGATCTGAAAAGAGAAAGTGACACCGCCCACTTCTGTCAGCTCTATATAACGTATCATTTCGACAAAAAAGCCGTCTTCATCAATCTCAAGATTCTTCTTCAGAGCAATATCGAACAAAGCTTCAAGCGCGGCACTGTAACCAGCGTCAGAGACGAGGTAAACATCACTACATAAGTAGTAACCTTCCGGCAGAGTAAAATCATACTTTTGTTCTTCAACTTGCCAGTCGCCAATATAGGTATCGATTTGATCCCAGCTTTGCTCTAGTTGGTTAACCGGGGTTGCCCCCATCAAACGAACCGATTTCTCACCATAGGTTTCCATCACGCTGTCCCAGTCTGGGTCAACCATGGACAGCTTTTTCATCCCCCGTTTCGGATACCAGATCAGCTCTGTCGGCATAGACTGAGCCAATTCGTTTTCTAAAGGGATATCTTTCCCCGGATGGCCGAGTTGACGGATAAATGCAGCAGATTCTCGCGGCGTTAATTCACAACCCATTTTACGTACTTGTTTAGCCGTCACACCGAGCTCTCGCTTAAGCGCTTTACCCAGAGCTTGAGAAGAAGAAAACCCACAATATTGAGCAATCTCTGTCACGCTCCAAGGATCATTGTTCATCAGTAAGCTAACCGACACCTGCAACCTTAAGCGACTTAAGTATTGCCCGGGCGTCTCGTTAAACAGCTCGGTAAATTGGCGGTGAAAGTGATAGGGAGAAATCGCACTGGCCGTCGCGATTTGCTCCCAAGTTCTGTGCTCATCAAGTTCTTTATGCATTAAATACAAGGCGTGTGAAAATCGCTTGCGCAGATGCTCAGGCAGCGGCTCCAGCAAGGCTATCTCGGGAACCAACAAGAAAGGCTGCTTTTCATTTTCTGCCATTGCACTCGGTCCTTTTAGATCAATAAAATCACTATCGCCCGCTTGCTCGCTTAAATCAAATACCTTACTCATTACACCGCATCCATCACCAGTTGTTCTTCCATCGGTTTTGCCTGCTTACGACTAGTCAGTCCGAGTAGTATCGGTATCAATAATAAAGTAACCGCTGTAGCAAATAACTCGCCAAACACCAATGATACTGCGGCAGGTTTAAGGTATTGGGCTTGTTCTGCCGTCTCACTCAACAATGGCAGCAAGCCGCAAACCGTCGTAATCGTGGTCAAGAAAATAGCTCTCAGGCGACTCGTACCTGCCGTCACCAATGCTTGTTTAAGAGGCATGCCATTACGGTATTCATGATTGAAACGAGTAATCAAAACCAATGAATCGTTAATCACTATCCCTGTCATCGCCATCATGCCGAACATAGATAACAGACTGATAGGTAAACCCATAATGTAGTGACCGAATATCGCCCCAGCAAAACCAAAAGGAATCACAGCCATAATGATAAACGGTTGCCAATAAGACTTAAGAGGAACCGCTAACAAGATGTAAATCAACAAGATGGTCAGAATCATTGCCGATTTAAATCCATCGGAGACTTCACTGATCTCCTCAAACTCTCCCCCCGCTTTTATTTTCACTCCGGGGTATTGAAGTTCAAGTTGTTCAATCCGCTGTGTCAGTTGAGTCATAGTCTGCTCGGGAGCTTGTATATCTCGATTTTGCTTCCAGTAGAGATTCACCACCTGCTCTCGATTTCTACGATACAAGATTTGAGGTTGCTGCTCATGCTGAAACTCAGCGATATCGCCTAACAGAACGGTTTTTCCGCCTGCTAACATTACCTGTGATTGCTCTAACTGCGCCAAGGTCTTACGCGCATCCCTTGGGTATTTAAGCAATACTTTCGTTTCTTGGCCTTGTTCTAAAAGACGGTGAATTTCACGCTCGCCATATGCTTCACCCGCCAGTTTGGCCAACTTGTCCTGCGTTAGGCCAAGCTGGTGACCAAACTCATTAAGCACCAAGCGAACCTGTGGCTGACCCCCTTTACCATCATCGAAGACATCGGCAACACCCGGTAGCACTGACAAGGTATCACCCAGTTCAATCGCCACGCGTTTTGCTAACTCTCTATCGCGGGATGATATAGAAATAAACGTGCCACCAGCTGGCGCTTCTGCAGCACTAAACTCAACAGAGTAAGCCCCTTCAATCGCGCCGACTTGTTGTCGCCAACTGTCAGTCAATAGGTTGCCAGGGAGTATGCTAAGAGACTCGCTCGTTAACTCTGCCGTTACCTCAATCTCGCCATATCCATCAGACCATGCTAACAGGTTAACGACTGGTGGTTTGCTAAGTGAGTAATCGGCTTGAAGCTGTTGCTCGACAGTGAGCATCGACTGCTCAATCTTATCCAATGCTTGCTTTTGCAAAGGTAGCGGAGCGCCATCTTCCAACGCCACTTTAGCGGTAATGTAACGCCCTGGAATTTCAGGAAAAATCGCACTGCGGATTGTTCCAGTCGACCACATTCCGTAGGCCAACACGATCATGGCAACAAAGCCCATCAAGCTAGCAAGTTTGTACTCCAGTACTGCCTCTAGCGCAGGTTTATAAACACGTTGATTAAACCAAGTCAGCCCGCCTTGTGCAGTGGATTGAATCTTAGCAATTATCCCCTTTCCTCGCTTATGCGTAGAAAGCTGCGCCAAATGCGATGGCAGAATGAACTTACTTTCAATCAAAGAGAAAATTAGGGCGAAAATCACCACTGCCGAAAAACCAGCCAGTATTTTGGCAAAGTCATTATTGATCCACAGCATAGGAGAGAACGCGGCTATGGTGGTCAAGACGCCAAAGGCAGTCGCCACAGACACAGAGTGGACACCGTGCCACGCCGCTTCTTTACCACTCTTATATTGAGAGCGCTTTTCATGAATGGCTTCACCGACAACAACGGCATCATCGACCAAAATACCCAGCACTAAGATGAAGCCAAATAGCGTGATATCGTTGATGCTGTAATTGGCTATTTGCATTGCACCTAACGTACCTGCTAGTGCAACTGGAATCCCTACCGCGACCCAAAAAGCCAGTTTAAGCTCTAAAAAGATTCCCAGTAAAACAACGACAATCAATAGACCTTGCCATGCATTATCCCCGAGTCGAAATAGCTGCTCCTCGATATAAGGCGCCATATCAGCCATAACATTGAGCTCGATATCGTTAGGTAGAATTCGCTGTTGCTCAGCTAACGTCTCTTCAATCGCTGAGCTCACTTTAAGTAGATTATCGGTTTGGCTAGTGCTGACCAACAAAGCAATGGCATTAGAACCATTGTTTCTTACGATTGCACCGCTTGATTCGTAATCTCTAGTAAGTGTGGCTATATCACCTAAATAAACCGTACCTGATGGCCTAGACACCACCACCAGTTGCTTAAGTTTCTGTAAGTCATCGGCGTAACCGTCACCACGAATCACCATTCTTCCTTTATCACTGACTAACTCGCCAGTTCGTGACTCCAGTGACATTTGGTTAATCGTGTTAGCAAGATCGTCTAAGGTCATGCCGAGCTTTTTTAACTCATCAGGACGAGGCTCAATAATCAGCTGAGGAGCACGTGAGCCCCAGTTACTAACTTTTGAGATCCGTGGATTGCTCTTTAATGCTTGCTCGACTTGACGCGCAATTGGCTGAAGCTGCTCATCACTGCGGTCACCCGACACCACGACGAAAGCCGCTAAATTGGTAAACTCATTGCGCACCACTTGTGGTCTTTCTGCTTGAGCAGGGAAGCCATTGATGGCATTGACGCGATTGCGTACGTCATCCAAGAGTTTGTTCAAATCCGTGCTACTGGTTTTGCGCACCACAACACTCGACTGACCCGCGCTAGATTGACTGGTGATCTGCTTGATTCCCGCAATACCGCTGATGGACTCTTCGATACGCTGGGTGATGCTTTCGTCTATTTGCTTAGCGCTTCCTCCGGGGTAAGCCACTGTAATAGATATAGAAGATGGAGCAATCTGCGGAAATGACTCAACCCGCAACTGTCCAAATGCCATCACGCCACTTGCGATGATGGCTAGCATCAGCAAGTTAGCGCCGACAGAGTTGTTAATAAACCACTTGGTTAACCAGCTCATTATTCACTCCTCAATTTGGCCGTCATTTCAGTCATGCTGTGAGGTGCCATTTGCTTACCAACCAACATCGAAATCAAAGGATAAACCACCACTCGACGAGACTGTTCACTCTGCTTGTTAAAACGAACGAACACTTGGTCTTGCTGTTGACCAACCAGCGTTACCCACTCTTTCTGTAATCTATCTTGGTTATCTAAAGTCCAAACAAAGCCATCACGTGTTAAGGCGCTAAGCGGCAAGGTCGCAATGTTCTGCTGATTACCTAAACTCACCTCAACTTTAACTTGCTGATTAGGAAGCAATTTTTCCTTTTCTGCATAAGGCTCGCTTACTGCTAACACAACCTGACGTTGACGAGTGTTGGCATCGGCCTGAGGGGCAACATAGCGAACCTTAGCAGGCCAATGCTGCCCTGCTCTGTTTGATACCGATATTTCTGGTTTGCTCAGCGCACCTTGTACTTTCTGCCAGTGGAGATCTGAGACGGGCAGTGCCACATCAACTGAATCGCTCGCCGCTAACTCAAACAGCACTTGTCCTGACTCTAACCACTCGCCCGGGCTAATCATGCGTCGTAATATAATCGCGTCAAATGGCGCCACTATATTGGCTTCACTCAGCAGCTTGTTGGCGCTCTGCAGCGCTT
This sequence comes from Vibrio sp. SCP2, assembly GCF_059295395.1. Classification (NCBI taxonomy): domain Bacteria; kingdom Pseudomonadati; phylum Pseudomonadota; class Gammaproteobacteria; order Vibrionales; family Vibrionaceae; genus Vibrio; species Vibrio sp. SCP2. The sequence continues at coordinate 1,174,130 of NZ_JCAFVV010000001.1, read as the reverse complement.
GTTGTGCTCTGTCTAACTCCGCTTTCGCTGCCGCCACTTGCGGCTCTCTGCGTGCAAAAGGTGAGCTGGATTTAGCTGATAACATTTTCAAAGCCACTGTCTGTTCGTGTTTCGCCTGCTTGAGATTAAGCTCAGCTTGCGTTACTTGGCTTTTCGCTTGCGCCAAATTTGACGCTAACGCACTGGTCTCTAGCTTGGCGAGAATATCCCCTTTCGCCACCGTCACCCCCGGCTCTAATTGAGAATCTAACCAAGCGAGTTGAGCGGTGCTCGATGCTTTGAGTTGAATCGGCCACCTTGCTGCTGTGGTGGCAAGTAAAGTCAAAGACGATTCATGTGCTTGCGGCGTCACCTCAACAATTGAAACCGGTGCTTTCAGCTCCGCCTTCTCTTTAATCGGAGTCGGCTGTGGCTCTAAGTAGTCAACCATAACCAAGGCAGCGAAAATTGCGCTTACGCCTAACGCGACAGCTAAGATAGATTTAACCTTCATAAGAAATCTCCTGTTGGTTAGGGGTTTCGGCCTCAGCCTTTGATGAAACATTGAGACGTTGAGTGATTTCAGCCAAACGCGATAATGTCTGTAGTGTCACTGGTAACACAACGGCGACTTCAACGAACTCAAGTGAATAAGTTACGATCGAAAAGATCTGCCCTACACTAGGTTCGACCAAGGCGCTCACCATCCACAGGTTGGCTAAAACCGCGCTCAGTAAGACGATAAAAATCAATCCATAAGCGATGGCTTCGGTATCTGACAGTTTAATTTCGCAGTTTTTAAGCCGTTTGAAATGCCCGCGAATGTTGGCAAACTTACCGCTATTAAGCGCTGTTACTTGCTGTTCTAGCTGATCGTTTAGCGCACCATTTAAGCGAGTGAAAGTGCCATGAAACAGGGCGTAGATAATCAAGATGCCGATACCCGAGGCCAAGACACTCAGAGCAAGATAGAAGTGGAAAGCAGCTAGGATAACAACGGTAGCAACAAGCTGTACCACTGCCGTCATTAACGCCGGCAAATCATCTTCTAAGAAGTCCACCAGCTCACGAGACATGGTTAAGCGTGCACTACGTACTGATACTGGTGCGTGTTTTAAGTTTCGCTCAACCAACCTGGCTAACTTAAAACGAATCTGACCATAAACGCGAGTATCATAAAAACGGCGCAATACACTGACGACCACAACGGCTAGCAGCAGCAGGGCGAAGTGAATCAAGGGTTGCATGTCATGATTTAATACACCATCAATCGCGTAGCCTATCGCGAGTGGCAGTAATATCAGCATTACGTTTTCCACCAGCACCATGAACCAAGTAAGCGCTACTTTGAAGGGCTCTAAGCCAATGGTGGATCTAAGTGTTACTTGGAAACAGTCAGACATCATTATTCCTGTGAATGAATTTGGCGTTAGTATTGCCAATTCATCTCAAGAAAAAGTGTCCCAGATTGCTGTTTTGATCATTTGAGTATCGATAACCTTTTGTTAACGCCTACCCACTTACACTCCTACCATAATCAATAAATCACACTTAGGTATGTGTTTAACCTAGGTATGGAGTCAGCATGAAATTATTCGCATCCATCGCCACCACCGCCTTAATTACTGGCTCAATCTGGGGGCTTGTCTTAGCTCAGCCTGCCGTTGCCGAGGATGCCAGTAGCGCAACACCGTCAGCAGCACCCGTTGTCGATAAAAAGCCCAACAACTACTTGCGCGGCGTCACTCAGACCATCGCATTACAAGGCGTGCCAAACTTATGGGATAAGTTCTACGCCAGAATCGATGAGGCTAACCCTCTACCTCAGAAGGTCGATTACATCGTCGTGTTGTATCAAGCATTTAATGCAGATTTCTCTGAAGCAGAGGTGACGATTGGTTACCCGACCACAGCGGGCGCAATCGCAAGTGACCTGAGCAAATTACCAGACATAGCCGATGCAAAACTTCTGCTCAAGGAAGGAAAGCACAATGAGGCTGAGCTGACAGAGGCATGGCAGAAAATAGACTTTGCTAAAAAGCCTTATGCGGTGGTGGAAACTCACTACCTCAACCAACATGGCTTACCTGAAGCGAGCCAAATGTCCGTCTACTATAAGCAATAGGGTAAAGGAGATAACTATGTTTGAGTCTATGTCTCAAGTGTTCTCGGAAAGCACCATCATATTTACCGAAAGCTGGGTGGATGATAATTTTCTGCTTATTGCGGTCGCTATCTTCTTATTCGAACTTATCCGCTATGCGTTTAAAAAGAAGCTTAGCTGGAACATGATAGGAGATAGTGCGACTAACTTTGTCACGCTATTTTTCCTACTGATTACACTGTTTGTTGTCGGTCTAGCTTATGTGGGCGCGTTTGTTTTTGCCTACGAAAACTTTAGCCTTACTCAGCTGCCGATCACAGGTTGGACAATTCTTGGCTGTTTGATTCTTGCAGATTTAGCTTACTACTGGGAGCACCGATTTTTACACAGCAATGGAATCGCTTGGGGAACGCACTCCGTTCACCATAGCTCGCCCTACTTCAATATATCGGTGGCATACAGATTTGGACCTTTGGACTGGTTTTTCCCGTTCTTTTTCCATTTGCCTTTGATTTTACTCGGCTTCAATCCGTTTGTTGTTTTGATGTGTGAAACCTTCGTTCAGTTGTTTCAAACCCTTCTTCATACTGAAGCGGTGCGAAAGTTTCCTCGTCCAATTGAAGCGATATTCAATACGCCGTCGCATCACAGGGTTCACCATGCAACCAATAAACAGTACCTCGATAAGAATTATGCCGGAATATTGATCATTTGGGATCGCATGTTTGGTACCTTTGCCCGCGAAGAGGAAGAAGTAAAATATGGCGTTTACCCACGGATTAACTCCGTCAATCCATTTAAAGTATACTTCAATGGATATATGAAGCTTTTCAGCCAGATATGGCATGCGCCGGAGTGGAGCGTCAAGTTCAAACTACTGGTTAAACCGCCTATCTGGGCTTGGCAGCAAGAACAAAAAAGGAAGTAAAGGTTCAATGACGATTAGTGCCCTGTTAATTGAAGACGATAAAGATCTCGCCGAAGCAATCAGCGATTACATGGAGCTAGACGGAGTCGAATTTGACTTTGCCTACAACGGATTATCAGGGCTTAACCTAGCGTTAAGTAACAACTACGATATCATTCTTACCGACCTAAACATGCCTAAAATGGATGGCATTGATGTCTGCCAATCCTTGCGAGATAAAGGGGTCAGTACGCCAATCTTGATGCTCACCGCCCGAGATACCTTAGACGATAAGTTGACTGGCTTTGCCGCAGGTTCTGATGATTATCTGGTCAAGCCATTTGCCATGGAAGAACTCAAGGTTCGCGTACTCGCACTGGTACGCAGAGCTAAAGGGGCAGTGACCTCACTTTCAGTTGGCGATCTCAAAGTCGACCTCGATCAGCACCAAGTGAGTCGTGCAGGTCAAGCAATTAAGCTTCCTCCTGTGTGCTGGAAGATGTTGGTATGTCTGATTCAAAATAGCCCCAACGTTGTCAGTAAATCCAAGCTAGAAGAAGAAGTATGGGGGGATGAACTACCTAATGCTGACAGCTTGAAAGTGCATTTGTTTAAGCTAAGACAAGCGATAGATGCGCCCTTCGAAAACAAGCTGATTCATACCCTCCACGGCGTAGGCATTGCGATCAGAGAGGAAGAGTAAGTGAAGCGCGTTAGTATTAAGCGAGATATCTATCTTTACTTGTTTGGCTTGGTGATCAGTTTAACCGCTATCTATGGGTTGATGATCAGCCAAAGTTACCAGATTGGTCTTAATGAATCGGCTAAATATGGCTTTCTCTATGAGCTGAAGCTGGCTGAGACTGAGTTTCTCGCTACTGGCAAGGTCCCTCAATCTCAAAGCAGCACCCTGCAGGTTTACTCAGACTTCAATCAAATCCCAGCAAAGTTTCTGCAACAGTTCGATTGGGAGACGTTTGAAAACGATGTGATTTACGAAGACTATATCGCCAATGCCAGTGGCGGTTATGGTGAGTACCTTTACGCTGCTCTTCACTATGTCAAAGCGAAAAACAGCTATTTGTACGTCGTCTCACAATATGACGAGGCTGTCTATACCGAGCTGCTTAGCCAGAGTCCACCGGAATCCGTCAGCAAATTTAACTCCGCTTTCTTGATCGTCGGCGCTTTGCTGCTGTTCGTTTTTCTTCTGATTCGTTTACTGATTCATAGGCTCACCAAGCCGATCATTACCTTGTCTCAATGGTCACAGACTCTCAATTTACAAGAGACCAACAAGCTAGAGACGTTTCGCTATACCGAGGTCGATCTTTTGGCAAAGCAGCTTATAGAGAGCGTTAAACAACAGCGAGAGGCAATTGAAAGGGAGGAGTTCTTTCTCCGCGCCGCTAGCCACGAGTTAAGAACCCCCGTATCCATTATTTCTGCCAGTGGTGAGATGTTAACCCGCCTTTCAGATTCGATGACCAAAGGCGGCCAACGTGCGGTCGCTAGGATCAATCGCTCCGTCGTAACGATGCAAAACCTTATTACCACCCTACTTTGGATGAGCAGAAACCAACTTGATGATCTCGAAATTAAAGAGGTCGATTTAGAGCAATTGGTACAGACTATCTTAGCCAACCATCAATACCTGCAAGATGGAAAACAGGTGGCAATCAAAGTGAGTGCATGCCCCTCCAATTCACCAGTAATACTGCCAAGCATCTTGGTTGAAATTGTCCTAACAAATCTTATCCGCAACGCTTTACAGCATACTAAGCAAGGGGCAATAAATATCGAACTCTCGGGCTCTGATGTTCAAGTCACTAATTCATTGGAAGACTCGGAATCAAGTAGCTCTGAAGTTTCATTTGGTATCGGCCTCATTCTAATCGAGCGATTATGTCGCCACCAAGAATGGAAGTTTGAATATCATCAAGAGACAGAGTTTATCGCCAGTGTGAGTTTTCAATCAGGTAACTCACAATCAGAGTGATAACCAAATCTTAACCCCCATTCACCTAAACTTACTCGTATAGTGAATTTTAGGAGTCAATTAATGGGTACTTGGATTTTAGAAACTCTACTTTGGGCAATTGTCACCGTTGCTGTCTGTGTCGCAATTTGGGGCTTCAACCTACCCAATATTCTCATCGCATTGGGTATTTCCGTCGGGGTTTCTCTACTGTTAGGAAATAGCTGGCGAAGCTAAGTAAACTTCCCCTACCTATCGAGCAATTTTTCATTCACGTTTCTCTCCTTTTTGAATAGCACACTTACAACACATTTACGCTACAAGCCATTTACAAAGCTCTTGTAAATGGCTCTTTTTTACCTTTAAATCAAAGCTATGACTTTAACGGCGACGCTAAGACCACTCACCCTACTTTTTATCAGCTCGTTTTTGCTGATGAGCAGTCATGGCTTAAGTGGCATCCTCCTTCCTGTGAAACTAGCCGATGAGCAAGTCGGAGTGCAATCAATTGGTTTTGTACTTTCGATGTACTCGGTCGGATTTCTGCTTGGCGCGATTATTGGTAAGCGAGTACTGCGCCAAATTGGCTTAGTTAGAACTTTTGCCATGTGCGGCAGTTTAGGTGCTAGTGCCATCTTAATCATGGGGCTTAGCTCGGAAATTTGGCTTTGGGCCATAATGCGTGCTGTGATGGGGTTTTGTATCGCTTGTGCTACCGCAACACTAGATACATGGTTCAACAGCGTGTCGACCGAGTCTAATCGTGGCAAGATCTTAGCCGTCAACCAGGTGGTGATCTTGAGTGCGATAACCTTGGGTCAATTTGGCTTAGCTCTCGCGCCGCCGAGTGAAACCACGTTGTTTATTCTATGTGGGGTGCTTTTTAGTATTTCGGTCTCACCTGTTGTGTTCGTTTCTCACTTTGAGCCACAAATAGAGCAGACCGAATCGATTCCGCTCAGAGAAATCTATACTTTGTCACCACTGGGTTTTATGACCTGTTTTGTGTGTGGCATTCTCTATTCAACCATCGCGAACATGCTACCTGTCTATGCTGATGGTCAAGGAATTACTGGCTTCCAGTTGTCTGTTTTCATGGGTGCAGCGACAGCGGGCGGTATCCTTCTCCAACTGCCAATGGGCTATTTATCCGATAAGTTCGAACGGCGTAAAGTTATCTTATCTGGGTGCTTTGTTCTTGCTATCGTCAGTTTCGCGTTACCCGTTTCAATGCAGTATCAATGGCAATTAGCACCGCTCATCTTGGTTGCACTGACTATGGGATTAATCGCCTGTTTATATCCACTCAGTATTTCAGAAACCTTTGATAGAGCGCTCAAAGCTCAGTTAGTTCCCGTCTTGTCAGGCCTACTGTGTATCTATGCGATCGGCTCAGTCATTGGCCCTTATACAGCGGCACTTATCATGGAGCGCTTTAATGGTAGTGCTCTATTTGGCTTTTTAATATTTGTCGATCTTGGCTTGATTGTCTTTACCATCTACCGAATGTCGGTCAGACAAGCACTCCCTGTGGAAGAGCAAGAAAGCTTCGTTATGCATACTCCAGCGTCAATCCATGAAGAGCTTGATCCACGTACTGAGTACCAAGACTATTCACTCTATGTTGATGAAGCTTGGGAACAGGTAGAGTCGTTAGCCAAGGACCACCCAAGCAAGGCAATTGCATTGATACGTGGACTATCAAACAAAAACCCAGAGTGGGCCGCTTCTTTAGCAGAGAAAGCCGCCCAACTAGATAACATAGATACAGTGGTGCTGTTTCGCTCTCTTACCCTGACCAACCCAGACTTGTCGATTGAGATCGCGAAAAAGCTCGCAGAGTCAGAGCATGAACAGGTCGATGAGATTGTTGAATGGCTGATTGAAAAAGAACCTGAGAATACCATGCAGATCTTGGTAGCCATCAGTGATGCCATGGAAGAACAACCAAACAACTTGGTTGAAACACTCGCAGAACAATCTCCAGAGAAGTTGGCCGAATTCAGTCAGGAATTGGTCGCCAATATGGTTGAAACCAACCAAAATCTAAGGCTGGCGGACCGAGAGGAAAGTGATATTAATGAATCGGTCGAAGAGTTTATTAGTACGATTGCGGAATCCGCTCCCGAGCAAGTAGAAGAGATTACTCAGCTAGTTGAGCAATCTATACAAGAACACGAAGAGCAGATCAACCCTGACACACCATAGTTGTCGGGGTTACTTTATCAATCGAACCACTAGCGAACCCGGTGCACGAACCGATTCCACGTTATGGCTGATCACGGTTCCGCTTGTAGGTGAGTAGTAGGTTTGGATCTCATCACCAAAGCTATTGTATTGCGTAGCAAGTTTTTGCCCCTGTTCGACATTTTCCAACAACTCAACATGACAAATCACAAAGCCACCTTGCTCTGCCCTCACACTGGTGATGGTATTTCCCTCAACGCATTGCTCTTGTGTCGTCTGTACCTCTCCAGCAAGCATCTCGTAAGAGCGCAGTACATTCAAAACACCCAGCGTTGCTCTATCAACCATCTCTAAATCGGTATAACGGCCCACACCGACTTCAATAGTAATGGAAGGAATATCGGCGCGATTGTAAACCGTTTCAAGAATTCCAGGGTCACCGGGGTCATTGAGAATCACATCAGGGTTGATCAGCCTCGCCATCCGAATCGCATCGTCAATTCGGTAATCGGCAAACGCATAAAGTGGATACGCACTACCGCTGGTTTGAGAGTGGAGATCAATCGCAAGATCAGCATTGGGCTTGAGCAGATTCTCCCATAAGCTATAGGCATAGCGACTGGCATCATCGCCATTAGGGCTACCTGGGAATATACGATTAAGGTTCGCAGATGAACTGTCTGGCGCAGCAGAGTGAAAATCGCGACTGTGGCGAGCAATGCCTGATAAATTAACCGCCGGAACGATAGTAACGCAGCCGGAAATCGCTTTGCGCTCTAGCTCTCGGGCAAGCTTTTGCGCGGTTAAAATACCATTTTGCTCATCGCCATGTACACCCGCCGTTATCACAATGCGTTTTCCGGGCTTAACCCCTTTAAACACTCTAACAGGCAATGTTTGCGGATGACCAATCGCGTCCGTTGCCACCGCAAACCAGAATTTATGCTCTCCCGCCTCAAGCGCGTTGACGTCTAGCGCTTGAATAGTTGGGTACATAGGCACAATACATTCATTGAGTGGCTTGGTCATTCTATTCTCCATCTGCATAAAACCTCTAGCAAGTTACACTTGGGCAACCAATTTTTGCAATAAACGAATCAGCTCATCACGCTCTTTTGGATCAAGTGCACTGAGGATTTTTTGATTAATCCCTAAAGGAATGGGGATGAGTTGCTCTCTAAGCGCACGCCCTTCATCCGTCAGGTAAATTCGAAAAGAACGGCGGCTGTTGGGATCCGCTTGTCTTTCAACCAGCCCGAGATTTTCAAGTTTATCGAGTGTTCTAGTTGTGGTTGAGTTTTCCACCTTAGATTTCTGCGCAATCTCGCGTTGGGTCACGCCCTCTTCTTCCCATAAACACATCAACGTTGGCCACAGAGCAATCGTCAGGCCATGTTTTTTTAGTTCCGTATCAAATGTTTTCGCGGCGTCATTAGCCACAACATTAATCAGCCAACCAAAACTACGTTGTCTATCGAATTCTTCACTCATTTACAACTTACTCACTATGAGAATGCAACTATTGCCATGGTAACTGATGTTGCTACAACTAGCACTAATAATGCGCGCCATTGAGAGACTAGCAATACACTCCCTGATTGATTTAAAAAGGTTTGCTTACCGGTTACCATTGCCCAAGTCAGTGGTTTGGAGCGTAACTTGTAAAACACAATTGCACCAACATGCAAAGCCACTAATGCAGGTAGGAGGTTTGCCAACAGTAAGTGCGCAGTTTCAAGCAAAGAGAACACTGAATCCGTTAGCCAAACTTCAGCATGCGGCAAATTATCAAGCAATCCCGCCAAGGCCATTCCTGAAATACATTGAACAAGTAAAGCGCAAAGCAAGGTTAGCACCATCCATCCTCCCGCTGGGTTATGGCCTGGTCGCGATGACTCCCTACCCAATAGGTAGTTGAATACACTCTTTGGTGAACGCAAAAACTGCCTAAAACGACTCGTTTCACTGCCAACAAATCCCCAAACTATCCGCCATATGATCAAGGTCGTAATAGCTAAACCCAACTGGACGTGCGGACCATTACCGGAAAAACCACTCGCCAATAGCGCCATAAAAAGTCCTGCTTGAGCCCAATGATATAGGCGTGTTGATAGATCCCATACTTTCATTTGATACCTCTTCAATTGTTTGGTTGTTTATTTTATTTGCATTAATTTACACAGCAATAGTTGCAATTGCAACTATTGCTGTGTAAATTAAACACCAACAACACGCCATGATCGAAAATGATCAAACGATAAGAAGAGACGACCAATATGAACAAAGTCATGATCAGCCTATTGTGCTCAACCCCATTACTGGTGAACGCGCAAGACTACTCGCAACAAATTGAACAAAGGCAACAAGCTTTTGAACAAGTAGAAACATTAGTTAAGAGTGCGAATCGCACCATAGATGGTTCAAATACGGAGTGGGACAAGCTTGGCTCTACCAGTTCACAGTTAAAAAACCATAGCCAAAGCCTATTAGCTCTGTTTCCAACTGGCAGCCAACAAGGCAGTAAAGCGAAAGAGAGTGTATGGAGCAAACCCGAGAAATTTAATCAACTGTTGCTGCAAATGGATAAAGGCTTTGAACAGCTTTATCAGGCTAGTCAGCAACAAAACCTATCCCTTGCTGAGTCTAGCTTAGACTCCGCGCAAAAAACCTGTAAAAGCTGCCACCGAAGCTACCGCTCGCGCTGGTAATCAACCACAAACAATAACTTATCCAAATTACATAGAGGAACATGACATGAAAGCATTAACTACCGCAGCACTCATCACATCACTTTTCGCTTCAACTTTTACAATCGCGGCAGACTTCGGTGTCTCGCTCGAATGGAACACCGACAATGCAGAAGAAGTTCTTAACACCATGCCAGAGCAAAAAGCAGCCTTTGGCAAACTCGTGGAACAAGGTGAAATTAAAGATATGTTCGTGTCTCGTAGCCAGATTGATGACCGCTCAGTACAGATGCTGCGCTTTGTTATCGAAGCCGACAGTCCAGAGCAAGTAGAACAAAAACTGAAGGATTTACCGCTGTATAAAAAAGAGTTGGTCAAAATAGCAAATATTCAGCCAATGGGCTCAAAATGGTTAGATAACACACCGGTTTACAACAACTATGGAGTAACAATTACATGGAAAAAAGGGATAGAAGCACTAGAGATGGATCGTGTACTAGGCATCGACTTGCAACGTGTCATCAGTCTAAATCAGGCGGGGCTCGTCACGTCCTCTTACCTAGATACACAAGAGCTTAACGACGGAATTGTACGTCCAATTTACTCAGTTGCCTTTCTTGCTAAAGACGCACAACATGCTCAAGAGTTGAGTAAACAGTTTGAAGCCGTGATGCTTGGCTACGCGACAATTCAGGTTCAGCACTTGGGCCACAAGCTTGATTTAAAACGCTAAATCAGTGATTTAAATCCAGCGATTCCATATATGAAAATTAAATTTATTAATTTTATCAACGAATTAGGAACTATCATGTATGTGGGAGGGATTCTTTCTCACATCGTGATTGGTACAACACTAGGCCATGAAAGCCCGATAACGGCTTATCATGTGGGAATATATAAGGAGTTAAGTGCATATATTCTAATACTACCTGGGCTAGGGCTGAAGGTGCTTGCAGACCTGTACCTTTACCGCCAATTCGATTACAAGCCAAATTGGTTAAGAATAAAACTATTACTTTTAAGTTTTCTCGCAGTCAACGCGTTTGTATTCTTAGTCCCAATGATGCCGGAAATGGTCGAACTAGCTAAAGCTTCACTCAACAAAGATACTCTCGATCCAGAGTATTTTGAGAAAGCTAAAATCGAGCAGCTTATAGGTATGTCTAACGCTATACCGTTATTCTTAGAGTTAGTGCTTGGTTCCTTCAAACCTAAGTTGTTTGGTGAACGCCCCAAGCCAACATTCACTGATTGACGTAGAAAGTCGGGTCTTTATTGACCCGATCTTTAACTCTCTTTCGTTGAGGTGACAATAACACTAAACAGAATCAGTGCCCCACCAACCACCTGTAACAGACTCAATGACTCCTGCAGCCACACCATAGCGAATATCGCACCAAATAATGGCTCGCTGCCCATCAGCAAAGAAACCCGTGTCGGTGACGTTCTGCGCACCGCATAGTTTTGAACATAGAAGGCAAACAAAGTACAAAACAACACAAGGTAAGCCACTGTAATCCAAAACTCTGTACTGGTTGGGATTACAAATTCAGATGCAGGTAAGTACGCCATAGCAGCGAATATCGCAACACCCGCGACCACGAGCGATTGGAGTGACGTAAGCGTACTTGTGGTAATTTCTTTTCCTTCGGTAAAACGCTTAGTTAGCGTCACCATTAAGGCTCTGAGCAATGCCGCCCCTAGGATAAAATAGTCACCTGTATTGAGTGACAATTCGATACCTTGGTTACTGGTTAGCAACAAGACGCCCACTACACTGCACAAAGTTAAACCCCATAAGGTATTGCTGACTCGTTTCTTATTGATTATCAACTCGGCGAAGGCCGTCAGTATCACTGATAAGCTAATCAAAAACGCCGCATTTGATGCTGAGGTTTGAGAAACCCCGAACACTTCGCAGAAAAAAATCGCCGATAGGATAAAACCGGTCGGTATGGCAATCTTCCAGTCTTTATTGAGCCCGCGGCGAAAGTCTCGAATCACTACAGGTAGCATACATAGAAAAGTGATCGAGAAACGAATCGAAATGAAAACTAAAACGCTAGTGTAAACAAGAGCACTCTTGGTCAGTCCATAACTTGTGCCCCAAAAAACTGCGACGAGTAGCAACAATGATTCGGTTAACGGAAACTTAAAACTTCCTTTTTTTAATTGACCCGTAGCCGTTGTCATCTTATTCCTCCATTTTTGTAAAAGCGATAACGAGTACATCCCTGTACGCGCATTTATCTATACTGTTTGGTGTGATGGCGGTCACCTCATGCATGGTTTTTTCATCATTGGCTAACACCACATCAAATGTTTTATCCAGCGTCAGGGATTCCAAAGTATTGCCCTTGTCGTCTGTGATCGTAGTTTCACCGCCAGACACATTGATCTTATTGATCATCAGTGACGCAATATAGGTCACGCCGTCACGATGCAAACCTTCTGGAGTTGGCTCACCTTGTTCAGCTTCATCAGCGATGATTCGATAGGGGTGTAAGCGAATGTTCCAATCCGTTGCTTGTCCTTCTGCCAAGTCATACACGTCACTTAATAACAGCAACAATCTCTCTAGAATTGGGGATGTGACAAAACGATCCGTTAAAGGCTCAAAATGACGCTCAATGTCACCATTCAATGAGTTGATATAAGAAGGCTGCACATAAGGCTCATGGGGCAGCATTGAAATCTGCTTACCACCTTTTGCTTTTAAGAACTGACCATAACGTCGATAACGATACGCCCCACCATCTGCCATATAGCGATCACGCTCTAGGTGGTTCCAGCAGTTTTTAAATCGAATCACCTCATCTACATTGGTTGTCAGCAGATTGGTCATCTGCTTACCACTGACAAAAACATAACTATTTTGACTGAGTATCTGAGCAATAACCGATGCATGACGCTCGATAGGCTTTTTCACCGTTTCCATATAGGTCACCTCGCACTACGCCGTTTGTTGTTGTTTTTTTAATGATGAGGGAGAGAGTGTGCGCAAACTTCTTTTATGAGCGGTTTGCACCTCCCATGCATCTCTATCACGAAGATACTTAGGCGCATCTGCAACTATGCTAGTTGCGAGAACATGTCCACGTGATAGTGAGAATAAAACACTGCCAGAGACATGCTCGGCAGTGTGAGCGATGAACGCATAACTTGAGCTCTGCAACATGCTTCCCCAACGGCCTTCAACCGCTTCTTGGGTCCACATTTCATTGTGCATCGCTTTTGCTTTGAGAACATCGGTAGGTAAAGTTGCTGTTTCCAACAACTTATATGCTTTCATAAGGATGTGAGCAGCGGGTGCTTCGCGCACCTCTAAGACTTTCTCATCCTCATCTAGGTGGTCGAAACCTACATATCGACCGATTTCATACGCGCCAACGTGGTTGTTAATGAAAGCAATTAACTCTTTAAGATTCATCGGTAAATCATTGATTGTTACCGGATATCCCTTACGAAATCCTATTCTTACTTGATGGTTGTCAAGCTGCTTCGCTGGATCCCATTTTGACCAGCTAAACAGAGATTCTGAGACAGTAAATGATTCTGGGTCATCCAAAACACCCGACTCAAATTCACGGCACCAAAGATTGGCATCACCGCTGACATTGCGAGATTTAAATCCAACTAAACCAGAATGAAATAGCGCTGCGGTTTTCTCTTCACGAGTCAGTGCGGAGTATTCATAGGGCGAGCCGTAATATCCCTGATAGCCACTCGCCTCAATTGCGCCATTTAGACGTCTGAGGCTATTTTGAGATTGATTAGCGGTGTGGATGATGGCCTGACAATTGAGCTTTTGTGCCACTTGCACTGCCTTTTTGACAATGATTGGACGTGATAATGAAGAACTGACAGGGTAGTCGCCAAGATAGAGGGCCTGTGCTTGTATTGCAGAAACCAAACTATGTTCAACGAATTCTTGTTTAGCATCGAGGATCATGAGTTCGACACCATAATGATCGGTAATCAGCTTTAAATTGGACTCATCAATGCCTTCTCCAAGATCAACCACTAATGCGGTCACCTTCACTTTTTGTTCTTTAAGTATCTCGAGGAGGTATGTGCTATCTAAGCCACCACTGAACAGAGTTAAAACATGCTTAACCGTACTAGAGATGGTAAGAATGTCTTCAATACTTCTTAACTTCTTCACGATGTCCTTTCCGCTTTCCTTGCTGTCAATTGACTTAATTAGTATCCATAAGTAACTTTATCGAAACAATACTGCAAATATGCAAAGGATTTTTGCGCCATGGACACAAATAGGCTTATTCCACTGTTATCTGAGATGGCAATCTTCGTCAACGTCGTCGACTCTGGTAGTTTTTCAAACACGGCAAAAAAACTCGGGGTTTCACCCTCATCGGTCAGCCGCTCGATAACCCGCTTAGAAAATGCATTAGAGGAAAAGCTGCTTGAGAGAACCACGAGACAAATGCGCCTAAGCTCCACCGGTCAGGAAGTCTATAGTCTGTGCAGCGATATGATTAACTCAGCAAAAATGGCGGTCTCAGCGGCTCAGGCGGACAAAACCGAAGTTTCAGGTGTACTGCGTGTTGCGGCGCCTAAAGCTCTCTCTAGACAAGTGCTAATGCCGATGGTACTCGATTTTATTGATGCCTTCCCCAATGTGGCGCTACAGCTAAAAGTCGCGGATCACTATATCGATCCTATTGGGGATGAAGTTGATGTCATTATTCATATCACTGACAAACCTACGGAAGGATTGATCGCCAAAACGTTAACCCAGTGCCGCCTAGTCATGTGCGCCAGCCCTGCATATATCGAGCAACAAGGAATGCCAATCCACCCAGAAGATATTTCATCCCACAACTGCCTTTGTCTTGGCGAAAACCCTCGCGATCGGGTTTGGGACTTTACCAATAATCACAAGAAAGTATCGATTAACGTTAATGGCTCATTTGCCGTCAACCACAGTGAGATTCGTCGTGAGGCCGTGTTACGAGGAGTCGGAATTTCGGTATTTCCAGAGTTTGCTATTCAAGATTATGTGGAATCAGGAGAGGTGATTGAAATTCTGCGCGACTGGCATGTAGGCGGCAATTACCAAGGTAAGGTCATTGCTCAGTATGCTCAGTCAAAGTTCATCCCAGGACAAATAAAAACCTTTGTCGACTACATTCAAGACAGGTTTAGTCAGTTATAAAAAAGCGGAGGTTACCCTCCGCTGATTCTATTTTATATGTGTTTACTATTTCATCTGCGCTTCTAAGTGGCTAACCAAGTGTTCTGCGAGTTGATGGCTAGCCATATTTCGAGCTATCGTTTCAGTAGCGATCTTGCCAACTTTGACTACATCAAGCCAATCTTGAATCATGCAATCAAACCCTTTGCTGGCAAGCATTGGAGTCCAATCTTTCAGCACGAGTTTTGATTCTCGATTTTGTTGCCAAACTCGCCCCTCAACAAAAGAGTCAAACTCTAACGCTTTGTTTGCATAAGTCGCTGACACTCTTTCTTTGGTAACGCCAAATTGTCTATTCATCGACGCATGTAGCAACGTTGAATCCGATTGCCATTGAACATCGACCCGAGCAAGCTGACGCTGCTCAAACTGCGCAGTCACATAGACATCATCCAGTGTTGCTTGCCCGTTTAGGTTTACGCTGTCTAGAGGATGGATGAAATCATCAAACACAAAGGTACGGATATCACCCGGTTGATCGTATCTGTGTTTCTCCCACCTTAGGGAAGTGAGGTCACCAACCGCCCCTTGACCAAGTTCCTTAATATGCTGGTTATACAAAGGAATATGGCGGCGATTAAAACCGACATACAGTGGCTGGTTGTGCTTTTCAGCCAGTTCATACAGAAACTCAACGTCTTGTGCACTATCAGCTAGCGGTTTATCGACAAAAGTGGGAACCCCTTGCTGGATAAAATAGGCGGCAATCTCACGATGAGCGGATGTAGCAGCATGAATCATCACCGCGTCAGGGGCAAAAGCTAAAAGCTGTTGATAGTCTTGGCACTGCTTTTCTACTCGATACTGTTGACCGAGGCTAGCTAAAATTTCAGGATTGCGCGTACAGAATATTGGCTCAACATCAGCGCGTTGACAAATCACGGGTAAGTACGCTTTTTGCGCTATATCACCCAATCCAATAATGGCTACTTTCATCTTTTACACTAGCTCCATTTTAAAATTCGAACTTCATTACCCTCTTCAGGTAATCTCGGGATATTGAGAGACAATAACAAAGAAACCAACGCCATTCCGGCACCAATGTAGAAGACCGCTGCTGGCGATACTAGCCAGATAAAGCCGAACGTCACCGGAATAAATACTGCTGCGATATGGTTAATGGTGAAAGAGACACCGGCGGTAGACGCCATATCCGCAGGGTCAGCGATTTTTTGGAAATAGGTTTTGATCGCGAGCGCTAGAGCAAAAAACAGATGGTCGATAACATAAAGTGCCGCAGCCCATTCTGCTGTCTCTACCAAAGCGTAACCAACAAAGACCCCTATCAAGCCAACGTATTCAAACATTAACGCTTTACGCTCACCGACTTGACCAATAAAGCGACCAATACGCTTGGCGAAAAGGAAGTTAAACACGTAGTTGATGATAAATAGTAGCGTGACATCGGCGGCAGAGTAACCAAAACGCTCCACCATTAAAAAGCCTGCAAACACAGTGAAAATCTGACGGCGTGCACCACTCATAAAGGTCAGCGCATAGTAGAGCCAATAGCGTTTTTTCAGAACCAATTTTTTATTTTGCTGCACCTTGGTTTCAAATTGAGGAAAAGCAAACGCCATCCACACCACGAGCAAGAACCCAACGCCGCCAAAGGTTAAGTAGACCCATTGGAAATCCATCTTGAAGACTTCTAGACAAATCCAAAGCGAGCCATAGGTCACCAATGAGGCCAATGCGCCAACAGAGATAAACTTACCAAGCATTTCTGGTGCTTCATCTTTAGAAAGCCACTGTAGTGATAAAGACTGTTTCAGCGTTTCGAAATAATGAAAGCCGGTAGACATGAGAAGAGTCGTAAACAGCAATCCAAAAAGTGAAGGAAAAAAGCCAGTGATTGCAGTACCTAGTGTCAAAGCAGCGAGGGAAAGTATCATAAAGCGCTGCTCTCGAATGAACAGCAACACAAACACTGCCGTAAAAGCGAGAAAGCCTGGTATTTCGCGCACACTTTGCAGCAAACCTATATCTGAACCATCAAAGTTTGCTCGCTCAATAACGAAGTTGTTAAGCAGCGCCATCCAACTTGAAAAAGCAATGGGGACGACGATTGAAATAAGCATGAGGAAGTTTTGCGGAGTTTTCCAACTCGCGGAATGATTCATGAGTGATTCCTTATGTGAACAAGCTGTTACATTAGATCGCCTTCGCTCCAGAAACAAACGAATTTACAATTTATACCATCGTAGCGCGCTTAGGCTTTGAAATGGTGTATCACCAACAATACTCAAGAAAAAATTTCTTTAAAACAATGCTTTAACATTCCTATTATTCTGGTTATGGTGAAGGAATGTTTAACCAGTCGAAAAGGCAAATAATATGGAAATAATAATACGTCCGACTCAAGTCAGCGATGCCGCTGCATTGTGTGAAATTTACTCACAACCTAAAGCGCAACGTGAGACACTCCAGCTCCCAAAACCTTCGTTGAGCATGTGGACGACCCGACTGGAAAACATGCCTGCTGGTGTCTATAGCTTTGTGGCAGAAGATGACGGTAAAGTGGTCGGCAATATTGGCTTCGAACATTCACAACGTCCACGTACCGCTCACTGTGCAAGCTTTGGTATCGGTGTTCACGATGATTACCACGGGCTAGGCATAGGCAGTAAGTTGATAGAAACTGTGCTTGATTTAGCCGATAACTGGCTGCAAGTGAAAAGAGTGCAAATCGAAGTCAACGCCGACAATGAACAAGCGATTGCCTGTTATAAGAAGTTTGGTTTTGAGATAGAAGGTGAGTCCAAGTTTGGCTCTTACCGAGATGGCGAGTACATCAATACCTACTACATGGCACGTATAAAATTGTAGTAAATATAAGGCTTACCTAAGGGTAAGCCTTTAACATTTCTAGCGCGCGATCTTTCAAACTCTCGGTGTAATCATTGATTTTCCAATGTTCTGGGCTCCAACCTTTCACAAATCGCTGAAAATCCGCCCAAGCAATAACAAACAGTGGCCGCCAAGCCGTTTCAACCTCTTCGGCAGACAAATGAGGTTGATGTGTTTGCAAGGCCATTCGTAGAGCAGCGAAATACTCATCCAGAATCCAAGCTTCCATTTCAGCACACTGCTGTGGTTCTACCGCACTACTCATAAACAGCGCAACATCTTTCATCGCACACCCTTTACCTATGTACTGAAAATCAACCGCTGCTGCGTTTTTGCCATCAGGCGTAAAGCAGAAATTTGCCAATTTCGCATCGCCATGCACCAGCGTTGTATAAGGGGCATTTTGAAGCACACTATCTATCTGCTCAGCTCTAGCCTTCAACCCCACATCACTCAATGCTTGTAACTCATCAGCTCGTGTAGCCAAATGCCAATAGGTACCAACTTCCCACAATCCCTCGCCTTGATGGCCGATATGCTGAGCATGAAAGTTGGCAAGCCAACCAAGGCAGGCACTTAAGTGATGCTGACTTGGCGTTGTAACGACTTCGGTAAAACCCACTTGCTTGAGGTCTTCCATCACCAACAACAGCTCTTGCTCATGCTGCTTAACCATTATCGTTGCTGGGACTTTGGCGTGACATCGCTTCGCTGCAAACTGATACCAGTTCAATTCAACTTGATACGAGCGAAGTTTACGTTGGTGCGAGACATCAGTATTCCAGCCTTTTGGATGATGCTTGGGTTTGGGCAACAGAACATGCTTAACGATAACGCTCGTATTATCGACATAAAGGCGAACAAGTTCGCCATAGCCGCCCCATAAGGTTTGCAGAACATCTAATGAATGCAGCGTGGAGTAGCCAAGCTCTAAAACAAGCGGTTGATAATTGTACTTCATTGTTAGTCTGCTTTGAGATGAGACCACTGAGCATTACGATTCAAGTAATGCACAACATAGCTACAAATCGGTTCAATCTTTACACCAAGTTGTTCGATTTGCGGTAAAACCGCTTCCATCATCACTTTCCCGTAGCCTTTACCTTGAAGCGTCTCTGGTACCTTGGTCGAGGTGATCGCGTACACATCACCTTTGTCTTCAAACTTCACGATTGCGTAGTGATCTCCCTCAAGATGAACACGAAACTGTGAGTTTACTTCATCAAAAACTACCTTATGAGACATGTTGACTCCTTAAAATGATACTTAGCTCAACTTTATTGAGTGATTTGATGTTTGAACATACTGCCAAGCAAACATAGAATTGAGACTATCCACTCGTCACATAATGTCATGTGGATGTCACATATTCACCTACCTCAAAAACAATAACATGGTGGGGACAACGGAGGCTAGATGAATACCCAAGCAGCAGCAATTAAAGAACAACCGGCTCGCTCTGCAAATGATAGAAATGTTTCTACTTTAAATAGTACTGATGCGCTCGCCATGATTGAACATGGTGGGGAGCTCACTATTGGCATTACAACACCAGTCGGGACAACATTTCGCTGTAAAACCTCTTTTATTGGTACGCACTCTGGCAATGTTATTTTGGCCGAGCTACCAAAGCTTTCAGAAGACGACTTAAACTTTTTCTTCCAAGAAGGTTTTTGGGCAACCATTCGAGCGATTTCACCAAGAGGTGAAGGTGCTATTGTCCACTTTCGAGGGCAGCTACAGCATGTGTTAAAAGCGCCCGTACCTATTTTCACGCTCTCCGTTCCTCAAACGATGCAAGTGACCCAACTGCGTAAAGAACCTCGCTTCGACGTGAATCTAGCCGCTAGAGTGATTGCAGAGACTCATAAGCTCGACTGTGAAATTCGTGATCTGTCGAAAAGTGGTTGTCGCTTTATCACTGCACCATTGAGTCGCCCATTTCAAATTGGTGATGAAATCGCTTTAAACGTTCAACTAAGCTCGCAAAAAGGAGCTGAGTTCGCACCTCTCTATGGCAAAGTGTGCAACTTACAGCGCTCATTACATTATGCTCGCTATGGTGTTGCGTTTACTGACGACGGAAAAGAGAATGCCAAAGTGCTACTCGGTCATTTAAAATTTGATGGCACTAAGCTTACGCTAAGATAACCAGACCAATACAAAAACGCCCTGCAAATTTGCAGGGCGTTTTCATATCTAGCCACTCATTAACCAATAAATGAAATGTAGCCTTGTAGGATAATCAAGTTAACAATGTCGATGAAAAATGCGCCGACAATTGGCACGACCATAAATGCTTGTGGTGACGGACCAAACTTATTCACCAATGACCCCATATTCATTACTGCAGTCGGCGTAGCACCCAGACCAAAGCCGCAGTGACCACCAGCAATAACCGCCGCGTCATAGTTAGAACCCATCACTTTGAACGTGACAAAGTACGAGAAAACACCTAACACAACAGATTGCACAGCCAGAATGATTAAGAACGGAATTGCTAAGTCAAAGATGTTCCAAAGCTTCAAGCTCATCAGAGCCATTGCCAAGAACAAGGACAAAGAAACCGTACCTAATATATCCACCGTCTCTGCGTCCACTTTATGTGTCTTAGTCACTTCCAATAGGTTGGTAATGAACACACCAATGAACAATGCATAAACGAAGTCAGGGATCATTAGCCAACTGATTTCAAAACTGCTGACCCACTGCTCTAGGTATTTAGCACCCGTCACACAGATCAGAAGAATAAACAAAATCTCGATAACCTTTTTTGCGGTTACTTTGTCTTCTTCATATTCATTGTAAGTCACGAGTTCTGGAAAACGTTCATGGGTTTGTGTACCCGTGCCGTACTCAGATTCAAAGCCATTCTTGTTGATCAGCTTTTGCGCGACTGGACTACCAATAATACCGCCGATGATAAGACCAAATGTGGCCGAGGCCATTGCGATTTCAAGGGTATTAGATAAGCCATAACTGTCAGCAAATGTCTGCGACCAAGCCGCGCCTGTACCATGCCCACCAGAAAGTGTAATAGAGCCTGCAATCAAGCCCATTAAAGGATCAAGCCCCAAAGCGGTCGCCATAGAGACACCAACACCGTTTTGGATAATGATATAAAAAGACGCAACGGCTAAGAAGATAAAGACTTTAGCACCCCCTTTCATCAACTGGGTGTAGTTAGCCGCAAGGCCAACAGTACTAAAGAACATCAACATAAATACTTCTTGCAGCGGTAGAGAGAACTCTAAGTCTATGCCTTTGAAATGCATTAATGTGATGATGACAGCTACGATAAGACCACCGACAATCGGCTCAGGGATATTGAACTTCTTTAAGACAGGAAGTTTAGAGTTGACGAAGTGCCCTAAGAATAAAACGCTGATAGCGATTAAGAAAGATTCTAGTGGTCCAACTGAAATTATCTGATTCATATAACCTCTTTTTTTGATTCACTCATCTTCCCTAACGAGTCCAGAGTCCTCATTGACCCTGTGGAGCTATGCTCATTGATTCAATTTTTCTATTGAAATTTGTCCTTATACAAACAGCCTCAAGATGCTCGTTTCAACAGTTAACCCTACAAATATTAGTCTGGGTTGCGAAAAGAAAGCGGGCATTATTAATAAACTTGCGCCCATTTGTCGAGTATTGACTTTAAAAACACTACTTAAGAGGGTGTAAACGTGCGCTAGATATTAGCTTTACACACTCAGACGAGATAAAGATTGACAAGGTTTTAGGCAAAAAAATAGCCAACCGCAATGTTGCGATTGGCTTATATATAGTGTGAACAAATTACATTCACTAACAACGTCAGTTGGCTAGGTGACCCTCGGCTTAATAAGGGTCACTTTTAGTAATGCAGTTAGCGTGCCAACTTTAAAACCACGTTATTTTTGTCTTACACCGCATTTTTGGGGCGGTTTTACTTCCCAAAATGCAATATGAAAATTGCATTTTGCAATTATTTGCAAAAACATATTAAACCATGTTCCTATAAACACAATTATCAACGTTGATTTTTCATACTTTTTCTACATAAGAGTCGGTATACTCTTGGCACCTAAATTTAGTTATCACGAAGAATGAACTACTTAACTACTTTTCTTAAAGGCATGGCCATGGGCGCAGCAGACGTTGTACCTGGGGTGTCAGGCGGGACCATCGCATTTATTACTGGTATTTACGACACCTTGCTTGAAAGTATTCGTCGTATTAACCCGAGTGTTATTGGCATCTGGAAGCGCGAAGGTTTCAAAGCGGCATTTGCGCATATCAATGGCTTATTTCTTATTGCCCTGTTTGGTGGTGTGCTTACCAGTATCGCGACCCTTGCTAAACTGATCTCATGGCTACTGGTCACTCATCCGATTCCACTATGGTCGTTTTTCTTCGGACTAATTCTGGTCTCTGTGTTCCATATGCTTAAGCAAATTGAACAACGAAGCCTAAGTCGACTCGTCTTCTTACTACTCGGGGTAGCGTTCGCTTACAGCATTACAGTGCTTAATCCACTCCAACTTGAGCCAACCAGCATCAATGTCCTGCTCGCGGGTGGTATCGCGATTTGTGCGATGATCCTACCAGGCATCTCCGGCAGCTTCATTTTGTTATTGATTGGTATGTACACCCCAGTATTAGGAGCGGTTAAATCCTTTGACCTTCCTATCCTTGCTTTATTCCTAACAGGCTGCGTTTTAGGCTTACTGAGCTTCTCTCACGTACTTTCTTGGCTTCTAAAGCGCTTCAGAGATCTTACTCTCGTCTTTCTAACTGGTTTAATGCTTGGTACTTTACCTAAAATCTGGCCGTGGAAAGAGACCATCAGTTGGCGTACAAATTCAAGCGGTGAGCAAGTTCCTCTGATTCAGCACAACTTATCACCTTCAGCCTTTGAAGCATTGAATTCTCAACCGTCTCAACTCGGCATTGCTATTGTCTTAATGCTTTGTGCAATCGGCTTAGTCTTAGGCTTAGAGAAGTTCGCTGAAAATCGAGATCTATAATCATTCACTTTGAAAAAACGGCTTCTATTGAAGCCGTTTTTTATTACCACTAGAAACTTTCGTAATGATAATCAATTGTAATAAAGGTTGGATTTATTTATTCTTGGCTCACTGATTTAACGGAATAAGTACAACAATATGAGTGGCCATTCGTTCTTTGAGCACCTTTTCGAGCACTCACAGCAAGTCACCCCTTATCTACACGGTGCAATAAAACCTCTAGCTGAGATCAATGCCGAGCAGCCGCTCATTCATATCGATCGCTCCAGTTCAGAACATATTCGTCAACTGTACGAAAGTCTGCAACTAGAGCACCCCGAAGCCGGGGCACCGTACTGGCTGACTCGTACTTGGACACTGCTTTGTTGGCAACCTATTTATGTCGCTTTTATTGCTATCTATTCTTGCCAAGGTTTACCTAAGCTGTCAGCGATTGGTCAGCAAGTTCAGCCTAACTTTATCAGTGGTTATCAGTTTGATAATGAAGACTACTTTCAGGGGACTGAACAAGAACTAATTGAACATGCGGGCAAAGAGCTCAATGCTCTATTTGATTATTTCCGCCAAGAGATGAGTATTTGGACCCGTATCCGACCTGGATTTACTAATCACTTGTTTGCTGATGGGGTACTCGGTTGTTTAGTTAAGTTAAGTCAATTTGCTCCCGACCTTCCCGGAGAGTATTTGATTGGTCAAGCTCGACAGTGGTTAGCCGCCTGCAATCTTCCTGAAAAACTCATGGCCTCACTTAGCTATGACGAGGCATCAAAGCAACTCGTCTTTGTGCGAACCTCTTGCTGCTTAGTCTATAAGTGCCAAGGTCGAGAACTGTGTACTGACTGCCCTAGGCACCCTAACAACAAGCGTTAAGATATATCTGCGACTTCGTTTGAGGGGCGCTTTGTAACTAAATAAGCGGTTGCGACTATCAAGCCCGAAAACGCGAGACACAAATATATGGGATACAAAGGGTTTATGGTTGCGGTGAACGCCAGCAACGAGGCTAATCCATAGCCAATGGTATGCGACATCGCAATGTAACCCGCCACAGAGCCAGGTGCATCGCTTTTTTTCTCGGTCGCCTCAGACGTATATGCCGGAACAAGTAGCGCAGCTCCGCTCGCCGCAATCGCCATCGCTAAAGCATACAGCCAAATATTAGGTAATAGGAAAAGCACCAAACCACACAGCAAGCCCACCGCCCCGAGTCGATACATTTTCATTGGCGTAACTTTTTTGTTTTTAACAACAATAAGTTGAACAGCAAACGTAGATGTAGCGCTGATCGTCAAAAGTACCCCAATCCCATCACTGATTTGAGCCGTCGACCAACTTGTTACCGATTGCATAAGCGGAGTAAAACTGTACTGCAATAGCGCAATCGCCGCACACAGCAGCAAACCACTCAATAAATAAGGCATAAAGGATTTATTCGGCAACCAAGGTAAAGCCTCAGCGGGTTTCTCACTCTCTAAACCATGTTGAGGAGTTGGCTGAAAAAGCACCGTGAGGAGGGCGATAAGAGGAAGCGCGATCATTAGCATCAATGGCGCATAGGGAGAAAACTTTAACGCCACTATCGCGATCAATGGCCCAACAAGCCTACCCACGCTCAAGCCAATACTGATACTCGTGATGGCTTGTAATCGATTCTCTGCACCACACAAAAGGATTGCCCAATGTTGGCAAGCGGGAACCATTCCCGAAACAGTGCAACCGTATATAACCCGAGCGAGTATCAAGCCGACTAACCAGAACATTACCAAATGGGGCTGATGGTCACTTAAGATGGCAAATAGAAACAAGAGCACGAAACTGATCGCCATGCCAAACAAGGCTTGGACAACCACATTTCTCGGCCCACGTTTGTCGCTGTACCTTCCCCAGTAAGGTGCCGAGGGCAAAAACAGAAAGCTGCCAATCGCGATAAGAATCGACCAAGTAGGTAAACTGAATGCTGAGCGTTCAACTAAGAAAGGCAATGAAACCAGCAAGCCATTTTGACCAATACCCATGAGTGCTGCTGCTGAACTGATTGCCCACAGTTGAGCCTTTTTTCCGTGTAAAACTGACATATTTGTAATTCATTGTAATTGTTATAAAAATCAGCAATGAACAATTCATATCATTAATGATAGAGTTATTGATTGTGAAAATAATTCTCATTGCCTTTTTGGCGTGATAAAGTTAGCGGCTTAAAGCCAATAACTCAACTTCATATTTTACTTATGTATCAACTTGTCGATGCGTCGTTCGAAATCGACGGTAAAGTTATCCTATCTCCCACTACGCTCGATTTTGCTCCGGGGAAGGTGACAACACTTCTTGGTCACAATGGTTGTGGTAAATCGACCTTAGTTAAACTTCTTAGTCGTCAAAATGCGCCAACTCATGGGCAAGTTTTGTTTAACCAACAACTCATTTCTTCGTTTTCAAGTTTAGAGTTCGCCCATAAAGTGGCTTATTTACCTCAACATCCACCGATCACTGACGGCGTCACCGTTCGCGAACTGGTCTGTTTTGGGCGCTACCCATGGAAAGGGGCATTTGGTCGTTACGGAAAAGAAGATTACGCCATTGTAGACCAAGCGATTGAGAAAGTTGGCTTAACATCATTTGCAGAGCGATTTGTCGCTACCTTATCAGGTGGTGAAAGACAAAGAGCTTGGGTCGCTATGCTACTCGCTCAACAAAGCCAATGTATTTTGCTTGATGAACCGACTTCGGCTTTGGATGTCGCCCATCAACATGAACTATTAGCCTTAATTCGAGAGCTCAACCAATCGATGGGTTTAACCGTGATCATGGTACTACATGATGTCAACATGGCTGCTAAGTTTAGCGATCATCTGATTGCCCTCCATTCAGGAAAAGTCATTGCCGCAGGCTCTCCTCAAGAGCTAATGACGCCAGAGACGTTAATGAAAATATACGGTATGGAGCTCGCGTTGTTCGAACACCCTAAGACGGGAAAACCGATCAGCTACATCCCTTAAACAAGAAGGAACCTGTTGTGAAAAAACTCATAGTAATGCTCTCTGCAGCATTGGCATTCAATAGCTACGCGCTCGATATTACCCACGAAATGGGAACAGCTTCCTTTGGAACGACACCGAAGAAAGTCGTGGCACTAGATTGGGTACTGACCGAAACGGTACTCAGCCTTGGCGTTGACCTCGAAGGTGTCGCCGATACCAACGGCTATCAGCAATGGGTTGTTGAGCCAAGCCTAGATTCTGATGTGATCGATGTTGGCTCACGCCGCGAACCTAATTTAGAGTTACTCACGGATATCAAACCCGATGTCATCTTAATCAGCAAGCATATGGCCGCTGCCTATGAGCAGTTGAATAAGATTGCGCCAGTTCTCGTTTACAGTGTTTATAGTGAAGAAAAGCAACCATTAGCGTCAGCAAAATCTATTACGACCTCTTTGGGTAAACTGTTCGACAAAGAGCAACGTGCCAAGCAAGTGATCGAGCAAACGGACCAACGCCTTGCGAACAACGGAGAAAAAGTGGTATCAGCCGGAAAGTCAGACAAGCCGCTACTGTTTGCGCGATTCATTAACGATAAAACACTGCGTATTCACAGCCAAGGTTCTCTGGCGCAAGACACCATCAGCGCGATGGGGCTAAAGAATGATTGGCAAGAGCAAACCAATCTTTGGGGCTTCACCACAACGGGAACAGAAAAGCTGGCCGAGCATCAAAAAGCCAACGTAATGATTTTTGGTCCTTTAAAACAAGAAGAACGTCAGCAACTTACGAAGTCTCCTCTTTGGCAAGCGATGGAGTTCACTCGTACAGATTCTGTTTACGAGCTTCCTGCAATTTGGACTTTTGGTGGTCTGATCGCAGCACAAAGATTTAGTGACCACATTACCGAGCAACTCATCCAACAATAATGAATACCTTAAAGATCGCAAACCAAGCTAACGGGCGATTAAGTTTTAAAACAGCAGCGTTATTCAGCGCTGCTGTTTTGATCATTGGCTCTCTGCTGCAAATAACCGCTCCCTATTCACAAGGTATTGGCCTCATATGGGACACCATTTTTCATTTTGACTCTGCCAATTATCAGCATCTCATCACCCATTTAACCTATTTGCCGAGACTGGCTGTCGCGATCATTTGTGGATTTGCGCTAGCCGTTGCCGGTTGTGTAATGCAGTTTGTCTTGCGCAATCCGATCGCTTCTCCAACAACATTAGGCGTCGCAGCAGGTGCTGAACTGGGCATGGTGCTGGGTATTTTGTTAATCCCTGCCAACCTTGTCATTCCTGGTTTTGTTCCGGCCTTTATTGGTGGCTGCCTCGCAACCGGACTGGTGTTTGTTTTAAGTTCCGCTAGAGGCTTTTCACCACTACATATGGTGCTCGCAGGTATGGTGGTGAGCCTGTTTTTAGGTTCACTCAACACCATGTTGTTAATGCTCCATGAACAGCGACTTACCAGTATCTTTGTCTGGGGAGCGGGTGTACTTAATCAAAATGACTGGTCGAGTACTCAAATGCTATTGCCTTTGGTTCTCTTACCTACCAGCTTACTCTTAGTCTTACAGCGTCCATTATCCGCACTCCAGTTTGGTGACAATGTCGCGACATCGTTGGGCGTGAATATCAAACAGATCAAACTGCTCTGCTTATCGTTAGCCATTTTCATTACTGCTGCAGTGGTCAGTGAAGTGGGCTTAATTGGCTTTGTCGGTATCGTTGCACCTGCGATTGCCAGAATGCTTGGTGTTAGAGCCCTTGCCAAGCAAATTTTAGCCAGTGGTGTTATCGGTAGTGGTATCTTGCTCACTGTTGATCTAGTAATCCAACCTTTCTCTGGTGTCGGTGGAGAGCTGTTACCGACAGGCGCGATGACAGCCTTAATTGGCGCGCCTTTTTTGTTATGGCTACTGCAACGAACTAAACTGCAATCCGACCTTAAAGCACGCTCTGAACATGTCGAGCATTACAAATTGGTCAGCACTCGCAATATTTTGGCTGCACTGACCGTTGCACTCATCACTGTTTCTCTCTTCGCGATTATGGTCGGTAAGAATCAGTTTGGTTGGAGTCTTGGTTTCAACCAAGCAATGTTCGAACTGCGCGCGCCACGCGTACTTGTCGCGCTGATTGCGGGGATAGGTTTAGCATTCGCAGGAACGATTATTCAGCGTATCTCTAACAACCCAATGGCTAGCCCGGAAGTGTTAGGAATTAGTTCAGGTGCGGCGCTCGCACTGGTTCTCGGCACCTTGTTTGGTATCGCAGTAGGCCGAGAACAACAAATGTTACTCGGTACGCTTGGCGCGGTTTCGGTAACCGCAGTGGTATGGTTAATGGGCAGAAAACACAATTTTGCCCCGACACAAACCCTACTGACGGGTATTGCCTTGAGTGCAGGTTTAGATGCCTTACTCAGAATCGCAATGAGCTCAGGCCATGATAACGCGTCTGCACTGCTCACTTGGCTATCTGGATCGACTTACTTAGTGGCAAACAATGACGTTGTACTACTCGCGATTGGTGTCACCTTAGTTGGTGCGATTGCGCTATCTCTCAATCGTTGGATTGAGTTGATTGGCTTAGGTGAAGTCACGGCGAATGGTATTGGTATGAACGCCACTGTGGTTAGGTTGGTGCTACTGTTATTGGTTGCTGCCTTAACGACGCTGTGTACCATAGTGATTGGCCCACTCAGCTTTATTGGCCTACTGGCTCCGCATATGGCGCGTTCACTTCACCAATATCGAGCCACTCCGCAGATGCTCACCGCGGCCTTACTGGGGGCTACCATCATGGTGTTGGCGGATTGGATAGGACGAACACTTTGGTTCCCTTGGCAGTTCCCTGCTGGACTGCTTGCGTCCTTGATTGGTGGCGGCTACTTCCTCTACCTAATGAGACGTTAGCCTCTAGAACCACAACTCGCCGCAGAAGGCTAACGCATTGGTCTTCTGTGGCAACACTCCTCTCTATTGAAGCGCCCTATCTATCTGTTACTTATTCCAAATTCATTTAATTGTATTTTGGTTGCAAAAATACAATTAATGGTAATGAGATGAATTTATGATTACTATGGGGGCAAGAACACTACAAATTGTCACTCATGGAAAAGACAGCAATCACTAAACTTCAGCAAGATTTATTCAATAAAGTCGTCAGCAAGCTCAAAGCAGAGCATGCAAAAGTTGGCGACAGCCTGAACGAATCTTCGTTAGCCCAACAGTTTGAAGTCTCAAGAACGCCGATGCGCGCTGTGCTCACTTATATGTCTGCTTTAGGGATCGCGAAAGCGGTTCCCTATAAAGGCTTTGTCTTACAGCTTGATGCGCAAGCCATCAAATCTGATGATGCCTCCGATAAGGAAGAATCTCGTCAGGAGAAGCTTTACCTGAGACTACTCATGGATCTGTTCTTCGGTGATATCGACGCGGCATTTTCTGAGAAAGAGCTTCAAGAGCGCTATAACGCCAACCGAGGTGAAATACAAAGTGTGCTCCGCCTACTAGAAAGTGATGGCATCTTGCGCCGTAGTCCCGGCTATAAATGGCATCTAGATGGCGTACTCAATACGCTTGAACGACACACCGAGAGCTACCGGTGTCGGCTTATCTTCGAACCTGCCGGTCTTCTTGAGCCAAGTTGGTCACTCGACCGCCACACGTTAGAGGAGTGTCGCGACCATCATCTTAAAGCGATTCAAGATCCTGATGCAGTGAGCGCCAGTGATTTGTTTCACTTAAGTGCAGAGTTCCATGAGCGGCTTGCCGCATGTTCTGGTAATCGCTTCTTGCTTGGCAATATGCAGCAACATAATCGAATGCGTAAAGCGACCGATCTCGTGTCTATGCATATTCAATCTTCTGTCACCAAGTCTTGTCAGCGCCGTCTGGATATCATCGAGCTTGTATTGGCAGGTGACAACCAAGGCGCGTCATCTAAACTCACTCAACTACTAGAAAATGATATTCGCGTCATGCAGCGCACCTATAGCAATGTGGTCAATCTTTCGTTGCCTGAACGCGAAAAGCTCGTGGCCAGTATTGCTGACATCGACATCTAGTTAATTTTCGTCGAGATTAATAGGTAGCTAAAGCACAGCTGCCTTGTTTTTCTATCCCACCCCAAATTTGTTGTTACTCATAAACTCGCACTGAGGTCACCATACAGCTCAGCGCTACCGACTCTTTTGTCCTCCTCAAGCTGCCATTCTTATCCCGCTATTGAGCTAAAAGAAAATAATTCGCATTAACATATTGCACTTTCGCTGCAGAAATACAATAATAATGATTCTTATTTAGAATAAATAAAACAGTCTTGCCGCCAAATACTAATTTGCGCAGCTTTGTATTGATAAACATAGAGAAAATAATGAAAGCGAGTAAAGGGAAGTTCCCTCTATCCACTGTTGCGATGGCGATCGCCGCTGCAAGCACAGTGTTTACAGCCCAAGCACAAGAGTTCACACCTGAAGAGAAAATGGTGGTGGTTTCAAGCCGTACACCAAAAGCGATCAGTGATATTCCTGGTACGGTTTGGTATATCGATTCAGAGAAAATTGAACAAGAATACCGCGGTGGTAAGACTCTTGGTGATATTCTAGCTTCGGCAATTCCATCTTTGGATGTCAGCAGCGGTGCCCGTACTAATCTAGGTCAAAACCTTCGCGGACGTAAGATGCTCGTGATGATCGATGGCGTTTCTCTGCAATCTTCGCGCTCTATCAGCCGCCATCTAGATTCAATCGACCCATTCAATATTGATCGTATCGAAGTGCTTTCCGGTTCTACGTCAATATATGGTGCTGGCGCTTCAGGCGGTGTGATTAACATCATCACCAAAAAAGCGCAAAGCGAAGAGTTAGAGTTTGAATCCTATGTAGGTGGTACATCTGGTCTTAACTCAAGTGAAGACTTTGACTACAAACTTGCACAGTCTATTTCGGGCGGCAATGAAAAAGTTCAAGCACGTACTTCTGTCGTATACACAGAGACCCAAGGCTTCTTCGATGCCAATGGCACCATCGTTACTCCAGATATCTCACAGGGCTCGTTACAGTTTAATCAGACTGTAGATTTTCTAACAACAGTAGGTGTTAATGTTTCAGACACCAAAAAGCTGAATCTTCTTGCGCAGTACTATGATAGCCAACAAGACTCGCCATATGGTCTGTACATTGTTGGTAGCGACTTTGTAGATGTACGTAAAGGTTTTGATTCTGATCGTGAACACGGTACGGAGCGCATTATGCTTAGCGCCTCTTACGTGGATGAGCAATTCCTTGGCCATCAGCTCATAGCAGAAGCGTCATACCGCAAAGAAGACCAGACTTACACTCCTTATTTCCAGTCTTCTGGTCAACAGATTACAGATGTCATTTCACTTAAAGCAGCGCTCGCGAAAAACTTCGATAAATTTAACATTGTTTATGGTGTCGATGCTTATCAAGACAAGTTGGAAAGTAACCAAGCACTGTATGATCCAACCATTGCCAATAATTCTGGCAACCTAATCAACAAGACTTATGCCCAAGTTGGCCGTTACCCGGGAGTTGAAGTCAGCTCAGTTGCCGCTTTTGCTCAAGCAGACTACTCAATCACTGAAGATTGGACAGTCGAAGGTGGTGTACGCTACCAATACATGTCAAACAAGATTGATGATTTTGTTGGTTATACTCAACAGAAAAAAATTGCCGCAGGTAGCGGTACTTCAGCAGATACAGTTCCTGGTGGTAAAACAGATTACGGCGTCGCGCTATTTAACTTGGGAACAATTTATCACCTAAACAGTGACTCTCAAGTATGGGCAAACTTCTCACAAGGCTTTGATCTTGCTGATCCCGCTAAGTACTACGGACAAGGTAACTACACACTGGTTGGAGATCATTGGCAACTAAATGACAGCATTAACGTCAATGAATCAAAAATGTCAGGGATTAAGACCAACAGCTTTGAATTAGGTTACCGATTAGATACAGGCGATCTAAACCTACAAACTGCGGCTTACTATTCTCAATCAGATAAGAATGTTAAGTACAATAAGACAACACTGCTTATTGAAGAAATCGAAGATAAGAAACGTGTCTACGGTTTAGAAGCAATGGCATCTTACTGGGTTCATGACAATATTCAGCTTGGTGCTTCCGGTCACTATGTAGTATCTGAAGTGAAAGGCAATAACGGCTGGGAAGATTATGATGCTGGCTATGCAAGTACTTCTAAAGCCAATGCTTGGGCAGGTTGGTACGACGCAGATCTTGCGGTAAAACTGCAAAGCCAAACCATGTTTGACTATGAAGATGCTTCAAACAATAAGCTAGATGGCTACACCTTGTTTGATCTGGTCGGTAGCTACCAGCTTCCAGTAGGTAGCCTAGGTTTCGGTATTCAAAACCTATTTGATAAGGACTACACCACAGCTTGGGGTCAACGTGCGCAAATCATCTACTCTACGCACTATGAATCAGCAGCTTATGATTACAAAGGTCGTGGACGCACCTATACTCTTAACTACCAAGTTAAGTTTTAAACAAAGCCGCCAATACAACAAAACCGCCCTATTCGGCGGTTTTGTTTTATCTACTAGGTCCTGTTGACCTAGTGATTTATGCGTACTGCATTAAGTGTTTTTTCACTTCATCAGAAGCAAAAGACTGTTCAACACTCGCGGTATAGATCTGTTTGTAATCTTCAGCGGTAAGTTCAAACTGCTCCATCACCTTTTGCACTTCATCGGTCATCGTCGTATTTGATACAGTACGGTTATCCGTGTTAATCGTAACTGCTAGACCGTCGTTGTGGAACTCTTTCAGTGGGTGCTGCTTAAGCTCTGGAATCGCTTTGGTTTGAACATTACTACTTGGACAAGCTTCAAGACCAACCACATCTTCTTTAACGCGTTTGTAAGCCTCTGCATGATCTTTGATTGCTACACCGTGACCAATACGCTCTGCACCTAGCAACTCGATGGCATCATAAACGTTTTGACCACAGCCTTGCTCACCCGCGTGAATGGTGATTCGGTAGCCTTTATCACGAGCATACTGAGTGTACTCAACATATTCATGAGCAAAGTTGTCTAGCTCAGCACCCGCTAAGTCAAACGCAGCAACGCCTTTACCTAACAAAGGAGCGCCGGCATCAATAATGTCGTTAACTGAATCGATTGGTAGTAGTTTCACCAATGACAGAATATAGTTACCTTTAATATCGTACTGCGCTTCAGCACGTTTCATGCCTTTGACCGCACTCTCAATGATTTCTGCGTAAGTCAGCCCTTGCTGGGTATGCAGCTGAGGGCCAAAGCGTACTTCAAGGTACTTCACGTTCTCTTTTGCAGCATCTTCGAACAGCTCGAAAGAAATACGTTCAATGCTGTCTGCGGTTTGCATCACTTTAATTGGCAGTGCAAAACGGTCTAAGTATTCTTGCAGGTTAGGACAAGTTTCCGGCGCAATCATCATTGTTTTGATCTCTTCGGCATTCTGGCTAGGCAGCTCAATGTTATTTTCAGCGGCTAAATCAAGCACAGTTTGCGGGCGAAGGCTGCCATCTAGGTGACAATGAAGATCGATTTTAGGGAGATCAAAGTAGTTCATCTGTTTTTGTCCTAACTTTCCTGCTTATTGAGTAAGCGTAGCTCAACACACCAAAGTGGCGGTAATGACACTTAATCATTTGTTTTGATAACGATAAAACTCATGGTATATGATTAACGATGATATATAACACGACAATTGTCCGGTCGCACGCCAAAATAGCCAAATCAATGTTAAGCAAAGCAAATTCACTATGGATAAGAATAAGATTTTAAGTGACGGGTTGAATAAGATCCGCCAACTAGTGAAACGTGAACAGTACAAAACCTTGCACGTCAGCAAAGGCGATTTCATCATTCGCCAACATAGCGAAGTCAATGAAGTGTATTGGACAGAAGCGGCGCAGTTTTCAGTGCTGCACACCGCAGAGAATGGGAAGACTCTCAGCTTAGGGGACTACTATCTGGAAGATAACTTCTTTGGTGAGATGGAGTTCTTCTCTGATAAGCCTAGCCCTTTTAGTGTCATTGCAACACAAGATGCTCAACTGACCGTGATTCCAAAAGAGCGCTTTGCTGAGTTCCTGCTTGAAGATGCCCAGGTGGCTTTTTGGATGAGCCACCGTATGTCGAACATCTACCTAAATACCATGCATATTGCGATGGAACGTTCTCTCTATCCGCTGAAGTTCAATATCATCAAAGATATGCTCACTAGATATACCTCTGGTACTCATACTAGGGGACACAGTTATATGTACCAAGAAGCGCAAAGATTCGGCTGTACGGAAAGAGCCTATACGCGCATTATCCACGAACTGATTAAAGAAGGCTTGGTCAAGAAAGGCGCAGATAGCTCTGAGATAGTGCCCGTTGATATAGACAAGTTAAACGACTATCTAGAACAGTACTACCAATAGCACTAAACCTAAAATGGGCACCAATAAGGTGCCCATTTGTTTTTAAATTCGCTTGAAGCTTATAGGTTGTTGGTACGTGTTGGTAAGAACACTTCACCTAGCATACAACGAACGCTACCACCGCCAATGTTTTCAATCGTTTTAACGTTAAATGGCAGCAACTTACCATGGCTCGACAGTTGAGCACGTTGAGCTGGAGAAAACGCATCAAACGCTGATTGAGACATCGCAATCACTTTTTCACCGTTAACCGTTTCAAGCTGTAAAATGTTGCCACAGAACTGATTCATCTGTTCTAGTGAAATCGAAATCACCTGTTTGTCCTTCGCTAATGACTTGATGACAAAGCGGCGTTCAAACTCAGGGATGACCTCATCACAGATAACGCAAAAGCTTTCACCGATCGCCATCATCACATTAGTGTGGTAAATCGGCTTTCCTGATGGCAATGCAGTCTGGAACGAAACCACTCGATCGTAACCAATACGCTCAGCGTAATCTTCCAATACTTCACGATCACAACGCTGAGAAAGCGCTGCGTAGACGGTTCTATTGACATGATCTTTTACCATCACGCCTGTACTCTCAAGATGCGCATCTTGCTCTAGATATGACAGAAGACTATCTTGAGATTGTACTGGGCGACCTGCACTTTCAAGCGTTGCAACTAATGCATCGACTTTAACTTCTTGCTGACGGTTTTTGCACGCCATCGGGAAGGTATATAGCTCGCCACTCGCTGTCGTACTAAACCAGTTATTTGGGAACACTGCATCAGGTGTTTCTACCTCACCCAACGGGTAATCATAGACAACAACTTGAACACCCACTTGACGCAACTCCGCCACCATGGCGTTAAACTCTTGCATCGCACTTTGGCGAACTTCGCTGGTAGACAGAGAAACTTGGTGTTGGAATTCATTGTCCTGCGCCGTTTCGGCATTAAACGCAAACTCTTTTGGTGGCACCATCACCACACAATTAGCGTTTTGTACTGTTGATTGATTTTTCTGTAGTAGGGTTTTCTGTTTCAACATTGTGACAGACTCAATTAATCTCACTCATTACTGCCAATTGTAGACATAATGTTAAATGAAATATTACTGAATTAACCTGATAATTGACCACAACCACAGTAATAATTACTGCTATTAAACTTACAGCCAGTTATTTTTATTGTCACCATGACTTTTTATTATCTTTGATTGAATATTATGCAAAGGAAAGAATAATAAACTGGTTACATTTCCCCCACTAAGGGTATACCATTGCTGTACCAAGCTAGATAGGTGACTAGATTGGTGTTTCACCCTTCCTTTTAGGGTCTATTGACCCTAGTGGACGTACGCATCTGCCACATAGGCAACTTTCTATCTTTGCGTGTTTAGGAATTTATTTATGTTTAAAAAGTTTGAAGGCTTTACTAAGCCTTTCCCCGAGCAGGAGCCAACACAGCCTCCTTCGGGTATTTTTGCGTTTTGTCGCCACTACACCCGCGGGTTCGAAATCCCGTTGATCATCATGTCTGTAATGGCAACCATTGTCGCAATTGTTGAAGTTTCTCTATTTGGAGCGATGGGTAACTTGGTCGATTGGCTGTCGAACAGTAACCCAGAAACGTTTTGGCAAGATAACCAGAGTGATCTGATTTTCTACGGCATCCTTTTGCTGGTTGTAATGCCTGTTCTTGTGGTTGGTTACTCGCTACTCGTTCACCAGACGTTACTTGGCAACTACCCGATGTCGATTCGTTGGTTAGCTCACCGCTACTTACTGAAACAAAGTCTGAACTTTTATCAGGATGACTTTGCTGGTCGTGTCGCGACTAAAGTGATGCAAACCTCGCTGGCGGTACGCGAAACCGTGATGAAGACGATGGACGTGTTCGTTTACGTTTCTGTCTACTTTACCTCGATTGTCGTGCTATTAGCTCAGGCCGACTGGCGCCTGATGATCCCAATGATCATTTGGCTATTCTGCTATGTCGGTATTCAGCTCTATTTCGTACCTAAGCTGAAACAGGTTGCTTCTGAGCAAGCGGACGCTCGTTCAACCATGACGGGTCGTATCGTCGATAGCTACACTAACATTGCAACCGTGAAGCTGTTCTCGCATAGCCAACGTGAAACAGAGTACGCCGAAGAAGGCATGAATGGCTTCTTAGGCACCGTTTACCGTCAAATGCGTTTAGTGACAGGGTTTGATGTCGCGGTCGAGATTACTAACTACGTTTTGGTGTTCTCAATCAGCGCGCTCTCTATCTACCTGTGGATGGATAACTCGATCAGTATCGGTGCAATTGCGATTGCGATTGCCCTAGCACTGCGTATCAACGGTATGTCGATGTGGATCATGTGGGAAGTCGGGGCTCTGTTCGAGAACATGGGTACCGTAGTTGATGGCATGAAAACCATGTCTAAACCCATTGATATTCAAGACAAACCAGACGCGAAACCTCTAGTAGTCAATCAAGGCGGTATCGAGTTTGACGATGTTAGCTTCCACTATGGTGACAAAACCAAAGGCGTTATTAGTAACCTTAACCTGAACATCAAGCCAGGTGAAAAAGTGGGGCTAGTCGGTCGCTCTGGCGCGGGTAAATCTACTTTGGTTAACCTGCTTCTTCGTTTCCATGATGTTGAAAGCGGTAAGATCAAGATCGATGGTCAGGTTATCTCTGATGTCACTCAAGACTCACTGCGCAGTAACATCGGTATGGTAACGCAAGATACCTCACTGCTGCACCGCTCTATCCGCGATAACATCTTGTATGGCAACCCTGATGCGAGCGAAGAAGAGTTACACCGTGCAACGAAACAGGCGCACGCACATGAGTTCATCGAAACACTGAACGACCCGTTTGGCAACGTAGGCTACGATGCTCAGGTTGGCGAACGTGGTGTGAAGCTTTCTGGTGGTCAACGTCAGCGTATTGCGATTTCACGTGTCCTACTGAAAGACGCTCCGCTTCTGATTCTTGATGAAGCAACCTCAGCCCTAGATTCAGAAGTTGAGGCAGCCATTCAAGAGAGCCTGAATGAGTTGATGCAAGGTAAAACGGTTATTGCCATTGCGCACCGACTTTCAACCATAGCCGCTATGGATCGATTGATCGTTCTCGATAAAGGCGAAGTCGTCGAGCAAGGCACTCACCAAGAGTTAGTTCAAAGTGGCGGAATCTACGCTCAGCTTTGGGCCCACCAGACAGGTGGCTTTATCGGTGATGAAGAGGCTGAAAAGCAAAGCGCTTAAATCACGCGTTAAATAGATAAAAAGGAAGCCTCGGCTTCCTTTTTTATTGCTGCTCAATCTACAAAGTGTGATTGATAGAACTTAGGGGTAACGGCAATTTTCTTTTTAAACTGACGCTGAAAGTGCGCTTGGTCAGAAAAACCAAGCTCTTGAGCTACCTCGACGATCTCCTGACCGGATTTAAGCATCACCTTAGCACGTTTGATTTTCTCATCCATCAAATAGGCATGAGGCGGAAGACCATAGTAGTGCTTGAACGCTCTAAGGAGCTGGTAACGGCTCATCTGGGCTTCTTGCGCTAAATGATCCAATTGATGAATTTGGCTAACGTCATCGAGCAGTTTTTCTTGCACCCTCTTTAATGATGAAGAAGGGGAGGGTTTAACCTCCATAGAGCTCTGCACGTGAACAGCTTCAATAAAGTCATACAGACGAGTTTGTACCTGTAATTGGCTCGATTCTGACTGGAGATCGTTAAACAGAGCTAAATAGTGATTTTTGATTAGCTCACTGCGCTCAAATGCGTGACGAAATGGTGTGTAGTCTGCACTATACCCAGCCTGAGATTGGCCGAGAATTTCTCGCTGAATCGCCCCCATCTGTTTAGTATCAACAAACAGCATGCTATAAGACCAAGTTCCCGCTTCTGGGTTACAAGAGTGAACATCGGCGGGATTAATCGTCACTATGTCACCGCGACCAATATGATGCGTCGAGCTGTGATTACGATAGTCAGCTTTGCCTTGTTGAATTATCCCAAATGAAAACTCATCATGAGAATGCGCTGCATAACAAGCGGTGCTTTGGCTTGCGATTCTCATCTCAATCCAAGGCAATACCGTACTTTGCTTAAAGTTCGCGCTGTTATCTTTTTTCATGCGCAGCTCCTTGCGCTGTATAGGTTTGCAAAACTATAACCAAATCATGCTAACAGAAGCGGCCAAGGTTATCGCCATCATTCGATTAAAAATGCGCTGCTTATGGGGCTGAGATAAGTAACTAGATAAAGCGCGCCCACTCACCGCCCATAAGCCGACACCCACTAAGCAACAAACTAACGACACCAGAGTAAATACCCAAAGCCAGTAATCTGTGTTGCCCTGTCCTACCACATACAAGCTGACTCCAGACATCGCCACCAACCAAGCTTTAGGATTAAGCAATTGGGTAAGCGATCCTATCCACCAGCCTGAGGTCTGCGTCGTTTGCCCT
The DNA here is from genome assembly GCF_059295395.1 of Vibrio sp. SCP2. Classification (NCBI taxonomy): domain Bacteria; kingdom Pseudomonadati; phylum Pseudomonadota; class Gammaproteobacteria; order Vibrionales; family Vibrionaceae; genus Vibrio; species Vibrio sp. SCP2. The sequence continues at coordinate 1,135,293 of NZ_JCAFVV010000001.1, read as the reverse complement.
TCCAATTCAGCCACAGGTGTAGCAAATATCTGGTATGCGAGATAGAGTAAAAATGCGCTGCCTACCCACTTCAATGTGGCTTCCAACAAGGGCAAGAACTCAACCAACTCATGCATTACACTGCCAGAGATGAGCACAACTAAAGCATAAGCAATTGACGCCCCTATCACCAATTTACCGGCTTCTCGACTACCCCGCTGAGCGGCAGTGGCCGTCGCCAAAAGATTCACCGGCCCGGGTGTGGCGGCGCCCACAAATGCAAACGCCAACATAGCAATAATTAGACTATTCATTTTGTTCTCCTTCACTAGCCATTTAGCCTAGCCAAAGAGAAGTAAGAGTTATTGAACGATATTGCAGGCGTGTAAAAACGAAAAAAGCCACATTCGAAATGTGTGGCAAAACAAAAAGAACTGGCAGTGAATAGTTCGCTTTGCGTTAATTGAAGTTCAAGCTGAACTCCTAAAGTTGATTAGTAAGTTTCAAACACACCAGAATTGTAATCCTGTATGGTTTGATTAATCTCATCCATTGTATTCATGACAAAAGGGCCGTAATGAACGACAGGCTCATCAATTGGCTCGCCAGCGAAAATTAACACGCTACTTTGCTCAAGCGCTTGCAAGTCGACTCGCTCACCTTTACCCAGCAGCGCAAGTTCACCCTGCTTGAGTGTGTAATCACCAACTTGTACCTTGCCTTGATAGTTTAAGATCATCATGTTGAATTGCTCAGGTACCGACACACTCACTTGCTGGTCACTTTCGGCGCGCCAATCAGACACGCTAAGCTCAACACCCGTCTTATTTAACGGACCTTTAAGCTGCATTTCATTGGCATTGATCGTTCCGGCCAGTACGCGGACTAGACCAAGCTGCTCGTCACTATGTTCAGTGATCGTCTCTGGCTGAAAATCGACATATTGAGCTGGCTTCATTTTGTCTCGCGCAGGTTGATTTATCCAAATTTGGAAACCATGTAAATCACCTTCTTCCATAATAGGCATTTCACTATGGATAACTCCTCGGCCAGCTGCCATCCACTGAGCACCACCACTTCTTAGCTCGCCAACATTGCCCATATGATCTTTGTGTTGAAAATGACCTTTGAGCATATAAGTTAGCGTTTCTATTCCGCGGTGAGGATGAGGAGGAAAGCCGCCAACGTAATCTGAACGTTGGTCCGACTTAAGCTCATCAACCATTAGAAATGGAGAAAACTGCGCATTATTAAACCCAGCCACGCGCTGTATCTTAACCCCATCACCATCTGAGGTAGGATGAACTTGGATTACTTGATTAACTTGTCTGGTTACACTCATGCTGTCTCCCCTTAGTTTGGCTCCATGAAGGAATGAAGACAGTTTACTGACCTTGAAGAGTAAATTGAGTGGGGAGATTAGAGCCTGTCGTTCGAATAATTCGAACGACAATGAGATTTAAGCTAGCACGAGTGTTTTCAAAGAGGTGGGTACTATCAGCTTGTGTACTGGGGCCACAAAAAACATATACACTTTGCCGAACGTGTTCTTAACATCGACAACCGTTGTTGCATGCAAGGTCATTGTGTCGCCATCAGGAACAATAAGAAAAGAGAGCCGAACATTGAGGTGCTTATCGCAATCCTCCACTAGCAGTTCGTTGTCGCTTAAACTCACAATCGAAAATATACCCACTTGATCGCCAACTCGATAATCGCTTATCGGCTTGTTTTCATCCAGATCCGCCATACGCCCTAGGTGTTTCAACCCCAGTTTAGAAACAATGCGATTGCGTAAATCCATCAGCGCATTGACCCAGCGGGGCGTCTTATTCACCATCGCAAAGTAGACTTCGAGTGCGGATTCACCGTTATATGGCAACTCGATATTGTGTGTATCAGCGAAGTAGGCCCCTTGCAAATAGGGGTGAATGTTAGAGTGACTGGGCAGAACCATAGCAAAAACCTTGTTGGGTGAGTAGTCCTTCAATTTATACCAATCGGGATAAATGGCTGATCAGTTAATTGCGCAGGAAAAATCGCTTAGAGCAAGGCATAGATTGCAGCTAGCTAGTTTCTCTACCTACAAAATCTATAACGCAGCTATCAGCGATTTTAACCAGCAAGAATGACCAGAAATTTATTCTGGTTGGTATTATGACCTTAAAGGTGACCATAGATAAAACAAAGGCACAGAAGTGAATATCTGTGCCTTGTCTCAATTTTAATCAGTGGTGTGTTGCTGCCAGTAGCGATACAACCCATCCACATCACACGAGCAGAGTAATGACATAGCGCCTTTAAGCTGCTCGTCACGCCAGTGCCACCATTGCATTTCATTTAGCTTCTCTCGCTCACTTTCTGAGAAACGATACTTAATATGCTTTGCAGGATTTGATCCCACGACTTCATAGGGTGCGACATCCTTGGTCACAACAGCACGACTGGCAATAATAGCGCCATCTCCTATGGTTACCCCCGCCATAATCATCGCTTCGGAACCGATCCACACATCATTCCCCACTACAGTGTTTCCTGCGCGGGAAAATCCATCTTGTGCATCAGCGAAGTTCTCATCCTCTTGATAGAAAAAAGGAAAAGTCGAAATCCAGTCGCTGCGGTGCCCTTGATTCCCTGCCATCATAAACGCAGCACCCGAGCCTATCGAACAAAAGCTACCGATGATCAGTTTATCGACATCGTCTCTATCCGGATTTAAGTAACGCGCGCAATCATCAAAGCCATGACCATGATAATAGCCGGAGTAATAGCTATGACGACCAACAATAATATTGGGGTTGGTTACCTGCTCAGTGAGCGGTTTGCCTGCAAATGGAGAGTCAAAAACATTCATAATTTCATTCTTTTGGTTATCTATGATTTAGTCCAAGGTTAGGATAAGGGTAAAGATGACTCAGGTCACTGAGATTTATCATTGTCATCGCTCAGTCCACACTAAGTGATTCTAGCATTGGTGTCCGCATGGCAACACGATAAGATACCGCATCTCAACGTCACGGATGTACTAACTATTATGAATACCGCTCAGCAATTTATTGATGCAGGAGTAAAATACACTCCGCATTACTTTCAAGTCCCTTTAAATTACTCAGACGATACGCAAGGTGAAATTACCGTTTTTGCTCGTGAGCTATCCTTGGTTTCAGATGGTAACAGCGCAAAGCCTTGGTTGGTCTACTTTCAAGGCGGCCCAGGCTTCCCCTCTCCTCGTCAAAATGGCAATAGCGGATGGGTAAAACGTGCGCTGCAAGATTACCGTGTTTTACTGTTAGACCAACGTGGAACGGGGAATAGTTCAGTGATCTCTCACCAAACTCTGGCACATCTGACACCTGAAGAGCAAGCGGAGTATTTAAGCTACTTTCGTGCTGACAACATCGTTCGCGATGCCGAGTTTATTCGCAAGCAATTTGGGGTTGAGCAGTGGTCAATTCTAGGTCAAAGCTTCGGTGGTTTCTGTTCACTTACCTATCTATCACTTTTTCCTCAGAGTTTGTCTCGCAGCTTTATTACTGGCGGTGTCCCGTCGATTTCTCGTCACCCAGACGATGTATATCAGGCGACGTTTAAACGAACGATGGAAAAGAACCAAGCTTTCTTCCAGCAGTTCCCTAAAGCTCAACAGCTGTGTAAACAGATTGCCGATCACTTGATCGATAACGAAGAATACCTACCCAACGGACAGCGATTTACCGTTGAGCAATTCCAGCAGATTGGAATTAACTTTGGGATGAGTGATACTTTCTTGCCAACCTATTACGCGCTAGAAAATGCCCTTGTAGAGGTGAATAGCAAAACCGAACTGCGCTATGAGTTTTTAAGTAGCATGCTGATGGAACAAGGTTTCCAGACCAATCCAATCTATGCAATTTTGCATGAATCAATCTATTGCCAAGGCTTTGCGTCAAACTGGAGTGCTCATAAAGTTCGTCAGCAAAACCCAGCGTTTAACTACGACAAAGATAAACCTTTCTACTTTACTGGCGAGATGGTCTTCCCTTGGATGTTTGATCAATACAAGAACTTGCAACCACTTAAACCTGCCGCTGAGTTACTCGCAGCAAAACAAGATTGGCAACCGTTATACGATGCGAAGCAGTTAGCAAGCAATAAAGTACCAGTAAGCTGCGCTGTCTATGCCGATGACATGTTTGTTGAGATGGATATCAGCCGAGAAACGCTGACAGAGATGCCGAATGCCAAAGCTTGGATTACCAATGAATATGAGCACAACGGTTTACGTGCTGATGGCGAGAAGATCTTAGATACTCTGATTGCAATGGGTGACCAAACCGCAGCGACACTTATCTAACCATTGAGCCCCCTGCATACAGCTTGGGGGGCTCAACTTAAAATGTGTAGTCGGCGTTATTCCATCGAGTGAAGACCAATCATATTGCCTTCAGTATCGGAGACCATTGAGATAAAACCGTGTGGGCCAATAGCAAATTTAGGGTGAACCACCTTACCACCAGCGCCTTCTACTCTTGACTGCTCATTAGCGCAATCTTGGCAAGAAAAGTAGACCAGTGTGCTATTGCCACCTGGAGAAACCCCTGCCATTTTTGCTAACGCACCCGCTGCCCCGTACTGTTCCATAGAGGATGGAAAAAGCCACATTTCTATTTCCATCTTAGCGTCACCATCAAGTTTCTCTAACGACGTATCAAACACCGCTTCATAGAACGCTTTCGCCCGCGACATATCGTCAACATAGATTTCAAACCAACCAACTGGATTCATTTGCATTTTCCTCCTAGACCTGAGCGAATGACTCTTTAAAACTAGCTCAGATGTCGGTGATTGCTAGCTCATCCGATTATGTATACCGAAGCGTCTCATTCTCGATACAATGAAAGTAAGCTTGAATCTAAACTCAACTCGCTGTTTAACGCTTGCCTAACCCGTATTCAACTAAGAACTATCGCTGACGCAGGTAGCGACTTTGTACAATCGCATCAAGATAGACCTTGCTTTCAACCAAATTGTATTTCTGCAAACCATCCAGTTCACCGAACAGTTTTGCGCCACCACCGAGAACGACAGGAATAGTGGTGATAGCAAGTTCATCAATCAGATCTAGCTTTAAGAAGTTTTGAATTGTCACCCCACCGTCGATATACAAATCCTGATAGCCTTGAGCATTAAGATCCTTAACGATGTCAGGCAAATCTCCGCTGACTAAGAACACCTTGTCTTGGTAGCCAGATGGGACTTCTTTCAATGTGTTACTCAGCACAAAGACGGGCTTAATGTATGGCCAATCAACGTCAAAGCTTAGTACTGCTTCAAGGGTATTTCTGCCCATCACCAGCGCATCGACACGCTCAAGCAGGGGCACAAATCCCATATCAATATTGTCTGGGTTAGGTATCGAGTGCAGCCAATCGAGTCCCCCATCCTTGTCTGCAATATAACCGTCAAGACTGGTTGCAATAAATACGATATTTGCCATGGTCAGGTTCTCCGATCAACGAGTTTGGACAAAGTATAAAACTGAGTTACAATTAATTCTACACCGTAGAATTAATATTAGATTAATGAGATCCTAAGATGTCTGTCAAGCAAAAACGCAGAGGGCGCCCCCAAGCTCAAACAAGCCAATTAGATGCTGAACGTATTCTTGATAAAGCAAAAGAGTTGATGCTTAGAGACAATAAAATGCCAAGTGTCAGAGGGTTAGCCACCGAGTTATCCGTTGACGCAATGGCGATATATCACTACTTCCGTAACAAGAATGCATTGCAAGAATCTATCGTCATTTCTCTGATTGAAGATATCTACCAGCCGGATTCAAGTGAAGATTGGCGAGCGCAATTATCACAGCTCTGCATCAGCTACGTATCACTTTTGCATCGCTACCCTGGGTTACTTGAAACGCTGCTCAAAATGGACTCTGTCAGCCCTGCTAATGTATTTATCGAACGCTTTGAAACGATCGTAGAACCGCTTGGACTCACTCCAGAGACCACTAAGCACGCTATCGACCTCCTTGCCGATTACTTGCATGGCTTTGCTTTAGCCCTCAACTGCCAGCCTGGCAGTGAGCTCACATTAGATATGCTTTCTGGGCCGTTAAACCTTGTTTATAGATGCTTAGACCCTCATTTTGACCGATAGAGCACTGTGTAATTTACCAACAATATGGCTTCAAAAAACCTGAAAACCATGGCGAAGAGTTTCAGTCAGGCTACAATAAGTCTTCATAATCTAAATCACCGATACTGAATGCTAAAGATATCCAACAACGTCACCCTACAAGCTTGGGAGATACAACTCACAGCAATACGAGCTCAAGGGGCGGGCGGGCAAAACGTCAACAAAGTCTCTAGTGCGATTCATCTTCAGTTTGATGTTAAGCACTCTAGCTTACCTAGCATTTATAAAGAGCGAATTCTTGCTCTGCGTGATTCTCGTATTTCAAAAGACGGGGTCATAACAATAAAGGCCCAGCAATTTCGAACTCAAGAGCAGAACAAAGAAGATGCGCTCAACAGACTCGCTGAACTGATCACATCGGCAATGGTGGTGCAAAAGAAACGTCGAGAGACAAAACCAACCCGCGCATCTAAAGAAAGACGGCTGAAAAGTAAAAACATCAAATCGCAGACCAAGTCTCTTCGGGGGCGAATTAAGCATTAAGCTCAGTGTCATGTAGACTTAAACAAGGACGGTTAGAAATCAGGTAAGATAATGACAAACTTAGGGAAAAGTATTTGTATCTTCAGTTTCATCGCCTCAAGCGCTGTATGGGCAAAGCCTGTTGCTAACTGGAAGTTTGAGAGCGATGGTAACGGCATTACCATTTACTCTCGCGAACACAGTGATGGACTGGTCGAAATTAGAGCAAGAATGTTCGCCCCCACCAGCTACAGCGCGTTTTTGTCGCTGTTGGAAGATACCGATAATGTACCGAACTGGATTGATAATGTCAGTCACAGTCGCGTTGTAAAGCAAATCTCATCCAACGAAAACATTGTCTACACACAATTTGCCGCACCTTGGCCTGCAAAAGACCGCGATATGGTCACTTACTCAAAATATTCCGTCGATGAAATAGGCTTTACACTCAACATCAAAGACGCCCCTCCAGCCAGTTTGCCCGAGCAAGAGGATTACATCCGCATTACCTCAGTAAAAGCCACATGGACGCTGCAAAAGCTCACCAATGGTAGTGCTCTTATCGAATACGTTGCTTTCGCTGATCCTGGCGGTGCTCTGCCTGATTGGCTAGCCAACAAACTCGCTAAAGAAAGCGCTCGCAATACCTTTATGGGACTGCGAGAACAACTTCCTAACTACCAAGGCAGTGCGCACCCCAATATCAAAGAGTGATAGAAAACCCGCTAACCTAGAATGCAAAGCTTGGGGTATTAAAGCCGAAATGTTCAAGCTGTTGTGGGGACATGTAATAGATTCCCTCTGCAGACGCCGCATGCATAGTAAACCAATAAAATTCTTCAGGTTTGCTTAGCCCAATATCTTGGTAGTATTCAATATACGGCTGATGTTCTGGGCTGCTTTTTGGTAAGTTAACGCCACCCACTACTTTTCCTTCATCATCTTCGAAAGCCCACGAATGCACGCCAACTTTCGCGCCTTTTTCCGCCTTTCTGGTTACTCCAGAGAGAAACAGATCTGTCCCACCTGACTCAACGATGCCTTTCTCACCTAAGTAAGTACTGATCCCCATCTGATGAATCTTCTTCGATAAACGAAGGTTGGTTTCATCGTCGACAGAGCCTGGTATCTCCTTTAATCGAAGTAGCTTTACTTTCGGGTACTGTTTAGTCATTTGTTCAAATGCGGTGTACGAGCCCGAACAGATAACACCATTGACTCGCGCCTGCTCAAAAGACGAATCGACGGTAAAAGTCAGAGGCTCAAAATCATACTCATCCGCTTCTTGGCACTGTGACTGAAAGACATAGGGAGCAAGATTATCTTTTGAAGACTGACAACCTGAGAGTGCGGTAACGGCGATAAATAGCGGGATTAAGGGTTTCAATTTCAGCTCCAAAACCATTCATTATTGTTATGGATAGTTTATTGAGCCATTGATTATTAATGTATATGGATGTTGTAAGGCTTTGTCATCAAATGTCAGAGCTAAAAAAGCCCAGTTTTCACTGGGCTTAAATCACTAATCTAACTTGTAAAAGACGGTCGCTAACGGCGGCAATCTAAGGTGAATCGACTGCTCTAAGCCCTCGCTTGCTACCTCTTCGCTCGTCACCGAGTTTAACACTTCAAATCCACTACCGTGGTATTTGTTGTCATCAGTGTTAAGCAGCAATTGATATGTTCCTTTGTGCGGTACGCCCAATCTAAACTCTTCATGTGGAACAGGAGTAAAATTGGTCACAACAAGAACACGCTCTCCACTATCGCTCAAGCGTTCATGAGCCAAAATCGACGCTTCAGCGGCATCTTGCAATCGCCACTCAAAGCCACGCGGTTCGCAATCTAGCTCATGCATCGCTTTCTCGCTGCTGTATAGCTTATTGAGATCGCGAGTCAACGCCTGAACCCCTTGATGGCGTTCAAAATCAAGCAGGAACCATTGCAGTTGATCGTCATGGTTCCATTCCGCAGTCTGACCAAATTCTGCGCCCATAAAGTTAAGCTTTTTACCCGGTTGCGCGTACATATAACCAAGATACGCACGCAAGTTGGCTGTTTGCTGCCACTCATCGCCAGGCATCTTATTGTGAATCGAACCTTTACCGTAAACCACTTCATCGTGTGATAGCGACAGTACATAGTTCTCACTGTGGGCATAAACCAGTGGGAAGGTAATCGTATTGTGATGGTATTGACGGTGAATTGGATCTTCTTGAATGTAAGACAAAGAGTCGTGCATCCAGCCCATATTCCACTTAAACCCAAAGCCTAAACCGCCCATAAAGGTAGGTGCTGACACTCCCGGGAATGCGGTCGATTCTTCTGCAATCGTCATTGCATTCGGGAAGTATTTGTACACTTCCTCATTCATCCATTTCAACGTGGCAATCGCATCGTAGTTTTCATTGCCACCATCAACATTTGGAATCCATTGGTCATGGCTACGTGAGTAATCGAGGTACAACATAGACGCCACTGCATCGACTCGAATGCCATCAATGTGGAACTGCTCAAACCAATACAATGCATTAGAAACTAAGAAACGTCTTACATGTTCACGGCCAAGGTCGTAGATGTATGAGTTCCAATCTTGGTGCCAACCGCGACGTGGATCTGGGTCGTGGAATAAAGGCGTACCATCAAAATTGGCTAAGCCGTGATCATCTGATGGGAAGTGCGCTGGCACCCAATCAAGTACCACACCTAGACCGGCCTGGTGACACTGATCGACGAAGTATTTAAAGTCATCTGGTGTACCAAAACGACTGGTTGGCGCAAATAAACCCACAGGCTGATAACCCCAAGAACCATAGAATGGATGCTCGGAAACAGGCATCAATTCGATGTGGGTGTAGCCCATATCGACAAGATAAGGGATTAACTGCTCAGCCAATTCACGGTAGTTTAGGAAGTCACCATTCGCACCACGACGCCAAGAACCTGCATGCAGTTCATAGAACGAGAGCGCTTCTTTGCGCTTTTCCGTCACCGGACGATTTTGCCATTGCTCATCTTGCCATTGGTAACGGCTATGATCGTAAGTCACTGAGGAAAAAGAAGGATACTGCTCCGCAAATGCGCCCCAAGGATCAGCCTTATGAGGTAAGCCTTCACCATTTGGTCCTTTTAACTCAAACTTGTATTGAGTACCTTCAGGGAGATTTGGAATAAAGATACCCCAGATACCATAATCGAGACGCTGCATAGGCGTGCGACGTCCATCCCACTGGTTGAACTCACCCACCAAACTACACGCAGAAGCATGCGGTGCGTATACCAAGAAACGGATACCTGAAATCTGTTTGCCACCACGCTCAAGCGTCATAAACTGCGCGCCCATATGCTTGTACATTTCTTTAGGCGTATGCAGATCATCATATTCAGCGTAAATGTTGTGATACTGATAAGGATCATCCACCAATTGCTCGGTGCCATTCCAATCGACAGCAAGCAAGTAGTGCGTTAAATGCAAATCTTGCTCTTGTTTAAGGATAAAGCCAGAGGCATCTTCCCTTTCAAGTTCTACCCTCTGATCTTCGATCACTAATTCAACTTTATCAGCACCTGGCATCCATACACGCAAAGCGCCGTGCTCTGGATCGATAAACGGCCCGATAAACGAAAATGGGTCAGCAAAGGTAGCGTGTGAAAGCCGGTTATATATCTTTGTCGCCTTATCTAACGTTGTTGTTTTCAAGTTACTTCTCTCCCTAACCTAACTTTCATAATCCAAATAAGATTAGTTGTCGTATTGACAGGTCATATGACCCAAAAAGCCCGCTATGCAGCGGGCTTAATTAGCGTTACAACAGTTTACCGAATTCCGGCTCTACATAGAGTGATACAACCTAAAATTTTCTATGTATGAACTGCAATTAGACGACTATTTGCTTACTTTCGCTCGAACTTCGGTGAGCTTGTGAGCAATGCGATTAACCCCTTCATGCGCGAATACTTCGTCGAGATTCATCGACAGTTTACGACGCCAGTTTGGATACTCATCGACCGTGCCTGGGATGTTAACTGGCTTGTCCATTTCAAGCCAATCTTCCAGCTGGACGCTGAGCAGTGTCGAAGAGCCCGCTGCAACATGAAGTTGAAGTGCTTCCGCTAGGTAAGAGTCCATTGGCACATATTGCGCATCACGTCCTACACCTTCTGGTAGGTAACCATGCCATGCCACTGAATCAAGGATACCTTGCTTACATTCTAGACGGTCAGCGAACAGACCTTTGAGCTGCTCTGCGTCAGGATATAGGCCAAGTTCTTCACCCATTTTAAGGTCTTCACAATGCCAGAAACCACGTAGCGTTGGCATATCGTGAGTACACAAGGCAGACATAGATTGCTCTGCGTAATGAGCAGGTGAAATAAAGCCGCCGTCATCTTCAGACGTTTCAAAGAAGAAGACCTTGTATGAATGAACGCCAGCATCACGTAGAATCTCAACGATTTCATCAGGCACAGTACCCAAATCTTCACCAATTACGCTACATTGATAGCGATGCGACTCTAACGCCAGAATCGCTAGCATGTCTTCCACTGGGTAGTAGATGTAAGCGCCCTTAGTAGCGTTTTCACCTTTAGGAATCCACCATAAACGTAGCAGACCTAACACGTGGTCAATACGCAGTGCGCCACAGTGTTTCATGTTCGCGCGTAGCAGCTTAATGTATGCATCGTAGCCAGTCGCTTGCAGCACTTGTGGGTTAAGTGGAGGTAGTCCCCAGTTTTGACCCAGTGGACCAAGGATATCTGGTGGAGCACCGATGCTTGCATCCATGATTAGGTTGCCATCATCCGCCCAAGTTTCTGAGCCTGAATCCGCCACACCCACAGCCAAGTCACGGTAAAGACCCACTGACATGCCTTTTTCTTCAGCCAAAGCTTGCGCTTCTTTAATCTGAGTATCGGCAACCCATTGTAGATACATGTAAAGATGAACTTGATCTTGGTTTTGTTCGATGAAACTTTGCACCGCACTGTTTTCAAACTTACGGTACTTTTCAGGGAATACAGGCCAGCCCCAAACATTAGAATCTTCAGCGTGCAGTTTGGCGTGAAGCGCATCAAACGCAGCTTGATGAACTAAGCTCTCGCCACCCTCTTCAACGAAGGCTAAGAAAGTTTGCGCTCGCTCTGAATTTTTATCTAAGTGACGTTTCTTAAACTCAGTAAATAGCTGAGGAAGAACACTCATTTTCAGATCAGAGACTTCGGTGTAGTTCACCCAGTGTGACTCGCGTGCTTTTTGCAGGCGTTGTTGGAACTCTGCACTGCCCACCTTTTGCTGCGCTTCAATGCTTAGCGCAAACTCAGGTACAGAACTAACGTCAATGTACATGATATTTAGCCAGCGGCGTGACGACGGGCTGTATGGGCTCGCCCCTTCTGGGTTTGCCGGGAACAATGAATGAATTGGGTTTAAGCCAACAAAATCACCACCGCGTGATGCGATATCAGCAACTAACTGTTTAAGGTCACCAAAATCACCAATACCCCAGTTGTGCTGAGTGCGAAGTGTGTAAAGCTGAACACTTGGCCCCCACATTTTCTTGCCGTTTAAGATGCCATCTTGTTTGAAACACGCTTTTGGCGTCACAATCAATGTCATCTCATAAGGGGCTTTACGACGTTTACGAGTGATCGTCAGCTTGTGATAACCCCAAGCGATATCTCTCGGTAATGCAAACACTAAAGGGCCACCCTCTTTGCGCTCATCGCGTACGATTTGCGATTGAAGATAGCCTTCAAGTACCTCTCCCTGCTCAGTATCTAAGCGCCAGCTAAACTCACTTTCGCGAGCACTCGCTCCTAGGTTCAGTGCCACTTCGACAGGTTCACCATCGCGGACAACCAGTACTGGGTCTAGCACATCTTTCTTATGCTTTTTCTCTGCTGATTTCAGAAGAGTTTCATCATTTGTCGTGTCATAGCCTAAAGACGCAAGTAAGTGACGAATGGTTTCGTCTTCAACTTTAGCTTCATCTCCCCACGCGCTAACGTAGCTGTCGGCAATTCTCGCCATTTCAGCGACTTGTTTTAATGCGTTATCTTGTTTCATCGCTCTCTCCGAAGGACTGCTAATACCTTCAAAATGTAGGGTTATTAATCATTATAAAAAGAGTAGAGCCAAGGCACGTAGCCTTGGCTTTTTTAATCAATTAGCGCTTAACAGCTTCTAATTTCCAAATGTTGTTCACGTAGTCTCTAATTGAACGGTCAGAGGTGAACTTACCAACCAAGGCGGTGTTCAATATGGCTTTCTTCGCCCAACCCGCTTGGTCTTTGTATTGTTTGCCCATATCTTCATGTGCTTGAACATAAGAAGCAAAATCAGCTAAACATAAGTATGGGTCACCACCATCTAGCAAGCTATCGAATGTGGCACGAAGTAGGCCTGGTTGACCTGGGGTAAACTCTTCGCCCGCAAGTAGGTCAAGCGATGCTTTCAATAGAGGGTCTGCGTGGTAGTAATCGTAAGGGTTGTAACCTTGCGCTTTCACCGCTTGCACGCCTTCAACGTCTAGACCAAAGATGTAGATGTTTTCATCGCCAACTTCTTCACGAATCTCTACGTTCGCACCATCCATAGTACCGATAGTTAGTGCGCCGTTTAGCGCCATCTTCATGTTACCCGTACCTGATGCTTCTTTACCCGCTAGCGAGATTTGTTGCGAAACGTCAGCCGCTGGAATGATGATTTCAGCCATGCTTACGCGGTAGTCTGGGATGAATACCACTTTCAGCTTGTTGCCAATGCGCGGATCGTTGTTGATCTTCTCAGCTACCTTGTTCACTGCGAAGATGATCTCTTTCGCTAGGTGATAGCCTGGCGCTGCTTTCGCTGCGAAGAAACACACGCGTGGCGTACATTCAAAACCAGGTTCGTTGATGATGCGGTGGTACAGAGACAAGATGTGTAGCAAGTCTAGATGCTGACGCTTGTACTCATGCAGACGTTTGATTTGAACATCAAAGATAGCATTTGTATCTAGCTCGATACCCATGTTCTCTTGAACCCAATCAGCAAGGCGCTGTTTGTTTTGCTTCTTAACTGCCATGAATTCCTGTTGGAACTTAGCGTCAGTTGCAAACTCAGCAATACCTTCTAACTGCTCAAGTTTTGCTGGCCACTCGCTGCCAATCTTATCAGTGATAAGCTGAGACAGACCTGGGTTACAGAACTTCAACCAACGACGAGGCGTTACACCGTTTGTTACGTTAGTCAGTTTACCTGGGAAGATTTCGTTAAACTCAGGGAATAGATCTTTCTTAACAAGCTCTGAGTGAAGCGCTGCCACACCGTTGACTTTGTAAGAACCGATAACACAAAGGTTAGCCATGCGAACCATGCGGTTGAAACCTTCTTGGATGATAGACAGCTTCGCTTGCTTCTCACCATCACCAGGCCACATCTTACGTACTTCTTGTAGGAAGCGGTGGTTGATTTCAAAGATGATTTCCATATGACGAGGTAGTAGACGCTGAATGAGCGACTCTGGCCATGTTTCTAATGCTTCTGGAAGTAGCGTGTGGTTAGTGTAGGCAAAAGTATTTGCACTGATGTCCCACGCTTTATCCCAGGATAGACCTTTCTCGTCGATCAGGATGCGCATTAGCTCTGGGATAGCAATTGTTGGGTGCGTATCGTTAAGCTGAATTGTCTCTTGCTTAGGAAGATCTGCCAAAGCAAAACCCGCTTCTTCATGACGACGTAGAATGTCGCGTACCGATGCCGCCGAGTGGAAGTACTGCTGCATTAGACGCAGAGTTTTACCTTTCTCGTGGTTATCATTCGGGTAGAGAACTTTAGTAATGTTGCCCGCATCAATCAGAGCGTGCTGCGCTTCAAAGTAGTCACCATTGTTAAAGCTCGCTAGTGAGAATGGTGCAATTGCCTGACATTCCCAAAGACGTAGTGGGTAAACTGTATCTGACTCGTAACCCACGATAGGAAGATCCCAAGGCATCGCTTTTACACTCATACCCGGTACCCATTTACGAACTTCTTTACCGTTCTCATGTGTTACTTCGACATGACCATAGAAGCCGATTTCTTGTGCAAGTTTAGGACGCGCGACTTCCCAAGGGTAGCCTTCAATACCGCGCCATGCGTCTGGTGCTTCTTGCTGACGACCTTCTTCGAATGATTGTTTAAATAGACCGTATTCGTAGTGTAGGCCGTAACCTACTGTCGGATATTCTTGTGCAGCACACGAATCCATGAAACACGCTGCCAGGCGACCTAGACCACCGTTACCTAGTGAAGGGTCACGCTCTTCTTCAAGTAGATCCGTTAGGTTTTGACCAAGCTCAGCCATCGCATCAGTGATTTGGTCGTATAGACCCATGCTGATCAGGTTATTACCTGTTAGACGACCAATTAGGAATTCTAGAGATAAGTAGTTAACGCTTTTTGCGTTTTTGATTTTTGGATCTTGCTCTGTCTTAAGCAAGTCAAACGTTGTTAGTTCAGCAAGCGCTTTGCCCATAGCTAAGTACCACTCACGCGCTGTCGCTGTCTCTTCAGTCTTAGCGTAAGTTGCTGAAAGGTGCTTTTTCACGTCAGCTTGGAAAGTCGCTTTATCAAAATTTTTCTGTTGCGTAGGTTTCATTAGAGAAATCTCACTTATTGGTTCTAATCCATCTGTGCCATATCGTGCATTGACATGAACAGCAAAACATCCTCCTACAACACGGCAATTTGGGAGGAGGACGAAGGGCGTAGAGGGCGTATTACCAAGGGCTCAGTGATCTAACTCTCATTTAAATTCAACATCGTCTGAGCTCTGGTGATAAGGATCACACCATCAACGCATTTACCCTATAACTGATGTATTAAAGATATGTGTAGAGGAACATAACCAATTGAACAATATGCATACTCGGTCACAATAAGAATCATCACATGATGCAAATTACACAGCTATTGGTGCAAACAGGCGTTCAAATCCCACTATTCAGCCCACCGATAAGTGACAAGAATCACAAAAACAGGGCGTAGTTAGCATCAAAATGTGAATTACGCGAAAAACCCGCCGTCGATCAATAACTGTAGCGATTATTCTCAAGTAACATCCTTGCCAATAAGCTTAGTTGTACAATATTTGCTCAGCAGCGTACCAAACTAATTGGAAACACGTGGCCCTCTCTCTATAGGGCATAGCATAGGGATAAAAAGATGTGGATTCCTTCGAAATTAACTCGCCCGGCTCGCTTACATAATGCGATTGTCAGGCCAAGAGTTTTAGATCTCCTTCAACAAGCCCCGTTTTACAAACTGGTTTTATTTAGATCTCCCGCCGGCTATGGAAAAACCACGATGGCCGCACAATGGCTATCGGATAAATCACACGTAGGTTGGTACAGTATTGATGAGAGCGATAACGATTCATTCCGCTTCATCAACTACCTGCTACAAGCGCTCAATAAAGCGACGGATGGCTGTTGCCCGAATTCACAAAAGCTGGCAGAAAAGCGTCAATTCTCTTCTCTTCACTCCTTGTTTGGCGAAGTTTTCACTGAAATGTCGAATTTCCATCAAGAGTGTTATTTGGTGCTGGATGACTACCACCTAATTTCGGAAGACGAAATTCACGAGGCAATGCGCTTCTTCCTCAAACACATGCCTGATAACGTCACTTTGGTTGTCACTAGCCGCGCGGCACCACCACTGGGGACTGCTAACCTTCGTGTTCGCGATCTGATGATCGAAATTGGAGACGAATTGCTCGCTTTCGATACCGAAGAAACCACTCGATTCTTTAACCAACGGGTCGCAGACGGCATTGACGATGCCACGGCAAATAACCTACGCAACTATGTCGAAGGCTGGCCATCGGCGTTGCAGCTAATCGCTCTGCAAGCCCAGCACCAGCATAAAACCTTAGCTCAATCAGCAGAATCCTTCTCTCAGTTTAACCACGCTCATCTTTGGGATTACTTGGTTGAAGAGGTGTTTGATCTTCTCGACAAAGAAACGCGTCATTTCTTACTTCAATGTTCGGTACTGGATCATTTCAATGATCAGTTGGTCTGCGAGCTGACAGAGCGTGAAGATGCCCTTAGCATGATTGAGTCACTAAACCGATTCGGCCTGTTTATTCACCCACTAGAGGGCGAGCAAAACTGGTATCGCTTCCACAACCTGTTTGCAGAATTCCTTGCACACGAGCGTACCGCGCGTATCCCTCAACAAGAAAAGCAACTTCATCAGACGGCAGCAAAAGCTTGGTTGAAACTCTCTTCGCCTCATCAAGCATTGCGTCATGCTCAAGAAGCCAATAACAGCCAACTAACAGCGGATATCTTAAGCCAGTATGGTTGGAAGATGTTTAACGGCGGAGAGCTAATCACGCTTGAACAAGCGATTAATACCCTCACCCCTGAGCAACTTTATAGCGAGCCTAAACTCTGCATGCTGCAAGCTTGGTTGGCTCAAAGTCAGCATAGATATAACGACGTCGGTGATTTATTGTCGAGAGCCGATGAGCAGATGAAGCAACTAAACATCGTATTAAGTGCTAAGGAACAGGGAGAGTTCAATGCTCTACGTGCTCAGGTCGCGATTAACCAAGATGAGCCAGAGAAGGCGCTCGAACTTGCTGAACTGGCACTTAGCCAAGTAGATAGTACGGTTTATCGCAGCCGAATTGTTGCGACCTCTGTGGTCGGTGAAGTTAACCACGTACTCGGGCACCTAAGCCGCGCCCTGCCTATGATGCAGCAAACCGAAAAACTGGCTCGCCAATATCAGGTCTATCATCAAGCCTTGTGGGCAATGCTTCAACAAAGTGAAATTCTGATTGCTCAGGGCTATGTTCAAGCGGCGTACGAAGTTCAAGATAACGCTTTCAAGCTCATCGAAGAGCATCAATTACAGCAAGTGCCTCTGCATGAGTTTTTGCTACGTGTCCGAGCGCAAATTCTGTGGTGCTGGAACCGCCTAGATGAGGCAGAAGAGTGTGCCTACAAAGGGCTGCATGTTCTCGGTGACCATAGCCCGAGTAAGCACTTACATAGCTATTCCATGTTGGCACGTATTGCAATTGGCCGAGGTGAACTGGATAAAGCGGGTAAATTTATCGAGCAAATCGCCCACTTGCTTAAGCAATCTACTTACCATGTTGACTGGACCGCCAATGCATCACTTTCGTTGATTCTGTTCTGGCAAGCACGTGGCGATCTAGACTCCATTCAACAGTGGCTTGAAACCACAGTACGTCCTGAAACGGCGTGCAATCACTTCACTCAACTGCAGTGGCGCAATATCGCTCGCGCGCAAATCGCTCTAGAACAATATGCAGATGCAGGCAAAACACTTGAATTCTTACAGCAACAAGCGCAAGAAAACGAGTTGTTGACTGATACCAATCGAAACTTGATTGTTGAAGCAGTACTTGCCGTTTCTCAAGATGATGAAGAAGCTGCACGTGAACACCTAAAACGCGCGTTGGAGTTAACCAATCAAACTGGTATGTTGGGCAATTTCCTCGTTGATGGCGCCAAGATTGGTCATATTCTTGAGAAGCTTAACCAGAAAGATGAACTTGGCGACCTAGAGCGCCATCGCGCACAGCAGTTGCTTAAAGATATTTCGACGACTCAACGCAGCAGCTCCGTTCACTTCGATGAGGAGTTTGTTGAGAAGCTCGTTAATCACCCAAATATCCCAGAACTTGTTCGTACGAGTCCGCTTACTCAGCGTGAGTGGCAGGTGCTGGGGCTGATCTATTCTGGGTTTAGCAACGAGCAGATAGCTCAAGAACTCGATGTTGCAGGTACAACGATCAAAACGCATATTCGTAACCTATATCAGAAGCTCAATATTGCTAACCGCAAAGAGGCGATTAAAACCGCTGAAAACCTTCTGCAATTGATGGGTTATTAAGTGAGGATTTAAAGCACCTCTTACGTTCAAGAGGTGCTTTCCTATTATCTACTCTATAGGGCACTTTGTGGAGCAGCTAATGACAATTCCAGAAATTGCATTCAACCACCGTAAGGCAAACAATGCGGAGTTAGAGATTTTTGAACTAGAGAGCCTTTACCAGAGAAAAGGGCTACGTCACGACCCAACTGAACCTCACCGTGTTGCATTTTTTGCTTTGATTTTTATTCAAAAAGGCACTGGTATTCACCATATCGACTTTGAACCCTACCCTTTTAAACCGGGTTCAATTCTGTTCGTCCAACGTGAACAAGTTCAGGCTTTCGATTTTAGTCAACAGCCGAAAGGCAAAATGCTGATTTTCACTCAAGCATTTCTCGACCAAGTCCATATCAATATGCGCTTGCCCAATTACACGCCTACGCATTTAAATCCGCACCACTCTCCTCTGCTCGATCTCGACGTAAATAGTAAAAGCCGAATAGATATATTGGTAGAGCAAATGCAACTAGAGATGAAGCAACCTAACCCTGATCCATTAATCGTTATGTATTTGTTTTCAGCCCTCGCACTCATTTTACATCGGTTAAGACCTGAAGTTCCTCAGGATAAGTTGTCTGACGAACAAAGCGCAAAGTTTGCGCGTTTTTTCGAACAACTTCAGGCCAACTTCCACAAAACGCGTGACGCCAACTGGTACGCGCATCAACTAGGAACAACATACAAAACTCTCAATCTCACCTGCAAATCAGCAACGAACTTAACGGTAAAGCAATTGATCGACGCATTTGTCATTATCGAAATCAAACGTCGGTTAGTGGTGAACCAAGCAACCTCTCAACACCTTGCCTATGAATTTGGCTTTGAAGATGCAAGCAATTTCGTAAAGTTCTTTAAGAAGCATAGCCAAATGACACCGAGTCAATTTGCCAAGTACCACACAACTCCAAAATTGTGACCCCGTAAGCTTACGGGTTCGATATCTACCATTTTTTATCCTAAATGCACAATGATTTGCTAATTCGATATCCCTAACATGTTTCTCGAGCCAACATTGAGGTATATCAGAATGAATTTGTTAACTACATTAAAAACAACCACGCTTGTTGCGGCAGCAGTGAGTTTAAGTGCTTGCGCAACACAACCCGAGATAACCGACCCAAGCCAGACGCAAAAAGCCGTTGCGGTTATCTCCAGTATTGAAACTGGTGACCAATCTGCAATTAGCTATATCAACCCAAACAAATACATCCAACATAATCTGGCTGTAGGTGATGGTTTAGCTGGGTTTGGCGAAGTAATGGCAGCGTTACCCAAAGGCAGTGCGAAGGCAAATGTGGTCCGAGCTTTCGAAGATGGTGACTACGCTGTCACCCATACCGAATACAACTTTTTTGGCCCCAAAGTTGGCTTTGATGTGTTCCGCTTCGAAGATGGGAAAATCGTCGAACATTGGGATAACTTACAAAGCATTATGCCAATGAACCCAAGTGGTCGCACTCAACTCGACGGACCGACACAAGTACTAGATATTGAGAAAACAGAACAGAATAAGCAACTCGTCACTGATTTTGTTCAGACCATCTTGATCGATGGCGATATGGCAAAAATCAATCAGTTTATCGATAACGGAGAGAATGCCTACATTCAACACAATGCGATGGTTGCTGATGGTCTAAGTGGTTTAGGTAAAGCACTAACTGCGCTCGCAAAAGCAGGCACTCCAATGATTTACAATGTAAACCACAAGATTCTTGGACAAGGGAATTTCGTGCTATCCATCAGCGAGGGCGAGTTCCTAGGCAAACATACCTCATTCTACGACCTGTTTAGGGTTGAGAATAACAAGATTGTAGAGCACTGGGACGTTATCGAAGCTATCGCTCCTCAATCTCAGTGGAAGAACCAAAACGGTAAGTTTGGTTTCTAACAAAAAAGCCCGACCTGAGGTCGGGCAATAGACAGACGATCATCATTCCGTGACAATCAAATAGGACTTACTAGAAGTTATAGATTAGAGCAAGTTCGACACGCATTGCGTCTTTGCTATCGGTGCTGACTACGTCACGAGTGTAATCACTTGCTAATGCATAGTAGGTGTTCACTTCCGTTTTCAGGTTACCCGTAATGTAGTTATGGAACTGCAGATAGAACTGGGTATAAGCATACTTCTCATCCGAGTCTGCACCGAACAACACGTCTTGGTTTAGGGTGTAGATGGCGTCATCTGTATTGGCACGCCACGTCGACATAAAGCCCGTAATAATGGTTTGCTTTGGAGAGTATTCAATCACTGAGTAACCACCGAGCTGCATGGCGTTACCGTAAGCGCCATCATGGGCAAAGCCAAGTGGGTCACCCGTCCAAAGTGGGTTAAAGGTATTCACCTCATCACTGTTCTTATCCGAGCCAGAAGCATAGTGAAGGTTCATACCCACACGGTAGTTCCAATCCGCTTTCCAGTTGTAGTTAAGGTCTGCATACCCCATGTAAGCCGAGATATCTTTACCTGCGTGATCACCAAACTGGTACACGCCGTCTAACATGTAGCCAAAGCCTTCACCGACGAAGTTATGCGCATGTAAGCCTAACACTTGGATATCCACGTCACCGTCTGGCGCATTGACAAAGCTTGAGTTAGTTAGCTGATTGCTCATCACATAAGCTTGCATCACACCAAAGCTTGTTCCCCAGTTAGCAAATAAGCCCGTCGATTTCTTGCCGTTGGTTTTATCATCCCAGTTACCACCGAAGCTGCCATCTTTAAACAGCGGGAAGATCTCTTCACCATAGTAGGCATCAAAGTTAATGCCATTGACGCTGTACTTAGCGCTGACGGCATTCCAACTTGATTGAACTGGAGTGGGTTCTCGGTTCATCATTTGCCACTCATTGAGATAGATCTCTTGGCGACCTAGACGAGTACTTAAATACTGATCTCCATCATCAAGTAGCTTGAATTCAGTAAAGAATTGATGGAAATCCGTACCCGCATCATCGACAGGACCCGGAGCATCTAAGTTGGTATAGTTAGTGCGAATCTCACCAAACACACGCATCCAATCTTGATAAGTCACATCCGCTGAAAAATGCATTCGTGAGCGAAGCTCGTTGTGTTTACGTACATCAGGGTCGTACATATGATTCCAGCGATTATCAAACGCCAGTTTCACGTTACCAGCAAACGAGACTTTCCACTCACCATCGTCCGTAATATCTAGACGTTTGAGTTTTTCAGAGAAGCTCTTGTCGCTCTCTTTTAGATTATCAACATAGCTCCAATCTTCGTTAGCGCGGTCGCCCCAGAACACAATTGGGCTACGCTCTGGCCAAGAGGGAGTTTCTGCTTCACTGGCATGTAGGACACCGGAAATACTCAATGCAATTAAGGTAAGCGAACATTTTGTTATGGTTTTCATTATTCAATTTCCATATTTTGGGCACAAGGAGTCCCGCCTGTGGCCCATCAGCCACAGGAGGAGTTTGTTGTTATTGGTATTTATTTTTTTAGTTAGGAATCCACGCCAAGCGCTTCTTTAATGCCTGAAGCTATGGTAATCACATTGGCACCGTAGATAACTTGAATACCTTTCGGCATACGGACAACACCGATGGCATTGAGCTCTTTCTTCCAGAAGTCATCGCTTGCGGCCAAGGTTTCGTCATGGAGTGAAACACGTAGTCGAGTCGCGCAGTTAGAAACGTTTTCAATGTTCTCTGCGCCACCAAGTGCTTTGATGATCTCTACTGGCAGCCCTGCGGTGTTTTGCTTCTGCTTCTTCTTGAAATCTTCTTTGCTATACAGCGCGATATCACCTTCATCAGCGTCTTCACGACCCGGCGTTTTCGAATCAAACTTCAAGATAAAGAACTTAAAGGTGTAGAAGTAAATCACGAAGTAAAGCGGAATGATCCACAGCAGTGCCCATGCATGTACTTTCTCAGGTTGCAGTAAGTTTGGCACCATAAACAGTAACTGGTTACCATGGATAGATACGCCCATCATCTCAGTAATGACATACGCAAGGCCATTTAAAGGCACGTGCACAGCAAAGAACAGGAATGGCTGAACGAATAGGAAGGTGTACTCTAGCGGCTCTGTAATACCGATAACCGCGGCAGTAAATACCGCTGGGACCATGATCGCTGCTACTTTCTTGCGGTTTTCCGTTTTCGCCGTAACGTACATAGCGTATGCAGCACCTGTTAGACCACCAATTTGGATTGGAATACGACCACTGGTGAAGTTATGCGTAATGTAGCCAGTCGCATCAGGTGAGCTCATTTGGCCGTTCATGATGTTACGAACACCTTCGTAGATCACGCCGTCAATTTCCATCACACCGCCGACGCGAGTGTATTCGATTGGGAACGCAATCAGATGGTGAAGACCAAACGGCAATAAGCCCTTATCGAACACACCAAACAAGAAAGAACCAAAAATGCCAGAGCTCGTAATCAGAGTAGTAATAGACTGCAAACCGCCAGCAATTGGTGGCCACGCGTAGTAGGTAATTAATCCCACTGGCATGATCGCCATGTAAGAGAAGATCACTACCGCACGAGGGCCAGAGAAGAAGCTCAGCATTGCAGGCATTTCAAATTTGTAGAAACGGTTGTGTAGCCATGCCGTTAAACAGCCGACGATGATACCGCTGAAGATCCCCATGTTGTATGAGAATACCCCTAGGTTTTCACCCCATAGCGAGTTAAAGTTTTGCGCGGCAACCATCTCGTAACCGAGTTCGTTCACTAGGTAGTCGACGCTTGTTGTTTCTGGTGTCCAACCGTTGAAAGCGGCGATAGAGCCAACAGCAACGTTGAAACACATAAACATGGTGAAGCCAGTGAACGCCGCCCAACCTTTTTCTGATTTAGAAAGGGCGAACGCCAAACCAATGGCAAAGAATGGTGGTAGGTTACGCATTACCATCAAACCGAGATCCAACATCAGTTTGAAGAATGCCCAGATAACAGAGTCTTGGCTGGACATTTGGTTGACAACGCCCGCACCAATACCAATGTAAATACCTGCAATTACCAACACGATGATAGACACCATCATGCCGCCAGCAAGTGCTTGAACCTTATCTCTCATAATTTACTCCTGAAGTGATATGAGAACTTTCACGTATATTGTTATTGCTTTTCTCAATGACTCTAGGCTGAGCTGTTCATTGGGCTCGTGCACATGAGTCACATCACCTGGAAAAGTAGGTCCGAATGCCACACCATTGCTTAACGCACGCGCGTACGATGCCGCGCCTTTGCTAAAGCATTGAGATTCCATTCCCGTAACTTCGGAATACGCTTTTCCCATCGCTTGGATAAGGGCACTTTCGGGTGAGAGGTAAGATAGAGGTAGGTACTGTCGCTCGTTGAAACTCACTCCATACTTTTGGGATAAGTGTTGGAGTTGGGTACGGGTCTCTTCGATGCTCAGTCCTTTAGGAAACCGAAAATCAAAATCCAAGTTGTATCCATGTTCGTTAAGGTTGAGAGAAGAGACGCAGCAACTGGTGCTACCCATTTCCTCATCGTGATACGCAAGCCCTAATTTCGCTCCATCAATCGACTCTGTAAAACAAGAATCGAGCAACTCAATTAAGCTTTTTGAGTTTGCGTCTAACCCTTCAACATGGCGCATCGCAGTCATAAACTTGTCCAAACAATTTGGGACGCGATGCGGGTTGCGAGATTTCTCCCACGGCGTTGTCAATACAACGCGATACAGCTCCTTCTGCTGAGTTACTTCGGCAACACTGTCAAAGTGTTGTGCCACTCTTGCTGCCTGTTGTCCTGAAAACCAAACCGAAAGGTGGTGACACGTTGAAGTACGGTCTCGCTCACTTTCAATCCGGTGAATCTGGCAACATCCTAAGTCACGTAAAGGTGGGAATTCTTTTTGTAACTCGGCATACAAGATACCTTTCTCTCCATTGACGATTGGGAAGTCGCCATCCGGAGAAAAGCCAACAGCCGGTTGCGGCTGATGACGAAAATAATGCTCTACACATTCCCAAGTTGTCTCTTCAGCCCCACCGATAATGACGCGAATTTTCCGCTTCATCGGTACATTGAGCTGCTTAAACATCTTGAGGATGTACAGCGAAGCCATAAGAGGCCCCTTGTTATCCGTTACACCTCGGCCAAACACCAAAGCGCCCTGTTGGTGAAGTTCAAACGGAGGCGTTTTCCAACGGCTTGCGTCCCCTGCAGGGACGATATCGACGTGATGTAAAATGCCGATTTCTTCTTCACCTTGACCATAGCTAATGTCCATTGCATAGCCTTGGTGATCGCGTACTTCTAACCCTTCTCTTATGGCAAAATTAATAAGGTAATCAAACGCTTCTCTAATACCTTTACCAAACGGTGCGTAGTGAGATTTGGTGCTCTCATCACGCACTGACGGAATAGCAATTAATCCAGATAAGTCGCTGAGTAATTCATCAGTACGGTGTTCAAAATACTCTATCGCTAGGTTGGAAAAATTGCGTTCCGTCATCTTTTGTTCCTAATTTATTTACTGTTGATAAAGATATAATTAGAGTTGTTACGCAAGTCTCAATTTCTCGCTAACCAGTGCACGCCACCCTGATCTGAAAACGCCATAAAATCCGCTTTCCTGCGAGCAAAAATGCCATTTTCGACCACGCCAGGAATGCTGTTTAACGCCGCTTCTGTTGATTCTGGCTCACTAAGATCAAGGCCTGAGCAGTCAAGGATGAGATTGCCGTTATCAGTGATGCAATTTTCTCGTCTGATAGGCGTTCCACCTAAGCTCTGCAAGGCGCGGCTAACGGCAGTCTCAGCGGCAGGCAACACTTCAATCGGCAGTGGAAATGCGCCTAATGTGAGTTTTAGTCGCCCGCTATCAGCGATGGTGATAAAGCTCATTGCCAATGTGGCGAGCACTTTTTCGCGTGCTAGGGCAGCGCCTCCACCTTTTACCGTCACGCCATTACTTAAGCCTTCATCAATGCCATCTACATAGACATCAATTCGCTCACATAAGCGGATAGGTTGCTCTGCTAATCCCGCTTCGCTTAATGCTTTACTCGAACGCTCCGAGCTTGAAACGCAGTGAGAAAACTCAGCGCCGCTTTGCTTGAGCAAGTGAATAAATATTTCAACCGTCGCTCCAGTGCCGATACCAATCACTGATGAAGGAGTCAGTACGCTCAATACTTGCTCTAAGGCCACTTTCGCAGCCTTAGTTCGCAGGCAATCTGAGCTTTGCATTTCAATAAAGCGCTGTGCCATGCCCATAATCACTGATCCAACAATGCGTTAGCTTTTGACACCACGTTGTCGACGGTAAAGCCATACATTTCAAATAGCTGCTCTGCTGGTGCCGATTCACCAAAGGTTGTCATACCGATGATGTCACCATTCAGGCCTGTGTACTTAAACCAGTAATCGGCAATACCCGCTTCAATCGCGATGCGTTTAGTGACAGAGCTCGGTAGTACCTTTTGACGATAGTCAGCACTTTGAGATTCGAACAAGTCTGTCGACGGCATTGAAACGACGCGGCAACGCACATTAGAGAGCGCCTGTTTCGCTTGCATTGCGAGTGTTACTTCAGAGCCTGTCGCAATCAAGATAAGATCTGGCTCACCAACACAATCAGACAAGATATAACCGCCTTTCGCGACATCGTTTAATGTGGCTTGATCACGTTCGAACTGAACCAGATTCTGACGCGAGAAAATCAGTGACGTAGGACCTTCTTTGCGCTCTATCGCCGACTTCCATGCCACCGCTGTTTCCACTTGGTCACAAGGGCGCCAAGTGCTCATATTCGGTGTTAAGCGCAGCGACGCGATTTGTTCTACAGGTTGATGCGTTGGGCCATCTTCACCTAAGCCAATCGAATCATGGGTATAGACGAAGATGCTGCGCTGCTTCATTAGCGCCGCCATACGCAGAGCGTTACGCGCATACTCCATAAACATCAAGAAGGTGCCACCATA
Source organism: Vibrio sp. SCP2 (assembly GCF_059295395.1). NCBI lineage: Bacteria > Pseudomonadati > Pseudomonadota > Gammaproteobacteria > Vibrionales > Vibrionaceae > Vibrio > Vibrio sp. SCP2. The sequence goes on along the minus strand of NZ_JCAFVV010000001.1, from coordinate 1,108,797 downwards.
CGGGATAAATCCACCATGTAAGGCAATACCATTCATCATGGCAGACATGGCAAATTCGCGTACGCCGTAGCTTAGATAGTTACCCGACGCATCTTGAGCGCTAATCGCTTTTGAGCCAGACCAGTTAGTCAGGTTCGACGGGGTTAAGTCCGCAGAACCGCCCAAGAACTCAGGCAAATGTGCGCCAAAAGCTTCAAGCGCGTTTTGGGACGCTTTACGTGTCGCAATCGTGGCAGGGTTGGCTTGCAGCGTCGCAATCACATCTTGACTGATTTGCTGCCAGTTATCCGGTAAATCACCCTCGACTCTGCGCTTAAATTCTGCGGCTAGTTCAGGAAATGCTTGTTGATACTCGTTGAAGCGACTTTGCCATTGAGCTTCAGCATCTTTACCCGCCTCTTTGCCATCCCATTCAGCGTAGATTTCCGCCGGAATTTCAAATGGTGCATAGTCCCAACCTAAGTTAAGACGTACTAAGGCGACTTCATCATCACCAAGTGGTGCTCCATGGCAATCATGGCTGGCAGACTTGTTCGGCGAACCAAAACCAATGATTGTTTTGCAGCAAATTAGCGTCGGCTTGCCTGTTTCCTGCTGCGCTTCAACGATCGCTTGATGAATCGCCTCAGAATTATGTCCATCAACGTCAGAAATAACGTGCCAGCCATAAGCTTCAAAACGCTTCGGCGTATCGTCAGAGAACCAGCCATCCACTTCGCCATCAATGGAAATACCATTGTCATCCCAAAACGCAATCAACTTACCCAAGCCAAGCGTACCCGCGAGCGAACATGCCTCGTGGGAAATACCTTCCATCATGCAACCATCGCCCATAAACACATAAGTGAAGTGGTCCACAATGTCATGGCCAGGGCGGTTAAACTGCTCACCAAGCACCTTCTCAGCCAACGCCATGCCGACACCATTAGTAATGCCTTGACCTAAAGGACCTGTCGTCGTTTCAATACCCGGAGCATAACCATACTCAGGGTGGCCTGCCGTTTTGGCGTGTAACTGACGGAAAGATTTAATATCTTCCATCGTTAAGTCATAACCGCTTAGGTGCAATAAGCTGTAGATCAGCATTGAACCGTGACCATTGGACAAGATGAATCGATCGCGATCGGCCCAGTTCGGATTGGTCGGGTTGTGCTTTAAAAAGCTGCGCCACAAAACTTCGGCAATATCTGCCATACCCATTGGCGCGCCAGGGTGACCTGAGCCCGCTTTTTGCACCGCATCCATGCTTAGAACACGAATTGTATCTGCAAGTTTAGAACGTGAAATCATAGTCAAACTCCTTACAGACGCGCTTCAATCATGGCTTCTAGCTTGCCCTGATCGACCGCAAAATTGCGGATACCTTCAGACAGCTTCTCTGTTGCCATTGGATCTTGGTTCATTTCCCAGCGAAACTCAGCTTCAGTCATCGCAACAGGTGCTGATTTCACCTCATCGCGCGCAGCAAACAGTGTCGGTTCAACGTCACCCTCTTGCGCCGCCAATTGGTCTAGAATGGCTGGGCCAATGGTCAAGCGGTCACAACCCGCCAACGCTAGCACTTCTTCTGCATTGCGGAAGCTTGCGCCCATCACTACCGTGTTATAGCCGTGGTCTTTGTAGTAGTTATAGATTTTAGAAACTGACACAACGCCCGGATCTTCAAACGGTAGGTACTCTTTCTTATCGGTATTGGTTTTGTACCAATCGAGAATACGACCAACAAATGGTGAAATTAAGTAAGCACCTGCTTCGGCACATGCTTTTGCCTGCGCAAAGTTAAACAGCAAAGTTAGGTTACAGTTTATGCCCTCTTGTTCTAGCACTTGTGCCGCGCGAATGCCTTCCCAAGTGGAAGCTAGCTTGATCAAAATGCGCTCTTTCTCAATGCCTGCTTCTTGGTACATGGCAATCAACTTGCGTGCTTTTACAAGGCTCGCTTGTTTATCAAAAGATAAGCGTGCATCGACTTCCGTTGAAATACGTCCCGGTACAGTTTTTAGAATTTCGACGCCAATATTGACTGCCAACTTGTCACTTGCGTCAATCACCTGTTGCGCTTTGTCAGCACTTTGTTGCTGCGCCCATGCAACAGCATCAACAATCAAATGATCGTACTGAGGCATTTCTGCCGCTTTAAGGACGAGCGATGGGTTAGTCGTTGCATCTTGAGGCTGAAAGGCAGCAATAGCATCAATGTCACCGGTATCGGCGACAACGGTGGTGTATTTTTTCAGTTGTTGTAATTTGTTCATGGTTCTATCTCGATAAATGTTCAATCAAATTTGCTAGCGATAACTGGCTCATAGACGACAACACCACATTGGCGTGCGACACATCCAAATGCCGGGTTAACAGGTTGGTTACCGCAACCGTAGAAATATCTGCTGATCGAGCCGCTGTGACTCCGGGTGGAGAGTCTTCAAAGGCAATGGCTTGATGGGCAGAGACTCCCAATTTAGCGAGGCTAGTTAGATACACATCAGGACATGGTTTTCTTCGCTGAGGCGAGATTTCTTCTGCGCCAGTGAAGCAGTCGAAGTAACCGTCTAGCCCTAGTCGTTGTAAGATTGGCATGTAGTGCTCGCGCTCCGAACTTGTTGCCAACGCAAGCTTAAGCCGCTTTTGTTTGGCAAAATTAAGATAGTCGCGTACACCCTCACGCTCTGGTATGGATTCGATTTTTTGATAGGCAAGTTCTAACACTTGCTCGCGAATTTGCTGATCGGAATAGGTCAGACCGGAATGACGGCGATAAAGATGATAAAGGGCGGTTGCTGGCGCTGAGCTCCCAACTAGTCCAGCAACCTGGAGAGGCGAAACGTCAACACCGTATGGCTTCATCAAAGCTTCCCAAGCTCTGAACATACAGCTTTCCGTATCGACTAAAAGACCATCGAAGTCAAATATCAGTGCTTGAAAACGACCACAACTCATGTCCTCTCTTTCCACATTCGTCTGGTTTGTTTTTGTCACACTCATTTTGCCTTCCATGCTCTAAACTCCTATTTTCTTTATGCTAAGCTGGCATGAAGAATCGACTTCATCTCTTCACCCGTCGTCAATGGCAAGTCAAAGCAGAATGCTGGCTCTAATGCCTCGACATCTTGCTTACTTACCCCAACTTGCGTAAGGTTTGACTCCAAGCCAATGTCTTGTAAGAAACTCACCAAGTGACCTGCCAAAGATTGCGCTTTCTCTTCAGTGCTTCCCACGGCACCAAACAGTTCGGCAACTTGTGCATATCGCTCTGGCTGCTTACGCCATTGCAGTTGGACATAGGCGGGATAAACAACCGCTAATGTCAGACCATGTGGCAAATTGGTTTTCTGGCTGCCGAGAATCTCACCCAGTGGATGAGGAGCCCCTGCGCCGCCATTAGCTAGCGAAATACCACCTAATGTATCAGCCGTGGCAAGCTCGCAGCGACCTTGAATATCAGAGCCGTCTGCCACCACTTTTGGTAAGTTATCCACCACCAGCTTCATTGCACGCAACGCAAGTTGGTCAACAAATGGCGAAGGTCGAGTGCCCGTGAATGATTCAAACGCATGTGAAAACGCATCAAAGCCAGTCATCGCAGTCATTCTCGGTGGAAGTGTTAGCATTAACTCTGGGTCAATCACTGCTTCAACCGGGAAAAACTGCGGATGGAAAAGTGTCAACTTAGCGTGCTGTTCTACGTCAGTAATCACCGCTGCTTGAGTGACCTGAGAGCCAGTACCTGAAGTTGTTGGCACCGCAATTAACGGCACAACCGAGGCTGGTAGGGCTGCAATGTCACCAAATGGAGAGTCATAGGTGTTAAACCAATGCGTCCAATCGATGTCAGGTGCTTTGATGGTTGCGGCGATGATTTTCGCAGTATCAATTGATGAGCCGCCGCCCACCGCAAGCACGACATCACACTCCGCCGCTTGAGCAACTTGACGGCCTAATTCGACAACCGTGGTTGGAGGGTTAGGAACCACACCATCAAAGTGTGTCACTGTAATCCCTTCACTTGCCAACAGCGCAAAGATGCGATCATAAGCAGGTTTGACGGCATCAAAGATCGGCTCTGAGACAACAAGGCAGCGTTTCCCGTACTGAGCGACTAGCTGACCAATTTTTGAAATTTCACCCGCGCCAAACAGTAATTTGGTCGGCTGATAATGTTGAAATTGTGTCATGATAAAATCCTTGGTAGAGGTGCCAAGCCGGAGCATATCGGGGGAACATCAGCCCGGCACCAAATTCTTTAACGGGCAATTAAGCCGGTTCTACTTCAGCTGCGACGTTTTTCTCTGCTTGGTCCAATGCAGCACGGAAGTCATGCACACCTGCTGTAATACCTTTCTCATGACCAAAGATATTGGTTGAAGCAACCATCACGTCGATGTCTTCTTTCAGCAGAGCTTCTAGGTTGTGGTTACGGATACCGCCATCGACACACAATTCACAATTAGGGTTACGTTCGTTAATAAGCTGGCGAGCTTCACGAATCATTTCGATTGCTGATTCACGCCATAACCACTCATCGTTGTTCACACCGTGAATAACAATGTGCAAGCGATCTAGGTAGTAAATGGCTTCTTTAACGAAAGAAACAGGGGTGAAACAACCGACAGTCAAACCAAATTTCATGTTGTAGTCGCGGCAGTACTTCATCATGTACGCGAGTGGTGCGCCCAGAAAGTTTTCTGCTGGAAGGATAAGCATGTCTGCCCCTGCCGCTGCGATTTTTTCAACGAATAGACGATCACAATCTTTAAAGTACGCATGTACTTCAATTGGCTTGTCAGTGTACTGACGAATACCTTCAACAATTTGATGCCCGCCCATTAGCTGCATATTTTTTAAATCATGCATATCTGCTGCATCACAGTGGATGTAGTCTGCACCTGCATCTGAAACTTCTTTTACGATGTCAGCCATATGACCGTAATCAACGTGCGCTAGACCTGCAGCAATTTTTACTTTTTTCATGAGATTTCCTTAGTAGCTAAATGAGTGTTGGCATGTGTGTTGGCCTTCACGAACGATCAGTCGTAAATACTGGCCAATGCCGCAACCGTTGTTATCTGTGATAATGAGATTCGCGATTCCTCGAAGTGCCGGACTCGCATTGTCCATCGCAACGGGTTCACCGACGGCTTTAAACAACTCGATGTCGTTGTCTCCGTCGCCAAATGCGATGGTTTGAATTGGATTTAAATTGTTGTTTGTGAGCCACTTCAGTGCAGAGTGACCTTTGTTGGCACCGATAGCGGTAATGTCCAACTTATTCGGAGCCGATAAATCGGCTTGCAGTGTGTGTTGTAGTGCGCTTCTCAACTCGCTTAGCGCCTGTTTGTCACTGCTCGAAACCAGCACTTTATAGACATCCCCACATCTTTCTTGCAGTTGATGTAGCGATGGAATGACTTCCATATTAACCTTCACGCCCAAGCTGCTAGCTTGCGCCTCAAGACCATTGAAATGCTCAGAAGGCTTAGCGCTGAAGATGCCTCTCTTAGTGTAAAGAGTGAAATCAAAGTGACCGAGGTTCAGTGTGGCAAGCAGCTCTGAGAGTTGTTTTTTTTCAAAGGGCTTAGCATCAACAATTGCTCTCTTGTTCATGTCATAGTGGTATGCGCCGTTGCAACAGATCATCGCCGTGGAAATGCCAAGCTGCTCGGCATAAGGCAGCATCAAATCATGTGGACGCCCACTCGCCAACGTCACCACTATCCCCTCTTTCTGTGCTTGTTGAATCGCTTCAACATTGTTCACACTGATCTGGTTGCGATCATTTAGTAGGGTTCCATCTAAATCAATAATCACAGCTTGATAGTTCACTTTGGCCTCCGTTGACTCTTTGTGACGCAACATGAATATAAACCGTCAAAATCAGTCATGTAAAGTCAATTATGACTTTTTATGACGCTTAATTTGCTAAAGATCACAAAATAACGTCATTTAAAGTTCAAAGCACGTCAAGTTAAAATTTAAATTGCTCAAAACGTCAAAATCGGTCAAAATAGTTCAAAATAAAAATCAGGATGTAACAGATATGAATGAAGCCCAACGTCATAGAAGGTTGTTAGACTATTTAGAAAGCCATACTTTTATTACCACCAACGATTACGTCGCTATGTTGGATATTTCTCTTTCTACGGCGCGTCGAGATATCACTAAGCTTGCTGAAGACGGGAAACTGAAGAAGATTCGTAACGGTGCTGAAACACTGCGATCAGACACTGGCACTCACCACACTCCTTCCAGCTTTATTCCCCATGAAGGTGATATTGAAAATGTTGAAGCAAAAAAACGAATCGCTCATGCGGCGGCACAGCTTTGTGATGAGCATGACAGTATTATTGTTAGTGGCAGTAACTCAACGTTTCTAATGGGTCAGTATTTAGCGGGGCGTGATGTTCAAGTTGTGACTAACTTTATGCCGTTAGCTCACAGCCTGATCACACAAGATCATCAGAGCATCATTATTCTCGGAGGACAGTACCTGCCAGAGCGTCAAATCACCATCTCGCCTGATGAAGAAGCATCGGATGATCACAAAAGTCGCTTTGTGTTCTTCACTGGAACTGGCGTCACTGCAGCAGGAATCCATACCTCAGATTTGCTAGTGTATATGGCAGAGAAAAAACTCTTAGAGTATGGCGCTCGTTTGATTGCTCTCGTCGATGGAAGCAAAATTGGTAAACATGGCGGTAAGCTACTGGCGACGACAAACCAGCTAGATACCTTAATTACCGATGAAGCGGCAGACGGTACCGTTCTAGACTCACTGCGCAATCAAGGCGTTAATGTCGTTGTCGTGTAAATCTCACAGACACAAAAAAAGCGCCATTGCGGCGCTTTTTTAAAATCTCAAATCCCGATTAGAATTTTTTCGGTGCGTAACCTGTCATCACTTTAAGCTGCAGCTCTTTACCCAGCTTGGTCATTGGGTGAACCACTACTAATCCCTTAACCGACTTCTTCAACTTACCCATATCCGCTTGCTCTGCTTTGGTAATCTCGCGAGAAAATGGCATATCCAACAAGCTCTTACGCTCTTTATTCATATCGTAACTCTGCTTATGCTTCATAGAGTTCGCTTTTTTCGTTAGCTTGTCGATATCGTTGGTAAATTTAGTGATCATTTCTTGGTCACCACGGCCTTTGGCTGCCTCTAGTTTACGTTTGCAGTTATCTAGACGGTTGTGGATGTTTTGTAGTTCTTGCTTAAGGCTCATGGTTACACTCTTATAGAAACGGAAAAGGGCGGCGAGTGTAGCACAAGCCCACTCACTGCCCTAATTATAATCATTCAAATCTACTTGTCGTGCTTTTGATCGTACTGATTTACCGCACCTTCAAGCATTCCAAAATCAGCTTGGGTCAAATAACTTTGCAGTGCCGAGAACTTCTCTTCCGACCATTGATAGATTTCCATCGCAAGCAGCTTTGTTATCTTCTCTGGCTCAAATCGATACTTGATGTGCTTGGCCGGATTACCACCAACCATCGCATAAGGCTCGACATCTTTAGTCACCACGCTATTAGCAGCGATAACCGCACCTTCACCAATGGTTACACCTGGCATGATCATCGCTCTCATGCCAATCCAAACCCCATCATGAATGATTGTGTCACCTTTACTTTGATACGAGCGCTCGACATCTTCGAGAAATGGGTACAGACAAAACCAATCGACACTATGGTTATGGTTGCCCCCCATTAAGATAACCGCTTCAGCCGCGATACAAACATAATCGCCGATATAAAGCTGGTCTATCTCCCATCTCGGCTCCCATTGTCTGCTTACCTCATCCCCATGTAAGTAGCGGACAACGGACTCTTCAAACCCATTGTCCCAACAATCACTGTAGTAGCTGTGGGTGCCTTTTATATGGATGTTCTCGTTACTGACAACTTCGTGAAGTAACTGAAATTTAGACCAATGTTTTTTAGTCATGACAAATTCCTTTGATTAATTGAGTTTGCCACGGAACGAATTTTCGTGGCGTTGTTTACACGTTCAAACTAAACAACGCCATTTGCACTCTAGGTTGCTTTAATAATGGTTGAGTTTTCATATTAAGACTCCTTTGTGCGTGAACTATAAGCCAAAGCTTAGAATTTGTGTCAGTATTAAGTGAGTTTATTGATGTAAAAGAACAATAAGGAATGTTTATGCTTTTGCGCCTAGTGCTGCTGCCAATGCTCGCTTTCTCAACTCACGCTTTTTCCGCTTCAGATAACATCACCATCCGTTATCTTCAGCCGGATAGTAGCGCGGAAGTTAAGTTGAAATCACAGATTGAGCAAAGTGGTGTTAATCAAACTCTCATTGATCTCTCAGACGACCTGTTTCCTTTTAACAAAACGCTCACCGTAGAGTATGGCAGCGAAGATGGACCACTGTACGATCCGGAAAAACATGTTGTACAGATGCCATATCACTTTTACCAAGAGGCATTGGACTACTTCAAAAAGAATAAATATGACGAAAAGTACGGGAAGTCAGCCGAACTTGGGGCGATGGATACGGTGCTTCACACCTTGCTTCATGAAGCTGGGCACGCCTATATTGCCGATCAGAACATCCCTATTTTAGGCAAAGAAGAAGACGCCGTAGACAATTTTGCCGCAGTGATGATGATTGAGTATGTAGAGAACGGCGAAGATGCTGCCATTAGCGCTGCGGATATGTTTGCTTTTGAGTCAGAAGATAAACCCGATTACTATGAGTTTGGCGAGTACATTGATGAACACAGCTTCGACTTGCAACGCTATTTTTCAACGCTTTGTTTAGTCTATGGTAGCAATCCAGAAAAACATCAGAACTTACTCGATGAAGTGGAAAATGACTACCTTACTGATCGTAAAGACTTCTGTGTATTCCAATACCAGAACATCGCCCAGAATTGGCACAACTACTTAAATGTAGAAGTGGTTGATCAATAAGTTAGAGAACGTCGTAGAAAGCTAAAAAGGAGCCCATATGCCAACACTCACTCTCTTCTACGACGGTCACTGCCCACTTTGCGTTAAAGAAATGAACAAACTCAAAGGATACGACACTTATAGTCAACTGCTTCTCGTCGATACACATTCACCTATGTTCGACGACTATCCTAATATTGATGCACAAAAAGCCGCAAAAATATTGCACGCAATAGACGATAAAGACACGCTACTTTTAGGGCTCGACGCCATTCACTGCGCATGGAAGCTAGTTGGAAAAGGCTGGCTTTACGCTCCACTCAGATGGCCATTGATTAGACCCATTGCAGACTGGGCTTACATTAAATTCGCCAACAATCGATACCAGATCTCTAAGTTATTGACCGGAAAGGCTAAGTGCGACAACGGTCAATGTTTTCGCTAGATTCTACTAACGTCTAACTCATAAGACCTATAAACCCTTCAAGAATCACAGCCATTTGCCGATAAATTGGCTAACCTTATATTTATAAACTTTTGGTCTATAAGCATGATTCCAATAACCAAGCTCTCTGCTTAGACAGCAAATATTACGTTTGTTTCTGGGTAGAGAAGCCATTATTACTAAAACAGGATGTTTGTATGAGTCTTACTATTCGTAGCCGCCTCTACATTTTGGCACTGGTCCCGCTGCTAGTCATTGCATTAGGTATGCTGAGTTTTACCTATATGAAAACCACTGAGCTAAATCAGCAGCAAATAGAAGTTACCCGCACTAACATGATGAACATGAAAAAAGCGGAACTTCGAAACTACCTACAAATGGCTAAATCTGCCGTTCAACCTTTCCTCGACCAAGGAGCAAGCTTAGAAGAAGCCTACCCTACTTTAAAAACACTTGAGTATGGCAAAACAGGTTATGTGTTTGGCTACGACTCTAAAGGTATCCGTCGTGTCCAAGGTAGCAGCGAAAAAGGGATTGGTGAAAGCTACTGGAATCTGCAAGATAAGCAAGGCAACTATCTCATTCAGGATCTTATTCGCAACGCTAAAACGGGCGAGTTCACCACCTATTATTTCCCTAAGCCCGGAGAAACGGTCGCTCTACCTAAGCTGAGCTACTCGATCTTTATCCCTGAATGGGATCTGATGATAGGGACAGGTTTCTATACCGATGACATTGATGCGATTATCGCTGAAATGGAAAATGCCACCACCAGCGCACTGCAAACCACACTTTCAGCCATTATTGTGTTCTGTTTGGTGATTGCAGGTATCGTTGCTGTCTTCGCTGTCGCAGTGAACCGCACCATCATGAAACCACTTGAAATGTTTGATGAGTCGATTAGCTCGTTCGCGAGCGGTGACGCAGATTTAACCGCGCGTATGGATGACTTCAAAGCCCCTGAATTCTCCCAACTAAGTAAGAACTTCAATGCCTTTGTTGCAAGCCTGCAAACCATTATCAGTAGCGTGAGTAATGTGGGACAACAAGTAGTTTCCGAGACCAACAACATGTCGCTGCGCGCTGCAAAAGTTGATGAACTAGCAACAGGGCAACGTGAAGAAACAGAGCAAGTTGCAACCGCGATGACAGAAATGACAACAACCGCTGGTGAAATTTCAAACAACGCTAGCCAAGCTGCAGATTCTGCCAAAGAAGCTGACGACAACGCTAAAGAAGCGCAAGGTATTGTTAACTCAGCAGCTCAGTCTGTTGAAGCTTTAGCAGAAGAAGTCTCGCAAGCAAGTGGCGTAATTTCTCGCTTAGAGGGTGACGTGCAAAACATTTCGTCTTCTCTTGAGGTGATTCAAGATATTGCCGAACAAACTAACCTGCTAGCACTGAACGCAGCGATTGAGGCAGCTCGTGCAGGCGAACAAGGTCGCGGCTTTGCTGTCGTTGCTGATGAAGTACGTAAGCTAGCAAGTCGCACACAAGACAGTACTGGTGAAATCCATAAGATGATTGAGCAGCTAAAAGCCGCCTCTGATGATGCAGTAAAAGCCATGGAATCAAGTCAGAGACGTGGCGCTAGCACAGTGGAAGAAGCCAATGCCGCGGCTCAAGCTCTGATCCAAATCCAAGAATCTATCGGCACTATCATGGATATGAACTCGCTGATTGCAACCGCGACAGAAGAACAGAGCTTAGTTGGTCAAGAAATCTCACAACGTATTGTGGTGATCTCTGATCAAAGTTCTCAATCGGCAGAACTGGCGAATGAAAACCGCTCAGGCAGCCAAGAGCTCAACCATAGAGCGAACGAACTCTACGAGCTGGTTGACCGCTTTACCGTTTAAAAAAAACCACAAAAAACGCCCTAAACCAAACGGTTAGGGCGTTTTTATTTTCTAGACCAAGTTGTTACGCTAGTTCTAAGATGATCTTCTCTAGTTTATCTAAACCTTCATTGAGCACTTCTGACTCAATCGTTAACGGAGGTAGCAGGCGAATGACGTTAGCTTTGACACCACATGAAAGCAAAATCAAACCGTTTTCTTGCGCCTTACCAATCACTGCCTTAGTCAGATCTTGTAACGGCTTACCTGTTTCAGGGCAGGTAAACTCAATCGCCATCATTGCACCTGTGGTTCGAACCTCGCCAATAGCAGGAACCGATTTTTGCAGCTGCGTCATGCGAGTATTTACCACTTCGCCAATGCCCATCGCTTTGGCGCAAAGGTCGTCTTCTTCAATGATTTTCAGCACTTCTAGGCCGGCAACACAACCTAACGGTGACCCTGCGTATGTACCACCTAGGCCGCCCGGCAGTGCTGAATCCATCACTTCCGCTTTACCGACCACAGCAGAGATTGGGAAACCACCGGCAATCCCTTTCGCCATCGTCATCATGTCTGGCTCAATACCAAGATATTCCGTCGCGAACATCTTGCCAGTGCGCGCAAAGCCAGTTTGAATTTCGTCTGCGATGAGCATGATGCCGTGCTTATCACACAGCTCTCGTAGCCCTTGTGCAAACGCTGGCGGAGCTTGGTAGAAGCCACCTTCACCTTGTACAGGCTCAAAGATAATAGCCGCAACGCGTGACGCCTCGATATCACAGGCAAACAAGTCCTCTAGTGACTGTAGGCTTTGCTCGACGCTAATGCCGTGGAATGCATTGGGGTAAGGGGCATGAAAAATCTCATTCGGAAACGGTCCAAATCCGGCTTTGTAAGGGGCTATTTTTCCGGTTAGGCCCATGGTCATATTAGTACGTCCATGGAAACCACCTTTAAAGGCAATAACGCCACTGCGACCCGTATGCGCGCGCGCAACTTTAACGGCGTTTTCGACCGCTTCTGCCCCCGTTGTCAGAAATATCGCTTTCTTATCTGACTCACCCGGCGCAAGTTGGGTCAGCTTTTCAGCCAATTCCACAAATGACGCGTATGGCGTGACCATAGCGCAAGTATGGGAGAAATTATCAAGCTGAGCTTTAACGGCTTCACTAATACGCTTGTTAGAGTGGCCAGTGTTTGTCACCGCAATTCCGGCAGCAAAGTCGATGTATTTGTTGCCTTCAATATCCCAGACGTGCGCGTTTTCAGCCTTTTCCACATACAGTGGGTAAAGCGCTCCCATACCCTGAGCAATAACCTGACTTCTTCGTTGATGTAGTTGTTGGTTTGTCATTGATTTGTCCTTAATTTAGTTGCCGCCAAAGCAGAGATATTTCACGTCCATGTACTCTTCGATACCTTGTTTTGCTCCTTCGCGCCCAATACCGGACTGTTTAACACCACCAAAAGGAGCAACTTCGGTTGAGATCATGCCTTCATTAATGCCCACCATGCCGTACTGAAGCGCTTCTGCGATCTTCCAAACACGGTGGATATTCTGACTATAAAAATAAGACGCTAAGCCATAGATGGTGTCATTCGCCATCTCGATCAGCTGCTCATCATCATCAAATGCAATCACTGGAGCGACAGGACCAAAGATCTCTTGTGACACTATCTTCATGTCGTGAGTCACCTCTTTTAACACCACAGGCTGCATAAACAGACCATCGAGATTCTTCAGTGGCGAAACAGGTTTGGCGCCTTGTTCAATCGCCCCATCTATCAGAGCTTGGATGTTCTGTTTTGCGACTTCACTAATGACGGGGCCAATAGTGACACCAGACTCTAGGCCATTACCCACCTTGAGCTTTTGTACTTCGGCATCAAACTTGGCAACAAACTGGTCGTAAACCTTACTGTGAACATAAAAACGGTTAGCACAGACACAAGTTTGACCTGCATTGCGGAATTTAGAAGCCATGGCTCCGGCGACCGCTGCATCAATATCAGCATCATCAAATACGATAAATGGCGCATTGCCCCCGAGCTCCATTGAAGTACGCTTAATATCGTGCGCACTTTGCTGCATTAAGATGCTACCGACTTTGGTTGAGCCAGTGAAAGAAAGCTTTCGAATTAACGGATGCGAAGTAAAAATCGCCCCCACCTGCTTAGAGTCTGTGCCAAGGACCACTTGCAACACATCGCGAGGAATGCCTGCTTGATAAGCGAGCTCTGCGACTGCAAACGCAGATAACGGAGTCGCTTCCGATGGCTTAACCACGAAGCTACAACCAGCAGCCAAAGCAGGTCCAGCTTTGCGAGTTATCATTGCAATTGGAAAGTTCCAAGGGGTGATTGCACAAGCTACGCCAATCGGCTGTTTGATTGTTACTAAGCGCTTATCACCACTCGGCGCTGGAATGGTCTCGCCATAAGTGCGCTTCGCCTCTTCAGCAAACCATTCAATAAAGCTCGCACCGTAAAGCACCTCACCTTGTGCTTCAGCAAAGGGTTTACCTTGTTCGAGCGTCATTAACCGACCGAGGTCTTCTTTGTTCTCTAGCAGCAACTGATTCCATCGTTGCAAAAGTTGAGAGCGCACTTTAGCAGGCTTCGCTGCCCACTCTTTTTGCGCGACGCTTGCACGTTCGATTCCATCAAGAATAGCTTGTTCCGACGCTATTGGCGCGTAGCCTAATACCTCTCCGGTTGCGGGGTTAGATACCGCAATGCCTTGTTCTTCATCCGACACCATAAACGAAAGAAGCGTTTGATTTTTAATATGTTGCATGGTGATTCCTTATGACAGCTTGACTGGCCACTGACTTAAAGTGGCAAATTATTTAGATCTTAAGAGCGCTTGTTATGCTGGGATTTGCTGCGTTATACAGTGAATATTCCCGCCGCCAAGCAGTACTTCTCTTGACGGTATACCGATGATTTGATGCTCAGGCATCGCCGCTTGCAAAATCTCTATTGCTTGCGCGTCGGTTCTATCATCAAGTAGCGGCAAAAATACATAGCCATTTACGATAAGAAAGTTTGCATAAGAAGCGCTTAAACGCTCCCCTGCTAAGCGATTCATACCGTCACTGGCGTCAATTCCTTTGGCTTCACTAACACTGTAGTGCAGTGGACCCGGCAAAGGTAAACGTATCACTTCGATTTCTCTGCCTTGGGCGTCCTTTTGCCCTTTGAGTACGCCTTCCGCCTGACGAGACAAAGCATACTGCGGGTCGCTTGGATCATCCGTCCAACTCAATACTACCTTGCCCGGCGCAATGACGTGCAGCAAGTTGTCGATATGACCGTCTGTTTCATCGTTAAACAAGCCGTTAGGTAGCCAAATCACTTTCTCGATATTGAGGTACTGTTTGAGCTCAACCTCAATCTGACTTTGACTCAACTGAGGGTTTCTGCCAGGGCTAAGCAAACACTCTTCGGTAGTGTATAAAGTGCCTTGCCCATCAGTGTGGATGGCTCCCCCCTCTAACACAAACGGAGCGCGATAATGGTCAATGCCGATAATGTCGCATACCGAGCTTGCCACTAAGTCGTCCTGCTGCCAGTTTTGGTACAAGCCGTTATAGTCTCCGCCCCATGCATTGAATCGCCAGCTGATTCCGCGCTTATCCCCTTTGTCATTGACAACGATAGTTGGGCCAATATCTCGCATCCAAGCATCATTGAACGGGATTTCCACCAGCCTGACATCCGAATGTAGTAACTCACGGGCGTGATCAAATTGCTTAGAGCTAACCGCTACACACACTTTGGTCACTTCAGATATCGCATTGGCGATCAGCGCAAAGGTTTTCTGGGCAGGTAACGCCCCTTCACGCCAGTTGTCAGCCCGTTCAGGCCACGCCAGCCACACTTCACTAACCGGCTGAAATTCAGCAGGAAAGTAAAAGCCGTCTTGAGCGGGTGTTGTTGATAGTTGCATTTTAACGCCCCTTTAAACAGCCAGCTTTCCAACGCTAGTGTATAGGTCAGGTCTGCGGTCTCGGAATAGCCCCCATGAGTGACGAGCCTTCGCCGTTTCTGCGAGATCGATCTCTGCGTAGATAATCGCTTCGCCTTCTCTTGGCGCTTCCGCTAACTTGCCGCCGGTATGGTCGGTAATAAACGAGGAGCCATAAAACGTGGTTTCAATACCATCGTCGACTTCTGTGCCAACACGGTTAGAAGCAATTACAGGAACGAGGTTAGCCGCAGAGTGACCTTGCATGGTGCGTTGCCAGTGATCTCGGGAATCCAATGTCGGATCTTGCGGTTCACTGCCAATCGCTGTTGGATAAAAAATAGCTTCCGCGCCGTGAAGAGCCAAACTGCGCGCAAGCTCGGGAAACCATTGATCCCAACAAATACCTGCACCGAATTTGCCAAACTTTGTTTGCCAAACCTTAAAGCCAGTATCGCCTGGGCTGAAATAGTATTTCTCACTGTAGCCCGGACCATCAGGAATATGGGATTTACGGTAATTATCTAATACCGAGCCATCTGCGTCGATCATCACCAGTGAATTGAAAAAGGTGTTGCCTGCTTTTTCAAAGTAGCTGACAGGGATAACCACACCAAGTTCTTTCGCTAGCTCACTCATCTCTTTGATCAAACGACAGTTTTGAGTCTCTTCGGCGAGCTCAAAATACTTCGCTTCCTGCTTTTTACAAAAGTAAGGAGCAGCAAAAAGCTCTTGCGGCAAAATCACATTAGCACCGTTGTTTGCAGCTTCACGAATGGCACTCTTGGCTTTATTGAGGTTATCTTCCAGATCCCAACTCTTTGTTAGCTGTAGAGCGGCAAACTTTACGACTTTACTCATTGAATCTTCCTTTTATATCAATCTGGATAAGTGAATGTCTCGGCATTAAATAGCCAGTTTATCTCTTAGGTTGTAATACGCGGCTCCAATCGCAGTGAACGGAATTTGGAAGTGGCGTCCACCCGGGAAGGCGTAGTGCTTAAGCGCAGCAAACGCATCAAAACGTTCTGCATGCCCGGTTAAAGCCTCGGCAAGCAATTTACCTGCAAGGTGAGTACAGGTGACGCCATGACCACTATAACCTTGAAGATAGTAGATGTTGTCGGCAAACGAACCAAACTGAGGCATACGTGAGTAGGTCAGAAGGAAGTTACCCGTCCAAGTGTAATCAATTTGAATTCCCTTTAACTGCGGGAAAACGGTTTCCAACTTAGGGCGAATCAAGGCTTCGACATTTTCTGGATCACGCGCGCCATAGACCACACCACCACCGAACAGTAAGCGCTTGTCTGCACTAAGTCGGAAGTAATCAAGCAAGTAATTACAATCTTCGACACAATAATCGCTTGGTAGAATGTGTTTGAGCTGTTCCTCGCTAAGCGGCTGTGTCGCTACAACCTGAGTCCCACACGGAATCGCTTTGTTGCTGATGTTAGGTGCAAGACCACCAAGATAGGCATTGCCTGCCAAAACCAGATATTTCGCTTTCACGCTACCGTGTTCAGTTTTAGCTACTGGGTTAGCGCCCTTTTCAATTGCAGTGACGGCTGATTGTTCAAATATTTGACCGCCCAGTGAGCAAAACGCAGCCGCTTCACCTAGCGCTAATTTGAGTGGATGAATATGTCCGCCGCGCTTATCTAATAAGCCTCCGGTGTACACTTTAGTGCCGACCGCTCGCTCAACCTCAGAAGCATCCAGCATAGACAACTGATCATTGCCATAGCGTTCCCAGTTCTTCTTATGCTCTTCTAGACCTTTAAGTTGCTTAGTATTGAGCGCCGTAAACAATCCACCCTGTTTAAAGTCACAATCAATACTGTGCTTATCAATCAGGCCGCGAATAATATCGCCACCTTCAAAAATCATGTCACATAGCGCTTTAGCCTGATGTTGGTCGTAACGGCTTTCAATCACATCAACATCTCGGCTGTAGCTGTTGACGATCTGGCCGCCGTTACGACCGGTTGCACCAAAGCCCACTTTTGCACTTTCTAAAACGACCACTTTGAAGCCTTTTTCAGCTAAATGGAGAGCGGAAGAGAGTCCTGAGAAACCAGCGCCGACGACACACACATCGCACTCAATATTGTCTTGAAGTTGTGGATACTCTGGCATGTTGGGTACAGAGTGGGCGTAGAACGAATCCGTATGCTTATTCATAGCGATATTCCTTTATTTGTCGTCAGCAGGCTTAAGGGTGAAGACGAATCCAAGTCGTCTTAGTTTCAGTGAACTTCTCTAGCGCATGCAAAGACTTATCTCTGCCATTGCCACTCATTTTGAAGCCACCAAATGGGACTGTCATATCCCCTTCGTTATAGTTATTAACCCATACCGAACCAGCTTGAAGCTGCTTCGCTACACGGTGAACTCGATTGATATTGCTACTCCAAAGCGCAGCCCCTAACCCATACTGAGAGTCGTTAGCGATAGCGATTGCCTCTTGCTCATTTTTAAATGAAATAACACACAGAACAGGGCCAAAGATCTCTTCCTGAGCAACTCGCATTTGGTTTTCGACGTTGTCGAGTATGGTCGGCTCAACGAAAGCGCCAACGCCATCCACATCTCCACCGCAGCGCAGTGTCGCGCCTTCGGACTGGCCCAGTGCAATGTAATCAAGCACTTTAGACTTATGCTCTTGGTCGATAAGCGCGCCCATCGAAGAAGAGACATCAAGTGGATCTTTAGGCATAAATGACTGAGCCGCTGAGATCACTTTATCCACAAATCTGTCTTTGATGCTTTCATGGACTAGCAGACGTGTTGCGGCAACGCACACTTCGCCTTGATTGTAGAAGCAACCACCCGCCGTCTCTGCGGCTGCGCGATCTAAATCATCACAGTCTTCAAATACAATGTTGGCGTTCTTACCACCAGCTTCAGCGAAAACACGCTTTAAATTGGTTTCACCAGAACTCACCATTAACTGGCCAGCAATACGAGTAGAACCTGTGAAAGTGATACAATCGACATCTAGGTGTCTTGCTAATGCTTCACCCGCTTCGTGACCAAAGCCCGTAATGACTTGGAATACACCATTAGGGAGGCCAGCTTGCGCGGCGAGTTGACCTAGATAGATAGCAGTTAGGGATGATTTTTCGGAAGGTTTAAGAATCACGCTATTGCCTGCAGCGAGCGCCGGGCCTAACTTCCAACAAGCAATCCACAACGGGAAATTCCACGGCACAACAGCAGCGACAACGCCAATCGCTTGATGAGAAACAAATGCATGGACGTCTTTTTCTGTCGGTGCAACTTCACCATACACTTTATCGACCGCTTCCGCGTACCAGCGCAGCGCACTTGCCGCGCCCGGTATATCAGTCGAGTAACTGTGTGAGATCGGCTTACCAGTATCGAGCGTCTCAAGCAGTGCGAGCAGTTCTCTATGTTGCTCGATAAGATCAGCAAATTGGTTGAGTATCGCTTTACGATGAGATGGGGCAGACTCACTCCATTGACCTGATTGGAATGCCTGTCGAGCGCATTTAACCGCAAGATCCACATCTTCACTTTGGCAACGAGCGATTTCAGTTAAGGTTTCATCCGTTGCTGGGTTCACTACCTTTAGCGTTAAGCCGCTTTTTGCGCTGCTGTACTCACCATTGATGTAGGCCCGATTTTCGATGTTGAGATTGTTCTTTAGTTCAATCCATTGCTCTTGGGTTTTCATACGCTCTCCTTGTTATCACAACAAGGCAAGGCCCACTTAGAATGTGGTTGGCGTATGCGCGCTTATCATTCGACAAGCCTTGTCTGTGTGATTTGTAAACTTATGCGGTTGTGTCGTATCTATGATGTACGACTCACCTTGTTTGATAACGTAAGACTGACCTTGATATTCAAGAGTGATCTCTCCCTCTAAAATAGTGCCAATCTCTTCGCCTTCATGTTTTATTTCTGCCGCTCCGGTCGTGCCATGAGGGGCGTACTCTTCAATCAAAAAGCCAATTACCTGATCTTTACTGCCGTTGGTCACTAGCTTCATCGAAACCGACTCGCTGCCCATTTCAACTAATTCTTCAGGTGTAACGACAACCTTAACCTCATCACTTTGTGGCTTTTCAAAAGTGAAAAACTCCGAGAGTGACAAAGAAAAAACGTTCACTATTTTTTGCAACGAACTGACTGACGGACTCACCTTGCCATTCTCAATAGAAGAGATAGCGCTATGTGTAATGCCAGCTCGCTCGGCTAATTCTCGTTGTGACAATCCATGTTGTTTTCTTAACTGAACAATATTTTTACCAATCTGTTGATTGTCCATTCATGCAGCTCCTAACTTAGAGAGAGGCTGCCATCATAAATTCTTTAAACAAAATTTGGGAGAAATGATTGTTTTTCGCTTGCCATTCTGGATGCCACTGCACGCCAAAGAAGAATTTGTGATCTGGCAGGCTAAAGGCCTCAATTAACCCATCTGGCGCTTTCGCTTCGACTTGCAGTTGAGAAGCCAGTCGATCGACACCTTGGTTGTGCAGTGTATTCACTTCGAAAAGTGACGTTGTTTCCCAGTGATTCTTGATAAGCCATTGTTCAAACTTGCTTTGTTTCTGAACCAATACCGCATGAGCGGGGGAATATTTTTCCGCAAAATCTTCAACAGGGCTTTCTCTGTGATCATTGAAGCCAGATTCATGTACCGCTGGATTTAAAGTCCCACCAAGCGCCACATTCATCTCTTGGAAACCTCGGCATATCCCTAAGCATGGAATGTCTTTATCAACGGCCAAGCGCAGTAAACTGAGAGAAAGTTCATCTCGTGTTTCATCCATCTTCTCTTCATGGTGGTCGCCGTTATAACGAGAAGGAGCAACATTGGAGTGACTGCCTGGAAACAAAAATCCATCGCAAAGCTCACACAGGGATTC
Source organism: Vibrio sp. SCP2 (assembly GCF_059295395.1). Taxonomy (NCBI): domain Bacteria; kingdom Pseudomonadati; phylum Pseudomonadota; class Gammaproteobacteria; order Vibrionales; family Vibrionaceae; genus Vibrio; species Vibrio sp. SCP2. The sequence continues at coordinate 1,088,730 of NZ_JCAFVV010000001.1, read as the reverse complement.
GAGTTCTTCACGTTCCATGCTCGGGGCTAAAATAACCGGCAAGCCACCAAAGTCTTTCACTGCTTTGAGGTAAAAGTCATTCACCGCTTGAATTTGATAACCACTCAACTCTTTTGCGCAGCTCACAACGCCAATGATTGGTTTGCTTGATTTAGACATTGATGCTTCCGTGTTCGATTTATTTAACATTCACACTACAAACCATGTACAAAATTATCAACACGGATGTTCGAAATTATGACCAAATCGTGACCAAAGCCACTTTTTTGGTCAAAAAAAAGACAATTTACGTTCATTATATTGAGCAAAACACCATCAGCTGTTACAAAATAGTTAACAAAACAACCCTGCAACACGATGCCAATTAATAGTTATGGTTATTTAAGTTGCTGTATATAAAGAAAATAATTGAATGAGCACCTATCAAAGGCCTTTTTGTGTGACTCAATTGTTAATTTAAGAATTTAAGCTCGCCGTTCGTCAGGCTATTTGGAGAACAAAAAATGGAATCGTACTTACAGGAAGTTAAAAATTTTAGACAACAATGGCCTAATATAGAATTTGTTGATCTCATCTTTACTGATATCAACGCAACGCCGAGAGGAAAGCGGATTCCTATATCGGCTTTAGACAAGCTCAATAAAGGTGTCGCCTTACCTCTGTCAACAATTACCCTTGATACCAAAGGCAATGTTGTCGAGTCAGCGGGGTTAGGTGAAGATCTCGGTGAGCCTGACAATATCTGTTTTCCTATTCACGACACGCTCATGCCAACCGCTAAGCAAGATGTCGGACAGTTACTGCTAAGCATGATGGACGAAACAGGTGCCTCCCCAAGCCCACTATTTATCCGCAATATTGTGTCTGACATGTTGGAAAGGCTTCACGCTAACAATCAATATCCATGTGTCGCATTAGAACTTGAGTTCTATCTGATCGATAAAAAACGTGGTGAACAAGGTGAGCTGCTTACCGCAATCAACCCGACCAAGAAAACGCGGGAGAAAGATACTGAAGTGTACGATCTAGATGGCCTAGATGATTACGCTGAGTTTCTTGCCGATCTCAACAAAGTAGCGAAAGAACAGGGATTGAATACGTCAGGTGCTTTATCAGAATCAGCGCCTGGTCAGTTCGAAATCAACTTCAACCACTCTAAGGATGTGCTTAGAGTATGTGATGAAATTGTCATCGCTAAACGCCTTATTCGCCAAGTCGCCCATCGACATGGATTCGACGCCACCTTTATGGCTAAGCCATTCGGTGATCAAGCTGGCAACGGCATGCACATTCACTTGAGCTTGGTCGATGAAGCTGGCAACAACCACTTTAGTCATCAAGATGGCAGTGCTAGTAATCTCTTTTATCAAACCATGGCCGCGATGCTTGCTCAAACATCCGATTCTATGGCTTTGATTTGTCCTAACGTCAACTCTTACCGCCGTTTTGTCCCCGGAGCTTACGTTCCAACCAAAGCAGACTGGGGTGAGAACCATCGTGGTGTCGCGTTACGTGTTCCTATCAGTGATAGCAAAAATCGCCGTATCGAACATCGTATCGCAGGGGCTGACGTTAACCCTTATATTCTCGCTGCAGTAGTACTTTCCGCAGTATTAGCGAGTGAAAACTATACCAAAGAACAATGTCCTTCTTCTCTTAGTGATGATGCAATTGACTTGCCGCTGCGCATGTCAGAAGCGCTGGACCAACTGGAACACAGTGAGCTGGCTCAGTACATTTCTAAAGAATTTATCGATTTGTATCTAGCTTGCAAACGGAGTGAACTCGCAGAGTTTGAGCGTGCTATCACCCCAATGGAAATCGACTGGATGTTGCACTCAGCATAAACAAAGGAAATACAGGTTATGACTACGCAAACTAAGGCGCTGGATGCGCCGCTGAAGATTAACAGTCAGCATATTATGGTCACTCTGATAGTGGCAGCGACGTTCATTTTGTTTACCTCTATCGGGTTGAACCACGAAGAAGGTCAAGCCTATGGATGGATGAGCCTTTTACCTACCGCTCTGGTGCTCGTCTTCGCCCTCACCACTCACAGAACGGTAGAAGCACTGTTTAGTGGCACGATTGCTGGGGTATTGCTCCTCAACCCAGCCGAAGCGGTTGAGCAAATCGTGGGCATCTCCATGGACGTGATGATGAACGAGACGATAGCTTGGATCATCCTAGTTTGTGGCCTGATGGGCGGCTTGATCGCTGTGCTTGAAAAAGGCGGGAGTATCCTCAGTTTCTCCGATATGTTGGTGACTAAAGTTAAGAGTCGTAAACAATCTATGCTGATGACCTTTTTCCTCGGCATTCTTATCTTTATTGACGACTATTTAAATGCCATCGCCATTTCATCTTCGATGAAAAAGATCACCGATGGCTACAATGTCTCTCGCGAAAAGCTTTCTTACTTGGTCGATTCCACTGCCGCGCCGATTTGTATCTTAGTGCCAATTTCAACGTGGGCGATCTTCTTTAGTTCTTTACTAGAAGCCAACGGTGTTGCTGAAGCAGGTGAAGGGATTAAAACCTATATCGAAGCGATTCCATTTATGGCGTATGGCTGGGTAACTTTAGCCCTTGTTTTTCTCGTTGCTATCGAAAAAATGCCGGATATGGGCGCAATGAAGAAAGCAGAACAGCGCGCTAAAAATGGCCAAGTTCGCCCAGATGGCGCAACGGATATCGACTTTGGTGCCGATATCAAATCTCATACCAACCCAACCATGGGCTTAGTTAACTTCCTTCTTCCTATGGTTGTACTGGTAGCCGCGAGTTGGTACTTCGGTATCGACCTGTTAGCAGGGGTATTTGTCGCGATTATCTTTACCATCTGCTTCTACGGTGCGCAGAAACTTATCTCAATGAACGATATGTTCGAAGCTGTCTACGACGGTATCAAGGTCATGCTGCTACCATTAGCAACCGTCATCGGTGGTTTCATGCTGAAAAGTGTCAATGACTCGTTGGGCGTCACTCAGTATGTGATTGAAACCGTCAGCCCTTACCTGTCAGCGTCTTACTTCCCAGCCATTATCTTTATGATTACTGGCGGCCTAGTATTCGCTACGGCATCTTCATGGGGCACCTTTGCAGTTGCGATGCCAATTGTCTTGCCTCTTGGTGAACAGCTCGGCGTACCTTTGCACCTCACTGTTGCGGCTCTGCTTTCTGCTTCAGCGGCTGGTAGTCACTCTTGTTTCTTTAGTGACTCGACGGTTCTATCAGCGCAAGGCTCAGGCTGTACCTCAATGCAGCACGCGACCACGCAGTTTCCTTATGCTCTGATTGGTATCATCGCCACCTGTATTTTCTTCCTGATTGTGGGTTAATGCACTAAAACCAATAAAAGCCGTACCCAACGTATTGAGTGGAGTACGGCTTTTTTGTTTTGAGAGGCATCAGTCCATAGCATGCTCCAAAGTAATGCTTGGATAGTCGGTATAGCCGACTTCGTTGCCACCAAATAGGGTTGAACCCTCGAGTTCTGCTAACGGCTGCCTGTGTTTTAGACGTTCAACCAAGTCTGGATTAGAGACAAATGGACGCCCAAATGCGACCAGATCGGCATAACCTTTCTCAAGCACTTCATTGGCACGTTCTAAGGTATAACTTCCCGCGACGATAATGGTATTGGTGAAATACTCACGTAGCTCAATGCGGAAACTTTCTGGTATCACAGGGGCATCATCCCAATCCGCTTCCGATAAATGTAAATAGGCAATGTTTCTTTCTTGAAGCTGTTTCGACGCCTGCAAAATTGTTGGCACAATATCTGGGCAATTCATATCTTTAAAGGTAATAAAGGGAGCAAGCCTCACGCCAACGCGACTTGCTCCAATAGCAGCGCTGACTGCATCGACAACATCGAATAAAAAGCGCAGGCGATTTTCTCTGCTGCCACCATAGTTGTCTGTACGATGGTTGGAGTTGGTTCGCAAAAACTGGTCGATAAGATAACCATTGCCGCCATGAATTTCGACACCGTCAAACCCCGCTTCAACAGCCCGCTTCGCCGCATTAGCAAAATCTTGAACAACGCGATCAATATCCTTTTGCGTCATCGCTTTTGGCTCAACACAGTCCACCATATTGCCATTGCCCTGCTCGTCGGCAATCCAGACTTGCGTTTCCACTGGCTTTAATGCCGAAGGTGCTATTGGCAACTCGCCGTTTTGAAACACAGGATGTGAGACTCGACCAACATGCCATAGCTGACAAAACATTGCAGCGCCTTGCTGCTTAACGCCTTGAGTGATTTGCTTCCAACCAGCTACTTGCTCTTCGGTATAAACCCCTGGGGTAAATGAGTAACCTTGCGAGTCATCTGAGATTTGAGTCGCTTCAGAGATGATCAATCCAGCGCTGGCTCGTTGTTTATAGTAAGTCGCCATCATCTGATTAGGAATATTGCCCGGCTGACTGGTTCGCGCCCGAGTCATTGGTGCCATTACAACACGATTTTTCAGGTTAAGAGATTGAAGCTGGGTTGGTTGAAAGAGTTTACTCATGATGAGCTCCTTATCATTGGGACAGCCAGACAACTATTCTGGCTGCGAATACTGAGGGGATAGATCGGATTAATTAGTGACGCTAACGGATTGCGGATTCTCTCCACGGTTGGCTTTGGCAATAAACAGCAAACCGATGAGTGGAACAATGATGGCGGCATAAGGAATCATGCTTGCTCCTAATTGACTATCGAGAACCATCCCTCCTAAGAATCCGCCAAATGCATTAGCTAGGTTGAAAGCAGAGATATTGGCTGTTGCGGCCAGTTCTTGGCCCTCACCACCGTGATTCATCACTCGAAGCTGCATTGCAGGTACATTGGCGAACGAAGCGATACCAAATACAAAGGCTGTGGCAACAAACAATACTTTACTTTCGACAGCCACACCCACTAGCAGCAGGGATACAATCATGGCTAGGGCCCAAAACATTGAGGCTTTTTGTAAGTTTTTGTCTGACGAACGACCGCCCATGGAGTTACCGACAATCAAACCCACACCGACAATGACCAGAATCCAAGTCACTGCGCTCTCGCCGAACCCCGTGATGTGCATCGCGATAGGAGCTAGGTAACCATACAGAGTCATAAAGCCAGACCAAGCAAACACTGTGATAGCTAAGCTAATAATGAGCATAGGATTTTTGAATGCAGCTAGCTGCGCCTTCACATCCTTCGCTTCACCGTGACCTGTCGACTTAATGACAGAAGTGATGAAGAACAGTGCAACTAATCCAAATGCAGCCACGGTCAGGAATGTGGTGTGCCAGCCGAACTGTAAGCCAATCCAAGTCCCTCCAGGAACACCTAGCACGTTTGCCAAAGTTAAGCCTGCAAACATCTGTCCAACTGCTCTCCCTGCCATTTTCTCTGAAACCAGATTCGTCGCAACGACTGCACCGATACCATAGAAAGGACCTTGGACCAGACCAGTAATAACCCGGCTAATCATCAGAGTTAGATAATTCGGCGCAAAAGCTGACAACACGTTGCCCGCGATAAACAGAACCATAAGCCCTGCAAGTACCATTTTCTTGTTGAATCTGGCGAGATAAATGGTTAGCAATGGCCCACCAAATACAATTGCGAGCGCGTATGCACTAATCAAGTAACCAGCTTGCCCCTCAGAAATGGATAACGAATGTGCGACCTGAGGAAGGATGCCAGCAATAACAAACTCGGCAGTACCGATAGCAAAAGCAGCAAGTGTTAAGATCCATACCTGCAGCGGCATTTTTTCTTTGTTCATGGGAATATCTCTATTTAAATCTAATGTGGAACTTAGGCACCAACGACTATTAGTGGCTGATACCTAGTACTCGCGGAATGAATCAACCCAGCAACGCGCCGCCATCGACGTCAAGCACGGCACCTGTCATGTAGGTGTTTTGAATCGCAAACTGGTAAACCGCCGCAACGTCGCTCGCTTCTCCGACCTTGCCAACAGGCAGGCTCTGTTGCGTTTTTTCGTACATCGCATTTCTGTCTGCTTCAGCCATGCCTTGATATGCCTCGGTTTTCGTTAATCCTGGGCTTACAACATTGACCCGAATCGGAGCCAGTTCTTTCGCTAGTACTTTTGCCGTCGCTTCCATTGCTGCATTGATCGCGGTTTTTACATAGGTATTGGCGACGACTTTGCGCGACAACATGCCAGAAGTAAGGGTGATAGAGCCGCCTTTCTTAACATAACGAGCACCGTGTTTTGCCGCATTTATTGCTCCCCAGAATTTAGTATCAAAAGCGTACTTGGCTTGGGAAACCTCAACGTCTACTACCTTGCCAGTCGGAGCATAAGATCCCGCAGTAACAACAAGATGGTCAAAAGAGCCTATCGTTTCGAAGTAGTGGTAAACCGCCTGCTCATCGCTAATATCTAGTCCTGTTTTGCGACTGGCTACATGTACGATGCTGTTATCGCTGACTAACTGTTTAGCGAGCTCCGCACCAATACCTGATGTTCCACCGAGGACAACGTATACCGTTTTGTCTGTTTTCATGACTTCTTGCTCCAATCTTGTTTCGATGAGGTCAGTATATTGATTGGATTGAATTTGATAATTGAGTAATATTTAAATTGATTATTCAGCTATACCGAATAATAAGGAGAGGAAGGTGGACAAGTTTTCCGATATGACACTGTTTGTCAGCATTATCAAAAATCAGGGGCTAGCAGCTGCTGGAAGAGAGCTCGGCCTATCACCAGCAACGGTGACGGCAAGACTACAAGCATTAGAAGATCGCTATGGCGTTAAACTGCTCAATCGAAGTACTCGGCACATCTCACTGACTGATTCAGGCGCTATGTATCATCAGGCTTGTCTTGAAATCATCGATAGCGTCAAAGAAACAGAAAACCTGCTTCAAACGGGTATCAAAGAAGTACGCGGAACATTAAAGATTTCCGCACCACGAGATATAGGTAAACAATACATCTCACCGCTGTTATCTGAGTTTAGCGAACTGTATCCAGAAGTGATTCCCTATCTCTACCTGAACGATAACTTGTCTAACTTGGCAGAGTCTGGATTGGATATCGTGATTCGTTATGGAGAACTTGCAGATAGCAATCTTATCTCTCGCAAACTAGCACCAAGTCGACGAGTACTATGTGCCTCTCCAACTTACTTAGCGAAGAAAGGGACACCTATCACCCCGCAAGATTTAGCCCATCACGACTGTTTAGCTATGGTGCGAAGTAATGAAGAGCTCAAAACTTGGCACTTTCAAGACGAAGACAAACACAATGCGATTACTGTGGTGCCAAAACGCTTTTCTGATGATGGTGAAGTCATACGTCAGTGGGCACTCGATGGAGCAGGTATTGCGCTGAAATCGATTCTTGACGTGCAAGAAGACATCAAACAGCAACGTTTAGTGACACTACTGAATGGCTATATGAAAAACTTCAATGCCTCAACCTCTTCGGCAGGTGCAGACTTAAATGTTATCTATCTAAGCAGACAGTACCAACCAAAACGAATCCGGCTGTTTATTGATTTTTTGATTGAGAGGTTTAGTCGCGTTTAGTTCTCTGTATCATTGAGAAACGCTTCAACTTGGGTATCGAGTTTATGCTTCCACTGAGGAGGTAATTCACGTTCGATCTCATCCAGGAGAAGTGAAGTTTCGTCACTCGGCATCACTTGCTGCGCGGCTTTAGCCCAAAGATAACTTTTCGCCATTATCTGTGAGCCATCTTGATCCATTTGCTGCAATTTTTTCCAATACAGCTTAGCGGTCGGTTGGTAAGCTTTTTCCAACTTCAACGATGATGCCACTTCGAAGAAGTAGAGAGCTTTGTTAGAACTATGTTCGTCTCCCTGAGTTTCTCCGGTCGCTTCTAAGTAAAGCAATGCCAATTTATATGCTGCATCTCCCGAACGATTGTTAATCGCTTGCTGATACCAGTACTCTGCTGTTGCGGCATCAAACACTTTGGGGTTTGTACTATAGATATCTCCTAGCGTGACCTGAGCTTTAACCGCATTTCTCTCCGCCGCTCTTTGACACCATTCAATCGCGCTATGCACGTTGGGGACATGCCATTTGGTACCGAGATACAACCGCCCCTTATCACAGGCCGCTTCGTGAACACCACTCTCATAAGCCATTTCAAACCAGTCACTTGGACTTTCACTGGAGTCACTATGCAATAAACAAAAGCCGTATTCTTGTTGCGCTGCGGGTACACCTTTTTTAGCCGCGACCGAAAACAGCTGACAAGCCTGCTCTGAGTCTTGCTTAACCTCTCCCCAGCCTAACTTATAGAACAACGCTAACGCGAAATGCGCTTCGGCAGATCCTTGCTTTACCAGTCGCTCAAATATACCGAACGATAACGGATAATCGTCAATAGCAAGCGCATCATACGCTCGCGTTAGCTGTTCTTTCTGGTCTTCTGCATAACTCAACGACGTTAAAACTAGGCTAAGTATCATCAGCCCAAAGCATTTACTTATACTGTTTATCATTCAACTAGTTTCTCGATGGGAAAATACCTTGTAGCGCAATTATCCAGTTCACCACAACATAAGGCATACGATTCTCGTGAGACTGGTCGCCACCTGCACTATCAACTGTAGTTGAAGCGGAGAGATTATTTGAGGCAACCAAACTAAAAGAAATTGAATCAGGACTCATCTCGACATCTGGCACATCGGCAGAGTACATAGATTTACTTTTCGCTTTGGCCAATACATTGCCTGTTGGGCTTTTCTCACTCGCATTACCACTAAACGCATGTAAGCTGATCACGCCATCGACATCGATGTCTCCAGACATCTGAGTGGAAGCCGTGTGAGTGTGAGAAGGCATTTGATCTTGAGTAAGAACAACGGTTTCAACACCGCCACGAGCACCCAGTAAATAGCTGCTTAGGCCCGGTCCAGTTCCTGCACCTATCAGAGCGCGACCACGGGTATCTGGCAAGCCAAACGTCGTTCTCCCATCTCCGCCGTAGGTGGTTCCTAAGATAGAGAACAAAGCCGTATTCTGTGAAATGCTTAATAGCTGCCCTTGGGCCAGCGCATACCCACGAGGTGCAAAGTTCCCAGCAAACGCACACATGGTTCCAATTAGCGGCGTATCACTGCACGCTAATGCATTAGAGCCAAACATTAACGAAGGTACTAGTGCTCCTGTAAGTACCAGCTTTCTTATACAAGGATTCATAACTCAACTCCTATACTCATAAGGTTTATTGGGTGCTAGCTGTTTATTGACGCAATCAAAACAACAATCATAGAAGCTCACCCAAATAACGATTTATATTTTAAATCAACACGTTGGAATAAAATCACTCTAAGAATGTTATTATTAATAATTAAGTCAATAGCACTAAGCCTTTACAGTATAGGTTGGATTTATGTGGTAATGAGACAAATTGGCGTGGATAAACTTTCGATCTTATTCCCTGGTGCCAGATTACCATTGCCATGCTTGGCTAACGGAAACCCTTAGCCATTACTAATCAAGTAATTCACATAGAACATTGGCTTCAATTGTCCGTAGGATGACCTTTGATACGACGACTCATTTCTCCAGGCGTCGTCAAAACAAATGCCTTAAACTCTCTGGTCATATGCGCTTGATCCGAGAAACCATGCTCAAATGCGAAATCTGCAAGCGAAACATCTGGGTTTTCTCTCAGTTTACTCAAGCTGGAATGGACTCTACGCAACCTTTGAAAATATTTGGGGCTCATTCCGAGCCACTGGCGAAACCTACGCTCGACTTGCCTTTGATTGTATGGAAACTGCTCTCCAATTTTCCCTTGTGTCGCTAACTTGATTAGCATCGCCCGTTTAGCAAAATCCTCTTCCAAAGGAAGTATTTGCTGCGCACACCATCGGTAAAGTGTCGTGAGATGTCTACTTTGATTTTGCTCGGACAATTGCTCATGAAGTGCCATAAGTACAGACATAATCTGCGTATCATTGTTGATCAATGACGGTAACATCATCCCTGGCTGAAAACGAATTCCACATAGCAGGGCGCCATGAGAAAGCTCAATAATTTGAGTTCTGTGATTGTATTTTTGAACAATAATTGGATCACTTATCGGTGTATTTGATAAGCAAACTTCACCTCTCAACAGCAAGGTCAATCCAGAACCACCATCACAATACAATGGTTTCTTAATAACGCCACCCTGCCCACCCGTGACCTTTACCGACCATATCGCTTGAATATGGTCGGATAACTTGCCACGCGGTTTAAAAATCCGAAAATCCATTTCGTTATTAAATTCTCCTCAGCCAGATTGTTACTTTGACAGGCTGCCAATTTCTGGCTTGAATGTTTTGGCCACGCGATTCCAGCTATTGATAGCATTGATCGCAAGTGTTAACACCACTAGGCCTTGCTCACCAAAGACTGCTAATGTCGACGAAAAATCGTCATCAGATATCGCATTATTACTACTGACCATTTCAGCCCAATGTAGCGCAACTTTCTCATCGTCGCTATATATAGGCATCTCTCGCCATGCAGTTAATCCAATCAAGCGATGCTCAGACTCTCCACTACTCAACGCCTCTTTACTATGCATATCGACACAAAAAGCGCACTGATTAAGCTGAGACACTCTTAATTTAACCAACTCCCATAGATCCAATGAGAGCGTTGGTTGCTGCTCAAACTGAGCTCTTAAATAGTTTTCTTGACCTAGTAGAATCTGAATCCCTTCTGGCGCAGCATTAAAATAGTCTAATCTTTGAGTCATAGTATTATCTCCTTTAATAGATACGCTCAGATTATTGCTTTCCCTTATTCTATGATTGAAAATTTTCGACACCCATCCAGTCTTCCTAGCCGTGCTCAGTCATGGCAATTTAAAATGTTATGATATAACATATCCAAAACAAGCAAAGTTCACTGGATTGAATGCAAGATATCGAAAAGACCATTAAGCACGTTGAGCAAAGCTGCAAACATCGCGGCAAGCAATTAACGACAAAACGTAAGATCGTTCTACGCGCCCTAATACACTCCAACAAGTCTTTGTCTGCCTATGAATTGGTCGACTACTGCAAAGAGCATTTCGACGCCAACATTCAGGCGATGACCATCTATCGTGTTTTAGACTTTTTAGAAAGCGAACAGTTGGCTCACAAGATCAAAGTCTCCAATAAGTACGTTGCCTGTTCACACATTCATTGTGACCATGACCACGGTGTCGCTCAGTTCTTAATTTGTTCTAAGTGCAACAAAATCAGTGAGCAAACAATTGATCCTGCTATGGTTTCAGGACTTCAGTCCAATGCGCGCCAAGAAGGTTTTACCGTGATTAATCCGCAACTCGAGATCAGTTGTGTGTGCGATGATTGCGCAAAAAAGGAATCGGGCGGCTAAAGCAATCACCTCTCAAGCCAATCCCTACTGCTCATCCCCGTTTAGTTTTAAAACAAGGAGACTTCAAGGACCATGTCTGCCACGCTCATTAAAAATGCCCGAATCGTCAATGAAGGCACTGTTATCGAAGCCGACTTACGCATTGTCGGCCAAAGAATCGAAAGAGTTGAACAGGATATTACCGTCCAACCGACTGACACCATCATAGAGGCTAATGGCAAGTACCTTATTCCCGGAATGATTGATGATCAGGTTCACTTCAGAGAACCGGGACTCACACATAAAGGCTCTATTGCATCAGAGTCCCGCGCGGCAGTTGCCGGTGGCATCACTAGCTATATGGAAATGCCCAATGTTAGCCCTGCAACGACAACCGTTGAAGCTCTCGAACGTAAATTTGATATTGCCTCGGCTAGCTCATTGGCTAACTATTCCTTCTATCTCGGTGCGACAGAGGACAATCTAGAGGGGATTAAGCGCCTCGACCCTAAGAGACACTGCGGCGTTAAAGTGTTTATGGGGGCCTCTACAGGTGATCTTTTGGTTGAGGCACCGCAGGCGCTCGATGCTATCTTCCGTGACTCTCCCGTTCTGATTGTTACCCATTGTGAGAGTGGTCCGGTTATCGCTCAAAACAAACAACGCCTTTTGCAACACAAATCGGAACTCACCATCGAAGATCATCCTCTTCTAAGAGATGACGAAGCTTGTTTCGCCTCTTCCTCTTACGCGGTTGAGTTGGCGAAAAAGCATGGAAGCCAATTGCACGTTTTACACATTACAACGGAAAAAGAACTCGCTCTGTTTGAATCAGGTCCAATCGCAAACAAGAAGATTACTGCGGAAGCCTGTGTCCATCATTTGTGGTTTAGTCACCAAGATTATGCAACCTTAGGTAACCAGATCAAATGTAACCCAGCAATCAAGTTTCCTAGTGACAGAGACGCGCTGCTCAACGCGCTGAAAACAGGCCAAATTGATATTATTGCCACCGATCACGCCCCTCATACATGGCAAGAAAAACAGGTCGCCTATGAACAAGCCCCTGCGGGTTTGCCTTTAGTACAACATGCGCTACTGACCCTGTTTGATCAGGTCAAATCGGGGTACCTGACCATGGCACAGGTTGTTGAAAAGACTGCGCATAACCCTGCCATTCGCTACGCAATCAAGGAACGCGGATTTATCCGTGAAGGTTATTTTGCTGACTTAGTTCTGGTCGATCCTCAATCAACGACAAGAGTGAGCAACGAAAATAGTTTATACCACTGCGGTTGGTCGCCGTTTGCGGGGCATACTTTCTCTAGCCAGATTCAAAACACTTGGGTCAACGGTGACTTAGTGTATGCAAACCAGCAAATAAACCCTTCATCTAACCCAGCAATGCGCTTGTCATTCAATCGATAACCGTCAATCACTCTAAGTCAGTCTATAGGAGAATAACTAATGAGCACTGATAACTCCGCAATAGTGGGAGTGCCAACCAACATCATCACCGGATTTCTCGGCGTAGGGAAAACATCGGCGATATTGAACCTAATGAAAAGCAAACCAGAGGATGAACGCTGGGCGGTGCTGGTTAATGAGTTTGGTGAAATTGGTGTCGATGGCAGTTTGTTCCAAGGACAAACCAATCAAGGTCAGCAAGTATTTATCCGAGAAGTACCAGGCGGTTGCATGTGCTGTGCAGCTGGTCTGCCGATGCAAATCGCCCTCAACCAGCTGCTATCAGAGGCAAAACCTGATCGGCTATTGATTGAACCAACAGGTCTTGGTCACCCTAAAGAAGTGTTAGAGGTTCTCTCTTCTGAGCATTATCGCCAAGTGTTATCACTGCAAAAAAACGTCACTTTGGTCGACGCACGTAAGTTGTCTGAGCAACGTTATACTCATCACGAGACCTTCAATCAGCAGATTGCCATTGCTGATACCGTGGTCGGCAACAAACAGGATTTGTATCAGCCCGGTGATAAAGCCAAACTCAAAGATTATGTTGCTGAAGTCAGTCGTCCAAATACTAAAGTTGTCTTTGCTGAGCATGGCAGACTTCCATTGTCTGAGTTTGAAGGAAAAGCAAACCTAGACGCACATACTCCACATCACCACCATCATCATGAGAGAAAGCCGTTGGCTTCCGAGTTGCCGATGCCAGACAGCGGTATGCTAAAAGCCACCAAGTCAGGTGAAGGTTTTCAAAGCGCAGGATGGCGATTTGCAGCGAACAAAATCTTTGACCGCCAAAAATTGCTGAGGTTGTTAATCGGCTTAAAAGCTGAACGCATGAAAGCGGTATTCATTACCCAAGACGGCATCTTCGGCTATAACCTAACCGAGGATGGTCTGACTGAGTCTGAGCTGGACGAATGTAGTGAAACTCGAATCGAAGTGATCGCCGAAACGATAGCAGCAGACTTAGAAAGCAAGCTCCTTGAATGTGTTATACACTAAATGCAGTCAATCCTGAGTGCTCTCTATGAGCACTCAGGATTTTTCTAACTTGCTGAAACTGTGCGTTTTTCTGCCAAAGCCATCGCAATATTGGCTTTGCTATAAGCACTCTCATTGATGAAATGTGGGTAGATATCTTGTGCCTTCTCCCAAAGAATATCATGACCTAAAAACGTTGCTAGTAGCGGCTCTCCTTGCTTCACCACTTCAAAATCTCTCCCGCATATCATCGGATGAACCATAGCACTGCGCATTCCATCTTGATCGAGCAGAATCGGCACCTCTTCCGTGTAGAAAAACGCGCTGTAATCTTGCAAGTTATCTATCTGATTGAGATTGTGCTTTTCTACGTAATCTAGCACCGCCGTGAGCATTTGTTTCATCAATTCAAGTGTTTCCGACTTCAGCGAGCCATGAGCTTGAGCCCCGACTTCAATCATTACGCCATACTCACCTGTTGAGCACAAATAAGGTTGCTCTGACCATGGCTTTCTATCTTCAAACAAGATGTTAGCTTTTGGCATGCGCTGTTTTACGTAGGCCCCCATTTTACGGTAGAAGGGATCCGTAGAGAGTAGAATGAGCGTCGCACCCATATTGCTGGTCGTGTTATGTAAATCAACGATGAGCTGATTGTTATTGGCGGAATATTTGGCAGCGAATGCAGCAGCGACTTTACTCTCATGCAACACGTGCTCTTTCTCGTTATTAAGCTCAGCAAATTCACGATTTAAGTCTGTCTCTAAATAGCGCACATTCTGCTGTACCGCTTCTGGGTTAGCGATCACCGAAGAGGTAGCAAATGTTGAACGTTCAGCGGAGTAAAGCCTGTCATTAATCAGCTTATGTAAATAAATACCTGAAAGCTCATTACCATGTGTCCCCGCAACAATCAGCGCGCTATTGATCTTGTCCATTATATTTCCATTCGAAGGTTTTAAATTATACAAATGTTATAACATAACAAAACATGAAAAATAAACTTTCTAGGGTTTGAGATAAGCGCAACTAAAAAAGCCTACCGGATTCAGGTAGGCTTTAGGGATTTTCGATATCAAGCTAGCTAGTGGCTAGGTCCAAAAGCTCAGAGCGATAAAGGTGAGCACGCCGATACAGGCAATGTTAAGAATAATACCAACTCGCATCATCTCACTCTGTTTAATGTGCCCAGATCCAAACACAATCGCATTCGGAGGCGTCGCAACTGGCAACATAAATGCACAGGATGCGGCAACCGCTATCAGAACAGACAGGATGACAGGCGACATGCCAAATGCTTCTGCAACACTTGCAAACACTGGGATTAACAAAGCCGCACTCGCCGTATTACTGGCAAATTCCGTTAAGAACACAACAAAAACCGCAATGATCGCGATGATGAAGAAGATCCCCCAGTGAGCAATCATCTCACTCAGAGTATTGGCAAGAAAGACACTTGTTCCCGTTGCCTTTAGAACATTACTCAAACAGATACCACCACCAAACAGGAGCAAAACGCCCCAATCTGCAGTCTTCTCAATATCTTTCCAGTGTACAACGCGGGCAAAGCTAACTGCGATAATAGCCGCTAGCGCTACGAGCGTATCAAACTTAGCGTAACCGCCGAGCATGGCATTAATTGGTTTGCTGAAGATCCATAAGCAGACGGTAGCGCCAAAAATAGCCAGAGTCACAACTTTGCCTTTATCCCAGTTGATCGCATCACGATTTAACTCGAACTCTCCAGATAGATTAGGCTTTAGCGTCGCGTAAAGAACAGCTATCGCAACAGGTAACAAAATCAAGGCAGTAGGCACACCAAAGCTCATCCACTCAGTGAAGGTTAAGCCAACTTCCGCAGCGGCGATAGCATTCGGTGGGCTACCAACAATTGTTGCAATGCCACCAATACTTGCACTGTAGGCGATGCCAAGCAGAACAAACACATAGGTTTTATGACCACTTTCTGAGTTCACTTTGCTTAACACACCGAGTACCAAAGGCAGCATCATTGCCGTGGTCGCAGTGTTACTAATCCACATTGATAGCGCAGCGGTAACACCAAACAACATGAACACTGCCACACTCATTTTACCTTTAGCGAGGATCAGCACTTTATCGGCGATAACTTTATCCAACCCCTGACGGTGCATAGCCGCGGCTAAGGCAAAACCACCCAAGAATAAGAAGATAATTGAGTTAGCAAAATTGTTCAGTGCCGTTTGAGTGTCAAATACACCAAACAAAACCGCCATAATCGGGACCAAAATGGCCGTTACGGTGACATGTAATGCCTCTGTCAGCCAAAGAATCGCGACAAAGGTGAGCATACTAATACCCAGCACGACTTGAGGGTCAAAAGGCAAGGTAAAGTACAAGGTGAGAAACAGAGCAACGTCTGCGAGGATAATCAGACTATTGCGGTTGAAAAACCATTCTCTAGTGTTGTTGGGCAAAGGGACACTATCATTTCTATTCATTATTATTTTTTCCTTATTAGGGCCTTGTGGCATTGCAAATGATCCCACATAAATACCTTCTGGAAATATTTTTCATTGCGAATTTGTTAACCATATCAACAATAAGGTTATGAATGTTAACAGCATGAATGGATTAGATATTTAAGCATCACTATCAGGTCTATTTTCTAGAAAAACAATTCACGATAACTATCACTCAATCCTAATTGGTAAATTTCAATTGGCGTCATTGGCGAGCAATGTGTCACCTTTTGCCAGTGTGTGGCGCGATTAGATTGCTTATTATTTCCTCATCCCAATTACATAACGTTTAACAATCAGAAAGTGAGGCACAACATGGCAAACACAGCATTAATTACTGGCGCATCAGGTGGCATCGGTTTAGAGCTAGCAAAAATACACGCACAGAAAGGTGGCGATCTTGTGTTGGTGGCGCGTTCTGAAGATAAGTTAAACCAACTGAAAGCTGAATTGGAAAGCGAATACCAAAGCAAGGTGTTTGTTATTGCCGAAGACTTATCTGATCCTGAGTCAGCAGATAGAGTTGCCGCTACTGTCGAAGCGATGGGACTACAAATCGATACTTTAATTAACAATGCGGGTTTCGGCGGCCATGGTTTGTTCCACGAACGAGCACTCACGGATGACCAAGCCATGATGCAGTTAAACATGGTGACCTTAACCAACTTAACTCACCACTTTTTGCAAGGTATGGTTGAGAGACGAAATGGGCGCATTCTTAATGTTTCATCGACTGCGTCATTTATTCCCGGTCCATTGCAAGCGGTTTACTACGCCACTAAGGCTTATGTCACCTCTTTTACTCAAGCTATTGCTGAAGAAGTCGCACAATACAATGTTACTGCAACCGCATTATGCCCAGGGCCTGTCGCAACAGGTTTTGTAGCAGCGGGCAACCTAGATGGTGTCGACATTTGGAAAAGCGCCAAATCACCTCGTTCAGTCGCTGAGTGCGGATATCAGGCAATGGAAAAAGGCAAATTGGTTGCATTCAACGAACGTGGGCTAAAATTTCAACTTAATTGGGTAATTCCATTCTTACCGCGTAAGATGGTATTAAAAATGTCTCGTAAGTTTATGGAAAAGAACTAATAAAATGAAACGTGCGAACCGATTTGCCGTCTCTCCATTATGGAAAGTACTACTCAATGACATGCAAATAGATCTCCAAGCTGTGTTGGCTTTTGCCAACCTGCCGGGAGATTTATTTAGCAGAGAGAGTGCCAGCTTAGCACCTCACGAATACTTTCAATTGTGTAATGGTCTAGAAAAAGCAGCAGGGGATAAAGAGGTCCCACTCTTGTTCGCACAGCACCTCTCAGTGGAGGCATTTGATGCCCCTCTGTTTGCTTCTATCTGCAGTCCAAACCTCAACGCAGCCTTAAGCCGTTTGAGCCAATACAAACCACTGATTGGTCCGATGATGTCTGTAGTGAATCAAACCGATCAATACACAGAAATCACAGTACGTTGCTACGGATACCGCGAAGAACTGCCAAAAACGCTGGGCCTAATGGAAACTGTCTTTTTTACCCAGTTGGCACGATTGGCGACGCGAGAGCAAATTCACCCCCTTAGTGTTGAACTGCAAGTGCTACCGAAGGATATCGCTCAATATGAAGCCTACTTCGGCTGCTCAGTTCGCAAAGGGGAAGAGGTAAAAATTCGATTTTCTGCGCAAGATGCCGCAAGAACCTTCCTTACCTCGAATGCGGCTATGTGGGAGTTCTTCGAGGCGAAACTTAATCAAAAATTATCTGATCTCGATAGCAGTGCCACCACATCTGATCGAGTCAGAGCGGTACTACTGGAAGCGCTGCCAAGTGGTCAATCTAGTATTGAAGATGTCGCAGGAAAACTTGCGATGAGTAAGCGCACACTTCAACGTAAGCTCAGTACTGAAAAGGAGAGCTTCCAAAGTATCTTACAGACGGTTAGAGAAGAGCTTGCTGATCATTACTTAGAGAAATCAGAGATGTCTTTAGGAGAGATTTCGTTTCTGCTTGGCTTTCAGGAGTCCAATTCTTTTATTCGCGCCTACAGTACTTGGAAAGGCGTTTCACCTGGTCACTACCGAGATCAATGCCATTAATCAATTGGAGGTAAGGGGACTTAGCAGCCCCCTTTAGTAAACCTATCCAATCAGCTTATCGAAGCTTTCCATTACTTCAGCACACTTCATCACTCTGCCGTGGCCTTGCCCTTGGGTTGCCACCAGCGTAACGTTTTCCATTTCTTGAGCCGCCTTCTGCGACACCTCAAACTTAGTAAACTTGTCACCTTGATCGTGGACAATAATGGTTTGCGCACTGCGTAACTTGAGCTTGTTGTACGGGTCGACGGATTGAATTGGGTAGTGGTACTGATCTTCAACCTCAGAAACAACAGCATTGAACAAACGCATTGAGTAGCCTGAGCGAGCGACACTACCAAATAGATTGTCGAGGTAATCCAATACAGGTGCAATCAACAAGAATGGTTTATCGACCAACTTCTGATGATGACACTCGATCGAAGACGCCGTTCCCATGCTATGACCAACAAGTCCAGCCACATCATCAACGCTATCTAAAATCGCTTCTAAGCCATGAACAAATGCCGGAATATGCCCGTACACGCCGCCACTTTGACCGTGACCCGGGTGATCATACGCCAAGGCGGTGTAGCCTTGACTAGCGATGTGTTCCATCAACGGATAAAACTGACTCGCACTCCCCGACCAACCATGGGTCAGCACCCACACTGGGCCAGTACCTAATTGGTACGTTTTGAGTACGCCTTCCTTCGATTCTACTTCGCCTTTAATCAATCCGGTTGGCTCAGCATTCTTAGGCTTGGTACGTGCAGGGGTCAGCAGTAACTTGCGCGCGGTGTTCTTCGCATGGTTAGGTGCGAGAGTGTGATGAAGCCGAGTGGTTATGTTGACCAAGCTTTTCTTTACACTGAACTTTTGCGAGGTATTAAAGTAAATCTTCTCACTCATAGTCTTATCCTTTTGGTGCCAGTCTCTACTTCTCGCCCAAAAGCGAACGACCGTGCTATTTTTAGTTAAATAATTAGCTAAGTGAACTTCACTTAGCTTAAATTCGTCCTACTTCCAGTCAGCTAACAGGCGTTTAACGCCCTGCCAGAAGTGCTCGTTGCTCGCCTGCTCTCCGTGTATCGAATAAAACAGGTGGGCACTTAAATACAAGCCATACAATTCAAACGTGGCCTGCCTAGGTTCAAGATCTTGGCGAAACTCACCATTCTCGACCCCTTTTGCAACCTGAATTCGTAAGTACTCTATCCAAGTCGCGATGGTTTTCTTTAATACTTGCTGGGTAGGGGCAGCTTCTGCGCTCGTCTCTTTCCAAGCATCTAAGAACATACAGCTGCCTTGAAAAGAGTGGTTCCACCCTAACCAGTTATCGAGCAGCAGTATGAGCTTTTCTTCGATGGTGATCGAAGTTCGCTCCCTCGCGGGCGCAATCACGCGCTGAGTAAAGATCAGGTTGGCATAATCCAAAACTGCTATTTGCAGGTTGTCCTTGGAGTTAAAGTGAGCAAACAAGCCACTCTTCGACATCCCACATTGCTTGGCTAATTCCCCAATGGTTAAGCTCTCAAGCCCATTTTCACTCGCTAGCTCAAATGCCTTACTTAAGATATTTTCTCGGGTAACTTTGCCTTTACTCATACTGCTCTCTCGTTACTGTCAATGCTATTTTTAGCACACTCGTTCTTTTTTGCAAATTTTATCTCACTTGCAATTGAATGAAATCACAAAGTCTAACCCGTAAATGTAACAATTCTTAGGGTTAGATTTGACTCTCAAATTACTCTGGTAACTGATAGTAGCCTCAGCATAATTTGATTTAGATTCATTCCTTGAGGTTGATTTATTGATATACCCTGAACACTTTTAATGGTTTTGATGTCGTTATGGAAAGTAAGAAAATACAAAGTATTGAGCTAGGCCGAGTGGTTGCGATATTAGCCATTGCCGCCATGCACTGTCAGATGTTTCTCAGCTACTGGCAAATTAATGAGACACCCTGGGTTGGATATGTGTTTAACCAAGCAACACGCTTTGCCGTCCCTTTGTTCTTTTTGATTTCAGGTTATTTGATCCAACCCAAGCTAACCGTTGACCCAATCGCGACGCTTAAGCGCTACACCACTCCTTTGCTGCGCATTTTTGTTGTCTGGAGTGTGATATGCCTTGTTATGCCTTTTAACTGGGCGACTGTGGCTGAGCATGGTTATCTCGCCGAACGTCAAGGATATTGGGGTTACCTTGGTCAAGCACCACTCAACTCGCTGCTAGAGGGTGGCCTCGTCCACTTATGGTTTATTCCCGCGCTGATTTTTGCAGCTGCGATCGGTGCTGGATTGCAAAAGTTTAAGCAGATAGAGCTTTTTGTCCCGCTTGGCGTCGCACTGTATGTTTACGGTGTTCTTGCAGGCAGCTATCAGGGGCTGACAGAGTTCTGGTCTCCATTCTTTACCCGAAACGGCCCGCTTTTTAGTACCTTGTTGTTTGCGATAGGTTTTTCGATTCGTCAGCAAACGATAAATGCAGCTTCTCATCAGGCCTTGCTGCTAGCATCAGTCGGTATGCTGTTACATTTCGTTGAAGCCTTTATCCTCAATAACTATCAGCAACCTTTTAATGGCAATGACTTCCTGTTTGGCACTGTACTGTGGGGAACAGGCTGTTTTATGTGGTTACTATCAAAACCAGCGCTCGGAACTCACTCTTGGCTAACCAAGCAATCTAAGTATGTGTTACCTCTCTACGTGGCTCATCTACCTATGATTATTGTGATGATGAACGTTTCTGGAGTATTGGGCCTGACTGGATTTGCCAAAGATATGACCGTCCTGTTTGGCGCGATAGTGATAACCTTTGGATTGATTAAAGGGTTAGAGAAAACACCCCTCTATCGACTGCTATTTAGGTAGCTATGTTCGAGGATTGTAGAGGTTAATGTTTAGGGGATTATTTAGGTAACCACCGAACAGAAAACAAAGCGATGGGTAAATCCATCGCTTTGTGGTTAATTGGGCTTACGAGCCAAGTCTCTGGCAAGGATCAAAGCTAAGCCAAACACCTGCAGAAACAAGCCAATGTTCTTGTACCAAGCGATCCTTTCATTAAGCGTTGTCATCAGCTCAGAGATAGAGAGATTCTCTAGATAAAAGTCATCAATTTGATTTCGATATGCCTGCTGGGCTTGGTTTATCAGCATCATCAATTGCGGAAGATTGTCTAAGCTAATCTCTGGTATTGGCTGATTAACCCACTGACTCAATTGACCCTGTAGCGTCGCCTGCAGTTGCTGTTGAACTTCGCCCTCGTGATCGATATGCAAGAGCAACATTTCACGCTTGCGTTCGAGCATTTCAACACTGTTCCACGCAAGCTGAATTGAATAGATGTTTTCGTCTTTTTGCTCAGATAGCTGACCAATCTCTCCACTCAACTTGTCGAGCACAATGCTCGACATCAAAAGCGCCAAGACATTGAGGACTAGCCCCGTCAGCACTAACGCCCATGCAGGAGGAGAACGCAACATCATTACCACATCCTATCAAATGGTAGATAAGCAATATTAAGCACAATCAGAACCGCCATCACTAAGAAGGTCATCTTCATCCCCGAAATGCGGCCTTTTAATCTATCCGCAAGGATGCCTTTCGCATGTAAAATACGACCCAGAACAAAAACAATACCACACGCATGGATCATCCAAAGGCTTGCACCGTTGTACTCCACCATAGCCATCAGAATCAGGGTAATTGGGATGTAATCCACCGCATTGCCCTGTGCACTTCGGGCGATCGTCAGGGCATCTACCCCGCCATCCGCATATTTCACCTGAGCTTTGCGGCGCTGCTTAATCACTTGAATAGAGAGCCAAATCATTAGTGCAGCAAGAATTGCAGCGTAAAGCGCTGTAACCATCAACATTCTCCTTGTGATTCAATACCAACCGAACAGTTCTCTGTTCACCTGTTTATGCCGATTGGTATAAGTATTTATTTTAGTTAACAATCCATAACCAAGAACAATTAATCACAAAAATCTTCTATTGGATAGTGTCATAACTCTATTCAGCTAACGCAGATACAAAAAACGAGCCCATATGGACTCGTTTCGAATTGTTGCAGTGCGCTACGCTTAACTAGCTTTTGATCTCAACTCGGCGGTTTTTCTCTTGCCCTTGTTTGGTTGAATTATCAGCCAGTGGTTGGGCTTCACCTTTAGATGTGGCTTGAAGCGTGTCTGGGTTGACTCCTTTACTAACAAGGTATTGCTCGACCGCTTGGCTACGACGAAGACCGAGCGCTAAGTTATAAGCCTCGCTGCCTTTTGCATCGGTATGCCCTTCTAGAGTGACTAGATTAGGGCTCTTCTTAAGCTCAGACGCAATGTGATCAAGGATGCGTACTGACGTTTGGCTGAGCTCAGAGCGATCAAAACGGAAAAAGACACGCGCTAAAATAGGCTCACCTTTTTCAACTTGCTTAGAAGTCGTCGTGACTTTAAGGATGTTATTGTGCTGCAAGTAGGCTAAGCAGTCATCAGACACTTGGCTATCGCCAACAAGCAGAGATGAAAATCTGCTCACATCGATATCGGCATTTTCCTCTCCCGATAGCATGCGACCATTTCTATGATGAGCGATGACAATCGGCGTATCCATTGTCACTGTCAGCTCTTGATTGAACGCCGTTGTTTCACACATTTGTTGCAATAGCGTCGGCTGTGCTACTGCTGGCAACGAGCTGACGAGCAAAGCGCCAAGTAACCATTTATTCATTCTATTTCCTCGTCGGTTGTCGCCTGCCCAATCGCTTTAGGCCAGGAATCTAAATCATCTTTCAATTGGGCAAAGTAGAGCAATGCCTCTTGCTCGGTATGCTCTTGGAGCAACATTCGCTTTACCACATGCTCTTGATCCGAGCGCATTAAACTCACGATTAAGTTGGCTCTGATGGTTGGGTCAACCTGGCCCTTTTTGTATAGTGGCATTAAACGCTCTGCCGCTTCGGCGTAACGACCTTCCATCATCTCTGTCATGGCAAGATTGTTGCGAATAGCGCTCTCATCTTTAAAGCCTAAACGAGCTTCGAAGAAATAACGTTTCGCAGTCTGGTAATCACCTTCTGTCGCCATGATGATGCCGTAGAGATTTTTAGCAGCGTAGGTGTCTTTCTGTACCGCTAAGCTGTGATCGATAAAGTATTTCGCGTTGTTGAAATCTTCATTGGCATAGGCGATATCAGCGCGAGTGATCCAACAGCCATCAAGGGTATTGCACGTTTCATCCGGGATTTGATCCAGATAGTAGGTCGCCGCTTCTAAGTCACCACCTTTGAAATAAACCCGCGCTAAGCTCACCGCAGCCGCATGATCTTGTGCGTTATTTTGCAAACGTTCGCGATAGTTTTCCTGTAATCCTTGGAAGTTTTCAGTGATCTCCATTCGTTGTTCATCACTGATGGTTTTCGGCGCTGACGAACAGCCTGCCAATAATGCCACCAGTGCAACGGATAAAAGTCTCATTGCATTAGCCTCATTACACCCGGCGCGATAATTAAGATCACGATAGGCATCATAATAAAGATGATAAGTGGGACACTCATTTTTGCCGATAGAGAGCCAATTTTCTCTTCGGTTTCGAGCATTTGTACTTCTCGGATATCTTTCGATAAGGTGATAAGCACTTGATAAATTGAGCTACCGTGTTGCAAACTTTGCAGCAAGGTAAAGGTAAAACTGCGCACTTCTTGGGTGTTGATTCGCACCGCAAGCTCGGTTAAGGCACTTTCTAGACCAGTAAGACGAGCACGCTCTGCAGTGCGCTTAATATGATAGGCAAGGTGCTTATCAAAGCCTTGTAGCTCATCAGCAAGATACGCCAGTGCAGACTCAAGCGTCATACCGGTTTGCACACACACCGCCATCAGGTCAATCAGGTAAGGCAGTTCACAGCCTACGTTACGCTCAACGGTTTTCTTCTTCGATGCGAGTACCATATCTGGCACTACAATCACAGTAACCAGAATTCCACATACAGGCAGAAGAACATCAGATAACTCCCAACCTTCACTCATCACCAAAAAGGTAGCGGCGATAAAGGTAGCCAAAATAATACCGAATTTGGCAGGCAAGTAGTAAATCGCTAAGCCTTTGTTATAAATACCAGCCTGTTCTAGTTTTTGCTCAAACTCGTCTTTGTTCTCAGCACTGATTTTTTTCATCGCTAAGCGAAATTTCTTTTTCGCTTCTGATTCCACTTCTTCGCTTTGTAACAGCTTGTGCATACGTGTGCGCTGCTTAGCTTGTGCAGTCGATCTCAGCAAGCTAAACGCAATCACGCCAAAAAGAAAAAGGATCAGAGAGACAATCATTGAAGACATTAGCGAATCCCCCTGATCAAAAACCAAATAATGCCCATACCTATCGCTTCACTACCGATCAAGTAGTAAAGAATCATCCGCCCATCAGGGTCATGAAGAACAAACTGAAAGTTCTCTGGGCTCATATACTGCATGCCGAACAGGAACAGAAACGGAATCGCACCAACGATTTTTGCTGACAAGCGCGCTTCCGACGTCATCGCCATGGTTTTCTTTTCCACCGAGCGGGCATCGAACAACACTCGGTTAAGCCGCGTCATCACCTCTTTAAGTTGACCACCGCGGATCATATTGGCGCGCAGAGTAATGATGAAAAAGCGATAGCTTTTGTAAGGGCAGTTCTGACACGAACGGCGGAACACTTCATCTGGCGACTCACCAATTTGCAAACGTTGACCGACCCATTTGAACTCTTGACCAACCACACTATCAAGCTTGTCGCCAACGAATTGAATCGCCTGCATAACACTCTCGCCTGAGCTAACCGCACTGGTCATTAGGTTGATGGCATCAGGGAACGAGTCTTCAAACTTCTTTTGGCGGCGTTTAAGTAAAAACCGAAACAGTAAAAGCGCCGCAACAAAAGGGGTCCCCGCCAATGCTGCCATGCCTGACACAAAGCCTAATGCTAAATAAATACCGACCACATAACTCATCGTAAAACTGACGATGGCGATACCAATGGCAGCTTGCATCAAACCTTTCTTACCAAGCTGTTTTGCTAAACCATTAAAGCGAATCAAAAGCTGATCTTTGAAGCTCTCACCTTTCAGCGATGAAAGGTTCACCAAGTTAAGGTCTTCTTCACTTTGGGTATGCTCGTCTTTACTTAACAGTGCCGTTTTCTGCTTTTTTAAATTGCCACTATAGAACCAAGCAACGCCACCAATCAGCAGCAAGTAGACATAGAGACTCATACCACTACCTAAACGCCGACATTAGCTCTTCGTACAAACCAAAGTAGCGTGATTTTTTAGCCAGCTCTGAACGTTGCATTAATCCAGGAGTGACAAATCTTCCCGCAATTTTTTCACCTTCAACTTGGCGATCATCAGGCTCAAAACGGAAAATCTCTTCTAAGACCACATTTTCCCCTTCAAGACCCACCACTTCTGAGATGGAAGTGATTTTACGAGAGCCGTCATGCAGTCGGTTTGCCTGAATAACAATGTTAACTGCACTGACAATCGTGCGACGAATCGCTTCTAAAGGTAAGGAAAGGTTTGCCATCATGATCATGCTTTCAACACGAGCGAGCGCATCACGAGGCGTGTTGGCGTGCAAGGTAGACATAGAGCCATCGTGACCTGTGTTCATCGCTTGAAGCATTTCGAATGCTTCTGAGCCACGACACTCACCAATGATAATTCGATCAGGGCGCATACGCAGGGCGTTGATCACCAAGTCACGCTGAGTGATTTGGCCAGTGCCTTCGGTGCCTGCAACGCGAGTTTCCAAACGCAAAACGTGCGGCTGTTGTAAACGCAGTTCCGCCGCATCCTCAATGGTTAGAATACGTTCTTTTTCTGAGATGTATTGCGATAAGCCGTTGAGCAAAGTGGTTTTACCTGAACCTGTACCACCGGAGATTAAGATGTTGCAGCGACAACGAGAAGCGATCATCAACACCTTAGCCATTTGTGGGCTCATAGCGCCAAACTCAACGAGCTCTGGTAAGCCAATACTCTGCTTTTTAAACTTACGAATCGAAATCGCCGTACCATCGATACTGACCGGATTGATCACCACGTTGACACGGCTACCATCAGGTAATCGGGCATCGGCTAGCGGAGTCGCCTCGTCCACACGGCGACCTACACGAGAAACAATTCGCTGAGCAATTTGACGCAATTGATTATCGTCGACAAACGACACATCGGTATGCTCGACTTGACCGTGGCGCTCAACAAACACCGCTTCAGGGCCATTGACCATAATGTCCGTCACATCTTCATCATCCATCAAGGATTGAAGCGGGCCTAAACCGGTCAGTTCATCAATCAAGTTAGAGACAAACTGACGGCGCATAATGGCTGGAATGGCTTGCTCTTTCTGCTCGATGAGCATATCAACGCCATTGGTCAGCTGGTTACGTAGCTGCTCTTTACTGGCATTTTCTACTGCACTGGTATCTAAGGCTTCATAGATGCGATCACGAATATCTAAATAAAGGGCTTTGGCGGCACTCATTTCGCTGACCTCTCAATCAACTTGATTCGTAAATCCTCAATAAGATCTTTAAGGGGATTCGATTTTTTAGTGATCTTTCTTCCCAACACTAAGGCGGCAAGATCGAGCATTCGAGAAGAAAAACGCCCACGCATGGTAGTAAAGCGTTTGCCCGATAGAAGCACCGATGGAATAGATTTCTCATACGCCACTTCAACATCTATTTTGCGTTTCAGCTGCTGCTCTATCTCTTTGGCGTAGAGCACGCCATCTCGGAAAGTGCGATGCTGATTAAGCACCAAGATTGAACGCGGGGTTCTTAAACTGTTACGGGCTGCCAAATCCAAGTTGTGCATAATACGTTTTGCCGAGCGAACTGCCGAGACTGTCGGGTCCGCGACAACAATCACTGAATCATAATGTTCACAGAACGCCATGTAGTCGAGCGGGAACTCGCGCGAGCTAGAGAAGTCTTCAACCACTAAGTTGTAGCGGCGTAGCAAAAGAGAAACCATGGCATCACTTTGGCTATTACAGTCTTTGATCGACGCTTTCAGTCCATCTACCGCAAGCAGTGCGACACCATCACAATCTTTATGCAGCAGGGCTTGTGCTGAGTCTTCGTCTAGCTGGGAAATTTGCACCGAAGACTTGCTGATATCGAGCTTGGTGTACTCTTCAATACCGAGTAAAACATCGAGGTTGGAATCACAATAGTTATGATCGACCAACATCACTTTCGAGTGAGTCTCACGGTGTAAAAAGCTTGCCAATTCACAAGCGATCAGTGAAGCGCCAACGCCCCCTTTCGCACCAACCACGGCAATACGTTTGGCCTTGCGCTCTTTACCCAAGCCTTTGCCACCATGATGGTTGTTCACCACATGGCGCATAAAATCACTCAGCTCAGCTTTAACTACGGGCCAGAATACATAGTAAAAGCCCATCTCTTTCAGTGAGCGAATGGTGGAGATAGCATCTTCTTTACCAATCACCACCACAGACGCCGTATTTGGGATTTGCGGAGCAAGTTCATTGACTTTAGCAATGACATCGTCACTGCTGGTCAACTCAATCAACACCAAATCAAGTGAGACGGTATTGCTAGCAAAGTAATCCCCCCACGCCGCTGGCTTCATTGCATGAATATCAGGCGCGCCCAACGAGTCAAAGCTAAACACCTCAGAAACCAACTCACGGCAATGCTCAGACTGATAAAACAGTACCGAACTTAGACCTTCTTTACCTTCGGATAAAGACTCGGTTGCTTTGAGCGCTTCAGTTAAATCTAACATCTACTTTTCCTCAGCAATCGAAAGTTCTGACACAACGGGCTTAAGCGTTGACGGTGTGGCGAGCGACTTATTACGCGCGCGCTCAACGAAGCAGCCATCTTGCATTGTCCAGGCGTTATGGCTGCCCAGTGCTTGGCATGGTGGCATAATCACTTGAGTACGTTTGGCACGAATCAAGACATCGTGTAGCGAGTCGGTTTTACGCTCGGTTTTGTAGCTCATCCACGGGCGGTACTTGCCCAACTGGCTCTGCAATTTTGCTTGTAGCTGCTGGCCTTTTGCACTGTAGGCGATCACTTCAATCTGTTCTGCATTGGCTTCAAACTGAGTCACAATAAAGTCGCGTGCTTTATCGTTAACCTGCTGGGTTTGACTGGCTTGATTAGACTTATAGCCAAGCTTAAGCTCAGTTTTTACGGGTACTAAAACGGCCTCTGCCCCGGTCACGGATTGATTTGAACAGCCAGTGAGTACAACCGCGGCAAGAGAGAACGTTAAGCAAGCTGCTTTCAAAGAGTGTTTGATCATTTTTTAAAGCCTCCCTGAGAAAGCAAGTCGTAAGTCACACGGTATTTCGGCGTTTCACTCAAACCGAATAAGCGTTTAAAAGTGCTGGTTGGCTGCATGCTTGGTAGTTGGATTTCTGATGCATGCTGAGGTTTGACTCGATTGACGGTTGCCACAATCACAAGCTCGCGTTTTTCACGTTTGGTGGCGGCGCTGCGGAATAAAGCACCTAGTACTGGAATGTCGCCTGCGCCTGGAATCTTCGACATACCTTCGACGTCTTCGCTGCTCATTAGGCCGCCAATAACAAAGCTTTCGCCATCTTTTAGCTCTAAGGTGGTTTCAGCTTTGCGAGTGCGCAGTGCTGGCATAAACTCGTTTTTAGCCTTATAGGCCTGATCCAACGAACTCACTTCTGGCTTCAACTTAAGGCGTATCCGACCACTTTCTAGTGTTTTGGCAGCAAATGCGAGTTTAATACCGTACTCTTTGTAGGACACATTGCTTCCATTTGAGCTGGACGTGACAATTGGTAGTTCTCCACCGACTAGGAAGCTCGCAGACTCACCTGAAATTACAGATAGGTTGGGCTCAGCAAGCATTTGACCCAATGTATTATCATCAAGCGCAGTAATTAGAGTTTTTAAATCGCCCGCTTTAAAATCAGTCAGCAAAAACTGTCCAGCAGCACCCGCAGCTTCATTACTCCACTTAAAACCCAACTCTTCATTCAGCTGACGACTCACTTCAGCGATAGAAAGCTTAACGTTGATTTGATCGGCCGAGGCAATTTTTAACTTATCGACTAAACCCTTGTACTCAACTTTTTTATTAAAGTCCGCTACTAACGTCTTAAGTTCGGTAGGCTTAGAGTTTTTATCCTCTTTTTCCTTTTTCTTATCTTCGATTTTTTCTAACTTGAGTAACTCACCGACCAAGGTAATCACTTCAAGATGTTGGGTTTGGTTAATGATTTCACCTGTCACTAACACCTGCTCATCAACCGCTTCGACTTTAACTCTAAGGTCTGGGTAATGAAGCTTAAGCTGACGATTAACTAAACTGACATCACGCACCACGTTAACTTTGCGGTCATAGATTTTGCTGTTGTCTTTAGCAAACACCATTATGCGCGTATCACCACGCTGCTTGCCAAACACGACAAACTTATGGCCATCAAGAATTTGGTAATCGGCAACGTCAGGGGAAGAAACAAAAATAGTACCGATTTCTTGCTGGGTAGAGACACTGCTGGCGTCACCCATTGCAATAGTTAAACCTGCACTCCATGCTGGAATTGAGGTGCAAGCGGCCGCAGCCAAAACCCAGCGGCTTAAGCGAAGTAAAAATTGTTGCATGTTATTAACCTTATCCGCGGCGAGAGCCACGCAGTTCGACAATACCCTGATAGCCCGGGAGAATATCTTTGGTTTGAGCCTCTGGTAGATACATTTGCTGGCGAGACTTATAGATCTCTAGTGCTGACAGGCGACGCGCTAATGTCATCTTACTGATAAATGGGTGAGGAATTTCTAACACCAAGGTCACTAAGCTTGACGCTTCATCTGCACCATAATGGGCGAGCTTTTGGTCATCATAGGTTTTACCTTGTACAGCCAACACGCGTACTTGGTTAAGTAGCGGCTTAACATCAATATTGGCGGAGCGCGGCGACTCAACACTGTCACGCTGGGCCATATTTTGCTGCAGCGACGTGAGCGACAAAATGTCGATAAAATCCCCCGCCTTCACACCGGCCGCAATGATATGGCTCTGAGCCACCACGAGAGGAAATGGCGTCATACCTGGTTTGATGATCGCATCAACGTAGTCAGGATCGTCAGGAGTGATCAGGTCTTCCGCCGTTATAATCGCATCTTGATTGATACGATGACGAAACACCGCTCCTTTACTATAAGGCAAATCCAACAAAGCGTAGCTTGCTTCGCTTTCAGGCAAAAGTTCAGCCTCAAGCAACTCGGGGCTAAAGTTTTGCCCGCGCTTTACATTCTCGGCAGCGCGCCACACGCGAATTTTGTTTTCTGGTGCTTCGGTTTCGGCAACAGTTTGAGGCTCAGGTGGGGAAGCAAACATCTCACTAAAGATGCCATATACACCCACACCCAAAGCAATAAGGGCGATCAGGTGAGTTAATCTCTGTTTCATAGGCGAGCAGGGTCCAGTACTAGGCAAACAATATTAAAAGTGCTAACGCTGGCAATGGCGATTCCGTACGGAACGCCTCTTTCCTTAAGCTCCTGATACCCTACGGTTAAACAGGCCCAACCAAATTGAGCTATTACCACCACACCACCGACCAATAAAAATCCAATTAAATTATTGAGTGCAAGTGGAAAGGTAAAACAGAGCGAATACCCCATTAATAGTTTGATATCCCCGGCGCCAAAAACTTTAAAGCGAAAAAGAAGCAGGCCAAGTACAAAGGTAATTAATGAGATCACAATCCCTTGCCAGAGTAACGAAACATCCAGCAGTAGCGCTAAAACTAAGCAAACTACAAAGTTAAGACCGACAAGCTTGTTGCTGATCCGTCTTTCTTTCCAGTCTGAGAGACAAATATTGACCGCGAGAGCGGTCAATATAGCAACTAATAGTAGCAACTTAGCGGCCAGCTCCGCCCATCGCTTCAGCGATGCGCTCCATTGCGTTGGTAAGTGCTGAGTGGAACGTACCACCATTTGAGAAAAGCACACCTAGTAAAGTAGCCATTGCAACACCGATTACCGCGTACTCAATTGCCGTTACACCATCTTCGTTTTTAATAAAATCGTTCAGTAGTTTTTTCATTTGTAAAAGTTCTTACATAAAGGTTGGACAACAAGCCAATCAAAGTAGAGGCAGTAAACTTTAACTAGCAACGTTTTTTTGACAGGCGCTAGTTTACTCAAACAAGATTACATTTCAAGCACTTTATTCAATATCAAACCAATTTAAATAAAACTTATTTTACACATCTAAAACAACAACTTAGACAACAACCACAGATAACAGCCGTCAATAAAGCCACTAAAGATACATAATCAAATCAAATGAATCATTAATTTCACATTCGCCAATCGCCGACAAATAACGACATTAGTTTGACGAAATCCAATTTAGACATATAAATAAAAACCCGCCTTTACGGCGGGTTTGTGGTTTGTTAATTATCGTTCTACGTTATAAGAGGTCGTGGTGCTAAGAAGCTCCATAATGACATCTTGGAGCTTATCCAGATCTTTGACTTCGTAGATGTGTTTTCCGAAGCAAGTACGATACGCCCAGTCTTTCTTATTGTTAAACTCTAGACCAATCACAAACATTTCAAACTTCACTGTTTCGCCTTTAGCATTAACTGAAAGCTTTTCTCGCATATTTCGACACAATCCGTTCTCAACCAATTTTTTGAATGACACTGTATTCTCATCTCCATCTGAAAGTACAAAAATAAAACGATTTTTATTAATTGCACCATCAAACTGCCCTGGAGCAGCGAGCAAACCGTGATACATATCCGTTCCTCCCCCCTCCTTCATTGTTGATATTTTGCGATTGAAATCTTTTACACTTTGCTCGCTCGCCAACTCTTCTCTGTCTATATTGTAGAAATTTGGCTTCCCTCGCCTGTACTGACAATATCCATACGGTGAAAAATGGTTGTGTCCGATCTTCATGGGTGTAGACAAAACATAATCTTTCGACATTTGTAACTCTTTTGCCGTTCTTGAATAACTAATATGATCATAATAGTCAGACGTACATGTTTTCCATCGTCCCCAGTCATAACTTCCATCACCATAGTTACAATCTAGTGGTTGATAATTTCTGTGCCCCCCTCTATTGGCATAAGATAGATATTTATTCATTGCTAGCTGCTCAGAATAACTATACTTATTGTCGCCAAACCACTGTTTTAAATCATAACTCCACATGTTACCAAGTTGGCTAAACCCTTGCTCTAGCATTGGCCTATCGTATTGAGAACCCTTCGGTGGCTTCAACATTGAAGCACAGTAATAATCCTGCCCTTTCTTAACAACAATTCGTTTAGAGAAAGGAACAAAGCCAAAACTAGAGTTGTTTATAATCTCACCTGTATGCTTTTCTTTTAGCTCTTTTGTTGCCTTAAAAATCGTTGTAGTTACGGATTCAATTGCTTCCTTTAGTTTGCGGATACGTCTACCTTGCATAGAACTAGAAAAATCCGAGACAAACACCACATCTACCGGTTCAAAGTCGGTTCTAACTCGAGCAGCCGTTGCTTTGTTGTACACCTTTTGCTGCTTATCAAAAGATGGAACGCCCTTCATATACATCCAAGAGTCATGAGTCGTGGTGCTGTCAATTTTGTAATGATGTATCGTTCTTTTTACTGTCGCCCCAGAGTCGAGCTTTTTCTCGTACACTTTTTTCTCTCGGCTAACATTAAACTCGGAAGCTTTATTATCTGGAACTAGATAATTGACCCACGCAGTAGCTATTGCTTGAGCTTGCTTCTTATCGAACGTCGCATCATCACGAATGTCATCACTTTCAGAAACGGCAATCGCTGTTGCCTCCATCACATCACCAAGGTGTGCTTTTTCAGTAACATAGCGCGCACCTTCGACTCCCAAAGCCCCCATTCCCAAAATAGCAAAAGCAACAAACACAAACCAAATAGAAGCAGAACCCGATTGTTTTTTTATCACTGTATTCACATTAGCGCCCTACAAATAACGAAGTTGACTTAAGAACTCGGCTGTCTTTATCCGCTTGTCCTGAAATGGCTTTTTCGAAGAAAGCAGGCACACGGCGACAGACGGTCACTCGATAAACATTGAGATCATGTTTACTGCCCTCGGTAATTTCGTTACCAATAGACTGCGCACTGCATGCTATCTCGCTATTTCCGGCTTGATACGTCTGCTCTGCTTTCTTGCCGCTTTTAAAACCAATGTTGACTCGTAAATTGTCTTTGTTTTTCCCCAATAAGTTTTGGGCTATGCGTAACATCTCTTGCGCTTCATTTGCATTGATGTCCCAGTTCGTTGCGCTGGTCCCTTTGGTGAAAAAGGCCTTTCTTTCTTTCAGAACAGAGGCAATTGAGTACGAAGTTCGATTAAGCTGGCTCTTTTGCACAACCTGATAACCAAGATCAAAAATAAAAAACAGTAATGCGCACATACCGATAAGAACGAACGATAGCTCAATACTGAATACCCCTTTTTGTTTATTCATTTTGGCTAACCTTTCAATTGATCGCGAAATAGCGCTGTATCTTGCACGATTAACAAACGACGGGTGATTGGGTAGCCGAAAGCTTCTTTATTGAACATCAACGGATGATAGGTATAAGTCACTTCATATTCAGCTAATGTTGCTTCACTCCAAGCATTGGTGCCCGAATAAACATCGCCTTTGGCATAAGCAGCCGGATTTAAAAATGGTTTCACATCAAGCTCAAAGTCACTTTGGCTGGTAAAGATTTTTAATAGCGTCGTCGAGTTTTCTTTAAGAAATGTGTAGTACCAAATAGCCAGTTCATTTCCGAGCATACTTTGAACACGAAAACACTCTTCCATTTTGGAAGGCTGCTCTTTGTAGTCCAAAGAGCAATCGGCAGATTTGTACTCTTTAAATTTGTCGTTTTTCTGTAACTGCACTCGCGCATCTCGTGCAGCTTCGGCCGTAGCGTAATCGAGCACAGAGCATATATAGGTTAAACGGCAGGTTTCAAAAATCAGCATGGTGAACATAAATAGCACAATGAATCCAATTGCGAATTCAACGACGAACACACCTTTTTGCCTACGTTTGAGTAGCTTCTTCATTATTGTTGGTCATCTTTGTTGGTTTTATAAAACAAGGAGTTAGCAGCAAGCAAAATGCAAACACCTATTGAGTCTAACCACAAATTGATTAGGTTCGACATCGTACATAAATGTCAATTTTGCGACAACAACCATGGACGAATTAACAGCAATAAATGACAAAGGTTTGACATTCCCACTTGTCACAAAAATGTCGTTCAGGCTTATTTAGAAAGGAAAAATTGAGGTGAAGGGAGAGAAACAAAGGAAAGCGGACTGACACAGTATGAATCCTAATGACGACTATCAATTCAATTGTTAGTTATAATACCTTGATAAATTCAACTTAGATTAGAGGCGGCTGTTAAGATTCCTTACTCTCCCTATTCTTCGGTCTAAGGAATGACAACTTTTGGCGTTTCGAGGCAGGATTTGGGAAAGTAGTGTGGAGTTACTCCTAACAACGTCCACACTGTTTTGATTTCGCTTCACAGTCTAGGAGGTTACCGTGTTTGTCGAGTTGGAAGGTGCAGCATTCCTCGAACAGTTTTTTTAGCTCAACACGGCCTTTCTGCACGCGCGACTTTAACGTTGAGTAGCTGACGCCGACTTTCTCAGCAATCTGCTTTTGGCTCTCACCGTTTAGTTCAACAGCTTCGAGAAGTTGCGATTGTTCAGCAGGCAGAGCATTAACAAAAGGTTTAATACACCCTGCCATTTCTTGCTCTAAACTGGCCTCTTGCTCTTCAAACCACAAGTCATCGGCTTGGAGTTCGCCATCACGCTGCTGGCGAGCGCGCTTGCGGTAAAAGTCGATGATGGTGCGATTAGCCAGTTGAAACAGCCAAGCTTTAACACTACTGACATCCGCAATGGTGGACAGGTTCTGATAGGTTTTGAGTAAGATCTCTTGCTGCAAATCTTCCACATCATCTGGGTTACTTACCTTAGAGTGAAGGAAGGATTTTAGCGCCTGCTGATACTCAGCCCACACTTGCTCTAAGCTGAGGCTTGGGTTAGCAGTTCTCATCGGCGCAGCACTCATCCTGCAAGAAGCCAATAACGCCTTCTAAACATTGGTAATCGGTGACACAGTAAAGGGTTCGACCTTCTCGTCGCTGGCTAATCAATCCTGCTGACGCAAGGCTAGAGATATGGTGAGAAAGCGTCGAGCCTGGTATCCCTAGCTTCTCTTGTAAGCCACCTACCGCAATACCTTGATAGCCTGCTTTGACCACACTTTTGTAAATCGAGAGACGAGTTGGATGGCCAAGCTCTTTAAGTGCTTTGGCAACGACTTCAAGTTCCATGACAGACTCCACATAAAATCATATATTTCCAAAATAATAGAAATATAACCAAGATGCAATAGTTAGAAGCCCCACTTTGTAGACAAGCATAAAATGCCGATTTCACCACCCATATTTGGTTAATCTAATGTTGCACATTTAACAGCTGCGAAACATCCGAGATGCCGCTAATGTTTCTTATACGTGCTACAGGAGTGAACGAGAAATCAATGAAAGTACTGATCCAATACACGCAAACAGGCAAATATAAAGACAGAGTATGGGAGTCCCTGACGCTTAAAGCTAAGGGGGAAGTTCAAGCAGTAACGCCTTCTTCGGCTGTTCGATTAATAGAGCAGAACAAAGCCGTATTGTTTACTACAGAAGACGATGACATTGTTCTCCAAAGCTAATTGTTGCCAACCGATTTCGACTTAAGGGTTCATTTTGCTATTCCCCAAATCGCAAAGCGAATGCCCACAACCGGAACCAATCTATTCCCTCAGATAGCTTGCTGTTCCGGTTTTTCTTTGCTCCCTATCCATTGCCATCGAACTTCCAATTCTATAACTTAGCCAAGTGACATGGATGTTATTCGAGGTAGATTGTGAAAAAGCTATTGATTGTCAATGTGGGCTCAGCTCCTGAAAGCCAACTGAACAAATTTGGTGATTTTGAACTGTGGGCCAAGCAAGCCATTGGCGCTACCACGCTTGAGATCGAGTTTCACAATGGAATCGCTAACCCACTGCCAAAACCGCACTTGCTCGCAGGCGTTATCATTATGGGTTCGCTATCCATGGTGACAGAAGAAACCAACTGGATGAAGCGGCTTGCAGCAGAAATTGTGCAGCTCTCAGAGTTTCATGTTCCTACATTGGGCATCTGCTTTGGTCACCAACTTATCAGCTACGCTTTTGGTGGTGAAGTCGACTTCAACCCAAACGGATTTGAAGTCGGTACAGTCGATATCTCGCGTTTGACCAGTAGTAACAACGATCCACTACTTAGCCAACTGCCAGAACAGTTCCACGCTCAAGCCGTCCATTTTCAATCTGTACTTACATTACCAACACAAGCGGTTCGATTAGCACAAAGTAATCTTGATCAGAACCACGCGTTTCGTGTCGGAGAGTGCACATGGGGCGTACAATTTCACCCCGAATTTACCGCCGATATCATGCTCGATGTACTTGAGAACTTTAAAGATGAGCTAGGGGAAGAGGTTGTTAGCCGTAAAATACAGCAGGTTGTGCCTGCTGATGAGGCACAACGCGTATTGGTGAATTTCGCTCGACTATGCGAAGAACGAAAGGACTAGCGGCTGTTTGGTTCACCCTGTGATTTAATTGAGGCTGTGGCACTTTGTTCACCTTTCACTAAGCTATCAAACTCAGAGATACGCGCTAAAAATGCTGGCTTATCTTGCTTTGAAATTGAGCTAGCGAGCGGAAGGTTGGCTTTCATTGGGTCTACCGCTCGGTTGCGCACTAAGACTTCAAAGTGCAAATGTGGCCCAGTGATCCTACCCGTCGCACCTGCAATCGCAATTTTCTGACCACGTTTAACGTGTTGGCCTTTCTTGACCAGAAAGCGGTGCAGATGAAGGTAACGCGTCTTGTAAACGCTGTTGTGCTCGATCACTAGATACTTACCCGCATATTTGTGGTTACGTACCGCAATCACTTTACCATCCCCCGTTGAGTAAACAGGTGCTCCGACAGGAGTAGCGAAGTCTGTACCATTGTGCGGAGTCACTCTCCCCGTCACAGGGTGCTTTCGTCGTGGGTTGAATGGTGACGTGATACGACGATATTGCTTTGCGACCGGATAACGGTCAAAGGCTTGTTCTAGGCTATTACCTTGTCTGTCGTAAAAACGACCATCTTCCGCTAGGAAAGCGGCAACTTCTCTACCGCGAAGATAAATCGCGATACCTTGAATTTCGGTATTACCCGTTAGATGGCTACCTAGGTATTGTTCTTTAACCAACACATTAAAACGATCCCCTGCGCGCAGCTCTTTGGCGAAGTTTACTTTGTCACGCAATACGCGGGTAATGTTGGCAATCTGATTTGGTGTTAAACCCGCACGGTAAGCCGATAGCGAAAAGCTGCCTTGAATATCACCCGAATAGAGTTTTTCTTGCCATTCACCCGCTTCTTCGACAAAACGGTAGCTAAAGCTATTGTCTTCCTCACGACTAAACACTGCCCTTTCGACCAAACTTTGATGATAGATCAAGGTCGCGAGCTGTTTAGTATTGCTATCAAGCACGAGTTCTAAGTGATCCCCCGGCTTAATGGTATCTAACTTCAGCGATTCTAGGTCGGCCTCTAAAATGCTTTGCAGCGTGTCGTAAGGTATGTTCCATGCCGAAAATATCGTGCTTAAGGTATCCCCCACTTTAACAAAGTAGTGAGCACGAATTTCAGACGACTGCTGAGGAGCGGGAGTCGTATTTTCTTGCGGCTGATAGGCCGTCACTTTGATCGGAGTAGGCTCACGCTTCGACTCAGACTTGAAAGTCAGCACAGCAGAGAGAGAAAAGGCGGTGATCGCAACCGCAACTAATATGGGACGAACGAGCTTCATAAAACAAACAAATCAGAACTTAATGTTATATTATAACATTTATGGGATGGTAATAACATGCGATCTTTGCCACCGAATATTGATCAACAATAGCACCAAAGTTTCACAAACGAACTTGAAAGCTAAAATAGCGCAAACCAGACGTATACAAAATCATATTCACATCAAATTAGTTACAAAAATAGAGTAACTGGCGACATTAAGAGTTCATTTCGGCCAAAAGCCAATCATTTTTGGTCTTAAAATTAAAATCTGTTGATTGATTTTAGTTCCGTTTAGCTCACTTAAACTTATCTATCTGATAAACAATAGCTTTGCATTTTATTTCGATTTTTATAGAAATATTTATTGATCTTTTTTTTCTCACTTCTATAATTCGAGAAAAATCGAAATAATTTTTGGAGTCAATGATGATGAATAACGATTTTATGACCATGGCGAGTGAAGCTCTCGATATGTTCGCGTTTTTAGCCACCGAACTGATCATCCTGTTCTTGGCCATTAGCTACATTGTTGGTGTACTACAAGAGTTCTTAACCCCAGAGAAGATCCAATCGATCCTAAGTTCGCGCAATGGCAAAGGTTATGTTGTCGCTGCACTACTTGGTGCGATCACACCATTTTGCTCGTGTTCCACGATACCTTTCTTAAAAGGTCTACTCAGAGCCAGAGCAGGGTTTGGCCCAATGATGGTGTTCTTATTTGGTAGCCCACTACTTAACCCGGTCATCATCGGCTTGTTCGTCGTGACCTTTGGTTGGAAAGTCGCGCTGTTCTACTTTGCTATTGCTATGTTGGTGTCAGTGGTTGCGGGCTATTCGCTAGAAAAACTCGGTTTTGAACGCTATGTAAAACCAGAAGCATACCAAGCGGCACAACCTTCAAGTTGTGGCGCAAGCTGTGGTGAGAGTAAACCTGAAGTAAAAGCAGTATCGTCATGTGCGACAACGAGTTGCGGTGAGACTGCACCGATTGCAGCAAAAGAAGCGGCTTGTGGCAGCGAAACCAAAGTTGAAGTGTCATGCTGCTCTTCTGACGGCACAGCCACGGCGACAGTGGTCGAGAACAAAGAGCCAAACCGTTGGATCAAGATTTGGCACTCAACGTGGAAAGATTTTAAGCAGGTCTTCCCTTACTTAATGCTAGGTATTGCTATTGGTTCATTTATCTACGGCTTTATCCCTACTGAGCTTATCGCTGAGTACGCAGGGGCAGGAAAATGGTACGCCATTCCAGTCGCAGCCATTATTGGTATTCCTTTGTACATTCGCGCCGAAGCGGTCATTCCACTAAGCGCAGCATTAGTACAAAAAGGGATGGCATTAGGCTCGGTGATGGCACTGATTATCGGTAGTGCAGGAGCAAGTTTGACCGAGGTAATCTTGCTTAAGTCTATATTCAAAAATCAGATGATTGCTGCCTTCCTAGTTGTCATTCTCAGCATGGCGATAGGCGCAGGCTTTCTCTATAGCTTCATCTTTGGTTAACCACCGCTGTGCTAAAAAGGCTCGAATTTTCGAGCCTTTTTTATGCATGCGTTCGATATAAACCGCATTCAGTTATCACCTTTTGCACACCAATTTGACGATTCATAGTTTATGACCTGTTCTTAACTGGCACATATTCACAATGCGCATATTATCAATTATGGAAAGAGGTTAACTATGAAGATCTTAACGTCAGTGTCGCTACTCTCTATCGCCTTTTTGGCAGGCTGCCAATCTACATCTTCTCCAGAAGAACAAGCAATAAAATCAAATCTGTGTAAGGTTGGCGATGGCTCAGGAGCTGCTTATACCCACGAAAAATTTGAGCAAGCCGTTATGGACTGTGGCGGTTACGAAATCTTTACTGATGATATGGTCGTAGGGCAAGAGCTTGTGTTTTCGTTCAACAACGGTAAGAAGAAACGCAAAATGGTCTTAAATGATGATGGGACCGGCGCATACACAAAAATGGATAAAGGTAGCACCGAAAACATCACTTGGGAGTTCCAAGACAACGGCAATTTACATTTAGAATTTGAAGATGGCTATCAATGGGATTGGAGATTGATTGCCGAACAAGGTGGATTTTGGGCAGTGAAATCGTACGGCTATGGAGCAGATTCCGCAGATCGTGACATCTTGTCTATGGTTGTCACCAATAAAACAGCGATGATGACGCAGTAAATAGGACATCGTCATATAAAAAGGATTGGCATCTGTGCCAATCCTTTTTTAGTTTGGAATCTATTACTCGTAGTCTGACGCGTAAGTCTCTTCATAGGTGTGAGAGTAAAGCTCAAACAGGTTGCCAAACGGGTCTTCTAGGTAAACCATTTTCGCTGGCTTGCTGTCGTCTTCTGGATGGTAGCGCATCACGTCCATACGTACTTTGCCACCAAACTGCTCGACTTTCTCCATTACACCTTCAAAGTCATCCGTTTGTAGACAGAAGTGGAAGATGCCTAAACGAGAGAAGTCGACCTCATGGCGCTCTTGACGCTCTTTCATCTCAAACAGCTCCACACCGATACCGTCTGTTGTCACTAGGTGAGCGATATTAAAGCCTTTAAAGCCTTCACCGAATACGGCGATACACATACGACCAATAGCCGTTTCGCGCTCTTCAACGACTTTAGTGTTATTCATAACAATCCTCAGGCCTAACGCTTGAGTGTAAAACTCAACCGCTTTGTCCATATCACCCACCATGATACCAACGTGATTCATTTTCATAACTTTCTCCAGAATTAGTGCGATGTTTTGTTTCGATGGAGAGAGTGTATGCACTGATGTTGATTAAACGAAATTATCAATAATTATAAAAACAATAATATAATTTTATCAAACAAAAAGGAGAGGAACGTATATAGCAATGGGATAGAAAACCCAGAGGAAAGTCAGGCTCCTTTACTTCGGAGCCTGAGTAGATATTTAATCGTTAGACCAACTGTACCATTCGGTAGAGAGTGCGCGGACAGATTGATTCACCAACGTCATTGCACGTGATTCTACGACATAGTTTCGCAAAGGACCTGCGCCTTTTCTTTTATTGTAGATATCGTCATACATATCCTCGTTATGGTCCATCATTGAGAACATCGAATGACACCAAGCATAAATCACCACTTTACCTTGGCTTATTTTACCTAAGGTTGCACTTTTGAGTTTTTCTGTCGTATTGAGTGTCGCGACATCCACAACTTCGACTTTGCTGCCAAATTCTTGGGCCGCTTTTAAATCATCGAGATAAAACTGCTTTTCAATGACGTACTTTTTATTGAACTGGCCGGTACTCGAATCAACGGCTTGACCTGCTTGAGTACCATGTCGACCTGAGAATACGACATACCCTCCGGGATGGTTGAGGTGTCGAGCCAATGTAGGCCAAGAAGAGTTGGCTGTCTGAGTAACGGAAAGATAAAGCCTGCCGACTTGAACCCAAGGACAGGTTGTCCACGGATCATCAGGGCACGAGATAAGATGATCATTCATCAGTGACAGAGGAGTGCGTTGATCATTACGAGGCACAACTTCAAACATTATTGGCTCCTATCGGGTAATAAACGTTTGAATTTTATCATGGCACATTAATGGGGGTTACAAAAATGTTAATACAACTTTAGTTTAGAGCATGAATTCTAAATCAAATTTAAGACTGGAAAATAAAACAAAAGCCAATTCAGTGGTGTGATGCTTTAATCTCACTAAATTGACTTTTTTGCTATCGGGATAAGTCGATGTTCAGATATTCATTCTGATAGATACTAACGTTCACCTTGTACTTCAAACTCGTCGTAAGTTAAGCGAGCCTTACCATCATCTTGAATTGTCCATACTTCCTTGTGAACCACACCGAACGCTTTGTTCATTGTCCACTTCGACGTAAGGATGTAATTGCTCTCATCCACTTTTTCCCACCTTGTGTCTGTGTATGCAACGTCACTGAAACCCTGGTCCATGATGTTTTGCCAAAAAGCTTGGATCTGCTCTCGACCTTCAAAACGGCCAAAAGGCTTAGCATGCATAATCGTGCCTTCTTGGTATTGCTCCGCACAGCCTTTTGCATCTTGATTGTTAAAAGCGTGTTTCCACGCGGCAATACCTGCCTGACAGGCTTCTAATACGGCTTGGCTCATTTCTATTCTCCTCTCAATGAATACGCTCAGTTTAGTGCTATGATTAACACGCAAAAACAAACAAATTAGAAATTACTGTTCGGCTTTAGAGAACAATAGAATGAACAAACACCGCCAAATGACCCTGTTTATGTACATTGTTGATTGTGGGTCAATTTCAAAGGCAGCCGAAAAGCTAGAACTTTCCAAATCAGTGCTTAGTGGCGCTCTCAAACAGCTAGAAAGCGAACTGGACACTACTTTGCTCAAACGTACCACTCGCAAGCAAAGCCTGACTGTACAAGGAGAGATGTTCTACCAGCACTGCTTAGCGATGAACAAGATTGTCGACCAAGCATGGGACGAGATGCGAGAAACTCATCAGACTCCATCCGGCAATCTCACCATTACGGCTCCCCATGCATTAGTAGAAACTGTGATTACTCCTGCATTGGCACGCGCATTTGCGGCCTATCCTCAGGTTTGTCTCAATATCAGGGCGGACGATGATCAATTAGACTTGATGCAAAACGATATTGATCTCGCTATTCGAGTCGGAGAATCTGGCGACAGCAGTTATAAACAAAGAAAAATAGGCGCATTTCGCGACGTCTTGTGCCAGCAAGCCTCTTGCAAAACAGCCTTAAAAGACGCCAGCTACATCGCCAACCATTGGCAAGGCAAACAGATCACTCACACAATGCACTCCAATTCGACTGGAGAGGTCATTGAACACCGTTTCCTCGCCAAGCACAGAGTAAATACCATTAATCAAGTGGCTGCCATGATCGCTCAAGGTATGGGGATAGGTATCGTGCCTGAGTTTGTTCTTCCTCGATACCCGCAGCTCTCCCCTTGTTTACCTGACTATGCACTTCCTAGTACGAATGTTTACGCCCTACACCCCTATTCGAGAACACCACCGATCGCGGTTTCAATGGCGAGAGACGCTATAGAAGAGCAGCTAATAAGTTTTTACTCAGGTAAAAGCGGGTAGAAATTAACCTGCATCAATATTCTTATTTATTTCACTAATCATTCAAATTTGATCGCCTACACTTGTTTAAAACGTCAGTGACTAGAGTAAGGAGAAAGCCGTGATTTCAGTACATAGAGAATACGAACTAATCGATGTGAACCACTCCCATGCCCATGTTGAGATTAATCCTATCGGGCTGATTGACGTAGAGATCATGGAAAACAAGCAGCACCACCAAGCAGAGTTTAGTGAACTGTCATTTCAAAAAGTCGGTGGTCACACACGATTATGTGGCAAACAAAATAAGAAGCCGTGGCAGCTAGAGTTAGACAATAAAGATGCAGAAGAGATAAATCGCTTAATCGACCAAGCGAGTGAAGAATTTGAAACCTTGATGCGCGATCTTTGATTTGTGCTGTACGCTAAAAAGCCATATCAAACCCAAAATTTGATATGGCTAATTAATCAAGGTGGCTAAGGCGTTGCTTTGTTCACAACAAATTCGTGACCGTCCAATATACCTTTACCCTTTTTAAGTTCATTTAAGCGCGCAGTAATGACGCCATCAGAACTGGTGAAGTCCACACTGTAGCTAT
Organism: Vibrio sp. SCP2; assembly: GCF_059295395.1. Classification (NCBI taxonomy): domain Bacteria; kingdom Pseudomonadati; phylum Pseudomonadota; class Gammaproteobacteria; order Vibrionales; family Vibrionaceae; genus Vibrio; species Vibrio sp. SCP2. The sequence continues at coordinate 1,044,692 of NZ_JCAFVV010000001.1, read as the reverse complement.
CGACATATTCTTGAACGTATTTGCTTGAAAGGGATTTCAACTTGTCTATGTAAACCACCGCTTTGTCAAACTCCCCTTGCGAGATAACCTCAAGCTTTGGCGTCAGCAACTGGGCAAACTTATAGGGGTGGGCGACAAATCCGCTGCCCATGACCAGAGCCGCAATAATAGGCGTGGTGATCACTGCACTTTGGAACCACTCAGAAAACATCTTGTGGTTTTGAACTAAGCTACCGTTGGCATTACGATTAGACCATTCTTTCTTAGCGCGCTTAAGTACCTTACCTACTAAGCAGCGTTGGATCATGTAATCCACCAGCTTGACGATACGCTCAAACAATCCAGTTAACACGCTCACTAATGTGCCCACGCCAGCAAACGCATCCCCCGCAGCCTCTAGCCCTATCTTAGTGATACCAACTGCTGCGTTTTTAATTCCGCCTAACGCACCTGTTGCAGAATGGCGAGCCAATGCATTGGCAATAATACTTGGGTGACCGCCCAATAGTTCAACACCACGGCCTGCATACACTTGCGTGATGAGATCTTTAGATTTACATACCGCTTGTTTTACACCCGAGTAGATATCGGAAGCACTCTGAACGTAGCCCCAGCCTGGAATAAAGCTTGAGAAGTTACCGGCAAACTCACCAGTCATCCACGTCGCGAACTCGGCAAACCACTCGACACCGTAGAGCAAATCACCATAAATGTTGCGCGCTTTGTTCATCAGCATACGGAAAAAGTCAGAAATCACCTGTTTAACTTTGGTGACCACTGCACTCGCGGTATCGCCGACCACTTTCGCTGCACCAACAATCTTTTTACCGGCTTTAGTTTGTTGCAGCTTGTTAATCGCATTGGTTTTATCTAGAAGGCCAGACGCTGCTGATTTGAGATCGCTCAAAGGTTCAGAGCCAATCACAAAGTTATCGAAGAAGTGAGCGTTAGAGAATGCAGAAACCTTAGAGATCTCGGTACTCGCTAACATATACATGGCACCCATTCGCGCATCCGCCATTTGGGCGACTTGAACATCTAACGCAGTATTTTTGGTTTTACCAAACATTTTGTCTTTAATCAGACGCTTTAGAATTTTTACCTGCATGCAAGCCTCGCAACAAAATCAAACGCAACCAAATATAAATCGATTGCTAATATTAGTGTTATTTATACATTTGCAAGGATAATACATTTTTTTGCTAATAAGGTGGTCTGTTTAGACAAATGATGTGGAATGGGTTCCATTCGATATCACCAAATAGGATCCAAAAAGCTTATTTCTGCAGCATTTAGACTCAGCATTGAAAAGATAAGGGCATCTAAAATCATTTATGATAAAATTAACAACCAGAATTGATTTATGGTTTAATCTAGATAAGGTAATATTGAACTAACAGTGGGTATTAGCTAGTTACTAGCTCCAATAATGATAGACAACGTCTACATTAAAGATATTTAGGCAAGAGAGAACGCGATAATGAACAAACAGAACACAATTATTCAGCTTCCGTTTCCGCTGTTGGTGATAAGCTTATCGACTTGCGCTTATCATATCTTACAATGCATCTCATAGATGCACGAGCAACAAAAAGGGTGCTGAACAGCACCCTTAGTCGAAGCTATTTTATTACACTTCGTAAAAATCAGGTTTGTAACGAAGAATGATTTTTTCCATCGCAGAGAAAACATGCTTGCGTTCTTCATCATCTAGATCTTGAGTTGCAAAGCTCATTTCGTCACGAATCATCTGTGCTAGTTGATCGTGTACCTTCTTACCTTTAAGAGTCAAGAATAGTCGCTTAGCATTTTTGTGGCTTGGATCTTTCGCACTCGCAATCAGTTCATTCTTTTCTGCATGGCGAATAAGACTGGTCATAGTGCCTTTACTGCGATGCAAACGCTCAGCAATAACGCTTGGGCGAAGTCCATCTTCATAGTCTAGTTCCATCAGTACTAGCATTTGTTCAAAATTCACATCATCGCGAAGCTTCGAAATTTTGTTTTGAATGGAGTTCTGAACCATACGGGTAGCAATAAAGCTCATACCAACAGTGGTTTCAAATAGTTTCTTTGATTCTTCAGACATTGTGATCATTCCAATTTATGTTATCTGCCCTATTATCCATTTATTAGTTCGATACGAAAGCATTTCCAACACACTTTATCATTTAATTTGTGAATTTGTGCGACCAGATATGCATATGTGTTAATGATTGTTTGATTCATCGCTCGTATAAGTGAGGGTAATCATTGAGTGGTGATCAATTTCCACCGCCACCACAAATATCAAGATTCGAGTAATGCTAAGTGATGAGATAGCGAGACAAACCACCCCAGAAACTCTCTCTTTAATTTGACACCAAACCAAAATAACTGCAAAATACGCCCGATAAAAAACAGTGTACATTATGAGGAAGCATGACTTTTGAACTCAAAGTGACTCTAAAAGACATCATCATCACAGTGATCTGTGTTGTCTGGTCTACGCTCTGGATCTCTTCAGAAATCGATAGTCACCAAGAGATGCAGCAAAAACAGTTTGATGAGCTAAAAGATGAGCTGCAAAACATCATCCAACATGAAGCAAAAAAGATATCAGCCTGCCAGTAAACAACCGCTTCCCTACCGCCTAATACAACAACACCCAGTAATCAACTCGATTACTGGGTGTTTAAATACTCATTTCAACGCTTTACTTGCTTGCCCTTTATAAATAGATGACTCTCTATCATCGGCCAAACTTTGTTAGCCAGTTTGTCTAAACTCGGTATTAGCAAATACACCATACCGACAAACAGAATTGAGCCAACCAGGTCGATCGGTCGATGCATGCCTAGCCACAATCGACTAAAAGCGACCCCAATTGCCCACACACTGACGACTGCTACCAATCCGTATTGTTTGTTTTGCCAAAATAAACCACCGAAAAAAGCCAAACAAATCGCGGCGAAAATCGTGTGACCAGATGGGAAAGAGTAATCTTTTTCCCCTTGCCAATGGCGAGTACGCCAAGTGGTCACCTGTTGTGAGATTTGGTTGATCACCTCTGCTTTTTGTACGGTATCTAACTTGTAAAAATGCGCGGGTTGAGGGATCAAGAGTTGATGCGAAAGTAGCTCTGTATAAGGACGAGGGCTTTCCGTCATGTGCTTAAGTCCCGTTTTCGCCGCAAAGCCAATCACTAAAATAATACCAAGCTGAACCAGTTTGCTAAGCAATTGTGAGTTGGTACCCACTATCTTCCAAGAAGCTAATACAAGAAGGGAGAGAGTGATCAGAAAGCCTTTTGATCCCGCTGAATCTGTCAGCAAGGTGTAACTTAGCCCGCTCAGATCAGATACTTCACTCAATAGATCAATGTGGCTGACAAACAGCGACATCGGTGCAACAACAAGTAAGAAGGCAACAAGCAGGAGCAAGCCTTCACGTTTGTTTTGAATGAAGTTTTTCACAATAGGGATTCACAACAGCTAAAAACGAAGCTGAATTTTAGTCGAGAAGGCGTGGAAAATTTATCAATACAATGTCAATTTAATGAAATTTCGTGTTGATTGACGACGTTACCCTCTATTTGTGTCCTTTACTCTCAACATACGTTGGTCGGCAATATTCAATAGAGACTCCAAAGTAGTCTCATTAAGCACTTTAGACGACGCGATACCAACACTGAAACCTAACTGATATACATGACTGGAGTCTTGATTAAACGCTTCGACTGCTTGTGTGAAGCGATCAATAGCGATGTGCGCGACCATTTCAGTCGTGCCCGACATCAAGACAACAAACTCATCGCCCCCCATACGCGCGTAAACATCCGACTCTCTAAAGGAAGCCTGCAGTAATCGGGTAAACTGCTTAAGCGCTTCGTCCCCTACTTGATGGCCGAATTGGTCATTGAGTTGTTTGAAATTGTCTAGGTCGAAATAGGCCAAAGAAACAGGGAAACCACCAAAACGGCAGTAGTCGAGTAACTTTTCTCCGAGCGATGAGAACCCACGTCGATTAGATATTTGGGTCAACGGATCTGTCGTTGCCGTCACTCTGGTCGCTAACTCTTGTTCAACAATTTTAGCTAAATCGACAAGGTCGTTCACTTGCTCTTGATTGAACTGTCGAGGCTTAGTATCAATCACACACAAGGTGCCAAGCATAGAGTCATCATGGTGGATAAGAGGAACGCCAGCGTAAAATCGCACACCCGGCTCACCGACAACGAGAGGGTTATCTGCAAACCGCTCATCTTTAGTCGCATCAGAGATGATAAAAGGATCAGTGCCAAGAATAGCATGACCACAAAAAGAGACGTCGCGCGGAGTTTCTTGCGCATCAATCCCATAGCAAGACTTAAACCACTGCCGATCGCTATCCACGAGGCTCACGACGGCAATAGGCACATCGAACAATCTTTTAGCCAATCTAGTCACACGATCAAAACGTTCTTCAGAATCGGTATCTAGAATTTCAAGCTGCTCAAGAGCATTGAGACGCTGAGCTTCATTATCAGGCTTATCGGGTACTTGCATTGGTCATCAATAATTTCTCAAAACATACTAAAAATCTTAGCAGTCGAGGATTAAGATGCCTGAAAGTTGACCAATAAATTTCAATTTATGCCGTTCGAGGTAACAATTTCATCAGCAAAAACTACAAGGGCTTGAATACCTTATGCACTCAAGCCCTTACTTTTCATCATGGTTGGATTAGATGTTGACGTCTAGCCCTTGCTGCCAAAATGCCACTTCCATGCGCGTTGCCGTTTTAAACACCTGAATCAAGTTTTGGCCGCGCTGGCTACTGATATCAATCTCTTCTAGCAATTGATTAAAATGCTCTGCACCTTGTTCAACGCCAGATTGAAACTCTTCACCACCATACAGCTCTATCCAGCTGCGGTATGGGTTACCTTCCAGTTTAGTCGTATCACTTTCACTCAAGGCCTTACCGATCACCGCGTAGCCAATCGAACAAGGCGCAAGCGCAGCATACAACTCGACCAGATCCCCCGTCATTCCTGCATCAAGCACATAGCGAGTGTAAGCCACTGTGCCAAAATCTTCTGGCTCATTCTCTAAGTCAGATTCAGTGAGCCCCCACTGGCCACAATATGTCACATGATAGCCAATTTCTGAATCAAGCAAAGCATGGACGCTTGGCAAAGCACGGCGCATATCTTCCAAGGTACGCGCTTTATAAACGGCCAAGGCATAGGCTCGCGCATATTGCTTTAAGAACAAGAAATCCTGCTTTAAATAATGCAAGAAACAAGGCTGAGGCAAAGTGCCCAGTGCAAGTTGCTGAACAAACGCGTGCTCTGTGTACTCTTGCCAATCAGACTCACAAGCTGCAATCAGGTCTTGATACTTCATTAGTTAAACTCCGGTACGTAATCCGCCGCTTTTGGCAAATTCTCAATCAGTTTTTGTGAATACATAAACTGTGCGTAATCGTCATAGCGTTTTAGATCCACCGCAGACGGGCGCAAGGCAAAACGGGTCAAAGTATCATTCCATGCACGTTGGTTAAGTTCATTGTTCAGCGTATCCGGTGCGTACGCGACAAACTCTTTCCAAGAAGCTTGCGGGTGGTTAACGATATAGGTGGTCGCTTGCTCTAATGCTTTGTTGAATGATTTGATGGCTTCAGCATCATGGGTTTTCGCATTAGCGACAAACACTAACTCATCGTAAGCAGGCACGCCGTGCTCTTCTGGGTAGAAAGCCTTCGCCTTGTAACCTTCTAGTTCAAGCTGGTTGGTTTCAAAGTTGCGTAATCCTCCCCAAATCGCATCAACCTTGCCCGATGCCAATGATGAAGAGAGCGCCCAGCCAACATTGATGATGTTCACATCTGAAAACTTCACGCTCTCTTGGCCTAGCATGGTGCCAATGGTGGCTTCTTCGTTGCCCGCAATCGCGATGCCAATATTTTTACCTTTTAGGTCAGCCAGATTGTCGTTTTTACCGTTATCTAACACCATCAAGGTATTAAGCGGCGTTGCAATTAGTGTCGCAGAACGAATCAGTGGTAAACCGGCAGCGACATCAATGGTTAAGCTTGGCTGATATGAAATCGCTAAATCAACTTTGCCCGCAGCGACAAGTTTTGGTGGCGTGCTCGGATCGGCAGGTTCTTGGATCTCCACTTCTATGCCTTGCTGCTTAAAGTAACCACGCTCTTTAGCAATGACGATTGGCCCATGGTTAGGGTTAACAAACCAATCGAGCATTAGAGTGAGCTTCTTCTCTTCTGCAATAGCATTCGCTGACAATAATGAGGTGAGTAGTGCCACTGCACTGATTTTTTTAGTTATTTTCACGAGGTGTCCTTTCTTTATTGATTTTCCCAAGGAATAAATTTTTTAAGTAGTTTGTCTGTAATGAAATAGAGAGAAACGGAAAGCAGAGCGAGGATGAACAATGCGGCGAACATTTCATCAATGATCATGCGTGCATTCGCTTGAAGCATTAGGTAACCAAGACCGGCACTTGAACCGACCCACTCTCCGACCACAGCACCTATCGGTGCTATCACAACGGCGACTCGTATACCTGAGGCCAAAGTTGGCAGCGCAGCAGGCAGTTGTATGTGTCTTAAAAGCTGCCATTTACTTGCTCCCATCGTCTTAGCCAGATCGAGGTACCCTGTCGGGGTATTACGCAAACCGTCATAGCAACAAGTGGTCACAGGAAAAAAGATAATAATGGCTGCCATCACCACTTTGGACGCAATACCGTACCCAAGCCAAAGCATCAGTACAGGCGCGATGGCAAATACAGGGATTGCTTGGCTTGCAATAAGAATCGGTAACAGCCAACGTTTTAATGGTTTAAATAGCAGCATTTGCAGTGCAAAGATAAGCCCCATAGAGAGACCAAGCAGCAAACCCAATATAATTTCTTGCCCAGTAACGAGCGTATGTTTCATCAACACATCAAAACGTGAAATCAATCGCTCGAAGACGTCTAGCGGAGCAGGCAAAATGAAGCTTGGCATATCAAACAAAACCACAACGCTTTGCCATAAGCCCAAAATAACCAACAGGCTAATCGCCATACGCACCATTGGATGCGTCACCTGAGTTTTGATTCTCTTGTTGGGTAGCGTAAGTTCTAGGTTCGTCACCTTACTCATAGTCTTGCTCCAACTGTTCAAGAATATTTCGCTGCAACGCCGCGCACTCGCCATCTATCGCGCGTGGAGGCAGTGAAGCAGGAACGTCTAGGGGGTGCGCATGGGCAGGCGCACCTTGAAGCAAATAGAGCGCATCCGATAAACGTACCGCTTCTTGGGGATCATGGGTAATCAACACAACGGTTTTACCCTTGAGTAACTTGGCAGACAAGGTTTGCAACTTATGGCGCGTGACAGCATCTAGCGCGGAAAAAGGCTCATCCATCAACACAACGGGCTTGTCTTGCATTAGAGTACGCGCAAGAGCAACACGCTGGCGCATTCCCCCAGATAGCTGAGCAGGCATTGTATTGATATGGGCGGCTAACCCTACTTGCTCGAGCAGTTCAATTGCCTTGTCATGCTCGATATTCTGCGCACCAAATTGACGGCTTAACATGACGTTATCAATAACATTTAGCCATGGTAGCAACAGATCTTGCTGTGCCATGTAGGCAATTTTGTCTTGCAAGCCTTGCCCTTGGCTTAGCTTAAGCGTCCCTTGCCACTCCACTTTGTGATCAAGCAAACCAGCAAGATAACGCAGTAAAGTGGTTTTGCCGCAGCCGCTTCGACCCAGCAAACTGGTCCACTTCCCTGCGGGGATGTGCATATCTAAGCCAGTTAGTGTCGGGGTTTGGCTATCAAGGTAACGAAGCTGTGAAGCCTTGAGCTCTATCCCGATCGCTTCAGCGCACATTTGTGTGCCCACAGAAAAAGTGGTGCACTGGGCCATGACCTTGACCCACATCTAACTGATAGGCGTGCGCAATGGCTTGAGAGATATATTGCTTACCAAGATACACGGCTTTATGAAGACGGTTACCTTGAGCAAGATAAGAAGCAATCGCAGAAGAAAGGGTACAACCTGTTCCGTGAGTATTTTTAGTCGCGACACGTTTGGCGCTCAATAACTCACTGCTCTCTTGCTCGATAAGGAGATCATTACTGTTTTGGTCTTTCTCTAAATGCCCACCTTTTAGCAACACCGCTTTCGCCCCAAGTGCGCGTAATGACTCAATCATCGCCCCCATTTGCTCTTCATCTTGAGGGACTTCACCACCAATCAAAGCAGCCCCTTCAGGTAGATTCGGCGTAATTAAATCAGCGAGAGGTAACAATTCTTGTTTGAGCGTAGAGATTGCCGATTGCTCTAATAACAGGTCACCGCTTGTGGCAACCATGACAGGATCAACCACAAGATGCTTAGGTTGATATTGACGTATTTTTGCCGCGACAACCTTGATGATTTCCGCATCCGCCAACATGCCGACTTTAACAGCAACCACATTCAGGTCGGTGAATACCGCATCTAACTGGCTTTCAATATGCGCTAATGGAATCGGGTGAATGGCACTGACACCCTGTGTATTTTGCGAAGTGATAGCAGTGATGACGGAGCATGCGTAACTGCCTGTCGCAGAGATGGCTTTAATATCGGCTTGGATACCTGCACCACCACCGCTGTCAGATCCAGCAATGGTTAATACAATAGGGGTTGTGTCTTGTGAATGTGGCATAGATGCTCCTACTACAAGACGTATAGGAACTCTCGACCACCAAAAGAACGCTCATAAACAGAGTGACTCTCGAATGCGAGTACACTAAACCCGAGATATGGAATTAGTGCGCATAGTTCCCTACGTCAGTGCTAACTGAATCAGGTTCTACGGGTCTCGCTTCGCGATCTCAGCCCTTTCCCTATTGGGTAGGCTCCCCGACTATTTCCGCAGATGATAACAACAAAAGTAGTTTTATTGCATCAATATTTGGTGCGTCGCTGCAAAAAAACAAACAAAACCCCAGCCCGAACATATGGCATTAATTGCTTATTTTTGTAACAGGATAAATTTCTGAACTATAGTAACTTAGCTTACATGGAATTAAGGAGAGAGCTATGAGCCAGGAGGCACTACTATCTCGACTGAACGAATTACCGAGAATCCAAAAAGTACTTCAAGAGCTTCTCGATATGGTCAACAAGAGTGACGTCGACTTTAAACTGTTAGCGAATAAAATAGCGACTGATCAAGTTCTTAGCGCGCGACTACTACGCTTAGCCAATTCCGCTCACTTTGGTGGAAGCAAGAGTGTATCTTCGATAAATGAAGCCTTACTTCGAGTTGGAACAGGCCCAGTCAGGACCCTAGTTGTTGCTTCAGTTCTCTCTAGCGCCTTCCCTAAAATCAAAACATTAGATATGGACAAGTACTGGGAAGAGACGTTCGAAGTCTCGATTATTGCCAGTAAAATTGCCATTGAAACAGGCATGGACAGTAATGACGTATTCACTACTGGAGTATTGCACAACATTGGCGAGTTGATGATCCACACTTTAGTACCGGAAGAAGCACAAACGATTGCCCAGCGAGCAGAGGAAGGAGAAAACGCTATCGCAGTGCAAGAAGAAATCTTAGATATCACAGCGCCAACTCTTGGGGCCAAACTAGCCAGAGCGTGGCGCTTTCCTGATGATATGGTGGATGCCATCGCAAATTTTGCCGAGCCTAGAGATGCCGAGATTTCTCCTAAAATGGCCACCACTCTTCATTTAGCCCGTTCGATTCATCGCGATTGGGATCAGCTGGAGAGCGAGGAAGGTAAAGCTCGCTACCTTGCTGAACATCCAGACTCTCGCCTTTTGCATATCTCAGCAGCCTTCGCACCAACAATCGACAAGTATCGAGGCAATGGTCGTGACCTCGCTTCACAGTTAAACGCGGCGTAAAACAATAGGTGAGCACTAAGCTCACCTTTTTCTATTCAAACTTTCAGTTATCGCATAGACTCAGATGAATAATTTTTTGTTATGAGAATAATGTGATGATCAATCCTGTCTGGCTCAAGACCTTTGTTACTCTGATCGATACAGGTCATTTCACAAAGACCGCTGAGAAGCTGTTTATGACTCAGCCAGGTGTTACCCAGCACATTAAAAAACTTGAGCAGGCTTGCGGTTACCCCTTAATCGAAAGACACAACAAAAGTTTTGATATCACTGAAGCGGGTCGTAATGTCTATCAACATGCGATTCAGCTTGAGCGCCAAGAATCAGAACTGCTTAACTCTTTAAACATGGAAGACCCCTTTTCAGGTAGCGTTTCGCTTTCTTGTTCTGGTTCGCTAGCACTGCTGCTCTACCCACATTTGCTAAATTTACAATGTAAATACTCTCAGCTGATACCAAGACTAGAAGCCGCACCTCATCACAAAATTGTTGCGGATGTCCTAACTGGTGTGACAGATATTGGGATTGTGACACAAATTCCCTCTGATTCTCGCTTTGAATCAGAAATGTTAGGTAAGGAGCCACTGTGTTTACTATTACCGAAAGCGCGTGCAGCCAAAGATTTAAGCCAAGAGAGCTTGAAGGAAATCGGTCTAATCCAACACCCTGATGCGATTCACTACCTTTCAATTTACTTTGCTCAATGCGGGGAGTCTGAACTGGAGAAAATGAATATCGATGATATTCCGGTCACAGGCTACATCAATCAGTTAAGCCAAATCCTGTTGCCTGTGGCCAATGGATTAGGATTTACCGTCTTGCCGAAAAGCGCACTCGATTCGTTTGCTGAGAGTGAGCGAATTTCTATCTTCGAGCCAAGTAATGAAGTGGTAGAGACCTTATACTTCTTGACTAAAAAACATCGCCAACTACCGAAGCGCTTTGAAACTATTAAAAACGAAGTGGTGCAACATTTTCAGCAGTAAAATATACGCTCGTTAGCCAAAACTAATCGTAGTTTCTAACTCTTCAATCAAAGCACCACCATGAGCGCCAACAAGCACAATCGTCACAGCAAAACGATTACCGTCTGTTGAACGCAAGAAGAAGGTTTCAATCTTTCTTTCCCCCATCACTAAGTACTGGGTTTTAATGCTATAGACAGAGTAATCCCAGTGGCCAGATTCATCGATAACTAAGGAGCCTAATGTGCCTACCTTAGCGGTGACACTCTTAGGATTAAAACGAACGCGACGACGGTTTTCTCCACTGATCGAGAACATACCGGAATCAAACAGCAATGGGGAAAAATCACGTTGTACCATTGATAGTAGGCTCGCATCGCCCGACGGTGCACCAAAAGAGTTCGCGGTATGGGTGTTATTGGTCATTTGATTTAGGTAAGCCATAACGTTCTCCTTAAGATATCTAAGCTCAACCATTGTGAGCGTTCATATCTTCTACCAACGCAATGTGCATGCCAAAAAAACAATACTCAACCAGATGAATATTTCTTTGTTGTTTCAATTAGATAATCATTGGTTCGAAAATTAGGTCAAATGGTTCTCAAAATGAGATGCAAAACAGGACAGATACACTCAGAATAAAAACGCAATTTGCATATTGAGAGTAGTGCTTCTGAAACGCAAAAAAGGAGCCTAGGGCTCCTTTCTTTTCTGGTGATATTTTTCGTTATGCTTCAAGTACGTCTTCGCCAGACATCTCTGAAATCAGCAATAAATCATCTTCATCGAGCTTCATACCCAAGACTGGTAGACCGTGCTGAACCACCCAGCAGAAGAAGAATACGAATACGCCTAAAGCGACCAAACCTAGTGATAACATAGCCAAACCTCCTCCTTGGTTATCAAAACAGTATCGATAACTTGAAGATGCGACTACTTGAGAGGGATAAAGCAAAAGGCCTTTGAAAATACTTAGTTCTTATACGTTTTTCGATGCACTCTTAACGACGGATTCGTTAAGCCCTGTGTCTCTTTTTGCGTTCAGTTTATTCGTATTAACTCTGGGAGTTTACTCGTTTCTCTACACCTTTAAGTTATTGGGATACCCTTTCAATATAGTGATACCGTACAAATGTCGCAACTAGATTTAGTGCCATATCAACATAAGATCACAAATTTTATGCTTCCATACGCATAATTATCCATTGGAGCACTTTTTACCGCTACGAGTGATTCGATTTCTGCTGTTTTTTTCCTGCGATATCTAGGTAATCAAATACCTGACGTACAAAAGGAGCCCCCACTTTTGAGCCGCCATTACCATGTTCGATCACCACAGTGGCGACATATCTTGGCTGATCACAAGGTGCAAAGGCAGTAAACAAGCCATGGTCAAGAAGATCATAACTCAGCTCCTTGGAGTTATAGACCTGATCCTTCTTCAAACCAAACACCTGAGCTGTCCCTGATTTGCCACCACTGCAATAATCAGCCCCTCGAAACGCTCTACGCCCCGAGCCTCGACTACCAGAGTTAACCAGTCGCATCGCGTTCATCGCAATGTCCCAGGTTTTATCACTCACCCCTTTAATCCGGTCATCGGCCTTGGTCGATTTGGGCTTTTCTTCACTAAATGGCGTACCGTGAGATAATGTCGCTCTTAACAAATGAGGCGCAATGACTTGACCGTGATTCACTAATACAGACGTTGCCTTAGCTATCTGCAAAGGTGTCGCTGTCCAGTAACCTTGTCCAATACCAATAGGCACGGTATCGCCTTTGTACCAAGGCTGACGATAACGGGACTCTTTCCACTCTCGAGTTGGCATATTGGCTCGCGTCTCTTCCGGAATATCAATACCCGTCAATCGACCAAAACCAAACATATTCATCCAATCTGAAATACGATCGATACCTAGCTCATACGCAATGTGATAGAAAAACGAATCAACCGACTCTTCAATCGCTAGCGTGACATTTACAGGCCCGTGCCCCCAACGTTTCCAATCTCGCCACACCTTAGTTTGTCTTGTCGTTCCCGGAATTCGCCATGCGCCATGATCATTACGAACTGTATCTGGCTCAATGATGTCTTCACTTAACCCAGCTACTGCCATAAAGGGTTTGACTGTCGAGGCAGGAGGATACACGCCCAAAGTGGCGCGATTGACTAACGGATGAAATGGGTCGTTGAGCAGCTTACTATAGGCTTTACTCGAAATCCCTTCTACAAACAGATTCGGGTCATAACTTGGGCTAGACGCCATAGCAAGAACACTATTGTCACGAGGGTCCAGCACCACGGCACTGCCTTCTCGATGATCAAGCTTATCGAATACAAACTTCTGCAAGTCGATATCAATGTTCAGCACCAAATCCTGACCTGAAACAGGTGGGACATACTCAATAGTTCGGATAATGCGGCCGCGACTATTTACTTCAACCTCTTGATAGCCTTGCTGACCATGAAGTAGCTGTTCGTAGTACTTTTCAATACCCAGTTTGCCGATCGTTTTCGTGGCCCGATAATTGGCAAGCTCGCCACTCTCATCGAGCTGCTTGAGATCGCGGTCATTAATATGGGCAACGTAACCCAAAACGTGAGTCAGTATTTCACCGTATGGGTAATCTCGCTTCATCTCGACATCAATAGAAAAGCCCGGCAGCTCATATTGATGTACAGAAAATCGGGCAACCTCTTGTTCTGTTAAACCATTCTTGACGATGACAGGTTTAAAACTCTTACCGTGATGGTTGTAAATTTTTTCTCGTTGAGCATCAGAAAGCGAGACCAACTGCCCCAGCTTATCCAAAGAGGCATTCAAATCCTCTACTTTTTCCGGAATCATTTGTAAAACGTAAACCGGAAAGTTGTTCGCTAAGATTTTGCCATTGCGATCATAAATTAACCCTCGGGTTGGAGCGATAGGCAAGACCTGAATTCGATTATCATTAGCGCGGGTTTTATAGTAATCGACTTGCTTTACTTCTAAGCGATAAAGGTTGGCAATAAGTACTCCAAGCAGAGCAACCATAGCGACAAAAGCAACAATCGCTCGATTTCGAAACAACTTGGCTTCTTGATCATGGTTTCGTATCGCTTTGCTTTGGTGATGAAAGTTCATAGGCAAGATTTTAAAGATTGGCGAAATGCCACTCTTTACGCATTTACATTTAGTTACATTTGCCGCAGACGTTACCAATAACCGAATTCAAGTATGTACGAGCAATGTAAACAAAGTCAGAAAACGCCCAAGTAAAAACAAAAAAGCCCCGAATGATGGCATTCGGGGCTCAACCATTTGATAACGCTTATGCGCCGATTACGCCACCATCTTCACGCGTAATCGCCATGATAGTAGAGCGCGGTTTGCTGTTACCACCAGCAGGGAAATGCGAAGGTGCGCCACTTTCACCTGGGTGCTGAACACCAACAAACATGGTTTTGTTATCCGCCGAGAAAGTAAGTCCAGTAATCTCACAAGCAACCGGGCCAGTTAAGAAACGGCGCACTTCGCCCGTCATTGGGTCACCACACAACATCTGGTTGTTGCCTTGGCCGGCAAAGTCACCTTTGTTCGAGTAGTTACCATCGGTTTGAATCCATAGGCGTCCTGCCGCATCAAAACCAATGCCATCTGGGCTGTTAAACATGTTATCAGCGTTGATGTTATCACTGCCTGCGTACAAGTTACCTTTATGCACTTCTGGGTTGCCAGCAATCAGGTACAGATCCCACTCAAAACCATCACTTGTATGGTCATCATTTTGTGGTACCCAACGCACAATCTGGCCGTAGTGGTTTTCTTTGCGTGGGTTAGGACCACCAACAGGCTGACCTTCTTTTACACCGCGATGTTTATTATTGGTCAAGGTACAGAACACATGTTTGTTATCAGGGTGAACCGCAACCCACTCAGGGCGGTCCATCGTCGTTGCGCCAACATGCGTAGCCGCGCGGCGCGCAAAGATCATCACCTCTGCTTGATCTTTAAAGCCGCTCTCTTTGGTTAAGCCATTTTTACCATACGTCAGCTCTAGCCACTGGCCTTTGCCTTTAAGCTCCTGGTCATCCATTTCGAACTTAGCCACATACAACGTGCCCTCTTCGAGCAGATCGCGATTCGCTTTGTCGTTACCTGGTTGGTATTTGTTCTTAGACACAAACTTGTACAGGTGCTCGCCACGCTCATCATCACCTAAATACACCACAACATGTCCGTTGTCGTTGATTAGCAGGGCAGCATTTTCATGCTTAAAGCGACCTAATGCAGTGCGCTTAAGTGGTGTTGAGCTTGGGTCGTTAGGATCGATTTCAACCACCCAACCAAAACGGTGTGGTTCATTTGGATGCTTAGCAACATCAAATCGTTCGTCAGTATCGTGCCATTGATATTTGCTCTTAGCTGCTTTAACACCATAGCGTTTGTGATCAGCTGACACCTCAGCGCTACCACTAGTACCAAAGTAACCGTTGAAGTTCTCTTCACAAGTCAGGTAAGTACCCCAAGGCGTTTGACCGTTTGCACAGTTGTTGAACGTGCCTAGTGGCTTCATACCTGATGGATCGAGTTTGGTTTTCATCAAGTCATGACCAGCGGCAGGGCCTGTCAGCTGCATTTCTGTATTCGCAGTAATACGGCGGTTACGCTGGCCGTTTTTGTCTAGCTTCCACTGGTCACCAGACTTGACGATTTCAAATACGGTTACGCCATGTGCTGCTTGCGCTTTTAGCACATCATCTGCGGTCATAGCGTTACCACCGTGGTCAAACAACAAATCATAATTAGTGTATTCGTTGTTTACGGCAATCACAGCGCGGTTATCACTGATTGGGTAGAAACTCATACCATCTGTGTTATCTCCAAACTGGCGCAATTGTGCTTTCGAATCTTGCTTACCACTTGGGTCAAATTCTGGGGCGTCTGCGAAAATTGGATCTCCCCAAGAAAGGAGTGGCGTCGCTTTATAGCCTTTAGGCACGATAAACGCATCGGCCGTTGAAGCTGGAACCGCTTCAAAGTTAAGCAGCGGACTGTCATTTTTCGCTGCAAAAGCTTTAGTAATTGGGTTAAGTGAAAGAAAAGCACTCGCACTTACTGCTGCTGTTCCCGCTAAAAATCGACGACGAGATAGACGTGCATCGATCATTTGACTGAATTCAGAATCCTGATTGTCACACTTCTTGTCTGAAACCGAACGCATTGCTGACTCCTTGCTTGAGTAATAATTATATAAATGCGAGCAAATCGTAGACGGAGAAAATGACACTTTGGTTAAGTTATTGTTTATTTAATATTAATTTGCAATATGACACTTACCCACAAGTTACATTTCAAACTTATTAAACTGCACCATGGTTCACTTTTAACTAATAAGGTATGGCGTACATACAAAAAAATGTGATCAAAAACCTAGATCTTTTCGAAATTGGGGTCTAAATTAATCCCTGTTCATGAGGAACTACATTCACATAAGCTCAATGACGAGCTGCATTGTTTCTAAGTGAGGGATTATCATGAAGAAAATGAGAAGAGCACAATTGCATCGCGTACGTATTCAGTACTGGAAAGAGTCGAACAAAGACGCGAACAAATCTTAATGTGCTAACACCCAACTAAGCTGGCTTAACCGCCAGCTTTTGCGTTTCTAGCGACCAGCAAAAGTTCATCATTAAGTCTTGCCCACCGCTAAAACAAAAAAGCCCCAACCAACGTTGGGGCAAATGGCTGGAGAAAGCCTATTTCAAATATGTCGAGTGATTCGCTTTATCTACTTCTTCAAGGAAGAGATTTAGCAGTTCTGTTCCTTTCTCTCCATGGGTCTCTTTGACGTAAGCAATCACACCAGGTTGCGTTGCTTTTCGCATCGATTCACGCTGCTCTGCAGTCAAAGAGTTGACCTTCATACGCTTTTTCAACCCTTCTAGTCCACGGTCACTAGATGCTTCAATCAAGCGCGACAGACCACGGTTTGCACTCAATGCAATCTCAACCGCATCAGAGACAATCTTCTTCTCGTCTTCCGTCAGACTATCGTAAAAGCTTTTGTTGACCATGAAGGTGTAAGGTGCGAATAGATGGTTAGTCAGCGTCAGATACTTTTGAACTTCATTGAATTTAGCAAAAGAGACCGTGGGTACCGGGTTCATCTGTCCGTCGATAACCCCAGTTTGTAGTGATGAGTAAACCTCACCCCAAGACAGTGGATATGCCTCAGCGCCTAAAGACTGGATGATTTTCTGGTGCGTTGGCAGCGTCATTGTACGAATACGCAGACCTTTAAAATCTTCAAGATCTTCGATGGCACGCTTAGAGTTAGTTACTGAGAAGAAACCGCCTGTGTCAGGGAAACCGAGGATTTTGACATCTTTTAGTTCTGACTCAAT
This sequence comes from Vibrio sp. SCP2, assembly GCF_059295395.1. Taxonomy (NCBI): domain Bacteria; kingdom Pseudomonadati; phylum Pseudomonadota; class Gammaproteobacteria; order Vibrionales; family Vibrionaceae; genus Vibrio; species Vibrio sp. SCP2. The sequence continues at coordinate 1,027,438 of NZ_JCAFVV010000001.1, read as the reverse complement.
GTCAGAAGCCAATGCTTGCCCGAACTTGCCATCGAGGACTTCATAGGTAGAGGCGTTGTTATCAAACGCAAATGGCACATCCAAAACACCAATTCTTGGGTAATAACCCGCTAATGGTCCAACTGGGGACAGCGTTCCTTGAAGTTGCCCATCACGTACCATCTGGATATGTTCTTTCGCCGTACCTAACTGATTACTTGGGAATACTTGAACTTTAATCTCACCATTGGTTGCCGTTTCAACAATGTTCTTAAACACACCAGTGAACGCATGCGCCGGGTTTTCCATGATATCGGCTTTGTTGTCATGACCAATACGCAGCACTTTCTCAGCCATGGCAAAAGGGGCAGCCAATAAGCTCGTAGCCAGAGCAGTAGCAATCAATGATTTGGTTAGCTTTTTCATAATAACTCCATTATGTATGAATTTTAGTTATTACCTGACTAGGCTCCCGCGCTAGCCAGGGTTTGTAGGGTTGAAGGGGTTAGGTATTAGTGTCAGTAGCCCAGTAAACGCGGGATAAACAACACAATGTCAGGGAAAAATGCGATAGCAAACAAGAGTAATAACTGCCCGATAAGGAATGGCATTAGCTCTTTCGATATGCCTTCTATCTTCGCTCCAGTCACTGATGAAAGGACAAATAAACAAGCACCGATCGGTGGTGTCATCAATGAGATGTTCAGAGCAAGAATGAAGACAATGCCTGCGTGCAGTGGGTCCATACCGATTTCCATCGTTAATGGCACTAGGATAGGCGCAAGGATGATCAACATGACATTGATATCCATGATCATACCGACCGTTAGCAGCAAAGCGATAATCAGTGCCAAGATAACGTGTGGGTTATCTGACAACGAGATAAACATATCCGCAATCATTTGTGGAATTTGGTTAAAGCTCAACCACCAGCCAAGTATCGATGCCGAGCCGATAATCAGGTAAATCACCGCTGAAATCTGCGCGGTACGAATAACCATCTGAAACAGCGCATCTAGCGTTAGATTGCGGTAGATAAATGTACCAATGATCAGCGCATAGGCCACAGCAATGGATGCTGCTTCTGTAGGCGTAACAATACCAAATACAATGCCACCAAGAATGATCAACGGCATCAACAGAGCAAGTGCTGAGTTTTTGAAATGATCCAACACTTCCGCCAAAGACGCTTTTTGGCTCATCTTAGGCAGATTTTTACGCTTACCCATTGCGCCAATGATTGCCATACAAACCAAACACACTAAGATGCCCGGTAAAATACCTGTCGCGAAAAGACCACCAATAGAGACGCCCATCAGTGAGCCGTAGACTACCATCAGACCCGATGGGGGAATCGTTGGACCTATGATTGAACCAGCGGCTGTTACGGCGCAAGCATAGTCTTTTGAATAACCTTGCTTAACCATCGCTGGAACCAAGGTTCGACCAAATGCCGCAGCATCAGCAGTCGCCGAACCCGTAATGCCAGAGAAGAACACCGAAGCAACCATGTTGGAATGTGCAAGACCGCCGCGAAAATGGCCAACTAGCGCTTCTGATAAGTAAACCAGTCGATTCGTTATGCCTGTGTGGTTCATGATCTCGCCAGCGAGGATGAAAAACGGCATCGCCAAAAACGGGAAGATGTTCAGTCCATTAAAGATCTTACTGGGAGCCAGAGAGGCAAAATGCGCCCCGCCCATATCGTACATGCCCGTGATACCCGCGACACCTAAGGCAATAGCTATCGGGGCACCGATAAGCATCAACAACAAAAATACAATGCCGACAATCATAGCTGCTCTCCTTGCATATCAAATTTCTCAGCCGCCAAATGCAACCTCAGTGCGTAGATATCCTCTAGCCAAACTAAAAAGGCTTGAAAGCTAGACAGAGCAAAAGTAACGGGGATAGCAGCATAGGCATACGCCATTGGCATAGAAAACACGGTAGAGAGTTGATTGGCCCCTTTTTCAGCGAAGGTGTACCCCAAGTAGGCGATGTAACCGAAGAAGCTAAACGTCAGAGCCCCAACACAAATCCTGATAACTTGTTGAATGGTTTGAGGGAATCGTCGAGTAACGAACTCCAGTCCCATATGCTCCCTTCCGGCTGTACAGCATGGCACCGCCATTAAGATGGCCCATATCATGATGTAGCGAGCGAGTTCTTCGACCCAAACCAATTGTAGTTTGAGTATGTATCGATCTAATACTCCCAACCAAACATCCAAAATCAATAAGACCGTCAGTATGCCTACCGCAAACTGGTTGGCCTTATTGAGCCGATTCTTTGTTGTTGTAATGATGTTATTCGGTAATGCCATAATCCCGATGTCCTTCCTTTTTGACTGCTTTCCTTGGAGGCGCATCCACATCCAATTTGCTCACTGTAGTGCGGATAAATTAACCATACCGATAAGGTTTTAAGGGTGAAGTGTCCACGATCACAAATTTAACCTTGTGTGATAGTTTCTAACATTAAGCCACAATCATTAATTTAAATTACTGTTTTTGTTTGATTTTAATTTTAAACCGCAGAATTGCAGTTTTCGAGGCAGTTAAAAAGTAACATGACGCTAGATACGTCATATCAACGACTTAGTTACAAAGGTGTTAATAAACCTGAGAAAAGTAACACGACACAAAGAGTAAGGACTTTATGATAAAAAAGTGAATTGTGTCACACCCAATAAATCAAAGCATTAGAAGGAATAGGCGAGGTTAGCCCTGTAAATTTCACAGAGTCATTGAGTGCAAGAAAAGCGGAAGATGTTGGGTTCAATGTTGGCGAAAAATCCTACGCAACATTGAACGCCGACCAAATGTTAGAAAGTAACATTACGCTGCTCGATTATTCGATGGAAACATCTGAGTTAACTCATGCAGAATACTTTGGGTTTGCTTTGAGTAAAGGTGTTTGTCTTTAAAGCCAACCAACTGTACCTGACGAACCTTACCGGAAATTAACAGCTGGCGAATCATCCGATTGACCATTTGAACATCCAGTGCGGAGCCTCTCTCTAATCGCGATACCGGATAGAGACAAGAGAGATCAATGTTGACGATAACATCATCACAATGGGCTAAATAATTGGCTAGCTGCTGTTTGACCTGCAATCGGTAACTGAAGCTGCATTCCGCCAATGTCATCCAATCGCAGCCAAGATCTTCGGCATACTCCCACGTCCTTTCATCTTGGCTCGCTTGATCGATACCCAAACAGAACAGGCGACATTCGTTATAACGAGATAAAGCGAAATGAAAAGCGCTCCCTTGGTCTGGTTCAAGAGAAGCTTTAATCTCAAATTGCCGACCAATATGTATGATGCCGAGCTCACGCCGAGGCGAGTGGATAAGAGGTAAGGTGTGCAGCACCGTTTCACTGTGGTTCGTTAACACAATGGGCAGTGCTTCAGAGCCAAGAAAACGACTTAAATGAAGTTGATACTTGCCGACGGGTTGTGTCTCAAGGTTGTAATGACCACCGTTTATCCAACAGTGCCCTTCTAGCTCAGAGACCCAATCGTACATCTCTTCTAAGCTTTGATCGGCCATTTCGAAGTCCACTTGTTTCATTGGCTTCAAGCGCTCACTGACGCTCAGCAATACCAAACGATGGGACAAAACACCTGTAACACTTTGCGTTTTATTGCGTCGAAATAGCCCGAACATACCTATTACCTTTCTGGGGGCAATGCCCTCGCTGCTTGAAGAACGTGAAGAATAATCTTCTGTTGATTCATTTGAACTCGATGCGCGGGCGCCATCACCGAAATGGCCCCCACCAGCTTAGAACCTTTCATCACTGGCGCACTGATCCCAGAAACGCCAGAGTCAATTTCAGAGGTACTTAGCGCATAACCTTGGTTACGGATCTGCTCAAGCTCTTGTTGCCACTCTTCCAAGCGCTCTTGTTGACCAAAGTAACGCAGGATCTTTTCGCATCTCGCTGCGGGCATATAAGCCAACATCACTTTCGATGAGGCGCCTCGCAGCAGGGGTTGACTTTGACCCTGGACGTAGCTGCAGCGAAGCGCCTGCATACTCTCTTTACGACTGACACAAAGTGCTCGATAACCAACCGGCACCATATATGCCGCCATTTCATTGGTCTGCTTTTGCAAACGATTGAGCACTGAATCAACAGTATCTAAGTCATGCTGGCTGGTTTCGTAACTACGCATAAGCAGTAACGCTGCCGGACCTATGATCAAGGTTTTGTCATTTGGACTCTCTTCGATCAAGTTCCATTCCCGCAGTAGTTTTAGATGTCTATATAGGCTACTGATAGGCGTACCTAACTGCTCACTAAGTTGTTTCGCTGTCACGGGTTCATCATTTACCGCCACTTGCATGAGTAGCTGAAGAACCTTTTCGTTTACTTGCCCACTATTTTGCTTCATTGAGTTCACGCTATTGTTGTATCGCCACATTCAGGTCATGATCAAATTGTATTCTTACTCTGTAGGAATGAGTAAGTAAAAATAACCTTCAATTCTCATAAAGTGAGAATGATTAAGCTCTGTACATATCTCTTGCTGCGAAGAAAACTGACATCATTCGAGACAAAACTTTACTTAACGGTAAAGTTAAAATATCCTTCAAATCATAAAAATAGCGAACCAATTATAAAGTTTGATAAATCATATAAATAAAACAACGAATCAGGGACAGATATGAACAAGCTCGCCCTATCATTTGGCCTTACCCTAACACTTGCTCCAACACTGTTTTTCAGCTGCCAGCTTTCTCAAGCAAAATCGTCAGCTAATTCGACCGCTTACATGGTTCAATTACCTATTGAACGAAAAGCGACTAAATTGATTGCGCTTGAAGGCGAATTTAAACCTTCCAAGTACACACAGATTCTGGCGGAAAACAGCGGAAAAATTGCCAACATCTATGTCCAAGATGGCGATTACGTTGAAAAAGGTCAGCCATTGCTCGACTTCGATGCCACCTTAGCCGCTCTCGCAGTAAAGACTGCTCAAAACGAATATCAAATGGCAACTCGAAACATCATCGAGCTCACTCGTACCACTAGTGAGGATGACCCTAGGTTTGAAAGTGCAGTCAGTGCGGTGGAGGCAACCAGAAATAACTTACTGATCGCCCAGCAAGATCATGAAGCGACCACCATGTACGCGCCATTCTCAGGCACACTGGGTCAATTCCATTTGAATGCAGGCAATTACGTGAATGAAGGTGAGTTGATCACTGAATTGGTGGCGACCGATACCGTAGAGCTGCACTTTACCGCGTCTCCTCAGGTCCTGAACGTCTTTCGCAAGGTGCTAAACAACTACCCTGACCGCTTACAGGCTTCCGTTGTCAGTCAGGAAGGCGATTATATTGATGGCAAGTTGCGCTATGTTGATTCTAAGCTCGCTAACCAAAGTCAAGAACTCAGCGCTTATGCGGTTTTCAACAACCAAAATGGCGAGCATTTGATCGGCTCAAAGACCGCTTTCTATTTGAACAGCCCTCAGCAAGAGCCTCAGCTATTTGTGCCTGCCTCCTCTATCCATACTAATGATGGGATTCCAACCCTGTTTGTCTTGGATGATAAACGTGTAGTAAGGCCAAAGCAGGTGACAATCGCAAAAATCAAAGAGAGCTACACGGGTTATGTTCCGATCAAATCGGGATTGGAAGCCAATGACTTCGTACTGACTACCCCAGAAGCCCCTGAGCTGGTCGGTAAGAAAATCGACCCAATGGTTGATCTTGTTAATCAGCTCAATGAGATACTCAATCGCCAATCTTGATGGTAAAAGCAGCAAACAAGTCGATAAAAGATGAAAAAACTCTCAATAAGCTATTTTAGTGATAGAAGGCATGTTTATTTATGGTAGCTTTGCATCTTTCCCCATCCTGTACGGATAAAGGTATGGATAAACGAAACCAGCGCAGCGAGAGAACCAAGCTCAGCATCATTTTGGCTGCGATTGAGTGCTACAAGGAAATGGGCGTACAAGGCGCCTCGTTAGAGCTCATTGCGAAAAAAGCGAATTCGACAAAGCCGACTGTCTACTCTCATTTTGGTTCTAAAGAGAACCTGTATAAAGCCGTTGTTGAGTACATCATGGAAGAGGAGAAGCTCAATCATGCTTTACCTGATTTCAATCCAGCTATCGGTATTCGCCAGCAACTGATCGACATTTTTACCCAGCAACTTGAGCATGTCATGCAGTGTGAAAAGCGACGTCTACTTGTCGCTATTACCATTGAAGCCATGTGTCAGGGAAAATGCCATCTCAATGAGGTCGAGAGTATTAAAGCTTGCCCGATGGAAGCTTGGCTTGAAGAGGCAATCCGTCACGGTACTTTACCGCCGCAAAACACATCAGAACTGGCTACTAACCTTTGGGCGTTAGTTAAAGGGAGAACCTTCTTCCCCGTCTTCCTCGGTATGGCTCCGAACGATGCAACCGAGCGTCAAACCAACCTAGAGTCTGCCATAGACTTCTTTCTTGGCTGCCAAGGAATAAAGTAAAGGAGCCAGAACCAGTGATTGTTGAGAGCCCCCCAATCTGAATGACTCTTTAAGATTGAGGATGGAATAATGTCAGGCGGCTCTTTTAGCTCGAAAATACCCCAGGGCGTGCTGACGCCCATTTCGACAACATGTCTTTGCCCCAAAACGTGCTGAGCACAATAAAGCCAAACATACTCTAACCTAGTAATTGCATAACTAAAGCTAATGAGCAGGGGAAATGAGCGAGTCTGAAATTAAAAACGAACACTCCACCGGTGGCTATGAAGTGCTCGAATGCAACCTATTTATGTATAGATTACAGAAGTTTTTTCAACGCAGCTTCCGCACAAGCCACATCCAAGTGGCCACCCGGCGCCCCACCAACACCCACAGCACCAATCATCGCTTTATTTAGCCCTACAGGTACACCGCCAGCGAGGAACAGTAGGTTTTCATCCATGTATTGAAGCGGCTGTAAGATTGGTTTTTCAGCAATGGTTTTCATTAAGTTGCCTGATGGTTGCTTCATACTTATCACGGTAAACGCTTTCTTACGTGAGCTGTCTAGAGTATGGATACCTGCACCGTCGGCACGTAGCTGAGCCATAACGTTACCTGATAGATCAACGACAGTTGCAGACACTTTGTAGCCCTCTGCGCTGCATTGATTGACAGCCTCTTGTGCCAGTTCAAAAGCAAACTGAGACGAAATTTGAGTCACTGAAACGGCCTTGTTATCTGCAGCAGAAGCGTTGAATGATAAAGCTGAGAAACCTAGTGTTGCGGCGATTGATGCGATTTTGATTGTTTTCATGTTTTACTCCGTTAAGACATCATGTAGTTGATGGAGCCATCTTAACGAACACTCAATTACACAAGGCTTTCCCAAACATTACAAAGCCGTAATGTTGGTTATATTCAGGTAAGGATGTTGATAGAGTATGTCTCGAACGCAGCAAAAATAGAGTAACGGACTATAGATGAAACTACTTTTGATCGAAGATGATATGCATATCGCTAAGTTTTTGGTGAATGGATTTCAGCAAGAAGCGATGACGGTAACGCATGCAACTAATGGTATCGATGGGCTGCATGAGGCACAAACTGCCGACTTTGATGTGATCATTCTCGATATCATGCTGCCGCTAAAAGATGGATTTGAAGTATTGGCCGAACTCAGAGGACAAGGTCATACCGTGCCCATTATTATTCTGAGTGCCAAACACTCCGTTGAAGAGCGGGTGAAAGGATTACAGTCTGGCGCTGACGATTATCTGGTCAAGCCCTTTGCCTTTCCTGAGCTCCTTGCGCGCTGCCATACCTTGTCTCGACGTGGCAAACCAGCAACAACACAAGTATTAGAACTTAGCTATGGCCCATTGACGCTCGACCTACTTAAACACACTTTAGAGCGAGATGGTAAGTCGATTGCCATTAATCAACGTGAGTTCATGCTGATGAAACTTCTTCTTGAGAGCAAAGAAACCGTCATATCCAAAACTGCCATATTAGAGCATGTTTGGGGCCATCAGTTTGACCCTCAAACCAACGTCGTTGATGTTCTGGTATGTCGACTAAGAAGTAAGGTAGACAAAGGCTTTGCAACACCGCTTATCCACACATTAAGAGGGGTGGGCTATGTCCTCAAGTCCTAATGTAAAACAAGCGCTAGATAGAGCGCAACGCAACCTTTTGATGCGCTTTATGGCAATCCTGCTGCTCTGTTTTCTGGTGGTTGAAATCGCTGTCAGCGCACTATTCTTTCTCGATCTGTATCGTGTTGAAAAAAAGATTCTCAATTCAATGGCGACTGAATATCAGAGAATTTTAACTTACGATTCGGCGCAACGTTTACACCATGTACTAGAAGCCAACCCACAACGTTTAGTTAGTAACAACATCGCAGCCTACATGGTTAAAAATACTCAACCGGAAAGCCTTGAGTTTATCGCAGGCCAAGCAGGAATCTCAACCGATCAGCCGTTTTCTAACTACATAATCGATGATAATTTTTGGCTAGAAGCGTTTTTTTTAAATCCTTACATGACACGCGAAATATCCGGTGAAGATTACTCATTCTGGCTAGTGTTAGATAACCAGTCTCGCTACTTTATCGCCGTTAATCAATCCGCTATTACCTTTGCTGCTCTGATTGTACTCATTATTGTTACGACTCTATTTACACGTAAAGTTATTGGTGGTGCGATGTCGCCATTGGTGACACTCGGTTCACTCTTAGACAAACTGAAACATGGCAAGCTGGAGATCTCTGAACTTCCCGAAAAGTCTCCTCAAGGATTGGATGTTATCAATATGAGCGTGCACAACACTGTTGCAAGATTGCAGCACGTCACGACAACGTTAAACACGACCGTTGATGCCATTGCTCATGATGTTCGCACGCCTTTATCACGTATCACACTCTCTTCCCAATCAGCATTAATGAACGATGCCGACCCACAAGCAATGCGCGATGCGCTTTCTGACTGCGCCGAACAAGCAATGCTCGCAAGCAATATGCTGACCACGCTGATGAAGCTCAACGATGAAATTCTTGGAAAGCAACTGCCCAACTATGTACCTACAAACCTGTCAGAAGTAATTCATAATGTCATTAGCTGGTATGAAGATGTGGCCGAAGAAAAAGGAATTGCACTAGAGGCTATAGTGAGTGATGAGCTCAACATAGTGTCTGATCCAGATAAACTAATCCAAGTGCTGGTCAACTTAGTCGACAATGCCATTAAGTACACCAACCCAAAAGGAAAGGTAACCATCCAAGCTGAGCAAAGTACGAATGGGGAAGCGGTAATCCAAGTGACCGATACGGGTATCGGTATTGAGCCTAAATATCATGACCTGGTGTTTGAGCGTTTGTATCGAGTTGACAGCAGCCGAAGCAACATTAGCGGCTATGGACTTGGCCTATCGTTCGCAGCAGCTATCGTTGATAACATCGGAGGAACGATTCGCCTAAAATCAGAGGTCGGTGTAGGCTCAACCTTTATCATTACTCTCAGATTTCACTAGATATATAGATTTATGGCCGCCTCGTAATTACAACTGCAACGTAAGTGCCAGTTACTCGGTATGCAGTGGATTATTGATTTCAGCCTGCCGATTAGAGGCTCAGCTATACCTCAGATAGTCCGTTAAACGCTAATTTACCGATCTATATAACTCACTATTGTCCAAAGACGAGCTAAACAACCGTATTCAAGAACAAGAGTGAATCGTATCTTGCTAAAGATGTGCCGATAGTGACACCGACACACCTTTTCGTTTTTGGAGTTAGGAACAGACTTTATAGGCTCGCACCGTTGCTTGAAATGACCTCCTGATACCAGTAGTAACTTTTCTTAGGTTTTCGCGCTAGCGTTCCGCTTCCATCATCGTGACGGTCAACGTAGATGTACCCGTAGCGCTTACTCATTTCTGCGGTTGAATTTGCCACAAGATCGATCGGTCCCCAACTGGTAAAGCCCATCAGCTCGACACCATCAAGCACCGCTTCCCTTGCCTGAACAAGATGATCATTCAAATAAGCGATACGATAGTCATCGATGATTTCGCCATTTTCATCAACTTCATCGCGAGCACCTAGACCGTTTTCAACGATAAACAGTGGTTTTTGGTAACGATCATGAAGGAAATTAAGCAGAATCCGCAGACCTTTTGGATCAATTAGCCAACCCCACTGACTCTTTTCGAGGTATGGATTTGGCACGCTATCAACGATGTTGCCCACCTCTTTTTGCTTAGGATCGGCGCTCGCACAGCCACTTGCATAGTAACTAAATGAGATAAAGTCGACACTTGCACTCACTAGCTCTTCTAGGTCACCCGGTTCCATAGCAATTTCTATCCCTTGTTCACGGAAGTAACGCAGCATGTAGCCAGGGTACTTGCCTCGGGTTTGCACATCGCCAAAGAACAGCCACTTATTGTTTTCGTGCATCGCTGCAATCACATCATCAGGGTTACAGGTGTACGGGTAGTTGATCGCCCCTAGTAGCATGTTGCCAATTTTGCCATCAGGTATGATTTGGTGACACAGTTTAACTGCTTTAGCATTCGCAACTAATTGATGATGAATAGCCTGATAGATCGCTTGCTCTGAGGCATCTTCTTCGAGCCCGACACCAGTAAACGGAGCGTGCAACGACATATTGATTTCATTGAACGTTAGCCACAGCTTGACTTTATCTTTGTAACGTTCAAATACCGTGCTGGCGTAACGCTCAAAGAAAGTAATCAACTCACGGCTCGCCCAACCACCATAATTTTCCACCAAGGCATAAGGCATTTCATAGTGAGACAAGGTGACAAATGGCTGGATATCGTATTTCGCCAGCTCATCGAAAATCTTGTCGTAGTAGGCTAAACCTTCCTCATTAGGCTCAAGCTCGTCACCATTGGGAAAGATACGTGTCCACGCGATTGAAAGGCGCAAACAGTTAAAGCCCATATCATTAAATAGGGAGATATCTTCAGGGTAACGATTGTAGAAATCGATCGCCAAATCCTTAATGCCATCGGTTCGCTGTTCGCGGGCTTGATGAGGGCTTAAGATGCCATTTGGCAACATATCTGATGTTGATAAGCCTTTGTTATCTTGATTAAAAGATCCTTCAACTTGATTGGCAGCGATGGCGCCACCCCAGAGGAAGTTGTTGGGAAATGTAGTCATGAACGATTCCTAAATCAGCATTAACATCTGCAAATCATTGTAGATCTGAAACTAGGAACAAATGAGGTCTGATTGATTAGCTGTTATTTCCTATTTTTGCCGAATTTACAGTGGATAATTTTCGTCATTTCGAGACCTTTACGACAATATTCATTCAGGACAAATATTATGCTTATTGTAGGATATTCAATAAGAGGACACGATTATGAACTACCGACATATTCTTGTTGCCCTTGAGCTTGAGGAAGAGACTAAAGCTCTTATTGACAGGGCCGTTTACTTGGCAAAACTAACCGACGCGCAAATCTCTTTTATCCATATTGATGGCTCACATGGTGAAATTTATCCAGAGTTAGTCGATTTAAAAGATAGCCCCGATCAACAACCCTTAGGTGAACGCGCCATCGAACAAATTATCGCTTTTGAAGAGTACAGTCCGCTTACAATCAGACAGATATTTGTGGGCACTGGCGAACTGGCTGACAAGCTCAAAAATACCATAGAAGACAACAATGTCGATTTATTAATCTGTGGTCATCACCATGATTTTTGGAGCAAAATTGTCTCTTACTCTAAGCATATCGTCGATAAGTCACCGGTTGATATTCTGGTTGTGCCTCTTTAGAGCGAGGGGATCACAACAATCTACTTTTATGGCGAGATGATAACGCTCTCGCCATTTCTTTTAGTATCTCCTTCACTCCGAAGCCAGTTCCACATGCAGACCCTTTTATTATGGAAGTTTTGTTCCATAGTGATTGGAACAATTGGCTATTTTTCTCTGTTACCAACTGCACTAAATTAGCCCCATCGACATGAGCAAGAGCGGATTTTCGATAATTGGGGCATGTTCCAGCCATACGTTAATTGTTGACGCACCGAACATCAAACCCGACTGAATTCGTAATTTTTAGATAGTTATACCAATTAGGATAAGTAGGTGTTCAGATAATTGCGCAGGAAAAATCGCTTAGAGCAAGGCATAGATTGAAGCTAGCTAGTTATTCTACCTACAAAATCTATAACGTAGCTATCAGCGATTTTAACCAGCAAGAATGTTCAGATACTTATTCTGATTGGTTTTAGGAGCCAACATGACTCATCCAATCATCAAAGATTTAAACACTCGTTACACAGCGAAAAAATACGACGCAACAAAACGTATTTCTGCAGAAGATATGCAAGTAATCAAAGAAGCTATCCGCTTATCTGCATCGTCAATCAACTCTCAGCCTTGGAAATTTATCGTACTTGAGAGTGATGAAGCCAAACAGCGCTTTCACAACACGTTTGCCAACATGCACCAGTTCAACCAACCGCATGCAAAAGAAGCGTCACACACTATTTTGTTTGCTCATAACCCGCACTTTACTAAAGAGCAATACGCAAAAGTTGTCGATGCAGAAGTAACTTCTGGACACCTGCCAGCAGAGCGTTACAACGACATGCTAAATGGTGCTTACGGTTTTGCTGAGCTAAATACAGATGAAACTGGCTTCAACGGTAACTGGACTAAAGCTCAAACCTATATTGCTTTGGGCAACACGCTGCACACTCTTGCGCGTATGGGCATTGCGTCAACTCCAATGGAAGGTGTTGACCCTGAGCTAATCGGAGAAGTCTTCAAAGATGAGCTAGACGGTTACGTGTGTGATTTTGCTTTGGCTATGGGTTACCACAAAGAAGGTGAAGACTATAACCATGGTTTACCAAAAGCGCGTCTTCCAATGGATGACGTAATCACTACACTTTAAAAACTAATTGAGAGAGTGACATCAACCATGACAAAGTTAACCATCATTGCCAATATCATTGCTAAAGACGGTCAAGTAGAGCTAGTAAAATCTGAGCTTATCAAGCTAATCGACAAGACTCGTGTTGAGCAGGGTTGTATTAACTATGACTTGCACCAAGACAATCAAAACCCAGCTCACTTTGTATTCCACGAGAACTGGGAGTCAGAAGCCGCGCTTGATCAACACTTGGCAAGCGAGCATATTGCGGCATACTCAGCAGCGGTAGAGGGCTCAATCGAGAGTTTTACCCTCAACAAGATGACGCACATTGCGTAATCGAGGATAATAGGCGGTGTTTTTTCCAACCGGAGCTCCGCCTTATGAATGTCACTCATCTCAAAGCACTATTACTTGCCATCGAGCTGGGGTCGATTTCCGCTGCGGCGCGTAAGTTAGGTAAAAAACAATCTCAGGTCAGCCAGTGGATCTCTGACCTTGAGATTGATTTAGGTGTCAGCTTTTTCGATCGAACAGGCAACAAAAGCACCCTAAGTGCTCAAGGTGAACAACTACTCCCTTCCCTAACTCATACCCTTGCGCAACTTGATAAGCTCAACCATCGAGCAGCAGCACTAAGCCAAGGAGAGCCATCGTCCATTCGCATCGGACTTGAACATTATATTCCTGAGTCCCCGTTAACCAAGGCAATCACTACTCTGTTTCAACTGCCTAACTTGTGCCTAGAGATTTACCGAGCAGAGTTTCAAGAACTCAGCGAAGATCTGCACAATGGCGACACAGATATCGTCATCCGCCATGAATCAGGACAGCTGCATCAAACTGAAATGGAATACGCCAAACTAGGCTGCTATCAAGAAGGCTTGGTCTGCCACCCTTCTCTGCCTCTAAAACAATCGCAGCCTGTCTCTGTTGACGACTTAAGCTTGTTTAAAGAGTTGATTTGGGGAGAGCTTGGAGAAGAAGAGGGAGAAGGGTTTAGCCCCGACTATGCCGTGATCAATGATCTAACGCTACTCATTCGGCTGCTAGAAAACGGCCAAGGGTTTGCGTTCTTGCCTCTTGATAATCTCAATCAACAGCTTGAATCAGGCTCTCTCGTCGCTCTTGACTCTGATTTTGAGCAAAGTGCAATCCCACGTCGTGTAGAAGTAAACTGGCGTTCCGGCCTCACATTATCAGAGACCGGAAACAAGGTGATTGAGGCAATCAAAAACCTGCACCAATTTAGGTAATGCGAGTGCTTACTGCTGCTCTAAATCAAACACTATCTTACCTTTTAGAATCGTCATCCAAATATCAGTGGATTTAATTTTTTCTGGTGAAAGTTGGGTAATGTCATGAGAAAGCACGGCAAAATCGGCAGATTTACCTAGCTCAATCGAGCCCGTTACCTCATCAATACCTAGACTAGCAGCGGCATTAATCGTATAGGCCTCAATGGCGTCTTTAACGCTCGGCAATCCTGTCTTGCCCATAATCACACTGTTAGCGATCCCTACCAATGGATTGATGTCGTGTACGTTCCAATCACTACTTAACGATACGTTAGCACCAGTATCGAAGATAGCTTTTAGGTTCATCAAGGCTCTTGTGCGTTTAGCTCCTAAGAAAGCTTCTGCCCACTGGTGATCGTGGTAAGCGACGTAATCAGAGCCGACTTGAAAGTCTGCAGTCACATCTAATTTAGCAAAACGTGGCACATCTTTAGAATTGACTAACTCAACATGAGTTAAGGTGTAATCTTTATCGCCACCTTGGCCGCGCATTGCTTCGATCGCGTTCAACGACTCGCGAATCGCTCCATCACCAATCGCATGGATATGAGCACCGTAGCCAATCTTATCTAGGGCTTTTAACCACGTCTCCATCGCTTGTGGTGGAATATAGTTAATGCCATACGGTTCATCTGGAATATAGGTATCAAGATAAGGGGCGAGCGTCTTGGCGGTACCATTAACCAAAATACCATCGCTGTACATTTTGACTTGATCAACCAGCAACAACCCTGACGTATCCGCAGAATATATCTCGCTTAAGAACGATAACTGAGGCTGCATACTGTCCGTTGGGTAAATCCAAGGTCTAAGTGAAACACGCGCCGTGAGATCCCCGCGCTTTTCCGCTTCTTGCCATACGTCATACCAGCCGCGCTTCCAATATAGGCGACCATCACCAATCGTAGTAATACCATGAGCTCGCGCCTCTTCTAGCCCAGCCATAAGCCCTTCATAGCTTTGATCAAACTGCTCTTCTAAGCTGTTCCAAGCCATTTCCATCACGATATCACCCGCATTATCAAACAAAATGCCATTAAGCTCACCCGTGTACTCATCCTTTAGGATCTTACCGCCTTGTGGCTCTGGTGAGCTTTTAGTGATACCAGCGAGCTCTAAAGCCACCGAGTTAACCCACATAGAGTGAGACGTTTGCTCCATAATAATGACTGGCTGATCTGGAAAAACGGCATCGATCACTTCAAGTGGGGTTCTCTGATTATCTTCTGCAAGAAGCGCTTCTATTGAAAAGCCGTAACCCATCACCCACTCCCCTTTGGTCGCGTCTTTGCGACACGCCTTAAGGTAAGGGATTTGATCCTCTAGTCCTGCATCCATGCTCACTTCGCATTGCCCGCCCGCCTCTGATGCTGCTTCAAAGACATGGTTATGGTTATCGACAAAACCAGGCATTACATATGCACCTTCTAAGTCGATCACTTCGGTATAACGATTGGTGAATTTATCTGATTCAGCGTTTTGGCCAATATAAAGAATTTTTCCGTTGGCGATGGCTATCGAATCTGCCGTTTGGTGACCATAAATCTTGGCGTTAGTTAACACCATATCCGCACTGTCTGCTGCAAAAGTATGAGTACTCATTGATAAGCTCGCGAGTAATGTCAGAGTGAAAGCTCGTTTCATTGGCTTGTTCCTTTTTATTCTTCCCTAACGCTTCTCAGTATAGGGTGAGTGAATACGCATAGCCTAACAAGTGATTAAATTGATAGAAAAATAGTCACTATCAGAGAATTGGGATAGTGAGGTCGGTTTGGTTATTGCAATGTTTTAAGGCGCTAAAGTTGCTTAAGCATTCAGCCACCATTGAATTAATAAAACGATATCAGTCTCTACCTCAATACCCGCTGCAGCCCTGAAACATAGGAAGGAAACTGTGAAATCGTGTTGTGGTTGGCACCGGGTATGACGATAACGTCTCTCAGCTGATCGCTAAACTTAGCAACTAACTGCTCGGTTCTTGCTCGTGTGATCACTCGATCCTGTTCTGCAATAAAGATATAGGTTTTAGCCGTAATGTCTTTCACCCTATCTGCGGATTTGTATTTATCTTTGAGCAACCAAGAAACAGGGAACATCCAATAGATATCTTTGACGACGTTTTCGATACTATCAAATGGCGTCACCAATATGAGCTTGTCTACCTGTCTATGAGCAGCGATATGTGTCGCGATACCAGATCCCAGACTTCGACCCATCAATGATATGGAATTATGTTTGCTTTCGACTGACTGAAAAATCTGCATGGCATCGCTATACAATGCCTTTTCCGTCGGTATACCTGAATCATTACCGTAGCCACGGTAAGGAACTAAGTAGATGGTATAGTTTGGGGCCACAGACGTGAACAAGGGAATGTTGGCCTCGATACTTTCTGCGTTGCCACCATAATAGATTAGCGCCTTATCTTGACCATCATTGAGCACCCAACCATGCCGTTGGACACCATCAACAATGAAGCTGGTATTCATCTCACCATAGGCATTGCTGACAGGCTGAGGGAAATACATAAGCCGACGTTGCAAGGAGTAGATAGTCAGCGCAATAAGCAAGTAGCTTACCACCACTGTAATTAGCAAGCTTTTCATTCTTGCCTCCCACAAGACTTGATCTTATGCCGCCAATAGACAAATCCATAAACCACTATATTTATTCCCACTGCAGCCACACCGAGAAAAACCTGAATGTCAGAACTCAATCCAGGCGGATAAATTATGGGAACGACATAGTGCTCAACAAATCCCCCCGGATAACCTTCAACACCTGCAGAAAACCTGAGTTTGTTTTCTAGTGGTGTCAAAGGACAAATCCAGCCATTAACACTTATCGCTACAGCCCATAAGGCTGCCGGAATATGGACATACAACATATGGCGGCGCCAAAGCACTAGCATGCCTCCAAGCAAGGCGAAGACAATAAACAACAGATGAAGTATGACGACTAGATCTGCCAACGTTCGATAAATCATATTTTTTCACCCTTCTCTAGGTCAAAAATAGCTTACCGATACAATTAGTGTTACCTACATATTTAGGGGTTTAAAGTAATGCTCCGATGCACAAACAAGAGTTCAGCTATCAAACCAGAGTTTTTGTAGCGATAAGATTCCAGCACTGTCTGTCTCCAAACCGTGCAGAGAGTTAGCGACATCGTAACTCTCAGAATCGCGCCACAAAGGCACAAACACACCGTTCTGGATCAGCCAATCCTCACAGCGATAAAGCTCATTGAGGAAATCTTGCTCGGTATCACTTGCCAACATCAGTTGATCAACAATAGAGAGAAACGCTTGCTGCTGCTCCGCTGAAAGGCAAGAAGTGAACGCCAAGCTAGTGAGCAACCATTTGTAATAGCCAAACACAGTGTTGTTAGGAAAAACATACCCTCCAACGGCAAAATCAATCCATGTCTGCTTCAAATGCTCTAGAGGGAAGAGCTCAATCTCAGCACCTTGCTGTCTAAGGTGCTCAATCAGTTTTAACCTAGGCTCAGTCTGACCTGAAATACACACTCTCAGTGGTCGAGTAGGCTTACTTTGATTCGGGTGATAAAGAAACACACCTTTGTTTTGATGATAACCAGTGATGGAGTTGGCAATAGGAATGTAGTCACTGGCTTGTTGTCGACAGAACTCTCGCGCTTGGTGAAAAATCCATGCTTTTTCGTCCATCGACAGTTCTGATTGATGATGTTTAAATTCGATCACATCACAGCCTGTTTGCAATGAGATCTTGTCAACACCTCCGCTTGGAGAGGCTGGGCATCGATGATGTACGATATGCCCTTGAACACTGCTATCTGCGTCATCACTCGTCCAAAACTCCGCCCGGTCGATAAAGCCACCGGCTGAGAAGTAATTAGGATTCTTCGCCAATATCCAATGATGTTCCGAGCTGGATTCAAGTGCATAAGGCCCCGTCCCGTAAGGAATCTCCCGCTCTGCGCAGTCTAAATAGATTGGAGCATGAGCCTCGGACAGTAGATGTAGAATCGACTCATGGCGCTGAGACATCTTGATCACCACCCATAACCCTTCGGCCACCACTTCCAGGATATGGCGATAGAGGATTTGGTAGTTGTGCGGCTTACTCACTCGGTCTTCGATACATTTTGCGACGTGCTGAGCAGTTAGCTTTTCACCATTGTGAAAATGAACATCGGGCCTGATTCTTAGCCACAGCTCATTTTCTCTAAACTCGTAGTGGTGTGCTAGATGTGGTCGTATCGCCCCTGTTTCATTGTCGTACTTAAGTAACGTATCGAACATGGCTTCAATGTACAGTCGTGAACTGGATCTATAGGCCCACAATGGATGCATAATAGGAAGAGAATAAGGAACTAAGGTCACTAGGGTGTTCAGGTTTTTTAAGCTTTCCTGTGCCTGCGTCAGCCAACTTGGTAGCTTTTTACGAAACATCTCCTCATAACCAAACAGATCCGCGTACCTTGCCGCTTCACTCAAATGTCCTTTGTGACAATGCTGCTCAAGAACACTCATCAATGCGGACTCAAAACTATCGAGCAAGGTTATCTCTGACTTGTTACCCCGACCTCTACCCGGCTTCCACGAAATCCAACCAATACTCGCTAAGGTTTTCATTAGCTTGGCAATATTTCGCTCAGAACAGCTAAGTTGCTCAGCCAATGTCTGGACATCGGTTGTTGCTGCGATGTTCAGCGAATAATAACGACTCAGCTGCTGCAATCGCTGCAAGTGGATCTGAGTGATAAAAGGTGAACTTTGATTTTCTACCATATCATTATTACTTCCTGTTTATTCAACAATAATAACCAGCAGAGACAGAGAGAGTAGGAGAGATTTTATGGACCCTTTAGGCTATGCACTTTACACATTGAATGGTAAGGACTATTTAGTCAACCCAGAAGTAAAACAACCCGTTAAAGGCAAAGTACCACCCGCTACAACGCATGTTTTATGTGTTTTTTTCATCGGCTTGTTTGTTGGGATGTTGTTTTAAGAGGCTCGAGTTTTGGAAAACCAATACGACAAGCCGACTAATTTAGGTTAGTCGACTTATCTAATGGGGAGAGGTAGCTAAGTGAGGATCTTTCTTTTTCAGTTGTAGTAGACTCAACTAAACAGTGGTTTCGGCAGTAGATATGATACTAACAGCATTAATTGACAATAATCGACTTGAAGATAGGCCCGACCTTGCGGTTGAAAGAGGGTTATCTTTTCATATAAAAACGATGGGACAAGAAATTCTGTTTGATGCGGGTAGCAGTCACGCTTTTTGTGATAATGCCACTTTGTTGGGTATCAATATGGAAGAGGTTGATGCTGCAATTATCTCCCACCGTCATCACGACCACTGTAATGGAATCACTCATTTTCTTGACCGAAACTGCAAAGCACCAGTTTATTTGCGCGAGTGTATGGAGACAGAGTATCGATTCAAAGCGTTTGGTTTTAAAAGCAACGTGGGAATGGATAAAACCTTATTAAACAAAGATAATGACCGATTCTGCTTCATTGATAAAACAACTGAGATACGGCCAAATATTTTTATTATTACCAGCCTGAGTCGTAAGTATGAACAGCCAAAAGGTAATAAATATCTCTTCACAGATTCCGGAGAGGGCTGCCAACCCGACACATTTGACCATGAGTTACTCTTAGTCATCAAAGAAGGTGATGGCCTTATAGTTTTTACCGGCTGTGCTCACAGCGGCGTACTCAATATGATCGACACCGCAATAGAACTGTTTCCAAACACCAGAATTAAAGCTGTTGTTGGTGGGTTCCATTTGGTCGGGTTACCCGTATTCAATAGCATTGGCGGAACAAAGAAAGACATTGAAGAAATCGCTAAAACGATACTCACTTATCCAATAGATAAACTCTATACTGGCCACTGCACTGGTATGAAAGCCTACAAAATACTTAAAGACGTATTAGGTGAGCGTCTTGAACACTTCCCAACCGGGCGCAGGGTAACCATCTAAATATATCAGTCAACCCATTACAGCTTGGTGGAAACTACCCATCTTATCAACCACTGAGGCTTATGCTATTTCAAGTAGTGGGTAACTTTTCAGCGTGTTTAGCAACAAACCAACCCACGGATGCAAATAATTCAAAATGCAAATAGACAGAGCGTTGTACATCGTTAATATAAGGGGCAATTTTCGCTCTAATGGTTATCTATGAATAAAGCCTTTGTAATCCGTGCCCGCGCAGCTTCGACTGACCATAAGGTTTTCGTTGAGGGAGTCGGTGGCGACGCTCATTCCGAAATTCTTGCTCATGTATTGATGAATGCGATTTTCACTGCTCAATCTCATCGAGATGACGTGAAGGTCTATCTGGTCATTGAAAGTACCGCGGACTTTTCGCGCACTCTATGCTTTGAGTCCTCTCAGCTTTCCAACATTGGTGGCTTTCATGAATCGGCGTTAATCGCTTTAATTGCGAAAGCATTGGAGCACTCTGTCGGCATGAAAAAAGAAGAGCTGCGCAATGTGGCAAGCGGCTTAAGTGTCGAAACCATCAGCTTTGAAAAACTGGTTCAGCGCTTGGCAGAAGACTATACGCTCTACTTACTTGATAAAAAGGGCACGGACATTCGTGACGAGCCGTTTGATGGCAATGCTTGTTTTATCCTAACCGACCACATTCCAATGCCGAAAAAGAGTTGGAACAGTCTTAAGCGTTTAGGCACACAAAAGGTCAGCCTTGGGCCTCAAATGCTGTTTGCGTCTCAATGTATCGTACTTATTCATAATGAGTTTGATCGACGCGGGTAACGCAGTTAGTTAGAGTTCATATAGGTGCCAGTTGCCTCTATAACTCGAACTTCATTAAATACAAAAACGGCCGCTAACTAGCGGCCGTTTACAGTGTAAAGGGAAGTTATTTTAGCGTCATTGCCAGTGCAGCGGCAACGTTACGTGAGGTCATCTCGACATTGAATGCCGCTTCTTTAAGCGCAGTCGGCAGATCGGTTGCTCCCAGCACTACGCTGTAGACGGCATCAATGCCGTGTTCATGCACAACGTGGCAATCTTGCGCGATACTTCCCGCAATACCAATCACAGGCAAGTCGTACTGTTTGGCAGTGCGAGCGACACCGATTGGTGTTTTGCCATGAATGGTTTGGCTATCGATACGACCTTCACCAGTAATCACTAAATCCGCATCTTTTACCACTTCGGCCAGATTGACTGCATCCATGACAATGCTGATACCTGGGCGTAGGCTCGCATCAAACAGACCAAGTAGAGCCGCTCCAAGGCCACCCGCAGCACCTGCGCCAGCTTGATCTATCACTTCTTTACCGTTAGTTTGGCGAATCACCTCAGCGTAGTGAGTTAGGTTACTGTCTAGCTGCTCTACCATTTCAGGCGTTGCGCCTTTTTGCGGGCCAAAGATATGAGATGCGCCTTTCGGGCCACACAGTGGATTATCAACATCACACGCCACCTCTAACTTAACATCAGCTAGGCGGCTATCTAGACCAGACAAATCAATGCTAGCAAGCTTCTCAAGCGCTCCGCCCCCATAAGCTAGATCAGCGCCTTGTTCGTCTTGCAAGCGAGCCCCTAACGCTTGGGCCATACCAATACCACCATCATTGGTCGCACTGCCACCAATGCCTACAATGATATGTTTCACCCCAGCATCAAGTGCTGCTTTAATCAGTTCGCCAGTCCCATAGGTCGTCGTTAACAGTGGATTACGCTTCGCTGGTTCAACAAGGTGTAAACCCGATGCCGCGGCCATCTCAATCACGGCTGTAGAGCCATCGCCCAACAAGCCATAGAAACCTTCAACAGGCTGACCTAACGGTCCTGTCACCGTTGCCGTTACAATGCGACCACCCGTTGCATCAACTAATGACTGCACGGTACCTTCACCGCCATCAGCCATTGGCAACTTAACAAACTCTGCGTCTGGCATTACTTTTTTAAAGCCGTTTTCAATCGCAGTCGCCACTTCCATAGCAGTTAAACTTTCTTTGTACGAATCAGGAGCAATTACAATCTTCATTTTCATTCCTTAAACAAATAAACCAAACACACCGAACATCATGGTCGAGACGAAGGCGATCATTAGACCTACCGCAGACTCGTATGGAATCAACTTCAGACGTTCGCGAATATCCATGTGCACCGCACCACCCGTCGCATGGAAGAAGCTGCCATGAGGCATGTGATCAAGAACTGTCGCTCCCGAATGAATCATTGCAGCACCTGCTAAAGCTGGCACTCCGAGTTCTAAAATTGTGCCGCTAAACACACTTGAAGCGACTGCCGTACCCGCCGTTGTTGACGCTGTTGCCAGTGCCATCATTGCACCTGAAATTGGTGCCAGTAAGAATGAAGGCAATCCAGATGCCGTTAATACATCAATCAATCCATCTTTAAGGCCAGAGTTAGCGATAATGCCCGCCAATGTACCTGTACCAAGCAACATCACCGCGACTGGTGCCATACGGCTAAGGCCTGCAACAGCGAAGTGATTGGTATCTGCAAAGCGTCCCATGACTACAGCGCCGATAAGGCCACCTAAAGGAAGCGCAATTAATGGGTCAACGTTAATACCAGCTATCGGGCGCAGTGACAGCAGTGCAATCGCAACCAATGGTGCAACAATCGCTGCCTTAAAAG
This sequence comes from Vibrio sp. SCP2, assembly GCF_059295395.1. Classification (NCBI taxonomy): domain Bacteria; kingdom Pseudomonadati; phylum Pseudomonadota; class Gammaproteobacteria; order Vibrionales; family Vibrionaceae; genus Vibrio; species Vibrio sp. SCP2. The sequence continues at coordinate 1,004,609 of NZ_JCAFVV010000001.1, read as the reverse complement.
CGGGTAGGCGCGAGTGATCTACTTCTACCACTTCACACGCATCCACTTTAGAGCCTTTGTTTACAAGCTTTTTCGCGATGAAGTAAGCCAATACTAAACCGCACAAACCAGGAATCACACCTGCCGCCATCACCGATGTCAGTGGAACATTAAACGCATCGGCTGCTGCAATCGCGTTCGGGTTTGGTGACATCACATTACCCGCTTTACCGCCGCCCACCATGGCGAGCAAAATTGCGGTCTTAGAGATATCAGCGCGGCGTGCAATCGCGAGTGCAATTGGTGCCACCGTAATAACAGCTACATCGACAAACACACCAACCGCAGTCAAAATCATCGTCGCGATAGCGAGTGCAAGAAGCGCGCGTGTTTCACCCACTTTTTTCACTATGGTTTCGGCAATCGACGTTGCCGCACCCGACTCAATCAAGACACCCGCTAGTACACCAGCGGCAAGAATACGGAGTACCGCAGTAACGATACCTTGCGCACCACCAATCATCAGTGAAACTGTGTCAGTTAGTGATACACCACCGACCACACCACCAATTAAGGCACCAATAATCATGCCGTATGCAGGCGGCACTTTTTTCAAAATAAGGGCGATGGCGACGACCAAAGCGGTCAACGCACCAAGGGTAGTGACTTCTATCATTTTGTTGTTATTTCCGATTATTTTGTGAACTGCCTGAAGAGTAAGAGCAGAGACAAATAAATTCTTTATGCAAAATGACAGATTTATTATTATCTGAAACGAACGTTTTTGTGCAAAATGACAAAAACCTTCAAATGATCACACACATTTTAGGGCTAAATACAGTTGAACTTTATGGTCTAACTTATTGATTTTTAAACTTGTAACTTCTTCAATCTTTTCTATTCGGTAACGCAGTGTATTGCGGTGAATATGGAGAGCTGCACAGGTTTGAGCCAGATCGCAATCCTGAGCAAAAAATTCCTTTAACGTCTTAACCAGAACATCTTTACTATCGTGTTGCTGCAAAACTTCAATCGGGTGACTTATCTGATTGCGACGCCACTCATCTTGCTTCAAATTATCAATCAGAACCGACAGCTTGTGCTCTTGATAAAATAAGATCGCATCTTTGCTTTCATCGCTACAAGCTAGGGTCGCCTTGGCCGTTTCATAAGAGCGAGATAACCCGGTAAGGCCGGGGAAATACTCTCCCATGGCGATTTTGACCGTAAAGTCCGCCTCTTGAGCGATCCGCTTAAGCAGGCGTTTAACCCGCTTTTTCTCTTCAGCTTTACTCCATGTATTGTCGACTAAGGTCACTGGCTTGAGCACGACAACTTCGTTTTGAGAGACAGACACAATACCTACAATGTTGTCTCGCTCTGGGTACTCCAACAGGTGCACCAGCTTCTGCAACTGCTCTAACGTCAAAGGTTGACCTTGCTTAGGTATCACCTTAACTGTTGCAGCGATCCTTGGCTGAGCTAAATCCAAATCTAATCGTTCTGCTATCGATAGCAGCTGGGTTTCATTTAAGGTAGAACCCTGTATTAGCTGCAGCAGTAGCTCTTCTCTATGACGTTTATTCCACTGAATCTGAGCCATTAAATCAGCTTGCTCAACGATGAGTTCAGCGGTCATCTTAACCAGTTCGCCATAGCGTCTGACCTCTTCAGGCTGCCCTGAAATACCGACTACACCAATCACACTATCTTGATGCAAAATAGGCAAGTTAATCCCTTCTTTTACACCAATCAGAGTACTGGCAACCGTATGATTAATTTCAACTGTTCGGTTGTCATGTATCGCCAATAAGGCGCCTTCATGGGTTCGGTGCAATCGCGCTGGATCGCTTGAGCCGATAATTATCCCGTTCTCATCCATCACATTGACAGGAAACTGGATAATTTTTGTCGCGCGCTCAACGATTTGTCTCGCGATTAACGTATTTAACTGCATCTCTTTACTCGTACTCGAAGCCTTACTCTTCCTAGGGCTAACATAGCACAACTCCCCCGCGCTTTTATTGCGCCAACAGTGCCTGCAGCTGAGTAACCAAGAAAAAATCCCGATGTAAGCACGCGAGGTGCCTGCTAAGACGAGGCCCGAACGAGCCTCTACCTGTTGCCTTACAACGGGAACGCGTACAAAAGGAGACGAAAAACTACGCGATTTAAGTAATATCAACCCGACTGATTTCCCCCACAACGGCTAGTCAGCAAGATTGATATATAGATACCAATCACCACCAATTGCTTGTCATGATTGGTATGGGATAGCGAGGGAGAGGAATCCTTGCTATCCCAGACGGAAACTAGAGGCAGTAGACCCTAATCTCGAATCGAATGTCCTGAGCGCTTCTCAATCGCTTTAATCAGCGCTGAGTGGTCCCAGTCCTGTCCGCCTTGAGCCGCACACTCTTCAAACAACTCTTGTGCGTTTTGCGTATTAGGCAGTGCAACTTCTAGCTCTTTGGCACCCGTTAGCGCTAGATCTAAGTCCTTCTGGTGCAACGAGATTCTGAAGCCAGGATCAAACGTGCCTTCAATCATACGCTCGCCGTGGACTTCTAAAATCTTAGAGCTTGCAAACCCACCGAGCAGCGCTTGGCGCACACGTGCTGGATCAGCGCCCGCTTTTGAAGCAAACACAAGCGCTTCAGAAACCGCTTCAATGTTAAGTGCCACAATAATCTGGTTGGCGACCTTACAAGTTTGACCGGCACCGTTTTCACCGACTAGGGTGATGTTTTTACCCATCACCTCAAACAGAGGGCGAGCTTTATCAAACGCTTCTTGCGCGCCGCCTACCATGATGCTTAGCGTAGCGTTAACCGCACCGACTTCTCCACCAGACACTGGTGCGTCTAGGTACTGTGCACCACTTTCATTGATGCGCGCAGCAATCGCTTTGGTTGCCATTGGTGAGATTGAGCTCATGTCGATCACAAGCTTACCTTCAGCACCCCCCGCATTCAGGCCTGCTTCAACACCTTTCTCGCCAAATAGCACATCTTCCACTTGTGGTGTATTCGGCACCATAAGGATAATAACGTCTGCTGCTTCAGCGGCTGCTTGCGCAGAGTTAACAACTTGAGCTCCTGCATCCACCAAGTCTTTTGGCGCTGGGTTAAAGTGATCAGATAGCACAATGTCATAACCGGCTTTTTGCAAGTTCGCTGCCATTGGGCGGCCCATAATACCTGTACCAATAAATGCAATTTTCATATTCTGTTCTCCGTAACGTTAGCCCACCCTTTGGCGGGCACAGACCGCACTTAGCGGTATAGGTTGATCCAATCTAAGCCTTCAGTGGTGGTGGTTTTCGGCTTGTACTCGCAGCCAACCCACCCTTGATAACCAAGCTCATCAAGATGTTTCAAGACGAATGGGTAGTTAATCTCCCCAGTACCCGGTTCATGTCTGCCTGGGTTGTCGGCTAACTGCACATGGGCAATTTGGTCGATGTTGGCACTCATGGTTGGCGCTAGGTCCCCTTCCATGATTTGCATGTGGTAGATGTCGTACTGAATGAACAGGTTGTCACTACCCACTTCTTTAATCACCGCTTTCGCCTGCTCAGTGGTGTTGAGGAAGAATCCCGGGATGTCACGCGTATTGATGGCTTCAATCACTAAGCGAATGCCAGCCTCTTTTAGAGCCTGCGCGGCATAACGTAGGTTGATAACAAACGCCGCGTGCGCATCATGTTGGCTTACCCCTTGTGGAACGATCCCTGCGAGGCAGTTGATTTGGGTATTACCCAATACTTTGGCGTATTCAATGGCCTTGGCGACGCCTGCTTGGAACTCTTCAATTCGGTTTGGGTCCACCGCGATACCGCGCTCGCCCGCCTCCCAATCGCCGGCAGGAAGGTTGAACAGCACTTGGGTAAGTTGGTTTTCATCCAATTTCTCCTTGATTTGAGCGGCTCCTAAGGCGTAAGGAAATAAATATTCTACGCCACTAAAACCCGCCTTTGCTGCGGCCTCAAAGCGATCTTCGAAGTCCAATTCGGTAAACAACATGGATAAATTTGCTGCAAACTTTGCCATTTTGATTTCCTTATTCTGTTAGCTGTTATTGATTAACGCCGTTGGTGCGTCGTCAGCGCTTTCTGCCAAGGCTTCGAACTCATTGATTGAGTCAATCTCGACGCCCATCGCAATGTTGGTTACACGCTCTAGAATCACTTCAACCACAACAGGCACCTTGTGCTTGTTCATTAACTCTTTCGCTTGAGCAAACGCCTCTTGCATCTGCTCTGGGTCAGTCACTCGAATCGCTTTACAACCTAAGCCTTCAACAACCGTCACATGGTCAACACCGTAGCCTTTGAGCTCTGGTGCGTTCTGGTTCTCAAACGCCAACTGAACACAATAATCAATGTCGAACTGACGCTGCGCTTGGCGAATCAGACCAAGGTAAGAGTTGTTTACCAAAACATGGATATATGGCAGGTTAAACTGCGCGCCAACGGCCAGCTCTTCAATCATGAATTGGAAGTCGTAGTCACCGGAGATAGCAACAATATCGCGATTAGGATCCGCGGCACGTACACCAAGAGCGGCAGGTGTCGTCCAACCCAGCGGGCCAGCTTGACCACAGTTAATCCAATGACGTGGCTTATACACGTGTAGGAACTGCGCTGCCGCAATTTGAGAAAGACCAATCGTGCTGACATAACAAGTATCACGACCAAACGCTTTATTCATCTCTTCATAAACACGCATTGGTTTAATCGGTGCGTCGGTATAGTGAGTTTTACGTAACATCGTCGCTTTACGCTGCTGACATTCGCCAACCCACGCGCTGCGGTTTGGTAATTTACCTGCGTCACGCCATTCACGCGCCACTTCCACCAGCAGTTCAAGTGCTGCTTTGGCATCAGAAACAATGCCAAGATCCGGACAGAACACACGCCCAATTTGAGTCGGCTCTATATCAACGTGAACGAACTTACGCCCTTTGGTATACACATCCAAAGACCCGGTGTGGCGGTTAGCAAATCGGTTACCGATACCAAACACAAAATCAGACTCAAGCAGAGTTGCGTTGCCGTAACGATGTGCCGTTTGCAGACCAACCATACCTGCCATCAGTTCATGGTCGTCTGCGATGGAGCCCCAACCCATCAGAGTTGGAATCACTGGAACACCTGTAATTTCGGCGAATTGTTGCAGCAACGTTTCAGCTCCCGCATTAATAACACCACCACCAGAAACGATCACTGGGTTAGCAGACTCACACATCATTTCGATGGCTTTTTCTACCTGAGCACGTGTTGCTTTTGGTTGGTATGCCTCTAACGGTTCATAAGTATCAATATCGAACTCGATTTCCGTCAGCTGAACATCTAATGGTAAGTCAATCAGTACCGGGCCAGGTCTGCCTGAGCGCATTAGATGAAACGCCTGCTGGAATGCACGTGGCACCTGTGCTGGCTCTAGTACGGTTGTCGCCCACTTAGTGACGGGTTTGGCAATAGATTCGATATCTACTGCTTGGAAATCTTCTTTATGCAGGCGAGCTCGTGGCGCTTGCCCTGTAATACAAAGGATTGGAATTGAGTCCGCTGATGCAGAATACAATCCGGTGATCATATCTGTGCCTGCTGGACCCGATGTGCCGATACACACACCAATGTTACCTTGATTGGTACGCGTATAACCTTCTGCCATATGCGAAGCACCTTCCACATGGCGAGCAAGTACGTGATCAATACCACCGAGCTTTTTCATTGCCGCGTACATTGGGTTAATCGCTGCGCCAGGAACACCGAAGGCAATATCTACACCTTCCTTTTTAAGTACTTCTACCGCCGCCTCAATTGCCTTCATCTTTGCCATGCGAACCTCCATTTCGATTGTATACAATTCAAAGATACTTTGTGTACTATGAATCATATTCAGAATTTGGCAACCCCTAAATGCAACATTTTTTCAACATAGAGCCATTGCTCGAAGCGAACACTAACCCCGAAAACCCTAGAAATCATTGCTTTATATAAAATATCTTTACATAAAAATATTTTTCCAACAGAGTAAATGAAAAATAAATGTTAAATACCCTTTGATTGTTTACATGAATTGAAATATAAGTATTCGTGCAACATGATTTTTGTACACAAAATCATTCGATATTGTTTAAAGGAGACGAACAATGAGTCTGAACGATGTAGCAGAAAGAGAAGAAACCGCCTGTCTGCGCGTAGTCGGTAACATGGACAACCCTGAATACCAAACCATCCTTAACAAAGAAGCGCTCTCATTCTTAACCAAGCTAGTTAAGAAGTTTGCTCCACGTCGAGATGCGCTACTCGCTGCTCGCGAAGAGCAACAAAAGCGCTTTGATGCTGGCGAACTACCAAATTTCCGTGCGGATACACAATCTATTCGTGATAACAAGAGCTGGAAAGTCGCCACTCCGCCACCTGAACTGTTAGACCGTCGAGTAGAAATAACCGGCCCGATTGATCGCAAAATGGTGATCAACGCACTGAATTCAGGTGCTAAGGTCTTTATGTGTTGTTTTGAAGACGCCTCTTCCCCTACTTGGGAGAACATGGTTCAAGGGCAGATCAACTTGCGCGATGCCAATGCCCGCACGATCAGTTATCACGATGAAGCAAAAAACAAACATTATCAGCTCAGTGATGACCCAGCCCTACTGATTGCCCGTCCGCGAGGCCTGCACCTGCCGGAGCAATCGATCCAATTTGACGATAAACCCATTCCTGGTTGCTTGATGGATTTCGCGCTCTACTTCTACCACAACTACCTATCACGAGCAGAGCAAGGACTTGGGGTTTACTACTACATTCCTAAGCTAGAAAGCATGGAAGAATCACAATGGTGGGATGACGTTTTCTCCTTCACCGAAGATTACTTTGGTGTCGAGCGAGGCACGATTCGTGCGACCGTTCTTATTGAAACGCTACCTGCCGTATTCCAAATGGACGAAATGCTTTACGCCATGCGTGACCATATCGTCGCAATGAACTGCGGCCGCTGGGATTACATCTTCAGTTACATCAAGACCCTCAAAAACCACACCGACCGCATTCTTCCAGACCGACACGTGGTTGGGATGGATAAAGAATTCCTTAATGCCTACAGCCAACTGTTAGTACGTACTTGTCATCAGCGTGGCGCCTTGGCAATGGGCGGTATGTCAGCTTTCATCCCAGCCAAAGATCCTGCAGAGATGGAGCGAGTGACCGCCAAAGTGATCGAGGATAAAGAACGTGAATCTCGCAATGGCCACGACGGAACTTGGGTTGCACACCCGGCGCTCGTCGATTTGGCAATGTCTGTATTCGATAAGAATCTTGGCGGAAAGCCAAACCAACTCGATTTTGTCAGCCCAACACATGAAATTGGCGCAGATCTGCTGCTAAAACCGTGTGAAGGGACACGCGATGAAGCAGGTGTTCGCAAGAATATCCGTATTGCGCTTTATTACATCGAGGCTTGGATTCAAGGCCATGGCTGCGTGCCGATCTATGGCTTAATGGAAGATGCCGCAACCGCAGAGATCTCGCGCGCAAATATCTGGCAATGGATTCATCACTCAGTCGAACTTGATGATGGGCAAACCTTTACTAAAGAGCTTTTCCACCAATGGCTGTATCAAGAGCTCAACACTATCAAACAGGAAGTGGGCGATGCTCGATTCGCAGCTGGCCGCTTTGAACAAACCGCTGACCTTTTCTTCGAGCTGTCAACAGCGAAAGAGTTCGCCACCTTCCTGACCTTACCAAGCTATCAGCTTCTTAACGGGGCTGCGTAATACCAACCTAGTTCGTCTATTCGAGCTAGGGCGGTAGAACATTAACAGGAGATAACATGGGAAGTTTAACTCTAGATCAAGCACTCTCCGTCATTGACGGTACCTTTCAGGCAGGTTCAAAGAGCAAAAGCGCACCGCTCACGGTCGCCGTTCTCGACAGTGGAGGGAAACTCATCTCTCTACAACGCCAAGATGGTTCTAGTATGATGCGACCAGATATCGCGATTGCTAAAGCTTGGGGCGCACTAGCGCTCGGGTGTTCTTCGCGAAAGCTCGCTCAGGATGCCGACAATCGACCTGCATTTATCTCCGCTGTTAATGTTCTCGCACACGGTAATATGGTTCCCGTCCCAGGCGGATTGCTCATTCGCGATGCCGAGAAAAACATTCTTGGTGCAGTCGGGGTCAGTGGTGATCTCTCTGATATCGATGAAAGCTGCGCACTCGGGGGAATTGATCACGCCCAGCTTTATTGTGATGACGCCGTCTCTTAGCGCTGACTAACAAAGCAAAACAAAACGCCCTCAGTTGCACACGCAAATGAGGGCGTTTTTCTATTTCGTCTTTTCGAGGAGATTACTCGTATTGAGTGAGCCAACCTTTCAAGATGGTGTTCATCTGTTTCTTCTGATTAGCATTAATGCCTTTAACCAACTTTTCCTGTACTGCGGCGTGCTCTTCAATAATTTTGTCGATCAGCACATAACCATCTTGGCTCAGCTCAACCGTCACGCTGCGGCGGTCTTCTTTACTGTGCTCGCGGCTGATCAAACCTTTAGACTCAAGCTTATCTAATCGGTTCGTCATCGCGCCAGATGTCAGCATCATAGAATCAATCAGCTCTGAAGGGGTAAGGCGAAAAGGTTTACCACTACGACGCAAAGTCGCCAACACGTCGAACTCCCCAAGTTTCAAGTCATAGCGCTTATGTAGCTGAGCCACTTCTGTCTCCATATACTTGGCAATACGCATCAATCGACCCATTATCGCCATAGGTTCAGTTTCTAGCTCTGGCTTTTCCTTAGCCCACTGGTCTACTACTCTATCAATAGCGTCCATGAATATTTGTCTCCAGTAACAAAATGCTGTTTTGAATATCTTAACATAAAGATACTTTACAAACAGCGTTTTTAGGCGTACATTCCTCACAAAAGTATCTTAACGTAAAGATAGTTGTTATGAATATATTACTTGCCATGATTCCGGCGTTCTTTTGGGGAACCACTTATGCCGTCACGCAATACACACTTGCGGACTGGCCTCCCCTATTACTGGGTGCGATCCGTGCACTGCCAGCCGGACTTCTGTTGTTGGCATTTAAGCCAAGCCTGCCGAAAAAAGGCGACTGGCAGATTTTGTTTAGCTTAGGTTTGATCAATATTGCGACCTTCTTCGGGCTAATCTTTGTCATGGCGCTGACGTTGCCTTCTGCCATTTCTGGTGTTGGCATGATTTCAGTGCCTGTATTTGCGATGCTCTACAACTGGTTGATCAACAAACATCGCCCAGGCTTGATTCAGTCGGTATGTGGTGCCACCTTGATCGTGCTCGCCTGGATGCTGTTTGACCCAAGTTCAATTAGCCTAAATCCGATTGGTTTGGGGGCTATGCTCGCAGCGATCATGTGTATTGTGGTTGGCAGCTCGATCACTAAATCACTCGGAAACCGTATGCACTGGTGGACAGTCTTAACCTGGCAGCTCATCCTCGGTGGTTTGATTCTGTCTATCGCCGCAGGTGTTCAAGGGGCGATGGAACCAGCAAAATACGCCGCGATTTTCGATAACTTCTCAATGACCAATCTGTCTGGTTTGTTATGGGTTGTCGGGCTTAACACGGCACTAGGGTACGGCATGTATGTGTGGCTATTGCAACGTATGTCTGTGGTCGACTTTACCTTTGGGGGTATAGCCAATCCGATCGCGGGGATCGTGTCTGGACTTATCTTGCTCGGTGAATCCTTTACCCCATTCCAGTACAGCTTGATGATCGGCATGATTGTGATGTCTTTGTTACCTCAAGCGATACTCGCCATAAGACAAAACAGGCCATCACCTGCTGAGTGCCAAAGCTAATAGGCACAAATTATTGCTCAAATAGCCGCGCCACTAAGCGCGGCTTTTTACTTTTTAAAACGGTTCCCGCGTGATTGCTATACTGACTAAGCTCATTTAAGAAAGGTGGAAGCAATGTGCGGAAGACTCAATGTCATCGACGATCCCTTGTGTAATATCGTCTGTGAACAGCTTGGCTTAAATTTTTATACTCATAGCAACAACGATTTGCGTCCGACAGAGAAGGTGGCTTGTTTAGCCAGTGATGGCAGCAAGCTACAGCAGCGCAACCTCGCTTGGGGCATTAAGCCTGACTGGGCAAAGCGAGTTATCATTAACGCCCAAGCAGAAACTGTTTCACAGAAACCCACCTTTGCCAGTTCGTTTCAGTTCAGTCGAGTGATTGTCCCATGCAGTGGCTGGTATGAGTGGCGTGAGGAACAAGGACGAAAAGTGAAATATCTATTTGAGCAGCCAAACAAAGGAGCTCTGTACATGGCAGCTATCACACTTGAAAACAACTCAAAAGTGGTCACACTCACCACGAAACCCAATCCGCAATGCGCTCAATATCATCACCGCATGCCGCTACTGATTGACGCAAACCATGTTCCTAACTGGGTTACAGGAACCGTAGAGCAAGCTCACTCTTTATTGAATGTTGAATACAATCAAACATTAAGAATAAGCTAGCCCAACAGGTTAACAGGTTAACAGGACTTAGAAAATCGGCTTTTGCTTGTCTTTCACGTAGAAAAACAGACTGATAGCAACAAACAAAAACGTAAAGTAGTAGAAGAATGAAGAAAGAGACGCAATAAAGTCGATGTGTTGCTCTATCTGCTCTTGGCTATAGTTTTTAGACAGCAATTTGTAATAGTAAGCGTACAAAATACCAATCATCCCATAGCCGAGGTTAAACATTAGCCCTTTAAAGCTCAGTACTGTGGCTCGGTTGTGTGATTCGGTGTTTTTGTTGAGGTGGTAACTAATAAAGATATTCATCGTCATGATGATGAAGATTAATAGCAACGCCGGAATCACCCCGTAAATAGACCAACCTAAGCTAATCCAGTAATAAGTCGCCATCGTCGCGATGCCCATGATGGCAATAAACCTTCTCGGAGCGATGCTTTCCGCCAACTTTCGACTTTGCCCAGCTAACACAATTTGCAGCAAGCTTATCCCTGCGCCAATCAACCCAAAGTAGATGATGGGGATATCGATCGCTCGATAGTACTGGCTGTTCATGGTTAAAAACATCCGTGAAGTGTGCTCAAACAGGCTGTAATAAAGCAGAATAAACAGAACATAGGGTGTGGAGATCACCCACTTACCCGTGTTCAGGGTGAGCTTAAGACTTGCCATGGTCGTTGCCAACTTACCGCTGTCACTTGGCAATGATGTCTTCTCTTCTCTCATGCTAAATGCAGCGTACATGGCGATAAGAGCTACAAACAAGGTCGCATAAACAGGGATACGCATTATATCCTGAGTCGTTTCTGGCGCTGAGAGCCCCAGTAGATGATAAACATGAGTCATAAAGTTAACATCGTACATAGCAGCACCCACCAAGGTCACAACTATGCCGACACTTGAAGCGATACGTAACTGAATCTGCAACACTCGCGGCCAGAGATCTTCTTTGCCTTGCTCTTTAAGCGTGTCATAAGCCAGTGCTTCATCGGCACCACTGGCTAATGCCATAGCCAAACCGCTCAAGACCCGGTTTACCAAAAATACCATGAATACTAAGGTGGGGTTGCCAGTCGGAACAAAGGCGATCATGGCGATTTCTATAAACATGACAATTGAGGACAGCACCACCAGCTTTTTACGCCCTAGAGTATCGGCAAATGCACCCGATGGTACTTCTGCTAGAACGATGGTTGCCGCCCAAACTACATTGAGCATGGCAAACTGAGAAAGGGTCAAACCATAGTCTAAGTAGAGTAAAGTGAAGACTGGATAGTAAAAGCGCGCAAAGTAGCTGCTTCGAAACATTAAGAAGCAGCGAACATTGCGGATTTGAAGGATTTGTTTGAGAGTCATTAAATACTCAGCAGATTGAATAACATAAGATTATGTATATACCCTTTTTTAATAGGACTCTAGAATCTTTACTAAGTTGACCAAATCAAGCGATAAACAGATTCCATTATTAGACAACCTCCCGACTTAAGCTTTTACACTGTAAAACAGCTACATTCCGTAACGGAATGGTTTTCCGATAGTCACCATATCGCGATGAATAGGAGCAAGCGCTTGAGCATAGTGGGCAAGCAATGACAAGGTATATTGACTACGTTGGTGCATCTCATCATCGTGTAGTTGGTGATTTTGGGTCATCAGCGTTTCGATATTGCGAAACATCAGATGATCAGGCAAAAAACAGGCATGGTTGTTTTTGCTGCCAGTCATACGTAATTCACTTATCGGATAGACACCATTCACACTGGCAGAAACACTCACTAGCAATACAGGCTTGTGCGCTAGCTCTTCATCAGTTGTTAACAGCAAGAAATTCTTAATTGCAGGTGTCGCCATTCCATGCCACTCAGGCGAGATAAGAATCACAGCATCAGATTGCCTTAACATTTCTGCAATAGGGGGCCATTGCTGCCACTCTTCGGATTGCTGCCAAACACCTTCATTCCAGAGCGGCAAATTAAGCTGATGTAAATCCAAGATATTGATAGTTTCAAAGTGCTTTTCAGATAATGATTCTAAATAGCGAGCGACGTTTAAGCTCTGCGAATTGTCACGCTGGCTGCCAGATACGATAGTAAGATTCATATTAGTTTCCTTCTAGTGATCGAACGGTTGGAGTTTGATTAGATAGAGTCGATTTGCCTGAAGAGCGATGGCTTGCAAGTACAATAGAGACTAAAACCAGTAATGCTCCAAACAACTGAAATACCGACAAATGCTGGTCGAGAACGATATAACCCAAGATACAAGCAGAGACACTGCTTAAAAAACCGAGAAATGAGACCGTAGTGGTAGGCAGCTGATCAATGCCTCTAAACCACAGAAAATACCCAACTACGGCTCCGATAACACTCAGGTATAAGTAACCCAGAGCGTTCATTAGCGTTAGTTGATGAGGTACCCCCTCAAACCATATAGCAACTGGGAGCAGCATTAATCCACCAAACAGGAGCTGCCAACCCGTAAAATTCAGCACAGACATACCTGTAGGTTTGCCCCATTTTTTAGTCAAAACGACCCCACTCGCCATGCTTAATGTTCCAACATTCGCGACAATGAGACCGACTAAATCTAACTTCGCGGTACTATTTAGGACCAGTAAAGCGATTCCAAAGATGCCCACTACTGAGGCGATTAGCTGTATTGCAGACACCTTTACACTGAGTAACCACCAACTCAGCAATATCACGACAACAGGTTGAATAGACATCACCATAGCGGCCATACCACCCGGTAAGTAGGTCGCTGCAAAAAATAGGCAATAAAAGAACAGCCCAATGTTCAAAAAGCCGAGTACCCCAAGTCGAGCAAGCCACACTGAGCTGGGTAGCGTTTTACCAAACAATACGAGCAACAAACCTGCCGGTAGGGCTCTAATCGTTGCAGCGAGCAAAGGGCTTTCCGCTGGCAGTAACTCTGTCGTCACTATGTAAGTACTTCCCCATACGATAGGGGCGAATGCCGTCAATACTATGGTTTTAATCTGATGCAAATCCTTCACTAGAGTCTCTCCATATAACCTTTATAAAAAGTATCTTTCGCAAAAGATACTTTTTATAAAGTAATGGCAACTTAACTTTTAATCAAGTATCTTTTTAAAAAGATATTTAGATGAGAGATAAAAATGCCATCAGATAGTGTCGATTTAATTTTGGCTCAATGGAAACAAGCAAGACCCGATTTAAACTGCTCGTCGATGGGAGTTGTTGGCCGCTTGCGTCGCACAAGCAATCTGTGGAAGTCGAAGATGGACAGCGTGTTTAAGCAACATGGACTAAGCAGCATTGAGTTCGACATCTTAGCAACAATGCGCCGTAGCGATGCCCATGGCATTACCCCAACAGAGTTATATAAAACTCTTATGCTGTCTTCTGGGGCAGTGAGCACTCGGATAGAACATTTGGTTAAGCAAGAACTTGTGGAGAGAGTTTTCAGTGAACATGACAGACGCAGCTGTAAGGTGATTCTAACCAATAAAGGCATTGAACTTGTCGATAACGCCCTGAACGATCACGTCGACAATATGAACAATATGCTTAGCGCTCTAAACCCAGATGAACAAGATCAACTTGCCAATCTACTACGCAAAGTACTGCTATCTGAAGGTAAACAATAGCTACCCCAAAATCGATTTCCGACGAACTCACAGCAGAAACATAGAAGACATTCATTTTCTATTTAATCAATAACATGAACCCACTGAAAAGCGGTTCTTGTTTGCCGAAACTGTATGTAAACATTAGTTGTTCTCGAAATACGATAACTAAGAAACCAACTTTATTATTGGCATATGCCAACAATAAGTCGTTATAGTGCTCTAAATTTCAACCAATTTTGGAGCTAGCATGATCTACGCAATTCCTTGTATTAACAACGTGGTAAGTAATCACTTCTCTCGCTGCCAGCAAATCGCCATCATTGATTCCATCACGCGGCAAACACAGTACCTCTCTATCTCTAAGGATGAATCTTGTTGTAGTGCCAAGAAAAAGTGGCAACAAGTTATCGCTGGTTACAAAGTAGACATTGTTGTAGTGAGAAACATTGGCCAAAATATGCTCAAAGGGCTGTTTCAATCTAAAGTTAAAGTGTTAGCCACAAAAGCGAAGCAAGATGTGCACAACATCAATTTTTCCGAGCTGATTGCAGTAGAGAGTTTGGATTACGGTCGAATATCACCAAAGAAAAAAGCTTGCGGCAAAAACAACGCTACTCTCGCTTTCGCACGGTCGCAACCAAACTGGCGCTCAATCCGGAGGATTAGACGATGACGTTACTACTTACAGTACTTATTTTCGTTTGCTTTATAGCCTTAATGGCGATCGGGGTGATGTTCTCTCGCCGACCAATTCAAGGCAGTTGCGGTGGTTTATCGAAACTAAACATCACTAGGGAGTGCGACTGCAAAGATGCGTGTGAAGGGACAAAGCGCTCGCTTTATCAAATCAAAGAGCCTGAGTAGCTCAAGCCTATTGAAGTTTTAGGGCATGACCTTGGATGATGCTACTAGCAACCTTTTGCCTAGCGCGTTTGATGATGTTTCCAAACGTTTGGCGCGACACCTGCATTTGCACAGCGGCATCAATCTGATTCAGTCCTTCTTGATCGGCAAGTTTCAGTGCTTCTAATTCATCCGGCAACAGCTCAACAATCTGCAACTCATCCATAGTCACACCATTGGGTTTGTAAAAAGCATGAGCTGCATGAGTGCAAATGTGACGATGTTTCTTAGGACGGGCCATGATCAAGTTCCAACACCAATTCAATGATGCTTCAAAGTTGCTTAGCCTGTAATTGTAACAACCTAACCAATTCGAAACCATGTGAATCCAAAGGTTGCATTTATCACACCTCTTCTTTAGGGTAAAAGCATGACATATTTGTTTAGCTACACCTCTCCAGTTTGTTGCTACTGTAATCGCTTCGATATACGGCGGCTTTCGTGTAGCTATTAGTTAGCAAAAATCTATACCTAATCACAGGCCGCTGATGTTCTCATCCGCGGCCTTTTTGTATTTGAAGGAACAATCTATGACCTCAGCGACCCTTTCGTTATTTGACACTATGGCTCGTGAACAAAGACCATTTAAGTCCATTGATAGCAATACCGTAGGCCTTTATGCTTGTGGTCCAACCGTATATGACTACGCTCACGCGGGTAACTTACGTACCTACCTTTTTGTCGATACCTTAAGACGCGTGTTGTCACTCAATGGGTATCAAGTAAATCACGTTATGAATATCACAGACGTTGGCCATCTGACTTCAGATGCCGACACTGGCGAAGACAAAATGGAGAAAGGCGCTAGAAAACAAAATAAGTCTGCCTGGGAAATAGCGAAATATTTTGAGCAAGCTTTCCTAACGGACTTAAAGCAGCTCAATATCTTGACCCCAACCACCATCTGCCGAGCAACAGAGCATATCCAAGAGCAAATAGACTTCATCACTGAACTTGAAGAGAAAGGCTTCACCTACCAGACCCGTGATGGAGTCTATTTTGACACCAGTAAATTAACTGAATATGGTCGACTCGCACGTTTGGATACATCAGGTTTAGAGGCCGGAATTAGGGTCAACATGGCTGATAAAAAACTGGCGACAGACTTCGCATTGTGGAAACTTTCTGGCGAGCAGGCAAGGCAAATGGAATGGCCTAGCCCTTGGGGTGTTGGATTTCCTGGCTGGCACATCGAGTGTTCCGCAATGGCGGAAAAATACCTAGGAGAGCAATTCGACATTCATGTCGGCGGCGAGGATCATATTCCTATCCATCACACTAACGAGATCGCGCAGTGCCAAGCAAAAAACGGACGCATACAAGCAAACTATTGGCTTCACGGTTTTTTTCTACAACTTAACAAAGAGAAAATTTCTAAATCTGGCACTTCTTTGCGCCTAGAAGCGTTACTCGAGCGCGGATTTGAGCCCTTAGCCTATCGCTACCTAACATTAACGAGTCACTATAGAAGCCATCTAAGCTTTACTTGGGAGAGTTTACAAGGAGCGCAAACAGCACTAAAACGACTGAGAAACAAGGTGGCTAAGCTAGCAGATAACGGGCAGTTGATAGAGGAATATAAGCTGCGTTTTATCCAGCTCATCAATCAAGATCTAAATATGCCAAAGGCTCTCGCTTTGTTATGGGATGTATTAGACAGCGCCTACCCTAGCCAAGATATAAAAGCTACTGTGTTGTTTTTCGATAAGATATTCGGCCTGAATATTGACCATATTGAAGAGGTTGTAGTACCCGACGAGGTCATAAAGCTTGCCGAAGAGAGGCTGGTACTGAAGCAACAAAAACGCTTTGCGGATGCCGATAAGATCCGAGAACAAATCACAGCACTTGGATACCATGTTGCCGATAAAGGCGACAAGTTCGAATTTACTCCGCTGTAATAACATCACTGACGCGCAGAAAGGCTCAATTGCTTTCTGCGCTCTAGATCTTTAACTCGATAAGTTACGCAGTTTTGGATCGTCGGTTAGGTATTCAACAAACTCAATCTCAAATCCTGCGGGATCAACGAAGTAGACATTTTTACGGTAAGGTTCTTCAGCGCCCGGCTTAGCGATAGGATAACCCGCTTCAACCAATCGGCCGATCACCGCATCAATGTTATTGGTGACATAGGCAAAGTGGGCTAGTCCTACCTGATGGCCTGCCAGTTCTCGATTGTTTCCTTCACCGTGGTCACTCATTGCAATATATTGGTACTCATCGCCGAAATGTAGCCAGTTTCTCGGCTTGCCACTCCACTCTCCTTGTCCTTCATCTCGCACCGACCAATGTGGAAATGCCGCTTTATAGAACTTCAACATCTCAGGGATGTCCTTAACCACTAAATTCACATGCTCTAGTTGAATCATTGCTTTCTCCTTATCAATTCCTAGTCAACAAGAAGCATGCTAAAACCTCAACCAAGGTTGAGGTAAAGAACTTTTTTAGATTTTTATTGGTGAAGGTTTTCAGGCATCAATACTCAGGATTGTTCGATAGGTTTAATCACTCGACACGGGTTACCTGCTGCGACAACGTTAGCTGGAATGTCTTTGGTCACGACACTCCCCGCTCCAACCACGCTGTTTTCACCGATAGTGACGCCAGGGCAGACTATCACGCCACCGCCAAGCCAAACATTGTTGCCAATAGTAATCGGTGTACCAAACTCGACGCCCTCTTCAACACGACCTTTTACGTCGAGCGGGTGACCTGCTGTATAGATTTGTACGTTAGGGGCAAAGAGGACGTTATCACCGATATGAACTTCAGCCACATCCAACACCACGCAGTTGAAATTAGCGTAGAAGTTTTTGCCGAGTTTTATGTTCGAACCATAGTCACATCGAAATGGAGGTTCTAGGTAAGCGTCTTTAGAATCAGGGATTAGAGTATCAATCGCGCTGCGCCACTCTTCGGTATCTGGAATACTATTGTTGAGGTTTTGCAGAACTTTACGACATTCAATTCGTTCGTTGTAGAGCTCTTTGTCCCACGCATCATATGGCTCGCCAGCGAGCATTTTCTCTTTTTCGCTTCTCATATCACTTATCAGTCAATCTTAAAATTACCATCGAAATATCGCATACCAATGTCAGCTTATAAAAAGATTAAATTACTAACTTAACGCAGCGTGTGGTAGGTCACTTTTTGCGTCATACCGACGTAAACAAATGGTTGTAAGTAATTACTCACTGTTATGTTTTCACTTGTTGTGATTCGCTTTTGATAATAACAACTCGTAGAAACATTGGGCGGCTGGGCCAGTTTTCGCTCCCTTAGGAAGGGTAATATGCAGCGGGACTTGATACTTTTCATTGTGCTCGACTTTAAGCACCTTAAGCTGGCCGGTGTTTCTTAACTTGATGATGTGCTCTGGCAAGCGGCAAAAACCGACACCTTGCTCCACCGCTCGAAATGCATGATCAAAATTGTCGACGGTTATCCGCTGATTCGCTTTTAACCAACCGACATTTTGCTCTTTGTTCTCAAGCTGAGTAGCCCCCAGATCGCGAATGACAACTTGGCAATGAGTGGCAAAATCCGCCATACAAACCTGACTTTGACTTGCGAGTGGGTGCTTACTTGAGACAACGGGCAACATACTCGTCATCGAAAAAGCTTGAGCCGGGTAATTGGTCACCGGCAAAGTAATAATCGCAATATCCGCTTGCTCGCTGGTCACCATTTCTGCCGTTTTAGATAAAGACGTCTCTACTACTTGAATCGAGGTGGTACTGTTTTGACTAAGATACTCTGCCATCGGTTGATAGAGCAGGCTCGGGTCGCATAGGTGATCCATCGCGACTGTAATCTCTGACTCGACACCCGCTGAGATTTGTTGGCTTAAGTCTTCCAACTCTCTTGCCTGTTCAAGCATACTGCTCGCTCTTCTAAGCAGTGAACGGCCATGCTCTGTGACTGTGGCACGTCTGCCCTTAACCTCCACCAGCTCAACGCCCAGTTGATCTTCAAGCTTTTTGATCGAGTAAATCAAGGTTGTATGGCTTTTGTTTAAAGCCGAAGCCGCGGCTTGAATACTGCCCGCCCGATCCACTTCTTTCAGCGTAACCCATTGCTCAAGGGTACTTTTCAGTCTCATCGCATGACCTGTCAATTTTTTAGACATTTATACACAACATTATGAACTTTTCTGTTCAATTTATATAGACAACAATATCTCCATCGAACGGAAACACGCGTTCACAACAGACAACAATCGGAGAAACTAAAATGAAACTACTACAAGTCGATTTTGAATATCATGGCCCTATGGGCGCAGAGATGTCTAAAGCATTAGTTGGTCTAGCGGAGTCAATTAATCAAGAGCCTGGCATGATCTGGAAAATCTGGACGGAAAGCGAATCTGAAAAGCTAGGTGGTGGTATCTATCTTTTCCAAGATGAGGTCAGCGCACAAAATTACCTAGACATGCATGCTGCTAGGCTGAAAGAAATGGGCGTAGCAGAAGTACGTGGCGTTATTTTTGACATCAATCAGCCACTGACTGAAATCAATCGTGGGCCAGTAGGTCTGTAAGGAACCGCTATGACGAACAGACTGTTTTTAACCTTACACGGCAGCATCTACACTGTGTTTGCATTCGCACTGTTTTTTCTGCCAACCATGATGTGGCCAATGTATGGCGTTGAGATTAACGATAAGTACGCTTACTTCCTGTCACAACACACAAGTATCTTTCTCGGAGGCGTAGCGGCAGTAAGCCTGTTTTTAAGAAAAATAGAGCACAAGGAGACAATGCAACAGCTACTCAAAGCTCTGCTTGTCACCAATCTTCTCGGTGTCGTAATAACTGGCTATGCTGGATTGACAGGGATCTTTGTCGGCTTCGGTTGGAGCGATCCGGCCTTCTTCGCTCTGTTGTCACTATTGAGCTATTGGCAGTTGAGTGCCCAAAAGAATTGAAAACAGTGCACTTTGGGCATGGTCTAAAAGCTACGCCCAAAGTTGTCCTATTTCGTCACGATAAACTTACTGTAAGTGCTAACTTTACCGTTGATGTATTCGATTCCGCAGTGAATGTTTTCTAGGTTACTGCCAACGATTTGATACTCAACAATAAACTCACCACTTATGACTTTTATAAACAAGAAGCCTTCCATCACTTTCCACAAGCCCTGAAGCGACTTGTCACTGAAGAGATCTTTCTCCGACAAAGTACCGTTTGGGTTGAGCCTAATCTGTGAGGCAAAGCCATCAACATTTACTTTTACCCAAGTCTGTTGGTGGACTTCATAACTTAGAATTTTTCGGCGCTGTTTCACCCACTCTTTTAGCTCTTGTTCTTGGGTAGGAGTTAAGCTTGGTAGATCTTCCATCTCCAGTAGAGTGTGGTGTTTTTCGTACCAAAACAGTTGTAAGTGAAGCAGTTTCATTCTTGTATGCAGCTTATAGATAGGAAAGTCAGCGCAACTGTGCTCCAACTCAGACTTGAAGTCAAATCTTATGCATTCGATTGAAAATGCGCAGTGCAATACGGGGGGCTTGCACTGCACTATCCCATAAAGGGGATGAAGGGCGCTCTGATTGAGCGCCGGAGCATGATGCCCTTGTGCTAGGCACCTCTATTCAATGCTAAGCTGCAAATAGCTTTGGCAAGCCAACATGATCACAAGCTTGATTTAGCCGACGCTGAGCAGTGACAATATTCTGTTTCCAATTATCATCCTGAGCCCACATTTCAATGACCAAAGGGACGACGCATTCTGTCTTCTTGAGGGTATCGAATATCGAGTTGAAATCGACCTCGCCTTCGCCGATAACCAAATCGCGAAATTGCCCTTTATAATCTGAAGTCACTCGATAGGTGTCCTTAAGGTGAATTTGAGTGATGTGTGGTTTACTCAATTTCAGCTCAGTTACGATATCGTAGTTCCAACCAGAGATGTTGCCAACGTCAGGGTAAGCCGTAAAATAAGGAGAATCGACCTCTCGGCTTAATACCTCAAATTTACTTAATGAATTCAGGTAGTCGGTATCCATAATCTCGACAGCAAGCATGACACCGGCTCTTTCAGCTAGCTTCGCTGACTGTTTCATTCCTTGAATAAACCGCTGGTGAGTCGCGTGATTGGCTGGCTCATAATAGACATCATAGCCTGCTAGCTGAATCGTACGCACGCCTAGTTTGTATGCCAATGAGATCGCTTTCTCCATATGCAGTAAGGCTTGCTCGCGAGTTTCAGGATCAGCTGAGCCGAACGGGTATTTGCGATGAGCGCTTAAACACATCGATTGAAGAGGAACCCCATAACGTTCGCACTGGTGACGCAGAGCATAAATGGTTTCATCATCCCAATCTAAGCGGCTGCGACGTTCGTCAGATTCATCCACAGAGATCTCTAAAAAATCGAATCCTAGCTCTTTGGTCGTTTTAAGCTTTTCTTCCCAACTTAGCTCGTTAGGTAGGGCCTTTTCATACAAACCGACTCGGTGGCGTTGAAGATTTTGATACATAGACGACTCCTAGTTCCAGAAGCGGTCAATTTGAGCACGAAGTGCTTCAGCGGTTTGCTTACCCTGCTCACCCGCTAGAGCTCGACCCGCAATAAAAGTTTTGGCCTTGATACCCTCAAATAGGTAAAGATCTTCAGGCACGATACCGCCAGTGATCGATAACTCTAGACCAAGTTCAGACAAGGCACGCATTTTTTCCAAGTCTTGTTCGGTCCAGCCAACTCCTGCCAACTCTGCGTCACGAGAGCGGTGATAAATGGCTTGTGAGACACCTAAATCAACCCAATCTTGAGCGTCTGCCATTGTCCAATTACCGTAGATCTCAATCTGAATTTCGCCCTTGTGTTGATCCGCGACTTTCTTGCACGCTTCTATAGTTGCAATATGTGCGGCAGCGGAAACCGTAATCCAATCAGCTCCCGCCTCGAAGGCCATTTTGGCTAGAATGGCTCCGCCGTCTGTCGTTTTCATATCGCACACTAAAATATGATCAGGGTGATTAGCACGCAGAGTCGAAACCGCATTCATGCCCTCAGCAAATGCGAGGATAGTGCCCACTTCAATCACATCAACAAAGCTTTCAACATTGTTCGCCACTTCAATGGCTGCAGGTAAATTAGTTTGGTCTAGGGCGATTTGAATCATTGGTTTTGTCATTATCGTTATCCTTTAATTTTTTCACGTATTAGACGGGCCAAGCCATCTTGATTGTTATCTGTCGAGCACACGAGTTTGGCGTGTGACTTCACGGTGTCGTCGGCATTGCGCATTGCGACACCTAAATTGGCGTATTGAAGCATTGAGATATCATTGTGATTGTCGCCAACCGCGATCACATGATTTGCGTGGTAACCAAGTTCAGAGACATATTCAGCAAGACGGAGGCCCTTGCTGTTTCCTTTTGCGGCAAAGTCAATTCGGTTTGACCAAGAGCGCTCACCATTGAACTGTCGCTCAACCCAAGGGTGTTCCAACAATCTCTCCACTGAGCTTGGGCATCCCTCAACAACGAACTTCCATACATGCTCTGTCTGTTTTGCTGTTTCACTGAATGAGTCAACCTTGTATATCTTCGGGCGGTGGGCTTGTGGTGCAGTTTTAGCCCAGCTTTCCAAAGCTTGCATGTAGGTTATCGGGTTGTAGTTCGAGTAAGTCATGGCGTCAGAAATGTACATAACCATCTTGACTTGAAACTCGCGCGCCAGCTCAATAAATATCTGCGCATCTTCCTTATCAATCGAGTTCTGCTTGAGAACCTTCTCATTGGCATAGTCATAAACGTACGTGCCGTTACAGCAGATTATTGGAGTGTCTAGTTCAAGCTCGTAGTAATAAGGCCTAGCAGCAGTATGATGACGCCCTGTTACCACGACGACTTTACAGTGCTGCTTGGCTTCTTTAATCGCGCGTTTAACTTCAGGATGGATAGTGTGTTCATCTGTTAGCACTGTTCCATCTAAATCTAATGCTAATACCTTGTACATGGGCTCTTCCTCCAACAAAGATTAACGCTGACCGTAGTAAGCATTTTCACCGTGTTTACGCAGGTAGTGTTTGTCAGAGAGCTCTGGCTGAATTTTAATGCCACTATTCAGCGAGCGAGTTGACAACGCCATTGCCGAAATCTCTTCCAGTACTACGGCATTGTGAACCGCATCATTCGCGTTCTTGCCCCAAGAAAATGGCGCATGCCCTGCCACAATCACGCTAGGAACTGCCATAGGCTTAATGCCGCGTTGCTTGAACTCTTCAATGATAACGAGCCCAGTATTTTTCTCATAAGCCCCTGAAATTTCATCGTGAGACAACTTACGGGTGCAGGGGATATCTCCGTAAAAGTAGTCGGCATGAGTGGTACCGAGTGCGGGAATATCAATCCCAGCCTGCGCCCAGATAGTGGCACTACGTGAGTGAGTGTGCACTACGCCACCAACCTCTGGAAACGCTTTATAGATTTCAATATGCGTCGCTGTATCACTCGAAGGATTTAGTTTCCCTTCAATAATTTGGCCTTCTAAATCCACGATAACCATGTCGTCTTCGGTCATGGCATCGTACTCAACACCGGAAGGTTTGATTGCCAATACACCAAGTTCGCGATCTATTTCCGAAACGTTTCCCCAAGTGAATGTCACTAAGCCGTATTTCGGCAGCTTGAGATTGGCTTCGAAGACACGTTGTTTTAGTGCGCTATACATAGTTTCTCCTTACGCCGTTTCCGCTAGCGCTTCATCAATAACGTCAAACACATCAGTTTTAGTTCTGCAGCGGCGCAACTTGTTAAGATCAACGCCCGTTTCACTATCTTCGTCATCAAGTACCGTGGTCACTTCCATTAAGCCTTCCATATGCTCATCAGAAGAGCTTCCAGCTAACGTAATCAGTACATCAACAGGCTCATCCTCCCCTTCAAAGAACACAGGCTCTTCGAGAGTAACGAGCGCAAAAGCCGTTCGAATTACGCCATCTTCTGGGCGAGCGTGAGGCAGTGCCAAGTTAGGTGCAATGCAGATGTAAGGGCCTAGTTTCTCTACACTGTTGATGATCGCCTCATGGTAGCTTGGCAAAATCGCACCGGATGCGGTCAGCATGTCTGTACCAATGGTGATAGCTTCACGCCAATTAGAAGCAGAAGCTTGTAGTTTGATTGAGTTGTTGTCGATCAGTGATTGCTTAAAACCCATTGTTCTATCTCCAGTGAAGTGCCAGCAATAACTGGCACTTAGTTATTGTTATTGGTTGTTTGGTATAGAGGTTACTTTGCTCCAGCGAAGTTCTTATCGATGATTTCTAATAACTCATCACCAAAAGAGTTCGGATTGAGCATGTTCTGTACACCCAAGACAAACTTGCCTTCGCCTGGCTCCATTTCAGCAGATAAGTGTTTCGATGAGACGATGATGTCAGTCGACGCAAGCTTAGACTTGTAGTCAGATACCGCACATGAGTCCATGACATGAGGGATACCTTTTTTCTCTAGGTATTTACCAATCTTCATCTTCATCATCATTGAAGAGCCTTGCCCATTCCCACATACCGCTAAGATGCTTACTGGGCGAACACCGTCGCTCGCTTTGATTGCTTGCTCTACCGCTTCAATCACTTCAGGTTCTTCTGTAACAGAAACAACGCCTTGCGCATCTTCTTCTGCTCGAAGTTGTTTGGATGCAAAAAACATGTATACCAGTGACAGTGCGACTAATACCCAGAAGAAGGCTTTTGACATTGAGATACCGGCAAAGATAGGTGGGAACACTAGAGCCCAGTCAGCCATACCCATCCAACCACTGAACTCCACACCATGATTACTAATCAGCTGAATAGCCCAAGCGGAGCCAACCACTTCGATAATACCCATCACGAAACAGATCTTCATAACCGCTTTCCAGCCACCAAAGTGGTTAGCGAAGACACCAATTGTTGCGTTCGAGAAGAACATTGGAATGAAACCTGGAATGATCATGATTGGAGAGTCAGCAAGTAGCAGCGCGCCAACAGCAAGGAATTGGCCAATAGCACCCCACATGAAGCCAAATACCATAGCGTTAGGAGAAAACGCGTAGATCGCAGCACAGTCGATAGCCAATACTGCATTTGGAATCACGCGTTCAGAAATACCCTTAAATGCTTCTGACAGTTCAGCAACGAACATACGAACACCAGCAACGATAACTTGAATCGCTACGGCAAACTTCAAGCCTGTTTCTAGGATGTAGATTGTCCAGTGCGTTTTACCCGCCATTGTTTGTAGGTTATCTAGGCCAAACGACAGCAAGATAATGCCAAAGAAAACCGTCATAACGATCGCTGTTGCAGCGATACTGTCATGGAAGATATGCAGCCATTTAGGCAGTTCGATATGGTCTACACTATCGTTCTTATCGCCAAGTTTTGGTGCAATCTTAGTCGCGATCCAAGAAGCAACCTGCTGTTGGTGACCAATAGAGAAACCAGCCCCCCCCGTTACTTCCTCAGTAGGCTTGAACATGATATTGGAAGAGATACCCCAATACAGCGCCATTAACACTGCTGAATATAGGATGGTCTCCCACATTGAAGCGCCAAGGATGAAGTAGAAAACAGCAACCAAACCTGCCTGTTGGAACATGATATGCCCAGTCAGCATAATGGTGCGAATGCCAGTGAAGCGGCGGAAAAGGACGAGGAGAATGTTAATGCCTAACGCTAGCAGTACTGCATAGCCAACCCAGGAATACATGTCTCCCATGTTTTCCATCGTCGCCATCATGGTTGTATATGGGTCAATAACGGATCCAGTCAATCCATGATATTCCGACAACTTTTCAATGACGGGTTTAAACCCCTTAACCAATGTGCCCGCACCAACTTGGACTAGCATAAAGCCAACAATCGTTTTGATTGAACCTTTGATTATCGTCGTAGGATCGCGTCTCAGCAGCCAATAGCCAATAAAAGTAACGAGACCAAGCAGCAAGGGGGCTTTGGTCATTACTTGGCTGTAAAATATATAGAAGATGTCGTATAAGAACTCCATATCTTTACCCCTAATAGTATTTGTAATTTTATTTGGTTCGTAGGACAGAACGTTTTCAACTTAATGTGTGAAATACGCTCTCTTTTGCTCACGAATTAAACTTTAACAATCAAAAGTAATCATTCAATGCTCATTTGTGATTATTTTGATTTTTATCAATTTTACCCTCGTTCAATGGCTGTTTTTGGGTCACCGATCACACCAAAACCACTAAATATTTAAAAATCAGCAACTTATAATTATTTGTGATTTATGGCATATTTTTGTTTCATGGTTATTTGACAATCAAACTGATGATTATTAGAATCAAAACAAATCACAAGCAATCACCAAGTAATCACAACACTTGAAAAGGTGATAAGAATGAACGAAGTACAAAGACACGACGGTATCTTGTCGTTATTAGAAGAAAATCGGACGATCAACGTCTCGCATATCATCAACAGCTTTAATGTTTCTCCTGCGACAGCTCGTCGCGACATTTCAAAGCTCGATGAGTTGGGCAAATTACGTAAAGTTCGTAACGGTGCTGAGCGTATTGAGAGCCAAAAGAAAAAGTGGTCACCACTAAACATCAACAGTACTGAGCACTATGAAGAGAAGTCTCTTATAGCCTTACGTGCCGCTGAGTTGTGCGACTCAGGAGATAGCGTGGTCATCAACTGTGGTTCAACCGCATTTTTACTGGGCCAAAAACTGTGTGGCCAAGATGTACAGATTGTCACCAACTACTTTCCATTGGCGAGCTATCTAATCAATGAGGATCATGACGATGTGATCATTATTGGTGGCCAATACAATAAAGCGCAAAACATCTTTCTTAACCCTGCTCCTGATTCGTTGGGTGGGTACGCGGGTAACTGGATGTTTACCTCAGGCAAAGGCTTAACGGAAGCAGGGCTTTATAAAGCAGACATGCTTACCGCTGTAGCAGAGCAGCAAATGCTTGAGCAAATCGATAAGTTAGTCGTGGTAGTGGATAGTTCAAAAGTGGGTCAAAGAACAGGGATGGTTTTCTGCCCCGCGAGCAAGATTGATATCGTTATAACCGGCAAAGATGCCAACCCTGACGTTGTCAAAGCGATTGAAGCTCAAGGAACACAAGTCATTCTGGTTTAACACCACCCAATAGATAAATAACACCATAAATTGCTCAGTGTCTTAATCTCATATTAAGACGCTTGGCTCCCTACATCCTAAATAAATCAAATTTCGTGAAATTAAAGGTACTGTTATGAGTAAAGTGAATGAAATAACCCGTGAATCTTGGATCTTAAGCACTTTCCCTGAGTGGGGTACATGGCTAAACGAAGAGATCGAAAACACTGTAGTAGAACCAAGTACATTCTCTATGTGGTGGCTAGGGTGTACTGGGATCTGGCTTAAAAGTGAAGGCAATACCAATATTTCGATCGACTTCTGGTGCGGTACTGGTAAGAAAACGCAAAAGAATGCGTTCATGAAAAACCAACACCAGATGATGCGTATGGGCGGTGTAGAAGCGCTTCAACCAAACTTGCGTACTGCAATTTTCCCACTTGACCCATTTGCGATCAAAGAGATCGATGCTGTACTCGCCTCTCATGATCACGCTGATCATATTGACGTCAATGTTGCCGCGGCAGTTCTACAAAACTGCCCTGAGCACGTTAAATTTATCGGCCCGCAAGCTTGTGTCGATTTATGGATGGGCTGGGGCGTTCCAGAAGAGCGTTGTGTGGTAGCAAAAGTTGGTGATGTATTAGAAGTGGGTGACATGAAGATCCGCGTTCTCGACTCATTTGACCGCACTGCACTAGTAACACTTCCAGAAGGCACATCGTCGTACGATAAAGAGATCTTGGATGGAATGGACAAACGTGCCGTCAACTACTTGATCGAAACAACGGGTGGTTCCGTTTATCACTCTGGCGACTCACACTACTCGAACTACTACGCATCACATGGTAACGAGTACCAAATTGATGTTGCATTACTTTCTTATGGTGAGAACCCTCGCGGTGTCACTGATAAAATGACTTCATCGGATATTCTCAGAGCGGCTGAGTCACTAGACTGTGAGGTCGTAATGCCATTCCACCACGACATCTGGGCCAACTTCCAGAATGACCCTCGAGAAATTGAAGTGCTATGGAACATGAAAAAAGATCGTCTTCAGTACAGCTTTGCTCCGTTCTTCTGGCAGGTTGGCGGTAAGTACACATACCCAACAGACAAAGGGCGTATGCATTATCAACATTTCCGTGGTTTCAAAGACATCTTTAAAAATGAACCAGAACTGCCATACAAGGCGTTTCTATAACCGTCCCCATATCTTCCAAGCCGAGTGTTTGTCCACTCGGCTTTTTCGATTATCGAACCTAATCCCCACCTAACACTCACCTCGCCTTTTACAGCTAACCTGCGTAGAATACGCGCTCTTTTCCCATTCACGAGCAACTATAGGCAGTCAGTTTGCACACAGTAGAACAACTTAAAAGCGGAGCGCTTGCAGGCATTCAGCGTCTTCAACTTTCTGAACAATTAACCGAGTTACCACAAGAGATCTTAGCCTTGGCTGATACGTTGGAAATTCTCGATGTTTCAAACAACCTTTTAAGTGAACTGCCGGAATGGCTCACTGAATTACAGCAACTCAAGATAGTATTTGCTTCCAACAACCGCTTCACTCATCTGCCACTGGTTTTAGGTCGCTGTGACAAGCTTGAGATGGTCGGTTTTAAAAGCAACCAAATTGTTCGTGTCGCCGAAGAGTCATTGCCAGAGCAACTACGTTGGTTAATTCTGACCGATAACCAGATCGCTAAGTTGCCAGAATCTTTGGGCCACCGCCCGCGCCTGCAGAAATTAGCCTTGGCAGGTAACAAACTGACCTCACTACCCAACAGCTTTAGCCAGTTGATCAACTTAGAGTTAGTGCGCCTGTCTGCAAATCAACTTCAGTGCTTCCCTAGCGTATTACTTGAGCTTCCTAAACTGGCGTGGATGGCTTTTGCAGGCAACCCTTTCTGTGAAAGAACCAGTCTTGAAGAGAGTGTTCCACAAGTTGCTTCAAGCGCTTACAAACTTAATCAGGTTTTAGGGCAAGGGGCATCTGGGGTGATCTCTCAAGCGAATTGGCTCGACGCCGATTTCGACTTCCCAGCCAATGTTGCGGTAAAAGTGTTTAAGGGGGATGTAACCAGTGATGGCTACCCTTGCGATGAGCTGCAAGCTTGCCTGCAAACAGGTCACCACAACAACCTTGTGAAATCTATCGCTCAAGTAAACGAGGACAATCACCTTGCCTTGGTGATGGAGTTGATCCCAGATAGCTACTTCAATCTTGGTCTACCGCCAACATTACAAACCTGTACACGAGATGTTTTTGGGCAAAACTTCACCCTTTCGGTCAGTCAGATTGAAAAGATTGTCGACCAGATGATGGATGTGTTTAATCACCTACACGATAACAAGGTATGTCATGGTGACCTCTACGCGCACAATGTGTTGATCAATGAACAAGGTGAAATGATATTTGGCGATTTTGGCGCCGCATCAGTCTACGACTACTTAACCGAAACCCAACAACGCGGTATTAGAAAGATTGAAGCCCGCGCTTTGGGGCACTTTATTGATGATCTACTTTCGGTGTGTAAGCCGATCGAAACACAAACTGCGGCCTACAAAAGCTTAAAGAACCTCGCCTTAATCGCTGGCTAAACTGCTTTACAAAGAGCGCTAGTATTCCATGCCTATTAGCGCTCTTTATCACGGTCAATCTCTTGCTGAAGAGCTTCAAGTTGCTCAAGTACGGCGAGAAACTTCTCCCCAAAATCCGTCACCTGATATTCCACCCTTGGCGGCAACTCGTTGTAAACCACTTTATCTAAAATACCGAACTCGACATTACGCTTTAGACATTGGTTTAGCACCTTAGTCGACAGCCCTTCAACACTACGTACCATCTCTCCAGGACGATTGATGTCTGCAGCAAGCAATTGATAAACCGTTAGTGACCATTTGCAGCCATAGATGGTTTCGACCATCCGTGCACTGCTTTGAGGAGCGACTTTCCTCGGAAATTTTTTTTCTTTGTTATTCATAAAGATGTACCAATAAGTACCTACCCCACCAGTTAGTACTTACTATCTAACGCCTTGGTATATGGATAGTATAAGTACCAACAAAATAACCAAAACGATAAGAAACTGGAATATTCTTATCTAAATAATCCCATTACCTGATGCCGATAACACTGCCTTAAATTGAACAAGTAACGGGAAGGAGAAAAGTATGCTCAATATGAATTTTGCTGAGCGAGTCGTGATTGATACTCAGTCTATGCCTTGGATCGCCAGCCCTGCCCAAGGTGTTTGGCGTAAACCACTCGAACGTGAGGAAGCAGAATCAGGCCATACGACAAGTATCGTACGCTATGAAGCAGGCTCTCAGTTTAAAACCCACCCTCACCCAATGGGTGAAGAGATCTTTGTATTAGAGGGGGTGTTCTCCGATGAAAATGGCGATTACCCAGCAGGGACTTATTTACGTAACCCACCGGGCAGTAGCCACGCTCCATTTAGCGACAAAGGCTGCGTTATCTTAGTCAAACTAAATCAATTTGATGCCCGCGATAGTGCGACAGTACGAGTCAATACAAACACACAGCAATGGCTTGCGGGGATTGGTGGGCTAGAAGTGATGCCCCTGCATGACTTTGAGCATGAGCATGTTGCCTTAGTTAAATGGCCAGCCGGAGAAAGGTTTCAACCACATAAGCATTTTGGTGGTGAAGAGATCCTTGTTCTCAGTGGCAAATTCTCCGATGAACACGGGCAATATCCACAAGGTTGTTGGATACGCAGCCCGCATATGAGTGAGCACTTTCCTTACGTCGAACAAGAAACCGTGATCCTAGTAAAGACAGGCCATTTGCCTCTGGGGGTTTAGCCCAATGTAAGGGCATCGGCTTAGCGAATACCTTTGTTAAAAAGCGATCATCGACCACCCGCTATATCAATAAAAGAGCCAGTGACGAACGACGCTTCATCAGACAGTAGCCAAGAAATAGAGTTCGCCACTTCCAATGCCGTTCCTCCGCGGCCTAGTGGAAGTTGTGGCCCAAGTCTATCGACTCGTCCTGGCTCACCGCCATCGGCGTGCATCTCAGTGTAAATACAACCTGGTCTGACACCATTAACACGGATATTTCGCGACGCAAGCTCAAGTGACAGCCCTTTGGTTAACGAATCCATCGCGCCTTTAGAGGCTGCGTAGTCTACATATTCAAATGGCGCTCCTGTTCTTGACGCAGCGGAAGAGACGTTAACGATAGAGCCATTACTATCAAGCTGATTGATAAACGCCTTACAGCACAAAAAGCAGCTTATGACATTAGCATCCATTACCTTCTTGAATCGTTCTAGGTCAATCTCGCTCAAGGTTGATTGAGTAAACAGAATACCTGCATTGTTCACCAAATGAGTGACCGTGCCATAGCGCTGGGTAACTTGGGCAAACATAGCTTCAACTTGCTCTTGGTCTGAAACATCAGCCTGAATCGCGAACGCATTTCCGCCTTCGGAAGTAATCTGCTCAACCACTTCATCAGCACGCTGGTGGTTTTTAAGATAATTGACCGCGACGGCATAGCCTTGGCTTGCAAGAAGTTTTGCGGTTTCAGCGCCAATACCCCTACCCGCTCCCGTTACAATAACCACTTTATCCATTTGATTTCCTTTACTCTTCAATTCCAATTAAGGTGACTTTACAGTGTAAAATCCGTTGGCTCTTGCATCTTCTCTACGCCAGCCATTAAACGCTCTACCAACAAACTCAGCGCCTTAGGTTGATAGCGCCTTTGCTTATACACCAAGTAGGCTTGCCTAACACTGCGTTGATACTGAGGCAGCACCCTAACTAAGTTCATCCCTTTATGCACATGTCTGAAAGGCAACGACGCCACACCTAAACCTTTCTCTACCGCGCCACATACCGCCAAAATATCATTGACGATCAGCTTAGGCTTCACGCTCATCACATCAACCAGATGCTCTTGCTCATACACGGAAATGTCTAGAGCATGATCAACGCTAACCCAGTCAAGCTGACTCAAAGAGGCAAGATCGTTAACCTCCCCTACTTGGGTTAAGTACTCAGGACTGGCAAAAAAGGCATGGCGAGCTTTAAATAAAGGTCTGGCGATCATGTCATTCATCTCAGCCAAGTCGAATGTGATCAGCAAATCTCGGTCAGTCTGCGGTACAGCTTGCTCTTGGCTAAGCACCAAGTCGAGCGATACTTTGGGATAATCAACCAAAAACTGCTCGACCACCTCCCCCACAAAGGCTCGATAAAAGTTGTGTGGAATAGCGAGCTTTATCTTGCCCGACACTTCCTGCGTTTCAGATAGCATTTGCCCGAAGCCAGACTCGACCGATTCCATTCCACTTCTAAGCAACTCAAAGGCTTCTGAGCCACTTTGTGTTGCAACGAGCTCTCTGCCCTTCTTTTCCAATAACCGCGTGTTGAGGCGCTGTTCAAGCGCAGATAAGCGGCGTGACATGGTCGAAACCGGAAGCTGAAGCTTTTTAGAAGCCGACAGCAAAGAGCCTTCTTCCACCACACTACAAAACAAATAGAGATCATCCATGTTTCCAAATATGGAATTCATACTTCTATACCTGCTTATTTTTTTCACTATTGGATAGTTATATCCTTAAATACATCAGAACAACAACAAGAAGAGGAGAATTTATGAGCCGCAAACATTTTTGGATTTCCGCCCTGCTTTCGTCTTTGACCATGGCCATCATTATGTCGGGATTAATTTCTGGCTATAAATTGGGTTTCAGTAGCGAGTGGCCAGCGATTTGGTTAGATAGCTTTCTTCTGGCATGGCCGGCAGCGCTAACACTTAACTTGACTGTCTTACCGCAAATTAGAAAGTTGTCTAACTGGTTAGCTAACACAAGCGCAGTCTCGCAGGCTTAAAGCGTTTAAAAAACAAAAAGGGGACCTCATGTCCCCTTGTCATATTTGTTCGTACCACTATGGCGTGATAATACCTTGCAGCTCCTGCTCTCTTTGAGCCGTTATCCAGTTGAGGCATTGCTCTTTTAACTGTGGCTCGACTGAGGCAATCAAGCGACATGTCGCATCACGATGTTTAATCCACTGTCTTTGCACTTCTCTTACATCGTCAGCTTGTGGTTTTGGCATCGCATAGTCTTCAGATGGCAGTTTAAGCGCACTCATTAGCTTTTTGTACGTCGTATTTAATTGGCTATCTGTTTCACTGAGTGGCGTGGAAACGGCCTCTATATCACCTTGAATGGCTTTATCTAGCGTTGAAAGGTAAAGATCCTTCTGCGATTGAATCGAGTCTATTATCCAAGCAGTACGCCCCGTACCACCATGCATTTCTTCTTGCTGCGCTTTGAGCGTGACATAATCTTCCATCTCTTTATAGGCGAGATTCAACAGAGCTAGGCTCTCCTCAGGCAGTTTTTCAGTTAATGCGGAAAGCTCACTTTGGCGACGTTTCTCCTGCTCTACGGCATCCCTATCAGCGCAATACCCTGCCCCCGCGCCACTGGTCACGTAATGACAAAGGTTAAAAGGCACCACTTGATCTTTTTTCCAATGCTTATAGTAATCGGTCACCGCGAATGACAGCTCAGCAGGCACATCCCCCCCACGCGTGATCAACCAAAACACAAGTTCTGGATCGGGTTTACCAAACTTACTTCCCTCTGTTGAAGCTTGTTCAGCTAACTCCCACACATCGTAGAAGGGCCAATCTCCATCTTCATCCTCTACCTGATAAGTTTTAAAGAACGCATCAGGGTCACGCTCGGGGACTTCGGCAGCGTAGGTCAGTACTTGCACCTTTTCTTGTTCGTCATAGAGAGACAAACTAGGATTTGTCTGTTTGGCTTTATAGTAAGTCTCTAGTGCGCTTTTAGGGTCAGACATTCTAATGCTGCCTGCGCGGAAAAAGATCTTATCTAGATAGTATTTTAGTGCCTCTTGATGACCATTCGCCGCGGCTTGCTGCAAATGGTAGACGCTATCTTCATCCGTTAAAGTGTATTGGTAAGCAAGTCTAAAGTGCGCTTCTGCACTGCCCTGATCAGCCGCCTGAGTAAACAAAGTCTGCGCTTGTTTTTTATCGCCCGCTTCATAGAGCTGCTGCGCTTTCGTCACGAGATCCAGCTCAATAGAAGCAGCGGAAAACGCCAAACTACAACCTAGTACAATCGGAATAAATTTGGTCATCATTGGTCCTTCAATAACAGAGTGAGCAGAATGAATGCTCTTTCGAGTTTGGTATCAGCCCTATTTTTAACACGCGAAAACAAAAAAAGGGATCGAATCGATCCCTTTTTAGTTTATCTGATTTGCAGCGCTTAGCGATTACAGCTCAGCGTTGTGGTAAACCTGCTGAACGTCATCACAGTCATCAAGAAGGTCTAAGAACTTCTGGAATTTCTCTGCATCTTCACCCGCAACTGGCGTGTGAGTTTGAGGTACGAAAGTGATCTCTTCTACATCAAGAGTCAGGTCTGGGAACGCACCGTTTAGAGCAGTCTTAGTTTTGAAGAACTCAGTGTGAGGAGCGAAAACTGTAATCACGCCATCTTCAAGTTCAACGTCAGTCACGTCTACGTCTTCCATCATCAGCGTTTCTAGAATGATTTCATCATCATCGCCTTTGAACTGGAATACTGCTTGGTGATCAAACATGTGTGAAACAGAACCTTCAACACCGATTTTCGCACCTGTTTTAACGAAACACTGGCGTACATCTTGGAAAGTACGGTTACCGTTGTCAGTTAGACAATCAACGATGACGCTTGTGCCGCCAGGACCAAAGCCTTCGTAGCGCGCAGGAACGTAGTCTTCACCGCCACCACCGTTTGCTTTATCGATCGCTTTGTCGATAACGTGTGCAGGAACTTGGTCTTTTTTCGCTTTTGCGATCAGGTGCTTAAGAGACAAGTTCATGTCTGGGTCTGCACCGCCATTTTTCGCGCACATGTAAATTTCTTTACCGTATTTGGAATAAACTTTAATTTTTGCGCCAGCAGTTTTAGCCATTGAGGCTTTGCGCACTTCAAAACTTCTTCCCATCGGGATGTTCTCTCTAATTCAATTTAACGCGAAGGATTTTAGCAAAAAGCGAGCACATTTCAATTTCTCGCCTTGCAGAGGAAATGGTTACGTTACGCGACGCCCATTACTCGCTTATATTTAGCTACAGACTCTAGGAATGAAGCCTTTTCTTCTTCATTGGCAATTTTGGCTGCCTCCTGATCAATCTCATCAGGCACAGCTTTCGCTTCACGAAGCTTCCAAACCAAAAATGAGGCTTGCTTATCAAGTTCAATCTTGTTTTTTTCGCTTGCAGGGAGAGTTGACAGGTTTATCGACATAGCAAAATTTAAATCTGTAAAAATATGGGGAGGGAATATACCACACCCAACGCGAATGTAGCGAGGAATTGCAGTGGGAGTGAAGGGTTAGATCAAAAAACTCTCAAAAACAAAGGGGGGCTTTCCTGTGCCCCCCTTAGGTAATCGCATATGTGTGTCACAACTAGTGCAGAATGCCTAGTTCCTTTGCCTCTTCGATAGTTAACCCACTCTCACGAATCTCTTTTAATGCTTCGATACGACGACGAGCTTCGGCAGATTTGGCACCCTTAGTCGGCTTTTGTGACTCTACTTCTTCCGTGAAGTCCCACTTGCCAGCAATTTTACTCATTTCATCATGGTCAATAGAATTAATGGACATAATAACCTCCGAACAAACCATGCTAGGGACAGGTAATCTGTAGCAAAACCTCTCGCCCCTTGTTAAGAATTTTAGCTCCATAATGTGATTGTGCTAATAGTTCAGAAACTCTTACTGTTTTTTGTATAAATAAGTTTTGCGCCTGCCGTTGTCGCACAGTACATTTAAAGGATTACCCCTACAGAAATGAAGGCGATCCGGGTCTCATTTTTTCTTCAGCGTTTTCTTCTCTAGCCCCCAGTGCTGAACACATTCTGAGCCCATTTTTCGAGTCACTTCACTGTTTTCAATCGTACTTCTTTTCACTCAAAAAATAAGAGTTAATGATAATCATTATCTTTTGTGTTTTTGAGTAAGATTATGAGTAAACTAACCAGCACGCATGCTTATCATGCAGACCCGATCATCAAGATTCGGGATTTATGTGTCGACTACATTACCGACACGGGCGACTTCAACGCGGTGAAGTCAGTCAGTTTTGACATTGGTAAAGGTGAAATATTTGGCCTTGCCGGCGAATCAGGTTGCGGTAAAAGCACCATCGCTTTTGCAATTAATCGTCTACATAAGCCACCTGCGTTTATCTCTGGCGGTGAAATTCATTTCGAGGGGCAAGACCTACTTAGGCTATCCGATAAAGATCTCGGTGCTATCCGCTGGAGCGAAATTGCTATGGTCTTTCAAAGTGCCATGAACTCACTTAATCCCGTGTTGCCAATTCAAGAGCAATTTGCCGATGTACTGCGCCACCATAGAGGCATGAGTGAGGAACAAGCCAAAGATCGCGCGGAAAAACTGCTCGATTTAGTCAACATTCCCCGAGAGCGACTCACTGAGTACCCTCACCAGTTTAGTGGTGGTATGAGACAGCGATTGGTCATCGCGATTGCTCTATCACTCAATCCAAAACTGATCATTATGGATGAGCCGACTACGGCGCTCGATGTGGTGGTCCAGCGCGAAATATTGCAGCAAATCTATCAACTACGTGAAGAGTTTGGATTCTCGGTTCTGTTTATTACCCACGATTTAGCTCTAATGAGCCAATTGTGCGATCGCATTGCCATCATGCGTCATGGCGAAATTGTCGAGGTTAATCAGTCTAAGCAAATTCGCAACAACCCTCAGCACCCATATACACAAAAACTGTGGGCCTCATTCCCGAACATTCACGAAGGTAAACATCAACAACAAGGAGCCCTCGCATGAGCCAACCCATCATTCAACTTAACAATGTGGTTAAAGAGTTCACTATTGGCGGAGGATTTGCGTCTGTTGAGCGATTTAAAGCCCTGCAAGGGATAACCCTCAACCTGCATAAAGGCCGTACCTTAGCGCTAGTTGGAGAATCTGGCTGCGGTAAGAGTACTTGCGCACGCTTGATCACTAAGGTTTACCCAACCACTTCAGGCGAGATCCTGTTTAACGGTAAGAACATCGATGAAATCACCAGTAAGAAAGAGCTGCTAGATTATCGCAGCAAGGTGCAAATGGTGTTTCAAGACCCATTTGGCTCGTTAAATCCAACCCAAACCATTGAGCACCATTTAACTCGTCCACTGAAGATACACAAACAAGTGGCAAACAAAGCCGATATCCCCGCTAGGCTGAAGGAGCTGATCGAGTTAGTGGAACTGGCTCCTGATACATTAGACAAGTACCCACATGAGCTAAGCGGCGGCCAAAGACAAAGGGTGAACCTGGCACGAGCACTCGCGGTAGGCGCTGAGGTTATACTTGCTGATGAGCCAACCTCAATGTTGGACGTCTCCATTCGGCTCGGTGTCCTCAACCTGATGCAACGGATGAAGAAAGAGCTCGGTATTGGCTTTTTGTACATTACCCACGATCTTGCGACCGCACACTACATTGCTGAAGAAACTGCCGTGATGTACAAAGGCCAGATTGTTGAATGGGGTGATACCCAAGCGATCTTAACCGATCCGCAACATCCTTACACTAAGCTACTGATCTCTGCGGTACCCGATCCCGATCTGCCATTTGGCCAATTAGTGGAAAATGAACCAAACTATTCTTTAGATGCCGATCAGATCCGTGAGCAAAGTGCGATTGTTAAAGAAGGGTTTGATCAAGTCGGACCAAATCACTTTGTAAAACAATGGGTTAAGGCAGCATGAGTCAATTAGATACGTGGGTAGAACAGATCGGGATCTGGTATCAACACCGAAAGCATGATCAAGGTAGTAATCTTGAATCATTGATCCTGTCACCTCCAGAGCAAATTTGGGGGCCGTTGATTTCCGAGCAACAGAGTAAGGCGATTGCCTGTTGGTTAGATGGTTGCCTGCGTATCTTTAATCATGCTCGTTACGACGCACCTGATAAAGCGTACCAATTTTTACAGCTGGCCTATAGCAGACTGCAAAATGTTGTTTCGAATCCGGCTAGCGAGCTAGAACTAAAAGA
The DNA here is from genome assembly GCF_059295395.1 of Vibrio sp. SCP2. Lineage (NCBI taxonomy): Bacteria > Pseudomonadati > Pseudomonadota > Gammaproteobacteria > Vibrionales > Vibrionaceae > Vibrio > Vibrio sp. SCP2. The sequence goes on along the minus strand of NZ_JCAFVV010000001.1, from coordinate 966,373 downwards.
TTGGTGTATGAAGCGCATGCAGCACCTGACAGTATTAAGCTTGGAGTTCTGCAATCAACAAAGTCATTGCAGCTGGCAGGAAGAGTCTCATCAATTGATCGATGCCCATGTTCAGTTTATGGCAGCCCATGCTTGGAATGAACCACGGAACGATGATCAAGGATTACCGAGTATGAAACACTAAACCTTCACTCCATCAATCAGTGAAACCTGCTCTGCAAGAGCTCTCCCCTGCTCCACACGATAGATTCAATGCAATAACGGAAAGATGATCAAGGGAGATTACCTTGATCATCGTTTCGTAGATAAATAGGGTCTGTTGACCTTTCGTGCTGATTTTTGCAGCAGTTTGTGGGTTCTTAATGCAAGGCAGAGGCTTTGAATTGTAGTTACTCTACCTGATAAGCCGATAACGCAGCAGAAAGGGGCCACAAACGCTGCCCGAAGGGTTCGGCTAAAAGCGTTTTACTCTTTGTTGAGAGGTGTTTTGCTTAGAGTGACTAGGCGTCAAACCTCTCGCCGCGATTAAAACGCTTTTATCTCGAACAAAATTTAACCGCGAAAGGTCAACAGACCCTAGGTAATTTACTGAATTTTAGGCAAAAAAAAGCGAGCTCGGAGAACTCGCAAAATATTCAGAATGAATGTAACAATATGAGCCAATCTATCAGGGATAATCCTATCCCTCATTCATCAGAAAGGACAAAAGGTTGTCTATTCGGGATAAATATTATCCAACTGCTCCTGAGCCAATGTCAGTGCACTGTCAGGGGAATGTAGTAGCTCTGTTTAATAGCTCAAAGAATGTAACAAGGTGTATATCAGCGTAAAAAAACACAAAAAAACCAGCGTTTGAATCGCTGGCTTCATATCTTGCCCTATTTTATGGCTTAAACGGCCACCTCATCTAGCGCTCTGAACACCGTTTCGTCTAGGTGACCTTCAAAAACTTGTTTACATACTTTACGACGAACAGCCAAGCCCGCAATTAGGCGCTCAATAGACAAATGCTTGTTCTCACTTTGACCATTGTAGAGCTCTACCATCTTGCTCAGTGTCTCGTAAGGAATCGCCTCTTGACCGACTCGGAGGTAATCAAGCTTGTCAATCAGCTCCAGACACTCTTCTTGGATTGAGCTATGGGAATGACCTGTCATAGCAGCCAAAGCCGATATAGAGCGTTCTAGAGCCTCTGAGGAGGTATATTTGGATAGAGTAATGGTAATCTCATCCGCATTGATCTCAACCAGGTGCTTACGTTGCTTAACACGACGGCCTAACTTACCGCGCGGTGAACGCTCTTTGCGTTGGATTGGCTCAAATTCACCATCGATGATCTGAGACATCTCTTCAAGCTGCTGTTTTGACACCATTTCGTTACGAAGCGGGTTTGGCAAGGTTGGTGCCATATTACGCTTACCCGCATTGGTGGTTCGGGCGCGCGAGTAACGCAAGACTTCTTCTGCATCACACTTGATATCAAATTGATAATCTTTGACTTTGCCATTTTCGATCATTGCCGAGATCGTTAGGTGGTAACCCCAAAGATTGACCAAAAACAGATCTTCGGTGCCCTTGTCTTCAGCTAGCCTTTTCAATTCACGGATCAAATCCATCGAGAAGCGACGCCATTCAATGTTTCGCGCCAGTTTCTGGTTCAACTCACTCAGTAGCATCACATCTGAATGACGACGCGACATACGGCTACGGAAGTAGCTGTACAACTGAAACACTAACGTGTGCTGCTTTAGGATTTCAGGCGGAAACAGGAAGAAATAGTCGCGCGTCAGCAGTTCTTCATAGAACGACGGCTCCCAAACTAGGATGTATAGATTTGGTTTAATGCGAATTTCGCCGTCAGCGCCCTCTGTAGGGGCTTCTTCCGATGCGGTAATGGTGCGGGCCAAAAATCTAAAACGATCGCTCTTAAAGCCTTCTGGCATGTTCTCACTAAGCCATCGACCAGTCAGCTCGTGTAACTGGAAGTCAGTAAACTCAATTCGATCAATACTGTCACGAATAGAATCACGAGCCGGACCACTGTCTTTTTTCCCACGTAGTGAAAGAATATCCGTGATATACAGCGGAGTTTTATTCGGTACATGAGTACCATCTAACTGATACTGATGTTGGTGATGTTCATGATATTGCACCGTCAAAGTGAACAGCGCGAACAAGGTCATCAGATCATCAACCGTCATAATATTTTTAGATGATCGTGTTTCGATCACTGCGCGTGTACCAGAGATCGACACCATGCTCTTTTGGTAGCTTTTGCGGGTACGTGGTGGCGCTAAAGCTTGATCTATGATACCTGCCCAATTAGTTGGTGAAACAACAAACTGATCCGCTTCATCTTTCATCGCTGGTGGCGTGTTTAAGCCATGCTCATTCAACAAGCGTTTATTGACTTGAGTTTGCGCCAGAGCTTTTGATCGCTTCTGTTTTTCCGTTTGTTTTACCGATTCTGTAACCAGGCTTGTAGCGCCTAAAACGGAGATGAGCTGGTTAGGGTTAACGAAACGATGCAGCATGGTTTTGCCTGCCAGTCCTTCTTCAAAACGAACCGGGACTTGTTGAAACAAACCAATATTGACCGCTGCGCGTAACCTTTGCTGGATAGCGGCACGGGTAACTTGGCCATCAGTCGCATCAATCAGTTCAGTGGTTGAAACTAATCCGTCTTTGCTGCTAAAGCCTCTTAGGGAGATAAGATTAAGAAGTTCGACGATACTTTTGGTAACGCCTTTGAAGTGTTGATACTGCTCTATCCAATTAACAGCAACTTCAGATACTTCAAATAAGTGTCCATCTTTGTGGCTTCTTGGCGCTTTGATCAGTAGTTTTTCGTCTGAGCTCATTATTAGATCCGTGTCACACTAGCCGTAATATCGCTATAGTTCCGAAAGAATAAAGAAAAAAAGATCATAAATAAAGAAAAAATTATTGCTTTTAAATAACTGATCTTTTTGATTAATCTGATCTTAATTGATTATATGATCTATTGATCCGAGCGTTGCCAGGCTTGTAAGTGCATGTAGATAAAAGGATTTTTTTTTAACGCTTGGAAAGCATGATCATGATAATCCCGAAAGCATGATCAATGAGTCTTTGAAAGCATGATCAAATATTACTAGAACGATGATCATCATTGATTCGAATCTATGATCAACGTGTCTATGAAAGCATGATCATCAGCCCTACACACTTTATCCACAAGACGAAGGATAACTGTTTGGGATGGACGGTGAAAGCTTGTCTTTTTCCTGTTCTCGTTTTCGAAAGAATGATCAAGGAAGAGGATGTAATTGCGGATATTGATTACTCTCTGAACAATATCTTTAGTTGAACGACAAGTTGCCTATTTTGTTGTCTCTTATTCGCTAGTCTTTAGCGTTTCGAAAGCATGATCAAGTAAATGACATCGTTCCTGCATTGATTAAGCTGTCGTTCAACAATTCGTTCTCTTAATGCCTTGTCGGCTCTTATCTCTTAGTCCATCTGCATTCGTCCGTAATTCGATGGTATTTTTTCATGCTTCCGGTAGATAGTGTTACTTGATCATTGTTCCGATCTTTGATCATTTGTTTAGGATCTAGAATCCCTTTGATTCTGTGCTGAAATTTCCTTGATCATCGTTCCCTAAGCATCAAAAGTTATCGAAAGCATGATCACCATAGCTTCCTTGATCATTGTTCCGAAGAAATGTTATCGCGCTTGGTTTTTAACATTAACTACGCTGTCTACTTGAACTGTTGTTTTCAAATTTAACGGTGTAACTTAAGTCAAAATTGCACCAGCCGTAAATTAGAGCTAATTCTTAATCGTTCCGAAGATATAGACGATTAAGTAGGTTCATTGAGTTTTTACATTGTAAATAAGTGATGCTGTAACACTTTTATTATTTGTAGGATTTGGAGGGTTTCTTAGGGATTTTTTGACAATCATTTGACCTATTTTTGCTCCTTGACGTTAAAATTCATGTCATATTTCTATTTAATGTGATTAATATCTATAATTGCATGTTCACCTTTTTATTGTATGTTGTACAAAGTGCTGTACAATAATTTCTAGGTCACTAATAACGGAATTTGGCAAATGAAACGAGAACATACGATTGAGAGTCTCATTCAGCTAGCGGAAAAAACAGCTCAGGTTCAAGCTGATCGTATTGAAATAGTGTTGGAAGAACGTAGCGATGAGCATTTTCCTCCAATGTCGAAAGCGTTGATGGAAACGCGTTCAGGCTTAACACGACGCAAATTGGACGATGCAATTAGCAAGCTTGAAGAGTCTGGTCATCAATTTACTAAGAATAATGCCAATCATTATTCTATTTCTTTGCAAGAAGCGCATATGTTGATGGATGCGGCTGGCATTCCTAAGTTTCATGAACGTAAGAATAATAGCGACAATAAGCCGTGGATCATCAATGTACAAAACCAAAAGGGTGGTACAGGTAAATCGATGACGGCTGTACACCTTGCAGCTTGTTTGGCGCTCAATTTAGATAAGCGTTACCGTATTTGTCTTATCGATCTAGATCCTCAGGGGTCGCTACGTCTATTCTTAAACCCACAAATTAGTCTGACCGACCACGACAACATTTACTCAGCCGTTGATGTTATGTTGGATAATGTGCCTGATGGGGTAGAAGTCGATAACGAGTTTCTACATAAGAATGTTCTACTGCCAACGCAGTATCCAAATTTAAAAACGGTTTCTGCTTTCCCAGAAGACGCTATGTTTAACGCTGAAGCGTGGCAACACTTATCGCAAAACCAGTCTTTAGATATCGTTAAGTTGCTAAAGGAAAAACTGATCGATCAGATTGCTGACGACTTTGATGTCATCATGATTGATACGGGCCCACACGTTGATCCACTGGTATGGAATGCTATGTACGCTTCAAATGCGTTACTTATTCCTTGTGCGGCGAAGCGTTTAGACTGGGCATCAACGGTTAACTTCTTCCAACATTTGCCAACCGTGTACGAAATGTTCCCGGAAGATTGGCAAGGGCTTGAATTTGTTCGTCTGATGCCGACTATGTTTGAAGATGACAACAAAAAGCAGGTCGCGGTATTAACCGAGATGAACTATCTATTAGGTGATCAAGTGACGATGGCGACTATTCCTCGTAGCCGCGCATTTGAAACATGTGCCGATACCTACAGCACAGTATTTGATTTGACGACAGGCGACTTTGAAGGGGGTAAGAAGACCCTAGCGACTGCGCAAGATGCGGTACAGAAAAGTGCATTAGAACTTGAACGAGTTCTGCATAGTCATTGGTCATCATTAAATCAGGGGTAATTAGAAAATGGCAATTAAAACTTCAGATTTAAACGCGAGATTATTTGGCAAGGCGAATAAGCGTCATGTCACTACACCGCAAGAAGCGCAACAAGCGGCTAAAGAACAAGCTCAGGTGATTGAACTTGCCGTTGCTGGTGAAGAGAAAGTTCAATTTGAGTTAGTGCGTATTCCTGCTGAAAAAATTGGTGAGTCAACGGTTGTATTTGCAGAAAACGCTCGTGAGCAGTCGTTCTTAAATGAGCATGCGCTATCAGATGTATTGGTTACGTTGAAAGAGCGTGGTCAGCAATATCCAGCCGTGGGTCGTCGACGCGAAGACGGAAAGATTGAAGTGCTTGACGGTAGTCGCCGTCGCATGTCATGTATTCTTGCTGACAAAGAGTTCATGATCTATGTCGGTGAAAACATCAGCACTGAACACGCGAAGTTCTTGTCTGACGTTGCTAACGCTCACAAGCCTTTATCCTTGTATGAGAAAGGTCGCGAGATGCTAGCTAAGCTAGAAAGTGGTGAAGCAGAAGATCAAAAAGCATTGGCCAAGATGTTCCAGTGCAGTGAAGCACTTGTGAGTGGCGCACTCAAAGCTGCTGATCTTCCACTTGAGCTTCTACAAGCTTACCCAAATGTGGCGGAACTTGGTCGTCCAACTATCGTTAAACTGCACAAACAATTTAACGCTTTGGAGTCAGATAAGCAGACTAAGCTTCTTAATAAGTGCAGCTCAGATGAAGGTTTTGTTTGGCAGCGTACTCAATCTCAAGGGGTGGCTCGAATCACTAAAGAAGTGACAGAAACTATCGAAGCTTGGATTGAAGAGCTATCACCAACTAAGAAATCCGCCGTGGCTAAAACAGAGTTAGTGAAGGGACGCGCAAGCTACACCCGCAAAGGCAGCAACTTGACGTTAAACTTGAAGAAGGTTGATGATGCCTTGATGCAAGAGTTACTAGACTTAGTGGCGAAAAAGCTAAACTAAGCCATCCCACTGTTTGATTCATTAAGCCGCTTTTTGCGGCTTTTTTTATGCCATAATATCGCTAATTCCAATCTTACCGCGCTTATGAGTTCATGACTGCAATCAAAGACTATTTTTCCAATTTGCTCGCGTTATCTGCTAAGTCTAATCATCGTTATGGTGTCGTCTTACAAGGTAGTGAACATTGGCAGACGCAATGCCTCGATACGCTGTTTTCTTTGGTTGCGAGTAAGGATGTTTTCTTCCTCGGTGGTGAAAGAAAGCATGAAGTTGAAAAGCATGTTGGTTATAAGAAAGGCCAACAACTCTTAGGGCAGGAATGCCTATTGTTGTGCTGTGATTTCCGAGATGGGTTTGACGCCAATAGTTTTACCGCTGCAACAGGCTGTGTAAGAGGCGGTGGACTGGTGATTATTCTACCAGAGCAAACTAGCAATCCAACGCTCGCTCACAGATGGTTAGATAACGCTTTTCACAATCTCATTTTGGTTGAAGAGGGTAGTGAGCTATCAATTCCTCAGAGCCGTGAAAATCAAGCGCATGATAAGTTCAAGCAGCAAAACCAAGCCATTGAGAAAATCCTCAAAGTTGTTGAAGGGCATCGTAAGCGTCCTCTTGTGATGACTGCCGATCGTGGCAGAGGAAAAAGCAGTGCGTTGGGTATTGCTGCCGCGAAACTCATGCAAGAAAGGTCTATCCATATCGTGGTGACTGCGCCGAGTTTAGCGACCGTTCAGCCAGTTTTTGAGCATGCTCAAAGGCTACTACCTCAAGCCACCGCGGATAAAGGTCGGCTTCAATTTCAGCAATCAGTGCTAGAGTTTGTCGCCCCCGATGAACTGCTTCGCAGCCAACAAGCGTGTGATTGTTTGTTTGTCGATGAAGCATCTGCTATCCCAATCCCGATGTTGAAAACCATGGTTGAGCAGCATCATCGCGCTGTATTTTCCACCACGATTCATGGATATGAAGGATGTGGCCGAGGCTTTACGGTTAAGTTCCAAACTTGGCTCAAGCAACAACGCCCAGGCGCACAGTTTTTCCATCTAGATGCGCCAATCCGCTGGAATGTGGGAGATCCGCTTGAGCAGTGGCTTTTTGATGCGTTCTTACTAGATGCTGATTTGTCCGATGTGAAACAGCAAGATTCGTTGAATCAACTGATCCAGCTCGATAAGCAGGTGCTCGTCGATCAGCCTTCGATTCTTAGAAGGTGTTTTGCTTTGTTGGTGAATGCTCATTATCAGACCTCACCCAATGACTTAATGTTGTTACTAGAAGATGATGCGATACAGTTGCACGCGATATTGGATGATGACCAATGCCTTGGTTGCATGCTTACCGTCGAGGAAGGGAAACTAACCCCAGAACTTGTTGAGCAAGTTCAGTTAGGAAAGCGTCGTCCCCGTGGGCATCTAGTTCCTAGTCTATTAGCCAATCATCTGGGCATTACTGAGGCTGCTCTGCAATCGAGCCAAAGAATCATGCGTATTGCTGTTCACCCTAGTATGCAGAGAGCAGGCATCGGCAAGGCAATGATCAAGCAACTTATCCAGAGTGGAGGTTACGATTTTTATTCCACCAGCTTTGGTGCGACTGCGGAATTGGTCGATTTTTGGCGTAGCTGTGGGTTTACTCCGGCTAAGCTAGGCAGCCAAAGAGAGCAGGCGAGTGGCACATATTCACTCGTCATGGTGAATGGTGGTCTAGATTGGCGTCATCAAATAGAGGATTACTTTGACCTCTCTTTTCAATATGCCGTGAGTGAAACTTACCGTGAACTTGAGATTGAACTTGTCCGTAGTTTACTCACAAAAGATAATGCTTCCGTCGAAAAGACTAACTTGAACGGCCTAATAATAAATTATTGTTACGGCGGAGCAAGCTTCGATAGTGTCGTGCCACTACTTGATTTATGGTGGAAGAGCTCTCCTCATATCCTCGCTAACATGAGTGACTTGTTCATTCGAAAAGTGGTTCAACGCAGAGACTGGCAATGGTGTGCAAAGGAGTTTGGTTTTGTGGGGAGTAAGCAAATCGAACAAGAGTTTAGAGCCCAACTTCTCTCTTCAATCACTAGTGGCAACTAGGTTAGTCGTTTCCTCTCTCCAATTTACACTGTAAAAGAGTGTCGCTTTCGCAATTAGAGTTGAGAATTTACAGTGTAAACAACGACTTTTTTACACTGTAAATTGAAATTATGCCTCACGAAGTTCCTCAAAATTGATTCATCTATCGGAAAAAAGTCATATTTTTTTGAAACGATGCAACTCAATGTAATTATCTAAAAAGTATAGATAAACTCCGATAGCTTTAATTCTATCAACAACGACTCATCCATATTCCGTATATAAGCAACTTGCGAATTAATGATTCCTTCCTACACTCATTCTTAAGCAACATGCTTAATATCGGCTAGGAATAATAACAAAGTAGTTAAGGTTGAAAACATGGAATGTTTGTTACCTGAGTCATTAGATATCTCTACGGTACTCGACTCCGCGACCCAATACAAAACTTGGCTTGCTCAAGACAATCAACTCAATGTAGATGCGTCACATGTCAGCCGCGTTGATGCTGCTGGTATTCAAGCGCTGGCGTCATTATTCCTCTCTGCCAAATCCAATCAGATAGACATTCAATTAGTACAACCTACTCCGTCACTGATCGAAGGTATTAGTACACTTGGACTGGATGATCAGTTTGATATGAACACCGAAGTTGGAGAACTGTAAATATGACTAAAATTCTAGCTGTGGATGATTCCGTCTCAATTCGTCAGATGGTGAGTCACACTTTGCGCGACGCAGGGTATGACGTTGAAACCGCAAACGATGGGAGAGATGCGTTAAGCAAGGTGACAACATCCAAATTTGATGTGGTGATATCCGATGTCAACATGCCAAATATGGGCGGCTTTGAGTTAGTGAAGGCACTGCGCGAGAAGCCACAATACAAATTTATACCGATTTTGATGCTGACGACCGAAACCAGTACAGATAAAAAACAACAAGGTAAGTCAGCGGGAGCAACTGGTTGGTTAGTGAAACCGTTTAACCCAGATACGCTATTAAAAACACTAAAACGCGTCATCTAAACGGTTTTTTCTCACAGCAACGTCAATTGGTGAGGCTACAATATGGCTTTAGATATGGAACAGCTGCGCAAGATGTTTTACGAGGAATGTCGTGAAAATCTTGAAGTGCTGGAAGATGTATTACTTAACTTAGATCCGACTCAGGTAGAAGAAGAGTCAATCAACACCATATTTCGCGCTGCCCATTCAATCAAGGGTGGGGCAGGGACGTTTAATCTACTTGATATCAGCGAGTTTACCCATAACGTCGAAGCCTATCTTGATTTGGTGCGCAATAACGAGCGTTCACTTTCCGCTGAAACTATCGACCTATTGCTTAAGAGTGGTGACTGTATTCACAGCATGCTCGAAGGTCATGAGTTGGGTAACGAAGTTAACGTCGCGCTAAAAGAAGAAGTCGGACTTAAATTAGCCGAGTTACTCGGTGAAGCCCCAATAGATACCGCAGATGTTCAACCAGAACAGAATCAAGAAGCGAGTAGCTCTAATTCGAATCAACCTTGGAGTATCACCTTCTCTCCTCACCCTGAAATGTTTTTCAGTGGTAATGACCCATTACGTATCCTGCGCGAACTGAAAGATTTAGATGAGTCTTGCCAGATTATTGCGGATACAACAAAGCTACCTGAAATCGATGACATTGAAGCTGAGCTCTGTTTCCTCTCTTGGACTGCTAGCCTAGATAGCGGCGTCGAAGAGGCGCAAATTCAAGAAGTGTTTGAGTGGGTAGAAGATGAGTGTGATCTAACGATTGAAAAAGCGCCTGCTCCGCAAGCGGAAGAACCGTCCTCAGATATTGTTGAAAATGCTGCAGAGCAAACTCAAGCACAGAGCGTAGAAAGCCCTGCTTCGGAAGTTGCAAATACGGCAAAAAGCAAAGAATCAAACAAATCGACTAAGGTGGCTAAATCAGACTCCAATGTCAGTTCTATTCGTGTCGATATCGATAAAGTCGATAGCTTGATCAACTTAGTCGGCGAGCTCGTGATTACGCAATCTATGCTGACTGAAATAGGCAACGACTTCACCATTGAAAAGCTAGAGAAACTCAAGACTGGCTTAGATCAGCTACTGCAAAACAGCAAAGACCTGCAAGAAAATGTCCTTAATATTCGCATGTTACCGATGAGCTTTGCGTTCAGTCGTTTTCCGCGTCTTGTCCGTGACTTATCGAGTCGATTGGATAAACAGGTCGATTTGCAAATAAAAGGTGAGCAGACCGAACTGGACAAAACGGTTCTAGAACGCATTGTTGACCCTTTAGTTCACTTAGTCAGAAATGGTATCGATCACGGCATCGAGCAACCCCAGCAGCGTCTTGATGCAGGTAAAAGCGAGATGGGGACCATTGGGTTGAATGCTTATCACCAAGGTGGCTCGATAGTTATCGAAATCAAGGATGATGGTGCGGGGCTCAACTGTGACAAGCTGTGGAACAAAGCTCTAGAAAAAGGCGTGCTTGCCGCGGAATCTCGCCGCGAAGAGTATTCCGATAAACAGATCATGAACCTGATTTTTGCCCCTGGTTTTTCAACCGCTGAAGAAGTCTCAGATATATCGGGTCGCGGGGTCGGTATGGATGTCGTGCGCCGAAATATCGAAGAGCTTGGCGGACATATTGAAGTGGAGTCTGCGCTGGGTGAAGGAAGCTGCTTTACCATTAGCTTGCCTTTAACCCTTGCTATTCTCGACGGACAGCTAGTACGAGTGGGTGGGGAAGTGTATGTCATCCCGCTTCTTACGATTGTTGAGTCTATTCAAATTGATCCTAACTGCATCAAGCTCGCATCTGGAGGCATCGAACTCTATCGCCTCCGAGAAGAAAACATTCCTATTCTTCGTCTTCAAGACGAGCTTGAAATGGGTAAGAGCGAAGGTTTAGATCAGCGTATTCTCTGTTTTGTGGAAGCTGCGGGTAATCGAGTCGGTTTGTTGCTTGATGAACTGCTGGATCAGCAACAAGTGGTCATTAAGAGCTTGGAATCCAATTACAGCAAAGTCGCGGGTATCTCGGGTGCGACCATTTTAGGGGATGGCTCGGTATCGCTCATTCTCGATATTCAGGGGCTAATCACTAACTTTTTGAAAAGAGCCTCCGAAACCACTCACAAAGGCGTGGCAGCCTAAGGAGCGAGCATGGAAGCAGTGACCAGCGAAGTAACCAATATTCATGATATGTCGGATGCCGCTAAGCAGAGTATTGAAGCTCAGGCGGAAACATTATTAGACAATGTTAGTGGAGAGGTTAGCGAAAGCGCCGACTTTCTCAGCTTTAAACTCGCTCACGAGTTGTATGGCGTAGAAATCAAAGATGTGGAAGAGATTCGAGTGTGGGAGCGCCCAACTCCAATACCAAGAGCACCTCAATATGTTCGGGGGGTGATTAACTTACGCGGAATGATTGTCCCTGTGGTTGACCTTAGGTTGAGGTTCTCGGTCGGATCTAATGAATACCGCCCCACAACCGTTGTTATTGTGCTTCGCTATAGCGATGAAGATCAGGATCGCTTAATGGGGCTTGTGGTTGATGGAGTGAGTGATGTTGTCAGTCGTGGCGACAACGACCTGTATCCAGCTGTTGGCGAGTCTAAAGTAACGCCTTACCTACAAGGTTTGATCAACGTGGGCGAACACGTTATGTCACTGCTCGATACTGAAGAACTGCTCAATATAGACCGAATTCTGAGGGCTGAATAATGATTATGACAGAAGAGTTTCTCAGCTTCGTTTTAGAAGAAGAAGAGTATGGTGTGCCGATTTTGGATGTCCGAGAGGTTCGCGGTTGGAGCTCTGTTCGTGAAGTGCCAAATTCTCCAGAGTACATGAAAGGCGTGCTAGAGATTCGAGGCGAATACGTTCCTATCGTCGATCTAAGAATGCGTTTTGGCTTGTCTCCGGCACAGATTAGTTCGACGACCGTAGTCATCGTGCTAAATGATTCACATAAACACCCGCTTGGCATCATTGTCGACGGAGTGTCAGAGGTTTACCCGTTAACGGAAGAACAAATCAAACCTTCACCACATGTCTCTACTAGCGTCGATCACAGTTACGTGCGCGGCATAGCATCGGTGACTAACGGGCACTTAATACTTATTCATTTGGAGGCTCTCTTTGATGTTGCCGAGCTTCCTGTACCCAGCCAAGAGGAAGAGAGTTGGGCCTAATACCAAGACGGGTGTGGTCTATTCGTTTTGGTAATACACGTCAGAAGAAGCAACCAGTGAGGGAAAACTCATGGCATTTTGGAATCGGAAAACAGCGCCTGCTGCTCAATTTGAAGCGCCAACGCAGGACACACTAACTGAAGAATTTGAACCTGAGCATGAACAAGGTGTCACCAAGGAACAGCTTTTCTCTGCATTAAATGCAGCGCAAACGGCTTTGATGATGATTGACCGTGATTTCAATATCACTTATCTCAATCAAAAATCAGTCGATCTGCTGAAAACTCATGAAGCCTTGTTTCAGTCAATTTGGCCCAATTTCCGCGCTACGGAAGAGTTTCTATTAGGCTACTGTATTGACTTGTTCCATTCTAATCCAAGTCATCAGCGTCAGATGCTGTCTAACCCATCTAACCTGCCGTATACCACCAACATTCAAGTCAAAGATGTTCTAATTGAGCTTAACGTCGGCGCCATTATCGATGCTCAAGGGAACTATGTTGGTAACACTCTTGAATGGTCTGACGTTACCGAGAGTGTAAAACGAGACAATGAAATCTCTCGCTTACAAGCGGCTGTTAACCAAGCCCAAACCGCTATGGTGATGATTGACCGAGATTTCCAAATTACCTACGCAAACCAAGAGACTATTACTCTGTTCAAAAAACACGAGGCGACAATGCGAACGGTCTGGTCTGGGTTTACTGCTAGTGAAGAGTGGCTGATGGGACGCTGCATCGATGAGTTTCATCGCAATCCTGCTCACCAGCGCCAGCTTCTCGCTGATCCAAGCAACTTACCATATAGCACAGATATCACCATTGCGGATATAAAAATTGAGCTAAACGTTGCCGCTATCCATGATGCTCAGGGTAACTACATTGGTAATACGCTGGAGTGGCGCGATGTGACAGAAGAGCGGGCGAAGGAAGAAGAGATTGGCCGCTTGGCTTCTGCCGTTTCAGGTATGACGACTAACATCATGATGGCGAATAAAGATGGCATCATTACTTATCTCAACCCAGCGTTACAAACCTTGCTCAGCAGCCGAGAAAGCGATCTGAAGAAAGTATTACCTGGGTTTGATGCCAGTAAACTGGTTGGCAGAAATATTGACGTGTTCCATAAAAACCCAGGTCATCAGCGAGGTATTATCACTAACCCTGATCGCCTACCATTCTCTTCCAACATTGCAGTTGGTGGACTTGAGTTTAATCTTACTTGTATTGCTATGCGTGATGGTGAGGGGAACTACATTGGTCCTGCGCTTCAGTGGGTTGATATTACCGAGCAGCAAGATGGTCAGCGTCAAGTTGAATCATTGATTCAAAAAGCGATCGCGGGTGAACTTCATGAGCGTATCGACACCAGTGTCTATAACGGTTTTATGAAAGAGTTAGGCGATGGGATCAATAACCTGTTAGACACCATGGTGACACCTATCGGGCAATGTATTGATGTGATGAGTCAAGTTGCCGATGGCAATCTCAATACCACAATGCCAGAAGATAATACCGGTGAATTTGCCCGACTTTCTAATGCGGTTAACACCTCAATCCTCAACTTAAGGAACATGGTTGATAAGATTACTCAATCTTCTGCTCGAGTTGCCACAGCATCTACAGAGATTGCTGAAGGTAATAATGACCTTAGCCAACGTGTTGAAGCTCAAGCTTCTAACCTAGAAGAGACAGCGGCAAGTATGGAGCAGATGACGGCAACAGTGCGTCAAAATGCGGACAATGCGAAAGGTGCTAACGAGCTGTCTGATGATGCAGCGAAAAAAGCTGGTAAAGGGGGCGAAGTCGTTGGACAGGCAGTTTCTGCTATGGCTGAGATTAATACCGCCAGTAAGAAGATTGCTGACATCATTGGCGTTATTGATGAGATTGCCTTCCAAACCAACCTACTCGCACTAAATGCTGCGGTAGAGGCTGCGCGAGCGGGTGAACAAGGTAGAGGCTTCGCGGTTGTTGCGGGTGAAGTTCGTAATTTAGCACAGCGCAGTGCGGCGGCGGCGAAAGAGATTAAGGGCTTGATCAAAGACAGCGTTGAGAAAGTCGATGAAGGCTCTCGTTTAGTCGACGAGTCAGGAGAAACGCTGAACGAAATCGTCGAAGCGGTGCAAAAAGTGACAGAACTTATCGCACAAATTGCCTCTTCTAGTCTTGAGCAATCTACGGGTATTGATGAGATTAATCGCTCTATCACCACTATGGATGAGATGACTCAGCAAAATGCTTCTTTGGTTGAAGAAACCTCAGCGGCGAGTCAGTCGCTTAAAGATGAAGGTAAAGAGCTACTCCACCTAATGAACTTCTTTGCCACCGATAATAATGTCACCACATTTGAATCAAAGCCGAAAGATAAGGGGGCTCGCGATACCAATATCCGTGAGATTCGAACACCGAAAGTGGCGAACTCAAGCTTCAAGCTTGAAGAGGATGGAGACGAATGGGAAGAGTTCTAGCTCAAACTGAGAGTGCGATGCCAGACAACGAAGAGTTCGAACTGACTGCAAAAGACTTCAAGTTTATTCAGTGGTTCATGCACAAGAACGTGGGCATCTTCTTCTCAGATCGAAAAAGAACCATGGTGTATGGAAGGGTTAGCCGTCAGCTTAGGCGGCTAGGCCTCAAGCGTTTTAGTGAGTATCGCCAAGTTATAGAACAAGACCCGCAAGAGCAGGTTAACTTTATCAACTGTTTAACCACCAATAAAACGCAGTTTTTCCGCGAGTATCACCACTTTGAGTTTATCGAAAAAGTCTTAATGAAAGAGTGGCGTCAACAAGGGGTTAAAAGACTTAAAGTTTGGTCTGCTGGGTGCTCTACAGGGGAAGAGCCTTATAGCTTAATTTCATCCTTACATTGGGCGAACGCGCTATCCCAATTTGATGACGTCAGCCTTACTGCCACGGATCTCGACACCAAAGTTTTGGCGCATGCAAAACAGGGTATTTATAGCGATGAGGCCATCGCAAGCATACCCAAAAAATATCTTAAACCCTGTTTTGTGCGGGGGGTAGGGCAGTATCAAGGTAGTCTTAAGTGCAAAGCTGGCCTACAAAAAAGAATCAATTTTCATCGGTTGAACTTACTTGAAAAGTGGAACTTTGAGGATAAGTTTGACCTCATCTCATGTCGCAATGTGATGATTTATTTTGATAGGCAAACCCAAGAAAAGTTAATTAAACGCTTTCATCAGCAGTTAAAACCCGATGGGGTACTGTTTTTAGGTCATTCAGAGGGTGTGCCTTCGAGCTTAGATATCTTTCATCATCTAGGACATACCATTTACGTAAAAAAGTAGGCACTGACAATGAATTGGGCAAGAACTGAAACACCCAAGTACGAAAACAGTCACTTTAATCGCTTCTACCATCCTTCTAAAGAAAAGCACATTGTGAAGGTGTTTCCTGGCGGGGTTTATTGCAGCAGTAAGACCGATGAAATTATTGCCACTGGGTTAGGTTCTTGTATAGCGGCTTGTGTCTGGGATTCAGAAGCCGCGGTTGGAGGAATGAACCACTTTTTACTACCTTTCGACAGTAAGTCGCAGTTAAAAACGTGGAAGCCAGAAGAGGTCGTGTCTACTGCCTCTCGCTACGGTAGCTACGCAATGGAAATGTTGATTAACGCACTAATTGAAAGAGGAGCAAGACGTAGCAACTTACAGGTCAAGCTGTTTGGCGGTGCCCAAATGTTAGGACGTAACAGCATGGTCGGGGAAAAGAATATCGCTTTTATTTTGAGTTATGTTGAGCAGGAGGGATTGAATGTTGTCGCGCAAGACTTAGGAGGATTAGAGCCTCGAAAAGTGTTGTTTGATCCTATCAGCGGAAAAGCGTGGCTTAAACGTATTCCATTTAACGAAGTACATAACCTGCAACACCAAGAAGAAAAATATGCCAGTCAGTTGGATAAAGAGAGTCATCGCCCACATGACGATGACGTGGAGCTGTTCTAATGAAAAAAACAAAAGTCTTGATTGTCGATGATTCCCCAGTGTTTAGAGCATTGCTATCGCAGCTTATTAACTCAGACCCAGAGCTACAGGTTGTTGCTATGGCAGAAGATCCATTTCAAGCGCGAGATCTGATTAAGCAGCACAATCCTGATGTTATTACTCTAGATATTGAGATGCCAAAAATGAATGGGGTTCAATTTCTAAAGAATCTTATGCGTCTGCGTCCGATGCCTGTTGTCATGATATCGACACTCACTCAGCATGGGGCTGAGGCGACGTTAGCGGCTTTAGAGCTTGGCGCGGTTGATTATTTTCCCAAGCCTTCTGTCGAAAGTACCGCCGAGATGGTGAACTACAAGCAACTGGTTAACGAAAAGATAAAAATGGCTGCTGGGGCGAATGTGACTGGTAATAGTTCTGTGGTTGAAACTGAAGTATTAACCACGCCCAAGAGCCACAGTAAAGTTGAAGTGATAGCGATTGGTGCTTCAACTGGCGGAACGGAAGCCGTGAAGCAGGTGCTTTCGGCATTACCCGCAGGGCTCCCCCCTATCATTATTACTCAACATATTAGCGCTATGTTCTCGACCTCTTTTGCTGCGCGGCTTAACGAGCATAGCAAGATTAATGTTAAAGAATTAAGTGCGAATAGAGCGCCCTTGGTCAATGGTTGCGCTTATCTTGCTCCAGGTGATAAACACCTCGTCGTTGTACGTCGTGGCAATCATCTTTATTGCCAATTGGATGACCGGCCTGCGGTGAATAGGCACAAACCTTCGGTTGACGTTATGTTTGATGCAGTTGCAGAAACCGTTGGCAAAAATGCAATTGGCGTCATTCTTACGGGGATGGGCAAAGATGGCGCACAAGGAATGCTTCGCATGAAGCAAGCGGGTGGCAAGACCATCGCTCAAGATGAAGCCTCTTCGGTTGTTTGGGGAATGCCGCGTGTTGCAGTGGAGATGAATGCCGCTCTATCGGTTCTCGACCTGAAACAAGTTCCCAAACAGATATGTCAATTCTTGTCTCCTGATGCTTAGTTAGGTGACATATAACCTCAAGGAAGACCGATGAAAGCTAAAATAAGTAATATAAAAACTCGATACTTCATCGCAATTGGGTCTCAAATAGTGCTCTTGTCTATCGCTATGAGTATGTCTACCTCGATAGCACATGTGGCGTTGACTGTACTTGCTGCAGCGATTCCATGGTTTGTGTTGCCTAAGCGATTGACAGGCGAAACACCTTCCACAAAGGCGAGTGCTAACCTCCCTTCGTCTAACAGCACGCCTCCTAGTGAAATTTCTCCGATGCTGAATTTGATTTCTCAGCAGCTCATCAACCCGCTTGATCATCAACGAAGCGTTGTCGACGAATCTGTAGAGACGCTAAATGAAAGCTACTTTGAACTGCAGAAGCTTGCGGAAGGGCAGAACCAAATCACCACGGAATTGGTTGATAACTTACTGGGCAATCGCAACCAAGATAGCGATATCAGTCAAGTACTACCTAAGACTGAAGCCATTATTCGTCAATTTGTCGATACCTTAGTCAATGTCTCCGAAAAAAGTATCTCGGCTGTGCACAGCATCCATGATATGTCGGACAAACTAGATTCGGTATTTAAATTGCTTACTCAGGTTAGAGGGCTATCCGAACAGACGAACCTTCTGGCACTTAATGCGGCGATTGAGGCGGCTCGCGCTGGCGAAGCGGGGCGCGGGTTTGCGGTCGTCGCACAAGAGGTTCGCAACCTTTCACATAAAGCAAAAGAGCTCAACGATGAAATTGAGGCAGAAATCAATGTAGCGCAACAGACGGTGAAAGAGGCCAACAAGACGGTCGGCGAGATGGCATCAATTGATATGACCGAAGCGATTGAATCGAAAGAGAAGGTCGATGAAATGCTGCGTGGCGTCCAACAGGTGAATACTTCAGTGGAGCAAGAAGTTCAGAAAATACGTTCAAGTGGCGATCTGTTACATACCCAAGTTGATAATGGTATTCGGGCGCTACAGTTTGCAGACATTATTGTGCAACAGGGGGACTACGCTAAGCAGTCCGTCGCCTATCTCCAAGAGTTCATTGGCTTATGCGAACAATGGACTCGTCAAGACATCGACCAGCAAGATTTTGCCGAGGCCGTCGTGGCTCTTCAATCGGAAATTGAAAGTAGAGGCGCACCTGCCGCATCACAAGAAAGTATTGAAGAAGGGGAAGTGGAGCTTTTCTAACCATTTACATACGTTCACTAGATAAGGTCAAAGGGGAAGAGAATGTCAGTAGAAACAGTGATTGATTCCGCAACCAAGCATGTCACCATTTTGATTGAAGGTGCGTTTGGATTTAATTTGGTTCAAGAATTTCGTCGTTGTTATAACGACCGCCAAGAGTTTCGTTTCACAATTGATCTAAGAAAAGTCGATTATATTGATAGTGCGGGTCTTGGTATGTTGCTCAACATGCACAACTATCTGGGTCAAGAGGATGGCATGATTCGAATAACCAATACCTTGCCACAGGTGAGAAAGATTTTAACCATATCTCGCTTCGATAAGAAATTTGCCATTGAGTAAAAACTCGGAGGTTAGTTATGCATGTAATGATCGTTGATGATCACGCGACCAATCGAGAACTATGCAGATTCATGCTCAATCATCTAGCTGAAATTGTCACTACGTTTGAAAATGGCGAAGGGGTAGTGGAGGCAATGAAAGCGATGGACACTTTGCCTGACGTTATCCTGCTAGATGTGATGATGCCAATCAAAGATGGTTTCACTACAGCGGAAGAAATTAAGCATGCGTTTTCCGATGTTCACATTCCGATTATATTTCTCACGGTGCTCGATGATCATGTCTCGTTTGAACGATGCTTAACCGTCGGAGATGACTTTATCCTTAAGCCGGTTGAGCGCAGTGTTTTGATCGCCAAAGTTCAAGCCCATTGTCGTATCGTAAGGATGCACAATGAAGTGAAAGAGCAGCGAGATGAACTGAGCCAGTTCCGTGAGCAAGTCAGCTATGATTATGCGATTGCTGAGTCTATCTTCTCGAACCTAATGCATGAGATGAGCTCGCAGGTCAAAAACATATATGGCATTAATTATTTATCTACCCCTTCCACGGTATTTAATGGCGATTTGATCGTTGTTGCTAACCGTCCTCATGGCGGTGTGTATGTCATGATTGCTGATGCAACGGGCCATGGATTACCAGCAGCGATTTCAGCGATTCCTGCAACCAGAGCCTTCTTTTCTATGGCAGCCAAAGGGCTATCATTGGGTGAAATTGCACGAGAAATTAACGATGTCTTGGTTCGTTTTCTGCCGATGGGGATGATGTTGGCAGCCAGCATCTTTGAAGTTCGTGCAAATGGGTTTGAAGTTTCTTGGTGGGGAGGCGGACTACCTGACGGCTACTTAATCGATAATGATGGCACCATTGTCAGAAGATTGACCTCTACCCATATGCCACTTGGAGTATTACAAACCCACGAATTTGAAGCTGACTTGCTTCACTTCAAACTGGAGCCCGACCAACAAATCATATGCTACACAGATGGCGTTATCGAAGCGACCAATGAGTCTGGAGAGCAGTTTGGTCAAGAACGCCTTGAAGCCTCATTTACCAGTGAGCAGTCGGTGATCCCTGTTCTCTACGAATCTGTACGTCAGTTTGCCGATAAATCAGTGGGTGATGATTTATCGATACTGACCATGAAATTTCCTATTTTAAATGGCAATAACCAAGACGTTCCTACTGATCCTGTTCAATACAACAAAATTCCTAGTAACTCCACGCTACGCCTCGATGGCAGTGTGCTACGCCAAGTGACAGTCATGACTGAGGTTCGTAAATTTTTAGCGGGGATTTTAACCAGTGGTGCTCATTTAGACTTAGTGTGTTCTGTTCTCTCTGAGTTGTTTGCCAATGCTATCGACCACGGTTTACTCAAGCTTGATTCCTCGATTAAAGAGCAGCCCGATGGCTTCTTTCTCTTCTATCAAATGAAAGAAGAAAAAATAAAACAAATTGATGACGATACCTGGATTGAACTCGGAGTGAACTACGATCCGAAGCAACAGAAAGTAACGTTTGAACTTGAGCACAACGGCGAGGGATTCGATTACGAGAAGGCCCATAACTCGTCAGGTCAGAACTTGACGCATGGTCGAGGCATTATTCTTGCTTCTGAATTATGTGATTCGTTGGAGTATTCCAAACAAGGCTGTCGTGTTACAGCTGTGTACTCTTTAGGTGCTGCTCATCACTTTCCGAGCTCTAGCTAACGTTATTTACAGTGTAAAAACGCCTTCTAGTGATGTACGCCTTAAATTGTCACACTCTTGATACAGTTGGAGGAATAACTTCTATACACTCAAGTAAGGAAGTACATAGGGCAGAATGGCATGTGGAACAAGTTTGTCGCTTTTTCTGAAGACAAGGAACAAGTAGTTGCAAAGCTGTCACCGGACATTACGGTAGACAACAATTTTGATACGCGAGGGCTAACTGAGGCCCTATCAGAAATCGGTGCTGGTGAGTTATTCGTCTTAGAAGATGACGTTACGCGCTTTATCAACTTTGCTAAGGAGATGAAAAGCGAGGCCTATGTCGGAATTGCTATTGCCGAAGTTCGTGACGCGACGGTTGAAGTTGTTCTCTCAGACCATGACATGTTAGCCAGCATGGTTGTCACAGGGGCATACAAAGGAAAGCCCCTTAAAGGCCCTCAGATCGTTCATGCCCTTGCGCAAGCTCATGTGACTAAAGGCATCAATAAACTCGCGCTAAAAAAAGTGTTAGTAATGAGCCACCAGCTCAAAGCAGGTGAAACTTTTACTCAAGCGGTTGCCAAAGGTAAAAACCCAACCCAAGGTGTTGACGCCAAGTTTGTTCCTCTCGTTAAAGATCCCACCAAGCAAGTACTTGCTCCTAAAGCGAGCGATGAAGATGGAAAAGTTGATATGCTCAACCTTGGTGAAACCATCACAGTTGCTGAAAATGATCCGCTAATGAAACGGGTGCCTGCAACTAAAGGTAAGCCTGGGATCACTGTCCAAGGTAAAATTATTCCGCCAAAGCCGGGTAATGACTCCGTACTGAAAGCCGGTAAAGGCACTAAGGTTTCCCCTGATAACCCTAACCTTTTAATTGCCGAAGTTTCAGGGATGCCAATCCTAAAAGAGCGGGGTGTGGATGTTGAAGACGCACTGTGTTTGCCAACAATAGGTGTGTCTACTGGACACGTTAAGTTTAAAGGCAATGTGGTTGTGTTTGGCAACATTGAGTCCGATATGGTTGTTCGTACCACAGGTTCACTGACTGTCGGCGGCTTCATTGAGTCTGCCGACGTTCAGGCTCAGGGCGATATTGAAGTCGCCAAAGGCATCATTGGCCATAACGTGTCAGAAGATGAGAAAAAGAGCTGCGTAGTGAAATCGGGTGGTTCTATTACAGCCAATTACGCGCAGTTTAGCGAATTGCAAGCGGCCACTGATATTCACCTTGCCGTACACTGCATGAACAATGAAGTACGATGCGGACACAATTTAGTGGTGTGTGACGCGAATGAAAGGCAAGGAACACTTAGTGGTGGTAGTGCAAAAGTCGGCGATAAGGTGACTTGTGTAAATCTTGGGGTTGAGGGTGACACCGCCACTCATGTGCATGCCTTTGCTCGCTTCCAGATGTTTAAAGACAAGCAAGCTAAGTTGAAAGAGCAGTACACACAAGCTCAGGAAGCCACCATGGGTATGGTACGTAAGGAATTGGAATTTAAAAAGATTCCCAAATCTGAACGCACACCGGAACAAGAAGAGAAGCTAGAAGCCGATAAAAGCAGTGCTAATGCACACCTTGAGAAGGTGAAACATGCTCGCGACACCCATGAGCAGGAGTTAGAAGTGGCATTAGAAGACTCTATCATTGAAGTGAAAGGCAAGGTCTATACTCACGTAACGGTTCAATTTGGCGAAGAGAAAGTCACGACCAAGCGAGTGCATGGCCCAAGTACATTTAACTTCAATCAATTTGAAATTAAGTTCTCCTCTATGCTAGAGGAAGAAGATGTAGGGCAAGACGTTTAGCGAGTTACCTTCTCTGACACGAAGTACACCCGCGACATGCCGAGCGGGTGTGCTTATCTAAACGGCTGCGTTGCACCTTACAATAGGCATTTTTAAGCGCTCGTCTACCCGCAAACCAATCCTCAGGTTTTTCTAGAATTAAGTAGCCGTTAAACCGCTTCACCAACACAGTTCGATACTCGTCAATGAACTTACTGTCGTAACCTATTTCAAAGTAATCTAACGCTTGTTCAATAGACGTGAAGCTAGCAATTTTCTTCTGCAGTTCGTTTTGACTCATACTTATTATTTATACTGACTCAGTAGCTTTCCAACCGCATGTTTACTGGTTTTGCTGATTTTCTGCATCAGTTCAAACGAAGGTTGGTGGATACCTTGTTGTTCCATTTCATCAATCATCATTAGCCATAATTTTGCTGTCATTTGCGAGTCAGCTAAAGCGCGGTGAAATACGCCATCATTGTCAATGTTTTTGAAACGCACTAAGTCACCCAGTTTATGGCTTGGTGCTTCCTGATTCAGTCTACGAGAAACCAATAGCGAGCAAGCAAAGTGACCTTGGTAGGAAAGACCGATACGCTCTAGTTCTCCGTCCAAAAAACGCTTATCGAACGAAGCGTTATGGGCAACAAGGTTGTCGTCAGCGATAAAGTCACAGAACTCTGCCATCACCTCTTCACAGCTTGGCGCACCTGCCAACATATTGTTGGTAATACCCGTATAACCCTCAATAAAGGAGCTGACTCTAAAGCCCGGATTCATCAATTGTTGAAAGGTATCCACTACCTCGCCGTTAACGAGTTTTACTGCACCTATTTCAATGGCGCGATCGCCCATATTTGGCGACAAGCCAGTGGTCTCAAAATCGAGGACAATAACGGAATTTGCTGATGGCATAGAGAATCCTAATTGTTGCGCGAGTAAAACTCGAAATTTCGTGCAGCAGTACATAGTGGAAGACGAGCAGTATAGGTTTACCTTGGGTATGGGTAAAGCTATCTTGATTAACTTGCGTTTTCAGACAGCTTCAAGATGGCGAAATGTTCACAGTGATTGAACGTGGAAAATGCTTGGAGCTCTTCGTCTAATGCGGTTAGAAATGCCGCTTTATCCTTTATTGAAGGCTCGGTGAACAGGTGAAGTACGTTTAGCACAGACTTCTTCTTATCAACCTTGCAGTCTGCCCGTGCGACTAATTTGCCATCCCATAAAATAGGTAGACAGAAGTAACCAAACTGCCTTTTAGCCTGTGGTACGTAGCATTCAATCAGATAGTCAAAGTTGAATACGGCATTGGCACGTTTTCTTTGAATAAGCAGATTATCAAACGGAGAAAGTATCTTTGCCCGTTTGCGATTGATGCGTTTGTCGAGCAACTGAAGTGCTTCGCTTTCTACCACATACTCGCCTTCACCTATTTTTATCTGCTCAACTTCTCCACTCTCGATTAAATCATGTAGCGCTTGCTTCACATGCTGTTTGACGTCTTTAAGCAGGTAGGTCATCTCTGCGAGAGTGCCAAAGCTGTGCGCTTTCAGGTAACTCATGACAAGAAATCGCGCGTGTTCTTGAGGCGTTGGCATCGAAGTATCGACGCTAGTGGGTAACACGCGTGAGGTTAAGTCATAGACTTTGTGAAACCCTCTTCGTTCAGCAATCATTAGTTCGCCCTGCATATATAGGTTTTCTAAGGCTTGTTTGGTCGGCTTGGTATGCCACCCATCCGTTTTATGGGCTTTTGACTCAAAGTCTTTTGCCATCAGTGGGCCTTCAGACTCGATGCGCTTAAGCACATCGCTCATCAATTGACGGTCATTGCAGTACCAGTGTTTTTGCTGACCGGATTTGATCGCCGCCTTTCGCGGTAAACTGTAGCGAAAGTTACTCATAGGTAGATAAGCGGCGGCGTGAGACCAGTATTCAAAGACTTTACGGTCAGCGACAAGCTGATCCAGGTGCTTAGGTTGATAGCTTGGGTTACGACTCCAAAGTGTATGGTGATGGGCTCTTTGAACTACGGAAATCGTATCTATCTGCACATACCCGAGTTGCTCGAAAGCGTTGAGTGTTTTGCTGTAAGCGCTGCCTTTTGACTTTCCTACGGGAAGCCCTTGGGCGATGAGGGCAAGTTTTTGTGCTTGAGATAGAGAG
This sequence comes from Vibrio sp. SCP2, assembly GCF_059295395.1. Taxonomy (NCBI): domain Bacteria; kingdom Pseudomonadati; phylum Pseudomonadota; class Gammaproteobacteria; order Vibrionales; family Vibrionaceae; genus Vibrio; species Vibrio sp. SCP2. Next base: position 941,603 of record NZ_JCAFVV010000001.1, on the reverse strand, counting down.
AGTGACTTCATGTTGTGATGCTTTTTCCTTGTTGCTCCATGGATTGCACCGCATTAAAGCCGCGCAAGATATTCCCTAGGGTAATCACAGCAAAAATCACGATAACAATCGATAAATGCCATGCCTGACTTAAACCAAGTTGAACTAGCGCCATACTGACAATCGAAGAAACGATCATTTGCCCACCTCCAGACATTGCCGCTGCCGCTCCTGCCTGTTTTTTGTATGGTTGCATGACCATAGCTTGGGCACAAGGGAGCGCAATCCCGTTTCCGAGAATCATCAGCAATTGGCCGATCATCAGATAAAGAGGTTCAAGCGGACAAACGAAAAACCACAGTGCAGAGCTTAAATGCAGTATCGGAGTAAATAGCAGTAATTTTTTGCTACCAATCATAGGTCTGACACGATTGCAGATACTGGTACCAGTAATCATCCCCAGTGCGGGAATGATCGCCCATAGTGCGTATTCGTCTGATGTCATGCCGATCTGGTCTTGCATGATAAAAGGCATGATGGAGACAGTGGTAATCATCAGACTAAAGTTAAGCCAACCTATGCTAGCAAAGCTCATGAAATAGCGCGATGTCAGCAAATGTTTATATTGCTGAACCATCTGTTTTGGCGAAGGGATTTTGTTGGTCGCTGAGAGCGTTTCATCAAATTTGAATGCGAGTAGTCCCCAGGCTAAAGAAACATAACCTAGTAAAGAAACGAACACCATCGTCCAACCAAAATGGTAGTTAATAAATCCACCGATAACAGGAGCAACCAATGGAGTAATGGAAGCGGCCATTGCGATGTAGGATAGGGCGACAGGTAACTGGGCACCACTGTATCTGTCTCTGGTTGATGCTCTAGCGAGTACTGCGCAACAGCCCGTACCTAACCCTTGCAGAAAGCGCCCTAACACCATGCCATTAAAGGAATCTTTCAATACAATGATCACCATCAGACCTGAAAGGGCGATCAGTAATCCAGTAAGCAGTACTTTTTTGCGCCCCATAGCATCGGAAATTGGGCCGTAGATAAATTGTGAGGGACCAAAGCCTAGTAAGTACACACTGACTAAAAGCTGTGCTTGATCGAGCGAGATAGAAAAGTCTTTCGCGATCCATGGCAGTGATGGAAAAACCAGCCCCATACTGAGCTGACCAATACTGATGATTAAACACGCCAGAAAGATAGTTCGAAATTGAATGGGTTTACTCATTACACCTCACCAGATGGGTCGCCATGATGACCGCGACGGCGTAAACAACCTTCTTGGTCGAGCTTGTTGAGTTTGGCTTTGACCCGTTTGACGGTCGATAGGCTAACATCGCAGGCAGTGGCGACACTTTGCATCGTTTCACCTTCAAGAAGCAAAGACTTGATCTGCTGATGCTTTTGTTTGTCGGCAGGTCGACCACGAAACTTCTCCTTCCACCGCTCGGGATCTCCCTTTAACTCTTCTCGACCTAACTCAGCAGCAAATAGCCGATGTTGGATTTGAACTTTCGCGTAACCGGACAGCAAGCTGAGCATTGCTTGAGTGTGAGTACAGCCGCTTTGTAGAGTTAATGGCTCGCACAGGGTTTTGATGGTTAGCCCTTTTCCAAGTAGCGCTTCTAGCGTGTTTTTAGCCTGAGAAAAATCGCGGCCAAAAACCGTTAACCACCAGATGTATAGGGTGTCGCCGGGCTTAAGCTTCTCCAGTAACAGCTTGAAACCAGGGCGTTCCAGTGGCGGTACATTCCCCCGGACTTTGTCTTCAATGTGTTCACTCTCTGCAGCAGCACTTTGCAGCAACTCTAGGTGTTCAGCGTAGGCTCGGTTCTTAGGTGAAAAACGCGTGTAGATGTAAGTGGCCATAATCATTGCATTGGTTCATTTAATGTAATGGCTCATAAGATAGTTTGGTTCATATTTACAGTCAACACCAAATGAACCGATTCTTAAAATTTGCCCCTTAGTGAAATTTTTCTGCGGACTATCCTATCTTTATCAATGTGGCGTATGAAATGGGTGCGAATCATAAACTTATTAACCCAATCGTTGCTGCAGAAAATAACACTCAGTTAACACGCCAGTTGCGTGTTGTTTTTAGATAAGGGCAGTTCGGGGCGAGTTATGACAGAGTTAGCGGCGACAATAGAAGCTTGGCTGTTTCAAGACAATGTCTCTGTGACGATGCTATTTATTGGCATCGTTTTACTCTCTTACCTATTAGAAGACCTAGCGATAGTGACCGCAGCGACCTTAGCGGTTGAGCAGTTGATGCCGACCTCTGTTGCCCTGATGGCGATATTTGTCGGTATCAGCACTGGAGATCTTGGTCTTTACTTGATGGGTAAAGCGGCGCAAAAAGTGCGCTTCCTTCGTTATCGTTTGTTCCGATACCAGCGAGCAAGGAGTATGCAGCGTAAGCTTCATCAGCAAGCGTTTATGACCTTGTTTATCGTGCGTTTTATTCCTGGTCTCAGAACGATTGGTTTCACATTGAGTGGTTTTCTAGATGTGCCAAAAATCAAATTCTTTATTGCTGTCTTGACGGCGACGGGTCTGTGGACAGCGCTGGTTTTTGGCTCCTTTTTCCAACTTGGCAACGCGCAATGGCTTCAAGATAGTCAAGTGAGCTGGCTACTTATTCCACTGGGTCTGTGCCTGATGTTGCTGCTAAACAAACTGATTACTAAAACACTTTTAAGGGATGCGTATGACACAGCTCGCTAACGTTGAAATGATTCCGCAGGGAATGGTCAATGCGGGTATGCCCGTACTCCAAGAGCCTAAACGAGTAATTTCTCCGTTTGAATTCTTGCCTGCTTGGTTTTTCTACACACCCGTTGTGCTGCAAAGTGCGGCGTTGAGTGTCCTTCATCGAGATTGGGCACTGCCATTGATCGCCAACCCAGCCATCAAATTGAGTGGTATGGTTGGGGAGTCAAAGCACGACATTTTCACTTCTGCGGGTAAACAAACCAAAGAATGGATTCTGCCATTTATCACTTTGACTAAAACTGAACAACGTACTCAAGACTTACTCAGTGATGCTAAAAGCCAACTTGAAAAAGCAGAGCTGACGTACCCGTTAGTGGCAAAGCCTGATCTGGGTTGCCGTGGGGCTGGAGTGAAACTTATTCATTCGGACGAGCAACTGCAAAATTATATTGAAACCTTTCCTGTCTCTGGTCGTTTCTTACTGCAAGAGAAGTCGCAATACAGTGCCGAAGCTGGCGTGTTCTATGTCCGGCAGCCTGGAGAGTCGCGCGGGAAAATCATCTCTATTACTTTGAAGTATTCCCCAAGGGTGATTGGAGATGGTCATTCTACCCTGAAAGAGCTAATCGAAAAGTGTCCAAGAGCAGGCAAACTTCAGCATCTTTATCTTCCTCGCCATAGTGATCATCTCGATCTGGTGGTTGCTGATAAGGACGAGTTTCAATTGGCATTTGCAGGTAGCCATTCTCGCGGTGCTATTTTCCGCGATGGTAACCATTTCATTACACAAGCGCTGGAAGAAAAGTTAGATCAGATTCTCGGCGACTTTGAAGGCTTCCACTATGGTCGTCTCGATATCAAGTTCCAAGACATCCAAACCCTAATGAATGGTGAGTGTTTCGATATCTTGGAAATCAATGGGGCGAGCAGCGAAGCCGCGCATATTTGGGATAGCGATACACCGCTAAGCGATATCTTTACTACGCTTTTAAAACAGTATCGTTTGCTTTACCAGATTGGCTCTAAGCATAAAAAACAAGGCCACAAAACCCCAACATTGGGTGCATTACTGCAAGCTTGGCGGGAAGAGAAACTCTTAACTCAGCTTTATCCAATGACCGATTAACCGCCGCGCTTAGGAAGAAAAACATGAAAAATGTAATGACACGCTTAGCGACAAATGCTCAGACGCGCCCTTCCCAAGCTGTGGTGGGATGCATTGAAACACTCAATCAAGGTTACGAGTTTTTAGAAACGCTCAGTCAGGAAGATTATGTCTTTATTGCTCAACCGCATGTAAGTAGTTCGATAGGTGAGCACTTTCGTCACTGGCTTGATTTGTTTTACGCCATCAAGCTTGATCCGCTCAAAATCGACTACAACGTTCGCCGTCGCGGGCACGCGGTAGAAAGAAGCTTAGACGTCGCCAAACAGGAAATCAGAGAGCTGGTCGAGTGGCTGTTTGAATTACCGTCCAATGAACTTCGCCAAGTCGTCAGCGTTGAAACGGAAGTCATGTTGTCGCAAACCCATGTCGAGGAAGTCTCTTCAACATTCGTTCGTGAGCTGACGTTTGCTGCGCTACATGCTACCCATCATTTTGCGATGGCTAAAGTCGTTGCCTCTTTGCGTGGTGTCGACTCTGACAGCCACTTTGGCGTCGCTCCCACAACGGCAACTTACCAGAGGGCTCAATAGGTATGTGTACATTATCTTGGGTTTATCATGGCAATAATCACTATGAAGTTTACTTCAATCGAGATGAGCAACGTTCTCGCCTGCCTGCACTTGAGCCGCAAAGTGTTCTGATTGATGGTGTTCACTGTCTGATGCCGATTGATCCTGTCGGTGGTGGCAGTTGGATTTCAACCAATGAACATGGCGTCACCGTCTGTCTGCTCAACTTTTATCAAGGCATGACGCCAAATGGAGAGTTAACCAGTCGAGGTCTTATCATCAAACGACTGGCGAGCAGTTGTTCGAGCCAGACTGTCGATAGCCGCCTGTTGGATATGGATTTAAGCTCGTTTGCCCCTTTTACCGTCGTCTCTTTTGACACCAGGCGTACCGCCAATGAAACCGTACTTTGGACTTGGGATGGCGAGCAACTTAGGCGTTCTCATGCTTTTGCTCCGATAGTGTCTGCAGCGATGCACTTTGAAGAGGCGCGTCAGTATCGCCTAGAACTGTTCAATGAGTTGATCACCACGATGCCTGATCATGAAGTGGGTCGACTGTTCCATCAAACCTATGACGCAAACTATCCGCACCTTTCACCATTAATGGAAAGAAATGATGCGCGCACTGTAAGTTTTACCTCGGTTGTCGTGTCTTCTTCTAAACAAGAAATGAATTACCAATCTATCGACAATCATCGCAATGTTGATTTTCGCACTAGCCTAAGTTGCCTTAAAAACGACATTGTCGAACAAGGAGTTTTCAAATGAAAAAGTTATTCGCCCTGCTGATCATGTTATTCAGTTTTCCTACCTTTGCTGCGGATGAGATTTATACCGGAATCTTTAGCAATAAAGCCGTCAGTGGTTATGACACCGTGGCCTACTTCACTCAAGGTAAGCCAGTGAAAGGAGATAGCAAATGGCAAACCGAATATAAAGGCGCTGACTGGTATTTCTCTTCACAAGAAAATCTCGACAAATTCAAAGCAGACCCAGATGCATACGCACCGCAATACGGTGGTTACTGTGCATGGGCGATTTCAGCCAAGAATGACTTTGCTTCATCCGATCCGAAGCAGTGGGCAATCGTTGATGGCAAGCTTTACCTTAACTATGACGCAGAAGTTAAAAGCTGGTGGGACGACGACCGCGCAGGTCACATCTCTGCGGCAGATAAAAACTGGCCGACATTAATCCAATAATAATAAGGACCCAACCCATGAAATTTGCGCCACTAAAGCATATACCCTCTGCCTTTATCGCCTTTGTATTTATTCAATCGCTATTCTTTAAGTTTTCTGGCTCTTACGAAACTGAGCATATTTTCGGCACTTTAGGTGAGTGGTCAGGAATTGAATGGTTCGGGGTTTATGGCGGTTACATGATTGGCTTTGCTGAGCTCATCGCTTCTATCTTGCTGTTCACTCGACTACATGGTGTTGGAGCTGCCATGAGCGCGGGCATTATGACTGGTGCGATCTTCTTCCATCTGTTTACTCCGTTAGGTGTGGTTATGCCAGAGTTTAATGCGATGGGAGAAGTGGTGGGCAGTGACGGAGGTTTACTGTTTGGTATGGCGTGTATCGTGTGGAGTTGCGGTGTCTTCTTGTTTATTCGCGACGTTAAAACACAAGGTACATTCACTCACAACCTTTTAGCGAAAGGAGCTTAGTATGATTGATAGTCCTTTTCGATTACCGCGTAAAACACCATTTGGTATTGGAGAATCCGTTGTAGAGTGGGCGACAGGGCTTGCTACGCTCGACTCGTTGTACAAACAAGATGCGCTACCGGAAGACAGTTTTGAGTTTATGCATGAAGCGTTGGCTCGAATTGGTACTCAGTATCAGGTTGATCATGGCAGCCTTGAGAACATCCCAGCGGAAGGCTCGGTTTTAATCGTTGCCAATCACCCATTTGGTGGTATCGAAGGGATTATTCTCGCTTCTTTGATTTCTAAAGTACGCAAAGATGTCAAAGTGCTGGCGAATGAGCTGCTCAAGCGCATACCAGAGCTTGATGAGTTGTTTATTGGAGTTGATGTGTTTGGTGGTGAAAAAGCCAAGCGAACCAATCGACAAGCGATCAAAGAGGCCAATCATCACTTAAAAGAAGGTGGAGTTCTGATTATTTTTCCTGCTGGTGAAGTCTCCTCGTGGCAAGCGAGTGAGAATAAGATCACCGACAAAGCGTGGAGTAAGTCAGTTGCTAAGTTTGTTAAGCATGCCGAGGCGACCACCGTTCCGCTATTCATCAATGGAATGAACAGCAAACTGTTTTATCAGGCAGGGCGAATTCATCCATTACTCAGGACGGCGATGTTAGGCCGAGAGCTACTCAATAAATCGGGAGAAACTATCTCGGTCTCAGTGGGTAATCCTATTCCTTACAGTGAGATTAAAGACTTCGATAACGAAGAGGATATTACTCAGTACTTTCGATTAAACACCTATCTGATGGGGAGTATGGGCAACGAGCAAGCGCCGACCCTACAAGATGAGAATGCTGAGCCTATCATTGCTCCTGTGTCTGTCGAGACATTGGAAAGCGAATTGCTCGCACTAGAGTCTTATAAGCTGCTAGAGCAGGGGGATTTCGAGGTTTACTGCGCGCCAACGCCAAGCATGCCAAGCATGATGCGCGAAATTGGCCGAGTTCGGGAAGAGAGCTTTCGGGAAGTCGGGGAAGGCAGTGGACGCAGTTGTGATATCGACCAGTTTGACCAACACTATTATCAGCTCTTTGTATGGAATAAGGCCAACCGTGATTTAGTCGGCGCTTACCGTTTGGGTTTAGTTGATGAGTTGCTTGCCAAAGGTGGTATTGAAGCGCTCTACTCGACCAGCTTGTTTAAATACGATGAGGCTTTCGTTGAGAGTTTAGGTCAATCTATCGAGTTAGGACGCTCAGTGGTCGCAAAGCAGTATCAAAGGAACATGCACTCTCTACTTCTGCTGTGGAAAGGCATTGCTGGCTTTGTGCAACGTAACCCTAAATACACCCATTTGTTTGGCCCAGTCAGTATCAGCAATGACTACAGCCCAGTTGCACGCCAGTTAATTGCATCAGTCATGTCCGTTCACTATTACGATGATGAAAAAGCTAAGCTCGTGGCACCGACAACGCCACTAGAAAAAAGTGGTCAGGAATTCTGGCGCCCAGATATGCTTAGTTCTTTGTCCAAGCTACCTCTGTTGTCTAAAGTGTTAAGTCGTTTAGAGCAGGGTATGGGGTTACCTGTTTTGCTCAGACAGTATCTGGGTATGAATGGCAAACTGGTTTGCTTTAATGTGGACCCTGCATTCAATTTTGCTCTAGATGGTTTGATTGTGGTTGATTTGACGACAGTCCCTGCGCGAACATTAGGTAAATATATGGGCAAAGAGCAGGCTCAGGCTTATTTGGATTCGCATTTGCCCTCATAAACCACTTGATTACGCCCTTGCTTTTTAGCGCGATAGAGATACTTATCTGCATTAGCAAGGGCTTTTGAAAAGCTTCCTCCTTGCCAAACGCTAACACCGATACTTATCGTAAGCGGTTGATGTGAAGAAGGCTCTGGAAGAGAGTCACCCAAGAAGACTTCAATCGATTTTCGAATTCTCTCGGCAATTTGTATCCCTTTCTCAAGTTTTGTCTCTGGAAGTATCACGGTAAATTCTTCCCCTCCCATTCGACCAAAAATATCACTATGGCGAATATCTTGTTTGATTAATGCAGTTACGTTGCGCAGTACATTATCTCCGACTGCATGACCAAATTGGTCATTAACCATTTTAAAGTGATCTAAATCGAGCATAAAAACGACGGTCGTATGGTGATGAAGTGCTTCTATATCTTTGACTGAATCCATCAGTGCCCTTCGGTTAAAGATCCCTGTCAGAGGGTCATACTGGGCAAGTTTGGTTAACTGCTGCTCTTTATGGCGAATGGTTTGGGTCATTTTCTCAAACGCGTTGAGCAGTTCGCCAATTTCGTCTTTTCGCGTGGTTCGCTCTATTTTGGGGTTCCCGCCTGTAGAAAGAAGGCGTATTTGTTTACGCAAGGCGATGATTGGTTTAGCAACGTATCGGGAGACAAATAGAAACAGTACTATGAAGAGCGTGATTGAAACAGCGATATAGATATCTACTTCTTTTCTGATGGTTTGGCTGATTCGATTGATTTCATCTCGGTCGACAAAAAGAACCACACTAATGCCAGTCTTATGTGAATGACTTGTGTCTAATAACAGTGAGGAGGCAATACTGGGGTTAATATCAACCGCTTGATTAGTCAGAACACCACCAAGATCTTCTCTCATCACGGGCGTAGTATTTTGGTTGAGTTTGTTCTCTGAGAGCTTATTTTGCTCTAAGTACCGATAGCCAGTGATGATGTGTTGATCTTTATTGCGCACAAGTGCCACATCTACCGCATGTAACCCTTGTTTTAGAAAATTCTGTTTTACCGCAAACAGTTGATCTTCCAATATGGTTCGATCGAGAACAACGGTGTAAAAGCCGATGAGATTGTGCTGGCAATCCAGTAGAGGACGAGAGAAAAAATAGGTTGAGGTATTATAGATCAAGCCGAGCTTCGCAACGGTTGTATCGTCAACCATGGTCACTACCGCTTTTGGTAAGTGCTTCATCTGGCGGAGCTTAATCAGTTCTTGGGTTAAGTTACGGCTTGCTATAGAGTTCTCTTCACCGCGGATTTTAAGCTGTGATAGCGCAGCGACCAGTTGTTTTAGCTGCTTTTCACGTTTTGGCGCAGCTAACTTCCAATCTGTAGCAGAGCGCATCAGTAGTGATAAATGATGACTGTCGAGCAACGAGGCACCATCTAAGTTTTTGCGCAGTACATAGCGGTTACTGGGGTTGGCGGAAAGAGTGAACTGATTGGCGTGGCCGTTGATATCTGAAACAAAAAGTGCAGAGAAACCCGCAGAATAGCTCAGCGCACTGGCGATAGAAATCGGTGAAGTAGAAACTTCAATCTGATGGCATTGCTGGAGTTGAACGCTTATATCATCAAATTCGCCAAATCGTCTTTCAGCGAAATAGCCAATATCGACAGCGACTTGGGCTGTTGCCAGCCGACTGGTTTGGTTGATGTGCTCTAGCATCAGGTTTTTGCGAGCAACGAAGTAGCCGTGACCAAACAGGAATATGCAGGCTATTAAAGGGACAAACAGTAAAAAGATCTTATATCTCAGTCGGCTCATTGCACTCCTACTCGTTGATCCGGTGGAGAGATAACGCCAAACTGCTTGACTACTTTTAGCGTGCCTTGTTGGTATTGTCCAAGATACATGGGTAAGTCAAAATGATTGTCTTCTCGAAGATGTATTTTTTCTGCACCTGAATAGCGAGTCAGACCATGTAAGTTATTCATGACTTGCTGATGGGTTGCAAGGTCAGACTTTTCTATTGCCGCCTTGAGTAGGTAGATTAAGTCGTAGTGGGCTTTGGATGAGTATGTGATTATCTCCTCTTCGCCATGAAAGTGCCGATACTGCTTAGTGAATTGTTTGGTGAAATCAGTTTGCAGGTCACTGAAAAAGTGCAGGGGTGTATAGATGCCTTCTAATAGCTCTGCATCTACAGCGTCGAGATAAGTTTCGTCTGCGGCGAAAGCTACGACTTCTATCGGTCGGCTAAAAGCGTAGCGGCGAAACTGCTTAATAAACTCGAAACCATCCGTGCCAGGTAAAATAAGCATTAATACATCACTTTCAGAGGCTTCCAACCTTTCTAGAACAGGGCGATAGTCAGTCACACCAAATGCGGTGAATTCGACAGCCGTTACCTCGCCTCCATTAGCGTCTACAGCTTGTTTGATGCGCTGTGACATTTTATGGGGCCAGATATAGTCATAACCAAAGATAAAGTATTTTTGTTGATTCTTAGCGATGAAATAGGGAATAACAGGGTCGATGTAATGTTCTGGAATTGTGCTATAGCAAATTAGGTAGTTGTCATGGTGTCCCCCCTCGTAGTCGATACCGTAAAGCATGGGGATTTGGTATTTGCTGGCAATTTCACTCATCGCATATCGCGATGAACTGCTTATGGGACCGAGCAAGGCATGGACGTTGTGTTGTTGAATTAGCTCACGAGTGTAGGCAACGGTTTTCGCCGGATCGGTCTGATTATCTCGGACAATCAGTTCTATCTGACGGTTATTGACGCCTCCTCTTGCATTGATTTGCTCTACTGCGAGCTGAGCCCCTTTCAGCGCTTTATCTCCATAGCCACTGAAAGTTCCGGTAAGGGGTAACACCACACCAACTTTGATTGGAGTGATGGGCTCGGTGCAGCCGAGTAAGGAAAAGAGCCCAAATATCGCGAATACTCTGATGAAATGCGGCATGTATTACTGTCCTTAGTAAATGATTGAACATGCGTACTGGCTTTATCCTTAATAATAATACAGTTATAGCGATTAGAGAGTAAAAAGGCGGCTTTAACTCCAATATCGGCGCAGTGTTCTAAAGTGCCGAGAGTTTGAAGTGACTCGAAAGAGTGAACTGGCTCTTTAGTCAGGCGACAAAAATCTTGGAAAGCAGGCGAAAGTCTAACAATTCATCACGTCAATCTAACCTGTTACTTCGATTCATCCTGCTAGCTTTGATGGACAAACAAAGGGATCACTCTTTGTTTGAGCAGTCAGTTAGCTAATAAAAAGGATGAAAAATGAAGATGAATCTAACCCTACCTCTAATGAGTTTAAGTGCATTAGCCGTATTGAGCTCGATGAATGTGAGTGCTCATGGCTGGGCGGAGTTCCCTAGTGCGCGCCAAAATACATGCTATGAAGATGGTGGTTTTTGGACTGATGAAATACCCAATCAAGCGTGTCAGGCCGCTTATGACCAATCGGGGGCTTATCCATTTGTGCAGCGCAGTGAAGTGGCCGCGAATGTGGCTAACTATCGAGACATGGCTCATGTCAAAGCGATAGTGCCTGACGGTGAGCTGTGTTCTGCTGGTGATTCGGCCAAGAAAGGGCTTAATGCTGTGTCTCCTCATTGGCAGCGTACTAACGTTGCATTAGATGCCAACAATCAAATAGATTTTGTATTCTACGGCCAAGCGCCGCACAACCCTTCTTATTGGGAGTTCTACTTAACCAAGCCAAGTTATGACCCTTCACTACCTTTAACGTGGGATGATCTTGAGTTAATTGATACCGCAGGCGATATTGTAGTCGATGCGCAAAAGCGATATCGAATGAAAGTCACTTTCCCGGCAGATCGCTCTGGCGACGCGATCCTATACACTCGATGGCAACGTATCGATGTGGCAGGTGAGGGCTTTTACAACTGTAGTGATATTACCTTGCGAGGCAGCGGAACCAACCCACCAACCGATCCTTCCGACCCAACGGATCCGAACAACAATCTGACGGCATTGGGCTACTTTGTGCCACAAGGGTTTGGTCCGGTAGAATCTGGTGACACGATCAGATTCCGTACATTTGATGCCACTGGGGCAGAAATTGTCGATGTATCTTTAGTTATTAGCGCCAACAATACCACGACTTGGGCGGCTGAAATTGCAGATCAGTTTAACTCTCAGCAAACGGGTGATTGGTATGTGGGGATTTGGCATGCAGAAATGAACCACTATATGTTTGATACCAATAATATCTACGCCAACCAAGTCTTAGCACCAAACAATACCTTCAGTTATGCCCTTTCGCTCATCAAAGCAGATACACCTCCTGTCGAACCTACAAACCTTTGGGATAAAGATAAGGTCTACGACACGGGAGATGTTGTGACTCATAATGGTAGAGAGTGGACAGCGCAATGGTGGACAAAAGGAGAAGAGCCCGGAACCACTGGAGAGTGGGGCGTATGGCGATAATTTACATTGTAAATCTATGCTAGGCACACGAAGAAGTGGCGACCAATCGGTCGTCACTTCTTCGTTATGACTGTGATGTAGGCTACGTGGAGCTGTTTCTCGTCTTGCCTTAAATAACATATTGTTTACACTGATTTCGATGTGAACGTATAAGGGTATCGAATGAGTCGTATTAGGCAGAAAAATCAGCAGCTAATTATTGAAGTAGCCAGTGAACAGTTTGCTACCCATGGTTATGCGGCGACAAAAATTGTCGATATCGCTAAAGCGGCTGATATTCCTAAGGCGAACGTCTTTTACTACTTCAGCTCCAAAGATAAGCTCTATTACGCGGTACTAAAGACAGTAACCCAGCCATTGCTTGAAGCATCACGACCAATTGAAGAACTGACAGACCCAGTTCAAGCCTTATCCGAGTATATCGAAGCGAAACTTCGTATTTCACGCGACCATCCTTATGCATCAAAGGTATTCGCCAATGAAGTGATGTCAGGGGCCAAGGCACTACCAGAAGATATTGGTCAAGAGCTGTTTAAGCAGTCACAAATGATCATCGATAAGTTTTCAACCTGGTCACAGCAGGGGTTGATGGATGACGTTCCGGCGCACCACCTGATGTTTACCATCTGGGCCGCCACTCAAACCTATGCCGACTTTGGCTGGCAAATCTGCAATGTCATGAAAAAAGAGCAGCTAGATAACGAAGATTATCATCAAGCCGCTCAGTTCATCACTCAGCTTATTATCAACGGCTGCGGCGTTAAAACTAACAGTTGAACGGTTAAGCGAAACGTCCCCACACTGTTAAAGGCGTTAAAATCTCAAAACCAAGTGGCTCAAGTCGCTGTACTTCTTGTTCATCTCCATAGCCGACAATATCTTGATTAGGGTAAAGCATTTGCAAATGCCCAATAAGAGCGGAGAATAACGCCGGCTCACCCCATAAGTTGTAGATGCCGAGCGTGTGTGTATCGTTGAAACTCGTAATACCCGCGACTTGCCCATGTGACTCAGAAGTGAAGAACCGGATGGCCTTGGAATCTAGCACGCTGCTGGGGTAAATAGGCGTATAGTTTTCTTCCCCACGCCAGCGGGTTTCCCACTCAGCCAAACTTTCAGCGCTTGTCGCTTCTGAGATTTGGACACTATCGCGTTGTTGAAGCGGTGGTTGAGCTTTCTTAATATACCAATTTGCATCAAATAACTTAGTGAACCCTAATAGGTCGAGGCTTAACGCGGCAAAGCAATCTTTTACAAAGTAGCTGCCTTGTACAGGAATGACTTCTTCCAATAGCGCTTGTGTAGCAGACGTATTGAGTGTGACTAGGTTGGGGAAAAAGGTCGGCATTGGGTGTTTCGAACACCAGTAATTCGCTTCAAGTTTTGTTTCCACTTGGTGTATTTCTGCTACACGCTGGCACCAGTTTTGATTATTGGTTATGGCGCTAAGAGTGGCTTGTTCCATTCTGTCTTTCACGATATTCCCTGTATTTGTTGATAACCCTAGTGGTTAACGGTATTTGTTTTGGTGTTTAGATTTGGCTGATTTTTCATTACCACGTTTATAGTTACCTGTTTCTCTCGCCATCAGCTGTTGCTGCTGTTGGTGGTTCATTTCAGCAGCCCGCGCTGTAAAGTGAATTGCACTTTTTCCTCGCAGTGTCGTCACCAAGCTCCCATCACGGTAGATATGCACGTAATTCTCTGTACAGTGGTAGGTGAAGCCAAGTGTTTGCTCAAGAGGGATCGGTTTCATCGTACTGGCCTAGCCTTTAGTCATATTCGCGAGTATGACATCAGTAGCTTCTGTCGCGTGTTGTACTATCTGAATCTTAGATAAAGCTGGCAAACCCAATAGTAACGAGGATCTCGGGGCCAGCAGCATGCCAAGCCAAAGATCGATTTTGCTGTTTGGTTGCGTAAGTTCAAATCGTTCTTCGAAAAATTTCTTTAATACTGAGTCCGTCTCGTCTGGGCCAATATCCATAAAACTCTTAACCAGTTCTGGAGCTTGAACGGCTTCCGTAATTAACAGCCTATGGGTTGCGATGTGTTCTTCGGATAAATGGAAGGTCATAAACTCAATGGCGAAAGCGATCATGGCTTCTCGGGTGCTTTCTACTTCGAGATGTTCTGAGTACTTGCAGTTATAGCTTTCTCCTAATTGCAGAAGAGTCGCTTGAAATAGTTGAAGTTTTGATGGGAAGTAACGGTATAACGTTTGCTTTGTTATTTGAGCGTCCGCTGCAATGTTATCCATACTGGCTGAAGTGTATCCTTCTGATAAGAATATAGTTTTCGCCGAGGTCAGTATAGCCTGCTTTTTCTTTTCTCTGTTTTGCTCAATCTTACTCATCAATTATCCTGGCTTCTCACATCATACTAATGAGTATGATTTATATTGACACATTAACATTTAAAAATCATACTCGCGAGTGTGATTTTTAAATGAGGTTTTACAATGATTAGTTATTTTCTCCCTAAGCTAGAAACAATGAACGCTCGAATGATGGGCTTTATGGTCGCTATTTTGGGGGCCATACTAATGAGCGCGGACCCTATCTTTATTCGTTTTGCTGGCGTGAGTGGCTTTGATACTGCGTTTCTTTTTGGATTGTTCAGTGCCATCTCAATGCCCATTTTGCTTAAATTGAACGATGAGCGTGGTATTCGAAAGGCTGCATTAGAAAGTGGTTGGCCATTACTTGTTGCAGGGCTACTTATGCTTGGAAGTGCAACAGGGCTGGTCTTTAGTATTAAAAATACATCCATTGCAAATACCTTTGTTATCTTGAGTGCTTCTCCTGCTGTTGCTGCTTTTTTTAGTTGGCTGCTGTTACGTGAAAAGACAGAGCGATCCACTTTAGTCGCTATTATTGCCGTTATGATCGGGATTGGAATTGTGGTGTCAGGCTCAGTAGGTTCTGGAAACTGGTTTGGTGATGCACTTGCGATGTTTTCGGTGATTTGTTTGTCTCTCATGTTTACCTTGCTACGCAAGTATCAGGATGTCAGTCGATTGGCGAGTGTTGCTTTAGGTGGCTTGCTGTTAGCCTTAGTGATGTCTTTTTTTGCCGAGCCGAGTGGCTATAACTGGAGTACATGGCTCATTATGGGAGCAATGGGATTGTTTACCGCTCCCCTAGGTCGCGTAATGTCTATGGTTGCGACTCGCTACATTACGGCTGCGGAAGTCTCGATGACCTTAATGCTTGAAACGGTACTTGCACCAGTGTGGGGTTTTATCTTCTTTGCTGAGATTCCAGTTGTAACCAGTATCTTAGGTGGTGGAGTGATCTTAGTGACTATTTTCATCTACACCTATGCTTCTATGAACAGCAATAAAAGTGAGCAGGGATTATGAGTGCAGTCGTTAACTACATTGGCACAATACATACACCATATAAAACGTTAGCAGCGTGCCCAAGCAACATCAACGTATATGACTCAGTATGCCAAATAGAAATTCAAGAGACCTATCAAAGTGCAATTAAAGGGTTAAATGTTGGAGACTTGATACTCGTACTGTACTGGCTAGATAAAGCTCAGCGAAATTGTTTGGAATTTAATGTTGGTACAGAGCAAATCAAGGGAGTATTTTCACTGCGATCTCCACATAGGCCAAACCCTATTGGTGCTGCTGTGGTTTCAATAAAGAGTATCGATGAGACAACAATAAAGATACAAGGAATGGATTGTCTTGATGGTACACCATTACTTGATATCAAACCTGCAATTTATCTTGAGCGGTAATAATCTATAAATATAGATCTATTCGTTAGTGTTTAATTTATTGATTACAAAGGGTTTTCAATACAAAGGGCGGTAAGGGTAAGTGTTGAATATGTTAATAGAATGTGGCTCAAACTTTGACAGAAAAATAATACTCACAATGAGATCTTAAACTCAATTAATTACTTTCGTGAATGATATTCATAGTGTTGCATTTTATCTTTTGCTCGCTTTTTAAGCATACAAAAATATAGGATGTAACATAATGAAAAACGGATATAAACTTTCCGCCCTTGCTGTTGCTATTTTGGCTTCAGCGTCGGTTTCAGCAAACGTCAGTGCTGACCCAACTCCAGTCAACTCTCCTTTCATCACAGATGTTAAAGGCAATATCGTTGAAGATTATTCGGCGAAGCCAGCTGAACCTGCATTTTTCTCAATGCGCATGTTCAGTGCACCTGCTGAAGATCGCGGTGATTGGTTCAATATGTCGGCCAATTACTCAAGTATTCAAGGTGTAGGTTCAGACATTGTTTATGATTTCATGCTGCCACCACTTAAACCTCAGCCTATCATTGTTGCGGTGCTAGATTCAGGTGTCGACATTGACCACGAAGATTTAAAAAACAAACTTTGGACCAACGAAGATGAGATCCCAGGTAATGGCATTGATGATGACGGTAACGGCTACATTGATGATGTGCACGGCTGGAACTTCTTGGGTAACTCGCTAGGAATTAACGTTGATCAAGATACGTTAGAAGTGACCCGTGAGTACAAAAAGTACTTAGAACTTAAAGAGGGTAACCACTGGATTCCGCCAAAGAAACGCAAATACTATCAAGGTGTTGAAGCTGACTACTTAGAGAATGTTGAATATTACACCAAGGCTCTAGAACAAGTGACAGCAGCGACTGAACAAGCTAATGGCTACAAAGCGCAAATCTTAGCCTTGGTTGAGCACAAAGATTTTACTGTTGATGGTCTACAAGTTCTGCTTTCTCACTCTAACGCTGATGTGGTTGCAGCGGCTCAAGGATTACTTGGCGTGTTTGATTCTTGGTATTCATTTGAGTATCTAGAGTCACGTACAAGCCGTTATAAGGAATCATTGGACTATCACTATAACCTAGACTTTGATACCCGTAGAGACATCGTTATGGACGATATCACTAACCCTTGGGAAAAAGGCTACGGCAACAATGATGTAAAAGGTCCAGTGGGCGCTCATGGTACACACGTAGCGGGTATCATTGCCGCTGAGCGTAATAATGGTTTAGGGATTGAAGGTATTGCAGATCACGCACAGATCATGGCAGTGCGTATGGTACCTAATGGCGATGAGCGTGATAAAGATATCGCAAACGCAGTCCGCTACGCAGTAGATAATGGTGCAAAGATCATCAATATGAGTTTTGGTAAGAGCTACTCGCCACGTAAACATATTGTTGACCATGCGTTCCGTTATGCAGCGCGCAAAGGGGTGCTTATTGTTCACTCAGCGGGTAACAGCAAAACAGATAACGATATCAAGCCAAGCTTCCCGAACCGTTTCGCTAAGCACAAATGGTCTCGTCCAATCTCTACTTGGATGGATGTTGGTGCATCGGCGAAATATGCAGATGACTCTATGGTCGCAAGCTTTAGTAACTTTGGTCAGGAAACGGTAGATGTGTTCGCTCCTGGTTATCGCGTTCTATCCTCTACGCCTGACAATAACTACGCTGCGTATAGTGGTACCAGTATGGCTGCGCCTGTGGTTTCGGGTGTTGCTGCCTTGGTATGGTCTCATTACCCTGAGCTATCAGCAAAAGAGCTTAAAGCGCTGTTGATGAGCAAATCACGTACGTATCCAGAGTTATTAGTGAAGAAGCCATCGTCTCCGGAAGATTTAGTACCATTTAGTACGCTATCTATCTCTGGTGGTATTGTTGATGCAGAAGCGATTTTCGCTGAGCTAGCAAGTCGATAGTACGAACTTTGGATGTAAAAGAGGTCGCGTGATGCGACCTCTTTTTTTGGTTTTTTGAAAAGGCTCAACCTGCGGTTGGCCCGACGAGTCTTTGCTGCCAGTCTTCGAGTATGCCTGTGTCTAAACGGCGTTGAATCAAAGCTCCCCATGATTCAACTAAGGGTAAGGTAGACATCTCTTGTAGAAGTGTCGGCTCTAAGCAACCTTCAAAAACAGCACCCATGACACGCGCAAGTGACCAATCTGGATAAGGCCTCTCACACAGAATGATTTCATCACCTGCGCCAATGTCACCTTCTTCTAAGACACGGAAGTACCACCCGGTTCTTAGCGTATCTTGAACTCTTTTCGCCATATCATGTTGGTCGATTCGGACATTGAGTTTCCAACACGGCATGCGTCCTTGCGACACTTCGAGCAGAGTTGAACCAATACGTATTTTATCTTTAAGGCAGATGTTGGCTTCTGTCACTCCGGATGAACTTAGGTTTTCGCCAAAAGCGCCCACGGACTGCAAAATGGCTTTATCACCGAGATCTTTTTGCCAAAGTGGGTAGTGCTCGCTTGGGTATATGTGAAGGGCTTTTTGAATGCCACCATGAAAGCGCGGATCGCCTTGTTCATCGTTGGTAAAGCCAACTTCATTGGCGTGTTGTCGCTCTGTGCGAACCTGTTTGTTGATGGCACTTTGTGCGCCATGCGCGAAGGGCTTTGTTGTTCCTGTCAGAACCGCGTTTACAACACCGAGCTTTTTCATGCTTCCTCTCACACTCTCTTCAATCAATCTATTTGGCATGATAGCCTAGCTCTGTAGTGACGGAATAGGGATGTAAAGACAGTTAACCATGCCAACTCGCCAAATAGAATCTAACTCAGGGGTGGCCACTTCCAATGAGATGATGGCTGCAAACCCTCATTTACCCGCTTTAGTGAAAACGATAGATATGCCGAAAGGCTATATTGATCATCTGCACCAACATACTTGGCACCAGATTATTTTTCCGTTAAAGGGCTTGCTACAAACTCAAACAGAGCAGTACCAGCACCTTGTGCCTCATACATCGGTTTTGTTTGTTCCTGCGGGTGTCCAGCATGAGTCGATCGCGTTAAGTCATACTACTTTTATTGGTATCTACCTCAATCCTGCGTTTGGTGTGCCTTACGAGTCTGATGTGCGCACAATTTCTCTTACGCCATTTCTCAATGAGCTATTGCAAGAGATTCGTCGCCAGTGTGAGCGTCATGTAGAGGACGATGAGTTAGTGCGTTTGTTAGCGGTGCTGCATGACCAAGTATTGCGAGATAACGTACAGACTTATCAGCTACTGTTGCCCAAAGATCGGCGCTTAAAGCTTATCTTCGAACAACTTACAGAAACGCCTGCATCGACAACCTCACTCAAAGAGTGGGGAGAGAAAGTTGGCGCCTCGGAGCGAACATTATCGCGCTTGTTTGCCAAGGAGTTTAATACCTCATTTCAGTTATGGCGTCAGCAGATTCGCTTAATCTACTCGCTCTCATTGCTGGATGAAACGCTTTCGATTCAAACCATCGCCGATCGCGTCGGGTATCAAAATGACTCCTCATATATCAAAGCTTTTAAGGCGTATTTTGATGTGACTCCTCAGCAGTTCCGTCATCAAACCCGTTAATCTAAAGGTAGCTGGAAGGTACTCTTGATCTCTTTTACCGACACATTTGATTGAATGGCGCTGACTCCTTTGACGCGTCTGATCGAACTGATTCGTTCAAAGTATTCATCCAGATCTTTCGCGACCACTTGCACAATGTAATCTGCTCCGCCAGCAATACAATGACACATGAGTATCCAATCGGATTCTGCGACATAATCTTCAAAAGGTTGGGTGTTTTCAACCTCATGGCTGCCCAAGGTCACCAGCGTAAAGCCCGAAACCTGAAAGCCGAGTTTCTTACGATTCAATCGAGCGGCATACCCCTCGATATAGCCCTCTTCCTCCATCTTTTTCCAGCGTCTCCAGCAAGGTGTTTCGCTTAGGTTCACTGTCTCTGCCAATTTGGAGTTACTCATTCTGCCATCTTTCTGTATATGTTCTAAGATGGATAAATCTGTACTATCTAGCTCAAAGTTGGTGGATTCTTTCTTTTTCATATCTTTAATGGAAATAGTCTGCCTTAATTTGCTTTAATGTTAACCCAAATAGCAATTTTATTCCTGAGCGAATCGTTAGACTGGATCTCATATTGAAATTATCACTTTATGGGAGAGAGCAATGAGTGCTCAACTGATGACAGCTTTTATGTTGTTTGCAATATCGATTTCATTAACGCCAGGGGCGGGGAATATTGCTTTAGTAGGGCTGTCGAGCCGCTATGGCATTGGGGCAACGCTACCGTTTATTCTCGGTAACGCGGTCGGTGTGGTAGCGATTTTGGGCGGTGCGAGTATTGGCTTGGTGAGCTTGTTTACTCTTTACCCCGATCTATACAATGTCTTGAAATGGTTAGGGGCGGGTTATTTGCTCTACATGGCTTGGGGCATTGCCAACATGGAGATGGACGGTAACTCCAGTATCAAGAAGTCTGGTTTTATGTCCGGTATTTTGGTTCAAATACTCAACCCGAAAAGCTGGGTCGCTTCATTGACGGTGTTCTCTCAGTTCATTTCCCCAACTAGTGATTACCTAACTCAAGTGGTGATTATTATTAGCGTGATGGTGTTTACCGGTGTCATTGGTATGCTGCTATGGGCGTATTTTGGTTCGATGCTTAATCGCTTTATCCAGTCTCCACAGAAAATGGCCTGGATAAATCGAGGCTTTGGTGCCAGTTTAGTACTTGTCGTGATGTTTATGGTCAGTCAGCCGAGCCTATAACTAAGCTTAGCCGTACTTACTTGCCTAGGTATGTTGGTGTTGAGCTGACTTTCTTTTGCTAGCACGCGCTTTTAGGTTAGGTAAGCAACTAAACATCAACTGGGCAAAAGTCAGCGAGCTAGATTACGCACGGGAGAAACGTGATCTTCGAACGGCACTTGTCGCCGAAGAAATGTTGTACCTTCAACGAGTTCAGGGGTGCTGATCCGATCCATTCGAAAATGACGAAAGTCTTTGCGTGTCGGATCCCAGGCAACCAAATACCATAGCGGTGGTAAAATCAGCATAGCTTGCGGTTCAACATATCGTTGGGTTATGGTTCCTTTAGCATCACGGTATTGAAAACGCAGGTGCAGCCGTTGTAGAAAAGCTTGCTCGAATGCAGGAAGCAGTTCGGAATCCATCGTTCCCATATCAGATATGTCCACCTGCGGAGCAAGCTTTCCGATATACAAGCAACCGAGAAAACGACGCAGATCGCGTACTTGGTCTGAGGGGAGTGCTTTCTCTATCTTCGCAAGCCCTACATCTGCGAGGCCAGAGAAAGGTAGGTTTCCGGCCGCGCGCATTGATTCAACGCTGATGAGAAGCGCAAAAACTTCAGAAACTGACAAGCGCACGGTGGTTTGAATTGATCGTGAATCAAGTTGTAAACCTCCTCCGCGACCTGGTTCAGAATGGATGACAACACCCTCATCACGAAGTGCGCTAATATCACGCAATATTGTCCGCCTAGATGCGCCAACCTCTTGAGCAAGGTCAGCCACGGTGGAAGTACCGTTGCGGCGAAGGCTACGTATTATCGATTCTTGTCGTAGGCGAATATTCATTTCTAAAGATTACCATTCAATGGTGCCAGTATTTGGCACCATTAACATATACAGTTTCTCTGTCCTCGTCAGCAAGAAGGTTTCGAGGCTGCCACGCACACTCGTAAATGCTTGTGCACTAAAGCGTCACCCTAGGTAGGAGGCGTAGTCTGACGATTCCATCCAGATAAAGGAGAAATGTAATGTTTAATCCAACCGATTTTCCCAAGCCCACTTTTGTTTCAGTCAATGACGTGAAACTTGAAGTCTTCGAAGCAGGCTCGCAAAATGCCGGAAACCCGATTGTGCTTTGTCATGGTTGGCCGGAGCATGCCTTTTCTTGGCGTTATCAGATACCAGCTCTCGTAGAAGCGGGATACCATGTCATCGTTCCAAACCAGCGCGGGTACGGCAATTCGTCCTGTCCGACAGAAGTCACTGCTTATGATATAGAGCATTTGTCGGGTGACTTGATCGCGCTTCTTGATCACTACGGATACAAAGACGCCACTTTCGTCGGTCATGATTGGGGAGCGATGGTGGTTTGGGGGCTGGCTTTATTATATCCAAATCGTGTCAACAAAGTCATAAACCTAAGCTTGCCTTATCAGGAACGCGGAGAGACTCCTTGGATCGAATTTATGGAACAAGTACTCGGCAGTGACTACTATTTTGTCCATTTTAATCGGCAGCCAGGTGTTGCAGACGCGGTATTGGATGAGAACACATCTCGATTTCTGCGTAATCTGTATAGGAAAAATGAGCCACTAAGAGAACTAGAGCCGGGCATGGCGATGATCAATCT
Organism: Vibrio sp. SCP2; assembly: GCF_059295395.1. Lineage (NCBI taxonomy): Bacteria > Pseudomonadati > Pseudomonadota > Gammaproteobacteria > Vibrionales > Vibrionaceae > Vibrio > Vibrio sp. SCP2. The sequence goes on along the minus strand of NZ_JCAFVV010000001.1, from coordinate 919,192 downwards.
CGCGAGGGGCGATATACCGCTCGGGGAGCCGTTAATGAGCGATACTGAGCTGGCGGTTTTCGAATCCGCTTTTAAATCAACAGGCTTCACTAGCAGTATAAATTGGTACAGAAACCTTGACCGTAATTGGCATTTATTAGCAGACGTAAATCCCATCATTCAAGTGCCGACGCTCATGATCTATGGTGACCGAGATGTGATCCCTAAGTCCGAAAGGCTAACTATGTTTGTTCCTAATGTAGACGTAGTTAACCTAGATTGCGGCCATTGGATTCAGCAAGAAAAGCCGCAAGAAACCAACCAAGCAATTTTAAGATGGTTGCACCAACAAAGTAGTGCCGCTTAGCTCTAAGCCAGAGTCATTACATGAAATGCCCCACACTGAGCTATCTGATATGGCTCAGTGATTGTCCATTCTAAAATACAGATTAAACTGTTGATCCAGTTTTATTGATATTCTGGTGTCCCAGATAGTTTTAGAGGAAGCTAAATGAACGATACTGAAAAGCAAAAAATTGTCGATTCGCTTGGTCGCTTACTTGAAGAACACTATGTTTTACCCACTATAGGTAAAGAATTGAATTTGATGCTTCAGCAAAACTATTATCGAGGCAGGTATCATGGTGAGGCGTTGATTGAGGGCTTTATAGAAAAGCTAACGCAGGACGTATTTTCTTTATGCAATGATAAGCACTTCAAGATTATAACTAATGATTCTATTGTTCCTCCTGAACAGCGATTTAGGAGTAGCAACTTTGGCTTTGAAAGACTGGTTTTTATTACGAGCGAAGTGGCTTATTTAAAGCTATCTCGTTTTTGCTCTCCTTCTTTTGCTTCGCAAATTGCTCATGAAACTATGAGTAAAATGGCAGGCATAGAGCACCTTATTATCGATGTTCGAAATAATGGTGGAGGGCATCCTGATATGGTTAAGCTAATCACGTCATATTTTTTTGATAGCAATAATTCTATTTTATTAAATACCATTCGCTGGCGAGATGACCCCTGCTTGGAAGAGTTTTGGACTGATTCAGATACTAATAGCTACCCAGAACTTAACTTATATGTGTTAACAAGCAACGAGACCCTGTCTGCTGCTGAAGAGTTCTGCTACAACCTTCAATGCTTAGAGCGAGCCTTGCTGATTGGTGAAACAACAGGCGGTGCAGCCCACCCTTGTAGGTTGTTCGACCTTACCTCAGGCCTATCAGTTGCAGTTCCTGTAGGTGAAGCAATTAACCCTATTTCCAATCGAAACTGGGAGCAATGCGGAGTGATACCTGATATTGCCGTAAATGCGGACGATGCACTGAAGGTAGTGTTGGAGAAACTAGGTTTAAAAGAAAACGCGGATATAGGCTTGCTTAACGAGAGTTGAGACATCAATGGATATGAGCGGTAGCTCCACATACCATAGGTTCGAAGGGCACGTGGTAGATTCCTAACCGTTCTCTGCCACTCGCTTTGGTTCACTGATGGCAGTTGAGCAATTTTGTTCAAGTTTTTTATTGATGACTTGAATATATTGGCCTAGGAATTATGTGAAAGAGCTCAATAAAAGGAGGGAGCGTGGGTAAAGATAATCACTTCAAATATACAAGCAGTTCTCAGCAGGATGAGGTTTCTATGCTGTGTGCGGTGATGAGTGATTTTACCTACGCAAAGCATGCGCACGAGGAGTACTCAATCGGCTTAACGCTTCAAGGCCGACAAGACTTTTTCTGTCGCAGTGCTTTTTATAAAAGCACTCCCGGCAGTGTGATGCTTTTCAATCCGGAAGACATACATGATGGTCACTCAGGTGTAGAGCAAAACTTAGAATACGTGATGCTCTACATCCATCCTAATGAGCTTCATCCTCTGTTTCAGGCGCTAGGCCATAAAAAGAACACGACACTCAGGTTAAACCAAACCTTATTTGATGACTCACTTTTAAGGCGTCAGGTTTATGCCATGTCGCAGCGTTTACAAGGAGAGTCTTACTCGAAGATTGAGCATGAAGCAAGCCTGTTTCAGTTAGCGCAATCTTTAACACGCTTGCATGGAAGCCTTGAACTTCCGATTCACAACACGCGAGCAGACAGGCTTTTGCTTAGAGCGAAAGAGTATATTTTGGCGAATCTTGCTTATGATATCTCCATTGATGACATTGCAGAGGTCGCCAACATGTCGAAGTTCCACTTCATCCGCGCTTTTCGCCAGCACTTTTGCATAACTCCACATCAGTATGTTTTGAATTGTCGCATCAACTATGCGCGCAGACAGTTATTGGCAGGACACAGCGCAACGATTGCTGCTGTCGCCTCTGGCTTTGCAGATGCAAGTCATCTTAACCGTAACTTTAAACGCGTATTTGGCATGACACCAAAACAGTTTCAGCTTCAGTGGAGCCGATAAGCTTAGCGGCTCACTGTGTTTTTGGAGTGCTAAATGTCAGAAATCTTCGCCTACGCGATCGGGGTGATGTATACCCCTGGCCCAGTGAACCTATTGGGGTTACATAGTGGCTTGAACAGAAACACACGTTCTCACCTTGGATTCTTTATTGGCGTCGGAATGGCAATGTTCATTTTGTTCGTCATGCTGGGGTTTATTGGACTAAAGGTGATTAATCCGCAGGTTCTACCTTTCATTAGCTTGGCGGGTTGCCTGTATATATTGCATATTGCGTGGAAGGTGGCGAGCGCGAATGTCGAACTCTCTCAAGATACCAGCGATTCGAATTCGCTGAGCTTTCGCGATGGCTTGTTCATGCAGCTACTCAACCCTAAGGCATTAGTCGCGACCTTGCCTGTATCAACAATTCAGTTTCCAAGTGTTGGTATTACGGGCAGTGCGATTGTGTTGTGGTCTTTAGTGTTGGCTATTTTGGCTTTTGGCGCACCGACAGGCTACTCATTGGCGGGGTTGGTGTTAGGCAAACGAATTTCTAATCCGAGTTACTTTAAAGTGTTCAATCTTCTGATGGCGGCGCTACTTGTTTATGTTTCGCTGACCATAGGTTATGAGCATGTGGTTACACCGCTTTTGGCTTTGTAAGTAAATAGGCTCTCAGGAAGCGCCGAGCGGGGCTTTCCTGAGAGCTATACCGACTTAAAATTCCAGTGTTTCACCATCTTGCGGTATAAGTACTTTATCGCTTAATCCTTCTGCTTCGAGCGAGCGTTTCAGCGTGTCTCGATCTATTGGGCAGTGGTTTAGCGCTTCCATGTGGTTGGCAATCACCTTGTTCGGCGATAAGCGAATAAACTCCATCACTTCGTCACTCGACATAAGCAGCGGCTGGCCGACATCCATCTGAGCTTGCCCTGTTGCGACCACAGTAATATCAGGCTTTAGCTCACTCAGCGCTTTTCTTACATCAGGTGTTAATACGGTATCACCGCTAATGTAGATGCTCGGCTCGTTCGGCAGCTGAAGGAAGAAACCACAACCATTCGCCATCACTTTATGAATCCAGCCATGACCGTGTTGAGCGGGAACGGCGGTAATCGAGCCCCCAAGAAATGGCGTGGTTTGCCAAGGTGTTAGCCCATTGGCAACTGTCATTCCGTACTTCTTTAGGTAAGCTTGGTCTTTGCTTAATGTGGTCACTGGCACACTCTGCTCAATCAGGAACTTTTCACCGGCAGGATCTAAATGATCTCCATGTTGTAGCGGCTTAAAGCCAAAGGTCTGGCTATGAGTAATCAATGACTGGTTAACCTTGCTAAGCAGGGCGTTCGCATTGTTTGGTAAATCTACAGTTGGGTTCTTTGCTGCTTTAAAGCGAAACACGGAAAACGGCGGCATAGAGCCCTTACCACCTAGCATCGGGTCAATCAAAATATAGTGCTCGCCAGATTCAATAACGAACGTCGCGCTGCGTAGGTGGTGAATTTTCATGTGTAACTCCTATCTGGTTGATAGGGTAAGTATGCAGCTTAATGGGATTGTGCAATACTGGTCAAAAGGACAACTACCGCTCAAATCGGGTCAAAGTGGATGACGAAATACAAGATTGCTTTAGTGGCGCTGGATGACATCAGCGCATTTCATCTTTCGGTTCCTTGTTTGGTTTTTCAAGATATCTTTATCGACCAGCAGCCAGTGTTTGAGCTGGTGATCTGTAGTGAAAATATGTCGAGCGTCTCTCTGAGTTCTGCCTTTAATGCTTCAGTAAGCCGTGAGCTATCGGCGATAGATGAAGCGGATATTGTGATCATTCCGAGTTGGCCCAACTCATTGCCCGAGCCAAGCGCGCTTTTGCTAGAGAAACTAAATAGCGCCTATCAACGCGGTGCGACAGTCGTCGGTCTCTGCTTGGGTGTTTATGCGCTCGCAAAAGCAGGTTTACTGGATGGCAAACGAGCAACAACCCATTGGGGCTTTAAGCAAGCTTTCCAACAATCGTTTCCTCACGTGACTATCGACTGTGAGCCTCTGTTCATCGAGCAAGATAGAATAGTGACCTCTGCCGGAACGGCTGCTTCTCTAGACTGTTGTCTTAATATCGTTCGAACCCTTTGTGGTAATGAAGTGGCATCGCAAATTGCCCGCTTAATGGTGACGGCGCCGTTTCGAAGTGGTGGACAGCAGCAATATATCCCCAGCCCAATTGCGGCTAAATCAGATAACGTCACCAGTTTTGGCAAGGTACTCGATGACATCAGTCTGAACTTAGCGAACGACTATGACCTAGACTCTGTCGCTCAGCGCTGTGCGATGAGTCGACGGACATTTACGCGCCAGTTTAAGGCAGTATATGGATGTACTTTTGGCGAGTGGTTGCTAAATCAACGCCTAGCATTAAGCCAGCAACTGCTGGAATCTACCCATCACCCAATATACACCATCGCAGAGCTTTCTGGGATCGGCTCAGAAAGTGTTTTCCGTAAGCACTTCAAAAAGAGCTTCAATGTCTCGCCCTCTGAATGGCGGCTGACGTTTCGCGGAGAGGGTTGATACTCAAAGTATTGTTTTTGGAGGTTTGAAGACGATTGAGGTGAATTGTTTTTGCCCCGAAATAGCTATGCTGATCACTTAATCAATTGTTTCCACTCTCTCTCATGTTCCTAATAAACGTGCAATTGGGTACACTGATGTTTTGTGTTGTTTGTTGTATATAAAATTGTTGCGTATGACGCTTAACTTTACGAGGTATGAATCTTGGCTGAACCTCCAAAGAGGTTCTTGTTGTATAGAAGCATTTTCTACCTGCACCGTCATTAGCAACTCAGGGTAAGAGCCATAAGGAGATGGACTATCATCGAGATAGCACAACAGCTTAAAGCCTTATATTGATTCATGGCTCGATAAAAACAGGCCGTTCAAAGTTGGAGAGTGGGATTAAAAGAATGAATAATGAGCTATTTGTCGTTATTAGCGATATACATGCAAGAGAAAATAACTGTGATGAAGTTAGTAGACGGCTTACTGAACTCAAAGAATGGATAAAAAGAAAGTGTATATATGGTGAATATAGTTCTGTAGCGATACTAGTAGCTGGTGATATTGCTTTTAGTGGCACTAGTGAAGAGTACGACCTAATACGATCGTCTTTCAAATCTCTTTCAGATGACTTCAAAATAATACTCACTCCAGGTAACCATGATCATGACTTTTCCAAATATACAGGCGGAGCTCGTGATGTATTGATAAGTTCAAAGGGCGTTCCTTTTGACGAATCTGTCTATCAAATCGTAGCAGCTGGCCAACAAGATTATTTTGATTTTGAATCTGATATTTGTAACGTTGAGGCTTCTAGCTCAACTCTGTTATCCAAAGAATTTAAACTTAGCAATAATGTATCTATACAAACAATAAATACAGCATGGTGCTCCAAAATTCATGAAAAAGGTGGAGACCTTACTGTCCCTATTGAACAGCTAATAGAACCTTCTGGCAATGAGGAAATCAAGGTTGTGTTCTTTCATCATCCGCTAAGCTGGTTAGAACCAAATAACCATAAGGAGGTTAGAAACTTCCTTAATAGCAATAGCAATATCATTATATCTGGTCATGAACATATCGAGCGCAGTTTTAAAGTTGAAACTGACAATAACAAAACACTAATCGTTGAAACTTGCTCATTTCATGATACTTATGTAGATGACAACGGATTTATTAGCTTTTCTATAGAAAATGAAGATATTTTAATAGAGAAACACATTTGGGAAGGCGATCATTTCACTAGTTTAGATAAGAAAAGAAGAAGTGATATAATAGATTCTAGCTCTTTGTATTTTAACGGATTCAAAGTAAAGGATAGTTACCGTGAAATGCTAATTGATGTCGGTACAGGCTTCTCTCATCCAGAAAAAGACGAACTTAACATCCATGATATTTTTATATACCAGAATGTTAAAAACATTGACTCAAATTCAACTACGACTATTAGACGAGAAAGCTCTAGAGATATTTTTTCTCGGTACCCCGACGATAATATTGCTCTATCAGGAGAAGAAAGCACTGGTAAAACTTCGCTTTTAAAGAAACTTTGCCTTGATACATTAAGTGATGGTAAGTTTTCTGTATTCTTAGATGGTTCAGAAATAAATAGAGCAGATAGATTCAAAGATAATAAAATAGAAGAGCATATAAAGAAACAATATGAAGATTTTAGCTTCGATAGATTATTATCAAATAATCAAGATAGATATATATTTATAGATAACTTTAATTTAGTAAGGGGAGATGAAAATTCATTATCAAAGCTAATTAAAACCCTAAAAAAGTACTTTACTAAGTTAATATTGACGGTTTCTGACTCATACACATTAAATCACGATAAGATAAAAGGAGATGGCATATTAAATGATTCATTTACCAAACTAGAGATACTGAAGTTAGGTCATGCTTCACGTTGGGAGCTGATAACTAAGTGGAACAATTTAAAAAATGAGTGTAGAGAGTCAACTCAAGAATTAATAGTTAGAACAGATTATGCTAATAAAGAGATTAGTCGAGTAATAGGAAAAAACTATATACCTTCAACTCCTTTCTTTCTATTGACTATGTTACAGTCTATGGACACGAGCATAGCAGCAGAATTAAATACTAGTTCTTATGGCCATTATTATCACTATTTAATTACATGTAGTCTAGGTCTCGCTGGTGTAAAAAAAGATAAGCTAGATGGAATTTTTACCTATATTACTGAGATGTCTTATTTTTTCTATAACTCAGAACATAAAGAGCTATCAAGAGATGAGCTATGGGAATTTAACTCTAAGATTAATGAGGATTATACGCTTAAGATAGATTGTGACAGTAGGCTAAATCAACTTGTTTCTGCAAAGATAATCAAGGTAAATAACGGTTACTATTCATTCAGATATCCCTATGTGTATTACTATTTCTTATCTAAATACTTATCTGATAATCTATCGGATAATGGAATTCAAAATATTGTTTCCAACCTTATATCAGGCTTAGATAAAAGAAAAAATATGAATACACTAATGTTTTTGACTCATCATTCAAAGGATAATAGTATACTTGATGGCATAGTTGGTCACTCAAAGACTATACTATCTGATTGTAATACTTCTCGGCTAGATGAAGATGTACTCTTTATTAACAATATAATTGATGAGTTAAACTTAGAAGAGTTTGTATTTGTTGAAGGTAATGTTCAGGAAAATAGAATTAAGGCTGCTAAAGAGCAAGAAGAATATGAAGATATTCAACATAGTCATGAGGCAGAGTTTGATGCCAGCGTTCATGAGGAAGATAGTAATAAACCAAATTCATCATTAAACAACCTATTGCGCGATTTTAATCTCACTTTCAAGTCAGTTGATTTAATTGGACAGCTTACCAGAAATTATCATGAGTCTCTAAAAACCGAACCGAAAGTAAACCTTATAACGGAAGCTATAGAAGCACCATTACGAGCACTAGAAGCAATCTTAAAAATAATGCGTGAAGATCATGAAACACTTATAGATATGCTTAAGAAGAGGATTAAAGAAGAATTTGAAGTTCCGGATAAGTCTAAAGATGATATTGATTTAATAGCTAGACAGCTTTTATTCAATATGGTTAGAGTTGTATCATATTCAATAATCAAAAAAATATCTTCTGCGATTGGAAATCGAGATCTTCTCCCTCTTATCGAAAAGGCTTTCAGTAGTAAAGACAAATCTAATGCAATAAGATTGATTGAGCTTTCAGTTCAATTGGACTTGGGTAGTTTAGGGTCTATTGATAAAATAAAGAAAATGAGCAAAGATTTTAAAATCAATACCGTATCAGGAAACGTTTTAAGGGATCTAATTGCTGATTATCTATACATGTTTGAAGACTCAGAACGCAACAGGAAAGCAGTTTGTTCTGCGCTTCAAATAAATTACATTCCAATGCAAAGCCATCAACAACAAAAGCTGATATCAAAAGCTTGATAATACAATCAACCCACTATGACACTTTCATAGTGGGTTGTAGCAAATCAGATTAGCTATTCTCTTATATGACTCAACTATTAAACCGGAATTTATTAGTTATCTATCATAGATTGAACCTTAATGATTCGTGCTATCGATATTAAACACCACGCTAACCGACTGTCCATACTTGAAGTTATTAATTTTTTGTAAATATACTTAATGACTCTAAACGAATCTTGTCCAAAAATAGTCCTAAATATACAAAGTCTTTGGCATCGCCATTCTTACTTTCACCCTAAACGAAACTTCACACCGAACCCTGATCCAAAAACTAAGAAGGCCGCATCATGCGACCTTCTTGTTGTTTGCCTTAGCGAGACTCTAACGGGTATGAGCGGTAGCTCCACATGCCGTAGGTTCGAAGGGCATCGCGGTAGATTCCTAGTAGCTCACTGTCACTTGCCTTGGTGAGCTCTTTTAGTGGCTTGTCTGGGTAGCTGACTGTATCGAACGTAATGTCTTGTGGGCCTGTTTGCCAGCTTGCAATTTCAAATAGTGTCTGACCACGACGAACATGGCTTGCAGAGCTAATGATGGTTGCATGTTTGATGTTGTGGCGGGCAAGGGCATAGCTGCTAAATAGCGCGTTGCCAACAGTGCTTGTGGCGTAGTTTTCTTCAATGATTCTGTCTTTGCTGACGCCTTTCTCGATCAGCCAGTCAGCCATTAACTTGCCTTCGGTCTTGTGGTTCTTTGGTACGCCACCCGTTAGCACGATAAGCGCATCAGGGTTCGCTTTTGCCATTGCCAAAGTGGTTTCAAGACGCTCAACTAAGATCTGGTGCATTGAGCCATCTGGGTTTAGCGCGTAACCCAGAGTAACTATCGCTCCCTTATCTTCTAACTTACCTTGCGCTGCTTTCTCTTTTAGTGGTGTCTCTAGTACGCGATCCACTGTCGAGAAAATTCGCTTCATGTCAGCCGCTTTACCTGCATTGAGTTTAGATAAAGCATCCATGTGTTTGCTTGACTCAGCTTGGTTGCCTTTAAAGCGTTGCCATACCGCAAGGTAGGCATGTAGATCCACATCATCCGGTGCCACTGTCAGCGCTTGCTCAAATAGCTCAATCGCACGATCAACATTCTTGTTATAAATCTGAGCATTAGCCGCTGAGATAAGAAGATCAGTACGGTATGGCTCCAGCTCGTATGCCTCTAGTAAGCGATCGGTAACGATCTCCATATTGCTTGGCATTTTCGCAGTGAACCCAGCATGCGAGATTCGAGCTGGGGATTTAAAGGCTGTTACTGCATCGCTCAGAAGCTGATCAACCACCTGTCTTTTCGTGACGAGTTGGGCGTAATCTGTTGTGGCTTGTATTGTAGAGTCATTAGCTGCAAGAGAGTAAGGCGCAGCAGTTAAAGCAATAACGCTACCTAGGGCGAGGGCAATGATGTTCTTCTTCATTAGGAGATCCTAGTGTTGTTATGTGTCGATCTAAGTCGACGGATTTTTTGCAGTGTAAAATTACCTCTCAGATAAACCGTGAATTAACTCGCACTTTATATTGATTGAGTTGTTAGCGGTTTAAAAATACGAAGGAAGATCACAGAGCGGCTTCTCTATGTTATTGATAAAAATGATGAATAAGGTGGATTGATACGGATTCTAGTCGGTTCATGGGTGATGACTAGAATGCTCTAGTGGGGGGCGAAGTGTCTCAAAACCTTCATTAAGCGATACTTCTTCATATTCCAATAACACTTAATTTACATTGAAAAATATTGAGAGTCATTTTAACCTTTAGTGTCAATATGACATTACAATTGCCGTGTCATATTGACTTGTTTAATCTGTTTGGTTTCTAGTAAATTTCTTTAAATACAGTTGTTTAGAAAGTTGGCATAAGGAGTGCAATAGAGAGGTTAGTAACTAGCACAAGGTATATACATTATGACTATTCACGTTAAATCAAATGTTCACTGGGTCGGTATCCATGATTGGGAAACAGAACATTTTCATGGTAAGGAATACCATTTGAACAAAGGAACGAGTTATAACTCGTACTTGATTCGTGAAGAGAAGACAGTCTTGGTTGATACGGTGGATCACCGCTTTAGTGAGCAATTCATTGCAAACTTGGAAATGGAAATCGACCTTAACGAAATAGACTACATTATTTGTCAACATGCCGAAGAGGATCATGCCGGTGCGCTATCCGCACTTATGGCGAAGATTCCAAACACGCCAATTTATTGTACTGAAGCGGGCGTGACTTCAATTGTCGGTCATCACCATAACCCAAACTGGAACTTTAGAACGGTTAAAACGGGTGACACTCTCGATGTGGGTAACGGTAAGTCACTCGTTTTCGTTGAGATGAAAATGCTGCATTGGCCGGACTCAATGGCGAGCTACTTAACTGAAGATAATGTTCTATTCAGTAATGATGCATTTGGTCAGCATTATTGTGATGAGAACCTATTTAATGATCAGCTTGACCAAGTTGAGCTATACGAACAATGCCTGCGTTATTTCTCTAACATCCTGACCCCATTTGCCCCATTGGTTAAAGCCAAGATCGAGGAAGTGTTGAGCCTTGGTGTTCCTATTGATGTGATTGCGACGTCACATGGTTGTATTTGGCGAGAGAACGCGACACATATTGTTGAGCAATACTATGAGTGGTCGCAATCCTATAAGGAAGACCGCATTACCATCGTGTACGACACTATGTCTAACAACACTCGCATGATGGCTGATGCGATTGCAAAAGGGATTCGTAAAGGTAGCCCTGAGACCGCGATTAAAGTCTTTAACATCTCTATCCATGATAAGAATGAAATTCTCGCCAACGTTTTTCGTTCAAAAGGTGTGTTGGTCGGTTCGTCAACGATGAACAACGTGATGATGCCGCAAATCGCCGCTCTGTTAGAAGAGATTCACGGCCTACGTTTCTCTGGTAAGAAAGCGGCTGCGTTTGGCTCCTCAGGTTGGACTGGTGGTGCGGTTAAGCGCATTGATACCCGACTACGTGAGGCTGGCTTTGACGTTAGCCAACCGCAACACATTCACTGGAAACCGGATACTGGCGCACTACGCGAGTGTATGGATTATGGTTCTACATTGGCACATGTATGGCGTGTTGGAAGTGAAAATTTAAGCCAACCTAAACAAGTAGAGCGTACCGTTGAGAGATTGGAAGATGAGCCTCAAGTCGCTCAAGAAGTGCAAGCTCCAGTCACTGAGACCAGAGAAGAACATGACTCAAACTGCACATGCTGGCGTTGTACTGTTTGTGAGTGGATTTATGACCCACAACTCGGTGAACCGAATCAAGATATTGACCCGGGTACTTCATTCGAAGATCTACCAGACTGGTTCTTATGCCCTGAGTGTCAGTTAGGCAAAGAAGTCTTCGTCGAGGTGAAGTGATGAATCCAATCATTATTGTGGGCGGTGGTTTTGCTGCCCTGCAAACAATCAAGATGCTGCGAAAAACGGATGAGCAGATTGCCATCGAGTTAATCACTGCCGATGAGGGCATTGAGTACAACAAACCAAGCCTGTCTCATGTGTTTAGTAAAGAGCAACAGCCTGATGAGTTGGTGCTGAATACTGCACAGGCACTAGCAGAGCAATACAATGTGACCATCCGCACCAACACCTTGGTCAATCACATTGACGTTGAAGAGCATTGTGTTTATGCCGAAGGAAATAGGTATCACTATTCGAAGTTGGTCTTGGCTACTGGTGCGAGTACCTTCATTCCGCCAACCAAGGGATTGCAACGTGACGATGTATTAACTCTCAATAACCTGGAAGAGTTTAAGAAATGTAAATCGCAGGTCGATGCTGCTCAGCGAATCGCTGTAGTAGGCGGCGGTTTAATCGGGGTTGAGTTAGCACTCGATCTGCGTATTGCAGGCAAACAGGTGACAATCATAGAACCTGCACCTTACTTGCTTGGTAATCTGATCCCACCGTTCGTCTCCATTGAGCTAGAACGTGAACTGATTGATTCAGGGATTGGCGTTGAGACGAGTTCTAGCATCGCGAAAGTGTCAAAGGTGGACGATGGCTTATTGCTTCAGACTTCAGCGCCAAGATACATTGAAGTGGATGAAGTGATAGCAGCGGCAGGAATTCGACCAAACATAGCGCTAGCCGAACAAGCGGGGCTCAAAACGAATCGTGGCATTGTGGTGGATTCTGAAATGGCAACAAGTGCAAAGGATGTGTATGCAATTGGTGATTGCGCTGAGATCGAAGGACGCATACTCGCGTATCTTCAGCCTGCCATACTGGCAGCGAATGTTTTGGCAAAGCAGTTGACCACGGGTGAAGGCAGTTTAGTGTTGCCACATATCATGACCAAGGTAAAAACGCCTAGTTATCCCATTCAACTTGCTGGGCGCGATGTCGATACAGCCTGTCGCTGGGAAGCAGAGTTTCTGTCTGATGGAATTAAAGCTAAAGCGTATAACGATGAAAACAAGTTGGTTGGATTTGTCGTCACAGGTCAGCACTCCAAAGCCGCTTTTCCACTGCTTCGCGAACTTCAATCATCTTAGCGGACAACAATAAGGTTGTGAGCTGAAACAGCCTCGATTATTGTAATCGAACTTAATATTCCCCCCGATAGTTAGTCACTATTGGGGGGACTTGGCACCAGAGTCTTTAGTTACTTAATCGCAGTACAAAAACTGACGTCAGCATGCTGGGTTTGTGGGTCGTAGCTGTGGTAGAGCTCGAAGCAAGGTCTGTCATCGTTTTCTAGCCCTGTTTCGATCACTTTACTCATCAAATCATCCCAAGCGAGCGCATACTGGCTGTGCTGCGTGATGTTTTGGCGCATCACTGCGTACTCGCCACCGGGAAAGTCTTGCAGTTCTATGCCATTTATTACGTCTGTCTCTTCAGGCACCATCAAACAGATATCGGTACGACATTTATCGCTTGGGGTCACTTCAGGGTTGTCGTGATAGATGAAGATACAAGTATTCTCCGTTAACCCTTTCATGCCAGCCCATTGGTAGAGTCGGCCACTGGCTTCTTGATAACCTTCGCCGTAAGGGCCTGTTACTCGGACATAAGCCAGTTTTGTCGCTGTAAAGTTTTGCGTTTCCATTTTATTGCTCCACGTTGTTAGTTCAGAGCCAGTATATGAATCGCTAGGTTTGTCTGCGTTTCCATTCTTGCGCAGCGTGTGTCCAATCTTGCTGTTTCGCGATAATTCAGAAAATTGCTGGTAGTTTTCGCAATCACGAAAAGCACTTGGTGTTACCCCATAATGTTGCTGAAACGCTTTAGCTAGGCTCTGCGAAGAGGCAAAACCATATTCCAATGCGATGTTTAGTACGGGTTGTTTTGATTTAAACAAATCGTCGGCTGCTGACTGCAACCGCAAACGTCTGACAAAATCAGCGAGGGTTTCTCCTTGCACGGCTTTAAAGGTGCGATGGAAGTGATATGGCGACAGGTTCGCTAGGGCTGCGACTTCTGGCAAATTGAGGGGTTGGTTGAAGTTTTTTTCCAGATATCGAATCACTGGAATCAGCCTCTTTTGATAATCAACGCGCATTACTGAGCTCACCCTTGCTTTTAAATGACTGTATAAGCGTACAGTAAATAGGCTCAATTTAACAATGGAGTTTTGATAAATGCGTAGCGCACAGTGACGAATTGAGTCACACTTATTGCTCATTTCCCGGTAAGCAAGGACAACCATGATCGCTTGGAAGCAGCATTTAGCCGGTTACGAGTGGCTTATTCACCAAGTCTGGTACTTGGAGGTTGAACATGGTGAAGTGATTGATCCAAAACCTCATCTTATTCCGAACCCACGCGCTCATTTGCTGTTCACTCCCAAGCATCAAACCTACAGCTATGACAACGGGGTAACCTTACTTCGAGGCAAAGGAAGCCACTTATTGACTGCGAATGAAAATCTCCTTCTGTTAGATGATGAGGCTCCGATCAAACGCATCGGTATTACCTTTCGACCTGAAGGGCTCTATGCCCTCCAATCTGCTTTTCACGATGATGCCCAAGTCAATGCGGTTAACCAGTGTCAGTGGTTTGATTGGCTAAGCCCTTTATTTGATGAGGATTTTCAACAAGCGCTATGTCAACAAGACTCACCAGAAGCGTTGTTAGATTCGATAAAACGTCACTTAGACTCTCTAAGGGTTGAACCTTGTCGAGCCAAGCCGTTTTTAGTATCACAAAAGGCAATTTCGGTGATGGACGCGCAAGCTCTGAGTTCACCGGAGCTCGCGATAGATATGGAAGAGATTGCCGCGCAGTGCGCGTGTTCTCGAAGAACGTTAGAACGCAGTTTCAAGCAGGTGGTTGGCCTGAGCGTTAAGCAGTATCAGCAAATGGCCCGTCTTGAGCAGATGATTTTGGCACTCTACAAACAACAAGAGGTGATCGATTGGGTGAGTTTTTCGCAGCAATTTGGCTTTAGTGATCAGTCACACTTGATACGCACACTCAAGCAGCAGCTTAGAAAAACGCCGAACAAGTATTTGCAAAAACGCGATCTGACGATAGATATCTACGGTGACTTCGAATAGGAACTTGCGGCGACCAAGACAAGCAAGTTGTCGCAAAAGTCCAATTATTCTCTGGTTGGTTCCACTAAGATAGTTGCCAGATAACGAGGTAACACATGTCATATCAAAAACTAAAACAAGGCCAAACCATTCCATTTAATGAGTCGTTGAATATTCAACTGATTCAAGCGTCTGATCTGCAAGATATTATCGAAATGCTGAATGACGATAAGGTCAACAAGTATCTGTTCTTCGCCCCGGCTGACGATAGCCTTTATGAAGGTTTCTTTGGCCCAATCATTGAGAACACAGCTCAAGCCATCAAAGATGACGTTTGGCCAGAGAGTCCGACGTTTGTCATTCGTGATCAGCAAGGTAAATACATGGGGATGTGTGCCGTGACGTCGGTAATGTTCCTAACGGGTAATTATGAAGTCGGTTATCAGCTACCGACTTGCGCATGGGGCAAAGGTATTGCGACTCGCGCGTGCCAAATGATGACGGAGATTGGGTTTACCGAGCTTAAGGCACATAAAGTCAGTGCAGATTGCTACTCATCGAATGTGGGTTCATACAAAACGTTAGAGAAATGCGGCTTTAGCCAAGAAGGACGTCAGAAAGACTATTATAAGCTAGAGCAAGGCCTGGAAGACAAGCTTTACTACGGTATGACCGCAGAGCAATTCGCCTATTTCAGTCGTTAAGTGATCAAGCGACGCGTTTAAGTAGCAAACAAAAAGGCCGCTATGCCCATGATCGGGTTAGCGGCCTTTTCTATATTAATAGACCCTAGGTCTTAGTTGCCTTGATTTTGGCTTTGAAGCTTCTCTTTTGCTTCTTCAACTTTTGAGAAATCCAATCCCAACTCATCGACGGCTTCTTTGATTAGCGCAGGGTTTTGCATTACTTGCGCCATCAGCAGTTGTAGCTTGTCTTGTGGCAGGCCTAGTTGGCTGATTGTTGCCATTGCTGCAAGAGGGTTTTGCGTCAGAGTTTGGAAGATTTCGTTGATCTGTTCGTCGCTGATGTTGTTCTCTTTCAGCAGTGCAATAATCGGGTTCATCATATTTCCTTTTCAATCTATTGATGACTTTGCGCAGCAGTTTATCACTTGGATAGCGCGGATTGAACTAGCGCAAATCTAATTAGCTGAAACTAGATTGCGGCTTAATAGCCCGTTAGCTCCATATACCCTGAGCCAGAGTGAGTGCCCTCGATGCGAACCGGGCCTTCCCAATAGGGGACTGAAAGGGGCATTTTCGCTTTTGGGTTGAGTGCTGAAACCACAAGCTCGATTTGCTGGCTCGGAATAGCCACTTGCCACTCGGTTGGATAATTCCGCCCTTGGATTTCAGTTTGTTTGGTCGCGTTCAATTGAATCTCATTGGGTGAAATGGCGATACCCGAGCCGTCCTGTCGCATCAGTCTGGCGCTAGAGTAACTGGCTTTTCCTGTATCGGAATCTCGCAACTGGAATACCATTAAGCTGGTTTCGTCACTGAGCCTTAAGGCAAACCAGTCCCAACCTTGTTGTGAGTCGAGCAAGAACTGCGAGCTCCATTCTCTGTCTATCCAACCTTGACCCGTTACCTGATGAGTGTTGCCATCAATAATGACTTGGCCAGAAACATCAATAAACGGCTGGCTATAGTAATATGAAGCCACCTGACCATCGGCGCTTTTGGTGCTGTAACCTTGCTCGCCCTGTTTTTGATAAGGTGAACTACTAGTGAGTGTCAGCGAGTAGCCAAACTGCTCTGAACTGGCATTGAGTGTGGCGGGGAAGAGGTCGTCGGTTGAAGAGCGCCACTGCCAATCGTCGAGATAAACCCGAAATGGCGATGCATCGACACCTGCGAGTGAAGCTTGATCGCGTGACCATTTCTCATCAGCATAATGCTTGTCTGGCGTAGTTACTGCGCTATGCGCCATATAAATTTGTTGGCTTTGCCATACGGTTTTTTGCGCTTTGTTTTTCCCATCTTCTGGTTCGGCAGCAAAGCGAAATTGTGTCCATTGAACACCGAGTGGATTGCCACTTTCATCGATTAAATTCGCCGTTAAATACCACCATTCATGACGAAAACTAGGGTGTGATTGATGATCGGCAGGGAAGGTGAGTTCAACGCCCTTAACCACAGGAGTGAATGGACTGCTCTCGCTTTGAGCTTCTCCACTGCCTAATAGCATTGCCATATTTTGCTGCTGAGGCTTTTCACAGCCAAGCAGCAAAAGGCTACCCAATATCAAAGAGAGGTTGCGTGCTAATTGATTCATTACAACACCTCGCTTTGCAAACTAGACACGACAGGCTTGCTGACCAAGCGCCACAGTGGAATCAGGGTCGCAACTACCGCGACTAAGATAGTGACTGCCGCAATGCTTAGGGCATCACTCCAACTCCACAGGTAATTTAAGCTCCAACCAAAGGCGCGCAGGGTAACGATGTCCGTCAGCACATAACCGACCATAGCGCCGAGTGGTAGAGCGATAATCAAAGTAAAGCTGACCAAAGCGACGATTTGCCCGATGACCATAATCATTAGTTTGCGCCGACTGACGCCAAGCGCGTACAGCCTCGCAATGGCGGCTTTGCGTGCGTCGAGCAACATAAAACAAGCGCTAAACAAACCAATCACCGCGACCATCAGGGTTACGCCATTGAGGGCGCGCGTAATGGCGAAGGTCTGCGAGAAAATATTGAGCGCGATGGATTTGATTTGAGCCTGATCATAAAGCTGACTTGGGTGCAGGTTCAATTGCTTACGCAGTTGGTCATAGACGAGAGCTGGGTCGCCAGAGACTTTGACTCCAAGGCTGGTGGGCAAGTTGGTAAAGCCGCTTTCACGCCACAACTTTGGAGCCAATAAGACTTCACCATTGGGTGAACCGTAATCATGGAATATCGCCCCGACACGTAGAGTTTTGTTTGGAATTGCATCGAGCTCAAGTTTGCCATTGAGTGACAAGCCGAGCTTGACCGCAGTCGGCTCACTGATGGCGACCAACTCACCTTGGTAAAAGCGTTGCCAGAAGTTATCAAGGTGCGATTGGAACACCATGGTTTGCTCTAAGGTATCCTTGTCTTTGGTACCGAGCAAAGTGGGTAAGTCTTGTAGGTTATCTTCAACATAGTATTGCTTGTAGACCGTCTCAACCCCGTCAAATCGCTCTAATGCGCTTTCTACATTGGCTATCTCTCCCTGTGCGGGGCTAACGTAAATGTCAGCATGAAGCCTTTGTTCGAGCCACTGCTTTAGCGTCGATTCAAAGCTGCCAACCAAGGTGTTCATTCCTATATTGGCTGTTACCGCAAGCAGCAGTGCCATCATGGCGAGAGAAAGCGGAGAAATGAGCTCGCGCAGTTCAGCGAACAGGTACTGCATCAAGCCGGAGCGGGTACGCCTTTCACATTCGTTGGCGAGCACGCTGAGTGTATTAGGCAGATACAAAGGAATCGATACAACAAGTACGCCGAGCCAAGCCATAGTAAAACGGTGATGCTCACTCAGCCATAATCCAGCGAGCGCCGCAACAGTCAACACAATACCAATCATGAACAGTTGGTTTTCGTTAGACGTTTCTGGGGCTTGATAAAAACCGCCATGAGAAGAGAGCGGCTGGTTCACTCGCTGTTTAAAGTGCTGCCAACAAGCTAATAGTGTTGCCGCTAGGGTTAGCAGCAGCGCTTGCGCCCACCATTGCCACTGCCAAGTGCCGGGAAGCAGTGTTGCTCCGTAAAGTTGTTCAAGTGTGAGCGCAACGGTTGGGTGCAGCCAATGACTAAGCTGCATGCCCAATACAAAACCGAGTGAAGCGCCGAGGGTAACCAGAATAGTCAGTTCAATCAGTAGTGCCGTGAACACCAAGTTTTGCCCAACTCCCGCTTGTTGGATTTGGACTAACAGCCGATTACGTTTGAGTAAGCTGTACTTCACGCCGTTATAAGCGATAAATAGACCAACCAGAAATGCCAATAGGCTCATCGCGGTAAGGTTGAGGTGGAAGCTATCAGTGAGTGAACCAAGATCAGTGCTTTGATTGTTGGCGATCCATTGTCCTTGCTCGTCGATGAGGTGTTGCCATTTTGCTTGTGCGTTATTACCTGTATTAAAGCCTGCGTCAAAAACAGCAATGTAACTGAGCTGTCCTTGTTTGTTGAGCAACTGCTGGGCAAAGCCAATATCCATCAACATTCGGCTGCCTAATTGCCACTCATCGGGTAATACGACGACACGGGTCGGAACTTCATCCAGAGTCAGCGTTTCTACTTCGCCTAAGTTCTGGTGCTGCGACAAGCTCATCATCACTATAGGTTCGCCAGCTAAAAGCTCAGGGAGCGGTAAAGCACTGTCGAATAGTGAAATGTTTTGCTCGCTCTCTGACGATTGTTCGTTGTCAGTTGAATAGCGAGAGCGTGACGAGAGGGCAGCAATCAATTCGCTACCTTGTACTGACCAGCGACGACCTTGCTCGTCTCGAACTCGCCCTTCAATTACTGGTAAGGCTGCACTGAGTCCGTTTTGTCTGAGGCTGAAGTAAAGCGATTCAGGCAAATAGTTTTGCCCCGCAGCTGGAATAATCAGGTTTTGCGCTTGAGCGCTCAGTTGCTCGGTGGATTCCGCATAGCTGCGCTTAGCATTGAGGTTGATAGCTTGCACGGCTACAAACAAGGTTACCGCCAGCACGATACCAATCAGAATGGCGGCTGCTTGCAGGGGAGCTTGGCGATAATGCGCCGCAAACAGATTCAATGTGAGTCGAGTCTGTGTGAGTCTGATAGGCGAGAATCTAACCTGAGTCATGGTGTTACCCTCGGTCGCTTTGCTCTTGCAAAGTAGGGAGGGTTTGCTGCAAATTACCATTGTGTAATTGACCGTTTTCTAGACGCAAACGAGTCTGCATAAACTCAGCGCAGTCTGGGCTGTGGGTCACTAAGAGCACCGCAGTGTTGCCTTGTGTGGTGATTTCACTCAGTAGCTTCATCACCTCCAATCCTGATTTTTGGTCGAGATTACCTGTCGGTTCATCGGCAAGTAGAAGTTTAGGCTTATGAGCCAAAGCGCGAGCGATGGCGACTCTTTGCTGCTGGCCGCCAGAAAGGGCAGAAACGTGTCTATCAAGAAGCTGACTGATGCCCAATGTCTCGATGAGATAATCGCACCACTCGTTCCATTTTTGTTGGTTTAGATGCAGAGGAAAGGCAATGTTTTGTTTTACGTTGAGCGGTGTTAATAGGTTGAATTGTTGGAATATAACGCCGAGCTTTTGATGGCGGAACTGGCTCCATTGTGAGTCTTTCCAAGCTGCTGTGTTATCGCCATCTAACCACAATTCACCACCGGAAAGCGGCTCAAAGCCAGCAATGACATTGAGTAGGGTGCTTTTTCCGCTACCACTTGCGCCTGTCAACGCCACACTTGCACCTGCCGCTAAAGTGAAGTCGACGCCTTCCAATACGTGATGGGTATCTTTGCCATCGACGAAACTTTTGTGGGCGTGTTTTAGTGACACTAACGGCAAATCCATGCGCGGCTCCTTGCTGCTTTTTAGGCCTTGAGTTCTAAGTTGTACTCGTATTCCGTTTCCGAGATCTTTTTAAATCCAAGACGTTGGTATAACTGATAAGCAGGATTGGTTTTTATCACACTTAAACCAACTCGTGAATGGCTAGCTTGAGCTTTTTCGATCAGGTTTTTTACTAGTCTGCTGCCAATACTTGCGTTTTGGTAACCCGGGTGAATCTGAATTTGGATGAGATACCAGAGGTTTTGATCGGCTTGGTATTCAGCCTTAAACAAACCAATAGGCACTTGATCTAATGTAATGATTTGAGCACAGTCGAACTTGTACTGAATGCGATTCAAATAGTCGTCGAGGCTAATTGGCATGCCGACTTGTTCAAGGTAGTCACGCATTGTGGCGTTGCGTAGGTCGACCAAAAAATCTATGTCTGATTCGAGTGCAGGTCTTAGGGAAATGTTCATCGTTCGTCCGTGAGATGTGAAGGCTTCATATGCAATGAAGCATGACACTTATTCAAGGTCGAGACAAATCGTTCTATTAAGCTTCAGATTAAAAACAAAAAAACCACCTGATGCGGTGGTTTAGCTTACATTCTTATGCGATTAAACGTAGTACGCTTCAACTTCGCCTTTTAGTTGGATAAGCATTGGGTTACCAAAGCGGTCTTTCGCTTTTGGAGATGCAATCTTTACCCAACCTTCGCTAACGCAGTACTCTTCAACGTCTGTGCGCTCTTGACCTTTAAAACGAATACCGATTTGGTGATCGAAGCACTCTTTTACAAAGAAAGGGCTACGTGGGTTACCTGATAGGCGATCTGGTAGAGCTGGTTTAGCTGTATCTGTCATGTTTTTCGACCTTGAAGTCCGTAAAAAAAGTGCGCCATTGTAAGTCAGCGCATGGTAGGTATTCAAGCACTCTTGGCGCTTTCACGTTGATAGCATGTGTGAAAGGTTGCATTATAAGAACTTACGGCTGCCCTGTAATATAGTGAATGGGCAAGCATGGCTTTTGTTGGTTGTTACTAGGTATGAAATTGAAGACGAGTCTTAGACGCAAAGAGATTTTGCAGTTTATTCAGAACGAAGAAAGAGGTGAAGTCAGCTATTTTGCCAAGCACTATAATGTTTCTGAAGTTACTATTCGCAACGACCTGAGTTATTTAGAACAACAAGGCTGTGTTAAGCGCTGTTATGGAGGCGCATTACTTAACCGCCAGTTCGCATTTGAGCGTTCGCTTAACGACAAGAAACGGCTTAACAGCAACGTCAAAGCAAAGTTAGGAGCTTACGCAGCATCACTAATCGATGATGGCGATAGGATAATTCTCGACTCTGGTTCAACGACAGAGCAAATTGCCTATAACTTTAGTGAAAAGAAAGATTTAGTGGTAATGACCAACGGTATCAACATTGCGTATCACCTCGCTAATCAAAGCAATGTCACTGTAATGGTTGCTGGAGGGACTATGCGTGAAAACTCGTACTCCGTTCATGGCGTCGGCGGAGAAGATTTTCTGACGGGCTTTCGTTTCAATAAACTGTTCTTAGGTGTAGATGGTTTCGACAAACTGGCAGGAGTGACAACGCCGCATCAAGGAGAAGCGGATATCAACCGTAAAATGGTCGAAGCGGCGCAAATGGTGATTGCGGTAACAGATTCCTCTAAATTTGATCGTCAGAGTTTTTGTCTTATTGCTCGCCCTGAACAACTGAGTATGTTGATTACCGACGATGGTATTCCGCAAGATTACGTCGACGAGCTAACCGCACTTGGCGTTGATGTAAGAATTGTTGACTAATCTATCCCATTTATCGCCATACTAGCCTCAATGACTCCTCGCTAACTTCCCAAAGAACCAGCCAATTTCGGCTGGTTTTTTCCATTCGATCGCCACATCAAAAATACCTTAATGACAAATTTGTGATCTGGCGCAGAGCTCAGTTCGAAACCAATTCAAATCTAAGTATTTTACTTTTTCTTTCACTTTTCTGCTGACCAAAGTCAGTTTTTTCATACCTTTCGATATTCAAGTCGTTATCAATAGCGAAAGGGTTGTCTTTCGGTTTGTGTCAACCGAAAGGTTTTTTGGGTGAGAAACGAAAGAAAATTGGCTGTGATCTAGCTTTCATTTTTGCTCCTGTCGTCCTGCTTTAATACCAATCAAAAGGAAATCGAAACATTTTTGCCTCAAGTGAAAATGCAGCGAAAGGGGATTGGTAAATGACCAGTACAGAACGAAGACAGCAAATCATGGCCCATATTCGTAGCCATGGTTTAGGTACGGTGGATGAGTTTGTTCATCACTACCAGGTGTCTGCAGTCACCATAAGGCATGACCTAAATCTGCTTGAAAAAGAGGGCTGTGTGTTCCGTTGCTATGGCGGGGCAACTCTCAACCCTAATTTTGCTTTCGATCAGCCACTTTATCGCAAAGACCAACTTAACCGCGGCGCTAAGCAGTCAATTGCGCAAGCGGCAGCAAACCTTATCCAAGATGGCGAAGCGGTGATTCTAGACTCTGGAAGCACTATCGGTCTGATGCCGCAATATCTAGCCAACAAGCAACACTTGGTTGTGATGACTAACGCGCTGAATACCGCTTACCAGCTGAGCAAAATGGATAACGTTGATTTGCATGTGGTTGGAGGCAGTTTACGACGCGCTTCTTGCTCGTTGACGGGTAACCACGGTGAGCAACAAATTCGCTCCTACCTTTTTGACAAGCTGTTCTTAGGGGTGGATGGGTTTGACCTTCAAGCGGGGATTACGACTCCAGACAACCAAGAAGCCCAAATTAACCGCGCCATGTGTGAAGTGGCGAGACAGGTCATTGCCGTGACTGATTCGAGCAAGTTTGGCCGTAAGAGCTTTTGCATGATTCGCGCCGCTAACCAGATCGATGTCTTGGTCACCGATTGCAATATTCCATTTGCCACACACCAAACCCTTATGGAGTTGGGTGTGGACGTCATCATTGCCGACGAAACCGTTAATTAGGAAACAAAATGAAAGCGTTACTTTCTTTGATTGAACAACACAAGCAAGGCGAGACTAGAGGTATCTACTCTGTCTGCTCTGCGCATCCTCTAGTGCTCGAAGCGGCTATTAAACAGGCGGCTGAAGATAAACAATTGGTGTTGATTGAAGCGACTTCCAACCAAGTTAACCAGTTTGGTGGGTACACGGGAATGACTCCGCAAGATTTTGCCGACCATGTGTTTGCTTTAGCCAAAGGGCTGAACTTCCCCGCGGGAAATGTGGTGCTAGGTGGCGATCACCTAGGTCCTAACTGTTGGCAAAACCTATCTGCTAGCCAAGCAATGGAATATTCAGCGCAAATGATTCATGACTACGTATGTGCAGGGTTTAAAAAGATTCATCTTGACTGCTCTATGCCATGTGCCGATGACACCAAGCCGTTGAGTGAAACCTTGATGGCGCAGCGTGCAGCGCAGCTCTGCTTAGTTGCTGAGGAAGCGTGGAAAAGTGTTGGTGGTGAAGCGCCTGTTTACGTTGTCGGGACTGAAGTCCCAACCCCAGGTGGTGCGCTTGAATCTTTAGAAGAAGAGGGGATTGAAGTCACAAAGCCAGAAGAAGCGCTAGCAACATTAGATGCTCACCATCAAGCATTTAGCGATATAGGACTTGGCTATGTCTGGCCACGTGTGATTGGTTTAGTTGTGCAACCTGGTGTGGAGTTTGACCATCACAGCGTGCATCACTACAGCAGTGAAGCGGCGCAAGCTTTAAGTCAAATGATTGATGGCCAGCCCAATCTTGTGTTTGAAGCACACTCAACGGACTACCAAAATCCGCCTGCCTACCATCAATTAGTGCATGACCACTTTGCTATCTTAAAAGTTGGCCCAGCACTGACTTTCGCACTTCGCGAAGCCTTATACGGTCTAGAGCGAGCAGAAATTGAATGGCTAGGTACCCATCACTCTTCTCACCTGCGTGACACCATAGAGCAGGTGATGCACGAACAACCAAATTACTGGCGTTCTCATTACTCAAGCAAAGGTCATCAACAGTACCTGGATTGTAGCTATAGCTTGAGCGATCGCATTCGTTACTACTGGACACACCCAGAAGTGAAAGCGGCACAGCAAGCTTTGTTTGACAACTTAACCGCTAATCCGCTGCCAGTCACCATCCTTAGCCAATATCTACCGAATCAGGCTAAGGCAATTTCTCAACATCAAATTCAGAATCAGCCCGCTGAGATTGTTATGCACAAGATTATGGAAGTGACGCAAGTTTACGCCCAAGCCTGTTATGCAAACGCAGTGGCTACCAAGGAGACAATCAAATGAGTTCAGTTTTAGGTTATGAGCTACCGTGGTTAGAGCAGCACAATGGCGTTCACACTGCTCAAGAAATCTGTCATCAGCCACGTTTATGGCGTGCGCTGTCAGAGATTTTAGACCAGCAATACGAGGCGGTCTCAGCGTTTTTGAACCCACTCCTAGAGCGCTCAGATTTGCGTATTATCTTGACCGGTGCGGGTACGTCAGCGTTTGTTGGTGATGCCGCCGCGCCATTTCTGCAGCAAGCTCAGCGCTTTCAAATGGAGTCGATTCCAACCACAGATTTGGTCTCTAACCCAGAACAATACTTAGATCCAACTCGCCCAACGCTATTGGTCTCTTATGCACGTTCTGGCAACAGTCCAGAAAGCGTTGCAGCGGTTGCGCTAGTTGATCAGTTAGTAACCGATTGCCATCACTTGTTTTTGACCTGTAACGAAGAAGGTGAGCTTTCTCGTTATGCGCAAACAGCGAGCAATGCCTACTGCATGCTGATGCCTGAAGGCTCTAATGATAAGAGCTTTGCCATGACCTCTAGCTTTAGTTGCATGTTGATGTCGACGCTAACTCTACTCGGCGGCCAAACTCCTGCGCAGTGGAATGAGCAAATTACAGCGACCGCTGCGTTGTGTGACAGCAAATTAGAGCAGTGGCCGTCAGCGATCAAGCAACTCGCTCAGCAACCTTATGAGCGGCTAATTGTCCTTGGCAGTGGTGGTTTTTCCGGTCTTGCTCGCGAAGCATCGCTTAAATCCCTTGAATTGAGCGCAGGTAAAGTGATGACGGCATTCGATTCTTCGCTAGGGTTCCGTCATGGACCTAAGTTCAGTATTAACGACAAGGCGCTGGTGATTCAGCTGTTGTCGAGCGAAGGGTACACCCGTCAATACGATATGGATCTCTTCAATGAGATCCGCCGTGATAAGCAGGCCTTAGCTCATGTAGCACTAAGTGAAATTGCCCTAAATGAAGAAGATGTGTTCGAGCTTGGTCACCTTGGCCTTAGTGAACAATGGCTCTGCTTCCCTTACATCCTGTTCTGCCAAATGTTGGCATTTGAAAAATCACTCCAATTAGGCTTTGGCCCTGATAACCCATGTCCGACGGGTGAAGTTAACCGCGTGGTGCAAGGTGTCACCATCTACCCATTTAATAAGTAAAGAATTCTATAAGGAAATTAGATCATGCCAAATATCGTTTTAAGCCGTATTGATGAGCGCCTAGTACACGGTCAAGTAGGTGTGCAATGGGTAGGATTTGCCGACGCCAACATTATCGTCGTGGTCAATGATGAAGTCGCCGAAGACAGTATCCAACAAAACCTGATGGAAATGGTGTTGGCTGATGGAATCGCCATCCGTTTTTGGTCGGTGCAAAAGACCATCGATACGATTCACAAAGCCGCAGATCGTCAACGCATTCTATTGGTTTGCCGCACCCCAAAAGACTTCCGTCAATTGGTCGCTGGTGGTGTACCAATTAGCAATATTAACGTAGGTAATATGCACTACGTGGAAGGAAAGAAACAAATCGCCAAAACGGTTTCAGTTGACGCTGAAGATGTGGCGGAGTTTGAACAACTAAAAGCGTTAGGGGTGACATGCACCATTCAAGGT
The DNA here is from genome assembly GCF_059295395.1 of Vibrio sp. SCP2. Taxonomy (NCBI): domain Bacteria; kingdom Pseudomonadati; phylum Pseudomonadota; class Gammaproteobacteria; order Vibrionales; family Vibrionaceae; genus Vibrio; species Vibrio sp. SCP2. Next base: position 892,807 of record NZ_JCAFVV010000001.1, on the reverse strand, counting down.
GTCCCCACTGAAAGCGCGACAGACATCTTTACTCTTATCTAACAATAAGGACATCAATCATGGAAATAGGACTCTTACAGGCGTTGATGCTCGGCATCTTAGCCTTCTTTGCTGGCCTAGATTTATTTAACGGTCTTACTCACTTCCACCGACCAGTAGTACTTGGTCCATTGGTCGGCCTAATCTTAGGCGACTTGCAAACAGGCATCTTAGTCGGTGGTACGCTGGAACTGATTTGGATGGGTCTTGCCCCTCTTGCGGGCGCTCAGCCACCAAACGTTATCATTGGTACTATTGTCGGTACGGCTTTCGCCATCACCACTCAAGTTGAGCCAAATGTCGCGGTTGGTGTCGCAGTACCCTTTGCCGTTGCGGTACAGATGGGTATCACTTTACTTTTCTCAGCAATGTCGGCGGTTATGTCTAAGTGTGATGAGTATGCACAAGACGCAGATACCAATGGTATTGAGCGCGTGAACTATATGGCGCTTGCTGTACTGGGCTCTTTCTACTTCTTTTGCGCCTTCTTACCTGTTTACCTTGGCGCTGAACACGCTGGAAAAATCGTCGAAGTACTCCCTAAAGATCTGATTGATGGCCTAGGTGTGGCTGGCGGCATCATGCCTGCAATCGGTTTTGCAGTACTGATGAAGATCATGATGAAAAATGCCTACATCCCTTACTTCATCCTTGGCTTTGTGGCAGCAGCGTGGATTGAACTACCAATCTTAGCGATTGCAGCAGCGGCAACGGCTATGGCGATCATCGACTTTATGCGTAAAACAGAACCAACCCCTGTAACGGCTCCAGCTGAGGACTTTGAAGATGGAATCTAATGTAAGCAACGAACTCGACCTTCGCAGCCGCAATGCTGATGTACAACCGGCTCCTGGTGTGGCTCAAGATGAATACGAGAATAAAGAAATTGGTGCTGAGCTGACTAAGGCAGACATCAACCGCATGGCATGGCGCTCGCTCTTGCTCCAAGCCTCTTTCAACTACGAACGTATGCAAGCTTCAGGTTGGCTCTACGGCCTACTACCTGCGCTGAAGAAGATTCACACCAACAAAGCGGACCTATCAAAGGCGATGCAAGGTCACATGGGCTTCTTCAATACTCACCCATTCTTGGTCACTTTCGTGATGGGAATTGTGCTGGCGATGGAACGTTCAAAGCAGAACATCAACAGTATCCAAAGTACCAAGATTGCCGTTGGTGCCCCAATGGGCGGGATCGGTGATGCGATGTTCTGGTTAACCCTATTACCTATCTGTGGTGGCATCGGGGCTGATTTAGCGCTGCAAGGCTCCATCATGGGGGCGGTGTTCTTCTTCGTACTGTTCAACGTGGTGCACTTCGGTCTACGTTTCGGTCTTGCGCATTACGCCTACCGTATGGGTGTGGCCGCAATTCCGGTGATTAAAGCCAACACCAAAAAGGTTGGTCACGCCGCTTCTATGGTCGGTATGACAGTTATCGGTGCCTTAGTTGCCACTTACGTTCGCCTATCAACAACAGCTGAAATCACAGCAGGCGATGCGGTCGTGAAACTACAGGGCGATGTGATTGATAAGTTGATGCCAGCTTTCTTACCACTGGTTTACACCCTCGTGATGTACGCATTAGTGAAACGCGGTTGGAGCCCACTGAAACTTATCGGTATCACAGTGACACTTGGTGTTGTGGGTCGCTTCATGGGCTTCCTATAGCTCTTGCTTTGGACAGCATAACAATGGGGCTGCTTGTTCAGCCCCAATAAGGAAACAGAAATGATTGCAGTAATTTTATCTGGTCACGGTGGTTTCGCTTCAGGTCTAGCTAAAGCGGTATTTCAAGTGATTGGCGAGCAGCCTCAGTTTAAGTTTATCGACTTCCCAGAAGAGGCGACCACACCACAGCTTGAAGCTGCGATGCGTGAAGCGGTGGTAGAAATTGACTCTGGCGAAGGGATTGTCTTTTTGACTGACCTACTAGGCGGCACACCATTTCGCACCGCCTCACTGATCAGCCAAGAGCGGGATGATGTTCAAGTCGTGACGGGCACCAACATGCAGATGGCGGCAGAAATGTTGCTTGAACGCGATGAGCTCAATCTGATTGAGTTTCGTGACCAAGCGCTTGCGTGCGCTCACCGCGGTATTACATCACTAGCGGCTGAAATGGCGCTAAAAGCAAAACAAGAACAAGTGGTAGAAGAAGATGGTATCTGAGCACAGCATGACGCGATGTTGCTATCGAGCGCAGCGCATATTGCATGGCGAAACTTGGCTTGATGATGCGGTTATTGAAGTTGATGACCAAGGCATTATCAGCGCGATTGAAGCGTTCAATGCGGAGTTACATGCCAGCTCGATTGATTTAGGCGCGGTGAATCTACTACCAGGCTTGATAGATAGTCACGTTCATGGTGCTAAAGGATGTGACGTAATGGATGCAAGCCACGACAGCTTGAATACTATGTCGCGCTACTTTGCCAGCCTAGGGGTCACTGCGTTTGTTGCTACAACAGTTACGGCACCCGTGGCAAAAATTCGCGCTGCCCTACAACAAGTGGCGATCAGTAAACGCCAAGGCGTAGAGGGAGCTGAAATTCTCGGTGCATATCTTGAAGGGCCTTACTTCACTGAGAAAAACCGCGGCGCCCATCCAACTAACTGGTTTCGCAGTCTATCGCTAGAAGAGATCGATAGCTGGATTTCATACAGCGACAACCAATTGATTACGGTCGCGTTGGCACCAGAAAAAGCAGGCGCTCTCGACGCGATTCGTTATTTAGATAAACAAGGCATCAAAGTGATGCTCGGTCATACCGATGCGAGTTATGACCAAGTCCAACAGGCTATGGATGCAGGCGCAAGTGGCATCGTGCATTGCTACAACGGCATGAGAGGGCTTCACCACCGTGATCCAGGTGTGGTTGGGGCTGGGTTAGTCAATTCGAACTGTTATGTGGAAATGATAGCCGATGGTCACCATGTCCACCCGGCGGCCATTGATGTCGCTCACCGTTGCTGTGGCAGTCGAATGACCTTAATTACAGATGCAATGAGCGCCACAGGTATGCCCGATGGTGACTATACGCTTGGTGAATACACAGTACATATGAAACAGGGCGTGGTCACCACAGATAATGGTGGTTTAGCCGGGAGCACATTAACGTTACCGCGCGCAGTTCAAAACATTCAAAAGTGGCTCAAAGTACCACTTGAGCAAGCATGGTTGATGGCGTCGCTCTCGCCCGCTCAGTCTCTCGGTTTGCAACAACAATTAGGCAGCTTAGAAGTGGGTAAACACGCTTCTATGGTCGCTATTCAATCAGATTTCTCAATTGTAAAAACTTGGGTTAACGGACGTCTTGTCTTTGAGGCTGAGTCAGTACCAAGTCAGGAGGCTTTATGTATCTAATCTCTTCTCGTGAAATGCTAAAACGTGCACAGCAAGGTGGCTATGCGGTTCCTGCATTCAATATTCATAACCTAGAAACTGTACAAGTCATCGTTGAAACAGCGTCAGAGATGGGATCTCCGGTTATTCTTGCTGGCACACCGGGCACTTACGATTATGCTGGCACAGACTACTTAATCAGTATCTGTAAAGAAGCGGCGCACAAGCACTCAATCCCACTCGTGTTGCACCTAGATCATCATGAAGATCTGCAAGATATTCGTAATAAAGTCGATCACGGTATTCGCTCAGTAATGATCGATGGTTCTCACTATGCGTTTGATCAAAACATTGAGATTGTTCGTTCTGTCGTGCAGTACTGTAACCGTTTCGACGCCAGCGTTGAGGCTGAGTTGGGACGTTTAGGTGGTCAAGAAGATGACTTGATCGTAGACAGTGCCGATGCGCTGATGACAGATCCTGCCTCAGCCGCAGAGTTTGTTCGTCGCACAGGTATTGATTCGCTTGCGGTGGCGATTGGTACGGCGCACGGTCTATACAAAGCAGAGCCTAAGCTCGACTTTGACCGCCTAGAGAAAATTCGCTCGGTAGTGGATATTCCTCTTGTGCTGCATGGCGCATCAGGTGTACCTGATGAGATGGTACGCCGCTGCATTGAGCTTGGGGTATGTAAAGTTAATGTGGCGACAGAGCTCAAAATAGCGTTTTCAAATGCAGTTAAGCAGCACTTCTCAGAACATCCGGATGCGAATGATCCACGCAAGTACATTACTCCAGGAAAAGCCGCAATGAAGAAGGTGGTCATGGATAAGATTCATATGTGTGGCAGTGAAGGCAAGTTATAACGAGTTTAAATCTTCCTCGTCTTAACGCTCTTGTAAGGCGCGGCAGTAACACCCTTCCCCCGATAGGTGTTATTTACTGGGAGCCCTTAGTCAGGCTCCCATCTCTTTTACGAGCTTTAAGAGAGTAAAAAATAGCTCAGTACCGCTAAGCTATCTGTCGGTTGTTCATGTCTACAGCCCTTTCAAATACTGAGCATTAGCTGTGGGCTGAATCATGCTGTTTATAGCTTGAGTATTCTCTTCGTTATGCTGATCCAGTAGCGCTAAAAAGGCATCAATCAACTCTGGTTTGCTTACGGATACTTTGGTTTCCGTTTGAATATCACGCAGGTCGATCAACACATCAGTGAACAGTTGCGGTAAGTCTTGCAGTACTTGCAGATTCAATACGTTGTGTTCACTGTAGATTGAGTTGTGGCTGCCCTTTTGTTTTTGCACTACGTACGGGTTGTCTTTGAGATTAATGATAGATGTACGTTTGTCACAACGCTTCAAACAACCTTTATTGACTTTGATCTTGCGGCAGCCTTCGGTCTGTTGGAACAAGCATTGGCGGCTAGTCAGCAGTGTATTTGGGTGGTAGATGCTGTAGTAGCTGCGCATGGTTTGCGGACGCTTAATATGGCGCATCTGCTTCATATTCAACTCATTGGATATAAATGCGCCGCTTGCGGCAAACTCTTGTTGTAAACATTTGAATGAGTAAGAGTTAACCGTATTCATCTGTGGGCCCGCGATCCAACCCAATTCAAGCCCTTGAGCTAAAATACCTACTCCGGAATTGTTAGTGATCGAGAGCGCGGGTTTCACTGTCTCTAACAGTGTGCGTGCAGCTTGGTAATCGTCACCAATCAAAATCGCGGGAAACCAAGGTTTTAACTGCGGATTTGCTTGGAACAACTCGATCATTGCATTCAGTTCAGCCGCCAGTCCCATCGGCAGCTGAAAATAGACGTCGACATCAGTGTATTCGCATAGTGCGACGTCTAGTGGCGATGAGATCAATACCGATAACTTTGGCGCTCCTTGACGAATTTCTGGCTGAGGCAGAGGCGGTAAAGCGGGTACGTCAATCGCACCTTTTAGGCTGCTAGCAGAAGCTTGCGTTGCAGTGACGTCAAAGTCTTGGGTCTTTTCAGCTACTTTTTCGATGATTGCTGTTTTGTCGTCGTAGAGCTTTTTCTTCACTACTTTTACATCGTCGGCGGATTCACATTTGTAGATTTTCGAAAAGTGTTTCACCGCATGGTCGCGGGGGTTGTCGATGTACATTGCTTTACCGAAGTCACCTTGCAAGAATGCATTGGAGAAATCACGGTTGAAGACGGTGTACAGTTCCGTGGTGTCGTTCGACAGTTCTGCGCCATCGCACAAGCGGTCAATCTGTTTACGCCAGTTGTCGACCACGGTGTAAACGTAGTGAGATTTCTTGATGCGACCTTCCACTTTCAACGAATACACGCCGGCATCCGCAAGCGCTGCCAAATCGCCAAAGGCCGAGTTGTCTTTCATATTGAGTGGGTAGCTATTACCGGTTTTGGTGGTTTGGTACTCTTCACGACAAGGTTGACTGCATCGCCCACGGTTACCTGACGCGCCATTACGCGCGGAGCTGATGTAGCAAATCCCAGAGAATCCGATGCAGTAAGAGCCGTGGACAAACACTTCCATCATTACATTATGCTCACGACCAAACTCAGCTAAATGCTTAATCTCACTGATGTTCAACTCGCGCGATAGATTGACGCGACTTGCTGTCAATCGATTGAGAAACAAAATCTGCCCTTCGTTATGGGTATTGAGCTGAGTTGATGCGTGTACATCTAAATCAGGAAAATAGTTGTTGAGAATGTAGGCCAAACCAAGGTCTTGCACGATCACGCCATCAATCGCCGTGGTGTTCAATTGACTAAGCAAGCGCACAATGGCTGGAATTTCGCTTTCTAGAATCAACACGTTGAGAGTCAGGAAGATCTTACAGTTGTGCTGATGCGCAAGCTGCAATACGCCATTCAAGTTATCTAAGGTGAGGTTAGTGGCTCGGTTGCGCGCATTGAAACGGTCTAAACCACAATAGATAGCATCCGCCCCAGCGGCAATGGCTGCCTTAATCGAATCTAAATCCCCGCCCGGTGCTAATAACTCAAATTGATCGCGTGTCACTACTTATCTCTTACTCAATAAAATAGGAGCGGTATTTTACGGGGATAAAAAGTGTGATCTAGCGCTGATTAAGGCTTTGTTAATCTGCATCAATTAATTTGTCTTCTAAGACGAGATTTCAATTAATGGTTGCAATCACTGCGAATTGCTTTAGTGTTATACCTATGTATAACACTAAAGCGCAATTGATAAGGCAAGCTTCATGACAGATTGGAACGAAACGCAGCCTATCTTTCGTCAACTAGCGGATCGAATTACAGAGCAAATCCTGCAAGGTATTTGGAACGAAGGAGAGGCATTACCTTCGGTTCGAGCCGTCGCAGGAGATTTGAAAATCAATCACATCACTGTGATGAAAGGTTATCAGCTACTGGTGGATGAAGGTCTCGTAGAAAAAAAACGCGGTCAGGGAATGTTCGTGGCACAAGGCGCACTGAGTCAGTTAAAAGCGTCGCAAAAACAGGATTTTATTCAGCAGCAGATCCCGTCAATCGCGGTGAAATTGCAGCAGCTAGACATTCCACTTCAAGAATTTATTGAGCAGTTAACACTGCACGTTGAGGGCAAACAATGAGCGTATTAATTGAAGCTCGGCAGGTAACCAAGCACTACTCAGGTCGAGCCAAAGAGCAAGGCGAAGCGATTAAAAACATTAGCTTTGAACTCAAAGCGGGACAAGTCCTCGGTTTGCTTGGTCACAATGGTGCAGGTAAGTCGACCTTGATTAAAAGCCTGCTAGGTGCTCACGACTATCAGGGTGATATTCAAGTATTGGGGCTTGAGCCTATCTCTCAGCGCGCCAAAGTGATGGAGCATCTGTCTTATATTTCAGATGTGAACGTGCTGCCTGACTGGATGACGGTAAGACAAATTCTTCGTTACACAGCCGGTGTGCACCCAAGTTTCGATGTGAACAAAGCGCGCGCTGTACTCGAAAAAACCGACATCAAGCTTAATAGTAAAATCAAATCGCTTTCAAAAGGCATGAAGGTACAGCTACACCTGGCGATTGTGATTTCGACCGATACCAAAGTATTGATTCTCGATGAGCCGACCCTCGGTTTGGATCTTGTTTACAGAGATACCTTTTATCGACATCTTCTTGAATGGTTTCATGATGGAGAGCGTGCCCTGATTATTGCTAGCCATGAGGTGTCTGAGATTGAACACCTGCTAACTGATGTGTTGATCCTTAAGCATGGTCAAGCAGTGTTGCAATCGTCGATGGAGAACATTGCCGAAGATTATGTAATCGTAGAAACCACCGATGAACAACGCGCACAAATGGAAGCATTGAAGCCGCTTTCTAGTGAGCGCGCTCTTGGTAGTACGCGTTGGCTGATTCGCAGTGAACAAGCGCAACAACTCGACGACGTAGAAAAAATTTACAATGTAAAACTGGCAGATCTGTTCTTGGCTCTACAGAAGGAGGCAGCGTAATGAATCCTTATTTTTATATGCTAGAGAAAGAGTGGTTAGAACATAAAGTAATCACGCGCATTCCTTTAGTGCTGCTCGTGTGTGGTGTGCTGCTGCTACTCTCGATCTTGATGAATTCGACCATTCAAAGCAATGTCACATACGAGCTAACGTATGATGTGAATGGCTTCGAATCTGGTTATGAATTAGGTAAGCAGTTAAGTGGCTTGGCGTTTGGCTTCACTGGCTTTTTGTCGATGTTATTGACCAGCCTTTATTTCCCGAAGACATTACGTAAAGAGCGCCAAGAGGGCAGTGTGATGTTTTGGCGTAGCATGCCTGTCTCTGACATGACGACACATTTAGTGAAGCTTGGTTTTGGTTTGCTGGTGACACCTATCATTTGTTCAATGTTGGTTGTGTCTGCTGACTTCCTAATGTGGGTGATTAATCTTGTCATGTCGGAGAAATTCCCACTGTTCTTCACTGGTGAGTCAATCTTTTACGTCTTTACCCATTGGTTTGAGTTTATTGGTCGCATGTGGTTAGTGGGCTTGGCGCTACTGCCGCTCGCAACTTTGGCCATGGCCATTTCTCAGAAGGTTAATTCGCCTCTGTTAGTCATGGTGATTGGTTTTTACGTGATTAAACTGCTTTCGACAAATCTGCTAGGGACGTACGCCGTGAGCCATTTCTTACAGGCTGTAACGACCTTGCCATTTGATCTGCTTATTGAGGGTAATCCACTTGTTGCCTTTGCTAATGTTGGCACTGTTAATTTAGCTGTCTACTTTGCATTGGGCGTGTTGGGCTTGCTGGCAAGCTTAAGACTAAGTCGCTCTGTTGACTAGAACGCTTTGACGGTTTGAAAATAACAAAGGCGCTAACGGTTGGTTAGCGCCTTTTTTGTTTGCGGTGGATGGCTATTAGTCTCCGAGCGGCTGACGGTCTAAGCCACCTCGATATGAGTCTAATGCCAACTTAAGCCGTCTTAGTTTGTCTCTTGAACGTCGCTTATGGTTGACGGCAAGCGCCATCGAAAGGACATCAACCAAGGCTAACATTGCGTAACGAGACGCAGAAGGTTTGTAGATAAAATCGGTCTCTTGGTGCTCAATCGGCAGTGTGAGATCGGCAATGTCAGAGAGAGGCGTTGAGCTCGGTGTGATGGCGATGATCTTTACCCCGTATTGCTTTGCCAGCTCTGCAGTTTCGATGATGGTCGGCGTGTATCCCGTTGCGGATAGCATCACCAATACGTCGTTACTGTCTGCGGTAGAAGCAATCATACGTGCAAGCAAACCGTCGTTATAAGCAACCACAGGGTAGCCTAAACGGAATAGTCGATGCTGCATCTCTTGCGAGGCAATGGTTGAGCCTCCACCCATACCAATAGAGATGACTTGTCTTGCATTGTGTAGCCAACCCACAGCGGTATCGATATCGGCTTCGTTGATCAAATTGCGGTTGATATCTAGCGACTGCTTGATTGATTCGTAGATGCCCTGATAACCACTTTGATCTGGCGGCTCAAGAATGAAACGTTGACCAACTGTTAGGGTTTGCGCCAGCTTGATTTTCATATCACGAACGTTTTTACAGCCAACGGCTTTAGCAAAGCGAGTGATCGTAGCCTCACTGACTTCAGCGCTTTCAGCAAGTTCAGTGATACTCGCATTCGCTGCAGTCTGAATATCGTCCATGATCAGTTTGGCGACTTTCTTCTCAGCGTCGCGCAGAGCGCTAAAACGCTCAGTGATTTGCGAAATAATATCGACGTCTAAACTCAAGATGTTTTCCTATTCTAGCAATGGAGACCTATGGTTTGGTCTCCATATCAATGCTTTGCAGTATACCTGATTCATTCAAGCGTAAAAGTGCAGCGGTTTAGAAACGTGTTTCTACCCAATGAGTCACATTGTATTCGTCATCACACACGGCAATAGCACGCCATTTATCGAAGGTCAGGCACGGATGTGAGGTGGAAAAAGCGATAACGTCGCCAACATCGAGTGGGCAGTCTGGGTCTATCTCCATAAATGCATGTTGATCCATGACAGCAGTGGTGACGGCATTAGAGACAGAGATAGCTTCGCCGTCGCGGTATGCACGCTCTGGGATGGGTAAACCGGCATCAAAGGCGACATCTCTTTTTCCTAGGCCAACCACAAGTTTACCCGGCTCTGGTTTTGAGATGACGTGTGCCCAGACTTCAAGAGAGGATTGTAGATCACCACCCAAATCGCACGCTGCCCCTTGGTTTTTCTCTGCTCTCGCCATGACTTTGTTTTGAGCCTCTAGATAGATCCCCGTGTCATGGATGGCGTAGCAACCTGGGCGAATGATGGCATCAAGATCGTCGAGGTTGGCAAAACACTCAGAAACCACGTCGTACCACGCTGAACCAGCACCAGTTACAATGGGTTTACCTGAGATGAGCTGATCGCGAGCCAGTTTACGACCAAGTGTTATGATCTGATTGAGAAAATCGCGAATCGCTTGCTCCGCATTGTCACCGTGAATGACCCCTTCGTACGCTTCAATACCAGTCAATGACAAGTGAGATTGCTCGGCAATGCATTGAGCAAGCTCGGCAACTTGCTGCTCAGTTCGACAGCCACAGCGTCCGCCTTCAACACCGAACTCAATCAAGACATTGAGTTTGACTTCACGGCTAGCAAAGAACTGCCCAAGCGCTTCAACGTTACGCTGTGAATCAACGCAAACAAATACATCGACATTATGCTGTTCAATCAGATTAGCCACGATAGCCATATTGGCTTTGCCGACCAATTGATTGGCGATAATGATGTTACTTGCCCCTGATAACGCCGCAACTTCAGCTTGAGCCGCAGTGGCGACAGTCATTCCCCATGCGCCTTGGCCAAGTTGCTGACGAAACAACGCGGGTGTCATGCTGGTTTTGCCATGCGGGCATAACTTGACGTTGTGGGTTGCGGCAAAGCGCTGCATCCAATCAAGGTTATTGCTGATTCTAGATTGTTGAATAACCGCAGCGGGTAGACTGATTTCTTCGTTGATCAAGCTGTAGGTTTGCTGACTATCACTCTGATATGGCTGAGACTTTTCGCCACACCCAGGGATGTTGATAGTATTGTTATGATAGTTTGTATCACACTTTTGCTCGAATTCTTTCATCGCAAGCTCACTTCTAACATGGTTTAAGTTATTGATTATTAATGTTTGTTGTCATCTAGGTTAATTCATATGTTAGAAACTATCAAACAAAATGGATTTTTATGTGTGTTTTGTCACTGATTTAAAAACGGGAATTATTATGATGGACACATGCAAACGAGAGACGAAGAGAGTGAACCATGTTGTTCGATACCATAATCAAAAGTGTAGAAGTCTTTGACGGTACCGGCGCTCCAGCATATACCGCTGATGTCGCAATTCGTCACAATCGTGTAGAGCAAATTGGTGAATTATCTGAAGCGACGGCTAACAAGGTGATTGATGGACAAGGCTTAGCACTCGCGCCGGGTTTTATTGATGTTCACACTCACGATGATACCAATGTGATTCGTTATCCCGAGTGTCTTCCAAAGATCAGTCAAGGTGTGACGACTGTGATTGTCGGTAACTGTGGCATTAGTGCTAGCCCGACCATCTTAGCCGGTGACCCACCTGATCCAATGAACCTACTCGGTAAGCAAGAAGATTTTAAATACCCAACGTTCGCTAGCTACGCGCAAGCTGTGCAGCAAGCAAATCCTGCAGTCAATGTAGCGGCATTAGTCGGTCACACCACTTTGCGTAATAACGTGATGGATGACTTGCAACGCACCGCAACGGATGAAGAAATCGCGCAAATGCGCAGCACGCTTGACCAAGCGATGGCAGAAGGTGCGCTTGGTTTGAGCTCTGGTCTTGCCTATGCGAGTGCGAAACAAGCGACAGCGGATGAGGTCATGCGCTTAGCTCAGGTGCTCGGTCAACACGGCGGCATTTATACCACTCATATGCGTACGGAATTTGAAGAGATTATCTTTGCAATGGAAGAAGCGTTTGAGACGGGTCAGTTCGCTAAAGTGCCTGTTGTTATCTCACATCTTAAGTGTGCTGGTGCTGGCAATTGGGGACGAACAAAAGAAGTGCTTAATGTGATGGATGAAGCGGCGAAACACCAAGATGTATCTTGTGACTGTTACCCGTACTCAGCAAGTTCATCAACACTCGACCTAAAACAAGTGACCGACGAGATCGATATCTTTATCACTTGGTCAGAAGCTGCCCCTGAACATGCAGGCAAAATGCTCAAAGACATTGCCGCAGAAATGAATCTGCCTTTAATGGAAGCGGCAAAAGCGATTCAACCTGCTGGCGCGGTTTACCACTGTATGGATGAAAACGACGTTAAACGCGTTTTGAAATACAAACTGACCATGGTGGGCTCCGACGGATTACCCAATGACCCGCATCCACATCCACGTTTGTGGGGCACTTTCCCGAAAGTACTTGGGCACTACTGCCGTGAAGAGAAGCTGTTTTCATTAGCAGAAGCCATTCACAAAATGACGGGCATGTCAGCCAAGCGATATAACTTAAAAGATCGCGGCGAAATAAAAGTCGGGGCTTACGCAGATTTAGTTTTATTTAACCCAAATACAATAAAAGATACTGCAACCTTTGAAAATCCTATTTCAATGGCAAAAGGTGTTGAATATGTATTTGTTAATGGTGAGTTGTCTTATTTGTCTGGCGATGTAACCAAAAATAGAAGTGGCGTATTTATTTATAGAAATGACGCCTAAAAATTAAAATTAATTTATTTATTATCAATTTAATAAAGTACTTATACTGGAGAATATTATGTCTATTAAGCGTTACGGTGTAGAAGGTGGAACAGGCACTGGTGGTCAACACCTTCCATTTGCACGAGCGACTGAAGCAGGCGGTTTCCTATACGTTTCTGGTCAAACACCAATGACCGACGGTGAAGTGGTAGAAGGTGGTATTGTTGACCAGTCTCGCCTAGCGATTCAAAACTGTGTCGATATCATGACTGAAGCAGGCTACACACTAGAAGATGTGGTTCATGTAAAGGTTGTTTTAACGGACTCTCGTTATTTCCAATCATTCAACAAGGTGTTCAAAGAGTTCTTTGGCGAGCACCCGCCAGCACGTATCTGTATGGTGTGTGATTTGGTTGTTGATGTGAAGGTAGAAGTTGATGTGACTTGTTACCGCGAAGATCGCCGATAGACTTCACAAATAATAATTAAGAGTGCCGGAATAATTTCGTTCTCTGTTAATATTGTTTCGGTGCTCTCATCCCTACAAATATAATTCTTAATTGCATAGCAACATAAATATTAATTAAATATAAGTAGATTTTATATTTAATTGTTGTCTTAAATAGACGAGATAATACAGCTGCAGGAATTATATTAATCTGAAAGATGGATTTTGACATTGAGAGGTGTCCAATGAATAGTACACTTTTTCTTACTGGCTTCGGCGCATATGTAGTATTTCTGATCTGGCTTGGATGGTTTGTTTCGCGCAACCAAAAGTCGGGGGAAGATTTTCTATTAGGTGGCCGTGGCTTACCTCTGTTTCTTGTATTAGGTACAACCGTCGCGACTATGGTCGGTACGGGCTCAAGTATGGGCGCGGTCGGCTTTGGTTATGCTAACGGCTGGGCTGGGGCGCTTTATGGCATCGGTGGTGCCATTGGTATCTTGCTTCTTGCGTTATGGTTTGCTCCGGTTCGTAAACTGAACTTTATGACCATGAGTGAAGAGCTTGCTTACTATGTGGGTGCAAATCGCATCGTTAAAAACGTAGTTGGCTTGCTCATCTTTATCGCTTCAATCGGTTGGCTAGGCGCGCATATTCTTGGCGGTGGTATGTACCTCGCTTGGATCGCTGATATCGACCTTAACCTAGCGAAAATCATCATTGCTGCGGCGTTCACTATCTATGTTGTGATTGGTGGTTACACTGCGGTTGTTTGGACGGATACGATTCAAGCTATCATTCTATTTGTTGGCTTCATTCTGATGGCGGTTCTATCGGTTCAACATATCGGTGGTATGGACAACCTATACGCAGCTATGGACCCAGCCGCAACGAGCTTCCTAGCGATTGAAAAACTAGGCATCATTCCGGCGGTATCTTTAGCGGTTGTGATTGGTGTTGGTGTACTTGCGACGCCTTCATTCCGCCAACGTATCTACTCAGGTAAGGATGTATCTACAATTCGCCGTTCGTTCATTGGCTCTGGCGTGCTGTATCTATTCTTCTCAATCATCCCTGCAATCATTGGTATGGCTGCACATGCGATTGACCCAACACTAGACAACCCTAACTTCTCGTTCCCATACATTGCTGCAACTGTATTGCCAGTAGGTATCGGTATGATTGTTCTGATTGCGGGTCTGTCAGCAACCATGTCGAGTGCAAGCTCTGATGCGATTGCGGGTGTGTCGATTCTACTGCGTGATGTTTACGTTATGTTCACAGGTCGTGTGCCAAACAAAGAATCTATGCTCAACTACTCTCGCCTAGCGCTTGTTGTGGTTATCGGCTTTGCTCTACTGTTTGCTCTGACTTCAAACGACATCATTGGCTACATCACTAAGATGATTTCTACTGTTATGTCAGGCATGTTCGTGTGCGGAATGCTAGGTCGCTTCTGGAAGCGTTACAACTGGCAAGGTGCTATCGCAACACTTGCTGGTGCTTCAGTGGCTTCATTCACTGTTATGCTCAACGCGGATTACACAGCCTTCTGGGGCAACCCAGTGATTCCATCTTGTTTGTTCGCACTGGCAGCGGGTGTCGTAGTGAGCCTATGTACTCCTGCTAACCAAGTCAGCCCTGAAATGGCAAGAGCAATCCTTGATGATGAGCGTGCTCTGATGGAAATGGAATTGTCTGACTCAGGCGTCTTAGAAGAAGACAAATCTTCACAACGTCCTGCCACTCAAACTAGCTAGTTTTCTCCACAACTTTGGCTCTGCCTAGCAGAGCCACTGTTTTTTTACTTTTCAAGATTAAGGTGTGTTATGTCGGCATCTTCTAATTTTAACATTGCTTTTTTTGGCGAGTGTATGGTCGAAATCAGTGGGTCTCCACTGAGTAAAAAATTCGGCGGTGACACGCTCAATACGGCGCTTTACCTGTCTCGTTTAACTCAAGATCAAAATGTCTCTGTGCACTATGCGATGGGGCTTGGTCACGATGAATTGTCTCAGAGTATGTTGGAAAGCTGGCATCATGAAGGCATTCAAACTGAGTTGGTCGAGCGCATTGAGAACAAACTGCCCGGCCTATACATGGTTGAAACGGATGAGACTGGTGAGCGTCACTTCCACTATTGGCGCAGTGATGCCGCAGCCAAGTTTTACTTTAATAGCGAAAGCCAAACCAAGCTTGAAGCTGCACTGGCTGATAAGGTGCTAGATGCGGTGTACCTAAGCGGTATCAGCCTTGCCATTCTAGACGACGATTCACGTCAACGTTTACTCGACGCCGTTAATACCTTCTCACTTCAAGGTGGAAAGGTGATATTCGATAACAACTACCGCCCGCAACTTTGGTCAACAGAGCAAGCGCAACATTGGTACGCAAAACTTCTACCTTGCGTCGCTATTGCTTTGATTACAGAAGATGATGATCACATTGTCTGGGGCAGTGAAGAGTCGGTGCAAGCGAGATGTCTCCACCTTGGCTGCAAAGAAGTGGTGATTAAGCGTGGTTGCGAGCCTTGTAAAATCATCACCACTAGTGAGCAAGGCATAGAAGAGCGTTACGTTGCGGCAAGTAAAGTGAGCAAGGTCGTCGACACATGCGCCGCAGGGGACTCGTTCGCCGCAGGTTATCTTGCCGCGCGCCTTACCGGCAAAAGTGCCAGTGCCTCAGCGCTATTAGGCCATCAATTAGCTTCAACCGTTATTCAATACTCAGGCGCGATTATTCCTGTCAGCGCGATGAGTGAACTTATTATTGGGTCAAAAGACCAGAAATAGAATCGGAAACTATTATGTCTCTACAAGCTACATCTCAAGAAATTATCAATAAGCTACAGCAGTTCAAAGTTGTCCCTGTTATCCAAATCAACAAGGTTGAACATGCAGTCCCTCTAGCCAAAGTTTTGGTTGAAAATGGCTTACCCGTCGCTGAAGTGACCTTCCGTACTGAAGCGGCAGCAGACGCAATCCGCGCAATGCGCGAAGCGTATCCTGAAATGTGCATTGGAGCGGGAACCGTACTAACGTCAGAGCAAATTGATCTAGCGAAAGAAGCAGGAAGTGAATTCGTGGTTGCTCCTGGTCTTAATCCAAACACGGTTCGTCGCTGCCAAGAGATCGGCATGCCTGTTGTTCCTGGAGTCAATAACCCAAGCCAAGTCGAGCAAGCACTAGAGCTTGGTTTAACCTTCCTAAAGTTCTTCCCTGCTGAAGCATCTGGCGGCATTAGCATGGTCAAGTCTCTGCTTGCTCCATACGTTGATGTGTCATTCATGCCAACTGGTGGTATCGGTAAACACAATATCAATGACTATCTAGCGATTGACCGAGTGATTTGCTGTGGTGGTACTTGGATGGTGGCTCCAACACTGATTGAGAACGAACAATGGGATGAGATCGCGAAGCTTGTCCAAGAAGCGGTTGCGCATGTTGCGTAATTGAATCGAACATTAGTAAATTTGGGATGACACGGATGAACAAAGCAACGTTAGCACTACTTATTTCAGGCTTAATGGCGGGGCAAACAGCGATGGCAATGGCTCCTAATACTGATCTTAATCTTATGCCTTACCCTCAGGAAGTCGAACTGGGGAAAGGGCAAATTGCGCTCGACAAAGATTTTAGTATCTATGTAAAAGGTTATGACTCTGAGCGTGTGCAATTCAATGTTAAACGCACGATGGAAAGGCTTTATCGTCAAACCGGTTTACCTATGCTTCATTGGCAAGCTGAGTCTGAGGAAGACGCAACCTTGGTGATTGATATTCGCAAGGCACCAAAAAGCCAAGTACAAGGCATCGAGAGTGATGAGTCTTACCAACTGGATGCCAAGAATGGTCAAATTGTTATCCGCTCTGAGCGCCCATATGGTGCGCTACATGGCTTAGAAACCTTCCTCCAGTTAGTGACAACGGATGCTAAGGGCTATCATGTGCCAGAAGTGTCGATTGAAGATGAGCCACGCTTTAAATGGCGTGGTGTTTCATATGATACGTCACGTCACTTTATTGAGTTCGACGTGATTTTACGTCAGCTTGATGCGATGGCATCGGCGAAGATGAACGTCTTCCACTGGCACATTTGGGATGACCAAGCGATTCGTATTCAGCTAGATAACTACACTAAACTCTGGTCTGAAACGGCAGACGGTGACTACTACACCAAAGACGAGATTCGTTATGTGGTGAACTACGCGCGTAATCTTGGCATTCGTGTTATTCCTGAAATCTCTTTACCAGGGCATGCTTCAGCGGTTGCTCATGCTTATCCAGAATTGATGTCTGGTGTCGGCGAGCAAGCTTACCCTCAGCAGCGTGGCTGGGGCGTGTTTGAGCCGCTGATGGATCCAACCAACCCTGAACTGTACACCATGCTCGAAAGTGTCTTTGATGAGGTAGTGGAGCTGTTCCCTGATGAGTACTTCCATATTGGCGGCGACGAGCCGAACTACAAGCAGTGGAAAGAAAATCCGAACATTCAGAAGTTCATTGCTGACAATAACCTAGACGGTGAACGTGGCCTGCAATCTTATCTCAACACGAAAGTGGAAAAGATGCTTGAGCAGCGTGGTAAGAAAATGTCTGGTTGGGATGAGATCTGGCATAAAGACTTGCCAACTTCCATTGTTATCCAAAGTTGGCGTGGCCACGACAGTATTGGTCGTGCCGCTAAAGAAGGGTATCAAGGGGTACTTTCAACGGGTTACTACCTAGACCAGCCGCAACCGACAAGCTACCACTACCGCAATGACCCAATGCCAGCAGGTATTACCGTTGACGATAAATTGCATAGTGGTGAGCGATTCGCAACTTACGACTGGGTTAAACCGCGCAATAAGGGCGGCCCACGTAAAGGTAATCTGACCATCATCGAAGCAAAAGATGGTACGTACCGCGCGTTTACCGATTACAATGGCAAGTCTCGCCAAGAAGTTCATATTCTTGAATATGTGCCGGGCAAAGTGTTCCGCGGTCATTTCGACAACTTTATGTCCTTCACCGAGTTCAACTATGAGTTTGCTGGTGGCAAGCTTAAGCCAAGTAGTTATCAGCTTATCGGTAACGTTCGCTGGCCTGCGACAGGTGAGCTAGTGGCAGGAAGTTCAATCAAGGGGTCTGTTATTCCTCAGCCAAACGGCGGCTACCCTGCTGAACTAACCAAAGATGAACAGAAACTCATCTTGGGTGGTGAAATTACCATTTGGGGTGAAAACCTTGACTCAATGACTATCGAGCAGCGTTTGTGGCCGCGTAGCTACGCGATTGCTGAGCGTTTGTGGTCTAGCCAAGAGCTTACTGATGAGCGCAGCATGTATCGTCGTATGAATGTGATGGATACGTGGTCTGAAGTCTCCGTTGGCTTACGTCATCACGCTGACGCCAATATGATGCTTAAGCGCCTCGCAAATGGTGCGGATGTGATGCCTTTGCAAACACTTTCTAAGTACATTGAACCTGCGCAGTATTATGCGCGTCACTGGGAGAAGTGGATATCAACGCCGAACAAAGGCGATCTTTACAACCAATATGAACGCTTAAATCGCTTCGCTGATGCGCTACCGGTAGAAAGCTTGGCGGTATATCAGATGAATGATTTGGTTGAGGCGTTTGCTAAGGGTGATAAAGCCGCTCTGGATACATTGCAAGGCCATTATCAAGCGGTGAAATTTGCAGCCACTCAGGCTAAGCCAATCTTTGCAGCGAATGTCGCGTCAGTTGATACGGTTGCAGTGGCAGAGGCAAGTGTGCGAGTAGCAGACTTAGCCTTAACGTTAATTGAAACGGCTAAGCAAGGTCACCAAGTTCGCGCAGCGGATGCGGCAGAGTATCAAGCATTGATTGATCAAAATGCCATCATCATTGATGAAACGATTGTCGCCATTGTTAAACCAACTGAGAGCTTACTTAAAACTCTGAGTAAATAATGGTTAAACCAATTGCCGCGAGGATCTCCGAGCGGCAAAATCCTTTTTATTTGGAAGTATTACAATGCAAGTAAGCGGTCACTTACGGTTTTTCATCGGAACCTACACGGATTCCCCGAGTCAGAGCCAAGGCATTGCTCAAGTCAGTTTAAACCCACAGACGGGTGAACTGACTCTCCTCGACGATTTCTACCCTCTACGTAATCCTTCTTACCTCAAACAAACCCGCCAAGCCCTATATAGTTTTTCAGAAGTTGCTCAGCAAGACGGCGCACAACTTGTCTGTATGCAAGGGGGCATCAATCACGCGCTGCCCATTTTAGGCGACTATCCTTGTCATTTAGACGTTTGTGAGAATAACCAATACCTAGCCGTTGCCAACTATGGCTCCGGTGATGTCAACGTGTTTGCTCTTGGCGATGATGGTGTACCAAGAGAGCTAGTGACGACGCTGTTTGAAGAGGGTAAAGGCCCCAATCTTGATAGACAAGCGTCCCCGCATGCGCACCAAGTCGTGTTTCAGCGCACGGAAAAAGCGTTGGTAAGCGTGGATTTAGGCAGCGATGCCATCCGCTTCTATCACATTGAGCAAAACCAATTTCTCTTGCAACAAACGCTAGCTTTAACACCTGGATCTGGGCCTCGCCATTTGGTGTTCAATCGCTCTGAAGATAAAGCTTATGCTGTGTGTGAGTTAAGCGAAACCTTGGTTGTGCTGACTAAAACAGACGCTGGCTGGCAAGTGTCACAGCAGTCAGACTTAATCCCAAATGGGGAGAAAGGAGAAGCCGCGTCCGCGATTAAGTTGTCGCAAGACGAGAGGTTTATTTATGTGTCATGTCGACAGCAGAACGTGTTGAGCTGCTTTGATGTTTCGCAACCTACAGCGCAATGGCTTGGCTTAACCGATTGTGGCGGTGATTTTCCGCGTGATTTTACGATTAGCGCTTGTGGCGAGTGGGTAGTCGTCGCCAATCAGCATTCCAATAACCTTGCTAGCTTTCGTCGTGATTGGAAGACGGGAGCCTTAGTCGCAACAGGATACCAGTGCCAAGTTGGTGCACCTGTCTGCGTAATTGAACAAAATAACGATTGAGAACAGTATGACAATTCACCGTATTAACCCTACAAAACGTTGGTCAGATGTAACGGTATTTAATGGCATTGCTCACTTTGTCGAAGTGGCTGAAACGGATACCTCCGCAGATATTAAAGGGCAAGTACAGCAGATTTTTGATCAAGCTGAGCAGATGCTAGCAAGCGTCGATAGCGATAAAACGCGTATTTTGTCGGTCACTATCTACGTGACTGACTTTGCTAACTTCGATTCTTTGAATGAAGTGTGGGATAACTGGTTTGTGGAAGGCACGGCACCAAGTCGCGCCTGCGTTAAAGTCGAACTTGCAGATCCTAACCTATTGGTTGAGATGGCGTTTGTCGCGGCTGCGGGTGAAAAATATCAGTAGCATTTGCTGAGCAGAAACGTAAAAGGTAGCGAAATCGCTACCTTTTTTGATCGTGTACTTGCTGCGTGATTACGCTTTTTGCAGATCGCGAGCTGGGTAAGTCAGTGTCATACCATCTACCGTTACTCGAACGTAGAAGCCGCCGCTGCTTAGACCAACAACCACCATCTTACCGAAATCAACGCCTTTTGTTGCGACAACAACATCATCAATTGCAAACATGGAAACACCTTGAAGTTAATGGATAGAATTAATCTCTCGGCGCGGATTTAAACAGCAATTGCTCCTGACAACTAATCAGGTTTTTTGTCGTCACAATCAAATAAATTACTTGTAGTGTGAGCTTACAATTTGACTACGCTTATTAGTTTAAATTGTTGTTTTTAAATGAGTCTACGTAAGCTTTATCTTCCTTCATAATATGGTTTTTAAGCCAGTTTTTGAGAAATGTCATCAACTCATCGCCGATGTCTTCCCCCCTTTCTACGCGACTTTGAAATTCCAAGACCTCTTTTACCAACTGTTGATGCGCCTCCACATGATGACTGGTTTGCTCGTAGTCGATTTGTTCGAACAAAACTTCTTCATAGGCAAAGTGGTTAGCCGTGTAGTCAATCAAACCCTGAACCACTCGCTTGATCGAAGACAGGCCATAATTATGTTTAAGCAGGTAATAGAGCTCGTTTATGAGATGGAGTAGGGCGCGATGTTGGCGATTAATCTCGTCTAAACCAATGTCGAGCTGTGCGTTCCATTCCATCAGTTTTTCTCGCTTAGCTTCATCGGCTTCTATTTGATTTTCGTCGGTAGCAAAGCGATGGAGTAAGGAATCAATCTCCCCAGACAAGTTACGCACCGTAATACTGGCGATCAGGGTTTCCTGCGTAGATCGAACATTGTTATCGGACTCTGAAGCAATAAGCGCTAGGCTATCTTGCAAGCTTTGAGTTTGACCTAGTTGCTGCTCAGAGGATTGAGCAATGTGTTGACCGTAAGTACGTACTTCATCGATTTGTAGATTAAGCTCTTTGAATGTGTGCTCTGCCGTAGATGCGATTTCTAATGAGCGTTGCATGCTGGATTTGTTTTCTTGCATGGTTTCCAACACGTCATCAGTCTTGGCTTGAAGATTGGTTATCTTATTGCGAATCTCTTCTGTTGCTTCTTGAGTTCTTTTTGACAAAGAACGGACTTCATCGGCGACGACGGCAAACCCGCGGCCTTGTTCACCTGCTCGGGCGCTCTCGATCGCTGCATTAAGCGCAAGCAAGTTAGTTTGTTCTGCGATGCCACTAATGGTCTCCATCACTTGGCTAATCTGCGCGGTTTCTTCCATCAATGACTGAAAGTGTTCATTGGAGTTTTCAATATGCTGATTGGCATTATCGAGCGCTGCTTCTAAGGCAACCATGTCATGGGTGCCCTGATCTGCTTTGGATTTGGCTTGATTAGCCAGCGTTGCGGTTGATTCACAGTAGTTAGAAACGTTTTGCGTGATTTCAGAGAGCTGGCTGATGATCTCTTTGGCGTTATCGACATCTTGTTTTTGCCCGAGCGCCCCCGTTTTGGAGAGGCTCGAATCTTCTTGTACGGTAGCCGCCACTTCGACTAAACGAGCCGTTGATTTGCGAAGTGCGTGTACAGTTCGAGATATGTCTTCACCTATTCGGTTGAAGATGCGTAATAACGGTGTATTGAGGGAATCTCTAGTATCAATCCTTACCGTAAGGTCGCCTTCTGAAAGATGGACAGCGGCTCGCTTAAGTTGGGCTAATAAACCTGCCATAGAAGTAATCGTAGAAACAACCACCAAGTGATACAGCAGCAAGAGTGCAAGCCACAACCATGATTGTTCAATGACGAGCTCAACAGCAATGGGAAGAATAAGCAAGGTTAGCAGCAGTGACCACTGCATCGAAGAGAGTCTATTTAGGCTAGAAAATAATGATCTGAACATACGCCAACTCCTTGGCCGGAAATCTGTTGCTCACTTCATTAAATTTAGGCGATAGTTACGGAATGACCTACCGAAATCAGACATTAAATTGATTAAAATTAAGTCTAAAGGGCTAGTTTTCTAAGTTACTCTCTTTAGTCTTCGTTTAGCTCATGGAAGGTAACTTGAAAATAGTCCCACACTAACTGACCGACAGGGCCAAGCGCTGTGGTTTTCTTGCGCGCAACGTAAATGGGTACGTTGAGTGGTTCGAAAATTGGAACAGGGATAAGCCCTAACTCACACTCGATTTCATGTGTGGCGAGTCGTCCCCAACCTAAGCCACTTTTAATCAGCGACTTTTTTGTTTGGTGATCAGAGACATACCACTGTAAGGCTTGCTTGACGATACCCGAGTCAGGGTTTGACTTGTAGGATGATTTAACCACGACTTGCGGGTATTCATACAAATCACTCTGTTTGATTTGGTCTAGCTTAGCCAAAGGAAACTGGTCTGAAATGAATACGGGCAAGCTCAGGTTATCAATGCGCTGATACTCCACCAACTCTTGGTTTAGCTCTCTTACGGCATAAATACCGATATCCACTTTATCATCCAACAACATACGCTCGCCTGAGGCGGTTTCTATGTCTAGATGAATCACAGTTTCTGGGTAGGATTGCTTAATGTGTTTAAGCAGCTCGGTTACTTTGCCGATCGGGAAGATCGCACTAATACTGATTTTGAGTTCACTTTCGACTTCACTGTTCATCTGACGGGCGAAAAGGTCGAACTCGTTGGCGGCATCGAGCAACCGCTGGATTTTTTGCAGCAGAACTTTGCCTTCTCTGGTAAGAGTCGGGCGGTAAGTGTCACGATCAAAAATCTCTATTTGATAGTGATCTTCAACCTGCTTAACGGAATAAGACACCGCGCTACGTGCTTTAAATAGCTTCTCGCTTGCTTGGCGAAAGCTACCTTCCTGATGAATCACGTTAACAACGTGCAAATGTTCTAAGGCAATCATGGTCTAATAATATGACCGTTGTGGTCTAAAAGCTATGCTTTTTTCGTTCATGTTTCTCTTTTAAAGTAACACCATCGCCAGAAAATACTCAGCTTAACCAAGCGGTTTGCTCGTACTGGCAGAAGATGACCAACTATTTTGAACATTTAGGAGTGAGACTATGACTTTCCAGATTTTAACGACCCCAGATAGCGCATTTGTCGATCTACCTGACTACCCATTTTCCCCCAACTATATCGAGGTTGAGGGAATGCAAATGCACTTCATTGATGAGGGCGAAAAGGACGCTCAGGTTATTTTTCTGCTTCATGGTCAGCCTTCGTGGAGCTACCTCTATCGCCATATGGTGCCTGTGCTCGTGAAGGCAGGGTATCGCGTCATTGTCCCTGACCTAATTGGCTTTGGTAAGTCTGATAAGCCAGCGACAAGTGATGTGCACACCTACGCAAATCATGTTCGTTGGATGACAAGTTTTATTCGTCAAACTGGTGTTCGCCACGGTGCGGCATTTATGCAGGATTGGGGTGGAATGATTGGCTTACGCGCTTTAGCGAATGAACCTCAATGGCTAGATCGTTTGGTGGTAGCCAATACTGCTCTCGCTGAGATGAACGGCTTAGAAAAGTTTATGGTGCCAAAAGTGTTGAAGGTAATGGCTGCTGCGGCAGGTAAAGCGACGCTCGATAAATTGGCAAACAAGATCAACTACGGCAATTGGGCTGGATACTTCAGACATAGCGAACAACTAGAGATTGGCAAAGTTATCCAAATATTGACGACCAAAGAGCTGAATAGTGAAGAAATGCGTGCCTACGATGCACCGTTCCCGTCACCTGAGTTCTATGCAGCACCACGAAAAATGCCTGAAATTGTTGCCGCTGAACTTGATGAAGTGAATAAGGATTGGAAAAAACTTAAGCAATGGCGCAAGCCTGTGTTGACGCTATTTAGCGATCAAGACCCATTCCTTGCAGGGCAAGGTTACGACGAGAAATTCCAGAACAATTTCCCTGGCGCTTCGGGTCAACCACATATCACGATAAACAACGCATCCCACTTTTTACAAGAAGATCAATCTGTCCAGCTAGCCAACAAAATGGTCGATTGGTTAGAGCAAACACAATATAAACAAGAGAAGGTAACAGCATGAAAGTATTAGCAATTGGAGCAAATGGCGTCATTGGGCAAGCCGTCGTTAACCAACTGAGTCAGAATCATCAAGTGATAGCGGTTGGGCATAGCCGTGGAGAGGTTACCGTCGACATTGAAGACCAAGCGTCGATTAGAGCTTTGTTTGAGCAAGTTGGTCAGGTAGATGCGATTGTTTCTATGGCGGGTAACGGTGAAATGGGCAGCATCGCAGACATGCCAAGCTCAGGCTATGCGGAGGTTCTGAAGGGCAAGCTAATGGGGCAAGTTAACCTCGTTCGTATTGGTCTGGAATATTTGAAAGAGGGAGGTTCTATTACCTTAACTTCTGGTCAGGCTGCCAACTACCCGATGGCGGGGACAGCGGCGATTTCTATTGGTGTAGCTGGTATTAATGCGTTTGTCGGTGTTGCTGCCTTAGAGCTTGAAGAGGGCAAGCGTATCAATGCGGTCAGCCCTGCTGTGGTTAAAGAGACTTTAGAGCAATGGGGTGTTGATAGCAGCACAGGAATTCCTGCAAGTGAAGTGGCTAGATTCTATCAACAAAGTATTGAAGGGAATGACAACGGGCAAATTTTTGATGCTGTTTTAGCTCACTAGTATTAACAAATGCAAAACGCCCAACAGATGGTATGTCTGTTGGGCGTTTTGGGGTCACATTGATTAAAACAATAGAACCTATACCGTTTGGACTATTGAGAATGTATTGTTATTGCAATCAATAATATGAGTCATTAAGCCGCCCCAAAACTGCGGTTCAGGAGGCCCGGTAAACCTGACATCGCGCTGAATCAATGTTTCAAAGAAGCTGTGTATGTCATCAACTTCTAAGCTAAAACCCAAGAATCGACCACACTCAAATTCTCCGATTTCTTCCACTTCGAGCAATAACTGAACATTGTCTAACTGATAGCCAACAAATCCGTCATTTGCGCTGCCAAAGACCTTATGTAATCCCAGTTTGTGGGTGTAAAACTGTTCGGATTCTTCAACAGATTTACACGGAATACGCATTGTGTTCATTTTCATCAGTGTGATTTCCTTATCAGACTTTGTTGGTTTCAACTCAGCGAGCCTTAGCTTGGCTTTTAACGTATTTCTTTACTTTCTTCATTGCCATTTGGCGTTTCAGGGGCGACAGGTAGTCGATAAATAAATTACCAGAGAGGTGGTCTATTTCGTGCTGCATCACAATGGCTAGGAACTCATCACTTTCAACTGTGATCGGATTTCCCTCTCGATCTAGCGCGGACACAACCACTGAAGTAAAACGTTCAACTTCAGCGTAGTAATCTGGCACAGACAGGCATCCCTCTTGACCAAAGGCTTTGTTTTCACCACTGACGACTTCCGGGTTAACTAGGATTAGTGGCTCATCTCTGTTATCTGAAAGGTCAATGATCACCACCGCCTCTTTACGACCTACCTGTGTAGAAGCCAAACCAATCCCGTTGTCAGCCGCATACAGGGTTTCGAGCATATCGTCGATTAGAGTTTGTATTGACGCGATGTCCGTGACTTTCTCAGCGGTTATCTTGAGGCGCGGATCTGGGGCAGTGAGAATATCTAATACAGCCATTTCTTCATTCTTACTAAATTAAATCATAGGGTTAGTTTAAAACCTTCATGACTTGCTATAAAGCCTAATTGCTCGTAGAACCTGATTGCGTCTGGACGAAGCTTGTCACTGGTGAGTTGAACCATGCTACAACCTTTTTTTCTCGCAAGCTCTATAGCATGTTCGAACATACGTTCTCCGAAGCCCAAACCTCGGTATGTTTCATGGATTCGAACACCTTCAATAAGGCAACGCCAACTACCAATATGAGTGAGATAAGGAATAAACGTTAGTTGTAGCATGCCGACAAGTTGGTTTTGTTTCTCTACCACCAGTAGAAGGTTGTTTGGGTCTGCATCAATTGCCTCGAAAGCA
The DNA here is from genome assembly GCF_059295395.1 of Vibrio sp. SCP2. Lineage (NCBI taxonomy): Bacteria > Pseudomonadati > Pseudomonadota > Gammaproteobacteria > Vibrionales > Vibrionaceae > Vibrio > Vibrio sp. SCP2. The sequence goes on along the minus strand of NZ_JCAFVV010000001.1, from coordinate 866,317 downwards.
TCGATGTAGGCATTGTTCAAAGGCAGGGAAGGGTCTTCTCTTTTATTACCTAATACGTCGTTGGCAAGTAGTGATACAAGATGCTCCAAGTCACTCATAACTGCTGTTCTGTAGTCTAGTTGCATTTCGGCCTCCTTCATGTTCGGCTCACTAACTTACAGAAAAAACTATTCTTTGGCTATTTTCAGGATCTTGAAATTCCATAAGCACACCCTCGTGTTTGGCTGTAGAGATGGCATCAATGAGCTGTTGCAGTTGGTCTCCGTTCTCATCAAATTTTTCTGCCAACTTCTTCGGCATCAACTTGGCGACAGTTTTGGCTGCAAAAAAAGGGACAGATACACTGTCTTCTATGTGGCCATGTTCAAGCGAATAGGTATCTATTTTTAGTTTACGCATGCCGAGTTCCTGTGCCGAAAGTTAGAAAATATTCTAACCAACTGGAACACTATTTCATTGTTCGTAACCGATAGTTGAGTGCTTGGTTGCATAATTAAATTAGAAGAGCTTCACCCGCTTTCCCCCTTACTTTCACAAAATTTCTCTTCGTCTATTCCACAAATCTGATACAGATAGCTTTATTAATAAAATGTAGTGATGTTTTATATGCTTTGTTAATGGTGTTTGTGCTCTAAAAAAGCCAGACATTTAGCTAGTGGGAATATCTTTGTGAATCAGATGCTTGGTAGAGGCTCGTCGGTTTCTGATACCGAACCAATGACGAAAAAAACGCATCGCGCCAAGTTTAAGTGGCGGGGCATCGAAGTGCGACTGGGTCTCGCTCTGGCAATGCTATCGATGACGACGTTACTGCTTGCCCTTTTTAGTTCGACCACTTATGACAAGCTAGAAAGCGCGTTGCTTGAGCTCAAGGAAAAAGAGATCCCTGCCCTTGAGCAGGCGGCTAGGCTAAACGACATGGTGCGTTTGGTAATCACGGACTCGTCTCAGCTGGTCTCAGCCGATTCGAACCTTGAAAGGCGCAATGCCATGGTTCGTATTGAAGACAGCATAGAAGAGATGAACCAAGTTCTTGCCCATTTTCCTGAGTACCATGCTTACTTTAAAGACTTGATTATGCAGGTGAGTAACAGCCTGAGTTTACTCTATCAAAGCGGTGAAGAATCGCGGCAGCTCAACAAAGAGTTACGCAACCTGCTGGAAGGTTTTTATCCCCTCTTACAGCAAGTGAGTGAAGAGCTTGATAGCTTACCTGCGGAGCAAAAGTCTCGTCTTCAGTACAGCCAGCTTAAGGCGTTGTTGTTCTATCAATTAGGTTTGGTTGAGAAACTTTATAACGATGGCAGCTTCAACGAGTTGGATTACACAACCTATCGTCTAGAGCAATTGGGACAAGATTGGTTTAGCTTGTGGCTCGAAAGTGGGCTCGCTGAATCTTTGCCTGCGCTCGATGAAAAGCTCTCGGTTATCTACACTCTTGCCTCTCGTTCAAGCCGTTTAGTTCAGCTCAAGAATCAAGCGTTGGAGCACTACTATCAGCAGGAATTCTTACTTGAAAACAGCCGTAAATACCTGCATCAACTCTCCGTTCAAATAGAGCGAAATACGTCAAACGTTAACTTAGAAATTGATTCGTCGATTGCCCATGTACAAGCCTCGTTAGCTTCAAACCGCACCTTCTCGCTTGCTCTATCGGTGTTTAGTCTATTTGCCGCAGCAGGGATCGCGTGGTTCTACGTACGCAAGAATATTTTGGAGCGCCTGCTTAACCTTAGAGACGACATGTTTGCCATCTCAACAGGGCACTTGGATACCGATATCGAGTTAAAAGGGCAGGATGAAATAACCCAAATGGCGAAGTCTCTACAAGTATTCCAAGCCACTGCAAAAGTAGTGAAAAAAACCAATCAAAAACTGGAAGCCGAAGTCGAAGAGCGTAGGCTGGCTGAGGAGAAACTTCGCGTCACTCAAGATGAGCTGGTTCAAGCTGGCAAGCTCGCCGCGCTAGGGCAATTGAGTGTTGGAATTACTCATGAAATAAACCAACCTTTAACCGCGATCAGCAGTCATACTCGCAGCGCGCAAAAGTGGCTAGAGCAAGCGCGTTCAGATAAAGCGACCCAGAATCTGCACAAAATTGAAACCTTGCTAGGTAAAGTCGCGGCTCTGACGCGTCACTTGAAAGCCTTCTCGCGCAAGAGCGATGGCAAAGTGAGCTCGGTAGCGGTGATGCCTGTCGTCAACGATGCGATAGAACTCTTTGCCAATAAGCAGATACCGATAGTGCTCGACTGTAATCTCTCTTCTTGTGAGAGTGTTCGAGCAAATCCGATTCGCTTAGAGCAAGTGTTAGTTAACTTAATCAGCAATGCAATTGATGCCGTAGAACAAACCCCTGAGCCGCTTATTTCGGTGTCTGTCTCTAGAGTAGGAGAAGAGGTTACGATTGCGGTTAAAGACAATGGCAAAGGCATACTTGCTGACGATATTCCTCATATTTTCGACCCATTTTATACCCGTAAAGAGGTGGGCAAGGGCTTAGGATTAGGGCTCTCTATCGCTTTTAATATCATCAAAGATTTTGGTGGTTCAATTCGGGTTAACTCACAGCCGCAACAGGGCAGTGAGTTTGTTGTTCATTTAGAAGGCGCAAGAACATGACGATGGAAAAGCAAATCACCCTCATTGACGATGAACTAGATGTCGTAGAGGCAGTCAGTGAGATGCTAGAGCTTGAAGGCTTTAACGTAACCAGTTTTACCGACCCGAAAGCGGGCTTGAAGTCGTTATCTCCGGACAGTAAGCAGGTTGTTCTATGCGATGTACGTATGCCGCAATTAGACGGCCTATCTATGCTAGATGCAATTCAAAGTCGTTCGCCTGCGTGTGAAATCATCCTGATGAGTGGTCATGGTGATATTCCGATGGCGATAGAAGCGATGAAGCTTGGCGCGTTCGACTTTATTGAAAAGCCGCTACAAAGTGACGAGCTGATAGAAAAGCTCAACCTCGCTTCAACGCAGGTGCAGAACGCCCCAGATACGCTGTCGAATACGCCAGAGCTACCGATTGAAAATGTCGTGATTGGGGTTTCTAGTCAAATGGAGATGGTACGAAGCCAAGTGTTGGCGTTGGCTAGAACTGGGGTAGATACCATCATCAATGGGGAAACAGGAACGGGTAAAGAAGTGATTGCTAGAGCCCTGCATCGTTACTCAAAACGCCGTGATAAGCCTTTTGTTGCCATTAACTGTGGCGGTATGACGGAAAGTATCATTGAGAGTGAGTTGTTTGGGCATGAGGCTGGCTCTTTTACCAGCGCGAATAAAAAGCGTATCGGGAAAATTGAACAGGCAAATGGTGGCACTCTATTTCTTGATGAGATTGAAAGCATGCCAATTGCGGTTCAGATTAAGTTGCTCAGAGTGATACAAGAGCGAGTCATTGAACGTGTTGGCGGTAATACACTGATTCCGGTTGATATTGTTGTGGTTGCAGCAAGCAAAGCTGATTTATCGGAGCTGAGTCAGCGCGGTGAGTTTAGAGCCGATCTGTTTTATCGACTCAATATCGCCAGTCTAAATTTACCGCCATTACGCCAGCGCAAAGAAGACATTCAGTCTTTGTTTAGGCACTTTGTGGTTCAAGCCAGTCAAAAATACAAAACGCGACCATCGACCCTCTATGCTGAGCAAATACAACAGCTGTGTCGTCATGGCTGGCCCGGAAATGTTCGTGAGTTAAGAAACGTCGCAGATCGATTTGTATTGGGCATTGTGGGCGAAGGGTTTGATTTACAGGCACCGTCGACTCAAGGTAGTGAAGCCTTTGCGTTTGAACAGCAAATGGAGCAGTACGAGCGCAATGTGCTTACTGAAGCGCTCATCGAAATGGCAGGCAATATTAATGAGGTCTCGCTACGGCTAAATCTACCGCGCAAAACCTTATATCGAAAGATGAAAAAACATCAATTGGACAAAGATAGCTTTAAAGCGAATCGCACCAACTGAACGATAGACACAAATGACTCAATATAACGGAGTGATAGTGTGGCTGAAGTTATATTATTGAATTTTAAGGTTAAATTATTTGGCATGGAGAGTGCAATAGAGTAACCACTCTGATTTAAACTTGCGGAAACAAATCTGTAAAGCGGATGTAAACCGTTGTTGTCAGAGTCGATTAAAAATCAATAAAACAATTTGCTGCAAGGAGAAACCGATGAAGCAAATCTTAACCAGTGGTATCACTCTATTGTTAGGTGTTAGCTCAATTGCCATGGCGGGCAACGAACCAGCGCAGGTCGGCCCACGCCCTCTCTATCTCGTTAGCGATATGGAAGAGAGTCCTCTAAAAACTAAGCTTGAAAGCTGTAGTGACGGCCCATTTTATCGTAGCGATTTTTCGATTGGTCACCGCGGCGCAGCAATGCAGTTTCCTGAGCATACCAAAGAGTCGTACCTTGCTGCGATTGCGATGGGAGCAGGTGTACTTGAATGTGATGTGACTTTTACCAAAGATAAACAATTGGTATGTCGCCATTCACAAAGCGATCTCCACACCACAACCGATGTTCTTGCTCATCCTGAACTTGCTAAGAAATGTTCAGTGCCGTTTAAACCAGCTAATCCTGAGACTGGCGAGGATGCTCAAGTAGAGTGTCGTACTTCAGACTTTACTTTGGCTGAGTTTAAAACCCTGAAAGGTAAGATGGATGGTGCAAACCCGAAAGCCACTACCATTGAAGAATACATGAATGGGACGCCTGGTTGGCGTACTGATTTGTACTCACAAACCGGTACTTTGATGACCCACGCTGAAAGTGCAGCATTGTTCAAAAAGCATGGCGTGAAGGTGACCCCAGAGTTGAAATCAGCCAAAGTTGAGATGCCTTATCAGGGCTTCAGCCAAGAGAATTACGCGCAGAAGTTAATTGATGAGCTTAAAGCGGCAGGGTTTACAGCCAAAGACGCTTATGTTCAGTCATTCAATCTAGATGACGTGAAATACTGGATTAAAAACGAACCTGAGTTTGGTAAACAAGCCGTTTACCTCGACGATCGTGTTTACAATCTAGAAGGCTTTACAGCGACACTAGAGAACATGAAAGCGCTATCTAAAGATGGTGTTCAGATCATTGCTCCTCCTCTATACGCTCTGATTCAGTTAGACGATAAGAATGCGATTGTTGCATCAGAATACGCGAAGCTAGCCAAACAAGCCGATCTCGATATTATCGCTTGGACATTAGAGCGTTCTGGCCCACTTGCGCAAGGTGGCGGTTGGTATTACCAAAGCGTGACTGAGCAAATTAACCAAGATGGCGACATGATGAAGGTGTTGGATGTGTTGGCGAAAGATGTTGGCGTACTAGGCGTATTCAGTGATTGGCCGTCAACAGTTACTTACTATGCTAACTGTATGGATATCTAATCGGCGATACTGTCTAAGTTAGCAAGGTTTTTTACTAAAGATGAAGGGCTTTCGAGCCCTTTTTTTAGTTATAAATTCCATGAGACAAAAATGACCCAAATAGCGCGACTCGTACAAGACACATTTGACCCAAATTAAATGTCGCCAGATTGGGTTGTTTTTAAACTATTGAAATTAAGGATAAAAATAGATGGCACGTCCCCTGCAATAGCAAAGGTGAACATCAACAATAACGTGAATGTAAGGTTCTAATATGAAAAACAGTGTAAAAGGATTGTTAATCGCTGGCTCTTTGTTGCTTCCATCTATGGCGATGGCAAGTGAGTGTGCTAACCGTGGGGTACTGGATGAAAGATATTGTGATGAAAACCAAGATCTAGTGGCTGACTCACCAAAAGACTCGAACGAGTGGATCGACCCAAGCACTTTGGTTTTTACCTACACACCAGTAGAAGACCCAGCGCTGTATAAAGATGCGTTTGCCGATTTCCAAGCACACCTAAGCAAAATCACTGGCAAAAAGGTCATTTACTACACTGTTCACTCTAACTCAGCTCAGGTTGAAGCCATGCGCTCTGGTCGTTTGCATGTCGCAGGTTTCTCAACGGGCCCTACCGGCTACGCTGTAAACCTAGCGGGTTATGTGCCAATTGCGGTAAAAGGTGACGAAGCAGGTTTCCAAGGCTACAACCTAGTGACTATCGTTCGTAAAGACAGTGGTATCAACGAAATGGCTGACTTGAAAGGCAAACGAGTTGCCCATACATCGGCCTCTTCAAACTCTGGCAACCTAGCGCCACGTGCTTTGTTCCCAGCACAAGGCTTAGTACCAGATGAAGATTACAAAGTGCTTTACTCAGGTAAACACGATCAATCTATCCTAGGCGTATACAACGGTGACTACGATGCAGCGCCTGTTGCATCAGATGTTTATGACCGTATGGTTGCGGCCGGTCGTGTTGATGACTCTGAGCTTAAAATTATCTACCGCAGTCCACGTTTCCCAACGTCTGCATTTGGCTACGCTTACAACCTAAAACCTGAACTGGTAGAGAAAATTAACGAAGCTTTCTTTAGCTACCGATTCACTCCAGAGATGAGTGCGGCATTTAAAGGTGCAGACCGTTTCTCACCAATTACCTACCAAGAAGACTGGTCAGTTATCCGCGATATCGCTCATGCAACAGGCACGGCTTACACAAAAACTGGTCTGAAGAAACTGGCTGAGAAAGATGCGGCTAAGCGCGCTAAGAAAAAAGCAGCTGAGCTAGCAAAGCAAGCCACCAACCAATAAAACAAAAGTTTCTAATTCTCTAATAACGTCAAAAAGTACGGTGCCTAGTGTGTAGGGCACGGGCATCGTACACCCTAAATTTGGGCTCAAAATAAGAAAACAAGGAATAGTAGTATGGCCGTAGCAAGCTGTGACGCATCAAAATACGACGGAATAAAGATCAATAATCTCTTTCATGAATACGTGGCAGGTAAGCCAATCCTTAAAGGTATCGACATTAATATCGATCAGCCGGGCATCATTGCCATCATAGGCCCATCAGGTACAGGTAAAAGTACCTTATTGCGTTGCATCAACCGCTTAAACGACCCGACTAGCGGTGAAATCCTGTTTGAAGGTGAAGACCTGACAAAACTGCAGGGGCAAGCACTACGTAAACAGCGTCGTCACATCGGGATGGTTTTTCAAGAGTACAACTTGGTTGAGAGACTAACGGTAATAGAAAATGTGCTCAGTGGGCGTTTAGGCTACATGTCTTCATGGAACGCTTGGCGTCGAAATTACTCGAAACAGGATTTGCAAAAAGCATTTGAGCTTCTTGAGTTCGTTGGCTTGCAAGACTTTGCCAATCAGCGTGCCGATAGTCTTTCTGGTGGTCAGCGTCAACGTGTCGGTATTGCACGTGCAGTCATGCAAGACCCATACATCTTATTGGCGGATGAGCCAACCTCATCTCTCGACCCTAAAACAGCGGTCGAGATTATGGAGTTGATGGAGACGTTTGCCAAAGATAAACAAATCCCTGTTTTGGTGAATATTCATGATGTCAATTTGGCGAAGCGTTTTGCTACTCGCATCATTGGTATGTGTAACGGAAAAGTGCATTACGATGGCAGCCCAGAAGGTATCAGCGAAGAAGATCTGAAGATCATCTATGGAGGTGAGTCATGGCTAGATTAAGCACGTCACCTTCTTCGGTAAACGTTGAGAACCCCTTTAAAGCATCATGGGCGAGCCGAGTCGGCGTGGTTGCAGTGGTTGCTTATCTGTTTTACAGCTTCTCGACACTCAACCTTAGCTTTGAACGCCTGATTATCGGTTTTGGAGAAAGTGAGCGCTTGCTATCTCGCATGTTTCCACCCGATTTCTCTCGTTCGAATCTGCTACTTAGTGGTTTAGCAGAGAGTTTACAGATAGCGATAATCTCTAGTTTTTTTGGCATCGTTATCTCTTTGTTTCTCGGTCTTTTGGCGGCGAGAAACATGATGCCATCGATTGTCTCGACACCCGTTCGTGGCTTTATCGCGCTGTGCCGTTCATTTCACCCGGTCATCATTGCCATCTTATTCGTTAAAGCTGTGGGCTTTGGCGCGTTAGCGGGGATTCTGACCTTGGTGTTTGCTTCGATTGGTTTTATCGCCAAGCTTTTTGCTGAAGCTATTGAAGAGATATCGTTTAAACAGGTTGAAGCCATTCGAGCAACAGGGGCAAGCTTTGCGAGTGTGATTTTGTTTGCAGTAATGCCACAGGTATTTACGCGCTTTATCGGCTTTGCTAGCTATCAACTTGACTCGAATCTACGTAACTCAACCATGGTGGGCATTGTTGGTGCAGGCGGTTTAGGTGGCACTCTTTTCTCTGCTTTCCAACGTTTTGATTACGATTTTGTTGCCGCCATTCTAATCACCATTATTGCACTGATTCTTGTAGGTGAATTCTTATCTAATGTAGTAAGGAGAATCTTCTAATGACAACCGCTTCAATTGATAGAGAGTGGCAGCGTTTTACGTTCAATGAGCGTTTGGCAAGGTTCGCCGCTTACTTGTGTTTTGTATCAGCGATAGTTTGGTCTTGGCAGACTGTAGAAATCATTCCAGAGTTCCTTTACGACGCACCAGCGCAGTTTGGTGACATGTTTAGTCGCATGGTTCCGTTGGATTACGGTTTTTACCCTGAAATGATTCATGCTGCCCTGATTGAAACCTTGCACATTGCAACTCTTGGAACGCTTTTCACTCTGATTCTCGCGATTCCATTAGCCTTGCTAAACGCACCAAATATTACGCCAAGCAAAACATTAAACTGGATTGCACAGTTCTTCTTGGTTTCTTCGCGTTCGGTTAACTCACTGGTATGGGCATTGCTGTTTATCGCTCTGTTCGGCCCAGGCGTATTAGCAGGAATCATGGCGATTGCCGTTCGCAGTGTGGGCTTTGTCGGTAAACTTCTCGCAGAGGCGATTGCTGAAGTGAATATGGGAACAATCGAAGCCTTAAAAGCGACGGGAGCCTCTTGGATGAGTATTCTGCTAAAAGGCTACTGGCCTCAAGTTATGCCGGCATTTTTCTCGATTGTCTTATTCCGTTGGGATATCAACGTACGCGAGTCTGCTGTGCTAGGGCTAGTAGGCGCTGGTGGTATAGGTGTCGTGCTTAACGACGCGCAAAACCTGTTTGAGTGGCAAAAGGTGTCGATGGTTCTAGTGAGTATCTTCGCTGTTGTTATTCTCGCTGAAGCACTGGTCGTGCATGTGCGTAAGAAGCTGATCTAGATAGTTTATCGTTTAGTTGAACTTCGATTTTAAGGCAGGGGAACCTGCCTTTTTGCGTTCTAGAGGGGGTCAATAAGAATGGTTGGGCTTGTTTAATAACTAAGTTGTCAATTAGAAACTAAACTTAAGGAGTATTTGATGTCGTTTTGGAGGTAGCTATGGACGTTCTAGTTCAGTTTGATAGGACCGGAAGCTATCAAGATAATCCGTGGGATCTGCCAGTTTCATACCAAAAAGGAGAGATCCACTCAGTGACTCCTCTTGCCGCGATTGTGTTGATTGATAGGCGCGAAGCTCATCTCTATTTTCATGAGCGAGATAAACGGTTCACCAGTTCAGAGAAATAATGCGTTAGCAGTGAGTTAAGTCTAAGTAACGGTAGAGAATTTTACTGGTATTGCGCTTGTCTTAATGATTTCGGTCATCATGAGACCACACGGCTGTTGTCTGTTTGAAATCTCATTACTAATAAAAGTCTCAATTACGGACTAAACTTAGAAGATGCTCGATGTGTTAGGAGGTAAGCATGGAGTTTCTTGTCCAGTTCGACGAAGAGGGTTTGTACCAAAACAACCCATGGGATATCCCAGTTCCCTATATGAAAGGGGAAGTGCGCGCACTTAATCCTCTTCTTGCTATGGTAATGATTGAAAGGAATCAAGCCCACCTGTACACCAACCTTAAAGATAAGCGACTGCCTATCTCCGAAGGGGAAGAGTGAACTAACCTTAATTGAGACGTAGTAGCTTCCCTACTGCGTCTCTTTTTGTGCCAGTAGCTGTTTTGCAAACTCGGCAAACCCGTAACCGCCCGGCTTAGTCATGACCTGAGAGGGTTTGTGTGTCAGCCTATCCCAATAGTGCTGGATGTTTCGCACCCCAACAGTCAAGGGCAAGGTTTCAAACATTTGTTGGTCATTAAGCGAATCACCGACATAGCAGCACTTGGTCAAAACATCTTGCTCAGTTAATCCTTTCGATTTTAAATACTCAAATGCGCTGTTACGTTTTGAATGATTGCCGTACCAAGCATTGATATGGATTGAACTCGCTGTCGCATGCGCGCCTAATTCGTGAATATGGGCGACTATCTGCTCTACGATATTAGCGCTTAGTGGTTCTCGATTTTGGCCGATATCAATCGCGACTTCACACAGGCGATAGGCTTGGTCTAGGGTCAAGTTTACTTGTGGGTAATCTGCGAGAATATCTTCTACTTGCTGCTTTAGCTGGCTTTGTTGTTCACGCATCTCTTGCAGCGGTTCAGAACTGGTAAGAGAAATGCCCTTGGTGCTTTTTTCCAAAGTAAAAGCCCCATTCTCACCTAGTACTGCATCGACAGGCCAAAGCTGAGCAATATGATCGCACCAACCTGCACATGCTCCAGTCACCGCGACAACTTTAATCCCCTGTTGCTGTAACTCTGAAAGCGCAATCAGTGTTTCCGGTGGCAGTTTGCCTTGCCATGTCAATGTGTCATCGACATCCGTCAAAACCCACTCGATAGACTTCCATTCCTTTGAAAGTAACTTTTCCATATTGATTATCTAATGCTGTTTAAAGAACTGTTTATCTTATGAAAATTAACTCTGTATTTCAGTGAACTTGCTTAGGTTAATGAGTAACCGATGAGAGATAAGATAATCCGTTTTTACCGATGTCGTAATTGGAAATGCTTGTTGTCATAATGGCAACGCGCCAACAGGTGGAGTATCGAATATTATCCTCGCAAACGATTACTATATAAGTGAGGTAGCTATGTCCCGATTCCTTTTATGCGCATTTTCCTTTGTGCTTCTTTATCCTACGGCCATTGACCTCTACCTTGTTGGGTTACCTCAAATAGCCGCCGATCTAGCCGCAACGCAGTCGCAGCTTCATATGGCGTTTTCTATCTACTTGTCAGGTATGGCGATGACGATGCTGTTTGTTGGTCGCCTTGCTGATCGACTCGGACGTAAGCCTGTCGCTATTGCTGGTGCCATTGTTTTTGCTATTTCTTCCTGGCTCGGTGGCGCATCTCAAACCAGTGATGCTTTCCTGATGATGCGTTTTTTCCAAGGCGTAGGGGCAGGGTGTTGTTACGTGGTGGCCTTCGCTATTTTGCGCGACACGCTAGACGATCAAAAGCGCGCTAAAGTGCTCTCTATGTTGAACGGCATCACCTGCATGATCCCTGTTTTAGCACCAGTCATTGGGCACTTAATCATGCTGAAGTTTCCTTGGCCTGTCTTGTTTAGTGCGATGGCGGCAATGGGTGTTTTAGTTTGTTTGATTGCGACGTTTGTGTTGAAAGAAACCTTGTCAAAACAGTCAAATGACCTTGCTCACAGCGAAGAGTCAGGTTCTAACGAAACACTATGGGAGCGTTATTTCCTTTCTAGAGTTTTGTTTACCTCTCTTGGTGTGACGGCAATTCTTACTTATGTAAATACCTCTCCAATGATAGTCATGGAGACACTGAACTTCAGCCGCGGTGAATACTCTACGGCAATGGCGCTCTTGGCTATGGTAGGGATGTCGACTTCATTTTCAGCCCCTATTGCCCTGTCTTACTTTAAGCAAGGAACCTTGTTGCTAGGCTCACAAATCATTACTTTGACGTCGGCTATCGTCATCCTCGCGGCTCACTTGAATGGCGATAGCTCGACGCTTTACATGCTAGGTTTTGGCTTGATTAGCATAGGGTTCTCTATGGGGTTTGGCGTCGCGATGAGTCAAGCACTTAGCCCTTTTTCCAACAAAGCCGGTTTAGCCAGTTCGGTGCTGGGTATTTCTCAAGTGTGTTGCTCCGCCCTGTATATCTGGTTTATGGCATGGATTGGTGTGTCTGCGGTAAATATGTTGCTAATTGCATTGGTTGCTTGTGGCGTTATCGGCATCGCTTTAATACTATTAGGAGCAAATCAACCACGTAGCGATCTTCATGAAGAAATCACTTGCACGCCTTGATCTGAATTTACTGCTTACTCTGCAATTGTTGCTACAAGAGCAGAGTGTGACCAAAACGGCAAAGAAGCTCAATGTCACGCCTTCAACGGTAAGTAAGGCATTGGGTAAGTTGCGTGATTGGTTTGATGACCCGTTGTTCGTTAATACTCCGCAGGGTTTAAGACCAACGCCACTGGCGAGCAGCATGGAAGAGAGCCTGTCTGACTGGCTACTTATTGGTAGCCAAATCGTCTCAAGACGTGGTGATGAAGCACCAACAGGTGTGCGTTTTAATCTTGGCGTAGAGTCTCCGTTATCTTTGATCATGGTTGATGAATTGACTAACCGCATTCACCAAACATACCCAGATTCTAAGATTAAATTTACCAATTGGGACTATGACTCTCTAGAGGCCATTGCCCGTGGTGACGTCGATATCGGTTTTACGGGTAGAGAGAGCCACCCTCGATCAAAAGAGTCTCTTGAACTGCTGCCTTATTACATCAATTTTGAAGTACTCTTTACTGACTTGCCCTTGGTTTATCTACGTAAAGAGCACCCCGCGCTTGAGCAGGAATGGAACTTGGAGACGTTTCTCAGCTACCCACACATTAACGTTACGTGGGAGAAAAGTGAGAGCTGGGCTCTGGATGAAATACTGATCGAGCTTGGGTTAAGCCGTAACGTCAACTTAACCATGTCGGGGTTTGAGCAGGCTCTGTTTGTTGCTGAAAAAGCCGGCCATGAGATGATCACCACCGCCCCAAAATATTGTCAGAAATATTGCCAGCAACTCCACCCAGATCTGGTTGCCATGCCGATTCCATTAGATGAGGAGCAGCAACAGAAACTTAAGATCCCATTCACTATGATTTGGCATAAACGTAATAACCGCAATCCAAAGATCAAGTGGCTGCGAGATACGATAAAAAACCTCTACAGCCAATAGATTTAAATTGGAAGCGATAAATCTTACAAGGAACGACGATGAATAATTTGCTTGAGAACTTACCTGACTCTCTCAATGAAGAGCAATTCGAAGATATCGTTAAGGGTAAGGATGTTCGTATCGAACGAATCCTCTCTCATGGTCAAAGCTCACCAGTGTCTGGTTGGTATGATCAAGATGAGAGTGAGTGGGTGATGGTTCTGTCTGGGTTTGGTGTGATTGAGTTTGAAGATGGCCGTATCGTTAAGCTTGAGCAGGGCGATCATGTCAATATCCCCGCACACTGCAAACATAAAGTGAAGCAGACCGCTCAAGACGAGATAACGGTCTGGCTAGCGGTTTTCTACAAAGGCTAAATTTCACTCGCGAGTTGGGCTAGATACGCGCGCATGTACTGAGTTCTGATTCTTGCCTCGGTTTTAGCGGCGTCAGTGTTCATCATCTGCTCTAGTTTAAACAGCTTGTTGTAGAAGTGATCGACGGTGTAGTTTTTATCATCAAACTCTCGATTTTCACAAAATGGATCGTCCGAACTGTATAAGCTTGCACCAAAGTTAGTACTTACTTGTAGGCAGCGAGCAATCCCTATCGCTCCCAAGGCATCAAGGCGGTCTGCATCCTGTACAATTTGCGCTTCGAGTGTTTGCGGTGTGATATTTGCGCTGTAACTGTGCGCGACAATCGCATGATGAATGGCATCTAAATATTGAGCTGGGTAGCGGATGGAAGTAAGGAATGCGATTGCTTTGTCGGCTGCAACCACAGAGCTCTTACTGCGTTCGGGATGGTTCTTAGCGAAGGTGAAACAATCATGCAGATAAGCGGCGGGTAGCACGACCTCTAGCTTGGCGTTTTCTTGCGCACATAGGTTGCGCGCAGTTTTGACGACTCGTTTAACATGATTGATGTCGTGCGCGGGATCTTGAATCATCTCTTTTTCAATAAACTCAAACATGGCTTGAGTATACTTTTCTACAGTTTCCAAGCGATCTCCTACAATAACGGTTTGATTTCTAAAAGCTTAACATAGCGATTGTCCCATACTGTCATTTCAATGTTCGAGTTTCTTGACCCGTCTATTAGTGTCACCTTTAAGCTAGATTCTTCGCAGTTAATTTCGAGGCATTGAATCTTGCATACTCTCCACAAATTCAGTGGCTATACTCAGCCATTTATTCGCAGGCTAGACCAATTACCTCCCATGTGGAAAGGAATTGCTTTAGCGCTATGTTCAACCGCAATGTTTACTGTGGTCGGTGTTATTGTTCGAGTGCTAAGCGATACCATTGACGTGTTTCAAATACTGTTTTTTCGACAGCTAGTGTTTATTACCTTGTTGATGCCTGCCATGGTGCGAAGCTTAGATATTTTGCTTAAACCTAAGCGAGTCAAGCTACACGCGTTACGTATTCTAGGAGCGTTTATTGCTCTTTACTTTGGCTTTGTTACGGTAAGTAATATTCCTTTAGCCGATGCTACGGCACTCGGCTTTACTCAAGTCCTGTTTGTTGCGTGTATCTCTAAGCTTTGCTTGTCAGAGCGCATCACGGCTACGCGCCTATTCACCATCATTGTGGGATTTATCGGTGTGATGATGGTGGTTCAGCCACAGTTCCAACAAGCGTCACTGCAATATACCGGAGCAGGCTTACTAGCTGCAATGGGGGCTGCAGTGGCTATTATCTGCGTGCGAAAAGTGTCACAAGAAGAGCCGAGAATTACACTACTCGCTTATCAGGCAGTGTTTGTAGGAGTGATGGCTTTGTTACCAAGTCTAGCAGCTTGGCAGTGGCCGAGTTGGTCAGAGTTAGGTCTACTGCTATGTGTTGGCGTGCTTTCATCAGTGGCGCAGTGGATTGGTGTGACGGCCTATAAATATGGCGAAGCGAACGTTATTGCCAACGTCGAATATGGAAAGATTGTTTACTCAGTTGCTCTTGGGTATTGGTTGTTTAGCGAAATACCCAATGAGCTTGCGATACTTGGCTTACTCATGATTGTAGCTAGCGCCGCGTTGCCGATTGCGTATCACCACCTAAAGCAGCCCAAGCTATAGGTGGTGGTTGAAAGATTAGATATGACGATCACAAACAGATAAGATACGAAGTTTAAGTGAGTTGTGAGAAAGAGATGCGTCAAGCTTTACAAAAGAAAATCATTGCTGTTTGCCAGAAGAAGATTGCTCAGAAGGGAGAAGGCGTAGGCGTGTCATTTTATGCCTTTTTTGCCAACAAGAATGACGACCCAGAGCTGTTAATGGAAGCGGCCACATGGTGGATACAAACTCATAAGCTTGACCATTTCGAGAAAGCGACCAAAATCATCGCATTGGTACAATCTGAATCTGAGTAATCTTGGCTGGCCTCTTTAGCTCAACAAGGCTTTACTCTATAATTGCCGCGCTTTTATCTGGGTTAGCCCCTCATTGTGGAAAAATTATGATTTCAAAAAACCAACTTAAACTACTTCGAGCTCTTGGCCAAAAGAAGCAGCGTAAAGCGCATGGTCTGTTTTTGGTGCAAGGAGAGAAGAATGTACTTGAGTTGGCGAATAGCGCGCTGACGGTAAAGCAGGTGTTCGCTACACCTGAGTTTCTTGCTGAGTATCACACTGAGCTAAGTGGATTCGAATGTATTGAAGCATCACTTGATGAACTGACGAAAGCAAGCACTTTAGTCAGTAACAATGCGGCGATTGCCGTGGTTGAAATCCCAAGTGTAGAGACACCAAAAGCGCAAGGCTTGATGATTGCGCTAGATGGCGTGTCTGATCCAGGTAACCTTGGGACTATTATTCGTGTTGCCGACTGGTACGGTATTAAACACATAGTCGCAAGTACAGATTGTGCTGATCCTTACAACCCAAAAACCATCAGTGCCACAATGGGCAGTTTTGGTCGTGTGACGGTTAGCCAGCTTGACCTGCCAAGTTACCTAGAGCAATCAAACTTACCTGTCTATGGTGCTTTCCTCGAAGGTGAAAGCGTGCATAAAACAGAGTTTGCTGCAGAAGGAATTTTACTGATGGGCAGCGAATCTCACGGCATTCGCGAGCAAGCCGCTAAGTTTGTCACCGACAAGATTACTATTCCTGCTTTTGGTGGCGCGGAGTCACTGAATGTTGCGATGGCAACTGGCATCATCTTAGACAACCTGCGTCGCCAACACGGCTAAGCGCAGGATTGCTTCAATTTGCCAGATAGCTAGAGTTGACCGTTTATCCAAAGTGAGTCAACTTTAGTTCTCCAGTTCTCCAGTTCTCCAGTTCTCCAGTTCTCCAGTTCTCCAGTTCTCCAGTTCTCCAGTTCTCCAGTTCTCCAGTTCTCCAGTTCTCCGTCATTCCATAGACTGACGAAGGAAGGAGTAGGGAACCTCCTTCAGCGCTCTCAGACAAAACTAGACACCACACATTCTCTTCAGCTAGAATCGCTCTTGCGGCTGCACATAAATTTCAGTCAACTTAAGAGACAAAACGATGATTGTAGAAAATGTGCTTCCTGAGTATTACGCAGAAATGCTTGATGTTTGGGAAAACTCAGTCCGAGCAACTCATGATTTCATAACAGAAGACGATATTGAGTTTTTTAAACCCATTATTATTGAGCAGGCTTTTCCTGCCGTTACGTTAAGATGTGTAAAAAACGAAAGTGGTTCAATTCTCGGGTTCGTGGGGATTCACGAATCAAAGATTGAAATGTTGTTCATCTTAAACGAGGCAAGAGGGCAAGGCATTGGTGCTGTGCTACTGCAACATGCAATAGAGCAGTTAGGCGCGACGAAAGTCGATGTAAACGAACAAAACCCACAAGCGGTAGGCTTTTACGAGCATATGGGGTTTAAGGTCGTTTCTCGCTCGCCCGTTGATGATATGGGGAAACCTTTTCCAATTTTGCATATGGAACTCTAAAGCTCGGTTTGTCGTAACTCAGCTTATTAAAAAGCAATGTTTGTTAGAAGAAACGCCCAAAGCTAATAACTTTGGGCGTTTCCGTATGTGAAAGACGGTTGTGCTTTGTCAGTTTTTAACTCAAGGTTTGAGTTAACCGGATTGGTTGAGCTAACTTATTTATGCCCCAGAGCTTTTCAGAACCAATAAGCGGAAGACCTAGTCAGAGCGATAATAGACCAAGTTAATCTAATCTGTACTTTTGGCATTTATACGGAAACGTCCCATAACTCTACCTCGAAAGTCTATGTCGACTCACACAAAAGGTTGATATCAGTTGAGTTTCATAATAGACGCCAGCAAGATAGACGGAATGAAAATACGGAAAGATTCCGTCTAATAAGTGTTAGCCGTCTAAAGAAAATCGTAGTTAGGAAGTAATAGTGATTAAAGATATACATTTTAGTTTTGTAGGTTTCCATGGGACAGATGGCTATTGTCATCTAAGGATTGCCCAAAAGTCCTCTACGAAAAAGATGGTGATAGTATGCTCACAGTACAGAAATTACTATGGAACATCCCCAACCAATGCAATGGAGATAATAGCTGAAAAGTTTTTTTATGATGTTGCCAATAAAAATATTGAAGGTTTTGATTTGCCTAAAATCATAACCTATGAGGAATGGCATCAAGATGTAAATAGATTAGATAAGTTACTTGTAAAGAAAGACCCTGAAAAATATAAAAAACGGTTTAAGAATACATTTTTGGATATTCCAAAAATGTTTAAAGAAATCGTTTGGATAGAAAGATACCCAGCAGGGACAGGGCTTTGGGATCATGAAGATGGTTTTAGTCTAGTAAGTATGGGAGACCAAAAAGATCCTCATTGGCATGGTAAACCAACCGATGACTTTATTATTTCAAAAACTGGTTTCTCAATCGCGGAGCTATTTGCAGATCCAGAAGTACTAGATCTAAAAGAAGTACAAAAAGACATTGAGGAAATGGATGAAGCAAAGAACTTTCTTTCAAATCATGTCAACCGTTCTGTAAGGTGGAGTACACATTTAATAGAACAATTACCTCCTAAAATTAAAGTTGCCAAATTTGCTACAGGCCGAAGTGATAACGAGGACTTATGGGAGCTCCAAATACAAGGACTTATTGAAGAAATCTTTAGTATTTGCTTTCCTGCAAGCGATCTTTTTGAAAGTGAGTTCAAAATTTCAAAACGACTAGGAATACATAAGTCAGGGAGTGAAAAAAAGTGCGACTTGGTTGTATTTCAGCCAGAATCAAATAAGCCATCAGTAATGATTGAGCTTAAGAGAGCTTGCAGTACTGTCAAAAATCAGTCTGGAGCTATATGTCAAGATATCGCTAAACTTCTAGTTTATTCACAAATATTTGAATCTGACTCCTACTTACTGGTTTGTGGAGAAAAAGAGGAATTATTAAAAGTGTCCTCAAGTCTTGATGTCTTGTTATCATTTAACAATGATTACGAAGGTATTGGTGAAATTGATAAATCTAATTCAATAGATAAACTAGATTTAACCCGAGAATACCAAGAGCTATTAAACAACTTTGGTGTAAATTCTGTCCATACTCGATTGATTGGAATCAGTGATGACCGCACTGTAGCTCTATGGCAAATATCACATTTACGCTCTAAGTTGATGAATAACAAACCATATTTATATAGGTTGGTTAACCCATCAAATGAAAAAGGTTAAACTAAGTGTCATCGGCTAACAAGGCAATCAAGGTGACCCGTTACACTCGGCGGTTTTGGTATGAAGTTCGGGGCGCTTTGCTGGTTTAATGCGGGGCACCTTATTGCAGGCGTTAAATTGCATTGAGGATACAATGGATATAACTTATAAGTTGCCACATCCAGTTAGGATTAGATGTACAGCACAGCTAGAGCATAAGAATGATACCGTCAATGATATGTACGATGTTATTTTGAGTGACCTCGACTTAGAGTCATTAAGTTTAGACTGTATAGCAAACATTGCTATTCAAAGAAGCCCTCAGCTACGGCAACACTTTTTAAGCCAGTCGGCGACACAGCACAATGCCTTTATAGGCGTTTCATCGGCTATAATGCCTTATAAATTCAATAAATTAGATGGAAACATTCTAACTACATCAAATAAAGTGGATAAGCTACTCTTAGAAACAGACATTGGTGATGATATCCCTATAGCTTACCTTAGACCACCATTCAAAACCTGCTTTATAGAGTTCACTGAAGATCGAGTGTCTCCAATAAAAGTTTACAATGAGGAAACTGACGAGCATACGTTGGAAGGCGTTTATATCACTGAAACTACAATTCAGCCTGAAGATGATGCTATGAAAATATTAGAAGATGCTCCAGAAGTTGACAAAACTAAAGAGGTTCGTGTCTTGGACTTAATGTTTGTTGGATCGCCTCTTGGTAAGGCTCATGTTGAAGATGATGCTCTAAGAATTCAAGGTTTCTATATTCAGGATAACAATATTACTATTAAGTCAGAACTTGAACGCATTGTTAATCTTTACGGTAATGACCAAGATTTCGCTGGTGACATGAATTACCTCTCTGATGGATTAAATCATATGGCAAAAGTACTACTTTTTATGAACTGTAAGCAATACAGAGATACAGCTTTTAATGAAAGAAAAGAAATTTTAAAGAAAATTAGTAGTCTTAAGAGTCCAGCCAAGATTAAAAAATATGACAAAAAACTACGTAAATCATATGACCGTTTGGTAATTAAGCCGGAAGATAACATAGTCTATGAAAAAGCGTCGAAAGACAAAAAACATTCTGATGGACATTCGCCGAAAAAAGCTCATTGGCGTAAAGGTCACTTTAGAATGCAACCTTTCGGCCCCGGTGCAACTAAGCGCAAGGTATTATTTATCGAACCGACAATAGTAGGTGGTGTTTTCGCCAAATCTAAGCCTTACAACGTACGAGAAAAGTAATTTAACAAACAATTTAAGCAGATTCTCAATACGTGGCATTTTTACTATGCGTTGTATTTAGTGTTTTAGGTAGTATACGGTGGCTTCGGTATTGCGTTGCTCAACCCTAAACAGAGCGTTACTTTTCCATACGTGAACTAATCCGTTACATTCTAACTTACTAATACAACTAACTCGTTTCTGTCCAAAAACAAGTTAGAAAACTCAACTCACTTGTTCCTCATTCTTGAACATGATGGCAATAAAAACAAAGGGTTGACACAAAATGCCAACCCTTCAAAATTCTCGCTTTCTCGCTTTCTCGCTTTCTCGCTTTCTCGCTTTCTCGCTTTCTCGCTACTTCTCCAACATGCCTAGCTTGTCTGGCACGCCGTTCCACTTTTCTGCTTCATCCATCGCAGGCTTTACTTCGGTTTGTACTGGCCAAAGCTCGGCAAGTTCGGCATTGAGCTCAATGAAAAGGGTTTGATCGTCTGGCACTTCATCTTCCTGGAAGATCGCGTGCGCATCACATTCATCAACACACAGACCACAATCAATACACTCGATTGGGTTGATGACCATAAAGTTTGGGCCTTCATGAAACGCATCTGCCGGACATACAGCGACACAGTCAGTGTATTTACATTGGATACAGTTATCAGTTACGACAAACGCCATGATGAATGCTCTTGTATAAGTCAAAATTGAGGAAAGGGGATAATACTCATCCCAAGCCAAAATTCAATATGTTTGATTTAGTATGACAGACAATTCAATTTCTCGTAAAATGCGCGCCATTGTGAGCTGACCGTTCGTCAAACGGTTTTGGCTAAGACACCTATCTATACGAGACATCAACATGATACGTTTAAATGAAATTAAACTTCCTCTTGATCATGAGGAAGAGGCGCTGACTGCTGCCATTACCAAGAAGCTTGGCATCTCTGAAGACCAAGTCATCTCTTACAATGTATTTAGACGTGGCTACGATGCTCGTAAAAAAGCCAACATTCTACTTATCTACACGCTAGATGTGGTGGTTGAAAATGAAGCCGCGCTACTTGAGCAGTTCGTTAGTGATCCGCATGTAAAAGAAACTCCAGACATGGAGTACAAATTCGTTGCCAAAGCGCCGGAGAACGTGACGGAACGTCCTGTGGTTATCGGCTTTGGTCCATGTGGTCTGTTCGCCGCGTTGATTCTTGCGCAAGCGGGCTTTAAACCTATCGTTGTTGAGCGTGGTAAAGAGGTTCGTGAGCGTACAAAAGATACCTTCGGCTTCTGGCGTAAGCGCACTCTTAACACGGAATCAAACGTACAGTTTGGTGAAGGTGGTGCGGGCACATTCTCTGACGGTAAGCTTTACAGCCAAGTAAAAGATCCAAACTTCTACGGTCGTAAGGTAATCACTGAGTTTGTGGCAGCAGGTGCTCCCGAAGAGATCATGTACGTAAGTAAGCCTCATATCGGTACCTTTAAGCTGGTAACGATGATCGAGAAGATGCGTGCGAAAATCATCGAACTGGGTGGTGAAATCCGCTTTAGCACTCGCGTTGACGATATCCATATGGATGGCGAGCAAATCACGGGTCTAACACTATCAAACGGCGAAGAGATTAAATCTCGCTACGTTGTTCTAGCCGTCGGCCACAGTGCGCGTGATACGTTTGAAATGCTGCACGATCGCGGCGTGTACATGGAAGCGAAGCCGTTCTCGGTTGGTTTCCGAATCGAGCACAAACAGTCAATGATCGATGAAGCGCGCTTTGGTCCTAACGCGGGCAACCCAATTCTTGGCGCTGCAGACTACAAACTGGTTCACCATTGTAAGAATGGCCGTACTGTATACAGCTTCTGTATGTGTCCGGGTGGCACAGTCGTCGCCGCTACATCTGAAGAAGGCCGCGTTGTGACTAACGGTATGAGCCAATATTCTCGTTCAGAGCGTAACGCAAACAGCGCGATCGTGGTGGGTATCGACCCAGAGCGTGATTATCCAGGTGACCCGCTGGCAGGTATCCGTTTCCAGCGTGAGCTTGAATCAGGTGCTTACGTACTTGGCGGTGAAAACTACGATGCACCAGCGCAGAAGATTGGTGACTTCCTGAAAGGTCGTGATCCAAGCGAAATCGGCGACGTTCAGCCGTCATTCACTCCGGGTATCCATCTAACGGATATCTCTAAAGCGCTACCTGATTTTGCTATTGAAGCGATTCGTGAAGCCATTCCAGCTTTTGATAAGAAGATCAAAGGGTTCGCGTCTGATGACGGTCTATTGACTGGTGTTGAAACTCGTACATCTTCTCCAGTTTGTATCAAGCGTGGTAAAGACTTCCAGAGCATCAACCTTAAAGGCTTCTACCCAGCAGGTGAAGGGGCTGGTTATGCGGGTGGTATCCTTTCTGCGGGTATTGACGGTATCAAGGTGGCTGAAGCTCTTTCTAAGGCAATGGTTGCTGACCTAGAAAACGCGTAATCTGACTAATCCAATATCTAGGCTCTTCTGTTAATGCAGAAGGGCCTTTTTTATCTCTACAAGGAGGTTAGATGTACTCTACTCGTCCCGCTCAACAAAGTGATTACGAATTCCTATTTGAGTTGAAAAAGGCGGCTGAGTTCGAACCGATCAAAGCGGTATTTGGTTGGGATGAATCAGTGCAGCGTGATATACACCAAGCAGAGTGGTCTCAAGCTAAGCCGACCATCATTGAAGTTGATGGTCAATCGGTCGGCAGTTATCTGGTGCAGAAGCATGATACCCATTGGTACTTTGGGCGGTTTTTTTTGCTGCCAGAAGCTCAAGGCAGAGGGATTGGTACAAAAATTTTACGGCTTATTCTCGACCAAGCAGATAAAGCAAACATGCCAGTTCAACTTTGTTATTTGCAAGGGAATCGAGTTGGACAGCTATACCAACGATTAGGTTTTACAGTGACATCTGAGGACGCTCAGTTTGTGCATATGAGGCGATAGTCCAAGCCAGTTAGAAAGGCGTATAGTATTGAGTTAGTGATTGTTTTGTAAATTAATCCAGTGGCGACTATGCTTTGTCTAATATGCATCTTTGGGTATATCCATGGGACTGATAAAGCTAATCTATGTGAGCACAGTTAGTGACGCGTTTTCGCTCTCTTCTGTTGACGAGATCTTGGTAGCAGCGCAAAGAAATAACGGTGATAACGGCATTACTGGAATTTTGTATTTCAACCACAAGTACTGTATGCAGTACTTAGAAGGTGACAAGCAGGAGGTTGAGTCAACCTATAAGCGTATCTTAGAAGACAACCGTCACTATAATGTACCGCTACTCGATAAGAGTGCGTTAGATGAACGACGGTTTGGTTGTTGGTCTATGGCTTATATTCTCCAGTCTGAAATATTGCAGCCTCTCAACTTCTACTTTATGGATTCACCTGAATTCAACCCATATAGACTTGACGCACAATCTGCCAACGAGTTAATTACTGAGTTAAGAAGTCACCTGCCACTCGCTTATTTGCACAGCGATGCCTTATCGAAAACTTGTCGTTAAACCAAGTATTTGCTTGCTCTACGAACATAATATTACGATTGCATTGCTCATTTTAGTCGTACTTTTTTCCTTCATGATCCTGACAAAGGTCTAAACTGAGTACTATTCGCTGTTCTATTTTTCCTATTGAATCCGACCCCTCTCAAGGAGGCAAAATGGCATCTCAGAACATCCAACATTTTTTTCATCCTGACTCTGGCACCATAAGCTATGTGGTGGCTGATCAGGATACAAAAGAAGCGATTATCATTGATCCTGTTGCCAATTATGATGTGAAAAATGATGAGATTAGCTACGAGTCCGCGCAAGAGATTATTGATCATATTCAACTTAATCAGCTGCACATAGTGGCTATTTTGGAAACGCATATTCACGCGGATCATTTGTCGGGTTCGTTTTATTTGAGTAAGGAACTTCAGGCTCCGATTTATGTTTCAGAAGGGGTCAAGGAGGTTTATGCGCAGTGGAAGGATGAACTGTGTCTCAGTGAGCTTTATCACTTTGAACATTATCTATTGGAAAATGAAGAGATGGATTTTGGCAATTCTCACTTAGAGGTCATTGCGACACCCGGACACACCCAATCTGACTTAACCTTTAAGATAGGTGATGCACTGTTTGTTGGTGACTCATTGTTTTTTAATGGTACGGGTCGGGCTGACTTTCCTGGTGGCAGTGCTGAGAAAATGTTTGAGTCGATACGTAAGCTGTATGAATTGAAGGACAGTACAGAAGTGTACCTTTGTCATGATTACCCAGATAAGGCAGAAAACCTCCATTATAAAACCACGATAGGTGATGAAAAGCATGACAACATATTGGTTGATGAGAATACCTCATGCCAACAATTTGTTGAGAAAAGGGAGGGACGAGATCATCAACTCACGCCCCCAAAGCTTCTTAAGCCAGCGTTGGAGTTTAACCTTACCGCGTTGCATTCTCTTCACTAAAGGCGTTGTGTTGTAAAAGGCGGAGAGAACCGAGGTTAGGTGTCGAGAAGCAGTGACTCTAACTCGAAATATGATTGAGAGGGACTAACCATGATTGTCCGGTTTATCACAATATGTATGTTGTTTGTCTTTTCAGCTCAAGCGCAGGTTCCTTCGCGCATAGTATGGACGATACAGGATGAATGGCCGCCATATGTTATCGACTCTGCAGAAGTGAAAGGTTTAGCCTATGAGATCATTTCGGAAGCTTTTTCTGAACAAGGTTACACCATTAAAAATACCATTAAACCATGGAGCCGAGCTTTAAGGGAGGTAACGACTCAGCGCTATGATATTGCGCTGACCGTTTGGAAGAGTAGCGAGAGACTCGAGTATCTTGATTTCAGTGATGCCTATCTGACCAATTCACTCATCTTTGTATCGCTAAAAGAAAACGCATTCAGTTATACAGGGCTAGCAAGTTTAAACGAGAAGCGGATTGGAGTATTGCGAGGCTATGCCTATGATGATGACTTCTTGAAATCGAATGCTTTTGATCGGATGGATTCTGATAGTTTAGCCACCAATGTGAGAAAGTTAAAAGCGGGCCGGATCGATGCATTAGTGGCCGATAAGTTCTTTTTCTTATGGTATGTAAAGAACAACGAATTAGAGATCAATGACTTCGCTTTGATCGACAAACCATTAGCAGAGAACCCTTTGTACATAGCTATCAGTCGTGATCATCCATACAAAGAGAGTATTCTTTCGGCTTTTAATGCTGGGCTGAAGTCACTGCAGCAGTCAGGAAGAATTGCCGAACTGATTAAAAAGTACGAATAAAGTAGGGCACCTGATGGTGCCCCTACTTTCTAAGTTACAGTTGACTGCTAATCCTCTCGATCTCCTCGCGCCAATCTTGCTGCAGGTTGGGCTTTTGATGTTTAGGTTTACGCTCAAGATCTTCTTCAAGTAACGTTTCTAGCTCGATCAAACGCTCTAACAGTTGCTCTTCGCCAGTTAGCTTTCCATCGAAACGGGTCAACTCCTGTTGATTATCTGATGCTTGAACAGCTAACGCTGTGTCAGGATGTTCGGCTATCTGGTGATACACCTCATCAGCACTTAGGTATTCGGTCAATGTGCCATTGTTTATTAACCAGAAACGATTGCAGCTTTGTTCAATGAGGCTACGGTCGTGGCTGACAATGAGTGCTGCACCATTGAACTCATTCAAAGTCGCAATCAGCTCTTCTTTGCCTTCCATATCCAAGTGGTTGGTTGGCTCGTCAAGAAACAACAGATGGTATTTCGCGAGGGTTAGGCCGATAAATAGCAGGCGCGCACGCTCACCACCACTGAGTGATGCCACATCTTGGTTATGCCGCGTATACTCAAAGCCTGCACCAATCAGCGAACGCTTAGCTATTTCACTATTCACGGATGAAAAGGCCTGTAAGGCGTCGCTTATAGTGTCAGAGTCTTTCAGCTGCTTGAGAGACTGGTCGTAATATCCTAAGCGACACCTGTCATGGAAGGTGACAGCCTGTGAGCTCAATGGGTTTATCTCGGTGAGATAATGTCGGTAAAGTTGGTTAAGCAGGGTTGATTTACCACAGCCATTACTTCCTAAAACCGCAATCCGGTCGCCACTTTTTACGCGCATTTCTACCATATTAAATAGATGGAAATGGCTATCAGGTGGTGTAACGCTAAACTCGCCGGTTTCAAGTAGTCGATTGGCAGGCAGAGCTTCACCTTGCAATACAAGCTGCCAAGGTGTGCCTTCTGTCAACTCTGTTTGAGCTTCCTCTAAACGCTCTTTTCTCGCGAACATGGTTTTTGCTTTACGGGCGAGATCTTCGTTGTCATAAACCTTACCCCAGGTCGCGAGCCGTTTAGCACTTTTCTCTATTCGGTCTATCTCTTTTTGCTCATTGGCATGTCGGGCTTGGTCTTGCCGATCTTTCTCACACAGTGCGGCTCTTGCTTGAGTGCAAGGTAGGGCAAAATGATGAAGAGATTGATCTCGCATGACCCAAGTCGTATTTGTCACTCGATCTAGCAAGGTTTGGTCGTGTGAAACCAAGACAAAAGAGCCTTTCCAATTGGATAGAAACTGCTCTAGCCAAAGTAACGAAGGTAAGTCTAAGTGGTTACTTGGCTCATCGAGCAGTAGTAGGTCTGGCTGATTGATGATGGCTCTCGCGATGAGTAATCGCATCTGCTGACCACCACTGCAATTGGCGACAGGCATATCTTGCTCAGAGTCAGAAAAACCAAGCTCGGCCAACACCAGTTCAGCGCGCCAGTCGTCATCCACGCTTAATGTTTCGGCTAAAGCTTCACGGATACTTTGGCTATAAAGGTGCTCAGGAACATGTTGCTCTACATAGCTCATAAGGCAATGAGTTGCTTTGGCTACGTGACCTTCAGTCGGTTCGTATTGACCATTGAGTAGCTTCAATAGCGAGCTTTTGCCACAGCCGTTATGACCAATGAGTCCAATTTTATCACCACGATTAAGGGTGAAGGTTAGTGCTTTAAACAGCGGATTTGAGGTGTAGGAAAGAGTTAGTGATTGTGCAGTTAAATAAGTACTCATAATTTTCTCAAGAATTTGGGGCGCAAAAGGCCGTTGTCTGCGCTGACAATAATTCTTCGAGCTTGAGGGAAAGTACTCGGGGACGTTATTCGTCTATAGTTGATATTTCGCTCAAGTCGAGATTATCGCAGCGCGATATCTAAAACTCTTGAGCGAGCCTTCATGCCATAAAAGCGTGGGTTGATTGAACACCACAAAGACATAAATTCCTCCTTAAGTTAGTTATGAAAGTGTTGTCACTTTCGGTTCTTCGTTGATGAGCATTTTAGCGCCATTGTCATCAATGTACAGAAAACTATCAGGGTTCAAGATAGCTTCGTGATAACAATCATAGGCTTATACTTTTGGCTTACGCCTCATCTCTCAACCCTGAATTTATAAATTTGGGAGGATTCACACCATGTTGCTGTTGATAAAATCACCAAATACACATCTCAGACAAGGAGTCACCTGTGAATCAACGTCAGTCACAACAGCAAGAGTTTGACCTAAGTGAACGTAACCTAATTGTCGGTTGCGCTAAGCAATGTCCTATTTCTCCCGAGTTATTGGCAGCCACCACTGCTGACTCTGATTACGTTGTCGACACCTTTCAAAGTGGACTAACCGCAGAAGTGTTTCGCGTTCGTTTTGATGGCAAAGATTACACTCTGAAGAAAAAGCGCCCAGAGGCGAAAGTGAAAAACCTCGATGGTCAGTACTCCTTCCTTAACGAAGTCCAACGCCGTTTCGATATTCAGCAGCAAAAAGACGATATGAGCACTTCGCAAGATTTCGAGTGCATAGTGTCTACGGTTTATGCTGATTATCGCTTAGGCATTATTCTGTCTGATTGGATTGAGGGGGAACCCGTTGAGCAGGTAACGAGTTCAATGCTCTCACAGCTGTTTGCCACCTTATCTGCGTGCGAAAAGATAGGTCTATTTGAATGGGATTTATGTGGTGGAAACCTGCTTGTTGATGAGCAGCAAAAATTATGGCTGTTCGACTTTGGTTATATGTATCCGTTCAATCCACTTAAAGAACTCAACAGCAATGGGCTAGAAGCACCTATGTTCAACTTCTGTGAGCGATTTGAAACTCGCTTCTTATCCGGATGGTTGTTAGAGAATGATTTATCTTACAACGACTCTATTGAGGTCTTTAAAAATGTTAAGTACGAAGCGCTCAATACCTCAGTAGAACAGATAAATTGGCTGAGAAATAACGATGCAGATCTAGGTGTTCTTACCGAGAAAGAGAATCTTGCTAAACGCTACCAGCAAGCACTGGAGAATGATCACGAGCTCGATTCTTTGTTCCAAGTAGAAATGTTTCGCTCGCATGTACTCGATATTGAGGATGATCTTGATGGTCAAAGTTGTACACCGACTACTATTAAGCGAGTGGATTTAGTGCTGTCGATGATCCGCGAGCACTACAATAAGCTCAAGCAGCAAGGTGGACTTTTCTATCACAATGAAGGGAAAAGCCAGCAAGAGCTTATTCAGTCATACAGTCACAAGCGAGAGTTGGTGAAACGGTATCAAATTAAGTAAAAGTAGTTTTTCGAGAAGAGCTATCAGTGTCGACTCTCAAGCATCTCAGCTAAACCGCCAGCGTTATGCAAGTTGGTAAAGCCTTTCGCTTTTAGATACTGATAAGCCTTCTCTGAACGATTGCCACTACGACAATAGAGTACTATCTGAGTATCTTTGGCGATATCGGCAAAGTGAATGTTTAGCGCTGAGAGCGGGTAGTTCACAGCTTGTGGTAAATGCCCGTCTGCGAACTCCGGTGGCGTTCTGACATCAACAATCATTGCGCCTTGCTCTATCCATTGCCAGCCTATTTCTGCTCGCTCAGAGGCGATAGCTGGAAAGCTTAGCGCAGCCAGTAACGTAAAAAGTAGTGTGAGGCGCTTCATGGTAGTTCCCTTTTGCTGTAACTCACTCAGCATATCTGATTGCTCTCTTTTCGCCGCGAGATAAGTCACAACACCTACTCTTTGCCCGTTTCGTAGCGATTTTTCTGTCACATTTTCTTACGTGTCCCTTTGAATAGAAACAACCTAGAAACATCTGCTGTGACTTGGGGCTCAATAGAATCTTGATACAGCGAATGTATCACCATACCTTTTACCGAGTTTATTCGTAGCCCTATATTTGGCGTCGCTGACAGCACATTTGTTATAAACATTTTTAAAGGTCTACGAATGAAACTCCAAACCCTAATTTGCGCAGCTTTGCTTGCAGGTGCATCGACTTCTGCTATCGCTGGAGAAACCAAACTTGATGTTCGTTTTGGTTACAATACGACGTCAGAAAATCGTGATAGCCGCGTGAAGTTTATGCATACCTTCGACAACGGTTTTTACTTTAGTGCAGAAGCGGCTCAGCTACATAACGACGCTTACTTTGGCAGTAATGATGCTAACAACCCAGACAAAAACGGCCTGCAAGCGGCAGCTCAAGAGTTTGAAGCGTCATACAAGTTTAATCTCAATGAGGATTGGTATTGGTCTCCGGGTTTGGTCACAGTTACGACTTCAGACTGGACGGAATATCGCCCGTACTTAAAGCTCGGAACCACGTTTGATAACGGGGTGTCGATGACAGGTCGCTATCGCTACAACTGGTCAAATGAGGCTAACGGTAAGCAGTATCTGGATGGTAGCGGCACAACACGCGGTGCATCAAATCAGTTTGATTTGTGGGTCTCTAAAAACATTGGTGATTGGGGTCTAATGTATAACCCTCGCTACCGTGTTCAAGACGGTGTTGATCAGGGTACGGGCCGAGACGATTACTGGGAGCACACCATCATGGTTAACTACAAAGTCGATGAAACTTGGACGCCATACATGGAGTTGGTATCGGTAGACGAGACATATGTGGATAGCAATGGTAATCGCGAAAATGACTACGCGGTGCGTTTTGGCGTTGTAATGAACCTGTAGTGTAGTTTTTAGTTCTCTATCTGTCCTTTGCCAGTCATTTCATTGACTGGCTTTTTTATGTCTGATTCTTTATAGCTAATCCGTCTTAACCAGAATGATTAAAGCTATTACAAGCGCTTGATTACCCACTACACTCTTCTAGCTAAAAGGGAGAGTCATGCACACTATTTCACTACTTGTCGTCGCACTAATTGCCTTCGCCGCTAACTCATTTTTTTGTCGCCTAGCATTGGCGAATCACGCTATCGATCCGGGTTCTTTTACTTGGCTACGATTGGTTTCCGGAGCGGTAACACTGCTGCTTATTCAAAGCTGGCGTGGTCAAATGAGCTTTCGCTTCTTTACTGATAAACACAGCTGGTGGTCAGGCATCTCTCTTTTTGGTTATGCAGTCTGTTTTTCGTATGCTTATACCCAGCTCAGCACGGGGACAGGCGCTTTGATTCTGTTTGGTATGGTGCAGCTGACATTAGTGGTGTTTCACGTTGTTTCTGGTAATCGCTTAAGTGCGAAAGAGATGCTAGGTATTGGGGTGGCTCTATCTGGCTTTACTATTTTAATGCTACCGTCGGCAGAGGCTCCGATTTTGAGTGCCGCTGCTCTAATGCTCGCTTCTGGCGTCTGTTGGGGTATTTTCACTCTGTTAGGGCGTCAAAATAGCGTTGCTTCAGTGTCTATTACCCAAGGTTTTATACTTGCGAGTGTGCTTGCTTTTGCTGCCAGCCCACTACTTGTCTCGATCGAAACTATCACGGCAGATGGCGTTTTGTGGGCGTTACTGTCGGGCGTTTTTGCTTCCGGCTTTGGCTACATCTTATGGTATCAAGTTGTAAAGCATATCTCAGTTCTCCAGGCGTCTGTCTCTCAGTTAGCGGTGCCTGTGATTGCCTTTGCCGCGGGAAGTATAGGGCTAGGTGAGTCGATAACGCTAACCGCTGCTATCTCATCATTGCTGGTTTTGGGTGGGATTGCCCTTATCTTCACGGCCCGAGCGAAGAACTAACCCGCTAACAGCTCTCGTCCAATCAAATCGACTAGCTCTAAGATATGGATTTGAGATTCGCGATGATATGGAGAGATACCATCGACCTGTTCTTCCAAGTCGAGGTTGATACCTGCTATGCCTGCCAATGTTGAGCCTAAATGACTTATTGCAAAAACCTTTAATCCTTTGCGTTTTGCATTGTGGGCCATATCGACCACAGCTTGAGTCTCTCCTGATTTACTAATTAGGATGACGGTTCCTGATTCTGCGCGAGCTAACTGGTGAATATCGGTAATGACTAAGTGAGGAATGTTAGCGAGGGAAAGAAAACGCGACAAATACGAAACGCTTACAATTGATGCCCCACGAGAATATAGATAGACCACCGGAGAGTGAATCAGCGACTGAGCTATCTTGTCCACTCGCTGCGCTTGGTCATCTCCCTGAGTTGTTGGTGCGACATCTTTATTCAGGTCGTCGGCGAGTTTGTATCTGAGCTCAGTGTAGCTCGCATAGCCCATCTTTTTACACACCCGATTTACCGATGTTGTTGTGGTCAAGGCCTTGTTGGCTATCGTCTTGGCTGAGACTGAATCTAGCTCTTTGGCGTGGCTGATCAGGTACTCATATATGACTCGTTCGATCCCTTTAAAGGTATTCATCGCTTACACTAAGACTTAATAGCAGAATGGTTATTATTAGGCGTTAAAATGCGGGAAATTACCTTGATAGTTATCACAAAAGTATCGTCATACATGGGTTGTACGAGGAAACTGTACCTTGATACATCACCGCTAAATATACTTGCCGCAGTTGATAAGTATAACGGTGAACAACCATGAGTAAGAAAAAACTCGTTGCAGTGACCGCTTGCCCTACCGGCATTGCACACACCTTTATGGCGGCTAAAAAAATCAAAGCCTGGGCTGAAAAGC
This sequence comes from Vibrio sp. SCP2, assembly GCF_059295395.1. Lineage (NCBI taxonomy): Bacteria > Pseudomonadati > Pseudomonadota > Gammaproteobacteria > Vibrionales > Vibrionaceae > Vibrio > Vibrio sp. SCP2. The sequence goes on along the minus strand of NZ_JCAFVV010000001.1, from coordinate 834,486 downwards.
AAGGCTATGAAGTGAAGGTCGAAACGCAGGGAAGTGATGGTGTTAAAAACAAACTCACTGCTCATGATATTGCAACCGCAGACGGCGTTGTTCTAGCGGTTGATGTACCTATTATGGACATGGAGCGTTTTGCTAACGCTAATCCACTTCAGGTTCGCACTCAAGAGCTGATTAAACGCGTCGATGATTTGCTTCCAACCGTGTTTTTACGCGGCAAAGAGAAATCAGATGGGGGTGTAGAAGTGCATGATGAAAAGCGCTCAGCTTACCAAGTCGCAATCGGCCATATCATGACGGGTATCAGCTACATGCTGCCTGTTGTAGTACTGGGTGGTTTGCTGATGGCGGTGGCGAAAATCACTGGTGAGTTCATTGATATCTCAGGTACCCCTATCCAAACCCTAGATAAACTTGGTTTCATGACCATCAAGTTTATGTATCCAATCTTTGCGGGTTACCTAGCGTATTCGATTGCTGGCAAACCAGCGCTGATCCCTGCCTTTATCGGCGGCTTGATGACCGATGAACCTTATAAGCGCTTCTTTGATTTAGAAGGCTGGGCGCCATCTGGCTTCTTCGGTGCGATTGCGATTGGTTTCCTTGTCGGTTATCTGGTTCGCTATCTTAACGATGTGATTAAGGTGAAAACCGAACTGACCACACTCAAGACCATGCTACTTGTCCCGGCGGTGACGGGTGTCGTGATGGTGCTTACTATGGAGTATGCGATTAACCCATTCTTTGGCGCTGTAAACCTTGCGATGATCGACCTGTTTACTCAAGCCGGTGATGCTGGACGCGGGATCTACTCAATGGTAATTGCCGCAGGTACAGCCTTTGACTTAGGTGGTCCAATCAACAAAGCAGCAGGTTCGGTTGCGCTTGGTTTGAATGGCATGGGTGAAGGGTTTGACCTGATTGCTCGTGAGTTAGGTATCGTTATTCCACCAATCGGTGTGGGCATCGCGGCGCTGCTGGATGGTAAGTTCCGCAAACCAGTTTTCTCAAGTGAAGAGCGCACGGTCGGTAAAACCTCGCTGATGCTGGGCCTAATCGGTATCTCAGAAGGTGCGATTCCATTCATTCTGAAAAATCCTAAGATGATTCCAATCATGATTCTGGGTTCAATTATCGGTACGCAATTGGCTGTTGTTCTCAACGTATGGCAAAGCCTACCACTACCAGCCGTTTGGGGATGGTTCCTATCTTCTGACCCAATCAGCTACACCATTTCTGTTATCGCGGGTTCTATGTTTATCGCTATAGCTCTACTGCTGTGCACTAAACCAGACCACGCAAAAGCCTAAAACGTCTAGCGGGGAGGCTCGCCTCCCCAAACTATCAAGAATTTATCGAGAGTTTCCCCATGGCAAAAGTACATGTCATTCCTCACACTCACTGGGATCGTGAGTGGTATTTTACTCAGCAAGACAGTGACGTTCTGGCAACTTATAACTTCACCAAAGTAATTGAAACTTTGGAGAACCAACCAAGCTACAGCTTCTACCACCTAGATGGTCAATCTGCGATTGTTGAAGATTATCTCAAAGTGCTGCCGTACATGCGTGAGCGTATGGCTAAATTGGTGAGCGATAAAAAACTCTTTATCGGCCCTTGGTACACTCAGACTGATACCTACAATGTGGCAGGCGAGTCAATTATCCGTAACTTGAAGTACGGCATGCATATCGCAGAAGAACTCGGTCACAGCATGAAGGTTGGTTACCTACCGGACACCTTTGGTCACAACGCGCAAATGCCAACACTGTTCAAGGGAATGGGGATCGATAACATCGTATTTTGGCGTGGTATTGATTACGACCAACACGTAGAAAAATCGCACTTCTTCTGGAAGTCGCAAGGTGGAGATTCAATCTACGCTTACAATCTAGTTCATGGTTACGGCGCGGCGAAAAACATCGTTCCTGATGCAGACCATCTAGACAAAAAAATCTTCCCGATGATTGACAAGATTAAGTCGCTGTCAGGTCTCGATGAAGTGCTGATCCCATCAGGTGGCGATCAGGTCAATATTGACCCGAACCTACCGGAAACTTTGCAAGCTGCCAGCGAACGTTCGCCTGCTGGGGACATTTACACCATCTCATCGATGGAAAGCTTTGTTGATTTTCTTCGCCGCAACAGCAGTGAGTTTGAGACTTACCAAGGTGAATTCAAAGCGCCGCGATACACTCGTATCCATAAGACGATTGGCTCTGTGCGCTATGACATTAAAAAACTTAACTTCGAGATTGAACAGTTCTTACTCAAGAAGCTTGAAGTCGTGATTGCGATTGCCAAGGCACAAGGCATCACAGTTCACACCGAGCTGGTGGATATGGCTTGGAAGAAGATCCTTGAATGTCATGCTCATGACAGTATGGGGGGGTGTAATAGCGATGCCACCAACGCAGACATCATGCACCGTCTAAAGCAAGCCGAAGAGATCTGTCACGGCTTATACAACCTAGTGGTGAAAGAGATCGCTAGTAGCGCATGTGATGACAATGAAGTGATGCTCTTTAACGGCCAAATCACACCATTTAGCGGCGTTGCTAAAGTCACTGCTTTCTCTAAGCACCCATCTATTGCCTTGTCGGATGGCAAAGCCCTGCTTACGACCGAAATTCTAGCGCGCGAGACCTTAGATGGTGGCAAAGTCATTGAAGTGACCAAAGATGGTGAGAAAGAAGTCGCCGTGCCGCCATACTACCGCTTTGAATTGAACGTGAAGGTGTCCAACCTACCTGCGATGGGCTACCAAGTTTTCCAAGTGGTTGAGTTAGAGTCAGCGATGCTTATGCAGAGCAGTGACGTCCAAACGATTGAAAATGCGGCGTTAACCGTCACGCTGAAAGATGGCGAACTGAGCTTAACTAACAAAGCAACAGGCCGTGTGATTGAACAGTTGCTCCGTTTTGAAGAGCAGGCTGATGATGGAGACTCTTACGACTTCTCGCCTTTAGAAGGAGACGAACCACGTTACCTAAATGAGTTAACTTGGCTATCAAGCCAAGTAGGAGAGACTGAGCAGACGATGACGCTGCTGGCAACAATGCCAGTGCCTTCAGATTTAGAGTCGCGTCAAGCAGGCAATGAGCTGGTTCAAGCCAGTTTTGAAATTACATTGACACTAGATGCCAACGACGAGCAGCTAAAAGTCTCAATTCACACTGTAAATCAGGCGTGCGACCACCGTGTTCGTGTACTGATTAACTCCGATGTACAAAGCCAGGAATCCGTCGCCACTCAGCCATTCGCTGTGATGACGCGTCCAATTGCACCGAGTGTTGAAGGCTGGCAAGCGCGCTTCCGTGAGTGTCCGATTGATATTGAGACCACAGATGGCGCGGTTGCAATTGAGCAAGCAGGTAAAGCGGTGGTGATTAATGGTCGCGGCCTGAAAGAGTTCCAAGTTTTGCCTGGTGAACAGAGTGATGTGATTGCGCTGACGCTGTTTAAAGCGACGGGCAAGCTAGGTAAAGATGATCTGTTGTGGCGCCCGGGGCGTGCTTCCGGCATCAACAATACCGTGGTTTACACACCAGATGCTCAGCTGCAAAAATCGATGAGCTTTGCTTTCTCGATTGCGATGCCGACAGATGCTAGCCATCAAACGCTGCGAGCCCTAGAAAGCCAATATCTCGACCTGCCGTTTAGCTACCAGAAGCAATCACTCAACAGCTTTGAAAATCGTCTCGAACGATTCCAAGTTCGCTTTGATGCGCGTTCAGCGGTGAAATCATTCAGCCTGTTTGAAGTGAATCAGCCACTGACGCTTTCAAGTATTGGTCACTCCTTCTATCAAGATAATGCCGTTATTGTGCGCCTGTTTAATGCCACAGAGGATGTGCAGCAACTTGATACCACAGCATTTGCCCATTTTGCTGAGGTGGAGCGTGTGAACTACCGCGAGCAGAGCGTGGAACAAGAGTGGTCAGTCAAACCGAACAACTCAATCGATCTACGCATTAGCTTTAAAATCTAGTGGAGCAAAGTATGAACAACGAGAAAATTTACCAAAAAGTCGCTTTGCTCTACGGTGATGAGCAAGCGGAAAGCATCACCCAAGATATCTTAGCTCTGGTTGAAAAGTGGCAAGGCAAAGCACCTCAGTATTCCAACTGGGTCGATGAGACAACATCATATCTCATCACTTACGGAGACAGCGTACAAGAGCAAGGCCGGCCAACTTTAGCGACGATGAAAACTTTTGCTGACAAGTATCTGAAAGGCGCATTGAGCAACATTCATATCTTGCCAATGTTCCCATACACCTCGGACGATGGTTTTAGTGTGGTTGATTATCGCAAAGTCGATCCTAATTTAGGCGACTGGAGCGAGCTTAACGCACTAGCTGAAAACTTCGATTTGATGTACGACTGCGTGATTAATCACATCTCTAAAAGCAGTGACTGGTTTCAGCGCTTTTTAGCCGGTGATGAAGCTTATCAAGATTACTTTATTGAGTCTGACCCAAGCCTAGATTATTCGAGTGTTACGCGCCCCCGCGCATTACCGCTCCTAACACCGTTTACCAAGGCTTCGGGTGAGACAACTCATGTGTGGACCACCTTCTCAGAAGACCAGATCGACATTAACTTTAAGAGCCCACAAATCCTGCTCGAAAGCATTGATATTTTGCTGATGTACGCGGCAAACGGTGGTCGTTCGATTCGCTTAGATGCGATTGGTTTTATCTGGAAAGTACTGAACTCGACCTGTATCCACTTAGAGCAAGCTCACGAGATCATTAAGTTGTGGCGCATTGTGCTCGACGAGGTGATGCCGGGTTCTCTGCTGATCACTGAAACCAATGTACCGCACAAAGAGAACATCTCTTACTTTGGTCAAGGCGATGAAGCGCACATGGTGTATCAGTTCCCACTGCCACCATTAACCTTGCACGCGTTCTTAAGCCAAAATAGCCAAGTATTAACAACTTGGGCTAAAGGTTTAACGGCAGAGGCGATGGAGTCTCTCAATGCGGGACGCAAGACAACCTACTTTAACTTCCTTGCTAGCCACGATGGGATTGGCGTGCGTCCAACCGAAGGGATTTTGAGCGATGACGATCGTCTGATGATGTGTCAGCACGTCGAACGCAAAGGTGGACGAGTTAACTACAAGGATAACGGTGACGGTACTCAATCTCCTTATGAGTTGAATATCAACTACTTGAGTGCAGTGACAGAACCTAGTGATAGTGACGAGTTAAAAGCGAGCAAGTTCCTAGCTGCGCAATCAATTTTGCTCTCGTTCATCGGTGTACCTGCGGTTTACTATCACAGCTTACTTGGCAGTGAAAACGATGTACAAGGTATGCTGGATTCGGGCATTAATCGTCGTATCAACCGTGAGAAGTTTGACTTAGCTAAGTTAGAAACTGAGCTGGCTGAAAAGGGCTCGTTACGTCAACGTGTTTACAGTGAAATGACGCATCTTCTCCAACTGCGTAAACAGCAAAAAGCATTCTCACCAAGCTCTTCTCAACAAGTGCTAGAGCTAGGTCATGGACTGTTTGGACTTAAACGCGGCGAAGGGGAAAATGCGATTCAATTTGTGGTCAACCTATCAGAGCAAGCAGCGGAAGTGTCGCTAGCAGTAGGCGGTTTAGATCTGATTTCACAGCGCGAGTTCGATGCGCAATTTACACTTAAACCATATCAATTTGTTTGGCTGACTCAGCCGCAAGCTCAGTAGTAGGAGTTTATGATGAAACTAGCTAACTTAACGTCTGAAAATCTAATCATGCTCGATGCTACCTTTGATGGGCGCTTCGCGGCGATCAATGCCTTGGTCGACAAAATTGATCAAGCGGGCAAGTTAACTGATCGTGACCAGTTCCTTGAAGCCGTGCTTAAACGTGAAGACGAAGGCCCAACGGCACTTGGTGAATACTTAGCGGTGCCACATGGCAAGTCGCCAGCGGTAAAAGAACCAGTGTTTGCTTGCGCGTTTATTAAAGATGAGATGCAGTGGAAAGGTCTCGATGGCGATGAGCCAGTGACTATGATCTTTCTATTGGCGATTCCGCCAGCAGAAGCGGGTTCGACCCATATGGAAGTGCTGACTACACTGACTTCTTCACTGGTGGATGATGATTTTCGTGACCAATTGCAAGCAGCGAACTCTCCGCAGCAAGTGATGGCGCTATTTGGTGCAGAGCAGCCAGTTGAGTCAGCTCAAGATGAGCCAAACTCAACCGAAGAGTTGGCGCAAGATCTTAGCCGCTTTGCTTATCCGTTGGTGCTTGGGGCGGGTGTGCTGATTTCAGCATTCCTCTTCCTATTACTTTAATGGTGCGTTATGTCTGTTTTTAAACTGGATAACGTTATTCAAAACTACGCGTGGGGCAGTAAAGAGTCGATTTCTAAAATGTTTGGAATCGATAACTCGGACTGCCAACCGCAAGCGGAGATTTGGATGGGCGCACATCCCAACGGATGCTCGCGTGTCGCAGCAACGGGAGAGCTGCTTTCCGATGTGATTGCCCAAGACAGCAAAAGTATATTTGGCGATTACACTGCGATGCGTTTTGGTGAGCTGCCATATCTGTTTAAAGTGCTCGCGGCAGAAACGCCGTTGTCGATTCAGGTTCATCCAAGTAAACATAAAGCGGAAGCAGGATTTGCGCGTGAAAATGAGCAGGGGATTGCACTTAACGCTGCCCATCGTAACTACAAAGATCCGAACCACAAGCCTGAGTTGGTGTATGCGTTAACCTTCTACAAGGCGATGAATGGATTTAGGCCTATAAGTCAGATCATCGACTTGTTCCAACAAGCGGGCATTGCAAGCTTAGATACCGAGGTGAGTGCTCTTGAGGCGAAACCAAACAGCGATGGTTTACGTGAGTTTTTCACCGCCATTATGTCTTTGGATGAACAGAGAAAAATCAGCGCATTAGAACAGCTTGATCAAGCATTGGTTCGTGGTCCTAAAACCGCCTTGATGCGTGAAGTGTTTGAGTATGTAGCAGAATTTAACAAGCACTACCCGGGTGATATTGGTTTACTTTCTCCGTTGTTTCTTAACACAGTTGAGTTAGCGCCAGGTGAGGCTATGTTCCTTCATGCTGAAACGCCGCACGCTTATGTACAAGGCACTGGGCTAGAGATCATGGCCAACTCGGACAATGTACTGCGCGCAGGCTTAACGCCCAAGCATATTGATGTGGATGAGTTGATCGATAACACCTTGTTTGTCTCGACCAACCCGGAGCAAATCAAGCTGGCACCTATCTACAAAGAAGGAAAGCTGAGTTACCCCATTCCAGTAGATGACTTTGGCTTTGACATCTTAACTGCCAATGATGCTATTAAGCGTCAATACCTTCGTAGTGCTGAGATTCTGTTCTGTGTTGAGGGGGAGGTAGCAATTGAAGTCGAACAGCAGAAATTACTGCTTAGACCTGGGGAGTCGGTATTTATTAGTAATGACTCCGGAGTGTACCAATACCAAGGCAATGGCATTTTAGCTCGCGCTTATAACTAACTATGTAGGTCATAAAAAATCCCCGAGTTAAATCGGGGACTTTTTGTTAGTCTGTGATGGTTACTTTGTTGATTTTAATTGTATCCAAAGGCACGTCACCGTGGCCTTTCTTACTGCCAGTCATGGCTTTACCTATGTTGTTCACCACGTCCATCCCTGCGGTCACTTTACCAAACACGGCATAGCCCCAGCCTTGGTTGGTTTTGGCGGTATGATCAAGAAAGTCATTGTCATCTAGGTTGATAAAGAACTGTGCTGTAGCAGAATGCGGAGCATCTGTGCGAGCAAAAGCGATGGTACCGGTTTTGTTCTTTAGGCCGCGGTTCGCTTCGTTAGCGATAGGCGCATGGGTTTCTTTCTCGGTCATGTCTTCAATATGACCGCCACCTTGAATCATAAAACCGTCAATCACACGGTGAAAAATCGTGCCTTCATAAAACCCTTCTTGGCAGTAACGTAAAAAGTTCTTTGAACTGACAGGGGCTTTTTCCATGTTTAGTTCAATTTCAATATCGCCATAAGTGGTTGATAAAATGATCATTGTTATTACTCATTGGGAAAGAAAACCCAGCAATTATAGCAAGTTTTACATTGAGGATGAGTGATAACTTTTCTCTGCTTTATTAGGTCAACAGCACCTAGTGACGACTAACTTAATAGTTGAGGTACTCAATACACAAATCATGGAAGGCTTTGGCTTGTGGCGAAATGGTTCGGTCGCTGAGGGTAAAGATACCGATTTGTCTTTCCAGTGGTGGGTCGATTAACGGAATCCACACCAAGCGGGTTTCATTGGTCGGAAAAGCGAGTTTAGGCAGAGTCGTGACACCTATCCCAAGTTCCAATACAGAAAATAGTGAGGTGATGTTTTCTACCGAATAGAGTGCTTGTTGGCTCAAAGCTCGCGCAGGGGTTGGATCAAGTAGGGTACAGGTTCCGTTGCGAATGAACGGCTGCTCCAGTAGGGTTTGCCATGCGATGCCTTCTGGCTGCTTGGCGATAGGGTTGTCGTGTAAACAGACCACACCAATTGGGTCAGACAGTAGTGGGGTAAAGTTAATCCCGCCTTCATCAAGGTGGGAAGGATTACCTAGCGCCAGATCTACTTCACCAGATAACAGGCGTTCTTCTACGCCAGCTGCGTTGTCGTCAATGAGGCTCACTTCTACATTCGGGTACTGCTCGCAAAATGCACCCAGCACACTTGGAATTAGCTTCGCCGCCACAGAGGGCACACTGGCGATTCTTACTCGACCTTGCTGGCCCGCTGCCGCCGCGCGTAAATCATTGTCGAGCGCAGTATATATATTGAGAAACTGAATAATCTTAGGCAAACATATTTCACCAAATGGCGTTAACTTGGCATTGTTTCCCGTTTCAAAAAGATTTTGTCCGAGTATCTTTTCTAGCTCTTTTATTGACGTAGATAATGCTGCCTGAGAGCGATTAGCGCGGTGTGATGCGGCTCGGAAACCACCTTCTTCTACCACCATCACAAAATGCATTAATTGTTGAAGCTTGATACTCATCTGACCACCTTTTAAATCCCTTTAATTCTCTGATGTTGTCAAAAGTGATAAATAAAACTTATCAAATGTAAAAAATTTACCGTTAGATTTATCAGGTGTCAATGTGCATGATTTAACCATCTTGAAACAAAGTTGTTACATAGGTTGAAAGGCACGTGAATACTCAAACGAAAAAACATCCAGTAAAAACCGCTCTGTTTGCCTCTAAGGCTCCCCTTGAATGGGCGATTGTTAACAACGGAACTTTATACACGGCGCAGATCCCGATCGATGACACCGGTGCGGTGGTCGAGGGCGGCATTGAGGCACAAACTCGACAGACATTTAACAATCTCGTTCATACCCTAGAGTGCGCAGGTGAGTCGCTTGATTCGGTGCTGCAGGTACTTATCTACGTGACCGATCGCGAATACCTAAAAACCGTTAATCAAGTATACGCAGAGTATTTTGAAGCGCCTTATCCAAATCGTGCTGCCATGGTGGTTGCAGGCTTAGCTCGCGAAGAAATGCTGGTCGAGTTTGTGGTTTACGCGTCGGCAAGTCAGCCAGAGTAACCCTCCAATAATTGAAACTGATTGATCTCGTCAGTCAAACAAGAACAAGGAAAGAGCAATGACTTTTATTAACAATGTTCAAGCAGAAAAGGCCCTTTATATTGGCGGCGAATGGCAAGCAGGCGTCGATACTGTAGCAAACATTAACCCATCAGACATCAGTGAAAATCTGGGCAATTTTGCTCAAGCGAGTCAGGCTCAGGTAGAGCAAGCGATTCAAGTCGCTAAGCAAGCGCAACCCGAGTGGGAAAATACGCCGATAGAGCGCAAGCAAGCGGTGTTGCAAGCGATTGGTGATGAGCTGATTGAGCGCTGCGATGAGCTAGGCAGACTGCTTTCACGCGAAGAGGGTAAACCCTTTGCTGAAGGCCGCGGAGAAATTTACCGCGCAGGTCAGTTCTTTCAGTATTTTGCGGCGGAAGTGCTGCGCCAAATTGGTGATAACGCTGCCTCCGTCCGTCCAGGCGTCTCCGTTGAAGTCACTCGCGAAGCGGTTGGCGTTATCGCCATTATCTCTCCGTGGAACTTCCCGACCGCAACCGCGGCGTGGAAGATTGCTCCGGCACTCGCGTTTGGTAACAGCGTGGTTTGGAAACCTGCCAATCTAACACCAGCAAGTGCTGTGGCGCTGACAGAAATCATTCATCGTCAAGGTCTGCCAGCAGGCACGTTCAGCCTAGTACTCGGCAGTGGCTCACAGGTGGGCAATACCTTGATCAACTCGAAAGAGGTCAATGGGGTGAGCTTTACCGGCTCTGTCGATACGGGACGTAAGGTCGCAGCCGCAACGGCACCAAACTTTGTGCGCTGCCAGCTTGAAATGGGCAGTAAAAATGCCTTAGTAGTTGCCGATGATGCAGACATTCAAATCGCAGTAGAAGCGACCATTGCGGGCTCTTTCTCTGGAGCCGGACAGAAATGTACCGCTTCATCTCGTCTTGTGGTTATGGAAGGGATTCATGATGCCTACGTTGAAGCGCTGATCAAACGTATGAGTGAGCTGAAAGTGGGTCATGCACTGGATGAAGGTATCTTCATGGGGCCAGTTGTAGACGGTAATCAGCTTGAAGCAAACTTCGAGTGGATTGAAAAGGCGCGTCAAAGTGGTGCTGAGCTGGCCTTTGGTGGTGAGCGCCTTAACTTAGCGCACGACGGTTACTACATGTCGCCAACCTTATTCCTCAACACTCAAAACAGTTGGGAAGTGAACCAAGAGGAAGTGTTTGCACCGATGGCGAGTGTGATTCGAGTAGCTGACCTTGATGAAGCCATCGCCGTTACCAACGATACTCGTTTTGGTTTGACGGGCGGCATTATAACTCAAAGCCTGCGTACTAGTGCCATCTTCAAGCAGCAAGCGCAGACCGGTTGTGTGATGGTGAACCTACCGACCGCAGGTACCGACTACCACGTACCGTTTGGTGGCCGCAAAGAGTCTAGCTTTGGCCCACGTGAACAAGGTCAATACGCGAAAGAATTCTACACCGTGGTGAAAACCGCTTACCAACGCCCTTATTAGGCTCTGACCGTGGGAGGCTGAACATTATCTGCTTCCCAATTAAAGGCGATTCAACGTTTAAGGAGTGGTTATGTACCAACAACGGATTGTGATAGATGGATTGCAATACTGCAATTGGGATCGTGAGTATTTCCAAACCCTTAAGGCGAGTGGCATCACTGCTGTTCATGCCACTATCGTCTATCACGAAAATGCACGTGAGACCCTAACTCGCTTTGCCGAATGGAACCTTCGCTTCGAGCAAAACGCAGACCTCATCATGCCGATTTATTCCATGGCAGATGTGGAAAAGGCGAAACAGCAGGGTAAAGTCGGCGTCTTCTTCGGTGCTCAGAATTGTTCGCCTATTGATGACGAAATTGGTCTGATTGAAGTGATGCGTCGCCAAGGTTTGCTCATCATGCAACTGACTTACAACAACCAGAGCTTATTGGCGACAGGTTGCTATGAGCAGAATGACTCAGGCGTTACTCGCTTTGGTAAACAAGCGATCGAAGAAATGAATCGTGTAGGCATGATCATCGATATGTCTCACAGTGCAGAGCGCTCAACGTTAGAAGCCATCGACCTCTCTTCACGACCGATCTGCATTAGCCACGCTAACCCGACGTTCGCTCATGATGCATTGCGAAACAAATCCAACACCGTGCTCAAAGCACTTACACAACGTGGCGGCTTACTTGGTTTTAGTTTGTACCCCTTCCATTTGCCAAATGGCAGCCAGTGCGCGTTGGATGATTTTTGCCAAATGGTGGCGAAAACGGCTGACCTATTTGGCGTCGAACACTTGGGCATTGGCAGTGATTTGTGTCTTAACCAACCACAACAAGTTCTGGAGTGGATGCGCAATGGCCGCTGGTCGAAAGCGATGGATTATGGCGAAGGCTCGGCCAGTAACTCTGGTTGGCCAGATGCGCTGCCTTGGTTTAGTGGCAGTAAGGGGATGGAGAACATCTACAACGGATTAATGCGCCAAGGATTCAGTGAATTTGAGGCGGGACAAATACTGGGTGATAACTGGTTTAATTTCCTCAAACAAGGACTCGAGCCTATTTCAGAGCAGTAACCCAAACAAGGAACAGCCTGCCAACACAACAATAATAAGGCAGGTGTTAATTTAACTTTTGCTGCCAGTCGTCGGCTGCCGCAAAACAGTCTGGAGTCAGAGTATGTCTGATTTAACCAATAGCATGAAAGCGAACCCTATGAACGTGCCATCGGGTAAGCCACAAGCAAAACACAACACTACGCCTGCCACCGAAAACTCTCCAGATAAGCTGGGTTTGAGTAATCCAGCCTTTTGGTACAGTGGCGGTTTTATCGCACTTTTTGTTGCACTCGCGCTCTATGATGGTGAGCTGCTATCAAGCTTAGTCAATGCTGGCTTTGCATGGTCAGTGCAGGTCTTTGGACCTTACTGGCAAATACTGCTTCTTCTCACCTTTCTTATTGGTCTTGGTCTCGCTGCAGGGCGAACAGGCAAGGTGATTCTTGGTGGTTCGACCAAACCGGAGATGGATGGTTTTCGCTGGATGGCGATCATCTTCTGTACTCTGCTTGCTGGTGGTGGCGTATTCTGGGCAGCAGCAGAGCCTATCGCTCATTACGTGAGCCCACCGCCACTATATGGGGCGCAGGAAAATCTGCAGCAAGGCGCGGTCAATGCACTATCGCAATCTTTCATGCACTGGGGTTTCCTCGCGTGGGCAATTGTTGGCAGCTTAACGTCAATCGTTGTCATGCACCTGCATTACGACAAAGGCCTACCTCTAAAGCCACGCATTTTGCTTTACCCTGTGATTGGTGAGCGTGCCCTTAAAGGCCATACCGGTGCACTGATTGATGCGTGTTGTATTATCGCTGTGGCGGCCGGCACCATTGGGCCAATTGGCTTCCTCGGCCTACAGGTTAGCTACGCGTTAAATGCCCTGTTTGATATTCCTGATGGCTTTACCACGCAACTTATTATCATTCTGTTTGCGATTGCTCTGTATACCCTATCTGCGTTGAGTGGTCTTAATCGAGGCATGCAAATGCTCAGCCGCTACAACGTGATTCTAGCGATTGCCTTAATGATCTACATCCTACTGTTTGGGCCAACAGACTTTATCTTCAATGGTTACATTCAAGGTGTCGGTAGCATGCTTGATAACTTCATCCCAATGGCGACCTACCGCGGAGATGAAGGTTGGTTGAGCTGGTGGACGGTGTTCTTCTGGGGCTGGTTCCTAGGCTATGGTCCAATGATGGCGATCTTCATTGCTCGAATCTCACGTGGACGCAGCATTCGCCAGATCATTTCTACAATTAGCATCATTGCGCCACTGACGACCTGTTTCTGGTTCACCATTGTTGGTGGTTCAGGTCTGGCGTTTGAAATTGCAGAACCGGGCAGTGTGAGTAAGGCGTTTGAAGGCTTCAACTTACCAGGTGCATTGCTTGCCGTTACACAGCAACTGCCTCTGCCGATGCTTGTCTCGATTTTGTTCCTAATCTTGACCACGATTTTCATTGTCACGACAGGTGACTCGATGACTTACACCATCAGTGTTGTGATCAGTGGTGAAACGGAACCTAACGCTATCGTTCGTACTTTCTGGGGCGTTGCGATGGGGGTCACTGCGCTGATACTCATCTCACTGGGCTCCGGAGGTATCTCAGCACTGCAATCTTTCATTGTTATTACGGCCGTGCCTGTTTCTCTGATACTGCTGCCTTCGCTGTGGAATGCACCTCAGATCGCAATGAAGATGGCCAAGGAGCAAGGGCTTTAATTTATTAATCCGATACCGATGAGTTTGCGTAGGCTGTACCCTACGCCCACGCAAACTCCTATTATTCTTACAATAAAAAATAGGTGGTGAGCAAAATGGATGCACATCGTTCTAATTACACTGAAACCCAGCTGCGCAATGCAGCCCTCGTCATGGCTCCGGAAAGGCTAGGCGCTATGCACCAAAATCGAATCAGCTTTGTGAGAAGTTTGACTCGTAAAATGGCGACACAAAACTGGCGTGTAACCAAGCATGAGTGGCAATTATGTCCGCAGGGCTATGGTCATGTTATTTACCAACTGGCGACTCCGACACAAACTTATCACTTAGTCGTCTTTTGCGATGAGATTGCCGACGAAGAGCGTAATGATCGTGTCATTGCGGAAAAGTGGGATGTCACATTCGCTTTGGTTGATGGCGATGTCGATGTCGAACTGTTAGAGCAGCTGCGTGCTAATGTACCTCTGCAAGAAGCAGGTCGAAATCCTAACAAGGTGCTTGTGTTGGCGCGTGCAAACAAGAGCGTGCGAGTATTTGAGCATATTGTCGGCGCTTTAGCCAAAGGTCAGCAGCCACAGCCTGACGAGTTGGCAGAGGTTGGTTACATACTGCGTACTACGGCGGTGTATGGCAATGGTAAATTTGGCATTGCCGATTTTAAGCTGCTTGAAACGAACCCTGATTTTAATCAGTCCTTTAGCGCGCAAATGTGTGCCGTGTACATGCTGCGTGAGTTTAGCCTAGATTGGGTGCATTATCTTGCAGAGCAGAAAGGTGGCGACAAGGCTATCTTGCTACACAAAGGCTTGCAGCGCTATTTAGGTGTGGGTAATGCAACGGGCTTAGGTATGGCGCCTTATCTAATCAATCATCCGTGTATCGTTGATCAGTGGATGACGTCAAGAGAACGTGCGATTGGGCAAGTATTGGCGTTGCCGTGTGACAGCCAGATGCACGAGCAATTGCGAGATTTATTGGTTAAGGCCAAGTGCCATTTAGAACAAGTTATTACTATTAACGAGCAGCAAGATAGTTTAAATCAGCTGGCTATCACCGATATTGCCCAGCTTATAGAGCATCTGCCGCAAGTTATCGCGGCGCATTCGCACTGGTGTGATGTTGTTAAGCAGACTGAAAGCATGAGTTTGGAAGCCCAAGAAATCCTTACCTCTTGCCTGCTTGAGCTCTATCCGAGTGTGGTTGATCAGTTTGAAAACCAAATGAACACCAGCGAAGCACTATCGATTCCAAGTGGTAAAACCGTCCAACAGCTGCGCCAGTTACTCAGCGATAAATATCAGTGGGCTGTCGAAGCGGATTACTCGCTGGCAGAAAACAAATACTGGTTCTGGTATCGCTCTCAAGACAAAGAAGAACCAAGACTCGGTGTCCGCGGTGAAGAAGCGGGGGAAGATCGTGAACTGCCACTTGATATTGGTCGTCAGGCCAATCAGTTGTTCCATGCGCTTGATGACTACTCTGCTGAGACGAGCGTGGCGGAGTTTCTCCTCCAGTGCCCTCAATATCGTGCTATCACCCGACGGGTCTGGACTTTAGGTAATCGCGTTATGGGAGACATCCAGATGAACGTGTTACGTCAAGATGCGCTACCAATGCACCTGCTACGCTGCAAGCTGGCAATATTCGGCGCAACCAAATTTGACCCGCGATCTGATCGCTGGGTACGAGTGACTTTCTTCCAAGGAGCGCCATTGTTAGATGAAATCCGTGACCCAGAATATAGTGACACATGGATTTTTCCGACCATGCCAAGTAGCCACGAGATTACCTGTACAGAGCCACAAAAGATCAATGGAGGATTGGCATCATGATCGTTTCACACAATGAATTAGTTGCCGCTGTGAACAAGGCATTTTTAGGTATGCGTCGTCATTGTGGTGAAGCGGATGTCATCGCCAATATGGTAGCGGATTTGCAGATGGTGGGGCTTAGTGGCGTGAGGCATTTTAACAATGCCAGTCAGTTTCTCAGCTTAGACTCAGACTGCGCCGTATCGATCTCCAATCAAAGCGAATCGAGTTTCGAGGTTGATTTTCATAACAGCAGTATCGCGTGTCAGTTGCCTGCGGTACTCGATTTTGCCTTAGAGAAAATGGTGGATAAGAAAACCATCTCAATCACGCTAAAGCAGTGCCATAATCGCTGGTTAGCCTACAGTGAGCTGGTTCGCTTGGCCGCAAAAGGCATCGCCTGTCGTGCGCAATGGGTCAATGGTAGCAGCCCTCAACGTGCCTTGTATGTACTGAACCGTGGTTGCATCGCACCGGAGGTGTATTTTTCCGAAAGCCTTGTAAATGGTGACGATGACGTACATTCAATGCTGATTGAGCTATCGGTTAGCGACTTTGATGTTAACCAAAGTGCGAAAGGTTACTCTATCCATGTTGATAGTGCAGAGTTAAGCCGCTCTCAACAAGCATCATGGCAAGAAGGTATCTTCGTTGAAGATGCTGAGTGGGAGACATTAAAACAAGCGGCCACGGTGTTCTTGGTTGAAAACAGTGCCCGTTCAGTTCAAGGTGCTGGCGAGTTAGCTTGAGCCAATTAGGACCTACCAATAACGTAAATCCCCAAGCAAAGCTCTTGGGGATTTTTTATGGCTCTGGCAGCTGAAGCGTGATTTAGGCTCTAGCTTGCTGCCAGGTGTTCAGCCATAAAGTCGATAAAGGCTCTAACCTTGGCAGACATATGTTTGCGGCTTGGATAAACAAGGCACAGATCGATTTTGTGCTTAGGTAGGTCGCTAAATAATTCGACTAACCTGCCTGTCGCAATCGCCTCTCTGGTGTGCTCTTCTGGTAGGCGAGTAATACCAATCCCCTCTAAACACATGCTCATTTCCATTTCTGGGCTATTGGCGGCAAAGACGCTGTCCACCTCAACTTTGATCATTTCGCCATCATTGCTGTTGTATTCCCATAAATTGGGGTTCTTTTGGTAGCTATAGGTAATGGCTTTATGTTGGTTTAGCTCGGAAGGGTGCTTTGGTGTGCCGTATTTGCGTAGATAGCTTGGCGCAGCAACCGTCACCGCTTGGGCGGTTTTAATTCGTCGGCTGATCAAGCTGGAATCGGCTGCTTTATGCACTGCGCGAACGGCAATGTCGATACCTTCTGCCACTAGGTCCACTCTACGATCACTTAAATCCACTTCAAAGGTCACCTTGGGGTATAGGCTCATAAACTTAGCCAGCATAGGGCTGAGTTCCACCACACCAAAGCTGACCGGGCAACTGATTCGCAGGTGGCCTTGAGGCTCACTTTGTTTACCACCCAGTGCATTTTCAATTTCTTGAGCGCTTTCCACCAGTTGTTTGCAGCTTTCGTAATACAGCTCACCTTCGGGAGTCAGGCTTAGAGTTCGCGTTGTACGGTGCAGTAGTCGAACACCGAGGCGCTCTTCTAGCTTAGACATCTCTTTACTGATATAGGAGGTCGAATGACCCGTGATTTGAGCGGCATGGGTAAAGCTTCCGCTGTCCACTACATGGACAAAAGTCACCATGCCATCTAATAGCTTTGTCTTCATCTGCTGTGTCTATTAAGAGTCATATGGAAATAATAATTACACAATTACCCTATTAATCAACTAAAGGAATCAAACTATAGTGAACTTAACGCAAAGATAAACGAGGATTTGAACATGAAAGTACTGGCATTTGGCGCAAGCAACAGCAAGAACTCAATTAACCAACAACTGGCGTTATACGCGGCAAAACAGATCAAAGGTGGAGAGGTGTCACTGATTGATATCAATGACTTTGAAATGCCTATCTTTAGTGAGGACAGAGAAAAAGAGCTCGGCTCACCGCAACAAGCACAGCAGTTCTTTAAAGCGATTGGTGAAGCAGATGTGGTGGTCATTTCTTTTGCTGAACATAACGGCTCTTACACGGCAGCATACAAAAACCTATTCGACTGGACTTCGCGCATTGATATGAAAGTGTTCCAGAATAAATCGGTCATTATGCTAGCGACGTCTCCTGGCCCTGGTGGAGCGAGCAGTGTACTAGGCGCGGCTCAAGGCTCTGCACCCTACTTTGCAGCTGACGTGAAAGGTGCGTTGTCGTTAGCTAGCTTCTACGACAACTTTGACTTAGAAAAAGGGGCCGTGACGGACGAAACGTTTAACCAGCAGTTACTCGATATCGTTGAAACCCTATAGTTAATCGGCTTGGTACTGGTCATGTCTCAACCTCTACTCACCAAACCCGTCAAGTCGGCATTGCTTTCAATGGCTGCGCCTGCAGCCTTTGGCATGTTAATGACGTTTCTTTTCCAACTGGTCGACAGTTACTTTGTCGGCCAGCTAGGAACCCAACCTCTGGCGGCGATGAGTTTTGCCTATCCGGTTTATATTCTTGTTGTCAGCCTGTTTATGGGCATTGCTTCGGGCGTCTCTGCAACGGTGGGAAAAGCGCTCGGTGAAGATAATCAGCGTAAAGCTCAATCGCTGACGACCTTCTCCGTCCTCTTGTTTAGTGGCGTAACATGTCTGCTTGGTCTTGCGGGTTATGCGCTAATGCCTAGTACGTTTGCTTTGTTGGGGGCGAATGCGACTACCATTGAACTGATTGGCCAATACATGGGGCCGCTTTATCTAGGCATGTTTTTGCTAGTCGGTGGGCTTATCGCTAACTCAGCCTTGATGGCAAAAGGCATTATGATTCAGACCACATTGGTGATGGCACTAGGTGGCGTGACCAATGTGGTCTTTGACTACTTGCTTATCTTTGGTAAGGGGCCTTTCCCTGAACTCGGTTTGATGGGGGCGGCGCTAGCAACCTTGATCTCATGGCTGGTGATCTTAGTGCTGATGCTCGCGTTATTGCACAAGCACGCTCTGCTCTCACTGCGTTCCATGTTCAATATCGTTGCCCAAGCTAAGGAGATCCTGACCATCTCAACGCCTGCAATTGCTGCTCAGATTTTAAATCCTGTCGCTATCGCGGTGATAACCAGTTTGGTTGCACAATATGGTGACAGTGCGATCGCCGCTTACGGCATTGCGACTCGAATTGAATCTTTATTGTTGACCGGAATACTTTCCCTTAGCGTGATTCTAACGCCATTTGTTGCTCAAAATTACGGCGCTCAAGAAAAGCAAAGATTGGATCAAGTGATCGCTTACTCCGGCAGAATGACCATCTATTGGGCGATATTAGTTTTTGCGATACTGGTTTTATCTATCGATTCGATAATGGCTCTGTTTACCACCGACAATGACACCATTGCTCATGGCCGCTGGTACTTAATTTGGGTTGGTGTCTCTTTTCCGGCTTACGGTTTGGTGCTCATTACCAGTGCATTCCTTAATGGTGTTCAGCAAGCTAAGGTGTCGCTCAAACTGACTTTGGTGAAATCTCTTGGGTTGACGATTCCTCTCGCTTTTCTCGGTGCCCAGTTTGGTAGTGAGTACATCTGGCTGGCAATTAGCTTGGCGAATATTCTCGGAGCGCTGTATGCGCGACGTCTTCTTTACCAATGGCTCGAACACCAACAATCGACTTTGAGTAGTCACACGCCAATGCTCGACTATTGGTACGATGTGAAAAGCTTGTTTCGCCTGACGTAACCTGCTAACACGCGTTGGCTTTTGGGGCGTGGAGCACCACCATCTTGGCTCTAGGTCGCCTATCATTAAGGTGCCCCAGGCAACCTACTTGGGGCATGTAGACAACGCAAAACTTTTAGCTCATTACTCCTTAAGCCCCAGTGCCAAACCGAATAACAAAAGTCCCGCTCCACACAATTGATTAAGTCGATGCTTGGCTTTACTCAGTATGGTTTGCAGCTTGTTAGAGGAGAAGAGTAGTGCGACTAGTACAAACCACAGGCCGTGTAGAAGCATCATATAGCCACCATAGATAAGGGCATTGTTGTTACTTGATGCGTCGTTGGTCATTACCTGACTGAAAATACTCAAGAAAAACAGCATGGTTTTAGGATTAAGCACATTACAAAGAAAGCCTTCACCTAAATAGCGCCAAGCAGACTTGGTCGCACTCGGCTCGATTGCATTAGCTGGCGCTGAGGAGCGCGCGAACAGCCCCTTTAATCCTAAGTAAATTAAGTATCCTGCACCTAGGTAGCGCACCAGATTAAACAACCATTCATTTTGTGAGGTTAGGTAACTAATACCGAGCATCGAGTAAGCAATATGAACACCGATGGCAAGACTGATTCCCAGTGCACTCATAACACCCGCTTTACGGCCATGATTAAGGCTGTTTCTAAGTACCAGAACAAAATCAGCTCCCGGGCTAATCACGATTAAGATGCCCAATAGCGCTAAACTTACTAACTCCATATTTATTCCCAGTTTGATTGGATTGTGGCTGGCATTGTAGGTAAATCTGGTTGTGCCTATAATCGAAATGAATTCTAGTTTTATGTGAGAAAAGTTCACCAATGAGGCATCTTAAATCCTTTCATGTTTTTCATGTTGCAGCGCAGTGCTCAAACTACAGCGAGGCTGCAGAGCAACTGAACATTACGCACGGTGCAGTCAGCAAGCAGATTAAAGTGCTGGAAAACTATCTCGACCAGACCTTGTTTGTGAAGCAAGGAAGAAATGTCCGTTTGAGTCAGCAAGGTGAGCTGCTGAAAACCTACACAGAGCAGGCTTTTCAAGCGCTTGAAACGGGTGTGGCTAAGTTAGAAACACACAATCAAAACGTACTAGAAGTCTCTTGTGAGCCGACACTAACCATGCGTTGGTTAATGCCTAGATTGTCTACGTTTAACGACGACTTCGCTACGGATGTGCGCTTATCAACCGCAGGTGGAGCGATAAATCTGGAGCGATCTGGATTATCCATGGCGATACGACGAGATGACTTTGCTATTCCCCATGACTATCAGCAAACTCCTTTAATTGAAGAGTGGGTTGGACCTGTGATGTCACCTGAGTACTGGCAACAAGTAGAACGGGATTTGAGTGCCATGAAACTGCTGCACAGTCAGACACGTCCATTGGCTTGGGAAAATTGGTGCAATGAGCTCAACAAACCGAAACTGCTAGCCAATGAGCAACAGACTTTTGCTCATTTTTACTTCTCACTTCAAGCTAGTGTTGATGGGCTAGGGGCAACGATAGGCTCTTACCCCTTGGTTGTTGACGACCTGCAACGTGGTAATCTCATCGCCCCGTTTGGTTTTATCCCGTCGGGGCATAGCTATATCTTACTCAGCAAAAATCAGCCAGCCACAAAATTGGAAGAGCAGTTTCGACTATGGCTACTGGAATCCTTTAAACAATGTAAACCTTAGGTCGTTGAACCGCTTATAAAGTCCGATATTGACTGAACAAACTACCTAATTAGTTGATCGCAGTACTAGCCCTGCGCGTCAGCTTAAAGCCGATATCTGTTACGGCTTCTACTCGGTCGCCTTTGATCTGGTGGAGCAGTTTTTCTGCGGCTTTGGTTCCCATTCGCTCGTAGTCGACTTCTGCACTGGTTAGGCTCGGGTAGGCATGCTCTGCCATTGACGATCCCTCTAAACAGATGATCGCAATATCGGTTGGAACCTTGAGTACTCTACGGTGGCATTCAAATAATGCGCCGATGGCAATCTCTTCATGACTACATACCAACGCATTGAGAGTGGAATCGCGCAGCAGTAGCTTAGCCAAACCTTCGGCTCCGAGTTGTGAAGAAGGGGCTTCGTGCGTGGTTAGAAAGTGATCTGGTGTTAGATAGTTCTCTATCATCGCGCTTTGCCAACCATGGAGTTTGCGCTGGAGAGTTGAATGCTCACCACGTGCACCAATAAAGCCAACATTGTTAAAACCTTGCTCGATAATATGCTTGGTACAGGACTTCCCGATGTCGAAATGATCCACACCAATATTCAGATATTGGGCGGTAGAGGTAAGTTCGGCGATCTCAAGTACTGGCGTATTTGCTGCCTCCAACAACTGATGGGTGCGTTTGCTGTGTTCGCCACCAAACAGTACGACGCCCGCAGGGCGACTTTCGAGAAAGGTTGAAAGCAGTTTTTCTTCTTGATCTACCGAGTAGTCGCTGTAGCCGAGAATCAGTTGGTAACCGGCTTTGTTTAGGGTTTGCTGGAAGCTAGGTAGGAACAAGGCACAAGATTTATCGATCAATGAAGGCAGGATCAAAGCAATGGAATAGCTTTCAGCTGAGGCTAATGCACCCGCCGCTTTATTGGGAATATAACCTAGCTCATCAACGACTTGCTGAATCTTTTCTCGCAGTTTATCAGACACCAAATCTGGCGTTCTTAATGCTCGCGAAACGGTCATTGAACCCACACCGGCCTTTTTGGCTACATCGGCAAGTGTGACTTTTCCAGTGCTTCTGCGTTTTCGCGGTTCGCTCATTTTTTATTTTCGTTTTTTTATCTATTAATTCGCCGCGACATCTTATCACAGCCCTTGGGTTGAAATGATATTAGCGCATTAGATGGTGATCACAAGCATATGAAACCGCATTAAGATTAATAAATGGTAGCGCTATCACAATTTATGATAGCGCTACCAGATAGCGCTATCATTTGTGATCATCATCCGGTTTTTCCAAAAGGATCATCGTTAGAGTAGCGCCATCAAAACAACAAATCGGAAAGATCCAATGCTAAGTGAACTGATTACCTCTGATGTGATTCGAGTCCATGCTGAAGCCAGTGACTGGAAAGAAGCTGTTCAAAAATCGTGTCAGGCATTGCTTGATAATGGCGCTGTTGAGCCAAGCTACGTAGAGGCGATTTTTCGCTCGCATCAAGAGCTAGGCCCTTACTATGTCGTTGGCCCTGGTATGGCGATGCCGCATGCAAGACCAGAAGATGGGGTTAATCGTTTATCACTTGCGATCACTGTGATTCAAAACGGCGTTAACTTTGACTCTGAAGGTAATGACCCTGTGAAGATGTTAGTGACGCTAGCGGCAACGGATAGCGATAGCCATGTCGGTGCTATTTCAAAACTGGCTGAGCTGTTTATGAATGAAGAGCATGTAGAGCAAATCTGCAACGCTCAATCTGTCGATGACGTTTTAGCTGTCATCAAGAATTACTAAAACATAACTCCTGACTATCACCCCTATAGATATCAAGAATAAAAAGGTACTGAAATATGAAAATTATGGTTGTTTGTGGACACGGTCTTGGCACGAGCCTAATGATGGAAATGAGCATCAAGGGCATCGTCAAAGAGCTTGAGATTAATGCAGCGGTTGATCACATTGATTTAGGCAGTGCAAAAGGCACAGATTGTGACATCTTTATTGGTACGAACGATATTACTGACCAACTGAAAGCACTCGATGTTGAACCGAAGATCGTTAGCCTAGATAACATGGTTGATAAAGTTGCAATGAAAGAGCGTTTATCTTCGGCTTTACAAGAACTTGGCGCACTATAGGGGGCCATTATGGAATTCTTTAGTTTCTTAATGAACGATGTCCTATCAGAACCTGCTGTTTTGGTCGGTCTTATCGCTCTTATCGGCCTAATTGCTCAGAAAAAGCCGGTGACTGAATGCATTAAAGGCACAGTAAAAACCATTCTCGGTTTTATCATCTTGGGCGCCGGTGCTGGCTTAGTTGTTACCTCTCTAGGTGACTTTGCGACTATCTTCCAACAAGCGTTTGGCATTACGGGTGTGGTACCAAACAACGAAGCGATTGTGTCAATTGCTCAAGAAGCATTTGGTAAAGAGATGGCGATGATCATGTTCTTTGCGATGCTGGTGAACATTTTGATCGCTCGTCTAACACCATGGAAATTTATCTTCCTGACAGGTCATCACACGTTATTTATGTCGATGATGGTGGCGGCGATCCTCTCTTCAAGTGGAATGAGTGGTGTACCTCTTATTGCACTAGGTTCTTTGGTTGTTGGCTCAGTGATGGTGTTTTTCCCAGCCATCGCGCACCGTTACATGAAGCAAGTGACAGGTTCTGATGATGTGGCTATTGGTCACTTCTCGACACTCTCCTACGTGCTAGCGGGCTTCATTGGCAGCAAGTTTGGTAATAAAGAGCACTCCACAGAAGAGATGAACGTACCAAAGAGCTTGTTGTTCTTACGTGATACGCCAGTCGCTATCTCTTTCACTATGGGCATTATCTTTATGGTGACCTGTATCTTCGCTGGCGGTGACTTTGTTCGCGAAGTAAGTGGTGGCAAGCACTGGTTTATGTTTGCCCTGATGCAGTCGATTACCTTTGCTGGTGGTGTTTACGTTATCCTGCAAGGTGTTCGTATGGTTATCGCTGAAATCGTTCCTGCATTTAAGGGTATTTCAGACAAGCTTGTGCCAAACGCTAAACCGGCTCTAGATTGTCCTGTGGTATTCCCATACGCGCCAAATGCAGTACTAGTTGGTTTCTTATCCAGTTTTGCTGCGGGTTTGCTAGGTATGTTCCTACTTTACGTGATGGGCTTAACTGTGATTATCCCAGGTGTGGTACCGCACTTCTTCGTTGGTGCTGCAGCGGGTGTATTTGGTAACGCAACAGGTGGCCGTCGTGGTGCAATCTTAGGTGCTTTTGCTCAAGGTCTACTGATTACCTTCCTACCAGTATTCTTAATGCCAGTGTTGGGCGACCTAGGTTTTGCTAACACAACTTTCAGTGACGCAGACTTCGGTGCTGTCGGTATCCTGCTTGGTTTGATTGTTCGCTAATATCAATCACTAGATACGTAAAAGCCTCCAACTGGAGGCTTTTTTTGTTATTGGTGATGGATCACTATTTCTCAGTCAGTCGCACAATTGTCGGCAATGTGTCATGAAATGCGCCTTGTGCTCCCATGAATCCAAAGGTATAGGGGGTCACCTTGAGTCCATCTCTTGCCGCGATATCTTGGCTTTCTGTCGAAGTGTTGAGTTGGTTTTCAAGGTCACACAGAATGTTGCTTTGGTTAGTCGTGTAGCTTCTGGTGGGGCGTAGTTTGGTCTAGCGTTGACCACTCAGCTAGAGAGCTTCGCTATTGTGTATCTGCTGTTTGCTTTGATCCCGGCAAAGACTTCACTTTCCCCTCATTTTTAACAGCCACGCTATAAAGATTACAGGGGCTGCAGCCTTGCCAAGCAACATAAAAAAAGTAGGAAATAGTGAAATTAACGCAGCCATAAGAGCAACAATAGTAAGGACGATACCAAGAATCATTTTGCCGAAATAGGCCAAATCAGGCTCTCCAGGTAAGTAGTATGGGTCGGAAGGAGAATAGTAAACTTCACTCATTACTTTTAATTTTTGAGTGTTATCGATAGGAATATATTCGACGCCAGTATACTTTCGTGTTTTGTCCTCGCCGCTAGGCTCTTCAGAGTAAACTAACTCGCCCAAAGGTTTTAAATCATGCTGGGAGAAGTCGTATTTTAGTGACACCGAAATCCATTTCCCGCCCAAAGATCCAATCGTAATGTAATTGTTGATTTGATTACCTGCTTCAACTTCAAGTCGAAGTAAATGGCAAATACCTGGATGTAAGCCAGTTGAGAATAAAAAATTGTAACAAGACTGGCACAGCCCGCCATTGTGGATCAGCTTATTTGGGTCGGCGAGTCGACCGCATTTATTGCACGAAAATATGCTCATGTCGCTCCCCCAATAACCATCTACTAATTATAGTGTCATTCTGGGTAGCGTAATGGTAAGAGTGAGTTAATCAGACCCTCACCATTAGGCTATCTAACGATAAAGGGTCAGTTGAAACTAAGGTGTCTCGATTTAGACTAGAAAAACAGCGACGCCGTTAAACAAATAGTTAACGCGATTGTCGCGTACCAAAAGTATTGTGAGCGATTGTCTGCAACGTGAACTCTGATGTAGTTAATCTCTTCGTTCGCTAGAGTGACAAACTCGTTGTAGTTAAGCACCAACTCACTGCTTGATGCTTTGAGGTCTTGCTCTAGTTTGCTAAAAGCTGCATCGACAAACTTCTTTGCTTCTTCTATCGGTGCCGTAGGCGTGATTAGGTTATTCCAAATCGCCATACGCGACTGGTATTCATCTTCACTCACGCAGTTCAAAACTCGTAGGTCATATTCACGTTTGTGACGCTCTTTCCCCATCTTCGCAGGGTCTATAGTTTTTAGTCGTTCCACGATAACTTCTCCAAAAAGGTTATGCAGTAAATTGTGTTGGGCAGCTGTTATCTGCGGATGCGGGCATAGTAGGTAGGAGCGATATTGATATCAAACGAGTGATTTTATCTAGACGACAAAAATTTTTGAGGATTGAGATATAGAATCGTGCTTTCCATTATTTCGCGAGCAAAGTCGACTATAACTATAAGATAAATATTAACTTATTCACTGAAAGCAAACTCTGAATAGGAGCGAAACATGCCAAAAACCATTGCGATACAAGATCAGATCCCAAATAACCACTGTTATGGATGCGGGTCAGAGAACCCGCTGGGTTTACAGATCAAGAGTTACTGGCAATCAGATAGCGAGGCAAGATGCGACTTTGTTCCTCAAAAACACCATTGCGCCGGACCAACTCATTTTCTCAATGGCGGCATTATTTCAACCATCATTGATTGTCATTGCGTCTGTATGGCTATCGCTAAGGGGTATCAACTGAATGGACAGGAAGTCGGGCAAGGGGAGCCTGTTTGGTTTGCCACGGGCAACTTAAACATCTCGTTTCTTAAACCTGTCGTAATGGATTCTACGGTGACTTTGAAAGCGAAAATTGTTGAAGCATTCGAAAAGAAGATAGTGCTTGAATGTGAACTTCTTTCTCAAGGTAGCGTTTGTTGCCGAGCAGAGGTGATTGCAGTCAAGGTGCCGAATGAGTGGTTTTCTGGCTGAGAAATGAGCCAAGTGACTTCCGTGTGAAAGTCTCAAATTCTGCACTGTTTTATGTGACGAATCCGAGAGAGTAAAAGAGAGTTCTCGTGGCAAGATGAGACCCATCGAAACGCTATTTTGTTTAATTCCTGACGCGATAGCATTGAATCCTTAGCCTAGAGAAGACCATCATGTCACTAGAAAAAATCCAACAACAGATGCACAACGGCGAAGTTTACTTTTCTTTGTTTTCAAACCACTACCTCCGAGCGCTACGCGGATTTCTTCGGATGAGTTGAATGCCATTTATACGAGTTAAGTTACATTTTTTCTGCAAATGTAATGATTAAAAATGTTAGTTTGAGTTTATAGTTGCTAATTATCAAGTGGTTATTTCACAAGGAGATTTTATGAAGAGGCTAGCAATATCTACCCTTATCGGTTGTACCAGTTTTGGCGTCTTCGCTGATGCTGACACCATTTTTCATAATGCAAAAGTCTATACAGTGAATGAAGCAATGCCTTGGGCACAAGCGTTTGCCGTTAAAGATGGGGTAATTGTTGAAGTTGGTGATCTTGCTAAGGTTGAACAACACCGTGATGCAGCGACTAAGATGGTTGATCTAAGCGGTAAAGTCGTTATGCCGGGCATGGTTGATGAGCACATTCACCCTGACATGGGTGCTGACAACTATATGAATATTTTTGTCTCGCCTTTAGACCCGTGGGAGAAAGTCGTCGCTACATTAAAAGAATACCGTAACAAGTATCCTGATAAAAAGTGGATCTATGGCGGGAATCTCAACTGGCTTGCTGACAATGGCGAGTTTATTTCTGGGACAACGACTCCGTCTCATAAATCTGCTTTGGATGCGGTGATTGATGATAGGCCTGTAGCGCTGTGGGATCAGGGTGCTCACGCCATGTTACTCAACTCACTGGCCCTAAAAGAGCTCGGTATTACTAAAGATCGTGAGCCTCCTGCTGGTGGTATTTTTGTTAAAGATGAAAATGGAGAGCTAACGGGTGTTGTACGAGAGACGGTATCTGAGTGGGTGATTGCTGCACTAGACAACCCGACGGTCGAAGAATGGGCGGATAAAGGTATGAAACCATTTTTTGATGAGATGCACTCGTATGGTGTGACCGCAATGAACGATGCTTATGGTGTAAAGCGAAATTTTGATGCCTATAAGTACCTAGAAGACAAGGGAGAAATGGAGGTACGTATGCACGTCAGTATTTCCTCTCCACTTAATACACCAGAACCAGAAGCAAAGGCAGCCCAACAGTACCTAATTGACAACAAAGAGTCTTTCGCTAGTGAGTTTGTTTATCCATATGGAATCAAATACATCCTCGATGGTTCCGCTGCAGGGCGAACAGCGGTGATGCTAGAACCGTTTATTGGCACTAAGTACTCGGGTTCCCTACGTATTCCTCAAGAAGATGTGATGGAGGAGATGGCAAGGTTAGAAAAACAAGGCTTTGTGTTTAAGGTTCACGCGATTGGCGATGGTTCTATTCGAATGATGTTGGATAATCTAGAGCAATTGCCTGTGCGAAATGATGGTCGTTACCACAGTATTGCCCATGGGACTTTCGTTAACCCGCAAGACTATAAGCGTTTTCACAAGCTGAATGTCGTCTATGAAGCTTCTCCTGCACTGTGGTTCCCATCTGATGCGATTGGCATCATTGAAAAAGATATCGGTAAAAAACGCGTTCAGTACATGTGGCCGATTCGTCAGTTGTTGGCAAAAGATACCCTGATCTCTTATGGTTCCGATTGGACGGTAGCGTTCTCGCCAAATCCTTGGTTGGCTATCGAGTCATTGGTCACGCGTGAAGTGCCGGGAGGCTCGATTGAAACCGCGTTTGATTTTAGCTCCATTTCACTTACTGAAGCTCTGGAAATTGTTACCTTAAATGGTGCTAAAGCGATTGGATTGGGTGACAAGCTAGGCTCTATTGAGAAAGGCAAGTTTGCTGACTTTATCGTACTAGACAATGATATTTTTGATGGCGAGATTCGCAAGCTTCATAAAACGCAGGTCAAACAAACTTACTTCAACGGTAAGTTAGTTTATGAGATGTAATTTCAGCTCGCTGTGGAAAGGGAGCTAGTTTTAGCTCCCTTTTTAATCAATTTAGGATCAGGATAAATGCAGCCAGTAACAATGGCTATTCAAGCATCTTAATCAGCTGTTCACGAATGGGATCGTAAACCTTTTCGGTTGACCACAAAAGTTCGACAGACCAAGCTAGGTGGAAATCATCTTCTACATCGAAGGAGGTGATTTCTCCTGATTTAACATCAGCCTCAACCATTGAAGCAGGCAAGTTACTCCAACCAGCTCCATGTCGAGCTAACTCCCTAGCAATAAGTAGGCTATCTGAGTTAATAACGTTGTGACTATACACTTGATTCTCTACACCTAACTTACGCAGAGGTGTCATCACCACCTGAGTCATACTACGTACCGTACTTGGTGAGAGTGGCTTTCCTTTCTCATATCCGAACTGTTCTAGATAAGCTTGCGTAGCGACGCGCTGCAGCGGAAACTCCAAATAGCGAAAACCGTTTATCTGCGGAGGCCAAGAAAATGTTGCTAGTGCAAAAGCCATATCTGCTTCACCATTAACAAGGGCTGTACGCACGGATTCGGTATCGCCTGTCTTGATCGTGACGTTCACAGAGGGCATAGCACGAATCAATTGGCTAATGGACTCTAGCATACCTAACTCTATTACTGAGGTGTCTATCACAATTAAAGAGCTTCCTGTGTGACCATGAAAAATACTATTTACTTTAGTATCAAATAAATTCGCTTCGGTAAGAAAGGCTTTTGCATGGTCGTAAAGTGCTCTAGCTTGTTCGGTAGGTTCAAGGTATCGGCTATGTCTCACAAATAGATCAAAACCTAGGTAATCTTCTAATGCACTGATTTTTCTGCTAAATGTTGAGGCGTGTTGAGAGGATTTACTTGCCGCTTTAGCAAAACTTCCCTGCTCATAGACGTCTACGAATGCCGCTAAATACTCTAGGTTAAGGTTCATATTTCCTCCCATAATCGATTTGAGCGTGCGTTTTACGCATGCTTAGCGATTATGACATGAAACTAGACTGGATTAAATTCCTTCTCAGACCTTACAGATTTTATGTCAAACAATGTGTTTTAGGATAGTTCTTAATGCACTGACTCGGAGATTCAATATGAAACTTAAAGTACTCTCTCTTGCCGTCCTACTAAGCAGCACTTTTATGGCGAATGCCGCAACGTTCAGCAAACCAGACACCGCATTTGTAGAAGCAGCAACGGCCTCTGGGGTGCCTGCTGCGCTTTGGGATAATGCGGAATACGCAGCATCTACCTTCCCAAATGCGTATAAGTTCACGCCATCTTACGAGATTCAAAAGTCAGGAATTGCTCCTGAGCAGTTTAAGACTAACCAATCATTAGACTTTGACAAAATCATGGTGCCGGCAATCGATGGTGAAATGACCCTCAACGACTTTCTGCGTGATCGTGTGAAGAATCACTCAATGGTTGTTCTCAAAGGTGACCACATGCTTCATGAGCACTACTGGAATGGTATGGATGAGCACTCAACTCACCTAGATATGTCTGTCACTAAATCGTTTACAGCAATGCTTGCAGGTATCGCAGTGAGTGAGGGTAAGCTTGATATGTCTAAGCAAGTCACAGATTACCTACCTCAGCTTAAAGGTACGGCTTGGGATGGAGCTACCGTACAAGAAACCGCTGACATGCGTACCAACGTCGTACAAGAAATTCAAAAGCACAAGTCTTGGGATAATCGCATGACTGACTCTCAAGGCTGGAGCGGTAACCATGAAGCAACTTACCCGCATGGTATTAACGACTATTTCCCATTAGTGAAAGAAGTCTTTGCCCCTATGGGTTCAAAATACACTTACCAATGCATTAACACTGAAGTACTAGGTAAAGTCGTTGAAGCTGCAACAGGTGAGAAACTGGCTGATCTTCTAGAGAAGCAAATCTGGGGTAAAGTTGGCATGGCTGAAAACGCGCACTACCAAGCGGACTTCGCAGGTAACCCTGTAGCTTCTGGCGGTCTAAACGCAGCAACTAAAGACCTTGCACGCGTTGGTCGCATGCTAATGAACGGCGGTAAGAACTACAAAGGCGAGCAAGTGGTTCCTGCTGAGTTTATCAACCAAATTCTTGAAGGTAATGACGAAGTACGTGCTGCATGGCTGAAAGGTAAAGAGTCTGCTTTAGCTGAAGGCTGGTATAAAGATCAGTTCCGTGTACTCAAGACCCCTGGCCGCACTATCTTGGCAATGGTGGGTATTCATGGTCAGGTAGTGGCGATGGATTTCGATAGTGGTACAGTTGTCGCAATGAACGGTGGTTATCCTCAAACGGAGACACCACGTATGGCTATCGCTATTTTCTACAAAGCACTTCCTGCAATCTTTGCAGCCGCTGACGAAGTAAAATAACGGTTGTGACAAATCACCAATGTTACTGATTAAATCTGGTTTCGTTTCAGCGAAGCCAGATTTTAATTGGCCTCATCAGGCTATACTTACAAAGAGAGCGTTAAATTTTTATCTTCACTAATTTCATAAGTCGTTACACAACTCGACGTTTTAACGCTTTACATCTTAAGCTAAGCGTTGAACACTTCTCCCCGAAACTAAAATGAAGTGACAGAGTAGAGTCAGTAACAATTATGAGTAACACCACGACGAAAAAGTCGAATCCCCTATTCGAAATCCTGTTTAACGTATTTATTCCTTCATTCATTCTGATGAAGTTCAGCGGCGAAGAGCACCTAGGTACTGTAATGGCATTGGTTGTCGCGCTGGCTTTTCCGATTGTGTATGGCGGCATGGATCTTATCCGCAATAAGAAGTTCAACTTCATCGCCGCATTGGGCTTTATTAGTGTTTTACTGACAGGTGGTATTGGTCTGTTAGAGCTTGATACCCGTTGGTTAGCACTAAAAGAAGCGTTAATTCCTGGTCTTATTGGCTTAGCTGTTCTGGGTTCGACATTTACTCGTTACCCATTTATGCAGAAGATGATCCTTAACGACACTGTGCTAAATCTAGCGTTGATCACTGAGCGTTTAAAGGAAAAGGGCAAGACGGATGCATTCGAGCGTTGCTTAATGTCGTCAAACTACCTATTCGCGAGTACGTTTGCGTTCTCTTCTGCGATGAACTATTTCCTCGCAACTTGGATTGTGACCAGCCCTGCTGGCACGCCAGAGTTTAACGAAGAGCTTGGTAAGCTCACTCTTTATAGTTACCCAATTATCGCGATTCCTAGCATGCTGATGATGTTTGGTATCTTCTACTACGTATGGCGTCAAATCCGCGCGATGACCTCATTGGAAACTGAGCAAATTTTCCATACCAAATAAGAACATCAAGGGACGGAAACGTCCCTTTTTTTGTTTCCTTCATTCAGTGACTTAGCTAGCTTTTACTTCCCCAAAACCTGCTTCTAATCTCTTTTTATTCTTTGTTTAAGATTCAATCAGTGCATGATGGTTGAGGCAAATAACATTTGTGTCAATGCAATGGTGACAAGGCTGTAACAACATGTTACAAATCGCGAAAATCATTATAAAAATAAGTACTTATTGCTAGCCTGCTTCATTGAGAAAGATCATGACTATAAAAAGAAAACTGTTCGGCTTGACCGGACTCTCTATTATTGCGCTTATTGCCATTGTTGCCATCACGGAGATTAGTAACCTCAAGCTGCTCAAACTTGAGAAAACGCTGATAGAAGTAAAGGATATGGAAGTCTCGTTGCTAGAGATGAATCGTATCGAATATGACTTTCTCGACAAACCTTCGCCAGCTAAGTTGGAAGCCTTCAAAACGGAGTACGCGAGGTTCCAATCGTTATCAGGTTTACTAACAACGGACTTGGAAGAACTAGGGATCGTTGTTCAACAGCTACCGACATTGCGCAGCAACATCACGCTTTACAGAAAAGACTTGGAAAAAATGGCCCAACACTACGGGTCGGATGCTAATCAAGTTGAGCAGTCAAAGCAGGAGATGAAAAGTCTGTTTATAGATATCTTCACTATTTTTCATGGAATAGAAGCCACTCTCGAAGCTGAAATTGAACATGCTCAAATTGCCATAGAACGTTTTATTGCCGGTTCTGTTCTCATTGTCGCCGGGCTGATGCTATTGGGTTCATATTTCCTCATCAGAAGTGTTCAAGGCAATATCAAACAGCTGAGCAATATGATGTCTACTATCGCCAATACACATGATTTAACCTTGAAGGCAAATACAGAACGAAAAGATGAAATTGCTGAAATGGCAGGGCAACTGAACATTCTCCTTGCCAGTATGCAGGGACTCATTTCTCGGGTGCAAGGGAGTGTGAGTGAGCTTGGGGCCGCATCGACTCAATTACAGCAGAGTAGTGTTGATACCGAAGCGGCACTTAACCAACAACAGTTGGAAACAGACAGTGTTGCTGCTGCGGTGACTGAAATGGGCGAGACGATCAAAGATGTGGCGAGTACCACTGAAAGCGCAGCTGGCAACACACAAAGAAGCTATGAAAATGCTCAACTTGGCTTCGATGACATTGTGGAAACCCGTGATACCATTTCTTCTTTATCTACCGATCTTTCAACCGCAAGCGGCGAAGTGAATCATCTTCTTGCTCTGTCTGATCAGATTAGCTCAGTACTGAATGTCATTGGTGAAATTGCCGAACAAACCAACTTGTTAGCACTGAACGCCGCGATTGAGGCTGCGCGTGCTGGTGAGCAAGGACGTGGTTTTGCCGTCGTTGCTGATGAAGTGAGAACCCTAGCGGGCAAAACTCAGAACTCAACAGCAGAAATATCAGAAATCATTGGTGCGGTTCAGCAGCAAACCCAAACAGTGGTGTCTACTATCCAATCATGCAGCAGTAAGGGAGCTGATAGCGTTCATATGTCAGAGCAAGCGTTAAGCCACATTGAAGCTATTATGGAAGAGATGAAGCATATTCTAGATAGCAGTACGCAGATTGCCCTTGCTGTGGAGCAGCAAAGTACTGTGTCCGAAGAAATAGCGCGCAACGTCAATACTATCCGCGATTTGACCTACGCTAACGTGGGCGCGGTGTCTGAAAATGCGCAATCGGCAACGGTTGTCGCAGGTCAAGCGACAGACTTAACGTTGGCAATCGACCGTTTCAAAGCTTAACGGCTTTGGTTAAGTGAATAAAAAACAAAAGGGGTGTTCATCGCCCCTTTATTATTACAGCTGTCGCCAAGAAGATTCTAATGCTGAGTATTCAGGTTTTTCTGATAGCCTTTCAATGCTGACCTGTTCAAGAAGCTGGCTAAATGGTGAGGTATTTAAGAACTCATCAATATGTGTGACGACGGCATCGTCATACAAAGCGCGATGACGAAATTGGATGTATTCCAAAGCAATATGTAGATACAGCGTTGCTAAGTTTGGATCTAGATAGACCTCGCTACCTAACTCTTCCATTTCTTTGTTTAGGTTGGTTAGTGCCAAAACTATGCCTTCTTGCCCGCGTCTGATTAGCTCATTGTCTTGATCGGTAAAGCGAGGTAACACTGCGGTTCTAAAGGCGATTTCCATCAGAGTTTTCGCTGTTCCAAGGAGCTTAACTTGGTCTACATCGTTGAGCTTAACGTTCTTCAGTCTAGTTGGTTGATTGGTCTCAATTAAATACTGGCTAATGCATAAGCTCTCTGTCAGGGAGTGCCCGCTATCTAGCTCTAGGGCGGGAATTAAACAAAACGGATTAACACGTTCTAAATTGCTTGGAGAACTCCAAGGATCGACCCAAACCAATGAAAGAGAAGGGACGTTAGACAATAAAGCTGTCGCCACAACCACACGTGAAAATGGTGAAGTATCATTTAGGTAGAGTTGCATAGAAAGTCCTTATTTCATTGAGTTATTCGCTGATTGCGTTTGTTCTGAGCTGTGTTGATGTCGATAAAATGCATACAAATGAAAGTACTAGCGCACTGGCACTGAGAGCAAATAGGGTGTTGTAAGACGCAAAGTGGGTGAGAAAGTAGGCCATCAGAAAACCACCTACGCCTTGTGAAATAGCAAAAGATAACGTCATTCCGCTCCAAGCTTTGGTATGTAGCTCATAACCAACGCATTCGAGCGTGTAGGTGGACACAAGGGTGACTATCCCAGGGGTAAAAATGCCGACCAATAGGGAAGAGATAAACAACAAAATTGGATGGGTGCTGAATAAAGGAATCGCAACGCCCACCGCTTTAAAACTGAAAGCGATACATAGAGAACGCTTAAGCCCAAATTTATCTCCTAAGCTACCCGTAATGAGTGGTCCCATAGCTGCACCAACACCAAAGGTAGCCCAAAAGAACCCACCACTAGTGAATGACATGCCGAGTTCTCTAACAAGGTAATCGACCCAAAATAAAGTGTGTGGAAGATAACCAATCGCACATAAGCTGTAGGCGAGTGATATGAGGATGACATTTTTAATCTGTGGCTGTGAAAGATGAGAAAATGACGCTTGAACGTAAGCTGCATGGGTGGGGGTAATGCGAGTGTCCCATGCGTTCCAAGTCAAAATAGTGGTGACTAGCGCCACTGCGCCCATCCCTATCCAAGCGGAAATCAAATCATATGAGATAAGTGCTGGCAGCAGTGTACCTGAAAGCATTGCTCCGATACCGATACCAGAAAAGACAATGCCGCTGACTCTGGCTTTGACGTCGGAACTGAATTGGCGAACAATCACTGGCGGAGCAGCAATCATGAGTAATGCGCCAGTGACACCAGCCAAGGTACGCCAAATATAAAACCAAGTCAGAGGGGCGTCTTGCCACGAGCAAGCAAGGTAGCTGAAGCTGCTGATTAACATTGCGCTACGAATGAGCTGGCCAGAACTGAAATAACGAAGTAAAAGATTGGCCGCAGGCGCTCCGGCAATATATCCGACAAGCGTCGCTACGCCTAAGTAAGAAGCATCACTTTCGCTAAACCAACCGCTTTGAATCAATGCGGGCATCAGCGCAATATAAGCAAAACGACCTATCCCATTGCCAATGAGTGTCGCGCCCAAGCCAGCCATACTCGCTCGATTAACGATCTGTTTATTCCATAGCTGTATTGATGTGGTCATATCCGTCATTGCAAGGTGTTTTGCCACTATACTCCACGCATCGTGGTGAGCGTTTGCAAAAACCTGTTGTTCTCTACCTTGAGTCGTATGTTTTTTTGATACTCGCATTGGGTGCAAGTTGTTGCAATGGGGCTTTAGTCGCAATTTCTAATGCTAGTTAACCGAGTGGTGAAGGCTTCTAAGGATTGGGTGTTTGAATTCGCATATCTAACAAGCGTGTACTCAAAGGTAGGTTCAATAAGCTTATGTTTCAATTGTGATGGTTAGCCTGCCCGATGTTCTCGAGTGGCTTGATTATCTAATTTTAATTAGTGGGATATGGATCGGTTACAAGTAATTTTAAATGCCAGCCTAAGTTGATTTGAACTTAGGCTGGCGATGATTTAGCGCGTGTTACTCACCTAAGGCTTTACGTGCTAGCCTTGATGCTGCAGCTTTATGGCGTTCCATCAATTGATGGATGTCGACGCCAATCACTTCGCTGTTCATTACTCGCCAGTGACCAGCAACCATCACGCGGTCAGCTTGTTGAGCACCACATAACAGGAGTGCAGCAAGAGGGTCATGACTGCCTGAGAAACGAATATCGTCGAGTTTGAACATCGCAATATCGGCCTGTTTACCCACGCTTAGTTCGCCAATATCATTACGTCCCATCGCTTGAGCTGAGCCTTTGGTCGCCCAACGCAGCGCATCAAAGTGGGATACGTTTGCCGAGCCATATTGTAGGCGTTGTAAGTACATCGCCATACGTACTTCGGCAATCATGTTTGAGCCATCGTTTGAGGCCGAGCCATCAACGCCTAGGCCAACTTTCACGCCTGCGGCTTCTAAGTCATTGTTTTTACAAATTCCCGAAGCAAGCATCATGTTCGATGTTGGGCAGTGGCTAATGCCTACGCCTGCTTGGCCAAGTCTGCGGATCTCTTCATTATTGAAGTGGATACCATGGGCAAGCCAAGTTTTGTCATTTAGCCAGCCCACATCTTCGAGATAATCGACCGGGCGCATACCAAATTGTTCGACACAGAAATCTTCCTCATCCAGCGTTTCGCACAAGTGCGTGTGCATCATAACGTTCTCTTGCTTGGCGATGTGGGCGGTTTCTTTCATCAAATCTGTGGTGACGGAGAAGGGGGAGCATGGCGCAAGCGCTATTTGGGTCATTGCCCCTTCCTGTTGCTGGTGGTATTGGCGAATCAAACGGTAGCTGTCATCGACAATCGCTTGCTCGGTTTGAATGGTATGCTGTGGTGGCAAGCCTCCATCTTCTTCACCTAAACTCATTGAACCACGAGTAAAGATGGCTCTGACGCCAAGTTTTTGCGCCGCTTCGACCTGCAAGTCTATCGCGTGTTCTAAACCGTTTGGCAGCAAGTAGTGATGATCGGAAGCGGTGGTACAACCCGATAGCATCAACTCGACTAAGGCAAGCTCGGTCGCGACGCTCATCATCTCTTCGTCTAGATTTGCCCAGACGGGATACAGGCTTTTGAGCCAATGAAACAGTTCTTTGTTTAACGCGTCAGGGTAAGCGCGCGTTAAGGTTTGATAAAAATGGTGGTGGGCGTTAACGAGCCCAGGAGTGACGACATGCCGAGAGGCATCAACCACATAATCAATTGAGTGGGACGGTGTCCCATGTTTTGGGATAAGTTCGACAACTTTGTTTCCCTGAACCACGAGGCCACCTTGGGCGTCTTGCGTGTTTCCGGTATAAATTGCCAGTGGATTCTTAATCCAGATGGTTTCCATTCATAATAGTCCTTAGCCATCTCAGCCATTTCAGGGGAGAGGGTCTTAAACGTTTTAGTTACAGTTAAGCTAGCAAATACTAGCGGTGTTATTGTTGTTAAGCTCAGATTGATATCATGAGCTTAGGTCTCCTTTTGATGCCTCTGTTGTGATTAAAGTGAGTTTATTCAGTGGTCTTTGCTTCAAGTTTACTTTCTACCACTTGTGGCGCTTCATCATCAGATTTTCGAATGATCTTTTCTTCGACTTGAACCTTACTCTCTGTCAGTGCTTCACGAACTTCTTTGTTGGATGACTTAGGAAGAAGTTGATGAAGAAGAACCGTTGCTATGGTGCCAGTGGTAATGCCAGAGTGAAGAAAGTTAGCAATATCGTGCGGTAAGTGTTGAAGTAAACGAGGTTCAAAAGTTACGGCTAAGCCTGATGCCAAACCAACACAGATAACCAGTGCATTGCGCTTGGTGTCTGCGGCCATAATCAGCATGCGAATACCTGCGTAGGCAATCATGCCAAACATAACAAAGCCTACACCGCCAAGAACCGGTTTAGGGATGGTTACCGCAACGGCCGCAAGTTTAGGGAACAAGCCACCTAAAATCAGTAGTCCACCAGTTGCTGCAACAACATATCGACTCGCTACACCAGTAATGCCCACTATCCCAACGTTTTGACTGAAAGAAGCCAGTGGCATAGCAGTTAAAATCGAAGAAAGCGTACTGCCTAAGCCATCACCAAGCAGACCGCGTTGTAGATCTTTGCCCGAGATTTGTTTATTACAGTTGTTTGCTAGTGCCATAAAGTCACCCGTTGCTTCAGCAATCACGACAATATAAACCAAGCTCATGCTCACAATGGCGCTGGCTTGAAAGCTTAAACCGTATTTAAGAGGCTCTGGTCCACCAACCCAAGCGGCAGAAGTAATATCATCGAGGTTTACCATACCTAGAGACAGCGCGACGATGTAGCCGCCCGCCAGACCAATAACAATGGCAGATGCAGCAACGGCGCCTTTACAGTAAACCGAGACCGCAACCACGATGCCCAGTGAAACAATGGCTAAGAAAAGCTTTGGTAGAGTTGCAAAGTTTTCACTCGCAGCGGGCGCATCACCCACCCAGTTCATCGCAACGGGCAATATGGTTAAGCCGATTAGGGTGACAACAACGCCACTCACTACCGTTGGGAATAGTTTGCGGACTTTGTCCATATAAAAGCTAGCCACAATCACCACTAAAGAGCCGACTAAAGCCGAGCCCATAATGCTAGCGACACCGCCTTCGCGGCCAATGGCAATCGCCACACCTAAGAAAGCAAAACTAGAGCCCATGACAACAGGTAAACGAATACCGATAGGGCCGACACCAATACATTGCGCCATGGTGACGATACCCGAAGCGAGTAGGGCGGCGTTGATTAGCGAGACAATCTCTTCATTAGGCAGTCCGATGGATGCGCCAACAATGAGTGGGACAGCCACAATACCACCAATGGATGCCAGCATGTGTTGCAAAGCGAGCAGCAAGGTAATGCCGTGTGGCGGTTTTTGGTTGAGTGTATACAGAAGTTTCATTGGTTATACCTCAGAGAGAATCCATTTTTCTCTCGTAGATTGGACAATTGACTTCTACAAACTACGTAGGGTCACGAATTTTTCGTATAGGAAGCTAGCCCAAACCCATGCTCAGGCTAGTTTTCACAAGGATAATTAGGGTCATCAGACCCTAGGAATTAGATGTAGATAAGCTTAGCGACGAAGACGACAGTCAGGATGTACATTGAGATAGAGACATCTTTAGTTTTTCCTGTCGCGACTTTCAGTACTGTGTAAGTAATAAAGCCAAGAGCAATACCGTTTGCAATTGAGAAAGTCAGCGGCATCATCAGGGCAGTAATCGCTGCCGGAGCACCATTGGTAAAATCTTTCCAATCGACATGCTGCATACTGCTCATCATCACGAATGCGACGTAGATTAGTGCACCTGCCGTGGCGTAAGCTGGAATCATACCTGCCAGAGGTGAAAGGAAAATAGCGGCTAAGAATAGCGCTGCCACCACAATGGCTGACAGACCTGTACGAGCACCTGCTGCTACACCCGCTGCACTTTCTACGTAACTGGTAACAGGCGGACAACCGACACAAGCACCAGCGACACTAGAGATAGAGTCGGCCTTTAACGCCTTGCTAAGCCCTTCGATTTTACCTGTTTCTTTGTTTACCAGATGCGCACGTTCTGCAACACCCATCAGTGTGCCTGCAGTATCGAACATGTTAACGAACAAGAAGGCTAAGATGACGCTGACCATTGAGATGTTAAACGCGCCAGAGATGTCCATTGCCAAGAAGGTAGGGGCAATACTTGGCGGCGCTGCAAAGAAGCCGTTGTATTGGACAAGACCTAACATCATACCAACAACAGTGACGCTCAAAATCCCGATCAGTACCGCACCGAAAACTTTACGCTCGCTCAGTACCGCAATGATCAAGAAAGCGATAGCCGCAAGCATGGCATCAGGCTTAGTGAAGTCGCCAAGTGAAACCAAAGTGGCTGGGTTCTCTACCACAATACCCGCGGTTTTAAGCCCGATAAGACCTAAGAAAAGGCCGACACCTGCGGTCATGGAGAAGCGTAAACTCTCTGGAATACTTTCAATGATCCATTGGCGTATTTTGTAGAAGCTCATCCCGACAAATAGGATACCTGAGAGGAATACCGCGCC
Source organism: Vibrio sp. SCP2 (assembly GCF_059295395.1). Classification (NCBI taxonomy): domain Bacteria; kingdom Pseudomonadati; phylum Pseudomonadota; class Gammaproteobacteria; order Vibrionales; family Vibrionaceae; genus Vibrio; species Vibrio sp. SCP2. Next base: position 794,181 of record NZ_JCAFVV010000001.1, on the reverse strand, counting down.
AAGCGCCACTTCCCAGCTGTAGCCCATTTCACTAACCACAGTGAAAGAGAAAAAGGCGTTAAGTCCCATGCCCGGCGCCAAACCGACAGGCCAGTTGGCAAAAAGTCCCATTAACAGACAGCCAATCGCTGCACCAATACAGGTTGCAACGAAGACCGCGCCAGAATCCATCCCTGAAGCCGCCATGATTTGAGGGTTAACGAAAATGATGTATGCCATAGTGGCAAAAGTGGTGATCCCCCCGATCATTTCGTTCTTAACACTGGTTCCATGTGCTTTCAGTTTGAAAAAGCGCTCTAGTAAGCCACCCGATTGGCTTTCGTTGTTAAGCACTTCTGCTTTGCTTTCATTCATGTCAGCAAGTCCTTTTGTTTTGGTGTTTCTGAAATTGAATACCGCTTTCTGCATCTTGATGGTGTTTTTGCAGACTCCAATTCTCCCGATTGATATGTATGACGTTGTTAGGGTTATCTATTGGTAATTTCTTGCCTTAACTACCTCGATAGGTAGAGAAGCTATACGGTGAGACAAGCAAAGGCACGTGGTAATGTGCACCTGTTTCTCCGAGACCAAAGCGAATCACAACGTCATCTAGGAATGGGATTTCACCAAGGTCGACGTCTTGGTTTTTGTAGTAATCTGCAACATGGAATACCAATTGATATTTGCCTGTCACAAACTCATCGCCTTCTAGTACTGGCTCATCAGTTCGACCATCGAAGTTGGTGGTGACCGTTTTAATCTTGGTCAGGCTGCCCTCTTCAACACGGAACAGCTCAACTTGAATATTTGCACCGGGAACGCCGTGCATTGTATCCAATACGTGTGTAGTTAATTTGCCCATAATTGTTATTCGCGCCCAGCGCTCTCCTTAGCGTTTATTGATTTTAAATTGTATACAAAGTTGTTTTAAACTTGCTTCTGTTACCTATATATGTACACAAAATATCCGGATAGTAAAGCTCGATGTTATAATTTTGTTACTAACGAAAGTGAGCAAAAATCAGTTTTGTGAGATTGAGCTAGATACCTATTTGAGCCTAAGTGTACATAACTTATTGATAAAATAGCTTTTGTTTACGCAAATTAACTTTAACAACAAAATCTTTACATTAAGATAATTTATTGTATACAATGAGTGTGTGAAGTTTGAGAAGGCATAAAGACAAAGTGTCTTGTATTTAAGGAGAGCCTGAATGGATAAGGATTATTCACGAGACCTGATTGGCTATGGGGCGAATCCTCCTCACCCTAAATGGCCAGGTGGTGCTCGTATCGCCGTGTCGTTTGTGTTGAATTACGAAGAGGGTGGTGAACGCTGCCTTCTACATGGGGATGATGAGTCCGAAGCCTTTCTGTCAGAGATTCCAGCCGCGCAGCCGATTAAAGGTGAGCGACATATCAGCATGGAATCTATCTATGAGTATGGCAGCCGCGCAGGTGTGTGGCGTGTGTTAAAGCTGTTTGATGAGTACGAGATTCCATTGACCGTATTCGCAGTTGCGATGGCGATTGAACGTCATCCAGATGTCGCAGAAGCTATGGTTCAAGCGGGACATGAGATTTGTAGTCATGGCTATCGCTGGATTGATTACCAATACATGGATGAGTCGCAAGAGCGCGACCATATGATGAAAGCGATTGAAATCATCAAAGAGATCACCGGTGAAAGACCGCTTGGTTGGTATACAGGTCGTACAGGGCCAAATACCCGCAAGTTAGTTGCAGAAGAAGGTGGTTTCTTATATGACTCAGATGCGTATGACGATGACTTGCCTTATTGGCATACCGAGGCGGGTCAACCTCAGTTAGTGATTCCTTACACACTTGATGTCAACGACATGCGCTTTGCCACTGTGCAAGGGTTTAACTCGGGTGAACAGTTCTACCAATACCTAAAGGACACATTCGATACTTTATACGCTGAAGGTGCGACAGCGCCTAAGATGATGTCGGTTGGTCTGCATTGTCGTCTGATCGGTAGACCGGGTCGTATCGCATCGCTAAAGCGCTTCCTAGATTACGTTAAACAACATGACGATGTGTGGTTATGTCGCCGTGTTGATATCGCTCGTCATTGGCACGAGCATCATCCATACACACCAAAAGAGGGAAAATAACATGACTGAATTTCGTTTTTGCAAACCATCTCAAATGGAACGTACGGAATTTGTCTCCCACTTTGGCGATGTGTATGAGCATAGTCCATGGGTGGCAGAAGCCGTCTACGATCAAGGGCTCTCAGATCAGGATAACTTTGTTTCAAATCTGCATTTAAGAATGGCTGAAACGCTATTAGACGCAGAGAAAGCAAAACAACTTGCACTTATAAATGCTCACCCAGATTTAGCGGGGCGAGCAGCAATTAACGGCGAACTTACTGCCGCATCCACAGCGGAACAAGCTGGCGCAGGCATTGATCAGTGCTCAGCGGAAGAGTTCGAAAAATTCACTACGTACAACGACAGTTACAAAAGCCGCTTCAACTTTCCCTTCATCATGGCAGTGAAAGGGGCCAATCGTTACCAAATTCTTGAATCCTTCGAGAAGCGATTAGGCAATGATAGTGACACTGAGTTTGCTACTGCGATACAGGAGATCAACAAGATCGCACTGTTTCGCCTACGAGATATGTAAGTCACGGAGATGGCGACTGTTTCGTTCTGATATCGATTGATATCTGCCCGACGAAGGGCATAGAGCTCTAGATGAGCATACTCACTTAACCTATTTTTGAATAATTGGAAGGATAAAGGACATGTCCTTAGATATTGAACAATACATTAACCTTGCTGACGATAAACTTGGCGCAGAAGCTATCTACGCTACCGACGACTTTTTTGCCGATAAGAGCCGACTTTTGCGCCGTGAAGCACCAGAATGGAAAGACGATCTTTACGATGATAACGGCAAATGGATGGATGGCTGGGAAAGCCGCCGTAAGCGTGGTGAAGGCTACGATTACTGTGTCATTCGCCTAGGTCTTGCAGGCACGATTGCGGGTGTTGATATTGATACGTCTTTCTTTACGGGTAACTTCCCGCCGTCGGCTTCGATTGATGCCTGTTACTCCCCAGACGGTGATCCAACCGACGCAACCGAGTGGCAAGAGATTCTGCCTTCTATGGGTTTGCAAGGCGATCATCATCATCTTGAACAGATCGAAAGTGATGAAGTGTTTACTCACTTACGTCTCAACATTTATCCAGATGGTGGCGTTGCACGTTTACGCGTTTATGGTCGACCTAGCGTTGATTGGGATCGCATCGATAGTCAACAAAAAGTCGACCTTGCTGCGGTTGAAAATGGCGGTCGCGCTTTGGCGTGTAGTGATGAGCACTACGGCAACAAGTCTAACATTCTGGGCCCAGGTCGCGGTGAGAACATGGGTGATGGTTGGGAAACAGCCCGTCGTCGTACTCCGGGTAATGATTGGGTGATTGTCGCGCTGGGACATGCAGGCAACATTGACCGAGTGGTTGTCGATACAGCCCACTTTAAAGGTAATTTCCCAGATAGCTGCTCAATTCAAGCTGCGTATGTCAAAGGCGGAACGGACGATCAAGTTGCAACTCAGAGTCTCTTCTGGCGCGAACTCTTACCTGCGCAAAAGCTCAAGGCACATGATATTCACGAGTTCAGTTCAGAGGTGAATGATCTTGGCGCTGTGACTCATGTTCGTCTCAATATTTTCCCTGATGGTGGTATCAGCCGTTTACGTTTGTTTGGCACTAAAGCGAAATAAGCGAGGGAAGCAATATGAGCAATGGAATTCGCCGTTTAACCATCGAACCTTTGACCAAGCAAGCATTTGCTGAGTTTGGGGATGTGATTGAAGTAGACAATAGTGACTACTTTATGATCAACAATGGCTCGACTCGTCGTTATCACAAGCTAGCGAGCACCGATGTACAAGAACAAGGTGGTGAAGCCATCATCAGTATCTTTCAAGCGACGCCGCTTAGCTATCCGTTAACGATAAAAATGTTAGAGCGCCATCCTTTGGGATCGCAAGCTTTCGTTCCGTTGCTTGGTCAACCGTATCTTATTGTTGTTGCGCCAAAAGGGGATCAGCCAAATCTGAAGTCATGCCGAGCGTTCTTGAGCAATGGACGTCAAGGTGTGAACTACCACAAAGGCGTTTGGCATCACCCAGTGTTAGCCCTAACTGACCAAGATCAGTTTCTTATCGTCGACCGAGGCGGTGAAGGGCATAACTGCGATGAAGTCTACTTTGAGAACGACTTAGTCTCACTGCATTTGGACGATCTACCGAGCAACAACAAGCTGGAAGAAAAACAGCGCATGGAACAAGCGCTGTAAAGGAGTAAATTATGGATCCACATATCACGGAGTGGTTGAATCTAGCGATTCGCTGGGTTCACATGATAGTTGGCATCGCATGGATTGGTGCTTCATTCTACTTTGTTTGGTTGGAGAACAACCTAAACCGGGTTAACCCAAAAACGGGCCTTTCTGGTGACCTTTGGGCGATTCACGGCGGTGGTATTTATCACCTAGAAAAATACAAACTTGCGCCACCAGAAATGCCAGAGCATTTGCACTGGTTTAAATGGGAAGCGTATTTCACTTGGATCACCGGTGTGCTGCTATTGGCAGTGGTTTACTACTTAAACGCTGAGATCTATTTGATTGCACCGGGTTCGGGCTTATCACCAACGACGGCAATTGCCATTGGTGTCGGTGCTTTGGTTGCTGGCTGGTTTATCTATGACTTGTTGTGTGATTCACCACTAGGTAAAACACCAATGCTATTAGGCGCGGTTCTATTCGTACTCTTAGTTGGCGCGGCTTATGGTCTAGCTCAAGTCTTCAGTGGTCGCGGCGCTTATATTCACGTTGGTGCAATCATCGGTACGATTATGGTCGGTAACGTGTTCCGCGTTATCATGCCTGCACAGCGCAACTTAGTGAGTGCTATTGAAGAAAACCGCGAGCCAGATCCTGCGCTACCAGCGAAAGGCTTACTGCGTTCTCGTCACAATAACTACCTAACCTTGCCAGTGCTGTTCATTATGATCAGTAACCACTTCCCGAGCACCTATGGCTCGGAGTACAACTGGGCAATACTCGCAGGTTTGGCGATCTTCAGTATCTTAGTGCGCCATTACTTCAATACTCGTCATGGTAGCCAGAAATTCGCTTGGACGGTTCCTGTAGCTGCATTAGGTATGGTGACACTTGCGTTTGTCACCTCACCGTATGCTAAGAAAGCGGCAGCACCAGTGGCTAAAGCGCCTGTTGCGGTTGAAGCGACTGCGCAGCCGGAAGTAAGCTCTACAGACACTGTGGCAGCAACATCAGAGAGCCTTGAGCAAACAGGTGCGTCGGCATCGGAATCTGCGGCGCCTAGCGGTGTGAGTTTTGCAGCAATCAACAAGGTTATTCAAGAGCGCTGCTCGGTATGTCACTCAGCAACGCCAACCCATGCTGCCTTTGCCGCTGCGCCAGCCGGAGTGATCTTAGATACACCTCAAGAGATTCAAGCCAATGGTCCACGTATAGCGCAAACCGTAAATACTAAATACATGCCATTAGGTAATTTGACCCAAATGACAGATGACGAACGTGTTCTGGTTGGCAATTGGGTAGAACAAGGGTCAGTAATCAACTAACCCAATTTATCTTGCTTTTCGGATTGCAAGCCCGATAAGCGTGATTCATGCAAACGTGGTATTTCCCGCTATTTATCTCAAGTGAGATCCCCCGGCCCCTGTTCCGGGGTTTTTTATACCGCTAAAAGGAGTTACAAGTGATGGCAACTGCATTAAGTATTCGACACAAGACTATCTTGGCTACGGTGATGGCAGTGATCCTTGTCATAGTGGTGCTAATTAGCATTACGGTCAGTCAGGGGCAGAAGATTATCCTCGACAAAACTTATTCACAGCAGATGCCAGCGGCGTTGGGAGAGGTCAGTAACCAAATTCAGCTGGAGCTAGAAAAGCCGTTGGTTGTTGCTGAAGTGATGTCTCAGCTACAACCACTTACGGATTTTGACGGTCAAGATAGTGGACAAATCAGTGCACAACTCGCCTCGATCAAGCAGCAGTTTAATGCCTTAACCGCCTTTTTCGTTACCACTGTCGACGACAGCTACTATTTGCCAAGTGGAAAGCTCAAATCTATGTCGAGTTCATCAGCGGATGACCAATGGTTTTATGGTTTTCTCAATGGCGATAAGCAGGTCGAGCTGTCGATTGATATCGATGATGCTACAGGCATCGCAACGGTTTTTGTTAACCACGTTGTGATTAGCCAAGGCCGCCGCGTTGGAGTGACGGGGATTGGTCTGTCGCTCGAAAATTTAGGCAATACTGTTGCTAACTACTCTCTAGGCGATTCAGGTCGACTAATGTTGGTCGACAAGAGCGGTGAGGTGATGGTGCACCCTAGTACGCAGCAAGTTGGAAAGCAGTTGGCTGATATTGGTCTTGGTGCATTGACGCCTGATCTGCAAACTTTAGCTGGAACAGCGCCTGTTATACATGAATCAAAGCTTGAACAAACATCGACGATCGTTGGTTTGATGGCTCTGCCACAACTTGATTGGGTGTTGATTTCTGTTCAACCGACAGCTGAAGTGCTCACCGAGATTAACCATTTCATTGAAACGATGATTTGGGTCGGCGGATCTGTAGCGCTGCTGTTCATCATTATCAGCGCATATATGACGAATATCTTGCTTAAACCACTCTCAACCACAGCACAACTACTGCTTGAAATTGGTGGTGGCGGCGGCGATCTAACTCAACGATTGGATGAAAGTCGCCGTGATGAAGTCGGTAACATTGCCAAGGGGTACAATCAGTTTGTCGCCTATATGGGCAATGTTTTACAAGAAATAGAAAGAGCGCGTAAAGAACTGGTTGCAACCATCAATCAGATAGATCAACAAGCTAACGAAATGAAACAGCAGATCCATGGTCAAGAACACAATATTGACCAGGTAGCAACTGCGGTTCATGAAATGAGCGCTAGCTCTGAAGAGATTGCTAATAACGCTAACCATACTTCAGACAACGTCCATAAAACCACTTTAGAGGTGAAAAACGGACTCAGCTCAGTGAGCAAAACATACGCACGCACTGAAGCTATGAGCCAGCAGTTAGAGCAGAGCAATCAAAGTATCGGAAAGCTATCTAATGATATCAATGCCATTGATACAGTACTGGATGTCATTAGTGGTGTATCAGAGCAAACTAATCTACTGGCATTAAACGCTGCTATCGAAGCGGCACGAGCAGGTGAACAAGGCCGTGGCTTTGCTGTTGTTGCCGACGAAGTAAGAACATTAGCGTCTCGAACCCATGAGTCCGCCAGTGAAATTCGTACCATCATAGAAAACTTACAGGGGCTTAGTAACACAGTCGTTAGCGAAGTCAGTCAGAGCCACAAAATTGGTAGTGAGTGTCTCACCGCAGCTCAAGAGTCTGAACATCACCTTGCCTCTATCAGCACTATTGTTGAGGAGATCAATCAACTCAGTGCACAGACTGCCACCGCAACAGGTCAACAGTCTCAGGTGATCAATGAGATTGCACCGCACGTCGAAAGTATTGCCGATGTAGCAAAAAGCAATACTGAGATGGTCACGCAAACATCACAACACTGCGTTAGTTTGAAGAAAAATGCAGAATCTTTAAGTCAATTGGTGGCTAAGTTTAAGTTTTAGCATTGCAGTGAGAGCAACAAGTTATACTAAATGGCCAGCAGTAAATCTGTCTGGCCATTATTGTTAAGTTAGAGTGCGATCAACTAGTGGTTAGCCACTACGCTAACACCACTGAAACTGCTGTATCCGTTGAGCATAATGTAATAACGACCACTTTGGGTGTTAGAGACAGTACAAGTTTCATTGTTACCGTAACGGTATGGTCGGCAATCCCAAGAGCTAGTGGTAGGTTTAGCACCATAGCGGAGGAACAAGTCTGCATCACCGCTACCACCACTTGTTGTGACAGTAAGGGTTTGACCTGCAGCTACATCAATATAGAAATGCTTCTGGTCACCACGAGAGCCGCTAATTCCAGATACAGGGACTCCATTTTTGAGTTCGCCGTCAGGATTTGGAGTTGTACAGTCAGGCTCACAGCCACCATCTGTTTGGCTATAAAGCAGTTTATTCACTGTACCGCGTGTGTCGCTCACTTTATCGACACTTGCTCTCTCGCTAATCAGAGCTGCCACTTGTGCTGGAGAGAGAGAACTGTTTTCTTGAAGGTATAAGGCTGCAACACCGGCGACATGTGGCGTTGCCATAGACGTGCCACTGATTGTACGGTAGCCGCCATCATACCAAGCAGACTTAATGCTCGATCCCGGAGCAAATACATCAACACAGCTGCCCCAGTTAGAGAAGCTAGAGCGGCTATCATTACTTGTGGTTGAGCCAACAGTTACACCGCTAGGTTCACGTGCAGGAGACGAATTACAAGCGTCAGCATTAGAGTTACCAGCCGCTAGCATAAAGCTAATACCTGATTGAACAGCGTTAGCAACAGCTCTATCGAGCGCGGTAGACACGCCGCCACCTAAGCTCATGTTGGCGACTGAAGGGCCCGATGCGTTGGCTGCAACCCAGTCAACACCACCAATTACCCCGGAAGTTGAACCTGAACCGCTACAACTCAAAACGCGGACACCGACAATATTGACGTTCTTCGCCACGCCATACTGTGTACCGCCGATGGTACCAGCAACGTGGGTTCCGTGCCCATTACAGTCCGTCGCATCACTGTCATTGTCGACAAAGTCGTAGCCTGATGTCGCGCGACCACCAAACTCTGCGTGCGTTGTCGTTACCCCGGTATCTATGACGTAAGCCGTGACACCGGAACCATCGTAGTTATAGTTGTAACTATTATTCAGTGGCAGACTACGTTGATCAATCCTATCTAGCCCCCAAATGGCGTTGCTTTGATTGGCATTCGTTGAAATCACAGGATCGATAGAGATCACTCGATCTTGTTCGATAAAATCAACCTGTGCGTCTGAGCGAAGTGCGTTGAGCTGTTGTGGTGACAGGGTGGCAACAAATCCGCTGATTGAGCGGTCGAACACTTTACTGATTTGCAGAACGTGCTCGTTCTCTAAGCTGGTAACGGCTTGTTGCGTAAATTGTTGCATCGCTTGTGGGTTGTCATTGCTGAGCGATAAAGGTTGCTTTAACACGACAATATATTGGTTCTGTATTCCTTTGTTTTCTGATGCCATCAACAGCGGGGCAAGTATTTCACTTTCTGGCTGGCTAACCTGGACCTCTATTTGTTCTGCTATGGCAGTGCTAGAGATCACTGAAAGTGAAGAGGCGATACAACAACTTAATAGTTTCTTAAACATTTAACTTTCCTTTGAATGGTATAAGAGATTGTTGAACATGGCCTACTACAAACAACAAGCATGTTTTGTCGATTCTTATGTCTATAACGGAACCCGTCGACACTCCTCAAAAATATCTCCATATGCAATCATGTTCATTTTAAATTTGGTTGGCGTTATAAATTTGAGTGCCATTTACTAGATTTTTGAAATTGATAGTAAGCTAAGTTCATATCGGTTGGCTGAATGTCAAAGGTCGGCATTATTATGCTGCTGTTTATTGAAATAGTGCTATATACCTCTACTTAGTGATAGATATGTAGATTTATCACTGGATGGGCTTGTGTGGGCGGTTAACGGATTTCGTTGAGGAGGATGATTTTTCGAGTCATCTCTCCAAATTGGTGAAATTGAATATGTAATTGCACTAGTATGCAGCGATACGCTGTCTCTTAGTTGCACCAAAATAACAAGGCGAAATTTTAATCTTATAATTATCAATAACTTGCCTGTTTTTGGTGTGAGCGGGCAAATTGGCATCGATTTTGGATTTGTTTCCTTAGGAAAAAAGAATTGAATAACAATTCACTATAAGGAGATATCCAATGAACACGAAGTTCAAACTCAAGCTTGCAGCAGTAGGTACCGCATTAGCCTGTATGTCAGGAGTGGTGAGCGCCGCCGACACCATTAAAGTCGGAGTATTGCACTCGCTTTCAGGCACCATGGCGATCAGTGAAACCACATTGAAGGACACGGTTCTGATGCTGGTGGAAGAGCAAAATAAAAAAGGTGGCCTACTAGGTAAAAAGCTTGAGGCGGTAGTGGTCGACCCTGCTTCAAACTGGCCGCTGTTTGCAGAAAAAGCTCGCGAGTTGATTGAAAAAGAGCAAGTCGATGTGGTGTTCGGTGGCTGGACATCCGTATCGCGCAAATCTATGTTGCCGGTATTCGAAGAACTCAACAGCCTACTTTTCTACCCTGTTCAGTATGAAGGTGAAGAGTCGTCGAAGAATGTGTTCTACACTGGTGCTGCGCCAAACCAACAAGCGATTCCAGCGGTTGACTACCTAATGAATGAACTTGATGTTGAGCGCTGGGTACTGGCCGGCACTGACTATGTATATCCACGTACTACCAATAAAATCTTAGAGTCTTACCTCAAGAGTAAAGGGGTGAGCGAAAAAGACATCATGATCAACTACACGCCATTCGGTCATTCAGACTGGCAGTCGATTGTTTCTGACATTAAGAAGTTTGGCGCTGAAGGCAAAAAGACCGCTGTGGTTTCGACCATTAATGGCGATGCCAACGTCCCTTTCTATAAAGAGCTTGGCGCTCAAGGTATCTCTTCAGAAGATATCCCAGTTGTAGCTTTCTCTGTTGGGGAAGAAGAGCTGTCTGGCATGGACACCTCTCCGCTTGTCGGCCACTTAGCGGCATGGAACTACTTCATGAGCGTCGATACGGAGAAAAACGATGAGTTCGTCGAAACGTGGCAGAAGTTTATCGCCAGCGAAAAGCGTGTGACTAACGATCCTATGGAAGCGCACTACATCGGCTTTAACATGTGGGCGCAAGCGGTCACCAATGCAGGAACGACAGATCCTGAAGCTGTGCAAGATGCGTTGATTGGCGTGTCTGTACCAAACTTGTCAGGCGGTTACTCAACTATGCTACCTAACCACCATATCACTAAGCCTGTGTTAATCGGGGAAATCCAAGATGATGGTCAGTTCGATATTGTTTGGGAAACGACGGGCCTTGTAGCAGGCGATGCTTGGTCAGAGTATCTCCCTGAATCGGCGAAACTCTTCTCTAGCTGGTCGAAGCCGTTTTCTTGCGGTGCGTTTAATGTTGAAACCAAGAAGTGTTCAGGGACCAATTAAGACTCAACACCCCCAATCAATAACCTGAAAAGTTTGGCGCTGCATGTGGTAACGCAGCGCATTTTTATTGCCATAAATTCTAACGCAAGGATGCATATCATGACGACCGTATTACGGATGCTCTGTGTGCTCGTTTCTGTGCTTATTGGATTAACGACAGCGTCGGCCGAGAACGTTAAGCCACTGACTCAAGACTCTTTCTTCCAGACGTTGACTGGAAAGAACACACACGAAAAGCAGCAAGCGGCTAGCTGGCTTGCCTCAAACTATTCTCATGACATAGCCAAGCCCATTCTAGAGGCGTGGCTGAATGGACAGCTCTATTACCTTAAAGATCATAAACACGCTCAGCATCAGCAGCTATTTATTATCGAGAGTGCTCAAACAGGGGCAGAGGCGAGACAGGCTTGGATTAACGATCCTCTGATCATTGAAAACAAGCGTAAGTTTAAAAAAATAAAAGTGAACAACAAACTTCGTGCTTACCTTCGTACTGAAATTGCATCACTTGGTCTTAACAGCGAGGACTCAGAGGTTCGCAAGCAGTCAATAAAAGCGCTGACAGGTAATCCTGAAGCAATCGACAAGCTCAGCGCATTACAACAAAGCGAAACTAACGCAGAGATCGTTGCTATGTTGGCGTTCGCTATTGCGATTGACGCGGCGCTTGACCCCAAGGCCTCCAATCGCATTGATGCTGTCGAGTCTATCTCTCAATCCAATCAACCGATTGTTCTTAAAACTCTTAACACGATTTTGGCGCAAGAGACCGACCCACAACTCATTGCGGCCGCAGAGCGTGGTTTACAAGACTACCAGCAAAGCCAGCGACTCTACGCAGGTGTCGAGACGTTGTTTTTTGGGCTAAGTCTTGGCTCTGTATTGGTACTGGCGGGAATCGGCTTAGCGATTACTTTTGGGGTCATGGGCGTGATCAACATGGCGCATGGTGAGTTGATAATGCTTGGGGCTTATACCACTTATGTGATGCAGCAACTTCTTCCGGCGCATACCGGTGTGGCGCTGATCTTATCGATTCCTATGGCATTCCTGGTGTCAGGATTAGTTGGGATCTTGATTGAGCGCAGCGTGATTCGCCATCTGTATGGGCGACCTCTTGAAACGCTATTGGCAACCTTCGGTATCAGTTTGATTCTTCAGCAAGCAGTTCGCTCTATCTTCTCTCCGTTAAACCGTTCGGTAAGTACACCAGATTGGATGGCGGGCGCGCTAGAAATCAACCCTATGCTGTCACTGACTTACAACCGCCTCTACATCATCTTGTTCTGTGCCATGGTATTTCTGGCTTTAGTGATGATCTTGAAGAAAACCCCCCTCGGATTACAGGTTCGTGCCGTTTCGCAAAACCGCCCGATGGCGAGAGCTATGGGGATTCGTTCTGAGCGTGTCGATGCGCTGACATTTGGTTTAGGGGCGGGTGTGGCAGGTGTGGCAGGCGTAGCTCTGTCTCAGTTGACCAATGTTGGGCCAAATATGGGCCAAGCCTACATTATCGATTCCTTTATGGTGGTGGTGTTTGGTGGCGTAGGCAACCTTTGGGGAACGCTGGTCGCTGGATTAGGTTTGGGACTGTTTAATAAGATCTTAGAGCCATGGGCCGGAGCGGTACTGGCTAAGATTCTGGTGCTGGTGTTTATCATCTTATTTATTCAGAAGCGACCAAGAGGATTGTTCCCTCAACGTGGTCGCGCGGCTGAGAGTTAAGGAGGCGTTATGACCAATCAAACACACACGAAACCCTCACGCTCTTTTGTCCTTTCTGCACTGCAAGGCGATAAAGGCGGTCAGATGACAATATTGGTCATCTTGGCAGCGGTGATCTTAATTCCGGCGGCGAATATGATGTTGCCCGTTTCGCACCCGCTTCACGTCGAAACCTTTACGATTTCATTGCTGGGTAAATACCTTAGCTATGCGATGTTAGCGCTCGCCGTCGATCTAGTATGGGGCTATTTGGGTATTCTCAGTTTAGGCCATGGCGCTTTCTTTGCGCTTGGCGGCTACGTCATGGGTATGTATTTAATGCGTCAGATCGGCGATCGCGGTGTCTATGGTAATCCTATCCTGCCTGATTTTATGGTGTTCCTAAACTGGCAAGAACTGCCTTGGTTTTGGCATGGTTTCGACCAATTCTGGTTTGCGGCTTTGATGGTGGTGCTAGTACCGGGCGCAATGGCGTATGTATTCGGCTATTTGGCGTTTCGCTCTCGGGTCTCTGGGGTCTATCTCTCCATCATTACTCAAGCTCTCACCTATGCGCTGATGTTGGCGTTTTTCCGCAATGAAATGGGTTTTGGTGGCAACAATGGCTTAACCGATTTTAAAGACATTCTGGGCTTTAGCTTGCAGCAAGACAGTACTCGAATCGCATTGTTTATTGCGACTGGTATTGCCCTTATTGTCAGCTATTTGGTCTGTCGCAGCGTCGTGGCGAGCCGTCTTGGTCGCGTATCGGTTGCGATTCGTGATTCCGAATCGCGCACACGCTTTATGGGTTACGACGTCGATGGCATCAAACTGTGGGTGTTCGTTCTTTCTGCGGTGATCGCCGGGATAGCGGGCGCGCTGTACGTGCCGCAAGTTGGCATTATTAACCCAGGTGAATTTGCACCGCTCAATTCGATAGAGGTGGTGGTTTGGGTCGCACTTGGCGGTCGTGCGACCTTGTTTGGTGCAATTGTTGGCGCTTTGGTGATCAACTATGCCAAAAGCTGGTTCACGGTAGAGTTTCCAGAAGTGTGGTTGTTTGCCCTCGGAGGCTTGTTCGTACTTTCAACGCTCTACTTCCCGAAAGGCTTAATCGGTTTTGTCAGTGATAAGTGGCATTTAGTCGTCAATCGAAACCGCAGGCCTAACGCCGCTGAGTCGAGCACTGACGAAGAGAAAAGTAAGGAGGTCTTGGTATGACTGAGTTAAAGCGCACCGAGCAATTTAAGCAATCACTCGCTGAAGTTACGCGTCGAGATCAAGTATTCTCGTTTCTTAAGCCGGACGTTCACCCACTGATTGATACCAGACACAACATCTTACTCTATGTGGAAGGGGTGAATAAAACCTTTGATGGGTTTAAAGCGATTAATGATCTCAATCTGTATATCCGTGAAGGCGAGCTCAGATGCATTATTGGCCCAAATGGAGCCGGAAAAACCACCATGATGGACATCATCACGGGTAAGACGAAACCGGAGACTGGTGAGGTTTGGCTCGGCTCGAACCTCAACTTACTTAATATGAATGAAGCCGAGATCGCCAATGCGGGAATTGGCCGTAAGTTTCAAAAGCCGACGGTGATCGAGTGCTTAACAGTGTGGGAGAACCTCGAACTGGCGATGTCGGGCGTGCGTTCCGTGTGGGGCTCGTATGTGGCGAAGATGACAGGAGAGCAAAAAGATAAGCTCGAATCGGTGCTGAGTTTAATTCATCTGCAGGACCACCAAACGCTGCTGGCAGGCAACCTTTCTCACGGCCAAAAACAGTGGTTAGAGATAGGAATGCTGTTGATGCAAAACCCTAAGCTGCTGCTTATTGATGAGCCTGTGGCTGGCATGACCCACCAAGAGATGGATCGTACATCTGAGCTCCTTAACTCACTAGCTGGTAAACACTCTGTGGTGGTCGTTGAGCATGATATGGACTTTGTCCGCTCAATCGCTAGCCATGTCACAGTGCTTCATCAGGGGCATGTGTTGGCAGAAGGCACCATGGATGAGGTTCAAGCGCACCAGCAAGTCAAACAGGTTTATTTGGGGGAATAACATGCTATCAATTTCTGGATTGAACCAGTTTTACGGTGAGAGCCACACACTTTGGGACTTGGAGATGGAGATCCCCAAAGGAAAATGCACTGTGTTAATGGGGCGTAATGGTGTAGGTAAGACGACCTTATTGCAATGCATTATGGGGTTGGTCAAAACTGAGAGTGGCGACATCGCCCTTGAAGGTCAGTCTATTATCAAAAAAGAAGCCGAAGCTCGGCCCAGAATGGGGATTGGCTACGTTCCTCAAGGTCGTCAAATCTTTCCAATGTTAACTGTGGAAGAAAACTTGCAAGTAGGCTTACCTATCCGAGCAAAAGGAGACCGTCACATCCCCGAATTTATCTTCGAGCTGTTCCCTGTGTTGAAGGAAATGTTGCATCGCAGAGGGGGCGATTTATCGGGTGGGCAGCAGCAACAACTGGCTATAGGTCGGGCGCTGGTGATCAACCCTAGCTTGCTGATTTTGGATGAACCGACGGAAGGGATTCAGCCCAATATTGTGCAAGAAATCGGCGATATTATTCGCATGTTGAATGAGAAATTTGGACTTACGGTTTTACTGGTTGAGCAAAAACTGCCGTTCGCCCGTAAGGTCGGCGATCAGTTTTGCATCTTGGATAGAGGGCGCACTGTTGCCCAAGGGAACATGGAAGATCTGGATGATAGATTGATAAAGGAGTATCTCACCGTATGATTTGTGAACCTGCCGTTGCGTTTGATTTAGGTGATAATAATCAGACGCTTAAAAAGAACATCGAGTCTGATGTAGAGAAAGGCTGGAAGGCCATGTTATCGCTTTTGTTTAAAGACAGAGGGGATAAAACTGTCATCAAAGACCGTCAACAGAAAGGGCCTTTAGCGATTCAGCGCCCTTTGTATCCCGAAGGGAAAACGTGCCATACCTATTTGTTGCATCCACCCGGCGGTGTGGTCGGTGGCGACACTCTGCAAATAAGCACTCGCGTGGAGCAAGGGGCTCATGCTCTGGTCACCACTCCGGGTGCGACTAAGTTTTATCGCTCTGAAAAACGCTACGCTCATCAGAAACAGATATTGCATGTCGAACGTGGTGGTCTACTAGAATGGTTACCACAGGAAAACATCTTCTTTCCTGATGCCCATGCTCGCCTTGATACCGAAATTCATCTTGACCGTGATGCCCTATTTGTGGGCTGGGAAATGCACTGTTTTGGGCGCCCTGCACTAAATGAGGGATTTTCCTCCGGACATTTAGTTGGAAAAACAGAGGTTTACCGAGATGGAAGAAAAATTTTGACCGAGGGGTTAAATATTTTTGGTGGCGATAAGTCCATGATTGAAAAGGGCTTGCTCAATTTCTCTCTCGCGGGAACGCTGTATATTTCTGTCGAAAATGAGGATTTTTTTCAACTGGTACAGAGCTTGCTCTCTAACATACAGCAAGAAGTCGGCACAGAGGACTTAGTGATTGCTGCGACACAGATAGAACAATTGGTTGTCGTGAGAGCACTGGGTCGATGGAGTGAGGTGATCTTGGAGAGCTTTCAGAGAGTTTGGCAACAAGCGCGTCAATACTGGACTGGTGAAACTCCCCAGCCCCCAAGAATTTGGGCAACCTAAACTCCATGTTTCTCTTTGCTCCTTCTCCATCATGTTAAGGGAATGGCAAGGAAACCAATGGAATTATCACCAAGAGAAAAAGACAAACTGTTGATCTTCTGCGCTGGGATGCTGGCGCAGCAACGAAAAGAGCGAGGGTTAAAGCTTAACTATCCAGAGTCTGTAGCGTTTATCAGTAGTGCCATTCTTGAAGGTGCTCGCGAAGGCAAAACGGTGTCTGAACTTATGGACTTTGGACGAACACTTCTTACTGTTGATGACGTTATGGAGGGCGTACCTTCCATGATTCCTGATGTACAAGTCGAAGCCACCTTTCCTGAAGGGACCAAATTGGTCACCGTTCATGAGCCAATCGTCTAGGAGGATATATGTCAGCATTAACAAGTCAATATTCTGGTTTTATTCCCGGTCAAATTGAATCCGCCCCTGGCGAGATTGAACTCAATGTTGGCCGCGCAACCATCAAGGTCAAAGTGGAAAATATTGGCGATCGACCAGTACAAATTGGCTCGCATTATCACTTTTTTGAGGTCAACGATTCACTGCGTTTTGAGCGTGAAGCGTGTAAAGGGTTCCGTCTCAATATCCCTGCTGGCACTGCGACACGCTTTGAACCTGGCCAGTCTCGCACGGTTGAGTTGGTTGAGTTTGCAGGTAAGCGAGAGATATACGGATTCCAAGGTAAGGTCATGGGCAAACTCGCCCAATAACAAACAAAAACAAGGATAGGTAATGGCAAGCATTTCTCGTCAGGCATATGCCGAAATGTTTGGGCCAACAGTGGGCGATCGCGTGCGTCTCGCAGACACCGAACTGTGGCTTGAAGTAGAAAAGGATTTTACTGTTTACGGCGACGAAGTTAAATTCGGCGGCGGTAAAGTGATTCGTGATGGCATGGGGCAAAGTCAACGCCCAAGCGCCGAAACGCCAGATCTGGTTATCACCAACGCAGTGGTATTGGATTACTGGGGTATCGTTAAGGCAGACGTGGCGGTTAAAAATGGGCGTATTCAAGCCATAGGCAAAGCCGGCAACCCTGATGTGCAGCCAGAAGTGACGATTGTGATTGGACCGGGGACAGAGATCTTAGCAGGGGAAGGATCAATTTTAACCGCGGGCGGTATCGACTCGCACATTCACTTTATTTGTCCCCAGCAAATCGAAGAAGCATTGGCTTCAGGTGTCACCACCATGATTGGTGGTGGTACTGGCCCCAACACAGGCACTAACGCGACAACTTGTACCCCAGGCCCGTGGAATATGCATCGTATGCTCGAAGCGTTAGATGAGTTTCCAATGAACTTTGGCCTACTCGGGAAAGGTAACGCTAGCCAGCCAGAAGCGCTAAGAGAGCAGGTAGAGGCGGGCGCGGTAGGACTGAAGCTGCATGAAGATTGGGGCACGACGCCAGCATCGATTGACACCTGTTTGTCGGTCGCTGATGAGATGGATGTTCAGGTCGCGATTCACACCGATACATTGAATGAGTCAGGATTTGTTGAATCGACTTTAGGTGCGATTGGCGATCGCGTGATTCATACCTATCACACCGAAGGAGCAGGTGGTGGGCACGCACCGGATATTATTCGCGCGGCAGGTGAATCCAATGTTCTGCCATCGTCGACCAATCCAACTCGTCCTTACACCGTCAATACGGTTGATGAGCACCTCGATATGTTGATGGTGTGTCACCATTTGTCGCCTTCTATTGCTGAAGACGTGGCGTTTGCCGAGTCTCGAATTCGCCGCGAAACCATCGCTGCCGAAGACATTCTGCATGATCTCGGTGCCTTCTCGATGATTGCCTCAGACTCTCAGGCAATGGGGCGTGTGGGCGAAGTGATTACTCGCACTTGGCAAACGGCGCACAAAATGAAAGTGCAGCGCGGCAGCTTGAAAGAAGATTCTTCCTACAGCGACAACTTTCGACTCAAACGCTACATCGCTAAGTACACCATTAATCCGGCAATTACTCACGGTATGGCGCATGAAATCGGCTCAATTGAAGTGGGTAAGCTTGCCGACCTCGTGTTGTGGAAACCTGCTTTCTTTGGTGTTAAGCCGAGTGTCATTCTCAAGGGAGGCATGATAGCCATGGCACCAATGGGCGATCCTAATGCTTCGATACCAACTCCTCAGCCTGTCCATTATCGCAGCATGTTTGGTAGCTACGGCAAGGCATCGCAAAACACTTCGATGCTGTTTGTCTCCCAAGCGGCTGAGCAAGCAGGCATCGCGAGTGAGCTTGGTCTTGGTAGCCAAATCGGGGTTGTCAGCCATTGTCGTGATATCAGTAAAGCCGACATGAAGCTTAACGACTGGCAGCCTAACATCGAAGTGGACTCACAAACCTACCAAGTTCGAGCTGATGGTGAGCTGTTGGTGTGTGAACCTGCTGACGTGTTACCCATGGCACAAAAGTACTTCTTGTTTTAACGCAGCAACGAAATAGCCAACCAGTAAACGAACGATTGAATGAGAAAACGAACTGATAAGGAGATGAGATGATCGAACTTACCGAAATCAGCAAAGAAATTTGTACTAAACCTAATGCGTTTCTGAGCTTGCCAATAGATAGCCGAATTAAGAGCCGACTTAAAGTTGAGCTAGATGATGGTCGTGAAGCAGGCTTGTTTCTGCCGCGTGGACACATTTTGCGTGGCGGTGAGCAACTTAAAAGCCAATGCGGCATGATCGTCGAAATCAAAGCTGCGCCTGAAAAGGTCTCGACGGTCTACTGCAGCGATTTGCATCTACTGACGCGCGTGGCGTATCACCTTGGTAACCGGCATGTACCGCTGCAAGTGGAATTTGGCTGGGTCCGCTACCAACACGACCATGTATTAGACGAAATGGTCCAAGGCTTGGGTGCAAAAGTCACCACAGAAGACGCGTCATTCGAGCCAGAAAGTGGCGCTTATGGTGGCCGCTCTGGTGGGCATCATCACCATCACTAATCACACCCAAATTAAAGCAATAACAACAAGGAAGTTATCATGAACAAAACACAACAATTCGCTGCATTCACTTGTCTGGCCCTTCTCTCATCATCAGTGATGGCGCACCCCGGGCACGAAACGGGCTCTTTCTCAGCAGGTTTAACTCACCCGGTAACTGGTTTCGATCACCTGGTTATGTTGGTCGCGTTTGGTATTTTAGTCGCATGCGTACAGACGTCAGCTGTGCGTAAAGTAGGATTAGTCCTCAGCGCGCTTGCCTCACTGTTGGTTGGCCTCGCTGCTGGGCAGGTGTTTGGCGGCTTTAATGGCGTCGAGCTTGCGATAGGGGCTTCGCTGTTTGTCGTGAGCGGCGCAATCTGGCAAGCCTTCCACGCTTCAAAAGATATGCTGCGTTTGGCGCTGACTTTATGTGTTGGCTTAGTGTTTTTCCACGGTTATGCACACGGTGTTGAAGCGCAAGGTGCAATCTCTTCATTTGCTGCGGGTATGACTGTCAGTGCAGCGGCACTTATGGTTCTTGGCTTGCAGTTTGGTCGCGCACTTTCAAGCCCTTGGCTTTCTGTTGGTGTTGCTTCAGTTAGCGCCCTCGTCATCCTGTAAACCTTAGCCTATGTCTTATCAAAATAGGCCAAGCGATCTGGCGTTGTATCGGCTGTTTCAATTGATAAGCCCCTCTCTACCCATCGGTGGCTTTACTTATTCGCAAGGTTTGGAGTGGGCGGTTGAGGCGCAGTGGGTATCGGATCGTGTTTCAATGCAAGATTGGCTCGATAACATGTTGATGAACAGTGTCGCGACACTCGAGCTGCCAATCCTTGAACGCTACTCCCAAGCGCTGATTAACAATAACCAACAACAGTTAGCTGCGCTGAGTGACTTGCTCTACAGCAGCAGAGAGACCAAAGAACTGAGAGCCGAAGAGAAGCAGCGTGGGCAAGCGCTGTATACCTTACTCAAACAGCTCGATATCTATCATGACAGTTTTGACTATGTCGATAGTGAGCCCAATCAGTTGCTTGGGCTTTGCGTCGCCGCGCAGCATTGGGATATAGAAATAGAGCAGCTCAAACAAGGCTACTTATGGAGCTGGGCTGAAAACCTGATCATGGCAGGGGTCAAGCTCGTGCCTTTAGGTCAAACAGACGGGCAGCGCGCTTTGATTCAACTCAGTGAGCGGTTTCCTAAAGCGTTATATAGAGCCAGAACGATTGAAGATTGGATGATCGGCAGCTTTACACCATCAATCTCAATTGCCAGCAGTTTGCATGAAACTCAGTACACACGGCTGTTTCGCTCTTAGCGAAGTAGCAAGCAAAGAATTAGAAGGACTTAATAATGGAAAGTTACAAACAACCTTTACGCGTCGGTATTGGCGGCCCCGTAGGATCGGGTAAAACAGCATTGCTTGAAGTGTTGTGTAAAGCGATCAGAGACAAACTCAATATCGCGGTCGTAACCAACGATATTTATACTCAAGAAGATGCCAAAATCCTTACCCGTGCTGAAGCGTTAGAGCCGGATCGTATTATCGGTGTTGAAACTGGAGGCTGCCCGCATACTGCGATTCGTGAAGATGCTTCAATGAACTTAGCGGCGGTTGAAGAGCTGGCAAAACGTCATAAGAATCTTGATGTAGTGTTTGTAGAAAGCGGTGGAGATAACCTGAGTGCGACCTTTAGCCCAGAGTTGGCGGATTTGACCATCTACGTGATTGATGTGGCAGAAGGGGAAAAGATCCCGCGTAAAGGTGGTCCGGGGATTACTCGCTCAGATTTGTTGATCATCAATAAGATCGATTTGGCACCATACGTTGGGGCGTCGTTAGAAGTGATGGAGCAAGATACTCAACGGATGCGTCCGACTAAACCTTTTGTTTTCACCAACCTCAAGGAAAGCAAAGGGCTAGATACCATCATCGATTTTATCGTCACTCAAGGTATGTTAACCCTGAAAGGTTAAACTTCTCGCTTGGGGCAAAGGCACCGTGTTTGGTGCCTTTCTTGATCTTGGTGTAATACAACTTATTGGTTTTACCAGTTATTTTCGGTTTGTAGTTATTATTTTATAAATATATGGTTAACAAATATTAACTGGAGAGAAAATTATGCCTATTAATGGAATATGTCACGACTTTGCTTTTACTCGCTGTTTCCCTGTCGAGAGTAAAGACAGAACACCTAGCGCGAAAGAGAGTGTTGACCTTTGGCGCATCTTGCGCACTAAGATGGAGCTTATTCATCCAGACAATATCGAAACTCTAAAACCTGGTGTATTAACGGTAACTAATGCAACAGGGCATCCGACATACACTCCGCACTCTTATTATGTTGGGGAAGGCAACGTTTTATACAGCACCAATGACCCATTCTTTGACAAAGTAGAGAAGAGTAAAGTGGATGTGAGCACTCAACATGGAGTGGGGGCGATCACCTATTCTCTTGCAACGCTTAAGGCAGCGCTGAATAACGTTACAGATGGTCCAAACGGTGCGAGCGCGAGAATTGGTACCGATAATCGAGATTTGCAGTTCTATTGGTGTTCTACCGCCGTTGCTCGTTTAGGCTGGTGGTCTAAATAATTGAAAACGCCCTCAACCACGAGTAGTAACAAGTGTTGAGGGCGGTTTGGACTCACTATCACTGCTCATCTTGTTTAATCGTTTCGGCTAAATGCCATGTTAAGCCTCTGGCGTGAGTAACGTCGCGAGCTACGCAGAAAGCAAATCGTCATCGATTCAATGACATACCTTAGTTGATTTCCCTCCCTCGACAGATTCTTGTCTATACTGATTTGATAGACCTAGATTACAGCGCGACTACTCAACTACGTGATTTCAGAGGCGACTATGCGAACAACTCTAATTATGAGTGTGATGAGCACTTTATTGTTTTTTAGCCATTCTGTGTTGGCGATCTCGCCTCCCGCGGAAGAGCCGATCCTTTGGGTATCGGGCAATATAAGCCAATCAAATTCCCCGCAGGGGGTTGAGCTTGATGAAGCGATGATCTTTGGTTTAGAGCAAGGGACTATTCATACCAGTAACCATGTTGTCGCTGAAGTGGTCGAATATAAGGGCCCCACATTAGCTAGCTTACTCGAGTATGTGGGGGTTAAGGGGAAGCAGGTACGAGTGATTGCGTGGGATGATTATGTTGTCACGATATCGCTAGAGGACATTAAGAAGTATGGCATTCTACTCGCAACGCATGAGGCAGGAGTTAGAATGACCATAGACGACAAAGGCCCTTTGTTTGTTGTATTGCCTTTCACCGAGCACGCTGAACTTAGAAACGATTTTTACTATAGCCTGTCAGTGTGGCAGGTGAGAGAGATTGTTGTGGAATAGCACAATGAGTTCCCGTCGTTTACCAAATGGACGAACCTTCATTATCATTATTGCGAGCGTTAGTATTGTGCTGCTGATAATGGCTACCTATTTCTTCTACTCGTTAAGTGAAATTAGAAAAATTTCCCCTCAACCTTATGTCACAATCGTGAACAACAATATTTCGGCAAAAGCGAAGCTTTTGTTGCTAAAGAGCGAACTGCTTAACTTCTCAATTCATCAAGATACCCGCTCATTAGTACGTCTTAAAATGCAAGCACGAGTACATAAAGCCAGCATTCTACAAGACTTAAAGGCTCAGCGTACGCGAAAGATACATGCGCAGTACGGTAATTTAGATGAGTTAGCCGAGTTAGAAGAGAGAATTGCTCAACTCGCGATACAAATATCTGGCATTACACTCAAAGACGAACAGAAGGTCGAAGACTCATTGAGTGCGGTGGAGAAAACGTACTTTGATCTCAACAAATACCTTTCTAGTTTTGTCGCAGAAGTACAAAGAAATCAGCTCGAATTCACTCAGCACAAAGAGAACCTCTATGACCAACAGTATCTGTACATGGCAGTGATTATTGCCTGCTCAATAATTCTGGTCGGTGTCATTTCTTATATGTATCTGGTTCAAATTAAATTGAGTCAAGACTTGGCTGAGCGCGGAGACAAGCTAGAAGAGGCTAAAAAGTTGGCCGAGCAACATGCCACAGCTAAAGCCCGCTTTTTGGCCAATATGTCGCATGAGATGCGGACGCCATTAAACGCGATTATCGGGCTTAGTCACAAAGAGTACTACGAGTCTACCGATGAGCAGACGCGCAACTTTTTGTCGATGATTAATAGCTCAGGCCAACACCTACTTAAGCTGATTAATAGTGTGCTTGATATCAGTAAGATAGAGCAAGGAAAGATGAAGCTGCAAACGGAGCCGTTCTATTGCAGTGAGTTAATTGAACTGTCTAAAACCATCTTTGTTGATATGAGCAAAAGTGATGTTGAGATCTTTTTTTCTACACAGTTGGATAAAGACTACCAACTCATCGCAGATAAAACTAAGTTGCTACAGTTGATCAATAACCTAAGCTACAACGCGCTTAAGTTTACTGAGCAGGGTTATGTTGATGTGTGCCTTTCATTGGAGCGTTCAGAACAAGCGACCATATTAAGATTAAAAGTGTCTGACACCGGCATTGGTATGTCACAAGAGCAACTCGATAAAGTGTTTGAAGAGTTTACTCAGGCCGATGATTCCATCACAAGAAAATATGGCGGTACTGGTTTAGGGCTGTCTATTTGTCAGTCATTGGTCAATCTAATGGATGGGTCTATAGAGGTCGAGAGTGAGTTAAGTAAAGGCACAGAGTTTAGCGTTGCAATACCAGTTAAGGTTGAGGGAGAGAAAGCCATTGGTTGTGTTACGAATCTTGAAAGCCGATTAAGAGTGGTTAGTGCTGACCTCCATGCCAAAGAGCTAATCAGTAATGAACTAAAACGCTTTGGCTTGTTTGATGAATCTGGCGATATCACTGTCTACTACCAAAGTGGCGACAGCGCCATAGAAGACAATTTATCTGTGGTACACGACGATGAGGAAACGATCGTTGTGATTGCGGATTTGCCTACTTCAATTACCGCCTCAGATAAGCAATTAAAGCTGACTAAGCCTTATGATATTTTCAGTTTACTCAATGTGTTAGGTAGTCAGAAGCAGAGTATAGAACAACCGGAGGTTTCGCTGACTAACAGTTCGGGCTTATCTGCTTTGATCGTGGAAGATATGCGAGTCAATCAGATCGTCGCGCAGAAAATGTTGTCGACATTGCAAGTTGAAACTACCACTGCAAACAATGGACAAGAGTGCTTAGATATTATTAAGCAACGCCATTTCGATATCATCTTCATGGATATTCAAATGCCGATTATGGATGGGATAGAAGCGCTGAAAAGAATTCGACAAGATGATTTGGCGCCAGACACCGCAATTGTTGCGCTAACCGCAAACACCTTCGATAAAGACGTATTGCACTATTTAGAGCTGGGTTTTAATGATGTTGTGCCTAAGCCTGTTCGTATTGACATAGTGCAGCGTATTGTAGACAAATACGCCCCCGCAACCATTTAGGTTTGACTTATCTGACTGTCCATTGGTCACAATCATGTTTGTTGGGGGTTTGATGCCAGTCTCTCGGTATTTCTCCTTTTCTGTAACAGCAGCCATACACCTCAAAAATGTGATTTAAATCTAATTAAACCCTTAGTTTGATAATTGATTAATCAGTTACTACTTTTTTATTAACTGTCGAAAAATTTGGGAGGCAGTTTTGAAAAAGTTAAAGGTCGTATTTTTAGTACAGGTCATCATTGCTCTGACTCTAGTGTTACTAGTATCGGCATTCCTTAAGTATCAAGGATTTAAAGATAACTTATTAGTTGAGTTACAGCATTCGGTAGAGAATACGACTCAGCGGATGATGATCAGTTTGCCCAAGGCTGTATGGGATTTTGATTTAGACTCGGCAAAAGTTTCTATTTCCGCAGAACTGAAGCTTCCAGAAATCTCCGCCGTACAACTAATTGATAACGAAGGCAGTGATCTCCTCTTCCTGACTCACCAACTAGTTAATGAAGAGTATGAAACGGTCGAGGTAACAGATAAGTCTCTGTTTACCGAAGAGAACAGCATGAGTGCTGCACTGACTTTTGTCGAATATGGTGAGGAAAATTCGGTCGGTAAGGTGACGGTTTATTTTGACACCCATGCTCTCGATACCAAGCTTGCAGATTCACTGACAACCAACATTATTGAGCTGATTGTTCTCGATATTATTTTATCGATTGTGATCGTCGCAGCATTGTCTATGACGGTGATTCGCCCAATCTCTGAACTGACAGAAGTGGTTAAAGATCTCGCCTCTGGTGATGGTGATCTAACTAACAAGCTTGCCCCAGCAAAATATCAAGAATTTGCAGACATCACCGAAGGAATTAACAGCTTTACAGAGTCTCTCAGGGTAATTGTTCAAGATGTTAATCAATCTTCCGATGCGCTTAAAGACAAGGCGCAAGCCAATGGCGCAACGGCAAAATCCAACGCTGAAAAGCTTGAAATGCAAAAGCATCAATTAACCACTGTGGCAGCAGCGGCAACAGAGCTAAATCAATCGGTTTCTACTGTTGCTGATACGGCTTCCGAAACAGCCCAACAAGCACATACAGCGACTTCACTTGCTACAAATGTCAGTGATGCAATCGAGAGCTCTGCCAGTGACATCATTAATATGCGTGAAGAGATGAATCATGTAAATGCTGAGATGCACATCTTGATTGAAGAAGGAGAAAAGATCACTACGGTTCTTAACGTGATTAATGACATATCTGAGCAAACTAATTTGCTTGCGCTTAATGCCGCAATTGAGGCGGCAAGGGCAGGGGAACAAGGGCGTGGCTTTGCTGTTGTGGCGGATGAGGTGAGAAATCTTGCGGTGAAAACCAGCGAATCCACCGAGCAGATTCAAAAAAACATTGCCGCATTAGACGCGGCGACCAAATCGGTAGAGGATGAGTTGACTCGTATTGCGACTTTACTTGAGCAAACGGCATCAAGAGTGAGTGAATCACAAAGCTCAGTCAGTGAAGTGCAAGGCTTGATTACCGTTATTTCAGATAGAAGTGGGCAGATTTCGCAGGCAACTGACGAGCAGCGTATGGCGGTTGAAGAAATTAGCCAAGCGATTGTTGAAGCATCAGAGGCAACCAATGATGTTTCATCAGGTGCGACTAAGAATGCTAAAAGAACGGAAGAAGTACTGAGCTTAAGCCAAAGTATTGCTAACCATATGGCTAAGTTCCGTACCTAAAATAAGACAGAGGATAAGTTATGAAAAATCTCATTTTGATTGTGGTGAGTACACTGTTTTCTTTTGCTTTAAATGCAGCGGTCATTACTGCCGCGCAGGACCCATGGGCGCCGTTTGTTCAAAAGGATAAAGCGAACCCAGGGGTATCTGTTGAGATTATTACTGAAGCCTTTAAGTCGCAGGGGCATAGTGTTGATTTCAAAATTATGCCTTGGACTCGCGCACTCAATGAAGTTAAAGGCGGTAGGGTAGACGTGCTAGTGGCGACTTGGTTTACCAATGAACGTACCTCTTTCTTGAAGTACAGTGACCCTTACCTAGAAAACTCGCTTAAATTTATTATGCGCCAAGGGGAAGGGTTCGAATACAACGGACTGGATAGCTTGTCGGGAAAAACAGTGGGTATCATCCGTAATTATGGTTATGGAGATGAGTTTTTAGCGGCGAATAACTTTAAAAAGCCCGAAGCGAATGACTTGGTCGCTAATGCTAAAAAGCTGATGGCTAAAAGGATTGATCTGACGTTGGAAGATGAGCTTGTGGCGAAGTCTACTTTGTCTGGTGCGGGAATGAATTTGGCTGACTTTGAGTTCACTAACAATGCCTTGTCCGTTAACCCACTGCATGTAACCTCAGGGTTAGCGAATCCTAATCACGCCGAATACATTGACGCGTTTAACAAAGGGTTAGCCGAGATTAAGGCCAATGGTACCTTTGACAAGATCTTAGCCAAATACGGCATTAAGTAGAGGTATTAGGCTGACAAATAAAAACGCTCCCTTCAAAAACGGGAGCGTTTTTAAATTACAGGTTATAGGAACTTAGCTAGCGAACTTCTTTCCATCGATCTTACCTTTAGCATCATACGCTTTTTCGCCGTAGATAAAGGTCTCGCAAACTGTTCTATCATCACCTAAGCTCATTAGAACAAACAACTTCTCTTCAAGGGTTGTCGCTTGATTCATCCGGAAACGCATTAATTGAGTTGCATGTAGGTCGAGTACGACAAAGTCGGCTTCTTTACCTACCTCTAGGTTACCTATCTTGTCTTCCAAGTGGAGTGAACGAGCGCCGCCTAACGTGGCTAGGAAGAGAGATTTAAGTGGATGTAGCTTCTCTTGTTGAAGCTGCATGATTTTATACGCTTCACTCATGGTCTGAAGAATAGAGAAGCTGGTACCCGCTCCGACATCCGTACCCATTCCGACTCTTACGCCGTGCTCTTCGAGTTTAGGCAGCTTAAACAAGCCAGAACCTAAGAAAAGGTTAGACGTAGGGCAAAAAGCGATCGCTGATTCCGTGTCGGCTAGGCGTTGGCACTCACAATCAGATAGGTGGATACCATGCGCGAATACCGAGCGTTTATGTAGTAAACCATAGTGGTCATAGACATCCAGATAAGAATCTCGCTCAGGGAATAGGTCTAGTACCCATTCGATCTCTTTCTTGTTCTCTGAAAGATGAGTGTGCATATACACATCGGGGTACTCTTCAAGCAGTTTACCCACAGTGGCTAACTGTTCAGGTGTGCTAGTGGGAGCAAATCGAGGTGTAACAGCATAAAGCAGACGACCGCGGTTGTGCCATCTTTCAATCAGTTCTTTTGATGCTTCATATCCAGATTCGGGCGTATCGGTTAGGTAGTCAGGCGCGTTTCTATCCATCAATACCTTGCCTGCAATCATGCGTAGGTTACGACGTTCCGCCTCACCAAAAAATACGTCTACTGACTCTTTATGTACCGTGCCAAATACGAGGGCTGTAGTAGTTCCGTTGCTTGCCAGTTCATCGAAAAACAACTTAGCGACCTTGAGCGCGTAAATTGGATTCTTAAAACGGCGCTCTTCTGGGAAGGTGTAGTTTTCTAGCCAGTCGAGCAGTTGTTCACCGTATGAAGCGATCATACCCGTTTGCGGGTAGTGAATATGGGTATCGATAAACCCAGAGGTGATCAGCTTGTCTTCGTACTCTGTAATATTGAGGTCTTTGGGTTGGCGGGCGAGCACTTCCTCGGTTTCACCAATATCTACAATATGCCCGTCTTCGACCACGATGATACCGTCATCAAAGAATTGATATGAATTGTCCAGTCCGACATCTTTCGGATCCGCGATACTGTGCAAAATTGCTGCACGATAAGCGTTGCGTTGCGTTGTCATTTTTACTTCCTTTTTCAACCCAAATTAAACGGCTGATTGGGTTAGGCGATTTTCTCTTCCAGTGGCGAATCGCTCATATGATTACTTTTACTGTGTGCCGTAGGGCGCTTTTCTTCAAGTGGAATGCCCTGATAGTGTGCGATTAGTTCACCTGCAACCGATACCGCGATTTCTGCCGGATGCTTGCCATTCACCATGCTGACGCCAATCGGGCAAATCATAGTGTTGATCTGTGCATCACTGTAACCACGCTGGGCTAAGCGCATATCAAACTTCTTGCGTTTTGTCAGGGAGCCAATCATGCCGAAATAGACGCTGTCGTCACGGTCAATAATGGCTCTAGCGAGGTCAAAATCGAGTTGATGATTGTGAGTCATGACTAAGTAGTAACTGTTCGGTGGCAAGTCTCGTACCTCTGCGACCGGATCATCGGTCACTAATTTAGTTACGTTACGTGGCAATTCTTCAGGGAAAACATCATCACGCTCATCAATCCAGGTAACTCGGAAGGGAAGAGTCGAGACGATATGTAAAAGGGCTTTGGCAACATGACCAGCTCCAAACACAACCAGATGCTTTTGCGCGGTGCCAATAGGTTCAAAGCTCAGTGTTGCCATTCCGCCACAACACTGGCCTAGACGAGCACCTAAATTAAAGCGTTCTACTTTGAGTGAGCGTTCACCAGCGATCAGCATCTCACGAGCCATTTTGGTCGCGACATGCTCAAGGTGACCACCGCCTATGGTGGCAATCAACCTTTCACGGGTGACCAGCATTTTGGTGCCTGCATCCCTTGGCACAGAGCCACGGTCTTCCAATACAGTCACCATCACGCACGGTTCGCTGTTTTTCTCTAGTTGTGCCAGTTCATGAATCCAATTGTCCTTAAACATACGTCTCTCCTTGAACT
Source organism: Vibrio sp. SCP2 (assembly GCF_059295395.1). Taxonomy (NCBI): domain Bacteria; kingdom Pseudomonadati; phylum Pseudomonadota; class Gammaproteobacteria; order Vibrionales; family Vibrionaceae; genus Vibrio; species Vibrio sp. SCP2. The sequence continues at coordinate 764,346 of NZ_JCAFVV010000001.1, read as the reverse complement.
ATTTATCTTGTCGTCAGTCTATGGAATGACGTTGGTTAGGCTTTCTCTGCTTGCTCTGGTGCCGTTTGTGGCTGACTCACTTTCGCAATCGCCATCAAGACACGTTCCGGTGTTGCTGGTGTATCCAACTTAGGAATCGCTCCCTCGACGGCGACAGAAGCAATCGCATCTTTCAATGCACTCCAGACCGACATACCCAACATGAACGGCGGCTCGCCGACGGCTTTTGAATTAAATACCGTATCTTCTGGGTTCGCTCGGTTCTCCAGTAAGTGGGTATGGAACTCAATTGGCATATCTGCGATCGCTGGGATCTTGTAGCTTGCAGGACCATTGGTCATTAAGCGGCCTTGCTCATTCCAGATTAACTCTTCGGTGGTTAACCAACCGACACCTTGCAGGAAGCCACCTTCAATCTGACCGATATCAATGGCAGGGTTTAGCGAAGCACCTACATCATGCAGAATGTCTGCACGTAGGATCTTGTACTCACCTGTTAAGGTATCAACGATTACTTCCGAGCAAGAGGCACCGTAAGCAAAGTAGTAGAACGGGCGACCGCGAGCCTTTTCATGATCGTAGTAGATCTTCGGCGTACGGTAGAAGCCTGTGCTCGATAGCGATACTTGGTTGAAGTAAGCCAATTGAACAAAGGATTCGAAGGTCATGATTTCATCACGAATCATGATCATGCCATTTTTGAACACGACTTCTTCAGGCGAGACCTTAAAGTGGCTAGACGCAAAATCAATCAAGCGTTGCTTAATGGTTAGTGCGGCATTTTGCGCGGCTTTACCATTGAGGTCGGCGCCCGATGAGGCTGCTGTTGGCGATGTGTTCGGTACCTTGTCGGTATTGGTAGCGGTGATTTGGATACGTTCAACATCAACTTGGAACTCCTGTGCAACAATTTGTGCCACTTTGATATTCAAGCCTTGTCCCATCTCTGTACCACCGTGATTCAAATGAATACTGCCATCGGTGTAGATGTGAATGAGCGCGCCAGCCTGATTGAGGAAAGTCGCCGTGAATGAAATACCAAATTTCACTGGAGTGATTGCTAAGCCTTTCTTCAAGATAGGGCTTTGCTTGTTGAACTCGGCAATCGCTTTGCGGCGAGCGTGGTAGTCACTGCTTTGTTCTAGCTGCTCTGTGATCTCTGGTAAGAAGTTATCTTCAACCTTTTGGTAGTAGTGAGTGACGTCACGTCCTTCCCCACCGTAGTAGTTGGCTTTGCGTACTTCGAGCGGATCTTTGCCTAAGTAGCGGGCAATCTCATCCATGATGTGTTCAATGGTCATCATACCTTGCGGGCCGCCAAAACCACGATAGGCCGTATTTGAGGCAGTATTGGTTTTACAGCGATGACCTGTGACCGTTGCATCACCTAGGTAGTAGGCGTTGTCTGAGTGGAACATTGCGCGGTCGACAATTGAGCTTGATAGATCGGGTGAGTAGCCACAGTTACCTGCAACGATGATCTCTGACCCTTGAATGACCCCATCATCATCAAAACCAATCTTGTATTGGTTGTAGAATGGGTGACGCTTGCCCGTCATGGTCATATCTTCTGCGCGTGGTAGGCGCATCTTAGTCGGGCGCTTGGTTAGATGAGCAATCACGGCCGCCATACATGCTGGCGCTGCGGCTTGGGTTTCTTTACCACCAAAACCACCACCCATACGGCGCATATCAATCACGACTTTGTGCATAGGTACGCCAAGAACTTCAGCAACTAGCTTTTGTACTTCTGTCGGGTTTTGCGTTGAGGTGTATACGATCATACCGCCATCTTCGGTCGGCATAACGCTACTAACCTGAGTTTCAAGGTAGAAATGTTCTTGACCGCCAATTTCTAAATCACCTTCAATGATGTGTTTAGCATTGGCAAGTGCTGCTGCCGAATCGCCACGTTTTTGCTGGTGGCTTTCAGTCACAAATAGCTCTTTTTCTAATGCTTCTTTGACATCCAGAACCGGTGGTAGGGCTTCATACTCAACAATGGCGGCTTGCGCGGCTTTGCGTGCGGTTTCCATGTCGTTTGCTGCAACTGCGAGTACGGGTTGTCCATAGTATTGAACTAGCCCATCAGCAAGCAATGGGTCACCGGGTAGTATGGCGCCGATATCAAGTTGCCCAGGTACGTCTTCATGGGTAATGGCAATCGCCACGCCTTCGAATTCATAACATGGAGAAACATCAAGCTTGGTAATTTTCGCATGAGCGTGGGTACTTAAACGCGCATACACATGCAGTTGATTTGGGAATTCAAGACGGTCATCAATATAGACCGCTTCACCCGTTACCTGCTTTGGGGCGCTGTCGTGTTTTACGCTTTTACCAACGCCAGTTTTGAGATCCTGCTTTACGATGGCGACCATCTCTTCATGAGATAGGGTCTGATGGTGTGCGTTAGACATAAGACGTTACCCTCGTTTCAATCTGGTTGTTCTGATGGTTCTGCTCGATAAAGAAACGGCGCAGCATGTTCGCGGCGGTCATAGAGCGATATTCTTTGCTTGCTCGGAAATCGGACAGTGGCTCAAAGTCGCTGTTTATCTCTTTCATTGCTTTATCGATAGTCTCTTGTGTCCAGATCTGGCCAATTAAGGCAGCTTCACAGTTCGAAGCGCGCTTTGGTGTTGCTGCCATGCCGCCAAAGGCAATACGAGCGTCGACTACTTTGTTGTCTTCGATCTGGATATTGAAGGCCCCACATACAGCTGAGATATCGTCATCTAAGCGCTTAGAAAGTTTGTATGCACGGAAAGTGTCGTTGCTCTTCGGTTTAGGAATAATGACTTGTTCAATGAACTCGCTTTCTTGCTGAGCTGTCACCTTGTAGCTGATGAAGTAATCTTCAATCGGCAGGATTCTTGATTGCTTACCGCGGCGCAGTTTAACCTGAGCGTTGAGGGCGATAAGAAGTGGTGGCGCGTCTCCGATCGGTGAAGCGTTACCAATATTGCCGCCAAGCGTACCTTGGTTGCGTACTTGCAGTGAGGCGAAGCGATGTAGCAGTTCGCCGAAATCAGCGTAGTGGCTGGTCAGCAGTTGGTATGCATCGCTAATCGCCACGTTGGCACCAATGTGTAGAGCGTCTTCGCTCTCTTCGCAAACCTTCATGTCTTCAACAAGGTTGACGTTGATTAGAGTTTCGATTTCTCGGTGGAACTGGGTTACTTCTAGCGCTAAGTCGGTACCGCCGGCAACCAGTTTCGCCTTAGGATTTGCAGTGTAAATTTCTGCTAGCTCATCGACGCTACGCGGAAGGTACGCGGTTAAGTTTCCATGACTTAAGCTAGCTGGCTGTTCTTGCAAGGTTTGCAGTCTCGCGACCGTTTTCTTCTCAAGCTCAACAAACTGATCCATTAGTGGCTCGTTTGAAACCAATGACAAGGCAGCATCCACAATAGGGCGATAACCCGTACAGCGACATAGATTGCCAGCCAGTGATTCCATGACATCTTCTTTGTTCGCTGCTGGTTTGTTCTTACTTAAAGCGAACATGGACATAATAAAGCCCGGAGTACAGTAGCCACATTGAGACCCATGAAAGTCCACCATGGCTTGCTGTGTTGGGTGCAGTTTGTTTTTGTTCTGCAAGTCTTCGACGGTAATAAGCTGCTTACCATGAAGGCTAGAGACGAACGTCAAACAAGAGTTAACAGAGCGGTACTGAAGTTTTCCTTCGATGACTTCACCCAGTACAACGGTACAGGCACCACAGTCACCTGAACCACACCCTTCTTTGGTACCCGTTTTTTGTACATGTGTTCTCAGGTACTGAAGCACTGTCATGTTAGGCGACAGCTCACTTTCTTGTTTGAGTTCTTGATTGAGTAGGAAAGTAATCAAGAGACCTCCTTGTGCATTGACACTATTGTTCTGATGTTTTTTCTGACCTTGTGGTCAATAATTGGATAATTTGACCATTAGGTCAACTTTATTTTTACAAAAATGCAACACGGAAAGGCGCGTTTTAGGCGCTTATGAATAGAGGTGTTTTTGGTAAGTTAATGATTATATGGATAAAGTTATCTAATCTTTGAGTGAAAAATCTTTACGTAAAGAAAATTAATATTGTATTTTTTGTTGTGTACAATCTTGCGGGGATCGGGATGGATGTACAGTCATCCTCAAGAATGAGGGACGAGTGAGTTGAGGCTCTCTTGCAGCGAGTATTGAGGGAGAGAAATTCCCAACACCTTATTAAGTTAGCGTTGGGAATTTGGCTTTTTCTCGTAGCGCAGCGGTCTCGCATCCAAAAGCGAAGCGTTCCCGCATCGTGCTACCTTATCAACGCCCTTTAATCAAATCAGAGAACACAACGTGCAGGTCGTTAGATGCAGCGCCGCTATCTAGGTTGAGCTTGGAACGAATATGGTCGATATGCACTCGCATTAACTCGACGGCCTGCTCGGTTTTACCTGCCTCAATGGCATCAAGTAACACCGTATGTTCATCTAAAGAACAATTAGCGTGGTTGCCTGTTTCGTACTGGGCGATAAGCAGTGACGTTTGAGAAACTAAACTGCGTTGGAAGGCAAGCAGCGGAGCGTTGTTTGCTATCTCGGCTAGCTTAATATGGAACTCACCTGATAAACGTAGCCCTTTACCATAATCACCATTGTCGAAAGCTTGATTTTCTTTTTCAACCAATCGACGACACTCGTCAATCTCGGCGGGTGTTGCGTGCTCAACGGCTAACTCAGTAATTGCTAGCTCCATGACTTCACGCGCTTTAATGATCTGCTTCGCCTCTTCCTTAGTCGGCGCTGCGACCATAGCCCCGCGGTTTGGGCGAATACTGACAACTTGCTCCATAGAGAGTCTCAGCAAAGCGCGGCGAATGATGGTTCGGCTGACACTAAAGATTTCGGCTAAGGCTTCTTCATTGAGTTTCGTTGCTGGTGGAAGGCGTTGTTCCAGAATTGCATCGAAAATGTGGCAGTAAACGACATCATCTTGGGTCTGACCCGCGACCTTAGTCTTGATATTTTTTGCCACAGAATTTTTTAGATTTGCCATAGGCGGCGTTCACTCTTAAACCATTTATTTCCTTTATAAAACAATCATACTTTACTTTGTATACATGTGGCTAGAGCAGGGCTGAATTTGCGACTTTGAACGCACTGTAAATTTTTGCGAATCTTAACAAGAATTCAACATCAAAGTTGTTAGCCGATTTCTAGCTAATGCTGCGTCTGATCTAACAACTCAATTAGAGCAGAGCAAAACGACATTAGCTGCGTAAAATTACCGTCAATCACACTGTAATTTCTGCAAGCCTAAATTAAACTTTAGGCGCAAATCACGTGCTACTTGTTGATGGTTTTGTGTGGATTAATTGGCGCACATTTTTGTCATTAGCGGTAAGCCTTTGCTTTGCTTTAATTAAATATTGACCAACTTTATATTTCTCTTGTTATTGATTTATTTGCGTAAATTGTAGTGAGCGTTCGGTAAAAGCGAGTTGAGCTGTAAACTTGCTCAATTTTGGTTCTATCTTCCATGTTTAATGCGCGATTTATCGCTAAATACTTCCTATCTAGCTGTTGGGAAGAAGGAATTTCTACAAATGACAGGAAAAAATAATGAACCAACAACGTCAATTAAGCTGGATGATCACCTCGATCTTGGGCACGTCTTTGAGCTGGTCTGTGACTGCGGCAGAAATGGTGCAAGTCAGTGATGATGCATTACTCCAACAAACTCTTCAGGCTCAGTCGAACAGCGTGGCTCCAGTGGAGACAGGTTTCGTTGAAGTGAAGCGTGTCGTATTGCCAAACGGTAAAACCAAAGTCCGTTACCAACAAACACACCTAGGTCTACCTGTATTCGATACTTCGGTTGTCGCCACCGTGTCAAAAGATCAGCCTAGCCAAGTGTTTGGTACCATGGCTCAGGGAATTGGTGCCGATCTAGCAACGACAAGCCCGACGCTGGATGAAAAGCAGGCCGTCTCCGCAGCAATTGCAGCCTATCAAGGTAAGTCTGTAGCTAAACCTAACGTTGAAAATGAAAACGCTAAACTTATGGTCCGTTTAGATGAGTCACAGACGGCGCAAGTGGTATACATGGTAGATTTCTTTGTCGCAGAGGAAGAACCAGCGCGTCCGTTCTATTTCATCGATGCAATGACAGGTAAAGTACTTCAGCATTGGGATGGCTTAAACCATGCAGAAGCAACTGGTACAGGCCCAGGAGGAAACTTAAAGACCAATCGCTATGATTACGGTAAAGACTTCCCAGCGTTTGCGATCGACAAAACTGGCACCAAGTGTAAGTTAGAAAATGCTGCGGTAAAAACCATCGACTTAAATCATGGCACTTCCGGTACTCAGGCCTATACGTACGACTGTACTGATGGGACTAACTTTACCGATCACAAATACATCAATGGTGCTTATTCACCACTTAATGATGCTCATTACTTCGGTAACGTCGTGTTTGATATGTATAAAGAGTGGATGAACACCGCCCCTCTTACTTTCCAATTAACAATGCGTGTGCATTATAGCTCTAACTATGAAAACGCATTCTGGAATGGATCGTCAATGACGTTCGGTGATGGTCAAAATACCTTTTATCCGCTAGTGGACATTAACGTCAGCGCACATGAGGTGAGTCACGGATTTACAGAGCAAAACTCAGGGCTCGTCTACCAAAACATGTCTGGCGGTATTAACGAGGCATTCTCTGATATTGCAGGTGAGGCTGCGGAGTACTACATGCGTGGAAATGTAGACTGGATTGTGGGTGCAGATATCTTTAAATCAGAGGGTGGCCTACGCTACTTTGATCAGCCTTCAAAAGATGGTCGTTCAATTGATCATGCATCTCAATACTATGATGGTTTAAATGTTCACTACTCCAGTGGTGTTTTCAACCGCGCGTTCTATTTGTTGTCGAATAAGACTGGATGGAATGTCCGTAAGGGGTTCGAAGTCTTTACCGTGGCTAACCAACTTTACTGGACAGCAAACAGTACTTTTGACCAAGGTGCGTGTGGTGTAGCGAAAGCTGCCTCAGATATGGGATACAGCGTCGATGATGTTAAAGCGGCATTTACCACTGTTGGTGTTGATGCGAGCTGTGGCGCAACGCCTCCTGGCGGCAACGTTCTCGAGAAAGGTAAGCCTCTCACTAACCTTAGTGGCAGCCGCTCTGCTCAAGACTTTTACACCTTTACCGTAGATTCAGCATCAAATGTGGTTGTGTCTATTTCTGGAGGTTCAGGTGATGCTGATTTGTACGTAAAAGCAGGCAGCAAACCAACGACGAGTAGCTATGATTGTCGTCCATACCGAAACGGCAATAGCGAACAATGTAGTGTATCAGCACAGAAAGGTGTGACTTATCATGTGATGCTGCGCGGTTATACAAACTACTCTGGCGTGACTCTAAGACTCGATTAAGCTTACGATCTTAGACATATGACTTAGGGCATCTTCGGATGCCCTTTTTAGTCTGGTGCTATTTACAACATTTCCCTTGATTGAATGTGCAACTTGTGGTCTACTCTCGCCCCTTTTTTGACTAGCATACAAGGAGTTACAATGCATAAGGTGAATGTTGTAGGGACAAGTGGAAGTGGAAAATCGACCTTTAGTGCTCAGCTAGCAAGTGCTCTTGATTGCAAGCATATCGAGATGGATCGCTTGTTTTGGAAGCCTGATTGGCAGGAGTCACCAGACCTAGAGTTTTTTGCCAAGATCCGTAATGCATTGCAAGGCTCCAGTTGGGTGCTCGATGGCAACTACAACCGTACACGGAAAGTGAAATGGGAGAACGTCGATACCGTTATTTGGGTAGATTACTCTCTCCCACGCACCTTGTATCAGGCGGTAAGCCGAGCGATACAGCGATGTATTACAGGCAAAGAGCTTTGGCCGGGAACAGGCAATCGCGAAACTTTTGCCAAGTCTTTCTTTAGCCGTGACTCAATAATTCTCTGGACTGTGAAAACCTATCACAAGAATCAGCAGCGTTATCTAGCGGATATGAATCACCCAGATTATCAGCATATTCGGTTTGTTCGCTTGCGTAGCCCTAAGCAAGCACAGCAGTTACTTGAAGGCTTGCGCAAAGAACACAGTGTCGACCGTTAGTCTGTTACTGATTGGCTTCTTCTACAGGCTGTTTTGTATCCTTTGTTTCAGTAGCCACGGGTTTATCACTGGGAGGTGCAAGCAAGATCCTCAGCCTCTGTCTTAGTGACATATGCTTGCTCTGCACATCATGGAACATATCTCGCCATTCGGAGAAGGTGACCGTCAGCGGATTATAGCTGTCGATAGGCTTGGTGATCCCATAGCGGACGGTTTCCACTTCAGGTTCAAACGTACCGAACAGTTTGTCCCATATGATCAAGACACCCGCGTAGTTCTTATCTATGTATTGTGGATTGCGTCCATGATGGACTCGATGATGCGATGGCGTGTTAAAAATGAGCTCGAACTTACCCAGTGAGCGAATCCACTGAGTGTGGACGAAAAACTGCAAGCCTAAGTTGAGCAGCACAGCAAAAATGACCCATTTAGGTTCAAAACCTATGATGACCAAGGGAACCCAAAATAGCCACATTCCGGCTACCGGGTACATCAAGCTTTGACGAAATGCGGTGCTAAAATTCATTCTTTCCGAACTATGATGCGCGACATGGGCAGCCCACATCCAGCGTATCCTATGGCTCGCACGGTGAAACCAGTAGTAGCAGAAATCCTGCAAAATAAGTAAAACAACGAAAGAGGTCGCGTTCATTTCAATGTCGAGCAATTTCCAACCAAACAGCCAAAAATAGAGTTTTACGATGACGAGGCCTGTCAGCAGATCCGCTAATTGATGCATGCCTGCTAACGAAAAATTGCACAGTACCTCTGGCAGTTTATAGGCGGAGTTCTCTGGTAGCTTTCCTCGTTTCTGACCGATGAAATACTCTGCGGCCATCAAGCCTATAAACAGTGGAGCGAGCAACATCAGCAGCCACTCTGGGTGATCAATAATCGTTTGAAATTCCATTTCTGCTCTCCGTTAAACAGGATTACCACTTGGCAAAGTGATCTTCAGTGAGCCCAAGAACACTTTTTAGCTGATGCTTTTGTCCATCGTTATCGACAACAAAGCCATCAAAGAGACCGATGAACTGGCGAAAGTTACTTTTAAGTAGCAGTAAGTTGAGCTTTTCACTGCGTTTATTGAGTGGTTTAAACCTAAGAGATACTTGTCCATCGTCGGAATATATATGCCAACCTTGCTCAACATGGTCGCGATCAAACGTAAAATGGACTGGATTGAGCAAGTGTCGTTGGCCATTGACCCAAAGTGCATTCTCGCAGCTGCCGGTTTCATTAACCCCTGCGGCTAGGTTCAACCCAAGCAAGGTGTTTTCATCACGGGTATTGATGCTCGCCCAGCGCCAACTCGTTTCACGGCGCATATACCCGGCTGAGAAGTCATAACTGGCGAGTGCATTGTTTAGATCTACGCTATTGCCAGCGATTTCTAGCTTGCCAGTTACCGTAAGGGCGTTGTGCTTTTGAGTGTAAGTCCATCCGGAATAAGCTGTGGGCGTACATACGGAAAGCGGCAAACTATTGGCTGGAGCATGTAAGATAATATCGAGCTTCAGATTGTTGCTCATCGCTTTAGCACGCCACTGGCCTTTGGCTATTTCAAACTGCAGTTTTGTTCCCGCGAACTGTGTCATACCAGAGTAGGGCGACTCGGTCATTTGTTTATCAAACGACAGTGGTCTTAACCAGCTTTGTTCGCTTAGCGAGTCGCTTTCGGTATCGTAGATATAGCAAAACGATGAACCAAGGTAGCGTATATCTGCGATGGCGAATCCTATGATGTATCTTGCCGTTTTTAGACTGACAAACTGAAACTGCTTGTAGTGGAAATGCTTGGCAAGCTTGCTTGCAGGTTTGTCCATACTATTTCGATAGTCAAAACATGTCGCATTGAGCTGCTTAGGCGTACCATCAAAATGACCATAGGTGGGTTTGCCTGCTGACGACACAAGATTCTCAGGAGCAGATTGAGTAGAGATCATAGCTTTGATTTACAAATGATTAACACTTGACTTAGCTTGAGCCATTTTGAAGCGATTAATCAGGTCACTTTCGGACATAAAGTCATCTATGATCACGAAAGTAAACTCATAATGTCAGTATGCTAGAAACACCAATTAGCCAACCTACCCCAAACAACCAACAAACGAGTTATGGAAATTGTCGCTGAGTATCTACCTATAGACCACCGTCACCAGTTAGGCGTTATGGACATCGCCTTGCTGCTAAAAGCGGTGGAGAGCTTTGGAGTCAATACTACTCCCATATTAGAGGAGCTCAGCTTGGTTCATTTAGATTGGCAAAGCGAGAAGACGCAGTTGACCTATGCGGACAAGTTGCTGCTGTTTCGCTATGTGTCTCAGCAGTTTCACGACGTAGGGCTGGGCTTGTTGATTGGAGAAAGAGCTAAGCTGAGCCATTTTGGTCTTTTAGGTTATGCCATCTTAAGCAGTCGTACTTTAGAAGAAGCGATCAAAACGGGGTTTAAATATCTCAACCTAAATGGTCCGGTATTTTCTGTAAAAGTGACAATAGATGACGGTATCGCTTCTATCGTATTGGAAAATACGCTCGAAATTGGCGAGCTTTTGCCTTTCTGTAGCGAGTACTTTTTTAGTGCGCTAGTGGCTATGTTCGAAGAGCTCACCGGGGAGAGGCTCGAGATTACTCGCCTCTGTTTTCCTTATCGAGCACCTGCTTATGGTTCGAAGTATAGCGAGCGATTTAGCTGTGCAGTCGAGTTTGAAGCGCCTAGTCTAAGATTGAGCTTTTGTTCCTCGCTATTGTCTCTGCCGCTTAAAACACATAACGCGGATATGTTGAGCAATTGTCTTCAATCCTGTGATTCAGTCATTGCAGCACTACAATCGCCATATCTACTGACCAACCAGATCAAAACAATTCTGTATCAGAGTGCGGGTGTATTCCCATCGATTGAAGCAGTTGCACTGCAGTTTGGCTGCTCTTCACGTACGTTAAGAAGAAAGCTTGAACTGGATGGGACGAGTTATCAGAAATTGCTCGGCGAGGTACGTAGCGACATTGCCAAAGAGTTTCTGCTTCGTACCGAATTGACCATTGAAGAGATTGCTTTTCGTTTGGGGTACAGTGATACCGCCAATTTCAGAAGGGGGTTCAAACGCTGGACAGGAATAACGCCTCAACGATTTCGTGGGGCGCGGTGAAAGCCTGCCAGTTTTGAGTTGGCAGGCTCTATTTATACCGATTGATATTAGAGGCTATTCGCTAACGCGGCTTGACACCCAAGCGTACATCAGTTCAAGTGCGACGGTTGCGCCCGCTAAGGCAGTCAGATCGCTATGATCGTAAGGAGGAGATACTTCCACCACATCCATCCCGACAATGTTAACACCAGCTAAACCACGCAAGATCTTAAGTACTTTGTCAGAGTTCAAGCCACCACAAACTGGAGTGCCTGTACCCGGTGCAAAAGCAGGATCTAAGCAGTCGATGTCAAAGGTCACATAGACTGGCTTATCGCCAATGATGTCACGAATACGCGCTACAATCGCTTCTGCACTCAAGTCATTCGCTTCCATGGCATTAATGACATTAAATCCATGATCATTTTGGTCATACTCAGTACGAATGCCAATCTGAACAGAGTGCTTTGCTGAAATTAGACCTTCATTTGGCGCATGGTAGAACATGGTGCCGTGATCGTAAGCACTGCCGTTGTCATAAGTGTCTGTGTGCGCGTCAAAATGAATCAGTGCCATTTCTCCGTGATGTTTAGCATAAGCACGCAGAATCGGCAAAGTGATGAAATGGTCACCACCTAGCGCTAACATCGTTTTACCGCTTTTAAGGATCTCACTGGTCGCAGCTTCTAGGCGGTAAGTGAAATCTTCCGCGTCGCCACAGTCGAACACCAAGTCACCTGCATCAATGACTTTAGCGCGGTCAAAGACATTGAAATCCCAAGGGAACTTGTTTCCTTCCCACGCAAGATTTACTGATGCACGACGAATCGCATCTGGCCCCATTCGAGCGCCTGGTCTGCCTGATGTTGCCATATCTAAGGGTACGCCAAGTACGACGAGATCGGCATCTGCAGAGACAGGATTGCGCAGGTAAGGTCTGCGCATAAAGCTCATTGAGTTCGAGTAAAGCGAATAATCAGTTTTTGTAAACAAATCATTCATTTAGAAATCCTCTAAATAGGTGTAGCCTGTTAAGCCACCTTCTAATTCTTCTAAGACGGTTTGCTGCTCGTTCACATTGACACGCTCAGCAACTAACTCACGGTAGTTTTGACGAATCTTATCTACATCAATGTGTACATAGCGCATCATATCTTCGACGCTATCACCTTCATCAATGCGCTCTATAATTGCCTCACCGCTTTCATCAACGGTCACCACTGCACTGTGGGTGTCGCCAAACAGATTGTGCATGTCGCCCAAAATCTCTTGGTATGCACCGACAAGGAAGAAGCCCATCAGGTATGGCTTATCCTTATCCCAAGCTGGAACAGGCAGCGTGGTTTCAATACCTTGACCTTCAACGTATTGCTCTATAGCACCGTCAGAATCACAAGTGATATCGAGCATGACTGCACGGCGATCTTCAACGTTTTCCAATCCTGATAGTGGCAGGACAGGGAACACCTGATCAATCCCCCAAGCATCTGGTAGAGATTGAAATAGCGAGAAGTTAACGAAGAACTTATCTGCTAGTCGATCATTCAACTCATCCAAGATTGGACGGTGGAAACGGTTTTTATTGCTCATCTGGCGGCTCAGCTCGAAGTAAATTCGTAGCGAAAGCTGCTCTGCCCAAGCGCGTTGCTGTAGGTTAAGTACTCCAGTTGCAAACTGTGAGTGTACTTCGGCTAAGTCACTTTGGGTGTCGTTATAAATCTCGATTAAGGCACGCGCATCGCTACCATCTTGCAGGTTTTCCCAATTACGCCACATATTCTGTAGCAGAGTTGGATCTTCAGCACTTGGCTGTCCCACGCTCTCTGGATGATACGCCTCTGTTCCAATTACGTTTGTGATCAATACTGCGTGATGGGCAGTGAGTGAGCGGCCAGACTCAGAGATGATGACTGGTACTGGCTGCTCATACTGTTGGCATACATCGCCCACTGTGCTTACGATGTTACGTGCATACTCAATCAGCCCGTAGTTCATCGAGTTAGACGACTGACTACGTGTGCCGTCATAATCTACTGCTAAGCCACCACCGATATCGAAGTATTTGATATCTGCTCCCATGTCACGTAATTCGCAGTAGAAGCGAGCTGACTCATTAACCCCATTGCGGATATCACGAATGTTGGCCATTTGCGAACCTAGGTGGAAGTGCACCAGTTGCATCGCATCCAGTTGGTCTCCTTGTTTTAGACGCTCAATGACGGTTAACACTTGAGACGCGGCTAGGCCGAATTTAGACTTTTCGCCGCCACTCGATTGCCATTTACCTGCCCCTTGAGATGCCAAACGAATACGGATGCCTAAGCGAGGTTTCACTCCAAGACTTTTTGCTTCTTTTAGAACCAGATCAAGCTCAGATAATTTCTCTAATACGATGAAGACTTTATGACCTAGCTTCTCACCAATTAGTGCTAAGCGGACGTATTCACGATCTTTGTAGCCGTTGCAGACAATCACAGAGCTCGCTTTCTGAGCTAATGCCAGTACTGCGAGTAGCTCAGGTTTACTGCCTGCTTCAAGGCCAAGCTGCTTCGTTTCTAGCTGAGCTTGGCTTTCAAGAATCTCGTCAACGACCTCTTTCTGTTGGTTTACTTTGATCGGGTACACCAGCAGGTAGTTGTTGTCGTATTGGTATTCTTCAATCGCTTGGTTGAACGCTTGGCAAATGCCGTGCACGCGTTGGTGCAGGATCTGCGGGAAGCGAACCAATACCGGCAAATTCAGTTGTTTCTGTTCTAGCTTAGAGACGATATTGCTTAATGGCACCTGATGGGCATTATCACTGCGAGGTGATACATACACTTCACCTTGGTTATCGATACCGTAGAAGCCTTGGCTCCAGTAATGAACATTGTAATCAGCACGAACACGATCAAGTTTGGAATTGTTTTCCACTTCAAATCTCACAAAGATAGGGAGAGAAATACATGACCCAGTGGACCTGAGTCATACCTGACACGGGTCTGAATTTGGCTCTCTAAGCTTCCGCGTCGAGCGCATTAACGGATAAAAAGGCAGCAGAGTCTAACAAAATTGATTTGTCGTCACGACAAGGTTTTTGTTGCTTTGTTTGGGATGATTTTCTATGCAGTATCGCTGACAACTTTATCTTGTTTGGAGCCTTTATTTGCTTGGTTTGAACCGTTAAAATGAGAGCAAATTGATTACCTTTGGAACTACGATGGCAAAACTGACACTTCAAGAGCAAATGCTGAAAGCGGGCTTGGTAAACGAGAAAAAATTAAAGAAAGCCAAAAAGGGCTCGAAGAAATCTCGCGTGCAAGCACGTGAAGTCAAAGCAGCAGTGGAAGAGAACAAGCGTCAACAGCAAGAGCGCGATAAAGCACTGAGTGAAGAGCAGAAAGAGCAACGTTTATCCAAAGAGATTAAAGCGCAAATCAAGCAACTGATTGAGATGAACACCATCGATCAGAAAGATGGCGAAATCAAATACAACTTTACTGATGGCACACTGGTTAAAGCTATCTATGTTGAACAGTTGATTCGTGACCAATTAGCAAAAGGCATTCTATCTATTGCCCGTGCTGATGAGACTTACGTGGTGATTCCAAGTAGCGTAGCGAAGAAAATTGCAATGCGTGACGAGAGCGTCATCATCGAACAAAATGCACCAGCGGAAGATATCCCTGCTGAAGATGATCCATACGCAGATTTCGTCGTGCCAGATGATTTAATGTGGTAATCGCTGTTAAAGAAAGCTCTACTTCGGTAGAGCTTTTTCGTTCTTATAGGCAATAAAAAACCAGCCACTTGGGCTGGTTTTTCGAATCTTAGATAATTGACGCTTAGGTCAATCTAAAATTAAGCTGGTACTACGTTAGCAGCTTGTGGGCCTTTTTGACCTTGTTCAACTTCAAAAGAAACCTGTTGGCCTTCTTTTAGAGTTTTGAAACCTTCAGAAGCGATAGCACGGAAGTGAACGAATACGTCAGCACCGCCGTTTTCTGGAGTGATGAAACCGAAGCCTTTCTCTTCGTTAAACCATTTTACGATACCAGTAGTTTTGTTAGACATGATGTCTTCCTTATATAAGTTAAGTTAATCTTCTATATGCACTGAAAATTTGAACTATTTAATGTAACGATGAAGCTAAGGGAAACACTAAGGATAACAACGGTAACGCGTTTTACTAAGAATTTACTTTCGACTTGCAGTTTCACTAATAACTCTGAATTGCAGAGCACGTAGATAGTACCTGAACTTAGCGCATTGTAAAGGTTTATTGTGAAGGTTGAGTAGGTTTCGAAGAGATTCGTTTAAAATATTTAGAAAAGCCCTCAAGAAGAGGGCTCTATATTGTTAAATTTCACCATTACCAGCTTTACGAGTTGCTTCTTTTGCAGAGGTGATTTTGAAAAGAACGTCCATCATAGCTTTAATGCGCTCTTCATCACTTCCATATTTGTCAAAAGTCAGCTGATTTGGTGCTTTGAATGTCACGTAGCCAACGCGTTGCCCTTCCTGGTATGCAGTGATACGAGCATCTGCGATAAAGGTTTTAAAGTCCCAGCTCCAGCGAGATACATAGTCGAGAGTGAGTTCATCTTCCTTAGGGGTTGTGCCATCTACGACAACTTTACATGTGTAGCCATTGATATCGCACCAATTTAGCATTGAAGCCAGAAAAATATCTCGTGTCGCATCATCTTCGACAATGGTGAGTTGCTTTGATTGGTTTGTCTCTTCAAGGGGCTTACCGTCAAATTTAGGTGAGCTACACCCAGCCATTACAAGTACAGCTGCAACGCAAAGTAGGCGTTTAAACATCATTATTCCTTAGTTTTTATGATCTAATTATTGATAACCTGACAAGCAACCCTGTCGCCTGTGGGAGAGTAAGATTATCATACTTTTCATAGGTATAATTTATAGTTTGTGAGCTATGTATTAGTGCAGGAGCGTGCATTATACGTGGTCATCTTTGTTCTCGCTGTTTGTCTTTTAAAAAATAAAAAAGGCTCCTGAACATCAGGAGCCTTGGTTATAGCTAATGTTTTACTTCATTACTGAGGGTTTAGACCCAGAGTTTGTAACACAAGTTTGAAGTTGTCTTGACGCTCTTTAACTGCGTGAACTTCACCACTCACTGGACAATGACTATCAGGACAGCCACGGTTTACAATGCCTGAAACTGCGTCAATAAACTCAGTGCCTTGTAGGCCACCGTCAACGTATCTCTTCAGCTCAGTATGGTAGTTCCAGCTTGCGTATGGACCACCTTCATCGTTGTAAGCCTGTACGGAGGTTACCCAGTAGAATAGACCTGCAATCCATTTGATCTCTCTGTTCTCTTCTGAGCTACAGATTAAGCCAGGGTTAGAACAGAAGTCGAGATCGGCATAGAGTGGGTTTGCAGGCGGTGCTTGAACAACAACACCATTCACTGTGGTTCCAATTGTATCTGGGTCAACGTGAGAACGACCCATGAAGTGGTTTAGCGTACCGAAGTTTTGGCGACCTGTGGTTTGAATAACACCACGGCCCCACCAACCACAGCCTTCGACAGTGCCGTTAGTGTCGCTACCATCCCAGATGAACTTACCTGCTTTTTGGCCTTCGTAAACTTTACACTCACCACGTTCCCAAACCTGCTTGGAGCTATCTACGCTGGTTGGAACTTCCATACAGTGACCGTCGTTTGTCCAGCGGCCAACATTGCCGTTTACGAGTAAACCTTTCTCTGCAAGAACAGAGTCTGGTGCTGCGAAGACTGGCGCTGGCGCACCGTACCATTTCGCATTAGTTAGTGCGGTGACTTCCATCTTCGGATCGCGTGGACACGAGTAAGGGTGGTCGATGCCGGTAACTGGGTCTTTACCGTAATCGGCGTATTTCTGACCTAGCTGACCACAACTTGCTGTCATTGGGTAGTTAACCGGAGCGCCGTATCTTACTTCGGACCAGTTGTTTTCATCACAAGCGTTGTAGCGAATGGTTTCCTGCATACTTTGCGCTAAGAATGCAGCAATGGCGACTTTTGCGTAAACTGAGTTCGTCGCATCGTTAGCATTGTCATCCAATAGCCAGAAGGTGTTACCAGCGACACCGACATTGTGCATCGAGTTAAGACCGGCTAAGAAGTCATTCCATTTGTATACCGTAGATGGTGCCCATTGTGCTTGAGCCACTTCATAGAGGAAGGCTTGGTTGTTCATTGCATTTTCAGCACTTGCCAATTCAGCATTCAATGAGGTGATTCGAGTTAGTGGTCCATTCTTCACGCTTTCGCCAACGTAATACAAAGGTACGGTCGCAGTCTGGTAACGAGCGATCTTAGTATTTAGGTCAGCACTGTCTGTATCAAATAAAATCGCAAAAATGTTGCTGTGTGCAGCTTTGCGAATATGGCGGTCACCAGAGTTATTGCCTAAGAAGTAGGTGGAAGCCTGCGTGGTTGGAATCGAAGAGAGTAGCGCTGGTGTTTTGATATGGTCAGACACTTGTTTAACGTATTCTAACGCATAGTGCCATTGCTCATCGGTAAGAGCGGCAGTCGTTGCTGATTTAGTAAAGGCAACAAAGTCGGCTTTGTTGAGTGAGTCTGCTTTATAAAGCTCGAAACTTGCCAACAGATCTGAAGACGCGCCAGAAGCGGCGTTCCATACAGCTCGTTTACCTGAATGAGTGTTGTAAGCAAAATCACCAATGCTCAATGTCCAACCGAATGTCGCCTGTGGTGCCAGCGCTGAAATGACAAGGTTATGAGCTAGCGCCCAACCTTTAACATCATCCGTAAGCGTATTGATCGCGTTAACGTCAATTTGGCTATGAGTACCAGTGGCGTCTACTGCTGCGGTTAGTGCTTGTTTGACCGCGACAGTACCAAGGGCTGCACCTTTATCGGCTGTTGCAGCATCCAATACGTCACTGTTGAGGATTATTGATGTTGAGCCCGCAAGATCTGCTGCTTGAATCAAGGCCACGAAGGCGTCAGTCAGTTTGGTCAGATTGGCAAGGTCTTGGCTATTAATCGCATTGATAGTCAAAGTGGATGGAGAATCAAGACTTGCAGGACTTGCGACCACAAAGTTACTTGGCCAACCGCTAACTTCAAGCCTTACTGGATCCAATGGGTTTGGCAATTTAAGAGCAGTAGTGCCACCTGAAGAGTTATTGTCACAATCTAGGTGATGTCCCCAACTGCTGTCACTACCAGGAATGGAAGATGTCCACCAGTTTGCTTTGTAGGCAACATTGTCATTAACCATGATGTCGCCACCAGTGGCATGATCGCCTTGCGTCCAATTTGGGTACACGTTGAATTCAGCACAGACTCCAGTACCAGGCGTTGGATCGGGTGTTGGGTCTGGCGTTGGATCAGGTGTAGGATCTGGGGTCGGATCGGGAGTAGGGTCAGGTGTTGGATCCGGTGTCGGGTCTGGATCAGGCGTTGGATCAGGAGTGGTGCCGCTGACCAACTTCCATGGAGAGTCCCATTCATTGGCGTAGTTATCAGTAGGGCTTTGTCCTGCATTCACCCACCATTTTGCTTCATAGGTATTGCCACCAACGGTTACTTGGCTGCCGCCAGAGTAGGTTTTCGTTGCATCGTAAGGTTCTGCAGCATAGAGGCTACCACTTAAAACAATACACGCTAACGAAGCCGCTAACTTGCTCATTCTAAACATAATTAATCCTTTCCACTCGTTATCTTATTATTTCTGTTTCACGTTTTAACGCTTATAAATTGCGCATGATTAGATAAATAATTACCTAAAAATAAGTTAGCAAGTCTAGAAAAGGATATGTGGAATATTGGCTATATTCGGTGCGTTATGCGGCTGAAATCACGAGGTAATGAGTGAATTTTTGCATGTTACTTAATTGTTAAAAATAACTTGTGAGCTTGCTTCAGATTTGGATTTAAGCCAATCTCATTTCATAAAGATTGTGCGCAAGTGCATAGAATTATTAGGGAAACGGGAAACGGGAAACGGGAAACGGGGGAGGAGGGCGAAGTCAGCCAAGTCACGGTTGGACTTGGCTGGGAAAGAGACCCTAGGGTTAGATCTTCTTAAAGATAATCGATGTGTTGATGCCACCAAAAGCAAAGTTATTGCTCATCAGGTATTCAACATCAAGTTCGCGACCGTTGCCGGTAATGTAATCGAGATTACCACACTGCTCGTCTAACAAGTCTAGGTTTAGTGTTGGGCTAAACCAACCAGTATGCATCATTTCTAGGCTCAACCATGCTTCAATGGCTCCACAAGCACCAAGAGTATGCCCGAAGTAACTCTTAAGCGAACTGATTGGCACTTTACCTAGCGCATTTGCGGTAGCGTTACTTTCCGCAATATCACCCCGATCTGTCGCCGTACCATGAGCCGAAACATAGCCGATTTTTTCCGGTTCGATTCCCGCATCTTGCAGCGCCATTTCCATACAAATCTGCATGGTTTCCATCTGTGGTTGGGTCACATGGGCGGCATCGCAGTTACTGGCAAAGCCAATGATTTCTGCATAGATTTTGGCACCACGTGCTTTAGCATGCTCGTACTCTTCAAGAACTAGAGTACCAGCGCCTTCACCAATCACTAGCCCATCACGGTGAGTGTCGTAAGGACGAGGCGTACTTTTCGGCGCGTCGTTCTTTAAGCTGGTGGCAAATAGAGTATCAAAGACCGCAGATTCGGTTGGGCATAGTTCTTCACCGCCCCCCGCCACCATGACCGTTTGGTAGCCATGTTTAATCGCTTCGTAGGCATAACCAATGGCTTGGCTACCCGAAGTACATGCGCTGCTGGTTGGGATTACACGCCCTTTTAAACCAAAGAAGAGGCCGACATTCACTGCGGCAGTGTGAGGCATCATCTGAACATAAGTCGTGGCGGTAATAGCTCTGGTTGATTTCTCGTTGAGCATCACACCAAATGCACCAACAGCGTCGGTACTGCCTGTCGAAGAGCCGTAAGCAATACCGGTTTGACCATTGGTAAGCACCTCAGCGCCGATTAATCCTGCTTGCTCTAGTGCGTTTTCAGTTGCCACCGTCGCCAAGCGAGACACACGCCCCATACCGCGAACTTGCTTGCGTTTGTAATGCTTAGGCAGTTCAAAGTCATCAACAGGCGCTGCGAGCTTAGTGTTAAGACCATCGTACTGCTCGTAAGACGGCATGTATTGAGTGGCGTTTTCGCAGGCTCTTAGCTTAGGCTCTACAGATTGCCAGTCGTTACCAAAGGCGGTAACGCCGGACATACCAGTGACTACGACGCGTCGACTCATACTAAACCCCCGTTAACCGAAATGACTTGGCGAGTTACATAGCCCGCGATGTCAGACATTAAGTAGCTGACTAGGCCTGCCACTTCTTCTGGCTCTCCCATGCGGCGCAACGGAATCTGAGGCATTGCGTGCTCTTTAACATGGTCATCAACCATACCGGTATCAATAAGACCAGGCGCGACACAGTTAACAGTGATTTTACGTTTAGCCAGTTCTAGCGCGAGAGATTTTGTTGCACCAATAACACCAGCTTTTGCCGCGCTGTAGTTGGTTTGCCCACGGTTACCCATTAGGCCAGATACAGAAGCTAGTGTAACGATTCTGCCACCTTTGCGTTTTTGTACCATTGGCATCACGCATGGGTGGAGCACATTATAAAAGCTATCCAAGTTTGTGTGGATAACACCATCCCACTCTTCTTCTGTCATTGCAGGGAAGGCGGTATCACGGGTAATGCCTGCGTTGTTAACCACACCATAATAAGCACCATGTTGTTCGATGTCGGCTTCTAGCTTAGAGCGGCACTCTTCGCGATTGCTGATATCGAACTGGATTAGACGGCCGCTGCCACCGTTTTCCTCAATGAGGTTCAATGTGTCCTGAGCACCTTGCTGATCGCCCATATAATGGACGGCAATGGTAAAGCCATCTTTCGCTAATTGAACGGCAATCGCTTTACCGATTCCTTTACTTGCGCCTGTCACTAAAACTTGTCGGGTCATTGTTGACTCCTGATTTTCATTTCTTTTAATTTTTCTTCAGATGGTACGTAAACATTCAATTGGCAGCTCGCCACGGTTTGCTGCTCGAATTCGATACGCGCAGTGAACACGGCCATTCCGTTATCTTCCATCATTTTCTCGGCGTATACATCGAGTATTTGACCTTGATTGAAATGGTCACAATGAGACGTGTAACGGCGACTGCCAAGAAGAAATCCTATTGGCGGTTCTTGGCCTTGTTGCATGGCATGGTAACCAGACCAAGCTGCCACTGATTGAGCCATAAACTCAATACCGACATATGCAGGAATGGTTTGTGACTCGGCGTTGAAGAACGGATTCTTATCACCAATATCCACCTGACAGTGAATGGTGTCTCGTTGAATGTCTAGCGCACGATCAATAAGTATCATGGGCTCATCATGGGGCAGTAGCTGCCCAACTGAAGGGTAGTTAGTCATGGGTGTAACCAAAAATTAGACTAATGTTGTTACCACCAAACGCAAAAGAGTTACTTAAAATGGCTTTGCCTTGCAGTTTGGTTTGAGTTTCAACCAGTGAAACTTCTATGTCTTCTGCTTTGTTTTGGCAATGCTGAATCGGTAGTGGTAAATCGTGTTTTAAAATGTGCCAAGCAATCGCGGCTTCGGTAGCACTGGCAGCGCCCAAGGTGTGGCCTGTCAAAGGCTTGGTTGAGCTAACAGGCACGTTGTTTAGGAACAGCCTATGGATGGCTTTGCTTTCCATGCTGTCGTTGAGTGGGGTCGCTGTACCGTGTGCGTTGACGTAGCCAATGTCAGCGGCAGTTAGCCCTGCATCGTCAAGTGCTTTCTGCATCGCTTGCTCAGCACCAACACCTTCAGGGTGAGGTGCAGAGATATGGTGAGCATCAGAGCTATCCCCAGCACCAAGCAAGGCAACCTTTGATGGTGTTTTGCCCAGCAGCATTATCGCCGCTGACTCACCGATATTGATGCCATCACGATTCTCTGAAAATGGCTGACAAAGGTTCTGGGATAAAGCTTCTAAACCGTTAAAGCCATTTAATGTTAGGCGGCAGATCGTATCAACGCCCCCGACAATGACGGCATCCACCAATCCACTGCGCATTAAGCGCTGAGCAGTAATAAATACTCGCCCACTAGAAGAACAAGCGGTTGAGATGGCATAACAAGGTCCGGTAATTCCAAAGTAGGACGCGACAAAGTCACTGGTATTACCTAACTCTTGTTTACGGTAGTGGTATGAATCGGGAAAGTCGCCACTATCTAACTTTTGCTTGTAGGCAATTTCGCCATCGGCAATGCCAGATGTGCTAGTGCCGATAATCACAGCGATACGTGATGCACCATATTCAGCAATGGCATTTTGGACTGAACCCTCAATTTGCTTAAGTGCAGAGAGAGCTAATTGGTTATTGCGAGTATCAAATGCGCTTAAGTGCTTAGGCAGTTCGGGCAGATCAGCTTGCACGCGACCGACTATGGTTGAGGTTTTTGTATTAAGTATATGATCATCTCGCACCATGTTTGATGCGCGTTGACCGGACAGGCACTGATGAATCTGAGAGTCTTCAGATCCCATTGCAGAATGAAAGCCACAGTCTTGAATAAAAATGGGTCTTGAAACGTGTGTCAGCATGATGGCTATCTATGGTGTTGTCTAAACTTTATTAAATTGCAGTGTTTTAATTTTAATAGTGTAGTTGTCGATTAAGTGATGGAAAACGATATCTCCGCTTAGCCTGTCCTTGTTGCTGTATTGGATATCAATGACCTTTTTACCACTATTATCGAAAATTGCTCGAGTATTATAGTTATCAATTATTCGCCACCTTACCTTATTTAATGGGGCTTCCCAAGCAGAAACGGGCCAGAGCGTGATCATCAGGTTAAATAGTACCTGTTCTGGAGGAGGTAAGACGCCCCCCAGGCCACTTAATACCTCGGTTGTGATCTCATCATCTTGATAGTTAAGCGATAATATTCGAGTGCCCCAAGATGAAAAACCAGCTAAAACCAGTTTGTCGCTACTCACTTGCAGCTGAACAGGCAGCTGCTCTGTACGTTTTTGCTCATCGCTGTTCCATGTCGCTTCAATCAGTTGGCTAGCTGTTAGGGAGTAACCTAGGTCGCTTGGTGTTGGTAAGTTAACTTGCTCCTGCTGAGTAATTTGAACAACGGGTGTAGCTGATTGAGGAGTTAAGCTACAGGCACTTACAGTCACACCAAGCAATGTGGCTAATAGCGTTTGGGATAGAAAACGTGACTTCATGATGGTTTCCTTTCTTCAATAGCCATAGGGGACAGCAACCAAGCAACGAAAATACCGCTCAACACTGTGATACCAAAACTATGAATGGCGTGTGTCTGGCTCAGTGACAGCAAGCCAAACGAGAGCAATGTGGTCATCGCCGAAAGCGTAATTGCCAGTAATGTACTTTGGCTACGCGCTTTTTCAGCAAAAAACAGAGTGTAGTCGATGCCAATCCCAATAATGAGAATAAGTGCGAGTAAATTGAACAGATTCAGTGTAGATCCTACGGCTGAAGCGGTCGCTAAACCGGCAACGCAGGCAATCAAAGAAGGCACTAAAATCTTGATTGAATGCTTGAAGCCATAACGTTTCACCAATAGCAGTGCGATAACCGTAAGCGCTGCAATAAGCAACTCCATGACTTTAACTCGATAGTCGGCAAACAAAGCTGAGATTTCTTCGGCTTTATTGAGGTAGCTAATATCACTATGGATATTGGCAAATGCCTTAATCTCTTCTGGTTGCGAGAGCTCATTGAGAACAACGACCCCGGCGACTTTATCTTCTATTTTGCCGACATAGAGAAAGCGCACTGGCTCCGAAACAGTATGCTCAAGATACTCTTGCAGCGTCACTTTCGATAGCGGAGCAGACAAACTAGGTACTTCGGATAGCTTTAACGTATCGCGGAGAAGAGTACCTTGCTGCTGATACAGGTCTTGAATCAGTTGATAGTTTTGCTCTTGGCGAGCGGCTGAACTCAGGTACTGGCTTAGGCTCTGGTAGCTTTGGATTTTACCTTCACGTTGCCATTCTTTTAGCTGTGTGTCTAAAGCTTCAAGCCTTTGCAGTAACGCTTCATCGTTGGCGGCGGTCACGACCAACATCTGTTGTGATGATTGCAGACCACTCAGTTGGGTAATGAACTCTTCCTGCTGTTTTAAACTCTCAGGCATGGCTTGAAGCTGCCTGATATCGTCATCATAGTGCAAGTTTGATAAAGGCAAGGTCGCCGCGATTAAGCAAGTTAAAGGTAGCCCGTACTTAACTGCAGGTTTAGTCCACACAGTGAGCCACTGTTGCCAGAACCATTGCCCTGGAAGCTTTCTGTCAGCACTTGGCTTAACCGCGAGCACAGGATACCAAGCGACGACAGTGGCGTAGGCGGCAATTAAACCAATTGAGGAGAACAGAGCCAGTTGTTGCAGCCCCGGGAAAGGCGCAATCAGCATTCCTAGGTAGCCGATTAAGCTGGTGATGAGCCCCATAGTGATTGCGGTAAAGATATGCTTAAGCCCTTTACGGCTGTCCCATTTTTGACCCGCGGCCAGTCGTTCGGTTAGGTAGTGGAATGCATAATCGATGGAGACGCCAATTAAGCTCGCTCCAAATACCAAGCTAAACAGATGTACGCTACCAAATATCCAAGTTGTTAGAGCTAACGCAGATAAAAGGCCTACACCAATAGAAAGAAGCGCAAGTGATAAAGGTGCTGTACTGCGGAAAACACCAACAATTAAAATGATGACGCCTAATAGCGAGAATAAACCTATGGTGCTGATCTCAGATTTGGCGCTTTCAGTACCAAATTGGGCGTAAAACAGCACTCCAGTATGGAAGGTATTGGCGCTAAACTTTTCGGTTAGCGAGTGCTCAATCGAAACAATATCTGCGACACCTTGCTGCGCCGATAAGCTATAAGGGGAGTCATTGAGTGTCGCACTGACAAGTATATATTTTTGCCCTGCAAACTCTGTAGTGAGGAAGCCTTGGTCAAGGACAAAAGCTGAGCTCAACTGAGTTAGTTGAGAAAGGTAATCTCTAAAAAGGAGGAATGGATCACTCGCGAGCTCTTGACCTGTCACACCAGAAAACGGGTTATACAGTGACTGAAGGACATGTTGGACCTGAGCTTGTGGTTGATTAGCTAACCTATCACGTTGCTCGGCAGTCAGCTGCTGGTAACGGTGATCAAAATAGTAGGCCGCCCAGTGACTTTGTTGCGCTGCACTTACTTTGCCGACGACTTCGGCAAACAGCCCTGTTTGGGTCAAATCTTGTTCCAATTGGCTGGCCGCCGCGAAGGCATGCTCATCTTTGTTGGCGGTGACAACAAACACGACTTTGTCACTTAAATTGCCGGAGACAGATTCAAAGGCTTGTTCTGCGACAGGGTCTTGCTGATTGATAGGCAGCAGCTTGAGGATATTGGTTTCAATCGGAGATTGGGCTGACCAGAGCCACTGCTTCGCAAGCATAGCAATAAACAGCATGACTAAAGCTAGCCATGCTAGTGCGATCTTTTTCGTTGTTTTTGCTTCTGCCAAGTTTGGGAGTTTAGAAGCTGAATTGCGCTTGTTCAGCATCCGTTAGACTCTCTGGTTGATGAGTTTGATTGGAGAAAAGAATCTCGGTTTTATCACCACGAATTTCTTTTAAGGTCAGTTGATCAATGTTCTGGCTTCCAACTAGGGTGATTGTTTCGAATACTGCATTTAATGGCGCTTGTTTTGGCGTCAGCGTAATCGTCCAGTCGCCGGAGGTCACCTTGAAAGCAATGTCGAACTGCTCCTGCAGTGCTTGCGTATCACCATGGAAAACCGCCAAAAACACATGGCTGAAATAAAAGGCCATTGGGTTGTCTTTTGCGGTGACGGTTTGTGGTTTTTGACCTGCAAAAGTTTGGCGCAGCTTATCTTCAGTCAGAACGAGATTAACTGGAAAAGGGATCGTTTGCTGCCAAAGTAGCCCTTGCTGTTTGCTTAATGTGAAATTGCCCTGTGAGCTAAGAGGTTGCTCGAACATTTCGATGTGGCGCAGTTGGGTGAAGTCTCCGCGAACAATTTCATGCTGTGCAAGTTGAACTTGCAGCGACTCAAGATCAGTGACTGTAGCCGATGAAAATGGAGAGACAGCAAGCAGGGCGATTAACAGCCATTTTTTCATTCGGCAATTCTCCCGTGTTGGTGCCAGTATTCTACTTTATCCGTTAGCGCCTTAGGTGAGGCAAAACACATCTCTTCCGTTTCCATTGCCACTGCGACTTGCATTGTGTGACCCTTACACATTCTTTGTCCTGACTTGCTATCATAAATGACGTAATCGACGCGCAGTCGGTTTTCCCACTCGATGAGTTTCGCGGTTACGCGGATCTCGTGGTTAAATGGAATCGCTTTCACGTACTTAACTTGAGTCCCTATGATAGGCCACATATAGCCAGAGGCATTCATTGCTAGGTAGCCGTACTCAATCTTATCCATCATCACACGACGAGCTTCTTCAAAGTAGCGGAAGTAGTTACCGTGATAGATGACGCCCATTGGGTCAGCATCTTGAAAAGAGGTGACTATTGTCACCTCAGATTCGAGCGGGAATAGGATCTCTTGCTCCATTATGACTCCGAGTACAAAGACCAGTGACGCTGTTGAATACGTGAAATAAAGTGGCGCAGATCTTTCTCCAATGGACGATCTTCTGCGACAAATTCAAACTCTCCAAGTACGGCATCGCGAATCATCTTTAGATTGTCGCTCATGTGGTGCTCATCGAGCTCATTATGACGGCGACGAATCTCTACCGCTTGAACACTTGCCAAAAGCGAAGCGGCAGCAACTTGTTCAGTCAGCTCTAGTACGCGAATACAATCACGCGCTGCGATAGTGCCCATGCTGACTTTATCTTGGTTATGACATTCCGTTGAGCGCGAGAAAACACTGGCTGGCATGGTGTGTTTTAGTGCCTCTGCTGTCCAAGCCGAGATGCCAATTTGTACCGCTTTGAAGCCATGGTTAATTGGTTTACGTTCGCCTTCGGCACCCGTTAGGTTGAATGGTAAGCCGTTATTGAACTTGTAATCCATTAGTTGCGCCATTTGGCGGTCGAGCAAGTCAGCTAAGTTAGCGATACCGGTTTTTAGCGTATCCATTGCCATCGCAATATGTCCGCCATAGAAGTGTCCGCCATGCAGAACTCGTTCGTTGTCGCCATCGATTATTGGGTTGTCGTTGGCACTATTGAGTTCGTTCTCAATCATTGAACGTAGCCAAGGCAGTGAGTCTTGGACTACACCGATAACATGCGGCGCACAGCGCAGTGAGTATCGGTCTTGTAGTCGGTCACTGTTACGCGGTGGACGATCCGCTTTTAGATCATCACGTAACCAAGCTGCGACCTGCTGTTGACCCGGGTGAGGCTTAACCGCAAACAGAGCTTCGTCGAAGTGGAAGTCATTCCCATGCATACCGACAGAAACCATGGCAGTAATCTTGGTGCAAAGTTGCGCTAAGTACTCGGCGCGTTTATAGGCAAGACAAGCCAATGCGGTCATGACGGATGTACCGTTCATTAAGGCTAGGCCTTCTTTGGGCTTTAGGTGAATAGGATCAATGCCAAGTTCGGCAAACACCTCAGCGGTAGGGCGCACTTCACCTTTGTAAAGGACATCACGTTCGCCAATTAATGCTGCAGCCAAATAAGAAAGTGGAGTAAGGTCGCCACTGGCACCAACAGATCCTTCTTGAGGAATACGTGGCGCAATATCTTGATTGATCAGAGTAACGATTTGGTTAAGCAGATCATGGGTAACGCCAGACACACCTTGCGCTAATGAGCAAAGACGCGTTGCGAGTACTGCTCTTGCTTGTTCATGAGAGAGCACCTCACCTAAACCACAGCCGTGGAAGCGAGTTAAATGCAGTGGCAGTTCGTCAACAAGGTTGGGCGGAATTGCGACAGTACAAGAATCGCCGTAGCCGGTTGTGACACCGTAGATGACGCCTTCTTCTTTCAGCAGGCGTTCTAAAAACGCGACACCGCGATCGATCTTTGCAGTGAATTCTGGTGAATTATTGAGGCTAGCATTGGCACCTTGGGCAATGGCAACCACATCTTCTATGGTTAGCGCCTGTGCGCCAAACTTAATGGCGTTAGTGTTTTGCTTTGTCATCATTCTGATTACTTAATGTCCAAAAATTGAAAAAATTATACCACTGCAAGGGTGCTTGCAGGGTGTAGTGTTGCAGGCGATTAGCATAATCCTGCACCACTTTCTCTAGTGCTTGCTGTCGCTCCTTACGAGGAAGAACGATCTTGTCGCTAAACGGTTCGAAATAGACGTCAAAGTGAGGTTTCTCACTTGAGTCATCTCTTAAGCCAAATAACAGGTAAACAGGCGCTTTGAGCACTGAAGCCAGCATAAATGGGCCTTGCGGGAAGGGAGCTGGTTTACCTAAAAATTCTGCCCGCACAGAGCGACTTTCTTTGCTGGTGGAAGTGCGGTCGCCAACAATAACCACCCACTCACCTTGCTCGATTTTTTGCTGGAGTAAAATCGCGGTATCAGGCCCCATTGAGCTGACCCGGATCAGATTTAACTCAGAACTTGGGTTGACGGCCTTCATTACGGTGTTGAAACGCTCAGCATGTTCAGTAAAGACCAGAGCGTTAATCTTGACGTGTGAATGTCGGCGGCCAAGCGCACGGCAAAGCTCGATATTACCCAAGTGCGAACCAAGGATAAGTACCCCTTGGTTATTGTCGACCATCTCTTGGAAATGTTCTTGACCGTGGATGGTCAGGTTATCGACATTGAAGTCACCTTTCCAAGCGGCCAGTTTATCCAGCATGGTATGACCAAAGGAGAGTAAATGCTGATAGCTATCTAATCCATTAGGCAAAGTGAGCGAGTGTTGCTGAGCGTAATTTTGTAGCTGATTGAGATAGATCTCAGAAGCTTGTTTCGCCTCTTTGCCAGTCAGGTGATAGTAGCGCATGACAACTTTGAGGATCAGGTTAAACACCTTACGCCCCAGCAAGCTGTAGATCGCGAGCATCAATTTGATACCAAAGATGGTGCCTTGCTCTTGTCGTTTAGACCAGTGTGCATCTTTATTGGCAGCGTTTTTGCGACGGTTTCGTGCCAGTAGGCGAGGGATTCTTGGCAACATGGCGAAGAAAAGTCGCGTGTGCATCCAACTGATTTTAACGTTATCCCACAGAGCATCAAAGTGGGAGATGCCGCCTTCAGGGTAGATAACGCGAGTTTCAATAAAATCAATTTCGACGCCTTCCCAATACATACGCACGAGAATTTCGATATCGAAATCCATTCGTGTGCCAATGTCGTACTTATCGAGCACGTCTACGGTTTTGGCAACTGGATAGGCTCGAAAGCCACACATACTGTCTTTGATGGCAAACGACAGTGTTTCTATCCAGACCCAAACGTGGGTCGCGTATCGACCATATAAGCGCGATTTAGGCACGCTATCATCGTAGACGGGCTGACCAGAAATGAGATGATTGGGGTTTTGCTGTGAAGACGCTAGCAGATTAGGCAGCGCTTCTACGTCGTGCTGCCCATCGGCATCAATCTGTACCACATGACTGTAGCCAAGCGCTTTCGCTTTGCGAATACCGGCCATGACGGCGCCACCTTTGCCCAAATTCTCAGACAGCGTGACCAGAGTAATATTGTCTTGCTCGGCTAACTGTTGAAGTGCCTGTTTAGTTTCATTATTGCTGCCGTCATCCACCACAATAAAAGGTAATGAAAAAGGTTCGAGCGATGACACCACTGCAGCGATGGTACTGCCATGGTTATAGCAAGGGATAAGGAAACAAGGTTGGTAATTTTCCACGTTACTGACCTAGCTTCATTTTACCTGAAGAGTGGATAACTAACCTCTCATCTTGTTGTGAACTGTACTTGAAGGCGAGCTTTTGCTTTGTTTCATCCCAATTCAGCGCGAGGTTTACTGTCATATCTGGCAAGATGGGCTCTTGGAATTTAATCACTTCCATGCCTTTAAAGGTCGGTGGAGTGTTTAACTGTTCAACGGCGTAATACAGCGCCCAATCGATTTGGCTGACGCCCGGCAGCAACGGGAAATCAGTAAAGTGACCACGAAAATCCAATATGTCAGCATCCACTTTAAAAGTTAAAGTCGTTTCTGAGTCTATGGTCTTTACATCTATTATCGTTGGTTTTCTTTTATCCATGTTCTTTTAATCTTGGAATAGCTTTTCAATTTCAGCGACTTGTCGCTTACCTTGACTGTTGAGCGGAATTTCATCTAGCACGCGATACTTTCTTGGAATCGCGATAGGCTCTAGCCAGTCGCGCAGACTTTTACGTAAAGAGAGCCAAAACTTTCCTTTACCAAGTCGCTCCACCTCTTGCTGGCCTGCGTTGGTTAATACTATGACTGCGCAAAGTGTTAAACGGTTCCCATCTTGCATTGGAATGACCGCGCTTTCTTCAATGCAATCTAATTGTTCCAAACGTTTTTCCACTTCAACCAAAGAAATACGTTTTTCTTCAATTTTCACGACTCGGTCAGTACGCCCTTTTAGATCAAAGGTCACCTTATCATGGAAATGGCATTCATCCGCTGTCTGATACCACTCATCGCCTGCAATGTGCGGAGCGCGCAATCTTAGACAATTTTCGCTATTTAGCTCTGCTTCTACACTCGGAAACAACTGCCAAGGTGTCGTTGCCTCTTGTTGTTGTCTAAATGCAATCCCTCCGGTTTCTGTACTACCGAAGACTTCAATAGGAAGATGAGTAAACAACTCATTGCTGTGTTTGGCTGCACTTAGGGGTAAGGGACCGCCCGAGGAGAACACACAGCGTAGTGGCGAGCTAGAATGCTCTTCTGTCAAACGCTTAAGTAAGGCAGGGCTGCTAACCAAGACAGTATTGTCATCCGCGTGGTGGACAATTTGTTCTGGAAACTCAAGATTGAACTGTGCAAACGGCCTACCTGCACACAAAGGCCATAACAGGCGAAACAGTAAGCCATAGATGTGTTGGTGAGATACGGTGCTTTCGATACGTGTATCTACCAAGGTTTGTCCCCACAGTGACTCTAATATTTCAATTTCAGTTGCAAGCTGTAAAAGCGTTTTGTTGATCGCTTTCGCTTTACCGCTAGAGCCGGAAGTGAACAAGGTTATCGAGATCTGTTCGAGTGATAACGCATCAAAGGAAACTTCTTTGATCGTCCCGCGTGTGTTGTGATTGATCTTTAATGCTTTCAGTTCGTTCGCTACCACGACTTGCTCATCATGGATAACGAGATCGAAATGTTCATTAAGCTCCGCAATGGCTTGAGTTTGGTAATTACCCGGTAGGATGATTGCTTTACTAGCATAACAACTGGCAAAGAAACTGACCGCAAATAGATAGCTGTTACCAAAGCACAGAGCGACGCGCTTTGCAGAATGTTGCGATAGCTGCTGAGAAAACTCAGCCACATCTTGTTGAAACTGACCCCATGTAATAGTTTCGTTTGACTCGAACGCCACTGGCTTTGTACTCAAGCGCGATGCGTTCATAAGCGAAGCAAGCGAAGTAAATTCGGGGTTAACTAGGTTCATTTTGATGAGTGATCCTTACGAATAAACTGACGCACAACCCACTCAATTGCAAACAAGCTGCCAGCAAAAATGTAGCTGATCAGCCCGTTATATAGTGTCCAAACTTCGATAGGTTGGAAACAGCTATATAGGGCAGTCAAACCATTGAGAACAAAGAATAGACACCAAACCATGGTGACTTTACGCGTGTAATCAACACCGCTTTGAGGTAGGTCGGGTTCTTGAAGGCGTGCCAAGCGCTCTATGATGGTCTGGGGCTGCTTCAAGCTAGAAGCAAACACAACCAGCATACATAAGTTGACAACGACGGGATAGAACATCAACCAGCCATGTTGTTTGAATAGGATACCTAATCCAACGAGTGAGATACCCGTAACAGCGGTAACTTGCGCGACGTATTTGAGTTCTTTTAGTTTGGTACGATGTACGGACAGGAGGCGTGCTCCCAAGGCGGCGATCAATAGAATCCCCACCATGGAAAGGCCGTATTTATCTATGCCGAAGTAAACGGCGAATGGATAAGCGAGCAGGACAAGTGCAGACAGAACTGTCAGCAGTTGGCGCATTAGGCTTCCTTAAGAAGCTCAGTCACTGCGTTAACCACGTCTTCGACAGTACGCACAGTACTGAACTCAGCGGGTTTGATTTTTTTGCCTGTCACGTTCTGCAGGTGAACTACTAGGTCAACAGCGTCAATGCTGTCTAAATCAAGATCTTGATACAAGTGCGCTTCAGGCACGATATCCGCAGCATCAATCTCAAATAACTCTTCAAGTGCGTCCTTTACTTGAGCAAATACCTGTTCTTTATTTACATCTGTCATGGGTGTACCTACGGATTATTCACTGATCTGTGAAGAAATATACTTCGCTAAGTTACTCACTGAAGCAAAGTGCTCACGAGTATTTGAATCATCCGCATCGATGACAATGTTATATTTCTTCTTAATCGCTAAACCTAGCTCTAACGCATCGATTGAGTCTAGGCCAAGACCATCACCAAACAGTGGAGCGTCTGTCTCAATATCATCAATGGTTAAATCTTCTAGATTTAGTGCATCAATTATAAGTTGTTTTATTTCGTTGTGTAGTTTTTCCACTTGGGCCTACTTGTCACTAGTAATTTTCTGGAAAGATCGTCTCTGATAAATGCTGCTGCAAACGGCGAGCGGCAATTGTTGGGGACGTAGTTTGCTCTATAAATGGTTTAACCTCAACTTTATCCTTAACTTCAACAAGGAAAAAAGGCTTGGTAGGGGGAACTTGATACCATTTTGTCTCTTTTGTGAGAAAGCTCGGAGAAACGCTAATATGGATAACGCGCAAATCTCGTTCAGTTCGCACTGCGATTTGTGCTGAACCTCGTTGGAGTTTCGACTCAACTCCGGGTGTGGTTCGGGTGCCTTCTGGGAAAACGAGTAATACGTTGCCTTGTTCAAAACGCTCTTCGCATATTGCCAGCAAGTCATCAGGCGTTTCATTTGGAATGTAACCTGCCGCTTTAACAATATGCTTCATAAACGGATTGGCCCAAATGGCAGATTTAACTAAGCAGTCGCAGCGTTTCAATTGTGATGCAATTAAAACATAGTCAATCAGGCTTGGGTGGTTAGCAACGATTAAGCAGTTTCTGTCTTGTTGCAGAAGCTCAGCACCGACAATTTTGTAATCAATCGCACCAGTGAACTTCATCAGTTTACAAAACAGATTGAATGAACGCTGAATGGCACCTTGAACACGGTACTCTCGAACCGTTTGATCTTTGGTCAATAGGTGAATTGCGGGGATTACGACGAAACTCAGAGTTAAGCCGCCAAGGCCAAAAACAGAGAAGCAGAACCCCGTTGCAAAAACACGCCAATGTTGATCGAATGTTTTCATTAATTTCTCTGCCAAGTCCATGTTTGCTGGGGTGAATTAATTTCCCATTGGCTTTGATTAGACAAGAAATGACGAATGAATTCTAATCCTTGTGGCAGTGTTTGGGCTGATGTCTCGTTAGTTTGATGTTGCGATAGCGAGAAGCCGTTGCCATTTGAAACAACAAGTCCTAAGCCGTAACCGCGATAGTTCTGGTCTTCATACTTTTTGTAGGCATCAGGTAGTGGCTCATCGAAATCGATAACCAATACTTTGCTGTTTGGATGATCGTTTAAATACAACCAAGCTTCGATAATTGCACTTTGGAAGGTGTTCTCTGAAGCGGCAATTGAGGTAAGAGGAATAGGCTTTTTGGTCGCGATAGTGGCTAGGCCAGCCGCAGTATTATGTACCGACTGAGAAAAAGCCATCGGAGAAGCTTCTTCACCATTTAAGATATCGTCGACAAGTTTGACACTGCGGTGCAGTTCTCCATGACGACTAGCGAAGACTAGGTAATCGACCTCGTGCTCATTGAGAAGTTCAATGGTCGTTTGAACGGCAAGCTTGCTCAGATTACTCATTCTGCGGCGCATCATGGGTGGAATCGCTGAAGTAATTAATTTTTCCTCTTCAGGCCACTGTAAGCTATTTGCCCAACTTTCCCAGTTTTGAGACACTGAGAATCCGTTAGAATGCGCGAGCCACGCGTCGATGTTAAATGAGATGTTGATATCTGAATTTAGCATAAGATATTGAATTGTCGTTTTTACAGCGAAATACTATTAAAGACCAAACACCTAATAAGGAATTATTAATATGTCACCACTAAAGTTACTCAGCTCAGTATTGCTAGCATTGCTACTTGTCGGTTGTGGTCGCGTTCAGCCAGTAATGAACGTTGAGGATACTCCAGTTGCTTATAATCTTCAAAGTAAACAAGTTAAGATGGCGATTATGCAAGCTGCCATGAACCGCGGTTGGGTTGTAGAAGAAGTTTCTGCAAATGAACTGAATGCGAAATTACACGTTCGCTCGCATTATGCGGAAGTAAAAATTCCATATAATGACAAGTTTTACTCAATTATTTATCTCAACTCAGAAAACTTGAAAGCAGGTGATGGCAAAATTCACCGTAACTACAATCGTTGGATTAACAACTTAAACGTAGATATTAAGAAGCAGCTAGCGCAAACAGCGTCTGCACAATAATCATTTAATCAACTTATAGTTAGGTTTTTCGTGGTACAAGAAAACAAAGACCCGTTTAATGCTCTAGAAGCAAAAACAGAAGCTCAAAAGCTATCATTTGCGCCAATCGTGTTCCAAACAGCGCGTACTTTACGTGATTTAGGTATTTTGTCTGCACTAGATAAAGCAGGCGATAAAGGTCTAAATGCAGTTGAAATTGCTCAGCAAACTCAGGTTTCTGAGTATGGCGTTAAGGTGCTGCTTGATATGGCGATCAGCGCCAATATCGTGTTGTGGGAAAAACCTAACTATTGCCTAGCAAACTTAGGCTTCTTTATCCTCCATGATGGCATGACCAATGCCAACATGGATTTTACCGCTGATGTTTGTTACGCGGCGATGATGCACCTCACTGAGGCGATTGTCGAAGGTAAACCTGCTGGCTTGAAGGAGCTAGGAGATTGGGAGACCATCTATCAAGGTCTGTCGACTTTGCCAGAACAAGCAAAAGAGAGTTGGTTTAAGTTTGATCACTTCTATTCTGATCGTTCATTCCCGGTTCTACTTGAAGAAGTATTCAAAAGCCAACCGAAAACCCTGGTTGATATTGGTGGCAACACGGGTAAATGGGCAATGCAATGCTGTAACTACAACCAAGATGTTGAGATCACCATTGTTGATTTACCTCAGCAGCTTGAGATGGCAATGAAAAATGCCAAAGAGCAGGGCTTTGCAAGTCGAGTTCACCCACACCCTGCCAATATGCTTGATAAGCAACAAGTGCTGCCAGAAAGCGCCGATGTTTGGTGGATGAGCCAGTTCTTAGATTGCTTCTCGCCAATGGAAATTTTGAATATCCTAAAGAAAGTCAAAGGTCAGCTTCGTCAAGGCGATTCAATCTACATTCTTGAGTTGTTCTGGGATGCGCAAAAATACGACGCCGCTTCTTTCAGTTTGAATGCCACTTCTCTCTACTTTACCTGCCTAGCCAATGGCAATAGCCGTTTTTATCGTAGCGACGATTTCTTAGAGATCATTGAAGCAGCAGGTTTAGTCGTTGAAGAAAGAACCGATAATATTGGTCTTGGCCATACGTTGCTCAAGCTAAAATCACAATAAAAATTATGAAAAAAGAAATTACCCAAGTCGTTGTTGTTGGTGCAGGGCCTTCAGGTTCTACTGTTTCTGCGTTGTTAAACGCGCAGGACATAAACGTAATTGTTATTGAAAAGGCGCAGTTCCCACGCTTTTCTATCGGAGAAAGCCTACTTCCCGCGTGTATGGAAGTGGTAGAGCAAGCCGGCATGCTTGATGCGGTTAATCAATACGGTTTTCAGTACAAAGATGGCGCAGCGTTTAGGCGCGATGGCGTATACACCCAGTTTGAATTCACCGATAAATTTACTTCAGGGCCAGGGACCACATTCCAAGTACAGCGAGGTAACTTTGATAAAGTCCTCGCCGATAGCGCTGAGATTCAAGGGGTAGAAATTCGTTATCAGCATGAGTTAACTGAACTTGAGTTTGTTGGTGAGCGCTCTTTGCTGACAGTTAAAGATGAGCAGGGTGAGAGCTACCAAATTGAAGCAGACTATGTGTTGGATGCGAGTGGCTTTGGGCGAGTTTTACCAAGAATGCTCAACCTTGAAGAGCCTTCTTGCCTTCCGCCACGCAAAGCTATTTTTACTCATATCGTTGATAACATTGACCCGCAAGCGTTAGAGTACGACCGCAACAAGATTCTAATTTCAGTGCACCCAGAAAATCACGATGTCTGGTACTGGTTGATTCCTTTTTCCAATGGCGTGTGTTCATTTGGTGTGGTGGGGGAACCTGAGTTCTTCGACCGCTACCCGGAAGATAAAATTGCCGCTATTAAGCAACTGGCGAGTGAAGAGTCTGGTTTAGCCCGATTGCTTGCCAATGCAGAATACCCCAACCCTGCGGGAGAGCTAGGCGGATACTCAGCAAACGTAAAACAACTCGCGACCAAGCACTATGCTCTGCTAGGCAATGCAGGAGAGTTTCTTGATCCGGTATTTTCTTCCGGTGTGACCATTGCGATGAAGTCGGCCCAGTATGCTGCCGAGTGCGTGGTGAAACAATTAAATGGGCAAGAGGTTGATTGGAATGAAGAGTATGCCAAGCCACTGATGGTTGGTGTAAATACTTTCCGAACTTATGTCGAAGGCTGGTATAGCGGTATTCTGCAAGATGTTATCTTCTACCAGAACCCCAATCCTAGAATTAAGCAAATGATCAGCGCTATCTTAGCGGGGTATGCATGGGATCAAGATAACCCATACGTTAAGAATAGCGATCAACGATTAAAAACATTGGCAGAGCTAGTTCGCGAAAACAATAACGCTTAGAGTTTTGATTTGGCTCAAGACTATAGATGGCGAAAACCTCAATCACCGCTCATACTTTTTAGAAAGAAGTCGATCGCTATTCAAACAAACTACGTAGGTTTGGATAGGGAAAGGAGGTGATCTATGAAGAACGAACTTGATCCAACCAAGGTTCTACAAGCTTACGAAACGGTGATGGCGAACGGCTCACCAACTGAGCATGGCAAGATCTATGAAGGTGTTGAAGCCTTCTCTGATTACGATGGGTACAATGTGTATATGCGAGGTAATGGTGTCGAGCTAAAAATTGGCTTTCACAATACCTATCATCTCGATTATGACCAAGAGCACCTTAGAGATAGCTTCCTGAAAAAGGTCGCCATGTTAGCGAAATAGAAAACATCATAAACAAGATAATGAATCTGCCCCAATATTTGAGTAATCAATTCTTGGGGCATTTTTATATCCATACACATCATAGACTACCCCACCTAGCAAAATGGTTTGGCTTATCTCCTATGTGTCTCAATTCTGAGTAGAGCCATGATAAATCTATGCATAGAAAGATGGTTTGATGACTAACTATATGGGTGGTAAATGTAGGCCTGTTTATCATGTGAGATTGGTGTCACTTTTTGGTTTCTATCATGAGGTTTTACTTTTTCTTTGTTTCAACTTTGATATATTGCACGCGAGTAGTTGCATGGTTGGCTGCTCTGGCGGTTTGAGTTGGATCTTAACGTTTTCTATCAGATAGGACTGAGCCTAATTTCGATAGGTGTGAAAACGAAAGTTATGGACGGATATCTTAGTGAAACATACTAAGTGTTACTGAGTCGCTATACATACCATGGTTGTAAGAAAGGAATGAATACAACGGTTCTTAAACAAATGATTTAGTTGGTTAATCAAATACAACGATATCGCTGTTGGCTTAAATTTATATGCAGTAAGGTATTGTTCTTTGGGGGATAGATGTTCTATTCATTTAATCTATGTGATGATAATTCCTTAGATTTGGTTCTGAGTGGTAGTCAGCTATATAGCGTTGAAAATGATAATAAAAAGCGTGAGACTGACCTTGATGAAAGAGAACGTTTTGTACTCGAATTTCTTATCAATAATAGTTCTATAGATAACCCGATTAGTCTAAAC
The DNA here is from genome assembly GCF_059295395.1 of Vibrio sp. SCP2. Lineage (NCBI taxonomy): Bacteria > Pseudomonadati > Pseudomonadota > Gammaproteobacteria > Vibrionales > Vibrionaceae > Vibrio > Vibrio sp. SCP2. Next base: position 725,921 of record NZ_JCAFVV010000001.1, on the reverse strand, counting down.
GACCTCGATAGTGCTTACAGGAGCATTAAATGTAGGGAGAGTGAAAGGGAGCCGTGGCAGACAACGATTCGGAGATTGCAATCAAAATTCAAGCGCTTAACCACGGGTTATGGCCAAAGTATTAATGAAAAGAGACTGATATCGAATGTATGCCAAAAAGGCTATTATGTTGATCTTACACGCTCGACAAGAACGACCCCCCAAAATACTGATCTCAAATTAAGCGATTTCAAGCCGAGTCTTTTTTTGATGTTAGGCTCATTTTTGATGACCTACAAAATGATGTTATTAAGAAAATCGGCCCGAGTTTTGTTGTATGTTGGAGTAATAACCTCTTTATTTTACTCATTGCATATCTATCAACTGACCTCGATCGTTGAACAGTTTCGAGGCAATATCGGTCATGTCGCCCAAGAGTTAACATCACTTGGATGCCATGATGATGAAACTCTGAACGCTTTTAACCATTCTCTCTATCTTGATTCAGCTCTTTTAGTTTCGCCCTTTGATTCATGTTTTGTAGATAGAGATTCGGTTGAATTGCTTAGTGAGGATTATGTTAACTCGCTGCTCAATTTGCCGCAGTTTATTTATAGCGTTAGAGATAACGATGAGACTTATACCACGATGATTGGCAGGGTATCTCTTCGAGCTGTTGAGAGTATGTATAGCAACAACCTTTGGTCTTTACTGGTTGATGGTTTAGTTATCCAGTATATGAATGAAGAAGAGATCGTCATTGGCCAACCCGGTGATATTCGAATTAAAACAAAAGTGCTCGATAGTGGCACCACAGTTTCCTTCTATGCGAGCAATCTAGTGGTTGAAATTGTGTCTCTTTTCTTTGTTGTTTCTCTTGCCTTGTATTGGCGCAAAATCGCAAGGTTTATTCGTTTTTGCCAAGATTGGGTTTTGCTTGATTATGAGTTAGAGCCTGTGGTTGACACCAAAAAGAAAACCACGATTTACCATGAGATATTAACACGTGTAACGCAACGTTCAGCGTTGCAGTACATAGAGAATTTGGCGGAAAATCGGCTTATAACCTTTCATACCATACTTCTCGCTAAGGTCATCGCGAACGCGAATCGAAAGGGCTCAGCTGGAGTCTATGGGATCAATATTTGTCCTAGTTCCTTGCTAGGTGATAACTATATCATCTTAGAAAAACATCTATCTCGGTTACGGCCAAGTGAGGTGGTGTTGGAACTGACGGAAAACTCCAACTTGCCTTACGACAAGGAGATTTGTGCCAATATCACTAAGCTTCAACAGCGAGGTTTTAAGATAGCACTCGATGATTTTGGCACTGGTAATAACAATGTTGAGGTTGTTCAAAAGATCTCTCCTGATTACCTCAAAATTGATAAAGAATTTATTCGTGACATTGACTCAAACGAAGCTAAGCAAAGGTTGCTAGGGATGCTGTCTGAAATCGGCGAGATGTCAGAATGCGAAATAATCCAAGAAGGCGTAGAAACTTACGCTCAGCAGCTTACCTTGCAAAGCTTGGGTTATAACCTTCACCAAGGTTATTTGTACGTATAGCTAATACCAACTAAAAGCCCCAGACAATTTTTCTGGGGCTTTTGTTTTGAGGTCTTGCTGACTGTTTCACGCACCCGATGAGTTACGACAAAAGAAAGCGACCAGTTGCCGCTTTCTCGTTTAGTCATAATGCTTAAAAGTATACGGTCGAAGAGTTTGAACAAACATTAGCAATTGTCTCGCATACTTGGTATGTATAAGTCATGCCACCTTTGGTTCCAGGAGCATCAGTATATGCGTCACTATTCTCTACTGTCTCTATGTCTTCTCCATTTCTTCTTATCACGAAGTTACCTTCCGCACTATTCCAGGCTAGGTCGATGAAATGTACACCCTTAACCTTATATCCGTTAGTCGTCAAAGTTAAATTTGTAGGAGGTTCTACGGTAGTGTCTACATCTATTTTAACGCCGAATTCATCAAGAACAGGCTGGATAGGTGAAGCGATGGTGTATGAAGAAGAACCAGCAAAAAGTAATCCAACTGGATTGTTGCCATTTTGAGTAACAATGAGTGAACCGGAGTCGCCTCCATCACTGAATGTTCCAGGTGTTATTCTCATCTGCTCTTGAAAAGTAGCTGACAAGGTACAGCTCAGAGTTCCTGCGTAGCAAACCGTGACCGTTACTTCAATGGCATCGATATCACCTTGAGTGAATCCTGTAGTGCGTCCATATTTTTGTACTTTGAGCCCAAGCATCGCCTCAGTCACAGTATCCGTTGGCGCTCCATAGCCGTCACTAAGAGTTGAAAACCCGAGCTCTCTACCATTGACGAGTGCTATTGCTGCATCCATTTTATTCATTGAACCTGTACCAAAATCAATATCTTTAGATGCGTAAAGAGTTGCGAAATCGTCATTAGGTGAAGACCCTCCGTCAAAGTCTCCGGGTTGAATAATAGGGTCTCCTATTGAAGCAGCATTAGAATCAGCGAAAACATGATTGTTGCTCAGAGCGTAGACATGCCCTTCAGTAGTGCTGTCGGGATTCTTTGCGACAACTCGAGCTCCTAATGTACCTGCTGTAATATCTCGATGCCCAGCTGACACACCAATAGGAATTGGGGAGTCGTACCTTAAGGTTGGGTCTTCGCTGGTCTCGCTAAAGCATTCCTCAGGTCGTTGAGATGGAGGGCCGCTGCAAGGCGACCTGCCAAGAGCGTAAAATCGACCAGTAAACTCTGGAGTGATTTTGACACCGTTTAAGTTTCTAGGAATACCTTTCATCATTGGAAATTCGGTGAAGACAACGATTTGGACCACTCCATTTTCACCAATAGATAAACCATGGCCAACGACACCTTCAGTCTCAAGGAGTTGAGGCCCGTATGTTTCTTGGACTTGACTTGCTATTTCTAATCCTGGTGGCGAACTAAATGGGGGGGCTGTCATCGCTAATTGCGACCACAGTAGACTAGTTGTAACAGCAAATATCGATATAAACCAATGCTTGAACTTCATGAAACATCACTCCCCTAAAAGTTTAATTAATAATTATGTCAATTATGGTTTGAAAATGTCTGTTTTGCGTATGGTCAAAGGGAAGAAATTGACCACGATTGAGGGATTGGAAAGAAACTGTTTGACTAGAAAGAGAAAACCCGAGAAATAAAATTTCTCGGGTTGGTATTATTGAATTTGAAATTACACTTCAGAGTGTTTGAGATGAACTTCTTCTTCTTTTACACCCGCCATTGGGTCATTGAAGCGATTTTCATCTAGCGCACCTTCAGATTTAGCAACAATGATGGTCACTGCACTATCACCTGTGATGTTTACCGCGGTACGAATCATATCAAGTAGACGGTCGACACCCATAATAAGAGCGATACCTTCTAGTGGTAGACCAACTTGGTTTAGCACCATGGCTAACATGACAAGACCAACACCTGGAACACCCGCAGTACCAATTGACGCTAGAGTTGCCGTCATGATCACCATTAGGTAATCACCCATAGTAAGATCAATGTTGAATGCTTGAGCAATAAACGCTGTAGCGACACCTTGCATGATTGCCGTACCGTCCATGTTCACTGTTGCGCCTAATGGCACAGTGAATGAAGATACACGGTTTTCTACACCCATACGGTTCTTCGCTGTTTCCATTGTGACTGGAATCGTCGCATTTGAAGAAGCCGTAGAGAAAGCAAACATGATCGCATCTTCCATCTTCTTCAAGAAGGTAATTGGGCTAAGACCCGTAAAGCCTTTTAGCATTACACTGTAAGTCACCAGACCGTGCAGCAATAGCGTTCCTGCTAGTACAAGGAAGTACTCAGCTAGATTGACGATAGCGCCAAGACCTAAGCCAGTGAATAGCTTCGCCATCAAGAAGAACACACCGTATGGCGCAAGGTTCATTAGGATAGCAACAAGCTTCATGATCACTTCATTGAGATCTGAGAAGAAAGAGGCAATACGTTCACCCGGTTTACCCGCAGCGCTGATTGCAATACCAAAAAGCACAGCAAAGACGATAACTTGAAGGGTTTTACCTTCTGCCATTGCGCTAATTGGGTTGGTCGGGAACATATCAATGATCACCTGACCAAGAGAGGGTGCTTCCGCCGATTTAAACGAGCTTGCAGCAGTTAAGTCTGCCCCCGCGCCCGGCTGGAAAAGGTTACCCATGGTTAGGGCAAGAGTGATGGCAACCGCTGTGGTTGCAACATAGAACGCGAGTGTTTTACCACCCATACGACCCAGTGTAGAAAGGTCTTTTAGAGAGCTTGTACCGCAAACTAGTGAAACGAAGACTAGTGGGACAACAAGCATTTTCAAGCTAGCGACAAAGATCTGGCCGCCGACTTCAAATAATCCATTTACAATATATGCATCGACAAATCCGTTGTCAGCAAAGAGACTGCGAATCGCAAATCCTGTCAAGATACCCGCAACCATACCTAGAATTACGCGGCTGGTTAGCGACATCGGTTTCTTGGTATTCATAGTGAACACTCCTTATAGTTATGCACCTTGAGTTCACTTCAAGGCGAGCAGGAGGTTAGCAGGCAGATCGAAAAATCAAAAAGCAAAATAACTGACTAGATTTATAGATGTGACATTCATCACTAGAATTTTATGTTATTTAACAGGTTTTTAACCAGTATGATTAACGGAATTATCTATAAATTCCATTTTGTAACAAGGAAAAGACTGATCATTAATATATGTAGGTTTCTCATTACTTGAGAATCTAAATGCATATACTGGTATGAGGTGTTAAAAACTGCATATATAGTCGAGGCTTATGCAGTTTTTAACATGAAATCATAGGGCTAGAGTTGTTCTTCAATTGGCAGCAACCCTGAAGCCCAAGCGCCCATTTTTCGCCAAATACTGGCGTCTGGTTCAGAGGTTAACAATTCTCCAGAAGAGAGATCTTTCCACGCAATGTCACCGTCTTGAATGACTATTTGATAGGCATTTTTCTCTAAGCTTTTTGGTAGCTCTTCGAGAGATTCTTCTACAAAGCGCTTTTGTTCTATGACCACTGCCATTTCTGTGTTGAGGTATGCAGAGCGAGGATCCCAGTTCATAGAGCCGACAAATAGAGTGCTACCATCGATGAATATCATTTTGGCGTGCAAACTTGAACGACTGCTGCCTGTTACACTCCATTTACTTGCTAGATCTGCACTGGCTTTGGTTTCCCATAGTTCTACCCCACCTTTGACGAGCGCTTCACGGTATTTCGCATACCAGCCATGAACGGCAAACACATCGTTTGAGGCGAGACTGTTAGTCACAACGGTAACGTCTATTCCTCGTTGAGCCGCTTCTACCAAAGCGGTTGTTCCAGATTCGGTAGGAACGAAATAGGGAGAAATCAGTACAATTGAGGAATCAATATCTGCTAGCAGTTCACTTAAATTATCAACCAGTTGGCTCTGCTGTGTGGCGACTTTGTCAGGTAAGTCATACCAAACTACACCTTCTCCCCAATACATATCCAAATCACCTGCGACGAGCTGCTCGTAGAGGTCTAACTCAGTGAAGTCGTATTGTCCTTCAGAGAACTTTTCGCCGAGCTTTCTTTTCGCGACTTCTTGTTTAATAGCGCTCTCATTTGGGTGCTGTGCATTTTCAACGATCCACTCCATTGGAATGGCGTAAAGGCTGTTCCAATAGAGGTCAAACTGCTCGGCGGTTTGTTCTACGGCTTTACCATATAAAAGTACGTCAAAGTCACCAAACTCGACATTAGACTCAAATGAAAAGTACTCATTGCCAATGTTGCGTCCACCTACGATAGAAGCAACGCTGTCAGCGGTGAAAGACTTATTGTGCATGCGCCGATTTAGTCTTTGGAAGTCACTTGCCATCGCTATTATTCGGGCACTTCGATAGTGGTGAGGGTTAAACAGGCGAATCTCAATATTTGGGTGGGCATTGAGTGCAGCCAGTTTATCATCACCTCTATCCTGCATATCATCGAGCAGCAAGCGAACCCTAACCCCACGCTCCGCTGCCTCGTAAAGTCGCCAAGTCAGGAGTTGGCTTGTCTCGTCATTACGATAGATGTAGTACTGTAAATCAAGCGAACTTTGTGCAGATTCAATCAAGGCTAGGCGGGCTAGAAGAGCGTCTTCGCCTTGATCTAAGGGTAAAAATCCAGTCAGGGAAGGATTGGGGTGCTTATCAAACTCAAAATATTTGGCGAGTGGGCTACTCTGTTGATAACCCAAATGAGTGGAGGTGGCTTTTTCAGGCAGCGTGCTTGGATCCACCGACGCACAGCCAACCAACCAAGTGAAACACAATAGTGTAAGCATGCGCCAAATGAGAGTGAACAAGCCTAGCCCCTTATGAGTGAGAAACAGTTAATAGACTGATTATAATATCATTTAGCGTTGTAACCACTAATCCAACCAATTGCGTGTATTGGTTTTAAGAGTTCATTGCTTTATGTTAGACGCATAACGCAACAAATAACGATAAAAATCTCAACTATGAATACCGCTTTGCTGGGAATGTTTATTCCGACTTTTTTCTTCGTTTCAATTACTCCTGGGATGTGTATGACGTTAGCACTAACCTTAGGCATGAGTATTGGCTATCGCCGAGCGTTATGGATGATGGCAGGGGAGTTAGTGGGTGTCGGTCTAGTGGCTGTCGCTGCTGTCCTCGGTATTGCTGCTGTGATGCTCAATTATCCGTGGTTATTTGTAGCACTGAAGCTCATTGGGGGCAGTTACCTGTTTTATCTAGGCATTCAGATGTGGCGCTCAAAAGGTAAGCTTGCTATTAACCTAGATGAGCAAGCTCCGCAACCTTCAAGTGATTGGGATTTGGTGGTGCAAGGCTTTGTCACTGCGATCGCTAACCCTAAAGGCTGGGCGTTTATGATCTCTTTGCTTCCTCCGTTTATCGACCAGAGTGCCGACTTAGCCCCTCAGCTGATTGTCTTGGTCTCGATAATTTTGGTGTTCGAGTTTATCTGTATGACTTTGTACGCAACGGGTGGGAAAGGGCTGAAACGCCTACTTGGGCATTCGCAAAACGTTCGACTTCTTAATCGTATTGCTGGCACGCTAATGATGGGTGTTGGTGTTTGGTTGTTTATGAGTTAGTTATGATAAATATAAGGAGAACTCTATGATTAAAACTACCACTTCAGTTGTTGAAGGTCGCCCGGTCCAAGACTATTTGGGTGTTGTTGTAGGCGAGGCAATATTAGGAGCCAATATCTTCAAAGACATGTTTGGTGCGATTCGTGATGTTGTTGGCGGTCGCTCAGGTGCCTATGAGCGAGAGATGGGACGTGCGCGTGAAATCGCCTTCCAAGAGATGGAGTCCAGAGCTCGTGAGTTGGGTGCAGATGGTATTGTCGGTATTGATATCGACTACGAAGTGATAGGTAGCGGCGGTAGCATGATGATGGTGAGTGTTAGCGGAACGGCGGTTAAGTTTAAATAACGCTATTAAGTCCCTAGTAATTACGGTCTAATAGCGTCAATAGACCGTTTTTAGGAATAATGAAGAATGAAAATTTGGGTAGATGCGGACGCTTGTCCTGTCGTTGTTCGAGACATCTTGTTTCGCGCTTCTGAGCGTACAGGGGTTGAAGTGACCTTGGTGGCTAACCAGTTTATTCGCACTCCAGCCTCACCAAAGGTAACTATGCTGCAAGTTCAAGCCGGATTTGATGTGGCTGATAATGAGATAGTTAAACGCTGCCAAACGGGTGACTTGGTGATCACCAGTGATATTCCGCTTGCGGACGAAATCATCACCAAAGGCGGCCATGCATTGAGCTCGCGCGGTGAGCTGTTTACCAAAGAGAACATAAAATCACGTTTGAACATTCGTGATTTTATGGAGACCATGCGTAGCAGCGGTATCCAAACAGGTGGGCCTGCGCCATTAAGTCAGGCAGATCGCCAGCAGTTTGCGAACCATCTTGATAAGTGGTTGGTGCAATGGCAGCGAGCTCAAAAGTAAGGTTGTAATATGGCGTTAGTGAATCAACTCTCTCTGTTTATCGATGTCGTCCAGCAAGGCTCTTTTACTAAGGCAGCCGCTCTGCATGATATGGACAACTCCTCTCTCTCAAAACAGATAAAAAAACTAGAGTCTGATTTGGGCGTTCAGCTTCTTAACCGTTCGACGCGCTCATTTTCACTAACGCCAGCAGGAGAAGAGATTCTCGAACAAGCTCATAACCTTGTGGGGACTTTGACTCACGTTCAATCAATCGCTGACTCTTATCATGCTCAGCCTAAAGGGCGAATTAGAGTGACTGCCCCGTACCATGTGGGTCAAAACTACCTTCGTCCAGTGATCAGTCAGTTTATGCAAGCGTATCCAGATGTTGAGATTGAACTGCTACTGGATGACAAACGCTCGGATATAATTTCTGACCACTTTGACGTGGCGTTTCGTTTAGGACGCCTAGATGATTCGAGCTTAATTGCGAAAAAGATTGCCGATATTAGGGCGGTGATCCTTGCTTCACACAGTTTTATCGAAAAGTATGGAGAGCCGTTAACCCCTGAAGAGCTAGTGAAGCTTCCTTCTGTGGTGTACAGCAACCGATCTTTGACTGTCGATACGATGAGGCTTAGCGAGCAACCCAACTCCAGTAATATCATTAACTACAAGATGAGAGGCAAGCTCAAAGTCAATGATGTCCCGACCTTGATTGCTTCGGTTCAAGATGGGCTCGGTTATGTGACGCTTTCTTCTTCCAATCTAAACTGCTCTATTGATGAGCTTGGGCTGAAGCCGCTTCTTACTGACTATACCTTGTGTAACAAAGGACTGGCTCTTTACGCTTTATACCCTCACCGTAAGCAGACGGCACTGGTAAGAGAGTTTATTACGGCTGTTCAACAGTATATTGGGACTCCGCCTATTTGGGAGCAGCATATTCCCAACTTTGAACATTACTATCCTGCTAAATCATAGCGACTCACTCTTGAAGTACTATCTTGTATAGCGACCGTAAATGCATTAATTCTACTGATAACCTTATTTTGACTAAGGTTATCGTTTGTATTATTTGCCAGATATAAAAATTTTCTAAGATACCTCGATTTATTAGAAAACTTTTACCTTTAATAGGTAAGGTTTGATGTGAAAGGAAAACATTTTCTCTTAGTGATTCATTAGACTACATGCCAAATTTTTCGTGCTTCAGCGCACAGTTTTCATTTGCGTAGTTGATGAGTTATCACCATGAATTCAAAGTCATTTACCTTTTTTCTGTTCCTATCGGTTTGTTTAATTTGGGGGACAACTTGGTTTGCGATGGAAGTCGCGCTGTATTCCATTCCACCCATGTTTGCCACTGCTCTACGCTTTTTGCTCGCAGCTCCACTGCTTATTGTCTTAACCAAAGCGTTTAACCAACCACTGCTTTTCCCTAAGGGGAAGCGTCGTTGGATGCTGATTGTGTCGATTATGTATTTTGCAATCCCGTTCACCCTGATGATTTATGGCGAGCAGTACATTTCGTCGGGTCTTGCTTCGATTATCTTTGCCAATATGCCGATTGCGGTGATGTTAACCTCTTCGCTATTTTTAGGTCTACGTTTGGAAAAGCACCAAATGTTCGGTTTAGTGTTAGCGGTGATCAGCCTATGCATCATCCTATCTAATGAAATGGAGCTTGGAGGCGAAGATTATCTCATTGGCACCTTATCGTTGGGTATGGCTGTTGCGATCCACGCGTTCATGTATGTGTTTGCTCAAAAGCAGTGCCGTGATGTTCAAGTGCTGACTTACAATGCTATTCCATGCTTGATTGCCGCGGTCTTTTTGTTTGCCGTTTCAGCCGTGGGTGAAAATGTAGAGATTGACGCGTTCACATGGGACTCGATCTGGGCGGTTATCTATCTTGGCTTGATCGCCAGTGTTGGAGGTATCGTGGCTTACTTTAAACTGGGTCAGGTGTCGTCACCATTTCATGCTTCAATCTGCTTTTTGATCTTCCCGATTGTCGCATTGTTTATTTCTTCCTATGTGAACGACGAAATGATCTCAGATCAATCAGTTGTTCTGATGTTACCGCTTCTTTTTGGTATCTTATTGACTAAAGTACCGAACAAGTTTTTCAAGCGTAATCAAGCAGCGACAACGGTCTAGTTGCGACTCGGTGGCGCTGTTTTAAAGCGCCAACCCTTACCAAGGAGGCAGTAAACGGATGATCAAATTTGAAGATCTCAAGCGCAGTCTAATCTTACACGGTATGACACCTTTGGAGTTTGCCCCAAGGCTTTCCGCAGAATTGGGGTGCAATTTGTATATCAAACGTGATGATTGCACTGGATTGGCTGGTGGTGGAAACAAGGCCCGTAAACTTGAGTACCTCATTGCCGATGCGCTAGCACAAGGGGCGGATACCTTATTAACCGTCGGTGGTTTCCAATCGAATCACGCCAGACAAACTGCGGCAGCGGCCGCTAAGTTTGGTTTGGATTGTGAGTTAGTGTTGGAGGATGTCGCGGGTACACCAAAGACTGACTACTACAATAACGGCAACATGTTGCTAGATCACTTGCTAGGTGCGCAGATTCACTCTGTGCCTCAAGGTCAACAATGCGATGACTTTGTAACTCAACTAATGAGTGAGCTTACCGCTAGCGGGCGTAAACCTTACTTGATTCCAATGGGTGGCTCTAATGTCATTGGCAGCTATGGTTATGTTCGATGTGCCAACGAGCTGGTACAGCAGATTGCTGAACAAGAAGTGAACATCGACCAAATCGTTTTGGCAACGGGGAGTGCAGGGACACAAGCGGGTTTACTGGCAGGGTTGATTGCGGCTGAGGTTGATATTCCAGTACTTGGAATAACGGTTAGCCGTTCTACTGAGGATCAGCAGGAACTGGTGTCGCAGCTTCTGCGCGAAACGCTAACAAGCTTAGATTTAGATCCTAATCTAGCGAACGGAAAAGTGTTTGCCGATGGCAGCTATTTTGGCGACGGCTATGGCATTCCTACTAAGGCTATGATCGCAGCGGTTGAGCGCTGCGCTCAGCTTGAAGGATTGCTTATCGATCCTGTTTATACTGGAAAAGCAATGGCGGGTCTTTTGGATCTTTGTGCTAAGGGAGAGATAAAAGCAGGAAGCAATGTTTTGTTCTTGCATACCGGGGGGAGCCAAGGCTTATTTGCCTACCGCGAGACATTTGCTTATTAGGCACTCGCTTAAACAGAAAGCAATCGGTGTTGGGTTAAGCCAAACACCGATTTTCGTTTTTAGTGAGCACACTCGATCAAGCTAAGCGCTCAATTGCTTCTACGACTTGCTGAACTTTCACATCATCAAGCGCATCCGGATGCGGTTCAGAGAAACGTTCGAGATCGTTATCGAAATAGAGTCCATGCGCATTGGTAAACTCGGCTGAAAGGCTCGCTCTGACCAGTATATCGGCACCTAAGTTGAGGTCGCCGCCAGCAATGCCAAACGCGTCTTTTACCATCTTGCTCCCAAGTAGTGATTTCGGATTGACGGAAACAATCACAGGGCCAGTATCTTTATGAGCTAAACCTAAGTGACGAGACCACATAGTGAGCGCGAGCTTACTCTGTGCGTAGGCGTCACCATCGGCAAGCGCTTTATTGCCAATAAGAGCCTCAATGCTGACACTTCCTTGAGCGGCTGAAGATAAGTTTACTACTCGCCCATCACTTGGTAGCAAAGGCAAAAGCGCGTTAGTGAGTTTATAAGGCGCAAGTGTATTGACCACATAGCGGACATCTAAACCCTCTTCAGTACGCGGCTGTTGGGTAGAAAATATGCCCGCGTTGTTAATCACAACATCGATGGCTTCAAAGTCGTTAACAAGCTGCTGCGAGAGCTTGTCTACATCACTTAAGTCAGACAGATCCGCCACATAACTAGAGACCTTGCCAAGTTGACTTAGTGTCTTTTCTACGTGTTGCAGTTTGCTTGGATTACGGCCATGAATAAGTACGTGATGCCCTTGGTGAGTGAGCATTTTTGCAGTTTCAAAACCGATGCCATCCGTTGCGCCTGTTACGAGAATAACCTTTTGCATTTTACTGAACCTGTCTGATGTCGATGTAGCCATTATGGGACAAACGGCTCAAGACTACATTAATCGATTCTTCCGAAGATTATGGGTTAAAGCTTCCATAATCAAAGTACACTTGAACGGGAAGTTTATTGCCAGTAAGTGCGAGAGCGCACATTTCACGGCAGAATTCATTGCTATGGTTAAAAATTGAACAGTTAATTTCTACCATGGAGGAGTACATATGCTCGGTGAAGATCATTCTCTACTAAAAGAATTTCCTGAATATAAAGATGCGATTCTTGCGCTTGTCGAAACCAATGAGGACTTTGCGCAGATGATGAGAAACTACAACTCATTAGATAAAGAGATTCGAACCCTTGAGTTGCGAGATTCTCCAATTAGTGACGGAGAAATGCATCAAATGAAACATGACCGAGCCGAGATGAAAGATGCTCTCCATAGTTGGGCTAAATCCTTTTAGTCCAACACTTAGCAAAAAATCTCAATTTTATACGAGCGCCTTTCTGGCGCTTTTTTATTGTCATCCCTAAATCACCGCCTTTGGCGGTGGTGATTGTTCCTAAGGGCTTTTGCCCGAAAATACGCCCATGTTAGAAGTAAGAATCTTATTCACCACAAGTAAGAGGAAACAATTAACATGGGCGATTACAGAAGTTCATCACACGTTTACTGGCGATGCAAATACCATATTGTTTGGGCTCCAAAAATTCAGGTTCAAAATTCACAAGGGTAATGTCGCTAAAGAGCTTTATAAGTCTATCTACATACTATGCAATATGAAGGATTGTGAGGTATTGGAGTTAAATGTTCAACCTGATCACGTTCATTTGGCTGCCATCGTTCCATCAAAAGTTTCGATCTCAACATTAATGGGCATTTTGTTGATACGGTAGGTGTGAACGAGGACATAATTCGGCGTTACGTTAGACATCAAGATAAAAGAGACCAAGAGTATGAGGCTCAGTTGGAGTTGAAGATGAACTAACAGCGCGGATATGCCCCCTTTTAGGGGGGCAGAAAGCTAAATCCGCCTTCTTAGAAGGCGGATATTTACTGATATTCATCAGGTTAAATCTCAACATTATCTCTAATTTTAAGTAGGCATAATGCGTTTCCTACGCACGTGGCTTCTACCATTTTTAAAGCTTAGAAAGTAACTGCTACTAAATTAATTAATAAGTATCCAAGTCTAAGTAGTGATTCTGTGCGTCTTATAAAGTGAGATTCAAAAATTGATTATTAGTTAAGATATTCCTGTCTAGATTACTCAGTGATTTCGCAGTAAGTGAGATCCGGTAACAGTTATACTGTTTGTATAAAATACCCACAGATAGAAGAACTTATGTGGAACCTTAAAAGCTAACAATTGCAGTGGCAGATGCTTTTTTTTCTTTGAGCGCGTATGCGGCAAGCGAGCCAGTGCCGCAATATGTAGACCGAAGTGTTCTTCATGACCATGAACATCATGGTGTCGAAGATCATCAACCAGACAAGGCACCGAAGAAAATACTGACTAAATAAAAATACCAGAGCCTACTTTTAAGGTGATTTCTGCTGCAGATGAAGCAGCAGTAACCTGCGATGTAGAGACATTTGCTACTTCAAATAGTACAGCGCTTATCTCCGCGACTACGACGCCGGGAGCGAGTTGCGTGAACAAACTTATTTCAACAGAAAGCTACGTTCAAGAAACAGCATTAACATGTTCAATGTAGCAAAGCATATAGGGAATATTGCTAAAGCATATCAGGGAGGTGGAAGTGATGAGTTAGAGGCGTTATTCCTCTTCCAGAGCGCAGGCTAATACGCTGAGTTTTATAGTAACAACGTGAGCTTTTTATCTTTGGGTGACAGCTGCGGTAAAGAAGCGGTATCCAAACAGGAGGACCAGCGCATTAAATCAGGCTGATCGCCGGCAGTTTGCGAACCACCTTGATAAGTGGTTGGTGCAATGGCAGCGAGCTCAAAAGTAAGGTTGTAATATGGCGTTAGTGAATCAACTCTCTCTGTTTATCGATGTCGTCCAGCAAGGCTCATTTACTAAGGCAGCCGCTCTGCATGATATGGACAACTCCTCTCTCTCAAAGCAGATAAAAAAACTAGAGTCTGATTTAGGCGTTCAGCTTCTTAACCGTTCGACGCGCTCATTTTCACTAACGCCAGCAGGAGAAGAGATTCTCGAACAAGCTCATAACCTTGTGGGGACTTTGACTCACGTTCAATCAATCGCCGACTCTTATCATGCTCAGCCTAAAGGGCGAATTAGAGTGACTGCCCCGTACCATGTGGGTCAAAACTACCTTCGTCCTGTGATCAGTCAGTTTATGCAGGCATATCCAGATGTTGAGATTGAACTGCTACTGGATGATAAACGCTCGGATATAATTTCTGACCACTTTGACGTGGCGTTTCGTTTAGGGCGCTTAGATGATTCGGGCTTAATTGCGAAAAAGATTGCTGATATTAGAGCGGTGATTCTTGCTTCACACAGTTTTATCGAAAAGTATGGTGAGCCGTTAACCCCTGAAGAGCTAGTGAAGCTTCCTTCTGTGGTGTACAGCAACCGCTCTTTGACCGTGGATACGATGAGGCTTAGCGAGCAACCCAGCTCCAGTAATATCATTAACTATAAGATGAGAGGCAAGCTCAAAGTCAATGATGTCCCGACCTTGATTGCTTCGGTTCAAGATGGGCTTGGTTATGTGACGCTTTCTTCTTCCAATCTAAACTGCTCTATTGATGAGTTAGGGCTCAAGCCGCTCCTTACTGACTATACCTTATGTAACAACGGACTGGCTCTTTACGCTTTATACCCTCACCGTAAGCAAACGGCGTTGGTAGAAGAGTTTATTACGGCTGTTCAACAGTATATTGGGACTCCGCCTATTTGGGAGCAACATATTCCCAACTTTGAACATTACTATCCTGCTAAATCATAGCGTGTTAACCTTGGACAGTTATGATGTAGAAAAGTAGGAAATGTTTAGGTTTTCGTAATATTCTTATTTATATTATGGGTTTGTTGGGCTCATTTTCTAGGTGCTAAATTATTTTAGATGTATTGACTTTTATGGAAATAATGTATAATTGGTATGAGGTGCCCTAGGCTAAAAATAAATATTACTCTCATTGATTAATATGACAAATTTTTGTGTGACAGAGCACATATAAATTGCATAATTAATGATTTATTACCATGAATTCAGTTTCATTTTCTTGTTACTTCCGTTTGCTTGATTCTGTCTAATGAGGAGGAGTTAGGTGGGAAGGAATACTCGGTCGGTTCTTTGCCTTTAGATCTGGTGGTTGTAGTGCAAGTTGTTATGTATGCCTTGCTCGAAAGCAGTGGAGTGATGTTCAGGTGCAGACATGCCATAGTTGATTGCTGTGGTCTTTTTATTTCTGTATCAGTTGAATGCGAAAACGTAGATATCAATTCTTGATGTAGGCGGTAATATATCTGATCGCCATTATGGGCGGTACTATGGCTTACGTTCAGATAGGTCATGTATCTTCATTTCGCGCTCCAATCTGGATTTTTGATCTTCCGGATCTTCGCCTTGTTCATTTATTAAAATGTGAATGACGAAATAACTTCGGAACAGTTAGTTGTTCAATTTAGTTTCGGTTTAGATAAACGATTAGTATTTTCTAGACGGAAATTGAAAAAGTACTAACTCTTTCTGGAAATTATTAGCAATATTTTGAATGACGAATAAATATTATGAAATTCAGTTTGGAATTATTGATGTAATATATTATAATGTAATGTATATTTTAACATTTAGAATGATGCATATGGAATTGATTGAAAGATTTGTCTTACTATTATTTATCACACTCATAACTTCTTGTGGTGGAGGTGATAGCACTGATAGCACTGATAGCACTGATAGCACTATTACCATTGATGCTGAAATAGGAAAATATAAAATCGTTGAAATGACAATTCCTGGGTTAAGTAATAAAACTGAAATTGGAAATGGTTTTTTTTATCAAAATGGAAAAATTAGTGGTTGGGCAAAGGAAAGTGGGATAAGTAGCTACAAAATAAATGATATTAAAATTATAATTAATATAAAAGAATCAATTTCAAACAAAATTAGGATGAATAACATAGAATACGGCTTTGCATGGAAGTCTCCAACGGAAAACAACCTTGTAAAGCTAGATTCTAATTCTAGTATTGTTGATTTAATAATGGAATCCAGAACCATTAAATGGGGTTTGGCAATTAACAATGAAAATGACACTCTATCATGGATTGATCTTACAAACAATACAGTTAATGTGCTTGAAATACCTTCTTCTAAACCAAAAGTAGTGAAGAAGTCTGAAGGTATTGTAAGGAAACCATTTTTAACAAATAATAAACTCTACTGGTTAGAAGATGAATTAGTGGAGGGGAGTCGGTTGATTGGATTATCATCTTATGACTTTTCTACAAAATCAATTTCTCCTCACATTTTGAAATCAATATATCCTGATATAATTACCGATTATCAAGTTATATCTAATGAAACTATCGTTATTCTCAAAAAAAACTATGACCAACAAAGAAGTGAGCTTCAGTTTTATAAAGATTCAGTTCTTGTACACAATTTTTATATAGAAGACACATATATAGGTAAGATATCAACAGACTCAGGGAAAGATAAATTATACTTTGAGTATAAAAAGCATGGTGAAAATTGGAAAGTTGGAGAGCTATCGTATGATAATTATCAACTAACAAATAGTATTGATAACTCTATACTAAATAGCCAAGGTGAGGTAATTAAAGTTGGTATTTCCAATAATAGAATAAAAACAATTAGTGAGTATTATAAGATTATTAAGGAAAGATACTACCCACCATTCGTTGGGCTTTCAAATTATGACAACACTCTTGGACTCCTATCAATATCGGAATCAGCTAGTTTAAGAGCAGAAATAATTTTGGCCGAATTATATAATGATATTGATTTATGGTACCAAATTGCAATTAGAGCAACAAATATAATTGCCAATAATGACATTAATTCCTACAAAAAGAGCTATGATGGGAAAGTTCATCCAACTTGGAGTGTTAAATTATACAGTTTGAACAATGATCAAAATATTCCTTATTTGGTACACGATGCATTGATATTTGATGCGCTTATATTGATTGCGAAAAAACTTAAGAGCAACAATGACCTCTCGTTAGCCTTTCCCACCTTATATAATGATATAATTACTCTGTTTTATGATAATTTTAAGTATCACGAAAAAAATGTAACCTTTTATAATAATGATCAGTATAATATATTACAACCTGGTGAGTTATACTATTCATTTCCATATGATTCACCTTTCAAATACGATGGGATTAATTTGCCATTTAACATGATGAATGCTTACGTACGACCTTTACTAAATTACTCAGAACTTACAGATAATCATTATTTTAAAGATCGTGCAGTTGCTATAGGCCAGCTTTTTAAAAGGCATGTTGAAGGTTCAGACCGCTATACTTGGCCATATTGGTGGGGCCTTTATTCCGTAGGGTGGAATTCTGAGAATGTCTCAAAAAACACAAGCACTCACGCTGCGCCTAATAGAAAGGATATTACCGATGTCGACCATGCATCTCTTGATATCAATGCTATGATTAGCTTATACGAAAGCGGGCTTGTATTCTCGAAAACATATATAGATAAAACAACCAGTACAATGACTAACATCTTGACCGATAATGACTATCGCTCTCCGTTATTAATTGACGGTACCATTAAGTCGGCAAACTACAACTCTATAGAGTACCTTTGGGGACAATTATCTTCGGCCAATTGTTCATCTGTTTTGAAGTATTATGAAAACATGAAATACTTCCCCTATGTACAGGATGCGTACAGTAATACTGCCAGATATGAACTTATTGGTTTATCTTACTTAATTAAAGGTCTATCAGAGTGTGATTTATAAATGTCTCTTTAAAGTGAGGAACGTTTATATCTTGTAATTTATTATGAATATTCGATGTTCTTAGGAAAAACATCGAATAATTCGTACTATCTTATGTCAGCTTTGCAGAACATCTAAGAAAGTATAAGTTAGGTTGTAGTGATGTAATGGACTCTCCACCATCGGCACAAATGTGCCACAAAAAAGTTGAATAGCTTGTATTAGATATGGATGGCTCATTATTAATGTTAATGTGGCTGGGTTAGACTTAGATAAAATCGTTTTTCAGATAGGTGTCTTACTCTATGATGATATATCTAGAGCCAGTTTATATTCCCGCCGAAATGCCAAATGCACTTTTAGCCATTTTTAGTGGAAGAACTAAGCTAGGTTAATGGGAACAATAGTAGTGTATCCGTATTTCTGTAGGCTAAATTTTGTAGTAAAGAAATGTATGAATGAAGGAAGTTTATTGCCAGTAAGTGCGAGAGCGCATTTCACGGCAGAATTCATTGCTATGATTAAAAATTGAACAGTTAATTTCTACCATGGAGGAGTACATATGCTCGGTGAAGATCATTCTCTACTAAAAGAATTTCCTGAATATACAGATGCGATTCTTGCGCTTGTCGAAACCAATGAAGACTTTGCGCAGATGATGAGAAACTACAACTCATTAGATAAAGAGATTCGAACGCTTGAGTTGCGAGATTCTCCAATTAGTGACGGAGAAATGCATCAAATGAAACATGACCGAGCCGAGATGAAAGATGCTCTACATAGTTGGGCGAAATCCTTTTAGCCCCAATTGCAGCGAAAAAACAAGTTTGATAGGAGCGCCAGTATGGCGCTTTTTCATTGATATTCATTAGGTTAAATCTCAACCTTATCCCACACTTTAGCCAGTTTCATGCTTTTCCTATACACGTAACGTCTTACACTTTTAAAGCTTAGAAAGTAACCGCTACTAAATTAATGAATGAATAAGTATCCAAGCTTAAATAGTGATTCTGTGCGTCTTATAAAATGAGACTCAAAAATTGATTATGAGTAATTTGTTTCATAGTTAAGATTTTCCCGTCTAGATTAATCAGTGATTTCGCAGTAAGTGAGATCCGGTGACGGCAATGCCGTTTGTATAAAATATACATAGGTAGAAGAGCTAAGATGGAACTTAAAAAACTAACAATAGCAGTGGCAGGTGCTTTATTTTCTTTGAACGTGTACGCGGCGAGCGAGCCAGTGCCGCAATATGTAGACCGAAGTGTTCTTCATGACCATGAACATCATGGTGTCGAAGATCATCAACCAGATAACGCGCCGAAGAAAACACTCACTCAAAAACCAGAGCCAACTTTTAAGATGTTTGCCGCTGCTGCAGACGAAGCAGCGGTAACCTGTGATGTAGAGACATTTGCTACCTCAAATAGTACAGCGCTTATTTCCGCGATTACGACGCAGGGAGCGAGTTGCGTGAACAAGCTTTTTTCAGCTGAAAGCCGTGTTCAAGAAACAGCATTTGAATCTAGCAATATGTTCAATGTCGCCAAGCATACAGTGAATATTGCAAAAGCATATCAGGGTGGTGGAAGTGATGAGTTAGAGGCACTATTCCTCTTCCTACGCGCAGGCTATTACGCTGAATTTTATAACGACAAAGTGAGCTTTTTATCTTGGGTGACACCTGCGGTAAAAGAAGCGGTCGATGCTTTTGTCGCCAACGCTAACTTCTATGAAAGCAGCGATGCTCACGGTAAAGTGTTGCGTGAAGTGATCATCACTATGGATAGTGCAAGTCTTGAGCATGCCTACCTTGATGTTATTACGCAGTGGCTAAATCGCTGGAACTCAGATTACGCTCAGCATTGGTATATGCGTGATGCCGTCAATGGCGTTTTCACCGTGCTGTTCGGAGGGCAATGGAATGACCAATACGTTCAGGCGATAGGTTCGCAGACCGCTTTGGTCGACGCACTCGCTAAGATGGCACTCAATCGAGATTCTATTACGCGAGCGGATGAGTTTATGACCGCTAACGCGGGTCGTGAAATGGCCAGATTACTAAAGTACAGTGGCACTGCGATTGAAGCGAAAGTAAAAGCTAAGGTCACCGAGGTGTTCAGCCAATACGAGATGTATGGTTATGGGGATACGGTTTGGCTCGCGACCGCTGATACTGCCTCTTATCATTCCGATTGTTCTCAATTTGGCATCTGTAATTTTGAACAACAACTGAAATCTCTTGTTCTAGCACAAAGCTACACTTGTAGCCCGACTATTCGTATTCTGTCGCAGAATATGACTCAAACTCAGCATCAGGCTGCGTGTGAAAAAATGGGTTTTGAGGAAGGTTACTTCCACACCCGACTGGAAACTGGCAATCAGCCTGTCGCAGACGATCACAATACTCAGCTTCAGGTGAATATCTTCGATAGCAGTGACGATTACGGCAAATACGCAGGCCCTATTTTTGATATCAACACTAACAATGGTGGCATGTATCTAGAAGGTGACCCTTCTAAGCCGGGCAATATTCCTAACTTCATTGCTTATGAAGCGTCTTACGCTAACCCTGACCATTTCGTTTGGAACCTTGAACATGAGTATGTCCACTACTTAGATGGGCGATTTGATATGTATGGTGACTTTAGTCATCCAACTGAAAAAGTTGTGTGGTGGAGTGAAGGTGTCGCTGAGTATGTCGCAAATGAAGACAACAATCCTAAAGCGATAGAGACAATTAAAGATGGTTCTACTTACACATTAAGCGAAATATTCGAAACCACTTACGATGGCTTCGATGTCGATCGCATCTATCGTTGGGGTTATTTAGCCGTGAGATTCATGTTTGAACGCCACATGGATGACGTCAACCGCATGTTAGTTGAAACACGAAGCGGAAACTGGTCAAAGTATAAAGTCATCATCAATCAATGGGCAGTTCAGTACCAGTCTGAGTTCGAACAGTGGCAACAACAACTGGTCAGTGGCGGTGCAGAGTCACCGACCGCGGTAATCAATGTAAGCAATGAGGGTAAAGTCGGTGAATCCATTTCATTCAGCAGTGCAGGTAGTTCAGACAACGACGGCCAAATCACAAAATACCTCTGGGACTTCGGTGATAGCTCGACAAGTTCCGAGGCCAATCCGTCGCACCAGTTCAACAGCGAGGGTAACTACACGGTCCGCTTAACGGTCACGGATAACGATGGAAATACCGGCACGACGACCGCTTCGATTGTGATTTCACAGCAAGGAGGTGATTCTTCGCTACCTACTGATTGTGCAGTACAAAGCAAAATCTCAGGCGGACGATTGGTGGTAGGAGAGCCTGCATGTCTTGCGAGCCAGTCAACCATCTGGCTCAGTATCGAAGGGGTCAATGAGCATCAGTCGATGGCAATAACTTCTGCCAATGGGACAGGTGATCTTAAATTGGAATACAGCAATTTTGGATGGCCGAATGAAGCAGG
This sequence comes from Vibrio sp. SCP2, assembly GCF_059295395.1. Taxonomy (NCBI): domain Bacteria; kingdom Pseudomonadati; phylum Pseudomonadota; class Gammaproteobacteria; order Vibrionales; family Vibrionaceae; genus Vibrio; species Vibrio sp. SCP2. The sequence continues at coordinate 704,466 of NZ_JCAFVV010000001.1, read as the reverse complement.
ATCGAACCTTCATGGATGGTCAGACAATGAAGGCAACAGTGAGTGTATCACTATCGCTGGGCAAGCCAACTACTGGGGATATTTGAAAGTTTCCGGCAATTTTGAAAATGCAGCAATAGTCGTTGATTTCGATACCTCAAGCTGTCGCCCGTAATCATCTAACCAAAGAAAAAGCTCAGCATTCGCTGAGCTTTTTCAGTAGAAGTTATGAACCACAGTTTATGAAAGTTTGATCTTTTGCCAGATACTTATTTATAGATTTGCTTCTTGTTGCACGTAAACAATGTCTGATTCACGAATTTGTATCGCGATTACTGCGAAATAGCCATGTCATACATTCATAACATTTATGTAAAGCATATGCTCTAGATTCAAGCCTCCAAAACACAACAAGGATAACGTAATGAATTTTAAGCAGTGTTCCATCGCCTTAGTCGCTCTGATAGCAAGCTCAGCTTTTGCTGACACAGATGTGTATCTCACCAACAACTCCGGCCAAGCGCTGACAATTCAAGTCAGCCATGACGGCACAGACATTCTCAAACATGGTGAAGAGTGGAAGCAGCATGTTGAAACCCTTGGACCTTGGGAAACCAAACAGGTGATGAGCTTCAACCGTTGGGAAGGGGTTAAATCCGGTAAAACCTACCGCTTTAGTACCGTTGTTTCAAACCCGGTGGGTGAAAGTGTAACGTTAAATCAGGTGATGAAAGGGCATTGGTACAACTCTTCCATTGAGTATGGTGTATCTGCGTCAGATGTTTCGTTAAGTTTGAAAGATGATCGAAATGTTCACCGTTACAACAGCCAATCATTTGGGGAGCGCAGTGCTGAGCTTGCTTTTAAATCGGCTAAAACCGCTCGTTATGATGACCTTTACTACACCATCACCCCACAAAAGGTCGAAGAGCAAGTAGAGAATGATGAGAACACCCTCAAAATGATGACCTACAATATTTGGGCGCTACCTGTTATCGCTTCTCATATTGGTGATCGTTATGATCTGATCCCTGAATATGTGAAGGGTCATGACGTGTTGGCACTGCAAGAAGTATTCGCAAGTGGACGTGATGCTTTTCTACGTGAACTGGCGAAAGAATACCCTTATCAAACCAAGATGCTCGATAAGGAAGGGATCAACATCTACGATGGTGGTGTGATGATCGTGAGTCGCTATCCTATTGTTAACCAGGCGCAATATGTTTTCCCAGATTGTACGGGTACTGATTGCTTTGCGGATAAAGGTGTCAACTATGCTGAGGTGATCAAAGGTAGCAAGGCTTACCACGTATTCGCCACTCATACTGCGTCGTTTGATACCGATACGGCGAGGGATTACCGTCAGCGTCAGTTCAAACAGATTCGCCAGTTAGCGACGTCACTCAACATTCCCAAAACAGACACTGTGGTGTACAGCGGTGACTTCAACGTCAATAAGCTGAAGTTCCCGGGTGATTACCAACAGATGATTGCCAACTTAAGCGCTATCGAGCCAACCTACTCGGGCTATACGGCGTCGACGTTTGATCCTCGAATCAACGACTTTGCTGGTGAAGCTATGTCTGGGGGGGAAAATGTCGAGTATCTAGACTATGTGATGGTCAGTAATGAATATCAGGTGAAGTCCTATAACGATAACCGTGTGGATGTCCCTCGCTCAACCGACGAAAGATTATGGAAACACTATAATCTGTCGGATCACTTCCCAGTGACTGCGGTAGTGAAATAATGCTGCGTTTGTTGTCATTGATTATGCTCGTCGCTTCGGCGAGCATTATTGGTTGGTTCGTCATTGAAGTCCCGTCCTCTTCAACAATGAATCATAACGTTAACCCTGTAGAGTCCGCGGTTGAGGCGGCGAGAACACCTCCCCCTATTGATAATCTTGCTCAAGGAGACAAAGCTCAAACTCAGGCGCGATCTGCTCAACCTAATCAGCCGAATGCAAATGAATGGGTAGCGCGCTTATCAGCTTTGGAAGGGGCAGCGCTAAGTCAGGAGCTCGAAGCATTCTGGCAACATTGCCTAGAGTTGAACAACTGTGAATTGCAACTGGTCTCGCTGAAATCTTTAATGACTGATTCAGGTTACTTCTTGCTGGCAAATTATCCTCAATTGAAGCAGCAATGGTATGACAGCTTAGGGACTCTAGAGTTAAACCAACTAGCAACGTTAGCCGACAAAATTACTGAGTTTAAACGTGAGGCAGAAGCGATTTGGGGTCAGCAAGCTGAAACAATATTCGCAGATCAATTTGCGGCCTATGATTTTGCTCTCGACTCCCAAGCACTCGCTGATATCTCGTCAGATGATTACCTCGCCGAGTTCGAATCCCTTACGCAGCGTTGGCAACAGAATGCGACATCGGTGGGATTGGACGGTGATGTTGCCACTTTTGAAACGGCGGTTTCTCTCATTCCTGCTAGTTACAGCCAGCAGCAAAGAGATGCGGTCGTCAATCAACTAGCTGCGACTTACCTAAGCAGTGAACAGATAAATGAAATCAGCACTCGGCAGCAGCAAGTAAAGGATCAGCAGCAAGAAGTGCAAGACTATCAAAGCCAGCTTTCAGCATTGAAGTCCTCACTGAGTCAACAGCGAACTTCCACTTATAGCGCGATGACTGATTCTGATTGGATAGCCTATTACAATGAGCAGATTAGCCAGTTCCGTATCGACTTTTTTAATTCTAAGTAATTGTTAAATAAGTGTTTAATGAAAACGATTGCTATTTGAACAGAGAGCGAAATTTTTGAATGGGAGTCTAAAAGGCTTCTGATATGTTTTTAGTTAATATATTGATTGTTGTTATAACGCGCCTGCCATTTATCAATAAAAACAGGGTGTTGCAAATGAAACAACGTCAATGGGCTCTCGGAAAATTAGCGGGAGCATGTCTAGTAGCGAGCTTGGGGAGTTACGCTCAAGCGTCTACACAATGCGAATTTAACGAATTATCTCAAGGTCATTTATGGGTAGAGAGTATCGCATCTGCTCAATCATCTTGCTATCAATCTTGGTTCAATGCGCCAGCTGAAGCGGCTTTTTCACTTTATAGCGAAGCGTCTCTAAGCCAAGTAGCACGCGCGTTAAGTGCTGAAGTGAATCAGTATAAGGGGGAAGATGCGCAGGCAGTTCGTATTGCTAATCTAAGCGAATTCATCAAAGCGGCGTATTTTGCTCGTTATGCGACACAGGAGCTGTACGGCTACTTTTCTGATGAATTGAGTCGCTCGATTGCGAAAATCTCAGATCGCTTTATTCGCTCTCAACATGCAACAGATCTAGGACGCGAGCAAGTTAGGGCAATGTCGTCCATGACCTTGTTGGTTGATAGTGTTAAACAGCTTCATGTAACGATGGAGTCTATGCTGACTTTACTAGAGTCGTTTGATCGTGAAAACAGTAATAACCTTCAGTATGTTGATGGCTTAAATAACCTCTTTCGAGCAATGAATGGTCACATTGTTCGCGATGCTTTCTATGAGGAGTTGGTACAACATCCCCAGTACTTGCAAAGATTAAAACAATTTGTCGATAGCAACTTGTGGACTCTAGGGACGGACTCTGAGTTTCTTATTTACAACGCAGTGCGCGAAACTGGCCGCCTTCTAGCGGGCAGAAACGAATCACTTAACCAGCAAGTCATCCCTTTCTTAGAAAGCATTATGGCTCAGCATAAAATCGGAACTCAAGGTGAAAAACTTTGGCTGGCATCCGCTGAAATGCTGATGTTCTACGCGCCCGAAAAGGCGGAAAAGCTCAATGTTGAGGGTAAAAAGCAGCAACTAGAGCACCGCTTGTTAGTGAATAGGTATGAGTGTAATGGTCCGGCAATCATTCGCTCTCAGAACCTTACTCAGCAGCAGTCGCGGCAGGCATGCGAGATACTGGATTCGACTGAGGCTGATTTCCATCTAGTTGCCAATACTGGTCAGATTCCAGTCAAAGACGACCATAACAACAAGGTAGAGGTTGTGGTTTGGCAAGACAATAATTCGTACACCACATATTCGAACTTTCTGTTTGGTAATAGTACTGATAACGGTGGTCAGTATTTGGAAGGAGACCCTTCGGATGAGAACAACGTGGCGCGATTCCTCGCGTATCGATATTCGTCAGATGAACTCTCAGTCCTCAATTTAGAACATGAATACGTTCACTATCTTGATGGTCGATTCAACTTGTATGGTGGCTTTGGTAAGACACTAAGTGAAGGAAACATTGTTTGGTGGCTCGAAGGTTTTGCTGAGTACATGCATTACAAAAAAGGCTATCAGGCTGCGGTTGATCTCATTGGTGATGCAAACTATTCATTGGCAGAAATACTAACAACAACATATGAGCATGACCTTAATCGAGTTTACCGATGGGGCTACTTAGCGGTTCGTTTCCTGTTAGAGCAACATCCAAACGAAGTTGACCGTCTGCTTCAGTTTGCTCGTTCGGGCGATTATGTGACATGGTCCCGCGAAGTAGATCAGCTTGGTGTTAACTTGAATGCTGAGTTTGCTACTTGGCTGAAAGTTGTTTCAAAACAGCCGGATACAGAAGAGGGGGGCGGCAATGGTGAATCGGGCACCATTGATGAACCTCAACCACAAGAGCTATTGAGTATCGGCTTAAATCAAACAATGAGTTTTAAGGCTGATGATTATCAGGAGCAGCTGTTTTATGTTGATGTTCCTAACGGTATTTCGGAGTTCAGTATTTCGATAACAGGCGACGGAGACGCTGATCTTTACGCTAGTTACGAGAAAGTCGCTCACTATTATGACTACCAGGTTTCAGAGTTCCAGCGTGGAAGTGAAGAAACAATTCGGTTCCTTGCACAATCGAACGGTTTGGTTGCCCCTGGGCGATACTACTTTAGCTTGGCAGCGCGCGAGGCATTTCAAGATGTCGAAGTTGTTACGTTTGCTAAACAGCAAAATCAAACTCATAAACCGAAAGATGACCTATCGCCACTATTGATTGAAAATAGCAAGGCTAAATCACTTACTGTGAATGAGCGTCGCTATATCGGATTGTACGTTGAACAGCCGGGTACTGTCCGTGTTTGGTTGACACCTAAACAGCAAGCGCAAGGAGAAATCGATATGTACGTTGGTCTAGAGGCTTGGGCATCTGAAAATCAGTATGACTTTTCCACGGTTTCACAGGGAAAACACCAGTACCTTGAGTTCAATGTCGAAAAAACGGGTTATGTGCACTTCACTCTCAAGTCTTCTCACTTAGGCAGTGAAATAGAGCTATTTGCAAGTTACTAAAACTAAACATAAAAGAGCGCCAACGGCGCTCTTTTAGTTAATGATATTACAAATGTATCAATAGATGGAGGTTAAATTCGTTGTTGCTAATTTAGACAAAATTAAATATTGATATTTTATGTGATAGAGTGATCTTGAGCAGAAAAATCGGCCAAAATCTAATCATTTTGCTTCCTCTTATCCATCAAGCTGATAGGTTGTAGTTGTAGATTAATTACTCTACTACTGATAATTATTACAATGAGGATCATTTATGAGACCGAATATTTCTATCAGCTTAATGCTTGCAACGGCAGTGGTTGGATTCCAATCCAACGCAAAACCTCTTATTGCACAAGACATGACTCCGGTGTCGAAAGCAGAAGAAATCTCCAAACAGAAACAAGAACTCGCACTTCAGTTCAGTGAAAGGTACCAATCGCTAGAAGCTAACCTGAAAGCGCAAATCACCGAGAAGAATTTGTCGGCATCCGTCAGTCAGATTCAGTCGGCCCAACCATACTCGGCCTTTAGTCGTCAGTTACAACAAGCAGATCAAGACTACCGGACGATCAAAGGAGTCGAAGATTTTACGGACTCTTTAATCGAGCTCCGCATTGCTGATGCTTCGATGGTTGAACAGTGGAAGCAGGGGGAAAGCCCACTTTTCGCATTTGAACCTGCGGGCGATGACTCCAACTGGCAGTACATAGAGGCTTACGACATATACGGTCAGCTGCATCAGTTAGACGTATATGAAATGCCAGACGTACCTGTTCTGGTTGTTGATAGTAATGGCGCCGAGGAGCTAAGAGCGGGTCTACAAGCGATGCAGGCAGAGATGCAGCGTTTAGGCCAACCAACCAAGCTAACAACCGATGAACCCGTTGTTAAGCCAAAAGCGCAGCGGTTTAAACGCTCTGCGATGGCAGCAGATGTGCAACCCCTGAGTACGACTCAGCTTACCAAAATTCGCCTCAATGATGACCAAGAACCTTGGATTTCTGGCAAGGCAGAGATCTACGCTATCATCACTGGTGTTGATCCAAGCAGAGACGCGCCTCAGATAGATTTAGTTGAAATGCCTTACCTCGATTACGACGGCCAAGACTACTACCCAGGGCAAACAATCATAATCTGGCCTCGTTACCGCTGGGGAGCCGTTGATATGGTTCTGATGGAGCAGGACGACGGCACTGACTACAAGGAGCTTGCCAAGCTTCTAGTGAAAGCCGCTGAAGAGATCTTAAAAATGATTCCAGATCCGGAGGTGCAAGGCTATGCCATTATCGCTCAGATCACCGGAAAAATTATAGACGTGATTCCTGATGGATTGCTAACCAACGATGACGATTACGTCGATGTCTATTACACCTTGATGCAAAACACGCCATATGTCGATCGCCCTGGAGCTGGTGGTAATGCTACGGCGACCTTCAAGCCAGTGACGATTAATCCAACTGAGTAAAGATAACGAAACAAGATCTAAAAATGGGACTATTGGTTAGTCCCATTTTTTTGGTTCACGATTAGCGACACTAGAAAGTTTAGATGAACAAGTACCGCATCACTTCAATGGAAACGAAACTGATTAATTTAGAGATAAATGCGATCCATATACACCCTTCAAGAGGTGTTTCGGTCACGTAGTAAAGAAGGGTGACAAAAATGACTAAGCTAATCACCCACCCTAGTGACGGAATTAAAGAGAAAAGAGAGACAACAACAACGATTGCAGCCAGTGAAGCAAAATGTACTTTCTCTAGAGCAATCTGAGCAGCAACATAAACGCTAGATGCTAATATGAATACTTCAAAAGCAAACTCAACTGCACCAGATTCCATCGACTAATCCTTACCGCATACCATATTAAACAAGTTGCTTAAGTGTTTGTTTAAACTGCTATTAATTTGTCATGGTTTCAGTTTAGCCGAATATTTGAAGCCTGCTAATGGTGACCTTATTTTGGTTGTTATTTTTTACTAAGTGTAGGGATGTGGCTGTTTTCTGTGATTTTTCCGCTACTGAGCTGGAACCGCGCTAAATAGAGTAGACCTGCTTTCTGGTAGATGATAAGCAACTCATCATCGCTGATTAAATGATGGTCTATCAGTCGTTCGACATCGTTGATCACTTCGTAGTAGTGAGTGCCATCGGGCTTAGTGATTGCGATGGTTGATAGATCGTTCGATGATAATCGATCGTCTTCATCGGTGTCGGATTTTATTACTTGATACAAGATACCAACGCTTGGTTGATTCGCTTCTTTCTCATTCAGGCGTAAAGTCTCTGCCCGTTCAATCAAGTAATCGTTGTGTTCAAACAACCAGCGTTGTGTACTAGGTTGACTCTCAATAAACAAATAGTTACGCGTGGCGTAGGTGGACTTACTGTAATAAGAGTGATCAAAAAACTGATCGGAATATAGAGGAACCATAAGCGTGCTTTGTCCCTTGATAGAAACAACACTACCTAGAGCGAAAGTTTCCGTGCTGTCGAGATTGTCGGCAACGTTGACCATATTGTCTACAGCACGTTCACGTGTCACATCTTTATAAAGCTCTTTTGTCACCAACAGTAAAACACCAATTGCGAGTACGCCCGCGACCAAAATAATTATCCCATTAAAGCGCCAAATAAGCCTAAATAGTTTGTTCTGTTCACTGATCATATCGCTTCGAATCTCTCTATGCTTTTGCGGTCGTATCAAAAATGGAGCGAAACTATAGCAGTAGTTCTATAACCCATGTTTAAACTGGAATGATTTTAGGTCAGAGTTTTGTTAATGAGCTCCTTTTGGCTTTAATTTCAATGTTGGTTCTTTTTTGATAAAGATTTAGACCAAGATTGATAGGTGGGATTCAGGTCCTTCACATCTTGATAAATCCAAACCATACGATCGACAAACCAAGCTTTGGTGGCCATTAGCCACAGCGTGCCGAAGATCATTGATTCGATATGAAGTGTATAAACGCCAAAGAGCCAAACGGGTAAGCCGAGAAGCTGTAGCAGCATCAAAATTTTGCACATGATGAGGTGATGCTTGGGAATAAGATCTTCTTTGTTTCGATTAAGGTAAATGCGTTCGCCAAATGTCCCCATTGAAGCCCAATTATTGGTTGAAGTGGGAGCAGGAAACACACGTGGGTTTAGCCAAATCCAAGCTAATACCAAGAGTGTTGGGATCAAAGCATACCAGCCTAACCACGCTCTTGATGCTAGGGCAGAGGTGAGCAGCGGCAGAGTGGAAAAGCGAGTATAGACACTCCAAGGGCTAGAGTGTTTTGCCCATGCGTTGTCGTCCATAGACATGGCTTTTTCTGCAAATTTCAAAATGTCCATGTCAAGCCTTTAGGAAGTGGCATACCGGCTACGATAAAGATTCGCATGTGACAAACAATATTCATCAGTTAACTGGGCACGAATATCAGCGTCTACCAGCATTTCTGGCGGTTTCCCATAAGCAAAAACAGTGAGAGCCTCACCTGTCTCTACACACTCAACTTCAAGTGATACTCTTCTATAACCGTCCTTCGCATCAATACGTTCAAGCTTGTCCATTGCCGACAAAGCTTGGTCAGTAACGCTAAAAACTTGCCCTTTTACTGGGTAGCCTTCTCCTTGTTGCAACACTAACCAAGGGGAGTGGCGCTCACCAATCAGGTAAAGAGGGAATCGCTGCTTAGTTTGGAAGGTGTTGCCAAAGCGAGTCCCTTTATTAGTTTTAAAATTAGGAAAACCTTCCTTTAGCGTCCCAAAAACAAATACCTTGTGCACTTAACTTTCCCTAGTTTGATGGCAAATATCATTCGTGCCAATATGCCACTAATGGGGTATAGGTGCAATTTCTACTCAACGATGCAATAAAAACTGTTTGACCAAAAAATAGCCTTTTAAACTTGCTGCGAGCTAAACAACCTCTAAATGGTCTCTGTGCTAGGGCATTTATTGGAGGGAGATGAGCGAAGAAGTCGAATTATAGTGATGAGGTTGGTTACGATAAATGTGGCTTCAATCAAAGAGCCGCCAATTGAGCCAAGCCAGATATTATGGACAACCCAGCACAGTGAGTTGAACAAAATGAGACAGCGTAGCGCAATCCCTTGTTTGCTAAATAGTGCCCACGTTGCCACTGACGAACCAACCACTGTCATAAATTCAAACAGGTGGGTGATATTAGGCAACGTCATTAGCCACATTAATCCAATGAAAAACCACATGACTTTGCGTGATTGAGTTTTGATCGATGCAAAACTACGAGCAGCATTGATGATGACACCAATCGCAGCGACGGTGGCGCCCATGAGTATAAAGTGCACGCCCATGACCAAGCAGAAGGTCATCATTTGATAGCGAAAACGAGTATCATCCTTTTGCCAAAACGCCATAACACCAATAATAAAGGCGAAGCCGCCCATGCTTTGTGCGAGCCAGTTTTCCATTGTTTTGTCCTGAACTATGTGGTGAGTTTGAGCGTTATAAGGTGGTTGGGGGCTATTAAGCGTTGGCTACCAATACACTCAGCCCTCCCTTAAAGGGAGGGCTGAGCGCGTGGTGGTTAAATTAATAGCGCGTTATTCATTGACCAGTGCGACCGCCTCACGGGTTAAACGTGCAAGCTCTTCCCAGTTCCCTGACTCAATCAGCTTTTTATCTACCATCCATGTTCCGCCACATGCTACGACTCTTGGAATAGCGAGATAGTCTTTTACATTCGCTGGGTTGATACCACCAGTTGGCATAAGTTCGACATCGGTATAAGGAGCCAGCAGAGACTTGACCATGTTTATGCCGCCAGACGCTTCAGCCGGGAAGAACTTAAGTGTAGTCAGCCCCATTTCAAGTGCTGCTTCTACGGTGCTTGGGTTGTTAACGCCCGGAACAATATCAATGCCGATCTCTTGGCATGCTCTTACGGTATTAGGGTTAAAACCCGGTGAGACTATAAAGGTTGCACCAGCCTCTTTTGCCGCAATTGCTTGTTCCTTGTTAAGCACGGTTCCTGCTCCGATAAGCATGTCTGGTTGGTGTTGGCGAAGAAGGCGAATTGCCTCTACCGCTGCGTCTGATCGAAAGGTGATTTCAGCGGCAGGTAAACCATTTTCTGCTAGTACCTTACCTAGAGGGATAATGTCTTGCGCGTTGTCGATAGCGATGACTGGGATAACTTGAAGGGCTTTTAACTGTTGTTTGATGTTAGACATGAGTGTTCCTTTAAACGACGCCAAGCGCCGGTTGTGTAAATTCTTTTGAAATTATGGCACCGCGATGTTGAATTACGACGCCAGCCAACTGGTTTCCTCGTTGGCATGCGGTGACTAGGTCTGCTCCTGCAAGGTAGGCAGAGAGGAAGCCACCATTAAATGAGTCTCCCGCTGAAGTGGTATCAACAACCTGCTCAACGACTTGAGTTGTAACTGCATGTTGTTGTAAGTGTTCATCTTGGACCAAACATCCATCTGCGCCCATTTTTACTACTGTTTTTGCAACGCCTAAAGCTCCTAAGCGAGCAAGGGTTTGCTCAGGAGTAGCATCTCCCCATAGTGCCTGTTCATCATCAAAAGTCACCAATGCGACATCGGTGAGCTGATACATTGCTTGGTAGATCTCTTTGACGGTTTGATTGTCATCTTGTGGCCAAAGAGCAGGGCGAAAATTGCTATCGAAGGCGATCTCAACACCTGATGATTTAAGCTCCACAATTAAGTTGAGCAGCGAAATACGGTCTTGCTTAGGTAGAATAGCTAAGCTAATACCGCTCAAAAACAGCGTATCCACTTCTCTTAACGCCTGCTTAACCCGTAAAAAGTCGGGATGTTGGAGAACATAACGGGCTGCTGATTGATCTCGCCAGTAAAGGAACGTCCTTTCTCCTTGCTCATCGAGTTGGATTAGGTAGATCCCTGGCGTGCGGCTGTCATCGTGTAGAACAAGATCTGTCGAGATGCCTTCTTGTTTCCAACGATTGAGCATACCTAAGCTGATGGGATCTTGCCCCAATGCGGTGACATAAGAGGTTTTAATCTCTTGTGGCTTGGAGTTCGCCTCACATCCGCGCGCTAAATAGACCGCAGCATTGAGAGTATCCCCACCAAAGGTTTGGTGCATTGAGCCAAAGGGTTTACCGTTTAGCTCAATCATACATTCACCAACAATGGCGATGTGTTTCATGGGTTAGTTCCTCTCTTCAAAATAGCGCTTAGCATTGCCAAAGCAGATGTTTTCAATCATAGGCCCAAGTAGAGTGAAGTCGTGCGGTACTTCGCCGTTTTCTACCCAGTGTCCGACCATATTACACAAGATACGACGGAAATATTCGTGTCGAGTATAGGAGAGGAAACTGCGCGAATCAGTTAGCATACCGATAAACTGACTGAGTAAGCCAAGTTGTGAAAGTTGTTCCATTTGGCGCCGCATACCGTCTTTCTGATCGTTAAACCACCACCCAGAACCGAATTGAATTTTGCCTGCAATACCACCACCTTGGAAGTTACCAATCATGGTTGCCATCATCTCGTTGTCACGGGGGTTCAAGCAGTAAAGAATGGTACGAGGAAGTTGGTTCGTTTTGTCCATTTCGTCTAATAGATTGGCAAGCTCAAAAGCAAACGGTCGATCGCCAATCGAGTCAAAACCAGCATCGGCCCCAAGTAGGTTAAACATACGCGTACTGTTGTTGCGCTGCGCACCAATATGAAGTTGCATGACCCAACCAAGCTGAGCATAGCGCTTACCTAACCACACTTGTACGGCAGTGGAGAACTGAGCGCATTCCAACTCACAGAGCACTTCACCATTGAGTCGACGTGAGAGTAGGGCATCGAGGTCAGATTCGGTTGGAATGGGCGCATAGCGAACCACTTCAATACCATGATCCGCCGCTTTGCAGCCGTGAGTATCAAAGTGAGCAAGCCTTTTATCTAAAGCGTCTAATAGATCATTGAACTTGTTAATCTCAATATCGGCAACCATGCCCAGTTGCTGCATATAATCAGCGAATCCATCGAGTTCGATTTTAAACGCTTTGTCTGGTCGCCAACTTGGAGCGACGTTAACGTCAAAAGAGTCATCTTCAGCGATAGTTTTATGATGTTCGAGCGAGTCGATTGGGTCATCAGTCGTACCCGCCATAACGACATTCATCTGCTTCATGATACCGCGCGCGCTGAACTCAGGCGTTTGCAGCAGTTCATTACAATGATGCCAAATGTGCTCGGCACTTTCAGGGGCAAATAAGGTATTTGTAATGCCAAAGGGGCGGCGCAGTTCAAGGTGTGTCCAGTGATAGAGCGGATTACCTAAGGTCTGTGGAACCGTCTTTGCCCAAGCTAGATACTTTTCGTAATCACTGGCATCTCCGGTAATGAATCGCTCGTCGATCCCCGCTGAACGCATACCCCGCCATTTGTAATGGTCACTTTCAAGCCAGATTTGTCCGAGGTTATCGAATTGGCGATTGTTGGCGACTTCTGACGGATTTAGGTGGCAGTGGTAGTCATAAATTGGCTGGTGGGCTGCATGCTCATGGTATAAGCGACGTGCCGTTTCATTTGCAAGCAGAAAGTCTTCACATAGAAATTGTTTCATCATCCTATCCTTTACAGTGAAGCGACGGTTTTACGTGCGCCATGGTCAATGAGTGATTGATAAGCTGTGCTCACTGCGTCTATAACTTTAGGGTTTTGACCCAACTCTTTGGGAAAGATCGCTTCTACGCCAAGTAAGGCGGGAACAACGGATACATTGAAGCCATGCTCATCGCAGATTTGGCGCAGAGTATCAGCCATTGGGTCGCGAACATCGATGTTATGTCCTTGCTCATCAACCCCAGAGACATAGCGCATCCATCCGGCAATGGCAGTAGCAAGCCAAGAAAAATCCGAGCCTTGTGTTAGATGGAATTGAAGGCTGCCGCCTAAGCGTTGTGGGATTTTTTGGCTGCCATCCATCGCGATTTGCCAAGTTTTGTGTTTAAGACTTGGATTGGTAAAACGTTCAATGAGCAGCTTAGCGTAGCCTTTTAAATCCGTCCCTTCGGGCATGTTTAAAGAGCGAGCCTGCGCCTTTATCATCATATCAAACGCAGCTTTTCGGTAACCGTGGTCAGTCATGGTATCTGAGATATGCGCATAGCCACCAAGATAACCGAGATAGGCGAGGAATGAATGGCTGCCGTTGAGCATTCGCAGTTTCATCTCTTCATATGGGACAACATCAGCAACGAACTCCGCACCTGCAACGTCCCACTCTGGTCTGCCAGCGACAAAGTTATCTTCTATCACCCATTGGCGAAAAGGTTCGCAGGCGATAGCGCAAGGGTCTTCGCAACCAAGCAATTCGGCGATTTCCGCTAAGGTTTCTTCTGTCGCGGCTGGAACAATGCGGTCAACCATAGTGCAAGGGAAAGTCACATTCTCCTCAATCCAATGAGCAAATTCAGGGTCGAGTAATTGGGCAAATTCCAATATCGCTGCTTTCGCTACGTGGCCATTCTCTTGAACATTATCGCAAGACATGACGGTAAAAGGTTTTAAACCACGCTCTCGGCGCATTTTAAGGGCTTGAACAATATACCCAAGTGCAGATTTAGGCTCGGTGGGATTGGCCAAGTCGGCGACAACCAATGGGTTATTCTTGTCTAGCTTGCCTGTTGCAGGATCGGCGCAGTAACCTTTCTCTGTGATTGTGATCGACACAATCGACACCTGTGGCTCTGCCATTTTACTCAGGACAGTATCAATGCCATCAAGGTTTGGATGGAGAGATTCAGTGACTGAACTGATCACACGAACGGTGGTTGATTCTGCCCCTTTCTCGGCGACCGTATACAGATGATCTTGCTGCCTAAGCGATTCGATTAACGCTTCGCCACCAAACAGATTTACCTCGCAGATTCCCCAATCTGAACCCGTTTTACTCAACATTTCATTGGTAAATAACGCTTGATGTGCGCGGTGAAAAGCGCCAAAGCCAAGGTGAACAATGCGGCTTTTCAGATTGTGACGATCATAGTCCGGCAGCAGGACCGTGTCGTTTAGTATGGTGTTTGCAATAGTTTTCATTGTTATATCCCTCATCCCACAGAGTGAACTATGGGATGGTTTATTGTATTAGTTAGTAGCCAAGCACTAGGTTCGGTAAGAAAAGGCTCAGTTCAGGAATAAAGGTGACGGCCATCAGTGCGGCGACAAGGGCTGCATAGAAAGGCAGCAGAGGTTTAATGATCTTATCGATAGCAACGTCAGCGACTGAACAACCAATAAACAGAGCACTGCCGACAGGTGGAGTACAGATACCAATCGCTAGGTTGAACGTCATCATGATGCCGAAATGGACTGGGTCGATACCCATGTCGAGCGCGATAGGCAGGAAGATTGGTGTAAAGATCAATACTGCTGGTGTCATGTCCATAAAGATACCGACAATCAGCAGAATGATATTGATAATCAGCAAAATCATCAGCGGGTTATCAGAGACAGCCAATAACGCATCCGCAATCATGTAGGGGATATCCGCGTTAGCCATTGCCCACGACATTCCCATTGAAGCGCCAACTAACAGTAAAACGATCGAAGTGGTCACCGCAGATTCAAGAACAATCTTTGGCAGTTCACGCCATTTCACTTCACGATAGATAAGTACTGCAAGGGTAAAGGTGTAGACAACCGCGATGGCAGAGGCTTCGGTCGCTGTGAAAATACCACCAATGATTCCGCCCATAATGATGACAATCAGCGCTAATGATGGTGCCGCTTTCAGGAAGGTATTCCATACAACGGACATAGAAGGGCGCTCTGCGATTGGGTAGCCACGTTTTTTCGCGATGTAGCCTGCAACCAGCATGATACTTAAACCCATCAAAATACCGGGAATGTAACCCGCTAAGAAGAGTGCAGCGATAGATGTACCACCAGACACCAATGAGAAAACAATCAAAGTATTACTTGGCGGGATCAACAGACCTGACGGGCACGATGTAATGTTAACCGCTGCCGAAAAGTTCTCATCATAACCATCTTTCTTTTGCAAAGGTGACATGGTGCCGCCAACTGCAGCAGCAGAGGCAACAGCAGAACCTGAAATCGAACCAAACATCATATTCGCCATCACATTAACGTGAGCAAGAGAACCTGGCAGGCGACCACCGAGCACTTTTGCGAAGTTAATTAGGCGCAGGGCAATGCCCCCTTGGTTCATGATGTTGCCTGCAAGAATAAAGAACGGGATTGCGAGCAGTGCAAAGTTGTCAAGCCCAGCAGCCATACGCTGAGCAACCACTGCGATTGCAGGTTCAAGTGGTAGACTCATGAGAATGGTCGCCAAAGACGATAAACCAATCGCAAACGAGACAGGAACACCTATTGCGAGCAATACGGCAAAGGTGCCGAATAGAGTAAGAATTACTTGCCATTCCATTGTGGAATCCTTCTATTAATCAATCTGAGATTCGGCGACTAGTGTGTTGCCTGAAATAAGCTGTTTAACGCGCTCAGTGGCGAAAACTGCTGAATAGAAAATCATTAGTACGCCGCTGATAGGCAAGCAGAAATAGATGTAACCCATCTCTAAACCTAGGGCGGGAGTCTGTTGACCTGTGGCTAGTGTTTTGGCAGCGAGCTGAATGCCACCATGAACCAATACGATATAAGCAAACACGCCAATCGCAATTTGAATAACAATCTCATTAATCAGTTTACGTTTGCCCGTTAGCTTCATGGTGAGTAGGTCGATAGCGAGGTGTCTTTTTAACCCTGTGGTGTAAGCCGCCCCTATCAGTGCGACCCACATAAATAGGTAGCGGGCGAGTTCATCGGTCACGGTACTGGGTTTGCCTATCACATAGCGGGACACGACCTGCCAAATGACGCAGAACACCAGAAAGGTAGAGAGGGAGACGGTAAACGCGGCTAACCCCTTGTTTATGTAACTGACCAATTTATTCATCTTTAATTCCTTTCAACAACATACCGTACATTCCGTAACAATTGGTATACCAATGTGGTGTCTTTTTATGACTTCGCCAAAGAATGCGCCGAAATTACTGTTTGGATTATAAGTTAGACAATTTGGTTGTCACGTGAGCAGGTTCACAAACGTATTGGTTGACCAATTTGTGGGTGTTTATTGTGATTTTGGTCAATCAATTTGCTTTTTTGTTTTGACGATTGGTTTTTTAGCCACCAATATTGGCTTCGAAACAAGAAGTATCCCTAAAAAAATAAACACCCTAGATATTGGACAACCAATCAATGGAGAGAAGAATGAATAAGCGCACAACTTTGCTAACTACCGTAATTGGAGCAGCACTGACATTAGGAGCGACTGCTTCAGCTTTCGCTGCCACTAACCTAAAGCTAAGCCATAACCATCCACGTGACCATGCAGTACATAAAGCGATGGACTACATGGCAAAAGAAGTAAAAGAACTGACGGATGGTGAAGTTCGCATCCGTATTTACCCTGATGCACAGCTAGGCACACAACGTGAATCAATGGAGCTAATGCAGAATGGCGCTCTTGATATGGTGAAAAGTAATGCCGCAGAACTTGAAGCTTTCTCTCCTGCATATTCAGCGTTCAACTTGCCGTATTTGTTCCGTGACAAAGACCATTACTACAAGGTGACGGACGGTGAAGTCGGTCGCGAGATCCTTGGTTCTTCTAAACAAAGCGGTTTTATTGGTGTGACTTACTATGATGCAGGTGCTCGTAGTTTCTACACCAGCAAACCAATCAAAACGCCTGACGATCTTAAAGGTCTGAAAGTTCGTGTTCAGCCAAGCCCATCGGCCATTGCAATGGTAAAAGCACTCGGTGGTAACCCGACCCCACTGGCATACGGTGAACTTTATACGGCATTACAACAAGGTGTGGTTGACGCAGCAGAAAACAACATCCCATCGTTTAGCTTAAGCCGTCACAGTGAAGTGGCGAAGTACTTCAGCTTAGACGAGCACACAATGGTGCCAGATGTATTGGTTATCTCCTCGAAAACCTATGACAAGTTGACGCCTGAGCATCAAAAAGCCTTGATGAAAGCCGCGGCAGATTCTTCAGAGTACATGAAAAAGCTTTGGGCTGAATCTGAGGCTAAAGAGCGTGCTAAAGCTGAAAAGATGGGCGTAACTTTTGTTAAACCAAACAAAGAGTTGTTTGTGAAAGCTGTACAACCAAGATATGCAGAAATTGAGAAATCTAACCCAGAGCTAGGTGCTTTGGTAGAGAAAATCAAAGCTGTTCAGTAATTCACAAAAATATAAGTAGTTATCGAACTAAAACAAGGTGTTACCACATTCTGGTATATAGAGGTTGACCAATTTTTATTGGTCGCTATGATGGCGTGAGAAGTTAGATGGAATACAGTGATAATATCATCATGATGCCTTTTGAAGCGAAAAGACCGTATCAAGAGATCGGTTTAGTACTAAGACAAGAGTTAATCGAAGGCCAATATAGTGTCGGAGATAGGCTCCCGCCAGAGCGCGATATTGCAGAACGTTTAGACGTTAGCCGCACAGTAGTGCGTGAAGCGATCATCATGCTTGAGCTAGAGAACTTAGTCGAAGTGAAAAAGGGCTCCGGTGTTTACGTTATCAATATTCCATCTCAACCTAACTCTCGTGAGAACGTGATTAGTGATGACGCAGGTCCATTTGAGATGCTGCAAGCTAGGCAATTGCTAGAAAGTAATATTGCTGAATTTGCGGCTATGCAAGTGACACCAAGTGACATTGTCAAAATGCGTTCAGCTCTTGATCTTGAGCGAGAAGAACTCGCAAGCGGGACTGCTGATTGTAATGGCGATGAGACTTTCCACCTATGCATAGCTGAGGCAACGCAAAACTCAGTGCTAGTGGATATGTTGAAGCAGTCTTGGGAGCGTCGTGAGTGCAGCCCTATGTGGAAAAAGCTTCACTCGCACATTGTCGGTCAAGATTATCGCGAAGAGTGGATCGACGATCATGCCAAAATCCTCGCCGCATTACAGCGAAAAGATCCTATCGCTGCTAAAAATGCCATGTGGCAACACCTTGAAAACGTCAAACAGCGCCTGTTGGAGTTGTCTGACATCGATGACCCAAATTTTGATGGTTACCTTTTCAGCTCAAACCCAGTCGTTCTTCGGGGCGCTGAAAAGAGTTAACCACATTATCCGACTTAGGTCGGGGTTAGTCAGAGTAGCGGCATAGTCACCGCTACATAATAAGAAGTCGTTTGCACTTAGCTTGAAATCTTTGAGCGGGATAAGTGCGTCTTAAAAAAGGTGAGTGTCATGGAACAAACTTGGCGTTGGTATGGTCCGAATGATCCTGTGTCGCTAGACGATATTCGTCAGGCTGGCGCAACAGGGATAGTCAATGCGCTGCACCACATCCCAAATGGTGAAGTGTGGTCAAAAGAAGAGATCTTAAAGCGCAAAGCAATTATTGAAGCAAAGGGCTTAAACTGGTCGGTGGTTGAAAGTGTACCCGTGCATGAGGAAATCAAAACTCAAACGGGCCAGTTTCAACAGTGGATTGATAACTATAAGCAAACTCTCCGCAATCTTGCGGAATGCGGCATAGATACGGTTTGCTACAACTTTATGCCTGTGCTTGATTGGACTCGTACAGATTTAGAATTTGAGATGCCAGATGGGTCAAAAGCGCTCCGTTTTGACCAAATAGCCTTTGCGGCATTTGAGCTGCACATTTTAAAGCGCCCTAATGCACGTGCAGATTACACTGAAGCTGAGCAAGCTCAAGCTCTAGATTACTTCAATCAGATGAGCGAAGAGCAAGTTAAGCAGCTGACAAGCAATATCATTGC
This sequence comes from Vibrio sp. SCP2, assembly GCF_059295395.1. Lineage (NCBI taxonomy): Bacteria > Pseudomonadati > Pseudomonadota > Gammaproteobacteria > Vibrionales > Vibrionaceae > Vibrio > Vibrio sp. SCP2. Next base: position 685,408 of record NZ_JCAFVV010000001.1, on the reverse strand, counting down.
TGGTCTGCCGGGAGCAGAAGAAGGCTACACCCTTGAAGAGTTTCAAGCGCAACTCGATCGCTACAGTGGTATTAGCAAGGATAAATTACGTGAGCATATGGCACATTTCTTAGCGGAATTAATGCCAGTTTGCGAAGCGCACGGGCTTAAACTTGCGGTGCACCCTGATGATCCACCACGCCCAATCCTTGGTTTGCCTCGTATCGTGTCTACAATCGAAGATATCGATTGGTTGACCGAAAATATTCCGAGCAAAATGAATGGTTTAACCATGTGTACTGGATCGTATGGTGTCCGTGGCGACAATGATTTGGTCAAAATGATCAAAAAGCATGGCGACCGCATCTACTTTACTCACTTGCGCTCAACCAAACGTGAAGAGAGTAACCCAATGACGTTCCATGAAGCGGCCCACTTAGATGGTGACGTAGATATGTATAACGTGGTGATGGCTATTCTAGATGAGGAGCAACGCCGCGCGGAAGTAGGCGATAACCGACTTATCCCAATGCGTCCCGATCATGGCCACCAAATGCTGGATGACTTAAATAAAACCACCAACCCGGGCTATTCAGCGATTGGTCGCCTAAAAGGTTTAGCAGAAGTTCGCGGTCTAGAGATGGCACTGAAGCGCGCTTTTTATACTAAGTAGTATTGAAATGGTTGAAGAAAAACGCAGGTCGCTAATGACCTGCGTTTTTTTATGGTTGTCTCCATGATTCCATGACGTTGAGTTAAGATCCGAGCGGGTTGATCTTTGGGATGCTCAAAACAGATTCAATCCAAACACCTCTTTTACCTTGGTCAGCATGAGTTGTGTTCTTTGATGAGATTTGATGCTGCCTTGTTTTAGTACCTCAATAAGCTGCGCTTTGTCAGCGAGATAATCGGCACGTTTCTCCCGTATTGGACGAAGCATTTCTTGCAGGCACTCCTCAAGGATTTTCTTCGTTGTACCATCACCGAGACCGCCCCTGCGATAGTGGGCTTTAAGCTGCTCGACATAGCCTTTGTCGGTATGAAAGGCATCAAGATAGGTGAAGACGATATTACCTTCCACTTGCCCAGGGTCTTCTACTCTTAAGTGATTCGGGTCGGTAAACATTGACTTTACTGCAGCGCGAATCTCTTTTTCATTCGCACCTAAATTGATGGCGTTGCCCAAACTCTTAGACATTTTGTTTTTGCCGTCAGTACTGGGTAAACGCGGTGCGTCACTCAGTAACGGGCGGCATTCATTGATGATGGCTTTGCCTGCTAGGTTATTAATTTTTCGAACGATTTCGTTGGTTTGCTCGAGCATAGGTATCTGGTCATCGCCAACCGGAACCAGCGTCGCGTTAAATGCAGTGATATCAGCTGCCTGAGAAATAGGGTAAGTAAGAAAACCTGCCGGAATAGAGCGCTCAAAACCTTTACTCTGGATTTCATTTTTAACGGTTGGATTGCGTTCTAAGCGCGCAATAGACACTAAATTGCTATAGAACATGGTGAGTTCGGCAAGAGCAGGCAGTTGAGATTGCAAGCAGATGGTTGTTTGCGATGGGTCTATGCCCACGGCTAAGTAGTCTGCCACCACATTCAAAATGTTTGATGAGACTTTTTCCGGGTTGTGCGCATTGTCGGTAAGGCCCTGCATGTCTGCGACCAAGATGGTTTGATCATGTAGTGCTTGAAGGGAAACACGTTGTTGCAGCGAGCCGACATAATGGCCTAGATGCAAAGGGCCTGTTGCTCTATCCCCAGTAAGGATGACTTCGCGCTGTGAAGGTGTTGGATGATTGTTCATGGTTTATCTCCGAGTTAAATAGATCGCTACTGGAGATAAAAAAGCACCACACTCTTAGCTACCATCCAGCAGCGTAAGAATGTGACTATTCCGCGCCGCTCTAGTTAGAGCGCCACCAGAAAAGGTTGATGTGAGAGGTTTTAAATTCTTTCATCCTCACAACGTAACAGTCGGTAAGGATGAAAGCAAGCAGAGAGCAGTAACAGTTTAAACAATTGAAACGGTGAAGTTTTAGCTCAACTTACTCACTGACGAACACGTACAAGTCGCCTCGGCAATGGTTGATGCTGTACTCAATCGGTCTGGCTGATTTGTCGTAAGCGGTTTGTTCAATCAGCAGGACTGGGGTCTTTTCGTCGATATGGAGCTTTTCTAAAGATTCTTCAGTCGGCATGATGGCCGAAACGCGACTTTTCGTTTTAGACGGCATAATGTCTTGGCTACGGAAATAATCGTAGAGCGATAGCTGAATTTCGTCTGGGTTGTGGATGAGTTCTGCTGGTACATAAGATTCTTCGATGGAGACTGCCTGATCATCGATATAACGAACGCGCTTAAGAATAAAAACCTCATCTCCTTGGTTTATATTGAGCGTTTCTGCAATCTCACTAGAGCAAGGGACAATGTCTTTTTTAATCCACAATGTGTCGGGTTTTTTGCCCTTCAACACCACCTGTTGAGAAAAGCCCGCGGCTTCTTTACCTGAATATTCGACGGTTTCACTGATCTTGGTGCCTAATCCTCGTGAGCGGATGATGACCCCATCTTTATCAAGTAGGTCTAATGCTTTACGAACCGTAATCCTTGAGACACTGAGCAACTCACTAAACTCGCGCTCTGTTGGTATAAAGTCTCCACCGCTGAGAATGTCTTGCTCTGTGGCACTTTTAACCGATTCAGCAATTTTGATGTACAACGGAGATTTATCGCCTTGTTCGATGCGCTTTTTGATCAGCGAAATCAGAGGTTGATACGTAGTCATGAGTTTCTTTTTGTTATCAGTGATCTGGCGATTATAGCCGATTTGCTCTACCGATATGAAGAGCTGTGCAAAGGAGTGGGCGTATCCCCACTCGCTTTTTAGAGCGTTATGAGACTTGTGCGATGACAACACCTTGTGAGCGGGGTTTTACTTGCCAGACTAGTAGGCAAGCGATGAGCACGAGCCCTGCACAAATTAAGTATGAAAGGTCATAGGAACCGAAGCTATCGATTGACCATGCGGCGAGTACAGGGCCAATAAAACCACCCATTCCCCAAGAAGTGTAGAGAATGCCGTAGTTAGTACCGAAGTGTTTGAGCCCATAAAGATCTGCCATTACTGATGGGAAAACAGCAAGCAAAGTACCGTAGCCAATTCCTGCTAATCCGGCACCAATGATGAGAGTTAGTGAAGTATCATATTGAGTAAACAGCAGCATGTTGATGGTTTGCAGCCCCATTGCCAATGCCAAGGTTTTCACTGCGCCGATTTTGTCACTGAGTAACCCTGCCGCCAAGCGGCCGCCTGAGTTGAATATTGCTAAGGCGATAACCAAATATGCACCATCGAATATATTGGCTTGGTGAGTGGCGATAGAGGTGATGTTTGCGATAACCATTAACCCGGCTGCAGCTGCAAAAGCGTAAGCAAACCAAAGGAAGTAAAATGAACGTCCTGCGAGCATTTCTCTCCATGCAATATTGGTTTGAGATCTTTCGCTTTTCGTGGCGTTTGTTGCTTGTCTGGCTGGTGGACTATAGTCCGCTGGTGGATTGCCGAATGAGCACGCCAATGGAAAAGCAATGAGCAGCAATCCTGCCCCCAAGATTTGTAAACTAGCCGATAAACCATACTGGCTGATTAAAAAAGTCGTAAGAGGCGCAAGGTAGAGTGCGGCGAGTCCGAACGCGGTCGCGAGGACACCATTGACCATCCCTTTCTTTGAAGGATGAAACCATTTCATCGCTGTTGGGTTAAGGCAGGCGTAAGCAAAACCAATTCCTGTGCCTGTCAGCGCCCCAAAGCTTAAGCTGAGATTGAGTGGCGTAAGTGAAAGCCCAGATACCATCATTCCGCCACCAGCGATAAAAGTGCCGACCATCAAGATCTTTTTTGGGCCACACTGGTCTTGAATTCTGCCTGCGGCAAGCAGTGCTAACGATAGAGTCACAATGGTGATCGTATAGGGCAGAGAAGCTTCAGTATGTGTCCAACCCATTTCAATAAGGGCATTTTTAAACACACTCCATGTATATAGTACGCCGATGCACAAATTGATGCCGCATCCAGCGGCGAGAATGGTGTTCGCTCTAGATTTCATAATGTCTGGGATAGTAAATAGGTAAAATGGATGTGCCCTAAGAGGCTTAACGTATAGTTAAGCCTCAGTAACTTTGCGATTTCAGAGATTTAAGCGTATTGAGCTAGATAGCTTGAAAGCTGTTTGCCGTCGGGGGCGCAATCGCCGCCGGCATGGCTGACGACGTATGAAGCAACGGCATTGCCCAGTAAGACTGCATCAGCAAAATCCCAACCAGAGCTAAGACCCGCGAGTACACCGCCAGCATGGGTATCGCCAGCACCTATCGTATCAACCACTTGTGCAGCGAAAGGAGCGACAGTGCCATAAGCGTCACGATTGCTGAACAGAGCCCCATCACTGTCCATTCGCAGGATTAGAGGGCATTGGTAACGAGAGTACCACTGCTCGACAAACTCTTGGCTAACATCCATTCCTAAGTGTTGTGCTTCTTGCCGATTCAACGAAACGATCGGCTTCAGCGCCAGAAGACGCTCCATGATCTTGGGTTCTATATCGTTGATTCGTGGGCCGAAGTCGATAAAGAGTTGGCTACTGCTTGGCAAGGTTTCAAGCCAATCAACGATCGTTTCGCCGCATTGTGAAGCCAGTTGATAACCAGAAAGATAGATGATGGCGTCAGCGTCTAGGTTAAGCGTATCAAGCACCTGCTGATTCCAATTATTCTCAACACCGCTGACAGAGAGAAAGGTTCGCTCGCCATCAGGCTCTACGAGTGCCAAACACCAACCATTATCGCCGCTGTTATCTTGGAGATCAGAGCTTATCCCTTTTTCTAGCATGGCGTTACGAATCAAATCTGCCCATCGCCCTTGTCCAATAGGTAGGGCATTGGTTGATCGAATTCCAAGTCGATTGACCGCAATAGCGATGTTCAGTGCGCATCCTCCGACATGCATGCCCTTTTCCTGCATTTCAACATCACCACCGCGCTGCGGAAGGGCGGGAGTTTCAGTTACGATGTCGACGACGGCTGCACCAATTAGGCACAGTTGACGCCGATTACTCAAGCTAGGTATCAGGTTGATTAGAGCATTATGAGGCATAGACTTGCTCCTTACTTTCTCTTAATACTCTGAACTTACGAGCGTACTCTTCAAAGTCGAGTTGATTTTTGTCATCGAGCTGTTTTCTAAGCATAGGGTCAATAGCCTGAATGCCATGCAAAGCGCCACAGATAGCGGTTGCCATCGCACCGATCGTGTCAGTGTCACCACCCAAGTTAGCACATAAAATCGCGCAACGGTTAGGGTCAGTTTGTGCTAGCTCGACCATTGCAATCGCCGCAGGCACGGACTCTATGGTACTTACTCCTGCACCTACTAGGTTATAGATTTTCTCCATTCGTTCCTCTATACCAGAAGGCTCGCTAGCAATATTTAGCGCTAGTTCGATACGCGCTCCCATTGAAGCACTGAAAGTGGTGACATTTTTAGTTTGAGCTGCAATAGCAATGGCAGGCAGCTGATCTTTAATGGAAGACCAACTCGAACCTTCAATGGCTTTAGAAATCGCCCATGCAATTGCGACGGCACCTGAGATAGCGACATCTGATTTATGAGTTGGGCTAGATGCCAATGCAACCTCACTGATAAAGTCGTCAAGGCTTACCGTAGGCATCAGGCACCCCATAGGAGAGACGCGCATTGCTGCGCCATTGGTTACGCCATTGTTTTCAAGTTCGCTGATCGCCACACCATCTTTAATCGCGCGCATCGCAGCTTTTGAACTAGGGCCGAAAATGTTCTTGTTGAAGGCATCAAACCCTTCTGCCCACGTTAGAACGTTGCGAGCAATCACTTCAGGAACAATTTCACCATCACATTCGATAATCGCATCGGCTAGGGCTAGCGCCATATTGGTATCGTCGGTGAACTGGCATGCTTCAAAGTAACAGGCGGCATTATTTTCTTGTGGGCCATCGAGAAAACGATCAATCCAACCAAAATGGGCTTTTACTCGACTACGTGGCCACAACTCAGACGGCATTCCCATCGAGTCACCTAATGCCTGACCATAAAAAGCACCGAGAATTTTATCTTGTTTTGTAATCGTCATTTTACTTACCAAAAATTGAGGTTGAAGAGCCTGCTCAGAAACCGTTGTGGGGCTATGTCTGAGCAGGAAATTTATTAAGCTTGTGCTTTTTGCTGGGTATTGGATTCGTCGCTTTGAGAGTCAATCTTAATCGGTTTGATCTCACCGTTTGGTTCACGGAAGAAATACATGAAGATGACTAGGATGACGGCGATCATCAGGCCACCGAATCCCCACATGCCTGCCCAGTTAAAGGTCAATCCGTCTTGTGGCGTGTCATAAGCGAACATTTTTTCCATCAATACTCCCCCGAGACGGTAGCCTAGCAAGCTGCCTATACCTTGACAGCCAAGGGTGATAAGGCCTTGAGCGGCTGTTCGCATATGCGCTGGCGCTTTCTTATCGACATAAATGTACGCCGTAACGAAGTAGAAGTCGTAACTAACCCCATGCAGTAGAATGCCCAAAAATAGCAGTGAGTATAGGTACCAAGCTTCTGCACTGCCGTAGACAAAGAATCCGTAGCGGATTGCTGCAGTAAAGAGACCAAGTAATAGTACCTTTTTAATACCAAATCGCTTGGTAAAGAAAGGTAATGCGAGCATGAAGAAGATTTCAGAGAACTGGCCTAGCGTCATCCAACCCGTGGCGTTGCTCATACCAACTTCAGTTAAGAATCCATTTGCGAAGATGTAATAGAAAGCCAAAGGCATGCTAAACATGAAAGAGCAAACAAAGAAAGCAAGGAAGTTACGATCTTTTAGAAGCACCATGGCATCAAGCCCAAGCATAACTTTTAGATTCAGCTTGCCAGTACTTTTTGGTGGTGTGTTAGGTAGTGTTAAAGCAAATACACCAAGTAATGCTGAGCTTAGAGCCGTGATGATCAGTGGGATGTTGCTTGACGAGATATCACCATAACCTAACCAAGATGGTAAGAAGCCGATAGCGATACCAGACGCAATCCAACCAATTGTGCCCATAACACGTATGCGTGGGAAGTCGCGTTCAACGTCATCAACGTTTGAGAAAGCGATACTGTTGGTCAGCGCGATGGTTGGCATATAAGTGAGTGAGTAACCGAGTAGCAGCGGGAAAAAGGTTGAGAACTCAGTTTGTTGTGCTGCTAGGTACATCAGTCCTGCACCCGCTAAAAGCATCACGGAAAGTACTTTCTGCGCTGGGAAAAAGCGATCAGTAATTGAGCCAACAAGGATCGGCGACAAAATAGCGGCAATCGCAGTACACGCATAAGACCAGGCAATCTCAGTAGGAGTAAATCCGTTGGTATTTAGAATTTGCCATAAGGGGACGAACCAAGCGCCCCATATAAACCATTCAATGAACATCATGAATGATAGTTTGATGTTAGTAGATTTCATTTTATGTCCTTAGGTACTGTAGGGTACGCATTGATGGTATTTCAAAATGTAATACCAATACAATACCAAGGTAGTGCTTTTGTGATCTAAATAAAATTGTCAATAGCTGACTTTTATAATTAAAGCAGTGATCTCCAGAGATGACGAGTGAATGCTGAAAAGCAGAAAGCTTGATTAAGCAAAGCGTTAGCCTCGCCGGAAGCTGTTGTGAGACAAGGCGAGATAAAGAGGATCCGAAAAGCGCTTGATCCTTTAAACGCAGCATATACAATAAATATACGTTTTATATATAAAGTGTATTTTATGGGTATTGTTAAGATTTCAGATGAGTTGCATGAAGAGCTCAGAAAAGCGAGCTCTGTGATGGCGCGCTCGATCAACTCGCAGGCAGAGTTCTGGATCAAGATTGGTATGCTTGCTGAGCTGCATCCTCAGCTCTCTTTCAATGACTTGGTGGCAGATTTAATGAAATCGGCAGAAGTGTCAGTGACCAATGTTTCTGCGACAGAAGGCGTTGCTAATGAACAGTAATGTAGCGATTAAGTCAGAAAGCGAGATTGAATTGATGCGCACCTCCGGCAAGTTGTTGGCTAAGGTGTTTCAAATGCTGGATGACTACGTGAAGCCGGGTATTTCAACTATGGACATTAATAACCGAGTTGAAGATTTTATTGTCAATGAGCTACAGGCGAGACCTGCCAGCAAAGGGCAGTATGATTACCAGTACGTCCTCAATACTTCGTTGAATGAAGTAGTTTGTCATGGTGTGCCTAAAGCGAGCCAAATCCTAAAAAGTACCGACATTATCAATCTGGATATTACGCTAGAGAAAGGTGGCTTTATCACTGACTCAAGCAAAATGTATGTGATGCCTGATGCAAACCCACTGGCGCGAAAGTTAGTCAAAGTGACTTATGAAGCGATGTGGCAGGGGATCAAGCAAGTCAAGCCAGGAGCGCGTCTTGGTGATATTGGCCATGCCATTCAAAGCTATGCAGAGACTTACGGCTACAGCATAGTAAGAGAGTACTGTGGTCACGGCATTGGTCGAGAAATGCATGAAGAGCCGCAAGTGCTTCATTATGGTATTCGCGATACCGGTTTGCTGCTAAAAGAAGGCATGGTGTTTACCATTGAGCCCATGGTTAACCAAGGTACCGAGAAAACCAAGACTAAGAAAGATGGCTGGACGGTGATAACCCGAGACAAAAAGCTGTCTGCTCAATCAGAGCATACAGTGTTGGTCACTAGTAGTGGGTATGAAGTGCTGACGTTAAGAGAAGAAGAAAGCTTGCCTAGTTGATAATAAGAATAGGGAAGCAAGATTAACTCTGCTAGAATCCGCGCCACCAAGTGTTGTTGTCCTTACTATTTGGACACTTATCCATCAGGGTATGAGCAACACTGGCTATTTAACTCGCTGCAATTAGTAAGACACCTAGGATCTCAATATGATGACCGATGAAGAAAGAATTGAACTACAACAAAATAACCCTCTACACGGCCTGAAATTAGAGACTTTGCTACAAGAGTTAGTAGACTTTTATGGTTGGGATATTTTAGATACCGCAATGCGCTTCAACTGCTTCCACACCAACCCTTCGATTGCTAGTAGTGTCAAATACTTAAAGAAAACCGACTGGGCGCGAGAGAAAGTAGAAAACTTTTATCTGTACCGTTTTAAGCGTATGCCTAGAGCGTCTAGTGAAGAGTATGATTTACCTCCGCGCGCGCGCACTTTCCCACATGGCCTTAAACCAAAAGAGCCGATGGAACTGACCGTTGAATCAATATTGAATTCACAAGCAAAGGCGGCCTCGGCGCATAAAGCCCGTTCTTCGCGCGGCGGTCGTTCACGAAAGTAACGCTTCAACAAAACCTATTGATTCTGCCAGATACATCATGGTGTATCTGGCAGAGTGACTTTATGAGGTTAGATCGCCTGCGTGGCTTTCTCTAACCAAACTTTTCCTTGCTCATCGAGGTCTGGTGAGAGCTTACTCCAACACTGCTGATGGTAGTTGTTGAGCCATTCAATATCACTGCTATCCAGCATCGATTTATCGATCATCTTGGTCGCGATTGGCGCGAGGGTTATGGTCTTAAAGCCATAGAAAGTGCCAAATTCGTTCTCTTCTAACTCGATCACCTTCATGATGTTTTCAATCCGTACTCCATGCACACCTTCGCGGTAAACACCGGGCTCATTAGTTATTACCATACCCGGTCTAAGGGCGACTTCGGCAGGGTTTTGCGAAAAGTTTTGCGGCCCTTCATGAACATTCAAACATACGCCGACACCATGACCCGTACCACATTTATAGTCGATACCATGCTGCCACAACACGCCGCGCGCCATGATATCGAGATTGGCTCCAGTCGAGCCTTTCATAAAGCGAGTTTGTGTTAGGCGTATGACAGCCTTTAGCACTAAGGTGTAGTCCTTTCTTTCTTGTGCTGAAGGGTTGCCAAAGTGGAAGGTGCGAGTGATGTCTGTGGTACCACCTGGATATTGCCCACCCGAATCGACAAGGAAGAAATGGCTTTCATCGACTTGGTAGCAGCTCGTTTCGTCTGCCGCGTAGTGCATCTTAGCGCCATGCTCAGCAAACCCCGCGATGGTTCTAAAGCTTTCGCCTAAATAGCCGTCAATCTGCTTGCGGTAGCCCATTAACTGTTGCTCGGCATTTAACTCGGTGACTTTGCCACTGGGTACTTGTTCATCTAGCCATTGCATGAATTTCACGACCGCTACGCCATCTTGGCGCAAGGTCTCTTCCATACTTGCAAGTTCGGTTGAATTCTTTTGGGCTTTCATTAGCGTGACAGGGCATGGGCGGTCAATTAGACAGAGCTCAGATTTGATCTGGCTTGCTAACAGGCTGTCACAGTTTTTAGCGGTATAAATGACCCTAGCGCCTTTTTCGATAAGGTTTAACGCTGTGCTAAGGTGCTCGTAATCATGGATATGAACCTGAGATTCTTCAAGTGCGGCGACAACTTGCTGAGCGAGCTTTCGATTATCAATAAACAAACGACAACTTTGCTTATCGACAAGTAAGTAGCCCTCAGATATCGGGCAATAGGTGGTATCGCCTCCACGAATGTTAAGCGTCCACATCACGTCGTCTAGCGTTGAAATCAATAGCGCATCGGCTTTTTCATCATTAAGGTATTGATGAATCTGAGCGACTTTTTCGCCACATGTTAGCCCTGCAACTTCTATTGGATGGTTAAAAACAGGTGCTGTCGGTCGCGATGGTCGATCATGCCAAATGGGGGAAATAAGATCGTGTTCTAGTACCACTCGAATCGATTTGTCTGCGAATGCGCTAGTAAGCTCATCAAAAAATTGCTTACTGATACTGCGACCATCGACACCTACCGTCGCGTTTTCTGGCAAGGTTTGAGCTAACCATTGCGCAATTGTTGGCGTCTCGGATAGGCGTGCTTTAAACAGCGATAAACCAGAGCCTTCGATTTGTTCGGCTCCTTGAATGTAGTAGCGTCCATCTGTCCAAAGCCCGCCGCTATCTTTGGTCACCACCACGTCGCCAGCAGAGCCAGTAAAGCCTGATATCCATTGTCTTGCCAACCAGTAATCGGCGGAGTATTCACTGGCATGCGGGTCATTATTGGTAACGATATAAGCATCAAAATTATGTTCTTGCATGCCGTCTCGTAAAGCGTTAAGTCGTTGTGGAACAGTGGTTAAAGTCATAATGGTTGGCTTCCTAGCAAAGTATGAGTACAGAAAATGTGGTGGTCTGGCAAACCACTTCGAGTCGGTTTTTGTTGGCCACATAAATCAGTGGCACTTGGGCAACGGGTACGAAACACGCATCCACTTGGTGGATTGAGCGGTGATGGAAGATCGCCAGGCAGTAATTGAATATCACGATTGCGAGCGAGTGTTGGGTGAGCGATAGGAACAGCAGATAGTAAGGCCTTAGTGTATGGGTGCTGGGCGTCATCGAAAACCTTATCGTAGCGCCCAACTTCCATCGGTTTGCCTAAATACATCACCATGACACGATCGCTTATGTGTCTTACTACACTTAGGTCGTGGGCGATCATGACCAGTGTTAACCCCATCTCTTGTTTTAAATCATCAAGAAGATTAATCACCTGCGCTTGTATCGATACATCAAGGGCGCTGACAGGTTCATCGCACACCACTAAGTCGGGTTTGAGGATCAGAGCACGTGCGATGCCTACGCGTTGACATTGACCGCCCGAGAACTCGTGCGGATAGCGATTTCGCTGGCTCGCAAGTAAGCCCACTTTATCCATCATTGCGATAACGCGACTTTCTACCTCTTGGCGGCTTAAATGGGGTTCATGAGTCAGTAGGGGTTCAGCGATACATTCGGAGATCGTCAGACGAGGATTCAAACAGGCAGAAGGATCTTGAAACACCATTTGAAACTCACGACGTTTGTTCGCTAGCTCTTGTTTACCAAACCCGCGCATATCTTGCCCCTTCCATGAGAGCTCGCCCCCCGTCGGTTCTATCAGGCGAAGCAGTGCTCGTGCTAGGGTTGATTTTCCGCACCCAGACTCACCGACAATGCCTAACGTTTCTCCGCGGAACACTTCTAAGTCGATACCATCGACGGCTTTCACCACTTTGCGTTTACTTGGCAATATGTGTTTATTGATTGCGAAGTGAACTTTTAGATCACGCGCTGAAAGTAAAACTTCTGGTTGGTTCATGTTACCTCCTAAGCTGAACGCGCAATGGATGTGATGGAAGCGGGGGCATTGACATGGCAAGCTAACCCTTGGCTCGTAGAGAGCGCTCTAAATGGCGGCATTTGCGCACTGCACTCTGCCCGATACTCGTTGCAACGTTCTTTAAAAGGGCAGCCTTTGTTGTGAATCAGTGCACTAGGGGGATTGCCGGGTATGGTAGGCAGGCGATCCATATCTTCACTGATTGAAGGAATTGCTTTGAGAAGACCTTGTGTGTACGGATGAGAAGGGGTGGCGAATATTGACTCCGTATCCGCCTCTTCCATTTTACGACCGCCATACATGACTAAGACTCGATCACACATTTCCGCGACCACGCCCATATCATGGGTAATAAGCAGAATGGCGGTGTTGAATTCTGCTTGCAGCTCACGCAATAGAGTCAAAATTTGCGCTTGTACCGTAACATCCAGTGCGGTGGTCGGTTCATCCGCGATCAGTAGTTCAGGTTTGCACAGCAATGCCATTGCAATCATTACTCGTTGACGCATGCCGCCGGACATTTCATGCGGATACTGCGCCATCCTTGTGGCCGCTGATGGAATCCTTACCGCATCAAGCATCGCAATGGCTTCTTTATCGGCTTCTTTACGTGACATGCCTTTATGAATCATCAAAACTTCGGCAAGTTGCTTACCAATTTTCATAAACGGGTTAAGTGAGGTCATCGGATCTTGAAAGATCATGCCAATCTTTTCTGCACGAATATGATTGAGTTGGCTTTTTGACATCGAAAGTAGGTTTTCACCGTGGAAATTGGCTTCACCGCTGACCAAACCGTTGTCAGCAGTTAGGCCCATCAGAGCAAAAACCGATTGGCTTTTGCCCGAGCCGGACTCGCCGACAATGCCCAAGGTTTCGCCCTTGTTTATGCTATAGGACAAATCACTGACCGCTTGCACTAAACCATCAGGGGTTTGGAAGCGCACATTCATCTGGTTAATCGAGAGAATACTCATCACTACTCCTTAGCGATCTTTTGGATCGAGTGCGTCACGCAGACCATCACCGATAAAGTTAAAACAGAACAAGGTGGCAACAAGGAATATTGAAGGGAACACCAATTGCCAAAGGGCGACATCTATTGTTTTCGCGCCCTCAGCGATTAAGATGCCCCAACTGGTATCGGGTGGTTGAACGCCCAGCCCCAAAAAGCTTAAGAAGGACTCAAACATAATGAACCCGGGTACCATGAGTGAGGAGTAAACCATCACAATGCCCAGTACATTGGGTAACACGTGACGGCGCACTATGGTCAATCGAGACACACCGATAGAATGGGCTGCTTCGATAAACTCCCTTTTCTTGATACTGAATGTGACGCCGCGTACGACCCTAGCAATGCCGAGCCAAGAGACCATGCCGATCACAACAAAGATCAGGTAGATATTGTTGCCAAATAGGGTAACGAATAGGATGACCAGAAACATAAATGGGACGGAGTCGAGCACTTCTATAATGCGCATCATAGTGCTATCAACGATGCCACCAAGATAACCAGATAAGGCTCCCCAAGCAGTTCCAATCACCACCGCGACCAGTGCCCCCATAAAGCCAACCATGATCGAGAGCCTGCCTCCCTGCATGGTGCGGGCGAAGATATCTTGGCCTAAATCATCGGTACCAAAGTAGTGCCCTGAACTGAGCGAAGGTTTGCCTAATTCATAAGGGTCAGCAACTACGTTCCAATCAATTTCATCGTGACCGAAGGCAGCAAGCTGTGGGCCGAACGTGATACACAAGACGATAAACATCAGCACATAAATGGATGTCATTGCGGCACGGTTCTTACGAAAGCGAGTCCAAGCGTCTTGCCATAAGCTACGCCCTTCAACCGCTTCAACTTGAGAGCTTACTTGATCTGCTAGCTCCTGGGCGTCAATACGTTTGGTTAACATTGGTTACCTCCTAAACACGAATGCGCGGGTCGATGACGGTGTAGAGAATGTCGACCACCAAGTTAAACAAGATGGTAAGAGAGGCGACAATCAGGGTGATGCCCATGACTAAGCCGTAATCTCGGTTGAGTGCTCCAGAGACGAAGTGTTGCCCCATACCTCCGGTACTAAAGAAGATATCGATGATCACCGAGCCAGTGACAACGGCAACAAAGCTCGGGCCGAGCATCGCGACAATTGGTATGAGTGAAGGGCGAAGAGCGTGATGAAATAGGATGTAGCTGGTGGACAGCCCCTTTGCTTTTGCTGTGCGTATATAAGGTTGGTTGAGCGTCTCAATCATTGCACCGCGCATGACCCTAGCGATACTTGCTACTGAGCCAATCGCTAAACTAAGTACAGGTAAAATCAAAAACGAAGCTTGTCCGCCTTCCCATCCGCCTGCGGGTAGCCAGCCTAAATGGATGGAGAAAATAGTCACAAGCACAGGCGCCAAGACGAACGCTGGAATCACAACTCCTGTCATTGAAAGCGACATAAGTAAGTAGTCGAGTTTTCCATTGCGATTGAGCGCGGCTATGGTGCCTAGAACCATGCCTAGCGGGACGGAAATACAAAAAGAAATTACGCCCAACACAGCTGAAACAGGCCATGATTGCGCGACAAGTTCGGTGACACTAAAGTCTTGATAAACGAAGCTAGGGCCAAGGTCGCCCTGTATGAAGTTCCCAATGTAGATAAAAAACTGAACAATAAAAGGTTCGTTAAGGTGAAATTTGGCTTCAATATTGGCGCGTACCACTTCTGGCATCGGCCTTTCCATATCAAATGGGCCGCCCGGGGCAATATGCATCAGCCAAAAAGAAACCAAGGCGATGAACAGTAGTGTGGGCACTGCGATAAGCAAGCGACGGAGAATATACAGCAACATGACGCATCCTTTCGTTCAAAAAAGCCCGCTACCGATGAGTAGCGGGCAAACCGTCCCAATTAGTGGGCCTTTACGTAAACATTCTTGCGGTAGTATGACGACTCAGGATTGGTGCGCTCGAATCCACCGACATACTCCTTGATCAGGTATTGGTCGTTGCCATTGCGATACATTGGAATGATCGCCATGTCCTCGATTAGAAGTTTCTCTGCGGCAATATATTCAGCTGAAGGGTCACTTAAGCTCTTAGACTCAGCCATCAGGCGGTCATACTCTGGATTGTTGTATTTTGAGTCGTTGTACTCGCCGGTTGAGACAAAGATATCTAACCAAGTCGAAGCTTCATTGTAGTCGGCAGTCCAACCACCACGGCTGATGTTGCCCGGATCTTTAAGTGCGTAAAAGACCTTAGGCTCTAGCTGTTTGATTTCGATTTGTGCACCCAGTTTGCTCTTCCACATACCAGCCATTGCGGTGGCCATCTTCACATCTTTAGAGAAGGTAGGGACAGTGAAGGTCAGCTTAAGTGGGTTGCTCTTGCTGTACCCCGCGTCTGCAAGCAGCGCTTTAGCTTGAGAATCTCGCTTAGCTTGATCCCAAGTTGCGAAGGTTGGCGTATGAGTTTTAAAGCCATCGGTTTGCGGTGGCACCAAAGTGAACATAGGGATGCCGCCATTCTTAGCAATCGCCTTGGTAATGATTTTGCGGTCAATCGCAAATGATAGAGCCTGACGAACGCGTAAATCTTTGGTTGGCCCTTTTTGTGTGTTCAAGTAGTAGAAAGTCGATCCTAAAGAGGCACTGGTATCAGCGACTTGTTCTGGGTATTTCTTAAGGAGTTTGCTTTTCTGCGCCGCTGGAATCGAGAGTGCTTGATCAATTTCTCCTGCAAGGTAGCGGTTTAGTGCGACGTTAGCATCACCAATCGGTAACCAAGTAATTTTCTCTAGTACGACATTATCTGCGTCCCAGTAGTGGGCGTTTTTCGCCATCACCATCTTCTCATTGACTTTCCAACTTGAAACGGTGAACGCGCCGTTGGTCACGATGTTTTCGGGCTGTGTCCAAGCGTTGCCATGCTTTTCTACCGTTGCCTGATGAACAGGGGCGAGTACAGGGTGGCTAAGCAGTTTGATGAAAAAAGGCACAGGCTTTTCTAACGTTACCTCAAAGGTATAGTCGTCAACAGCACGCACACCTAAGGTATCTGCCGATGCTTCACCCTTCATAATCTTGTTTGAGTTTTTTATGCCCGGAATCGCAGCAAACCATGCGTACGGAGAAGCGGTCTCGGGATTGATTAAGCGTTTCCAGCTATAAACGAAATCGTGCGCAGTCAAAGGCTCGCCATTTGACCATTGAGACTCACGCAGCTTAAAGGTATAGACAGTGTTGTTATCATTAGCCTGCCAACTCTCTGCGATACCTGGAATGGTTTTGCCTTGTTTATCTTGGATTGTAAGACCTTCAAACAGGTCTCGTCCTAGATTAAATGCAGGCTCTGCCGCTTGTTTTGCAGGGTCAATAGAGGTGACTTCTGCTCCGTTGTTTAACACAATCTCTTGTTTATCTGCGAGCTGTGTCCCAGCAGGAAAGGGTTTAGCTATCGCGTTGCTAGTCAGTAGCGCAGCAGCGATGGTACTTAGTGCGATTAGTTTTTTGGCTTTCATAGCTTCCTCGTTATGTCCTTATCGGAGTGGCCCTTTGGCGTCACGTTGTGGGGGAGGCCTACTCGAAAAACGGCACAAGAGTAAGCTTGATGTTTCACCAAAGGGATAAGAGAAATGTATATTGTATAAAATAATCAAACAACATTAATTAACATGTTTGTAACAAGGTGGCAAAAAGAGAGACCGGCAGTCTTAGAATCTGAGGCTGGGTAAAAAATAAGCTATTGATGTGACAATTACTTCGCTTTGATCACAGTAAGAGCTCAGGAAGAGAGGGTTACTGGCGACGGAAGCGGGACGAGACTTCTTTAAGCAGCTTTCCATCAATTTCAGGAATGCCGTCAGAGAAGAAAATCTGTTGCCCAGGAATGTTTCGCAACAAGACATTCGTCAACTCGCCCGTTCCATTGGCGCTGTTGGCGGCATGCATCTCACCGATTTTCTGATCGACTTCTTTTTCTAGTTGCAGCCGTTGCTCTGCGGTTAATCGCACGCGAGCGTGGCACACTTGTGAGAGGGTTTCATCCGCCATAGAAACTTGTTCAAAGCGTTTTTTGAACAAGGTATCAAGCGCAGTGCCTTCTTCCATGATAAAGCGGCGTCCAGAACGATAAAAAATCTTATCTCCGAGATTTTCTATGTAGCCCAATACTTCTGCAATACTAAGGTAAAAACGCACGCTGGTGTCAGACAATTGGTACTCCTCAGCGATTTCCTCTGGGGTTTTATTGCAAGAAGTCACTAGGTAGATGAAGTCGAGCAGGTAAGGGTGTTCAACAAACAAGGCGTTTTGTTCGTCGGATAAAAACTGTTCGTTATCGCGTTGAATTTGAATCGCGATATCCGATAAGCCTTGTAAATCAGTATTGAGGTGGGTGGTGTAGAGCAAGATTTTATCTAAGCCCAGCGATGGATTGTGTAGTTGGCGCTTAATCGTTGACAACGGGATCCCCGTCTTCTCCGACAATTCGCTGTAACACAAACCTTCGTCTTTAATTTTCTGACGAATCGCCGCCAGCAAGAACTCTGGGCCTAGATGCATGGCTTTTACTCACTCTATTGATGGTTGTTACGCTCAAGCAGTAAGTCGCGTATGGCAGCACCAGCCTCAAGGATATGCTTTTTCAGCATGTACTTAGCGCCGTCAATATCGCGGTTTTGGCACATTTCCAGTAGCGCCTGATGCTCTTTATCTGCCTTTGCCGTTCCTTCGGTGAAAAGGAGCTGCATGCGAATGTAGCGGTCACACTTGGTGTTGAGGTTATATATCACGTCCATGGTTTCAGGCATGTTAGCCGGTGCGTAAAGCGCCTTATGAAGCTCATAGTTGTAATTGCTCCATTCTTCGACTTCGTCCCCGCGGCTCACAACATCATCGAAGCGTTCGCGAATCTCATTGGCACGCGCCAGGTCTTCATCTGTCATGTTTTGAATCGCACGTTCTAAGATGTGGCATTCAACCACTGCGCGCAGTTCAAACAGCTCATCAATCTTATCTGGTGAAAGCTCGGTTACCGTCGCACCTTTATGGGCTTCGAAGCTCACTAGCCCTTGCGCCTCAAGCTGCATTAAGGCTTCACGTACGGGAATTCGACTGACATTAAACTCTTTTGCCAACGCATCTTGACGTAATGGCTGCCCAGTTTTTAACTCGCCTTTTAAAATTTTGCTGCGGATTGCTTCTTCCACTAATTGGGTTCGAGTCTTAAAAACAGGTTGTTGCGACATCCAAGTCTCCAGTGTTTCTCTATTACTATTTTGTATTCAATATACCATTTGATTGGCGCAATGCGACTTTACAACTCAAAAACAGCTGCTTTTTGGGGGATTGGTCAATAGATGATAACAGTGGTCGTCAAATCCTCCCGATAACTGCATTGCGATTTGATTTAGTTATTGTTTTTGGAATCAAATACTTTGTGCATTTCATTTCATTGTTAATATTGAGGTTTTCGTTAGTTGTATATGGAATTTTTATGAAAAATATTAGTGGGTTGTTAGTGCTATTCTCTTTAGTGTTTCTCTCGGGTTGTCAGTCCAATGCTCTTAGTAGAGTAGATAACGTTGTAACGTCTGACTCTATGAACCTAAAGATACTTATAGATAGTCAGTATCAATATATAGGAGATTTTGAGTCTAGTGAGTTCTATGAGTATAGCGATGGAGTGGGTGGCTCAGTTCACGATCTAAACACTATGTTATTTGTAAATGGTATTGACGATTCTTTTATCTTGCTAGAAAAGAAGACTTGTCGAGATTGCTACTTTACTCCGACCTCCAGAGTTGCTGAAGGTGACGGACAAGCTAGCTTTTTTGTCGGGACTACTCGAATTTACCGTAGAGAAAATGGCTATGTCACTTTAGTCCCACACAATGAAACTGATGCTCAAACCCTAAAACTATTAATGCAAGTAAACAACGATGGTGTGTATGAAGGAAACTTCTGTGATAGCTCTTATGTGACCGGCATAAACAATTCATATTTTCAGATAGGTGTTTTTGCATCTTGCGATAATGAACCAGAATCGCTACCGAAGATTGCGGATCTAGTTAGCTTTGAAGCATTGTAAGCCCTTCTATTACAGTCGGATAACGCCAAAGAAGTGCATTACCCTCCTATCTACAAATAAACTCTTTAGCGCGAAGACTATAGCCCCAAACATTGGGGCTTTCTTTGCCTTTTAAATTATGACCGCGTTTAATCCATCATTTCGAACGTAGAGAAGAATGCGTAATCGTTGAAGAATTCTATGCAAGCCCTGATTTTGTCGTATTCAATTTGCACTTAATATCTATATCATTACTATATTCAACTGATGTATAAACTTTAGTTTCATAACATGCGTATAGGCCTTGATTGCTCAAGGCTTGAGCAGTGTTTCTTAAAGTGCAGAAACAGAAAATAATAAGTATAAATTCAAAGGAATGATATGGAAGTTGTCAAACGCCTAAAAGTGGCTTTGTTGTGTGCAGTGTCTTCAATCGCATCTATTGGTTTTGCCTACGCGGATTCAGATGCAAGTTACCCAGAAGGGTGGGAAGATTGGCCAGTGGTGAAAGAGTCAATGAACCTCCCTGCTGATACCGTTTTACCGCCAGATACCTCACTGTTTATTCAAGAATCAGTTCGTGCGTACGCGTGGATCAATGAAGGAAGAGGCTCACCTCTGACTATTCGAGTTAACCCAAGCAAATTAGAGCAATACAAAACTCATGGGCCTTATACCGATGGCCCAACGGTTGTCGCGGTCTCAGAAGTGGACGGCATCATATGGGTGACGGAACATATAGAAGGGCTGGCGATTTATGGAAGCTACAACCGTAAAGGCGAGGACATCAGTTCTATGCATCCTTCCCTAGATCCTAGCTTTTGCGCTAGCTGCCACACCACTTACAAAGATATCTGTATCAATGGTACCTGTACGGAGCCTGTGCTCGCGACCTACACGGATAGCAAAGAGTAACTCTGTTGAGTGACCGTTTATTTGGCTGGATGACAATAAACCAGATGCTGTTTGTTTCGCATCTGGTTCTTGTTTTGTCCATCATTTTTGGTATGTCCTACAGCCGCTATCAAAATGACTGGTCAACGAAAGTTGAGTACCTAGCGGATATGTCTGCCAGTCATCTTGCGGCATACAACACCTTCTTTTCTGGCTCTGTAGCCGGAAGAAACTATGCCAACCTGCTTATGCAGTCGACGTTAGATAATCTTAAAGCGATACCGAACTTAAAGTTTGCCGAAGTCTCGGGAACTAGCGACTACCTAAAGCAAACCGTTAAGGTGAGGTACTCGATAGCGAAAAGCAAAGGGTGGCGGCTTGATGTTACCGAAGAAGAGGCTCAAATGCTGGCTATTAAGTTAGTTAAACTTGAGAGCAAATTAGCCGCAACACCAACCACCAACGCAGTACATATTAAGAAACTTAATCGACTGATTAATAAGCTAAAGGTCGATCTTTCGGTTATCAATGAGAACCTTGAGTTACGCTCACTGCCAATTCCGACCATACCTGAGAATCTATACGACTCGGGTTATTACCTCGATGAGGAAGCGGGGCTACTTTATGTCCAGGTTAAATTACGCAATAACAATGGCGGCTACTTCAGAGCGGTTGTCGATGCAACATCGCTCGAGCAGATCCATAAGGAACTGCTAGTTCGCGTGTTATATGAAGCATTGGTTGCGTTAGTTATCTCATTCCTACTGATTTATTTGGTGACTTTTTGGTTGGTCAGCCCGGTCAAAGCTTTAGCACTGTCTATGAAGCAAGATATTGAAAAGATTGACCAATCAAAAATTCCAGAGATAAAAAGAGCGGATGAAATTGGTGATTTGGCACGCTCTTATTCGAGTTTGATCACCAAGATTAAAAACCAACTGCGGATTTTACATAATCAAACAGAAACCGATCCGTTAACCGGTATTGGCTCTCGCTTTAAATATCAGAAACATGCTGCGAAAACAGTACAACAAGCATTGCATCAGGGAGAGTTTGTCTATTTCGTCATGTGTGATATCGACAACTTTAAGCTGTTTAACGACTCTTACGGTCACACGGAAGGCGACAATGCCCTCACTGATGTCGCGAATGCGATGAACAGCCTACTTGAGCCACAAGAGTTAGGTTGTCGTTTAGGTGGAGAGGAGTTTGTATTCATTCTTTCAAGCAAAGTGGAAGAGAAGCTGAAAGAAAGAGTAGACGTGCTTAGAGTCGCTGTTCAAAACCTTAACATTGAGCATTGCAAGAACTCTCCGCATGACGTTGTCACTGTGTCTATTGGAGCTGTTCCGATATCTTCAGGGCTGCACGATGTCACCGTGGAACAATCAGACCAATGTATCCAACGCGCTATTGTTAAAGCGGATGAGCAACTCTATTTGGGTAAAGAAGCTGGCCGAAATGTGGTGATGTATAGCCAGGCTTTGATCATTGAATAAGCCTTCCTCTTTATCCTACTTAAAAAATAATCCCACTAATAAACAGAAAGCAAAGGAGAGTCTATGCAAGGTCTTGATTCTAAAGACTTCTTAATGCAGCCTCAAAAACGTACATGGATAGATACGGATATTACCGTCGACCACTACAATGGGTTAATCCCTTGTGACGTTGATGACGGGTACGCGTTAGGTGTTTTATTCCGCAGTCAAGAAGTCGATATTGTTGGTTTGAGCTCAACGCTTGGTAATACTGATGATATTGACGTGACGACGGAGATTGCGACTCAGTTTACCGCCAAATTTGGGCCAACCAGTTTGAGGGTATCGAAAGGAAGTCCCGTTTTCTATTCTGAAGCGCAAGACAAAGAGTTGCCAGAAGCCGTCAACAATCTCGCTCAAGAGTTAAAACAAGGCCCATTGACCATTCTTGCTATCGGAGCGTTGACCAACATAGCCTTACTTATCAAACACTTTCCCGAGTTGGTCGCGAACATTGAAGAAGTTGTCTGTGTTGCTGGGCGTCGAAATACAGACCAACATTTCGTAGCGAGTAAGAGGCAGTTGCGACCTTTCAGAGATCTTAACTTCGAAGTCGATGAAGCGGCGTTTAACGTACTGTTAAACAGTGACGTACAACTCACACTTATTCCGTTTGAAGTCTGTGATGATATTTGGATTGATTTCCATGAATTGAGGGAAATGCGCAACGGCAGTTCACTGGCGGAGTACTTAGAAAAAGAGTCGCGTATTTGGGCACTTGAATGGGCGGCGCTATTTGGATCAAGCCAAGGGTTCATTCCTTTCGATATGGTTGCTGCGGCTTATGTGATTAACCCTGAGTGGTTTGCTTTAAAGCAATGGCATACTCAGGTTCAAGTTGCTCCAAGTGACACCGATAGAGGTGAAACCAAGGAATACCTAGTCTGCAATGAACAGCTAACCACGGGCAAATTGGTGAACTACGCAGTGGAGTTGTCACCTAGTGCTGAGCCTGAGCTATTTAAACGTCTTACGGAGCAGGATATCAGTAGTTTTATACTGGGTTTATCTCACGTTAACATCATTGTTGAAGATGTTGACAGTGCCGCAGAGTACTATCACAGAGTACTGGGTTTTGAGCGAGCGATCGATGATCAAGGCCAGAAGATGGATTATCGCAATGTTTCAATGGCGGAGTTCAATCAAGATGCTGGGCTATCAGATCAAGATGTTGAGCTGGATGTGCTTTTCCTTAAACACCCTTACGCTTCGATCTATTTGGAACTGATGCGTTATCACAAGCCGATAGGTCAATCAGAAATCCCGCCTCAACCAAGAACCTATGACCTAGGTGGCCCGCGACATATAGCTCTCGAAGTCTCCAACTGCACAGCGGTGTTTAGATACCTTAAGCAGCAAGAAGGCGTGGCGATGATTGATCCGTCTGAAGATTATCATCCTGAGAAGCTAGATGGTTTCCCGATTTCGTTTTTCTACTGGATTGACAAGTATGGTGTGCAGTGGGAAATGGAAGAAGGGCGCCGCGTCGGTGTCGCTAGAGGGATCATGTAAACCTTGTTAGCAATATGAAGCAGTCATTGGCGACTGCTTCACTTACTCCATCATCTAATTGCTTTCTGCGATAGCAATAATGCGTTTTATCACCGTATCTGGCTCAAGATCTTTGTCGCGATAGAAACGGAAAATGGCTGAGTTGATCGCTTGCTGAGCCACTGGATTAACCGCCATCGAATCAATCATACTCGGCACGACTTTGTTATTGGTTATTCCGACTTGGAAATCCTGATATGACTGTATCTGACAAGGATTGAAGTCACTGATATCAATATCTTCTCGAACGGGAATAGAGCCTTTTATCTGATTAAAATCACGTTGAAAGTCTTTATCTGCCAGAATATCAGCAGCATGATTGGCTTGAGAGGAGCTGAAGGATTTGCTCGCCATAAAGATAAGGCTATCCATGTTAAACAGGAATACGCCGTCACTTTCTGGGGTGGCGTAGCAACCGACATCATTGGGGACATCGATGTTGTTCGCCATTAACTCACCTAATATCCAGTCACCGCCGAGTTGGAACAGAGCTTGGTCTGAAGCCAGCGCGCGGGTTGCAGAATCCCATTTGGTGTCTGGTAACGAGTTTTCTACCAGTAAGCTAATTCGTCTTAGTTGCCGGAGCGCGAGCCTCAAAGGTTCACTGTCGATACTCTCTTTTTGTAGCTCAACCATGGCTTTGGTGTAAAATTCGACTCCACCCGTTGATATAACTAGGTTTTCAAACAACATAGCGATTTGCCACGGCTGCTCACCGACCGCAAGTGGGCTAATGCCATTTCGTTTGGCCAGTTCCATGGTGGTGAACATTTGCTGCCACGTTTTGGGGACAGGCTGACCAAGAGAGTTAAGAAGCTTATGGTTAACCCACATCCAGTTAAGTCGGTGTAAGGTCAATGGTAAGGCTACGTAGCCATTTTGTGTTTTATTAATCTCTCTCGCGAGCGGGTACAAAGTCTCATCCCAGTGATGCTTCTGAGCAACGGAATTGACGTCATGGAGAATGCCTATTGCATCCCAAGATTTGATACTCGGTCCTTCTGTCTGAGCAAAGCTTGGTGGATTTCCCGCTAGGGCGCGTGCTTGCAGAACCGTCATGGCGCTGTCACCACCGCCACCTAATACTGGGCTTGGGGACAGTGCTAAGCCGTGGCTAGTGAGTTGTTTTTCAAGTACGTTGAGCGCCTGCTGTTCACCGTCCGATGTCCACCAATGAAGAAACTCGACGTTAGCGTAAACGGGTAACGAGAGAAGAGGGAGGGATAATAGTGATACAAGTTTGTTCATAGCGAATCTCTTGGGAAAGATAACGTAGCGCATAAACCACCAAACTGAGACCGAGATAAGGTGAGAGAGCCGCCATGCGCTTTGGCAATGCTCTGGGAAATGGTCAAGCCAAGCCCAGAGCCTTCATGCTCAGTGTTGGCGCGGAAATAGGGTTGGTAGAGCTTTTCGAATAGCTCTGGCTCTATGCCCTGACCATGATCTTCAATCCGTATATCGACATGCTCTGTCTCTTCAATCAAAGTGATTTCAGCTTTATCACCATACTTAAGCGCGTTGTCGACGAGGTTCTGAACACAGCGTTTGATAGCTAAAGGCTTACCTGCTAAGGGCTTGTCGACGTGCCCTAGGATCGTTAGGTTATCGGCTTGATGGGGAAATGAAGTAGTAATATGTTGGATCAACTCATTAAGGTTGATAGGTTCAATTTCCTCGTGGATATCTGTGTCTTTTATGCATTGAAGGGCACCTTTGACCATAAGATCAAGGTCGTTGGCGATGCGAGTAAAGCGCTCTCGTTCCATTTCATCATCAAGCATTTCGGCTCTCAGCTTCAGACAAGCAATCGGTGTCTTGAGATCATGAGAAATTGCGCCAAATAGCATTTCACGATCATTAATATGGCTATCTATTCTACGATTCATTTTGTTAAACGCTCTCACTGCCGCTTTTAACTCTTTGCTCCCTCTTTCCTTCACTTTGGGAACATCCAGCCTGCTCGACATTAAGGTCGCAGCTTTGGCGAGCTCACGAATCGGTAGTATCTCGCGTCTAACGATAAACCAAGTACAGAGCAAAAGTAGCAAAGCAGACAAACAGAGCGTTAACCACTCTCTAAGTTCGAAATAGCTAGTCTCAAGATTCACATAGGGAGCAGGTAGGACGGCAGCAAGGTAAAACCATTCATTCTCGGCTACTTCAACTTGCATCACTAGAATCGGCGGATCTAAATCCCCAAACGAGAGTGAGTAATGTGCCCAGAGTAGTGGTAGCTCATCAATGGGTAACTCGTTATTAAACACACGCAGGTTTTCTCTTTCAGTAAACTCAACGTCGATATTCGGAACGCCTTGTAACTCGCTTTTGAGCACTTGCTCGACTTGATTGACGACCAGTGTTTTAGTTTCGCTTTGAGCAATCGGTGGGACATCAATACGGTGATTGTTGAGAGAGACAAAAAAGCGCGTGCCGCCCATGTTTCTCAATTGGTTTAGGACTAAGTGGCGATATTCAGCAGGAAGAGTCTGGAAAAATGAAATCGTTGATGAGGCGCTTAACGCTAAGCTTTTAACGGTATTGGAGAGCCCTTGCTTGTCCCGCTCACTGGCATGCTGATACCAAATTAGTCCAGATAATAGCTGCGCGGCAAGAATCACCACTAACAAGAATGCGCTAGCACGAAAGGCTAATGACTGGCTGAGTGCTCTAATTTTCATAGTGGACATCCGTTGTCAGCATGTAGCCTTTGTTGCGAACTGTTAAGATCAAAGAGCGATCTTTATCTTCGAGATGGTGTCGTAGACGACTAATTTGAACGTCAATTCCTCGTTCAAACGGGTCGGCGTCTCTGCCCCATATTTCGCGCGCAATATCGTCGCGAGACAAAATAGCTTGAGCATTATTGATGAACAGACCAAGCAAGGAGAGATCTGCGCCACTAAGTTGTTTGATACTATGATTGTCTAAATGAGTCAGTTGACGTGTGACAGTATCGAGTAGCCATCCATCGAATCTCACTTTGCGGGTGAGTTTTGCCTCAGTGGTGTGTTGGCTGCGCCTTAGAATAGTCTTAATTCGTGCTAACAGTTCACGAGGGCTGAATGATTTGGTGATGTAGTCATCCGCACCCATTTCGAGTCCGGCTACGCGATCGGCTTCCTCGGTTACCGCTGTGAGCATGATGATCGGAATTTGCGAGTCACGACGAAGTTTTTGGCACAAGGTAAAGCCATCTTCACCGGGCATCATGATATCGAGAATGATCAAATCGGGTTGATTGGATTGTAATAAGCGCCACATCGCTTGGCCATTCTCAGCGCCAATGACGTCGAAGCCTGCCCGACCAAGGTAATCAGATAGGGCTTCTCTTAGCTCTAAGTTATCATCTACCACCAGTATCTGTTTGTTTTCCATTGTCATGCATCCTAGCTTGTGCGCACAAATATGATGCATTGTTGCTTACTCTTTCTCAATCGAGGATAAAGCAATTTTCAGATTTTGAAGCAACACTTTTGTAAGTCATCGCTTACAAACTGGCAGTGTTTTGTAACCTTCAACACTTCTAGACTCGATAAAATTTCCCCGACTTTACGTGAAACACAAAACCCGAGGATTCCTCGGATACTAAATGACTGACATAAGTCAGGAGGGAACCATGTTTGGAAGTTTATTTGGACAACTACAAAAAATAGGGCGGTCATTGATGCTGCCTGTGGCGGTGTTACCGGTTGCAGGCCTAATGCTCGGGATAGGTAATGCCGGATTTGCCTTTATTCCAGAATCCTTAAGTAAGATTATGCTGGCGGCGGGCGATGGCGTATTTGGCAATATGCAGCTGATGTTTGCGGTCGGCGTCGCGCTTGGGTTATCTAAAGGTAACGATGGCGCCGCTGCACTCGCTGGCTTAGTCGGCTTAATCATTATGAACGCCTCGCTCGGCATTGTTACTGGGCTTAGAGGTTTTGAAACGGATGCGACCATTATGGGCGTCAGCACTCTGCAAACTGGGGTGTTTGGCGGGGTGATCATTGGTGCCGTTGCTGCCCTGATGTATAACCGTTTCTACAATATTCGTTTACCCGAGTATCTTGGCTTTTTTGCCGGAAAGCGCTTTGTACCGATTGTCACTGGTTTAACTGCCATTGTCGTTGGTGCATTTTTGGCGTTCGCTTGGCCACCAGTAGGGCAAATGTTAGATGCATTCTCCCATTGGGCGGCATATCAGAATCCAGTTTTAGCTTGGGCTGTTTATGGGGCAGGTGAGCGCTCACTACTTCCAGTTGGTTTGCACCACATATGGAACGCACCTTTCTTCTTTGAAGTGGGTAGCTACATTGATCCTGAGACAGGCAAAGAGATCACTGGTGAGTTAACTCGCTTCTTCGCTGGAGATAAAACCGCGGGTTATCTATCTGGTGGCTTCATGTATTCAATGTGGGCACTACCCGCAGCGGCTCTCGCTATCTACCACTGTGCAACACCAGAGCGTAAGAAAATCGTCGGTGGTTTAATGATGTCGGCGGCGCTAACCTCGTGGTTAACAGGTATTACAGAACCTATCGAATTCACTTTCTTATTTGTTGCGCCAGTGCTGTACATCATTCACATCTTTTTGACTGGTATTGCCTTTGCTATTACCGCGTTCTTGGAGATCAAACACAGTACTGATTTTGCTCACGGTGCAATTCAGTTCTTCTTGTACTATCCAATGTCGACTAACGCGTGGATGTTTATCATCATAGGTCCGATTTGGGCGTGCCTATACTATGGCTTGTTCCGCTTCTTAATCGTAAAACTGGATCTCAAGACGCCGGGGCGTGAGACTGAAATTGCAGAAGTCAAAATCGCGGGCCAGCCCGATGAGATTGCGGTTGATGTGATTGCCGCCCTAGGTGGTAAAGCGAATATCAAGTCTGTTGACGCGTGTATAACCCGCTTGAGAGTGTCAGTAAAAGATATTGCCAATGTCGATGTGGAAAAGCTCAAGCAGCTCGGTGCTCACGATGTGCTAGTGATAGGTGACAGTCTGCAAGCCATCTTTGGTACTCAGTCAGATACCATTAAGTCTGAAATTCACGGAGTGCTCGCTACCTCCTGATCTTACCTTTCCCCCCTAAATCACCTGATTGGTAAGATTTTGCCAACCTCAAACGAGGTTGGCTTTTTCGTTTTACACTGATTTACTTCCCATCGACGCTCATACGTACATTTAGTGGATTAGCCGACTTGAGTGCTTGAGGCAATAACTCTTCAGGTACTGCCTGGTAAGCGACCGGTCTTAGCCAGCGTTTAATCGCTTCTGCACCGACAGAAGTACTCGCGGGCATAGTCGAAGCAGGGTAAGGGCCACCGTGTACCATGGCATAACTGACTTCGACACCCGTTGGCCAACCATTAAACACGATGCGACCTGCAACTTCTTCCAATTCAGAGAGTAACAAAGCGGCGAGCGTATGATCATCACGATCCGCTTGTATGGTCGCGGTCAGGCTACCTGCTAAGTGTTGGCTAAGTTCAAGCATATCTTGGTCGTCTTCACACAAAACGACAATGGACTGGGGGCCAAAGATCTCTTCTTGCCACTGAGGATTTGAGCGCCACTTCTCGCTGGTGGTTTCAAACAGCATTGATGGCACACCTTGTTCCGATGACGATAGTGTGCGAGTAAGACCTGTTTGCTGTGCTCTTAGCTCGCTTTGTTCCAGGTAGTTGTGCTTAATGCCAGCAGTGAGCATGGTCTGCCCTTGCTGAGCGGTAATACCTTCGCGTACGGCAGCTAGGAACTCATCGGTTGCAGTGCCTTTCGCGACAAAGACGACCGCAGGTTTGGTGCAGAACTGACCGCAGCCCATATTCATCGACATTACATACTCTTCAGCTAAAGACCTTGCGCCACTCTTCATTCGATTCGAAAGAATGAAAACAGGGTTTGAAGCGCCTAGTTCACCATAGAAAGGAATCGGTTCTGGTCTTCGCTGAGCGAGATCAAACAGGGCTCGACCTCCATGAATGGACCCCGTAAAACCAACCGCTTTAATTGCAGGGTGCGTGACCACAGATTGCCCAAGCTCGTGTGTTGTTCCTTGAAGCAGAGCAAAAACGGCTTGCGGCAAGCTTACGATGTCGAGTGCTTTTGCTATGCACTTAGCGACGATGTCACTGGTTCCAGGATGGGCTGGGTGACCTTTTACAATCACAGGGCAACCTGCCGCAAGTGCAGAAGCTGTATCGCCACCAGCGGTAGAGAAGGCGAGAGGGAAGTTAGAAGCACCAAACACGGCAACAGGGCCTAAGGCGATGTTTTGACGGCGAATATCGGGTTTAGGTAAAGGCTCGCGAGATGGATTGGCAGTATCAAATATCGCCTCTTGCCAAAGACCTCCTTCCACTACATCGGCAAAGAGACGGAGTTGAGCTGTGGTGCGG
This sequence comes from Vibrio sp. SCP2, assembly GCF_059295395.1. NCBI lineage: Bacteria > Pseudomonadati > Pseudomonadota > Gammaproteobacteria > Vibrionales > Vibrionaceae > Vibrio > Vibrio sp. SCP2. Next base: position 655,721 of record NZ_JCAFVV010000001.1, on the reverse strand, counting down.
CTTAGCTCACCATTAAGCCTTGCGAGTGGGAGGGCAGACTCAAGATTTGCTCTTTCTACAATCGCTTGGCGCTCCTCTTCTAAGCAGTCGGCGATGGTCTGTAACAGTTGGCTACGTTTATTGGGAGAGGTTTGCCTATATGCTTTTGCTACTTCATGAGCAGCAGTAATCACCAGATCAACGTCTTGATCAGAATGCTCGGCGAATACCCCTTGCAGGGGCTGCTGTGTTTGAGGGTTTATGGCAGAAAAAGTAGTCGTGGTACTCATAACGGGTTCCTAGGTGTTCTTATTATTTTGAGGTTATTTCAGTTCAAAGCCGTAGGCGTAAGGGTCTTGATCATCTACCCATATGGTGTTGTGTCCTGTGACTTGAGCCCACCCTTCAATGCTTGGCAGTATGGCCGCGCGCCCGTTGACCTCGGTGATACCTTCAATACGGCCAGTGAACAAGCTGCCAATAATGCTTTCGTGGATAAAATCTTCGCCCTGTTTGAGTTTTCCTTTGGCATACCACTGCGCCATTCGTGCGCTGGTTCCTGTACCACATGGTGAGCGGTCGAGCGCTTTTTCACCGTAGAAGACGGCATTTCGTGCGGTAGATTCTGGCTGAGTCGGTGTGCCTGTCCACAAAACATGAGATACACCACATACGGTTGGATCTTTTGGGTGGATGCATTCGACGGCCTGTGACACCGCCTGCCGAACTTTAGGGCTAAGCATTAGAATTTCATCAGATGAGTAGTGTTCAAGCCCTTTATAGTTTTCTTGTGGATCAACAATGACGTAGTAATTGCCACCATAAGAAACATCAACCGTTATCTCACCCAGCCCTTCCACGTTAACGGTGACATCTTGATGGGCTAGGTAGGCAGGAACATTGTAGATCTTCACTGAGGTGACTTTCTCGCCATCGCGTTGGTAATGCACTTCAATTTGACCAGCCGGAACATCGAGGATCAATTTGCCTTCGACGCGCGGAGTAATCAAACGATGTTCTAGGGCCGATGTCACGGTACCGATCGTGCCGTGTCCACACATCGGCAGGCAGCCGCTAGTTTCGATAAACAGAATCGAAGCATCAGCATTCTCACTGCAAGGAGGAAGAACAACCGAACCAGACATCATTGCATGACCGCGAGGTTCAAACATGAGCGATTGACGGATCCAATCATAGTGCTCCAAGAAAAACTGACGTTTGTCACTCATCGTCTTGCCTTCTAAATGAGGAACACCGCCTGCTACTAGCCGGACAGGATTGCCACAGGTGTGGGCATCGATACAAAAGAAGGTTCCTTGTCTCATTTCTTGCTCCTTGAATAAGAAATTAGTTGAAGTAGTGAGAATGGATGTTATCGTGATGTTAAGTATATTTTATACAATTTTGTTTTTGAAACGTGATAAGGAGCAAAATAAATGGTGAGCAACAATTCAGCAGATTCGCAAAATATTGCAGTGATTGGTGGTGGGATAATTGGCTTGTGCATTGCTCTGAAGTTGCAACTTGAAGGTGAACACGTGACGGTTTTCGATAAGCGTGGAGCAGGGCAAGGATGCTCGAAAGGTAACGCAGGGCATTTCGCAACCGAGCAAGTTTTTCCGCTTGCTACACCAGCACTTTTGCCTCAACTGCCAAAGATGCTTCTGTCTCGTCAAAGCCCCGTCTCAATACGCATTCAAGACATTCACAAAACCACCCCTTGGATGATTCGTTTCTTACTAAATGCGAGAGATAAAACGACCAAGCAATCCACTCAAGCCTTGACTCAACTTAATCAGAACGCGATGAAAAGTTGGTTCGCGTTGCTTGAAGAAGTCGGGTTACAACACCTAATCGAGATGGACGGTTCATTGCTGACATTTGAAAGTGAGCAGTTATTTGATTCATATCGTTCTACGCTAAAAAGCTTGCGAGAACACGGGGTGGAGTGCCAAGTTTGGCAGCAAGAGAAACTGCGCGAACGAGTACGTCAACTTTCTGAATCAGTAAAGTTTGGTGTGTTTTTTCCAGATACTGGCCATAGCCTAAACCCTTATAGGCTATGCGTTGAGCTTGAATCCTCTTTTAAGTTTCGCCAAGGGGGCTGGGTAGAAGAACAAGTGGAAGAGGCATATTTTGACGGTGAGTTGGGTGTTGTCGCAACGGAAAATGAAAGCTACTCGTTTGACAAAATCGTCATTGCCACTGGCGCTGAGTCAGCCGATTTGGTTAGAAGAATTACCGGCATTAAGGTGCCACTACAAGCAGAAAGAGGTTACCACTTAATGGTGCCAGAGCTTAAAAATGCTCTCCCTTTTCCTGTCAGTTCAGCGGATAGAAAATTCATCATGACGCCTATGGAAGAGGGACTGAGGTTAGCGGGTACGGTTGAGTATGCAGGGCTGAACTCACCCCCGAATATGAAACGTGCGACCATGCTTAAAGAGTTGGCAAAAGGGCTTCTAAAGTCGGAGTTATCCTATCAGTCCGATGGTGAAAAGTGGATGGGAAACCGCCCCTCATTGCCTGATTCTTTACCTGTCATTGACAGCGTAGAAGATGGAAAAATACTGTTTGCTTTTGGCCATCAACACCTTGGTCTTACCCAAGCGGCCATCACTGCAGACCTCGTCAGTGAACTAAACCGACAGCGTGAACCATCGCTTGATATTTCACCATTTTCGCTAAGTCGCTTTTGCTAAAAATTTTTAAAATTAAATATTGTATAAAATATACCGACGTATTATGTTAACGAAAGGTTGCGGGTCGGACGAGAAAGGAACGAGAGATGATTAACTTAGACGCACAGCAAATAGTCAACTGCCTTTCGATGGTAGGGCTGATTGAGTCAATGCGACTAACCTACCAAGAGCAAGCAACTATTCCACAGCGTAACGTGATGCCTTTAGAGGAAGATAAATACGATGCGTTTGCCTTGTTACCTGCTTGGAGTGAATCGCTGATCACCGTCAAAGCTTTTACCTATTTCCCAGATAACTACATGGAAGGCAAAGACAGTTTAGCGTCAAAAATCCTCGCCTTTGATCGCTCTAATGGTGAACCACTGGCTTTGCTCGATGGCAAAGTCCTTACTTACTGGCGCACTGCTGCTGCATCTGCGCTTGCTGCGGATTATTTAGCAAAGCGTGAAGCTGAAACCTTGCTCATTTGTGGAACAGGTAATCTGGCTCCCTACATCGCTTACGCTTATTCAGCCATTCGTCCGATACGCAAAGTGCTGATTTGGGGGCGCGATGAGCAAAAAGCACGTCAAACTCTCGATACTATTTTGACGAGCAATGAGTATCAGTCGCTGCCCAACTCTCATCAGTTCACGTTAGAAGTCATTGAAGATGTCGATTCAGTACTTGATCAAGTGGATATCATTTCATGTGTCACTGGGTCAGATAAGCCTCTATTTAGTGGTGCTCTGGTTCAACCAGGAACTCATATCGATCTGATTGGTAATCACGACTCTGACAAGCGAGAATGTGACAGCACTATAGTTCAAAGGGCCAATGCGTTTGTCGATAGCAAAATTAATGTGTTGGCAGAAGCGGGTGATTTGTTGATCCCGATAGAAGAGGGAGTTTTCGCCGCCGAGAATATACGAGCAGAGTTATCTGACCTGTGTAAACAAACTCACCAAGGTCGCAGTAATGAAGAGGAAATAACCTTATATAAATCAGTAGGTAGTGCTCTTGCTGATCTTGCGGCAGTAAAGTTTGTGCTACAGGAAAAAGAGATTTTTTAACTAGGGGAAATCCCCGTTTAATTGCAGTTTCGACTGCAAATTTAAATTGCATACAATATACAAATGGAAGGTAAAGATGAACGTAGATTGGAAAGGTGTCTACCCTGCAGTAAGTACTCAGTTTCGTAAAGATCAGAGCATTGATCTCGACGCCACTCAAACTGTAATCGATAACCAAATTAACGATGGCGTTAATGGCATTATTTGCTTGGGGACGGTCGGCGAAAACTGCGCGCTGTACCCTGAAGAGAAGCGTCAGGTTCTCGCGGCAGCGAGAGAAGTGGTTGCAGATAGAGTGCCACTGATTGCGGGGACAGCAGAGTCGATAACCACTGCGGCGATTGATTACATGCAAGATGCGCAAAAAATTGGTATCGATGGCTGCATGGTGATGCCTGCAATGGTCTACCGCACATCGGATAGCGAAACAGTGGACTACTACCGTACTCTTGCGCAAGCAACGCCTGAAATGCCAATTATGATTTACAACAACCCTGTTTCCTATGGCGTCGATGTGAATCTTGATCTAATGGAACAACTTGCAGAGTGTGAAAGTATCGTTGCGGTTAAAGAGTCTACCACTGACACGCGTCGTATTACTGAACTGTACAATCGTTTCGACGACCGTTTTACCGTCTTTAGTGGCGTTGATGATATCGCTCTGGAATCTCTCATGCTTGGTGCGACGGGGTGGATCTCTGGTTTAACCAACGCATTTCCTGCTGAGTCTGTTGCTATCTATAAACTGGCAAGCCAAGGACGCTATGCTGAAGCGTTAGAAATCTACCGTTGGTTCTTACCACTGCTTCGTTTAGATACGATTCCAACTTTGGTTCAATGTATCAAACTGGCGGAACAGGTGTGTGGTCGAGGCAGCGAGCAAGTACGTGCTCCTCGTCAGAACCTAAAAGGTGAAGAGCGCGCGCAAGTGATTGCCATAGTCGAACAAGCGATTGCGACGCGTCCAGATTTGTCTAAGTACAATCTTTAAATCATGTTCCTAGCAGGGCAAGTTCCATCTTGCCCTAATTAAACCGAGCCCTAAATTGTGTGGGTGTCATCTGCTTAACGGCGCGGAACTGGCGGTTGAAATTAGAAAGGTTAGAAAAGCCCGCTTTTTCCGCGACCAACGCAATTGGAGACTGAGTACTGGCAAGCAGTTCACACGCTTTACCAATTCGAAATAGCTTTAAGTGATCGGAGAAACTGACTCCAAAGTGCTTTTCAAACAACCGATATGCCGAGCTTTCACTGATGTGGAGGGCGTGGCACACATCAGAGATTTTGATCGGTTCGTGGAAGTGCTTTTCGATGTATTGTGTGGCTCTTTCCACTTTCTGATGGGCATCCTTATCAGAGATTTGGCTAATTCGATAAGGCGTAGTAGAAAGTTTCTGAGATTCTAAATCATCCGCTAAGTGAATAAGAACTTCCATGACTTTTAAAGCTTGGTAGTGGCGCTCAAGCGATTCCGTTCCAATTAACAACTGCGCCACCTTTTGCGCCGTTTCGTCACTGAATTTGATACCAAATGCTGCTTTTTCTAGTAGAGCTTTGATATTACGTGCTTCGGGAATCGTTGACTGAAGCCTCTCAATCCAATGATGCTTAAGCCAAACGATGATTGAGCTGTGCGGTTTTTCTACACTGCTTGCAAGCTTGCCAGTAATCATATGCGGTAATCCCGGCCCATAAAGCAGAAGTGTGTTGTTATGGACTTGGCCGATTGCATCGCCTGCAAGATAATTGCCGTTAAAGACATTCTCCGGATCAAGGTAAAGGACCAACTCGTATTCAGAGTGATAGTGCCATGAGCAAGCAAACTCTTCTTTCTTTACACGACAATGAAATTCTCGCACCAACCAGTCGTAATTTGGTGCGCTGAGTACATTTTCTATAAATGGTTTCATTAATAAGCCCCTTTGTCATCGCCTAGGCTAAGCCAGATGACTTTAGCCGTCAAAAACAAAAGAGATATTGAAGGAATAGTATTAGAGGTGGCTCGAATACTATCAATTGATAGGCATCGGTTTGATTAAACTAGCGCTAAGTTAAAGACATTACATCGCACGAGTTGGCTCATCATGTACAAAGATAAAATTGCTCTATTATTTATTTTCACCGCATTTGTAACAGGCTTATGTGGTGCGTTTTTTTACCCACTTTCGAGCTTATTTATCGTCGAACAGCTTGGCGCCTCGCCAATGATGTTGAGCTTATATATGGTGCTCGCAGTGGTGAGTTCCGTTGTCGTCTCACAGCTGTTGGCTGCTCAATCTGACAAGAACTGGCAACGAAAAACGATTTTAGTTGTATCGTTGACCTGTTACTTGGTGACCGTAGTGAGCTTTATCTTTATCCGAGACTATTGGATGGGGGTCACAATAGCCACACTGTTTGGCAGCTTTGGTGGTGCGGCGTTTGGACAGCTATTCGCCATGGGGCGCGAGTACGCGGATGATAACGTTGAAGATAGCACAACATTCCTGTCGACCATGCGTGCAGGTATTGCCATTGCGTGGGTGTTCGGACCGCCTATCGCTTTTATGCTGAAAGCGACCTTTGGTTTTGGCGCGGCATTTAGTACATCTGCTGTCATTGTCGCTGTCGGTATCTTAGTGATCATGTTTTTCTTACCTTCGTGTCAAACGTCTGCCGAAGAGTTAGAAGAAGACCCGACAAAACCGAGTTCGAAAGGTAAAGGTGGCTTGATTTCGTTGTATTGCCTAGTGCTGGTTGTCGCTTTTGGCGCCAACAATCTTTATATCACCAGTATGCCTCTCTATCTTTCGCAAGAGTTACAAGTTGACCCTAACTGGTTGGGCTTTTTATTTGGTGCTGGCGCACTATGTGAGATCCCTGTGATGCTTTGGGCTGGGCGCTTGTCGGAGAAAGTAGGGACGGTAAAACTACTGCTTATGGGTATTACCAGTGGTACGCTTTTCTATGCGGTAATGCTGACCAACACAAGCTTTGAAGCCATGTTAGCCGCTCAACTATTGAATGGGTTCTTTATCGGTATTTGCGCTACATTGGGCATGGTGGTTCTGCAAGACATGATGCGAGATAGATTAGGAACAGCATCAACTTTGTTCTCCAATATGCTAAATATCAGCATGCTAGTCGCGAGCCTTTCTGTCGGCGTTGTCGGTGAACTATACAATTATTACAGCACCTTATATGTCTCTTTTGGTGGTACCTTGGCTGCGCTCATCCTATTAGTGTTGTTCAATATAAAGTTGAATAGCCGTGGCGATGAACTGAAGCAGGCAAAAGTGTCTTAATTTGGCAGAAAATGATTTGTAGGAAGAGTTGATGGTTGGCAACATTCCTTACAATACAAGATGTTATTTGCAATCTTGAGTTTGATGGAGTTCTCTTTTCTAGTTCAAAAGTTAACCAAACACTCAACTTTAGTACTGTTTTATATTGTGGGAGATAGTTTGAAGTATAGTTATTAAATATATCTATAGTATTTATGGTTGTTGGAATTGGCGTCTCTTAACGATAGAAAACTGGTGCTGTTAATTCGATATGTACCCACATTGATTGTTGCTTTGTTTGCGACTGTCATCATGTTGGTGTTTATTAGTGACAGTAAGGAAAAAGCACGCCTTAGTGTTGAATCGTTACGAAGCAATATGTTGGATCACCAAAAGCAAGTGATCTTTGAGCAAGTGGAGCAGGTTTACAACCGAGTTGTCTATCGTCAGGCACAAACGGTATCAGAGTTAAAAAATCAGGCAAAGCAAAGAGTTGATGAAGCTCATCAAATCGCCGTCAGTATCTTCCAAAATAACCCGAATAAAAGTAAATCAGAGATCAAGAAAATGATCTCTGATGCCCTCAAGCCTATTCGTTTCTACAATAATCGCGGTTACTTCTTCATCTTTCAGATGGACGGTATCAACGTAATGCACGCCCTTAAGCCGCAAATAGAAGGTAATTCGGCGTGGAATGCTGTCGATATTAAAGGCACCTACATCTTAAGAGAACATATCAAGCTGATTCAGCAGAATGACGGAGAAGCTTTTTATCGCTGGTGGTACCAAAAGCCGGGCTTCCCTGTCACGCAAGAATTTGAAAAGATAGGTTTTGGTAAAGCCTTTGAGCCGTATGACTGGTTTATAGGAACGGGTGAATACGTAGCTGATGTAGAGGGAGACGTTAAATCTGCATTGATTACAAGTATTGCTGATTACCAAACTAACCAAGAAGAAAAGGTGTTTATCTTTGATGCCGATGGCGTCATTTTAGTGCATGAAAACTCTGATTTGGTTGGAAAGAATGTTTATCAACTCGACGGTCAATTGGCTAAAGCTTGGCAGAAACTCACTCGTCGTGATTTCGCGCAAGGCGATTTCATTGAGCCTCCAACTGAACAAGTCAGCGCAACTTCCCAAATTGCCTATTTGAGACAGTTTAATCCTTGGGGCTGGTATATAGGAGCCTCGTTTCCGATCAACGAAGTTAATCGTTATATAGAGAAGCAGCAAGAGATACTTGAAGACAGCCACAACCAGCAGTTAATTAACCTCGTTCTTATTAGCTTAGCCTCAACGTTGCTCATGGTTGGACTGAGCTTTGTAGCAAGCCATATTATTGTGAAGCGTTTTGGCAAGTTCCAACAACGGATTACTGATGACTTTGAGCGTCTGGAAGAGTCCAAAAACCAAATGCAGTATATGGCGCTGCATGACCCACTAACAGGGTTATCCAACCGCTCTGCTCTGATAGAGCAAATTGAAACGGGAATCGAACAATCGAAAGATAGTCAGAAAAAGCTTGCCGTTATCTTCTTGGATTTAGATGACTTTAAAAAAGTTAACGATCTTTATGGGCACTCTGTGGGTGACAAGCTTTTAGAGTGCTTAAGTCGTAAGTTCGAATCACTGCTTGAACCTCAAGACTCAGTGGCTCGTTTCGGTGGCGATGAGTTTATTTTCTGTTTCCCAGCGTTAGACGACAAGCAGCATGCAATAGCGAAAACATCGGCAGTCAAAAGCGTGTTCGATGAGCCTTTGATCATTGATGGACGCTTACTGACAGCCGATTGCAGCATCGGTGTCAGTATGTATCCATGTGACAGTGATAGCGCAGAAACCTTAATCACCAATGCAGACATGGTTCTTTACCGTTCTAAGCAAAATAAGAAAGGCAGCATCCTTTTCTTTGATCATGAGATTAATCAACAGATCAAAGATGAGTATCAAATTGAACAACAGTTAAAACATGCGCTGCGCCGTCAGGAACTTAGCGTGGTGTATCAGCCCCAAATATGTACTGCACGCGGAGAAACGGTGGGTGTTGAAGCCTTAGTCCGATGGAATTCGAAAAAACACGGATTTGTCCCACCGGATGTCTTCATTCCTCTTGCAGAAGAGAATGGAATGATCAACGAAATAGGGCTGTTTGTGTTCAAGAAAGCCTGTGAAGATATTTGCCATTTACCGGGTAATGGCGGTGAGGGGTTAAATGTTTCTATCAATGTTTCTCCTAAACAGCTGCTGCTCGACGGATTTGTTGAAAGTCTACTTGCGATCACGGAAGAGGTGGGAATAACCACCAAGCGAATAATGCTTGAAGTAACGGAAAGTATTTTTATTCATGATTTGGAGAGAGTGACACCTATCATTGCTCGATTGCAGTCACATGGATTCAGCATTTCACTGGATGACTTTGGTACTGGCTACTCTTGCTTAAGCCATCTCAACCAGTTCACGATTGATGAGATAAAAATAGATAAGAGCTTTATCGCCAACTTGACTGATAACGCTCAGAGTAATGCGTTGATTAAAGCTATCTTGGCAATCGGAGAGACTTACCAAATTAAAGTGGTGGCAGAAGGGGTCGAAACGAAAGAGCAACACATGATGCTAAGCTCATACGGTTGCAACTGTGTCCAAGGTTATTACTTCTCTAAACCCATTCCTGTTGATGTGCTAAATGTGTGGTTGCAAGAGCGGGAACAAGCTTAGAACGTCACTTTAAGCAAGGGCCATGTTGCAAGCCAGTTTTTTCCCTCAACTCTACTCACGAATAGATTTTTTGGTCGCGCAGGGTTGTGAGATATTTTTAGGTCAAACAGTGAATCTAAGCCGAATGCAGAAACGCATTCATATTCAAGTTTATCGTTTAGTCTAATTCCTATGGCGGTTTCTTTTTCCGGCCAGTAGCCCATCGCATCAACCGAATTTCGGTATGGTGCATCTCCATTTCGAGTATGCATCAATGCTTGGTTTCTAACCTGCCAGTTTAGATTCGGCATCTGTAGTCTTAGTTGTTGTTCATATTCGAGGTAGCGGTCTGAGTTTGATTCACTGCTATCGAAATAGATGACATCAACATCATTTAAAGGTGTTGCTTCAGACTGATGGTGTAATGAATCCCACACTAAATTTCGCACAAATCCGGCTGCAATATAGCAATCAGGTAGACAGAGTTCGGAAACGCACTTTAGGGCTTGAATGCGTATAGGGTCTGCTTGAGTAAGGTCTATCAACTGCTTTTCAAGGAGCGTGTGTTGCATCGGGTACTCTCAATCAAAAAAGCCAAGTGCTAGAACACTTGGCTTTATCTTTTTAAGCGAGCTTCAGTTCAATCTGCTGGCGGTACATCACCATATCTTCAATGGTCAGTACTGGCATATTGTGTAGCTTACCAAAGGCAACGATTTCTGGCGTTTTCGCCATGCTACCGTCTGGGTTGGTCACTTCGCAAAGTACGCCTGCTGGCTGAAGACCAGCCATCTGCATGAGATCGATTGTGCCTTCAGTATGGCCGCGGCGAGTAAGTACACCACCTTTGCGCGCACGCAGTGGGAAGACGTGACCAGGTCTTGCTAAGTCTGAAGGTTGCGCTGTTGGGTTTGCAGCAGTCTTGATAGTCGTCACGCGGTCTTGTGCGGAAACACCTGTTGTCACACCCACTTTCGCTTCAATTGAAACCGTAAACGCAGTTTGGTTTGCGCTGTTGTTGTTTTCAACCATTGGGGTCAGTTCAAGGCGGTCTGCTTGCTCTTCTGGCAGGCATAAACATACAATACCGCTGCATTCGCGAATCATTAACGCCATTTGCTGCGTTGTAAGTGATTCAACTGAATAGATAATGTCGCCTTCATTTTCACGATCTTCATCGTCAAGCAAAAGTACGCCACGGCCCTCTTTAAGGGCAATAAGTGCGTTTTCAACGCGAGTAATTGGTTCGCCGAATTCGGCAAGTAGAGATGACTGATTCATGGTTAACTCCTAAATATCACCAGAATCAGGGCATACATGAGCACTGAGGTATAAACCCCAGCCAAAACGAAATGCACCACGACACACTTAGATCAACCGCTCTTTGCATGGTGGTGTGTTTTCATTCTCTCTCATCCGGACTTTAACCGTCGGCTCTGGGTTTTCACCAGATCTGCTGACCTCGACGTATCGAGCGCTCGCGGGCTCACCCTAAACTCTGAAGGGAATACCGCCGGTGGGGAATTTCGCCCCGCCCTGAGAATAAATAAACGTTTGCTTAAATAGCGCAGAGATTGTATCGGTTTTGACAGGGAAATCAATATCGTGCCGAGAAAGCTAAGATTTAAGCGTTTAGTTTTCAAGCAGAAAAGGAAGTGATAATGGGAAATTTTCGCCTCAAATCTCATCTCTTTTTTACCTTCTCGTTCGTCTTTAATCTGATGTTTATCGAGACTAAAGAGGCAAAGTGATGAAAATCGAGCATATCGCAATCTGGACAAAACAACTTGAAGTGCTTAAAGAGTTTTACATTAAGTACTTTGATGCGAAGGCCAACGAAAAGTACCATAATCCAAGCAAGAAATTTTCTTCGTACTTTCTATCCTTTGATAGCGGCTGCCGACTAGAGCTAATGGAGATGGTAGGGGTACCAGAATCAAAAGATGATTTGTATGAACAGTTTACGGGCTTAATTCATTTTGCGATTTCATTGGGTAGTGAACAGGCTGTGGATGAGTTAACGGCTCGCTTGGTCGCGGATGGGTATGAGAGAGTTGATGGTCCAAGGCATACCGGCGATGGCTATTATGAAAGCTGTGTGTTTGACCCAGATGGTAATCGACTAGAACTAACGGTATAGAGATGGATAAAGATAAGGTTTTACTGCAACTATTCAATCGGGAAGCTGAGCCGCAAGCTTTGGTGAGCAAAGAAGCCTTAACACCAACGCAAATGCAGAGTAGAGAGTATCGACATTGGCTTGAAGGTAAGCGTGAACTTACGCTTGACGATGTTGTGGGCAATCATTGGATTAAGACCTGTACTGGCGGCTACATTACCGAAGTCGCTTTTCATTGCGATGGTACTTTAGACGAGTATCGATTGTTTGACCGTTTCCATACTACGGGGAAGTGGAGATTGAAACAGGGGCTCGTCTCGGTAGAGATCTACAAAGGGGAGAATTCCTACAGTTTTAGCGTTGTCGGTAACGCAGAGATCAATATTCATTCTGCGGTAGAACACAAGAATGGCGAGCTTCACTCCTATCTTAAGCTGTCGCAGATTAAATAGGGAAACCTTTACTGGTGAGTTGTGCCTATTTAGGGCTACCAATGGTGTTTGGTAGCCCTGTTTAGCTTACTTAACTGGCTTGGTATGAACATCCACTTCGCCAGTAGCTTGATTTACTTTTGCATGGTAGGTGAAGTCGGGATCACCGTAATGCTTGAAGGTGAAGCGAAACTCTTCGGCAGGTGCCCAAATCTCGACATCATAAACCGCTTTAATATCGTAACCATCTTGTTGATAAAGCTCTGTCGCCATGACTTTCTCCATGGCACTTTGTCGTTGTGCTTCGAGATCGATCACTGGCTCTACAGATGGGTTACTTGGGTAAGACTCTCCGTTGAAGCTCATCAGTCGGTATGCGCCATTACTCCAAACGATAAAGTCTCGCCAACCACTGCGGTAGCTATCAGCTAGTAAGATTGGCGTATCGGTGACTGTCATGTTGGTGATGACTTGGCCTGAGTGATCGAAAATGGTCGCACTACAGCCGCCGCTGCCACAAAAGTAAGGATCTCGAATTAGAACAAAATACTCGGGATTACCATCGCTGTTTAAGTCCGCTTTCCCTGATAGATATTCGACATTGTCAGTGGCTAGCGAGAGTCCTTCTGGGGCTAAAATCTGTGAGTCTACCCATTCTGCAATCTGGGCATCAGCATTCTTATCGGCCGCATTTTCGATGTCGCCAGTTGATGAGCAGCCAAACAAAGATAGTGAGCCTGAGATTAATGCTGCGGCAATAAGTTTGTTTTTCATCCAAGTTGTCTCTGTAGTGTGTTGTAGCGTCTAGTATACTCACTACTTAGCATTTTGAATAAATGTTTTGATATCAAATAAAAAGCCAACTCAAACATATGAGTTGGCTTTTGGATTACTATACTTTGCGAACAAGGTTAACCGTAGGCAACACTTGGGAACCAAAGAACTAACTGCGGCCAAACAACCAAACAGATAAGTGCGACTAACTGAATGGCGATAAACGGAATAACGCCGCGGTAGATATCTTTTAGTGCGACACCCTCTGGGCAAACCCCTTTCAGGTAGAACAACGCAAAGCCAACAGGCGGGGTTAGGAAGCTCGTTTGCAGCGCCATAGCAACCAACATCACGAACCAAACCAAGCTTGGGTTATCCACCACACCGTGACCATCCAGTTCAATTCCTAGGCTTGCGATGACTGGCGCGAGTAGTGGCAGCGCAATCAAGGTGATTTCAATCCAATCAAGGAAGAACCCAAGCAGGAAGACGATCATCAAGATGAAAGCGATAATGCCATAAGGACCAAACGGTAAGCCGCTTAAGAATGACTCAATGAGTTCATCCCCACCTAGCTCTCGCAACACTAAAGCAAAACAAGAAGCGCCTAAGAAGATCATAAAAATGTAGGCCGTGGTGCCGTAAGATGACAGTAGTACCTCTTTCAGTACTTTGAGGTTAAGCTTCTTATTGTAAGCCGCGAGCATAGTTGCACCCATCGCACCGATGCCGGACGCTTCAGTTGGCGTAGCCACTCCAGCGAATATAGAGCCTAGTACACAGAAGATCAGCATAACGGTAGGTGTGATGTCTTTGAAGACCTGCAGAATCAAGCTCCAATCGACAGGCTCAACATCTTCTGGCACAGGTGCTTTGTCCGGATTCATCTTACCTACAACCAGAATGTAGATGATGTACAAACTACCCAGTAGCAAGCCCGGCATGATGGCACCCATAAACAAGTCACCGACCGAGAGACCAAGTTGATCCGCCATGATCACGAGCATAATGGATGGGGGAAGTAAAATACCCAGTGTCCCTGCTGATGCGACGGTGCCAAGAGCAAGAGGTAGGTGATAGCCCTGACGCATCATGCTTGGCAGTGACATCACGGTTAACAACACCACAGAAGCACCGATGATCCCAGTAGAAGCCGCTAAGATGATACCAATTGCCATCACAGTAATGGCTAAGCCACCGTGTACCTTACCAAACAGAGCCTGCATTGAAGCCATGAGCTTTTCTGCGATTCCTGATTTATCGAGCATGTTACCCATGAAGATAAACATAGGTAGGGCAACCAAGATCCAGTTGTCCATGATCTTGTAGATACGGTTAACCACCAAACCTAAACTGGTGTAATCGAGGCCAGTAAAAGTATCGAGATAGATATCCGCGAAATACCCTACTGCCGCAAACACAACGCCAATACCACCAAGTACGTACGCAACTGGAATGCCGGTAAACAGTAACAGGATAAACGAGCCAAACATGGCTATCACAATCCATTCATTCGCTTCCATGATTTGCTCCTTTTGATTGTTCGCCGCCAAACAAAGTTTCTAAATTGCGCAGAATTCTCGCTAGCATCGACAGCAGTAACATCGTAAAACTGAGTGGGATAACGCTTTTGATAAGCCAGCGATAAGGCAGTCCGGATGGGGACGCAGAACTTTCATTTACGCGCCAAGACTCATAAGCGAAATCATAAGAGTGAAGAATCACAATCACGACAAAAGGTATCGCTAGCAGGGTTAGTCCAAACAGATCGACGAGTGCTTTTTTACGCTCCGAGAACTTGTGATAAAACAGATCGACGCGTACATGTAGGTTGGATATTTGCGCGTAAGCGGTACCAAACATTACCGCCGTTGCGTACAGGTGCCATTGCAACTCTTCAAGCGCGATTTGGCCATTGGAGAAGACTTTTCTCAGCACTACCTGAATGATGATCACTGCAACTAGGGCTAGGTTCGTCCAAGCCAAGGCCTTACTTGCGGTGGTGATTAAGCGTTCGATGTGGCAGTACATAGGGACCGTCGGGGTTGAATACAACACTTTGCTCATTGGTTACTCCTTACAACCATGGCCGACGCTTTCACGTCGGCCTTTAAGTCCAATTTACGCAAGCTTATTGGCTTTGGGTTTCACGAGGTAAGAAGCCGTTTGCTGCCCACAGCGCGTACCCTTCACGGAAGGTGCTTAGGTCACTCCAGACTTTATCGAAGAATGGGTCGGCGGCTTTTTTCTCATCAACCACTTCTAGCCAAGTATTCTCAAACAGGTTGAGCATTTCCTTGTTCCAGTAACGGATTTCTACGCCGTTTTCCTTAGCTTTTTCCATCGCAGCAAATTGCAGTGCTTCACCTTCTGCAATCGAGTAGGTCATGGTTGCCATACAAGTGGTTTCAACCGCGGCTTGTTGAGTGTCACTCATCTTGTTCCACGTATCTTTGTTGATCAGCAGCTCGAATACGGTCGATTGTTGGTGCCAGCCCGGGAAGTAGTTGTACTTAGCCACTTTGTGGAAACCTAAACGTTGGTCAATGGCAGGCTGAGAGAATTCTGAAGCATCAATCGCCCCCTTCTCTAGAGCGCCGAAGATCTCACCGCCAGGTAGTTGAACCGTACCAACACCAAGTTTTTCCATCACCGATGCGCCAAGGCCGAAGAAGCGCATGTTAAGACCTTTTAGATCCTCTGGTTTCTCGATAGGCTTACGGAACCAACCCGATGTTTCCGGGGAAATGATCGCACAAGGCATCACTTTTACGTTGTAGCCACCTTGGTCATACATCTCTTGATAGAGCTTTAGCCCGTTGCCGAAGAACAGCCACGCCATGTATTCCCCCGCTTCTGGGCCAAATGGTACTGCTGAGAAAAGCGCAGACGCAGGAAGCTTACCTTGCCAATAACCAGCGGTTGAATAGCCTGAGTTGACCTTACCTGTAGATACTGCGTCTAAGATCTCAGCTGGATTGACCAATTTACCTGGCTCATAGATCTTCATTTTGATCGTACCGCCCGAGGTTTTGGTGATGTGATCGGCGTACCATTGAATCGGTGTACCGAGAGCAGGTAAGTGGCTACCAAAAGCGATTGGGGTTTTCAGTAGTACCTTTTTATCTGCGGCTTGAGCGCTGATAGAAAGACCTGAAGCTGCAAGAGTGAGTGCAGTAGCGATGGCAACTTTCTTAAGGTTCATGAGGGTGTCTCCTTGTTAAGCTGAGTTCCTTGTCAATATTGAGAAATGTGAACATCGCGTAGTAATTTGTGTTAATGCAATGTTACATTTGAGCTTAAGTTTAGAGAGGGGATTTATTGCTCTCTATTGGGAGAATTGCGCAAATTTAGTCGGTATTAAGTGCAATTTTCCGAATAAAGTTTCAGTAAAACTACGTACAAGCATGGATGGCGAAATGGGATTTGTAAGTAACAGAAGGCTGACACTCAACATCATTCTACTATCGATAGTTCCATTAATTATCGTAGTGGTGATTGTTGCTAGCATCCTATTTAGTCAAGCAAAACAGCTAGTTGAGGAGCAGGTCGCCTTGACCCGAAATAATGTCCTGGCGGTCAAGAAGCAAGAATTAAAACAGTACGTAGAAATGGCAGTCAAAAGTGTCGAGCCTTACTACCTAGATGACTCGTTAACTGAGGAGCTCGCCAAGCAAATTGTTGCCGAAAAGTTGAGCAGCCTCACATATGGCAGTGATGGTTATTTCTTTGCCTATACCTGGGAAGGCGATGCGCTCGTGTTGCCATATCAAACAGATAGAATAGGCAAGAACTGGTGGAACGTCGAAGATGTTCAAGGAAAAAAACTGCTGCAAGAGCTCATCGAAGCGGGAAAAAGCGGTGGCGGTTTTGTCGATTACTTATGGCACAAGCCATCGAAGAAAGAACCACTACCCAAGCTGAGCTATGCGGTCTCGCTTGATAAATGGCAGTGGATGGTGGGGACAGGGGTCTATCTCGACGATATTGAGCGACAAGTCGAGCATATGCAAAACGGCTTTGACCAGAATGTTGGCAAAACCAGTACCGCCTTGTTTGGTTTGGTGTTTGTTGCCGTATCTGTCATTGCTGCATTGGGTGCTTCACTCAATCTCAATGTTCGCCGTTTAGCGAATCAGCAGCTAAGCGTATTGAATCAACAGATTATCGATTCGCAAGAGAATGAACGTCGCCGCGTATCGCGAGAGCTGCATGACGGCGTCAATCAGTTGTTGGTCGCCGCTAAATACCGTTTAGACAATGTTTCCCAAGAAGCGAATGAAGAGAAAAAAGAACTTGAACTCGATGCGAGTAAAAACGCTATGGAGCAGGCGATTGTTGAATTGAGAAGAATTTCGCGTGATTTACGCCCGCCGCAGCTGGATGACTTAGGGCTGGTGGCGGGGATTGAAGCCTATATAAACGAGCTAAGGGAGCGTACGCAGTTAGAGCTCGTGTTCGAACACGATATAGATGGAGAAGAGTTTTTACCAGAAGTAGAAACAACCTTGTATCGGGTTGTGCAAGAGGCACTGCATAACGTCGAAAAACACGCCAATGCACAAGGTGTCGACGTGATTATGCAAAGAGAAGGCAGAATGTTGATTTTAACCGTCAGTGACGACGGAGTCGGTATTCCGGCCAAGAAACTAAAATCAGGAAAGCGCAAACAACCTATATTTGAACATATGGGATTGCAGAATATGAAGGAAAGGATTCAGGCGATTGGTGGCACATTTGCCGTAACCAGTGAGCAGGGACAAGGTACAGAAGTACGAGTGAGCTTAAACATGGAGTTTGTATGATTAGACTTGTATTAGCCGACGATCATCGTTTGATGCAGGACGGGCTAAAGTCGCGACTTGAAAGGGAAGACAACCTAGATATTCTCGCTTGTGTGGGAACAGGTATCGATGCACTCGACACCACACTGTCACTGAAGCCCGATGTGTTGTTGCTCGATATTAATATGCCGGGCCTCAATGGGATTGAAGTCTTAGAGAAGCTCGAAAAAAGCCATTCACGCACGGCAGTGATTATGTTGTCGATGCACGATAGCCGAGACTACGTCGTTCGCTCTGTCAAATCAGGGGCGAAAGGGTATGTGCTCAAAGATGTGGGTTCTGAAGAGTTGGTCATGGCAATCAACCAAGTGGCGCAAGGGCGTTCTTATTTGTGTCCTCAGGCATCAGACCGATTGCTTGAGCAGATAAACAATAAGCCAGAGCCAAAAGACGATACGCTGACTAACCGCGAGTCAGATGTGCTAAAAGCGATTGTTAATGGTGCGTGTAATAAAGATATTGCCGACTCACTTCATATCAGTGTTCGTACGGTAGAAACGCATCGACTCAGAATCAAAAAGAAGCTGGGCGCTACCTCAACAGCCGCGTTGGTCAAACTCGCTCTGCAAAAAGGCTTGGTGAGTGAATGACAACGAATCTGCTTTCAAGTCGACAGCCTATTCTGGATAAGATCGTCTTTTTTTGTGCCGTGATTCGATTTGGCTCTTTTCGTGAGGCGTCCATTCAACAAGGTATTTCTCCTGCGGCGGGCAGTCGGTGGGTTAAAGAGCTTGAAGAAGCGATGTCTGTCGAGCTAATTAAACGCAGTACACGGCAGTTGATCGCCACTCAAGCAGGTCAATTACTTTATGAGCGCTTTTCTCCGCTACTGCCCGACATTCATAGCTTGTGTGAAGAGGTGCAAAATCTAGCTGAAGAGCAGCGTGGTGAGATAAAGCTCTCTTCCACCCCTTTATTTGCACGTCAATATTTGACCAAGATTGTCGCCGAGTATATTGAAATGCACCCTCAGGTGAATTTTAAGATCTTTATTGAGGCAGGAGAGTTTGATCCACTCAGTATCGACTTTGCGTTTCGTGCCAGTGCCAGTTATGACGGTGAGCCAGAACAAGATTCGTTACTTGTACGTAAGCGGCTGCTGCGTGAGCCTTTATATTTATGTGCTTCTCCCCAATACCTCGCTAAACATGGTATGCCAGAAAATCCTAATGAGCTTGGTCAGCATCGTTGCCTATATGCGCGAACCTTGGTTGGAGGCAACCGATGGTGTTTTGAGCGTGATGGAGAAACGGAGATAGCCACCATTCAAGACACTCTAGAGTGTGACAACAGCGAAATGCTGCTTGATCTTGCCCTAGAAAATGCTGGGATTGCTTATCTACCTCATTCCTTGGTGAGCAAGCTAATTCAAGATGGCGATCTGCAACACATCATGCAAGATTACCAGTGTGCGAGTTTTGATATCGACCTGTTTTTCCGTCCAAGAACGCCAATGCCAGAACGTTGTCTCGGCTTTAAACAGTACCTCTATCAGAGGGTCGAAGAGATCTGTGCCACTCACTCCCCCTAGCTAAAAACTATTCCTAATATGAAAATCACAATCTCTATTTGTGCAATTAACAACAGCGCCGACAGGAACTAAGCTGATTTGGTAGACAGAAACTCGGGCAGAGACAACAAGGAAGGTTGAAGTGGTCGCAAAGCTTACGCCAGAACAGGCAGCGCAATGGATTAATGACGGTGATTCAGTATTACTCGGGGGGTTCATTGGCAGTGTGGTGCCTGAAGCCATTGAAAGAGCCATTGGGGAGCGTTTTACTCACACTCAGCAACCGAAAGACCTTACTTTGATTTTTGCCGCAGGGCAGGGCGATGGGCAAGGCCGCGCTGTTAATCATCTTGCAAAACAAGGTCTAGTGAAACAAGCCATTGGTGGGCACTGGGGTTTAGTCCCTAAGCTACAACAACTAGCGGTCGACAACCTGATTCAAGGCTACAACCTTCCTCAAGGTATTATCTCTCACTTATTACGTGACACCGCAGCAGGTAAGCCGGGCACGATTAGCAAAGTCGGGTTAGGTACGTTTGTCGACCCTAGAATCGAAGGGGGAAAAATCAACTCAGCAACCACGCAGGAGTGGGTAGAGGTGATTGATCTGCTTGGAGAAGAACACCTGTTCTATCATAAACTGCCCGTCAATGTTTCCATATTGCGAGGCACCACAGCCGATGAGAACGGTAACATCACTATGGAAGATGAGTGCCTAATTGTTGAAAGCTTAGCGGCGGCGCAAGCAGCAAAGAACAACGGGGGTAAAGTGATCGTTCAGGTGAAACGCGTCGTCGAAGCCGGAACGCTCGATCCACATGCGGTGAAGATCCCGGGGATTTTTGTTGATGCTGTGGTTGTGTGTCAAGACGAGGCAGAGCATATGCAAACCTTCGCCACCATGATGAATCCTGAGTTTGTAGGAATCCCAACTCCTCAAGAGCACGCAATACTTTCTGAGTCTAACCAGCCTACTAAGCTTGATGCGAAAACCATTATTGCTCGTCGCGCCGCGATGGAGCTAGAAGCTAACTCTATTTTAAATTTAGGGATTGGTGCTCCTGAATATATCGCACAAGTCGCGCAGCAAGCGGGGGTTTTGGAGCATTTCACTTTAACGGTTGAGCCGGGCGCCGTGGGTGGAACGCCGCAAAGTGGATTGGATTTTGGTGCCTCTCGTCTACCACAAGCCATTATCAGCCAAGATCAGATGTTCGATTTCTACGATGGTGGCGGCGTCGACCAAGCCTTTCTTGGCTTAGCCCAATGTGACAAAAGCGGTAATATTAATGTCTCTCGTTTTGGCAGCAAAATTGCAGGTTGTGGTGGTTTCATCAATATCACGCAGAACGCGAAGAAGGTCTATTTTTGCGGCACTTTTACCGCACAAGGTTTACAAGTTGAGGTAAATCACCAAGCTTTGACTATTATTCAGGAAGGTCGACAGAAAAAGCTCATTAACCAAGTAGAACAAATTACGTTTAGTGCTAAGCAAGCCGTTATGAGTAACAAGCCTGTTCTGTACATCACCGAAAGAGCGGTGTTTCGCTTAACGGAGAATGGATTAGAGCTAATAGAAATAGCTCCGGGTATGGATTTAGAGCGAGACATCTTGCAGCACATGGATTTCGCTCCTGTCGTCAGTTCGTCATTAAAATTTATGGATACTGCAATCTTTGACACGCAGTTTCGACTCAAAATTAGTAAAGATGAATAGCGGTTCAATCGTTCATCAACTTCCAATCAAGGCAGACACCGATAATTCGGTAGGCGAAGTGCGTTTGCGATTGATTGGTTTTACTCGTCAGTTTTTTATTTTGCCCATAAGGATTAAGACATGTTTGAGAACAAAATTTGTCTGGTAACAGGCGCAGCGCAAGGAATAGGTCGAGCAATCACTGAGAGATTCGCTCACAACGGAGCGAAAAAGGTATACGCCTTAGATATGAATTCGGACGGATTAGCCGCGGCATTTTCTGATGTAGAAAATGTGGAAGCTGTTACAGTGAACATTTGCGACCGACAAGCAATTGCTGAGCTGGTGGAGTCAATTAAACAACAATACTCGCGCGTAGATGTGTTAGTGAATAACGCAGGTGTGACCCGAGACGCACTGATCGACAAAATGACAGAGCAAGAGTGGGACTTTGTACTAGACGTTAACCTAAAAGGTGTATTCAACCTGACTCAAGCCATCGCGCCGTTAATGATGGAAAACAACTACGGCTCGATTGTGACTATGTCTTCAGTAGTTGGGACCGACGGCAACATTGGGCAAACCAACTATGCGGCTACAAAAGGTGGGGTTATTGCCATGACAAAAGGGTGGGCGAAAGAGTTTGCTCGTAAAGGGGCTCAAGTTCGCGCCAACTGTGTAGCACCTGGCTTTATCGAAACGCCCATGACCGCTGATTTGCCGGAGAAAGTTCTCGATATGATGAAAGGCAAAACGCCACTTGGCCGTATGGGGACAACGGAAGATATCACCAATGGCGTCGAGTTTTTAGCCAGTGACAAATCAAGCTTTATCACTGGGCAAGTTCTTAAAATAGATGGTGGGTTGGTACTCTAAGATGACCGAGAAAGTCTATATTGTTGCTGCCAAGCGAACTCCGATTGGCAGCTTCCTTGGCGGGCTAAGCTCCCAATCTGCCGTTGAATTAGCGAGCTTAACCATTAAGAGTGCGCTTGCCCAAGCCGAACTTGCTCCGACCATGATTGATGAAGTGGTGGTGGGTAATGTGCTCGGTGCAGGTTTAGGGCAGGGGGTGGGTCGGCAAGCCGCTATTCACGCAGAGATACCTGTTACAACCCCTGCGTATACCTTGAACATGATCTGCGGCAGTGGCATGAAATCCATACTCAACGCCATAAACTCGGTACGAAGCGGTGACGCAAACCTTGTGGTTGCTGCAGGCACCGAAAGTATGAGTAATGCTCCTTTTGTGGTGGATGGGAAGTGTCGCCAAGGCAATAAAATGGGCGATATCTCCATGGTTGATACTATGCTCAAAGATGGCTTAACGGATGCTTTTGGCAGTTTTCATATGGGTATTACTGCTGAAAACATTGCCAAGCGCTATGAAATAAGCCGTGAGGAGCAAGACGCATTTGCCCTGCGCAGCCAATCAAGAGCCGAGCAGGCAATTAAGTCTGGTTGCTTTGAACAAGAAATCGTTCCTGTAGTGATTAAATCACGCAAAGGTGAAAGCGCTGTGAATCTTGATGAGCATCCGAGATTCGGTACGACCATAGAAAGCTTGTCTGGGCTTCGCGCGGCATTCGATAAGCAAGGGAGCGTAACGGCAGGTAATGCCTCCGGCTTAAATGATGGTGCGGTAGCCTTGATTGTTGCCAGTGAGCAAGCGGTTCAGCAACATGGGCTTGCTCCTTTGGTTGAGGTAGTGGCAACAGGGCAGGGTGGTGTTGAGCCTGATGTGATGGGATTAGGCCCAATCCCGGCGGTAAAACAGGCATTGCAACGCGCAGAGCTCGAGCTGAGTGATATTCAAAGGTTAGAGCTCAACGAAGCCTTCGCTTCGCAAGCCATTGGAGTGATGAAAGGGCTGTCTGAACAGCATCAAGTGCCTTACGATTGGTTTGAAGGTAAAACCAACGTCAATGGCGGTGCGATAGCCCTTGGGCATCCAATCGGTGCATCGGGTGGCCGAATTGTCACTACGCTGATCTATGAAATGATCCGCTCTAAAACTCAACTCGGTCTCGCCTCACTGTGTATCGGTGGTGGTATGGGTACTGCGTTGATTCTCAAGCGGGTTAGTTAGCTAGTGTTGAAGGTGTGCTTAAGCAAACCAAAGCTAAGTCTAGAGTCGTGGCTTAGCTTTGTTGGATAACTAGGTTAGTTTTTAAATGCTGTGTTATCAGTTAGCGGCTGTTCAAGCGCTTAAACCTTGATAGAGAAAATACACACCCAAGCCAAACTGAAAAGCGATGATGAGCCAGTAAGCTATGGGGTGTGACGCCTTACTCACATCAAACCATCCCCACCAATCAAGAACCAATATGGTGTCAGTTTCTTCTTTGAGCAAATCCCAAATTGTGAGAGCAATTAAGGTTATTCCTATGATTATCGCGATGTTCATGCTTATTTCTCTGATGAATCTAATGTCGCTATTGAGTGATGGAAAGGAGGTGACTTATCCTTTAAATAGTTATTGGCCGAACTTTTCTACAAACATCTGCTTATACGACTTTGTCTGTAATTCTGAGTCAGTGAGACCAAACTGACTGGCGAGAGCTTCGAGTTCGGATTTATAGTCAACAAGCATGGACTCGTCGTCTGTCATTATGGCGAACTCGGCAAAATCACCGATATCTTCTAGCGAATCAACTGTGATATGAAATTTGCCAACAAAATAGATGCTTCTTAGTTTTGTTGCTTTTAAGGTGATTTCATAGCCCATGGTTTGCAGCATGCTTATAGCACTGACTTCGTCGGTGATATTCGTTGCTTCACATCGATCTGCTTCTGGCCCTTTTACTATCCACAACTTGATTCCAGATGGCTCCATTTTACGGATACAGACACTCTTGTTTTCGGCGAGCAGCGTTTTGTTAGGAGTATCAAAGTACCAGTCGGACTCTAGGTTGTCCTGCAGCATAACTTCATGCGGAATCTGGTTTAAAATCTCCAAGAAACTCGCTTTTGACTCTAGGCTATACTTCAGTTCTACCTCGTACTTGCCTTGAAAATGCTTGTTACTCATGTGTTGTCTCAGTCGATAGAAGTATGGTTTATCACAAGAAGAAAATGGTAAGCATGGTCGGAGGTATACCTCCTTGA
Source organism: Vibrio sp. SCP2 (assembly GCF_059295395.1). Lineage (NCBI taxonomy): Bacteria > Pseudomonadati > Pseudomonadota > Gammaproteobacteria > Vibrionales > Vibrionaceae > Vibrio > Vibrio sp. SCP2. Next base: position 631,549 of record NZ_JCAFVV010000001.1, on the reverse strand, counting down.
AGTTGTATTTCTAACCATGAACATCGACACTATCTTGTGGTGCTTCAGAGCGTTCATCCATACCATAGTCTCGAAGAACACTAGCAACCCTCAAGCGGTAACTTTCAAAAACACCGTTTCGGCCTTTTGATTGAGCTAGTCTATGGCCTTCTAAACGACGCCATTCTTGAATTGCGTTTTCGTCTCGCCAAAATGACAAAGAAAGAACCTTCCCTTCATTGCTAAGGCTTTGGAAGCGCTCTATTGAAATAAAACCTTCAATTTCTGAAAGGAGTGGTCTGAGTTCATTGGCAATATCAAGGTACTCCGAGGTTTTACCTTCCGCGACTTGAACTTCAAAAATTACGGCTATCATTGTCCACCATCTGCTAATCAATACTTTAGCTATTTTAACGAGTTAGCTGTTGATTAATATGACAAGCAGCAAATAACACTCCACTAGATCAGCTCATTTAACCGCTTTGAGGGGCAATTCTGAGATTGATAAGTGCCAATTGCTATGAGCTTGATAGTGCATCGTAAAGTGTAAGCATGGTTCCCAACACATTTTGGAGTTGGTCAATGTTATACCTTAACATTGAACCCACTTACGCTTACTTTCCTTAGAGCGCTGAATTTTGTTCGCTTTAGAAAGGTCATTAATTGCTTTAGAAAAGTCAGACTTTGAAAGCCCTAATTGCTTTTGTAAATCGGGGTCTAGGGGTCTTGGAGATTTTAACGCCGAGTATACCTTGTCTTCAGGCGTTTTAGAGGTTGATATTGGTTTTGGAAGGTTAACAACTGTGTCATCCTTAGTTCGAACTACTCTACAAGTGACTCCAAATTGCACACATTGAAATTCAAAGGCCGCTATTAAACTTTCGTCATTTGTATAGAGTTCAAAATTAACCGAGCCAAACTGCTTCTTTTCCAACGAAGACAAGATTCTAGAAAGATAAGCGATTATGTAAAAGTCAGCTTGATTTGAAGCAGAAGGATAGTCAGATAAGAATAAGAACAAAGACTTTTCGCAAACTAGTTTTACAGCTTCAGATTTGGAGAAAACAAAAACCTTGTCCACTACCGTTGCTTTAACTTTCTCTAACTCTTTTAAACCGATGTTCTCGGCATCCACAAAGATCATTTTCATATCGTCTTGCCTTTTTCATCCGACAAGAACAACTTTAGACAAGACACACTTTAATATCAATTAAGTGGCATATCATCTACAGAGGTGCAGCTAACCGAACCAAAAATGCCAAAGGTTAGCCGCCACTCTTAAGTCGTTTGTTAGCTGTGCATTGCCCCGTATTTTGAAAATTCCTGCCTAATACGTTCATCGATGAAATCAACTGGAGCTAACTCTCCTGAATGCCTGTTACATATAAAATAACGATGCATCGAAAAGTCGTAACGGTTATTGAAGCCCATTATTCCTAGTAGATGCTCAACACTCTTTGGTTCAAAAAAGAGTGTCAAGGGAATACGCTGCTTCTCATGGTAATCAAAACCAGAAAGTGAACGCAAAAATGCCAATGCAGATTTTTTTTGTTGTGCTGTACCAATGAGACCATATGATACCGCTGTAATGATCCAAATATCAGTGTAATAGTACTTAATGTCTACCTGAACACCTTCTAGGTGTACTTGTTGGATAACCACCCCCCCCCTTCGATACCGGGGAGATCTATGTGTGACCAACAGCCTAATTTGCCGTTATTATCCATTGAAGGTTTGATCAAACCTTTAGAAATGTTCCAAGCATCAGTTGAGCTAGTAGCCATGACTGATTTGACTTGGAGTTTCTTCGTTGCCATTTCTGAATCGATGATTACGTCATATCCGTTGTCATCTACATCCGAAATATAGACTTTAAGGTAATAATTATTAATAGCGGCTGCTAACTGAAAATCATACGAAAGACGATTTAGCAACAAAGCTTCTCGTCGAGTGGAGTTCTTCGGTAAATTGAAGAACTTATCTAATTGATTATCAAATACTTCCATTACTTACTCGTACAGCTGTCAGGAAGATTTTGACTGCAATCAGTTCTTCCTTAATTCTTATTGTTTTTTATCGTACCATGTTAGTATTTTTGTAGTTAAACAAAAAGAGCCAACCTTCTGGCTGACTCTATTTCCTTATTTTAAACGGCTAGTTAGGCATGGTTGTCTGCGGCTTCTAGCGCCTCAACCCTTACAGCTGCGACCTTAAACTCTGGGATCTTCGCGTGTGGGTCGGTGGCTGTAGTGGTGAGCCTGTTTACTGGCGACTCGACGAAGTGGAAAGGAATAAAGATCACCCCTTTCTGGATTCGTTTGGTCACAAACGCATCGATCTCTATCTCTCCTCTTCGGGTTGAGACTTTCAATCTTTGACCATTTGAAATCCCCAACGCTTCGGCGTCTTGTACACTGATCATCGCTCTTGGCCCAGCAAGTTTGTCGAGCCCTTTGGTTTTACGCGTCATGGTTCCGGTGTGGAACTGTTCTAACACTCGGCCTGTGGTAAGCACTAGCGGGAACTCTTCATCAGGCAGCTCGGCTGCGTAGCGGAATGGAACCCCAACCATCTGCCCTTTACCGCGAGTGAATTGGGTTTGGTGCATGATGCGTGTGCCGTTCGGGTTGTTCTTATTGCTCGGCCACTGGACACCTTCCGGCGTAATGTTATCCCACTTGAGGCCTGCATATTGTGGCGTGACACGGGTAATTTCCGCTGTTATGTCAGCGACATTTTGATAGTGCCAGTCACTGCCCATTGCATTGGCGATTTGTTGGATGATCCACCAGTCCTCTTTTGCTTCTCCCGGAGCGTTGACTGCGGCGTTGACTCGTTGCACGCGACGTTCTGTATTGGTGAAGTGACCCGATTTCTCGGCAAACGAGCATGAAGGTAAAACCACATCTGCGTACTGAGCTGTCTCAGTTAAGAAAATGTCCTGCACCACTAAGAAGTCGAGCGTTTCTAACCCTTCAATTACATGGGCTTGGTTCGGGTCACTCAATACTGGATTCTCACCCATAATGTACAATCCGCGTACATCACGTTGGCATGCGCCATCAATGATCTCGGTGAGTGTTAACCCAGGTTCTGCTGGCAGGTCAGGTGCGTTCCACTCAATAGAGAACTTTTGGCGTATCATTGGGTTATACACCTTTTGATAGCCAGGGTAGTTGTTTGGTAGTGCACCCATATCACAGGCACCTTGAACATTAGATTGACCGCGTAGTGGGTTGATGCCGCCACCTTCGATACCAATGTTGCCGCACAAAAGCTGCAAGTTGGCGATTGAGCGAACGTTGTCGTGCCCCGTTGTATGTTGGGTAATGCCCATAGAGTAGTAGACTGCGGTACGTTTGGCGGTGCCTATGGTGCGCGCCATGGCAAAGATGTCTTCAGCGCTGACTCCAGTGACTAGCTCGACTTTATCTAAGGCGTAAGCAGGGGACATCACTTCTTGAAGTAAGGTATCGAAGCCATCCACACGCTCTTCTATGTACTCTTGAGCGTACCAACCGTTTTTAATGATCTGCTGCATCACACCGTTTAACAGCATGACATCTGTCCCCGGTCTATGAGCGAGGTACAGCTCAGCATGGTCGACCATATCAATCCGTTTTGGATCGGCGACGATCAGTCGAGCGCCATGATGACGAATTGCCTGCTTGATATGCGAAGCGATAATCGGGTGCGCAGACGTGGTGTCTGAGCCTATGATAAAGATAACATCTGAATGTTTAATGCTTGGGATGTCGTTGGTCATTGCGCCACTGCCTAACGAGGCTTCAAGACCGGTAACGCTAGAGGCATGACACAAGCGCGCGCAGTGATCGACGTTATTAGTGCCAAGCTCACGACGGATAAACTTCTGGAATGCATAGTTATCTTCGTTGGTGGTTTTCGCTGACGAGAAACCTGCCAACGCATTGCCACCGAAGTCTTGCTTAATCGAAGAGAACTTCTTCGCGACTAAATCGATCGCTTCTTGCCAAGTGGCGGGTTGTAACCAGCCATCTTTGCGGATGAGTGGTGTGGTAAGCCTTGAATCATCATTGATAAAGTCGAAGCCAAAACGGCCTTTGACGCACAGCATGCCTTGGTTAACGGGAGATTCTGCACCTTTAACGTAGCGGATTTGATTGCTCGCCTCATCGACATGCATGGTGAGTTTGCAGCCAACCCCGCAATAAGTACAAATGGTATCGACTTGTTTAAGTTGTTCGCTGCGACCTTGAGAGCGATCTCGGCTATCGACCATTGCGCCTGTCGGGCAGGCTTGCACACACGCTCCGCATTGCACGCAGTTGGAGTCACCCATGAGCAAACGACCATTTCTCGCTGAGCCAAAGTGCGGTCTATCATCGGGGCGAAGGGCAGGGCGTCCTTTCTCATCGTGAACAAAATTGAGAATCCCGTGAACGGCTTGTTCGCTACATGCCTGAATACACTGACCGCAGCTGATACAGCGGTTAGCATCGAACTCGATAAACTGCGAACTGCGGTCAACGCTGAACTTGTGTCTAGGATCTTTACTGCGCAGTGTTAACCAGTCTTGATGAGATTTCACCTCTAGCGAGACTTTGAACTGCTGCTCGGCACCATATTCTGTTGAGTAGTCACGTAAATCACATTGGGTGTTGGCTTGGCAGCCACATTCAAGGCAGCGCAGTGCTTCTTGAATGGCGTCATCGTTATCGAAACCCAGTTCAACTTCGGCAAAGCTCTGCTCACGTTGCTCTGGAGTGAGCTCTGGCATAATGCTTCGAGCGACTTTTTCGATATGTTCGAAGTGAAGCGGATCAACTTGAGAGAGTTTCTTCTCTTTGCGCGAGTTGAATTCTGGCTTAGGCATATCTGCCATGTCACCATTGAGGTATAAATCAATCGCTTTCGCAGCAATGCGACCATCTCCCACGGCTTCTACTGCGGTAGCAGGGCCGCGCCTGAAATCACCAATACTGAATATATTGCCTGTCCCCGTGTGCATGGTGGCGTCATCTGTTTGCGCGGTATTCCAACGAGTCAGTGGGATAGAGAGTGAATCGTTCTTCAGAAAGCTCAAATCAGGTTTTTGCGATACCGCAGCAATCACGGTATCAAACGCTTCAGTGAAGAACTCACCAGTGGCTTGTGGTCGACGACGCCCTGAAGAATCTGGAGCACCTAGCGCCATTTTCTCTAACCGAACTGAACTGACACGACCATTTGAGTCGGCAATATTTTCGGCAGGATTGGTCAAGAATAAGAACTTCACACCTTCGTGTTCGGCTTCTTCAATCTCATAGTCTTCGGCGGGCATCTCTTCGCGAGTACGGCGATAAATCAGGGTGGTATCTGCTCCGGCTCGGCGTGCAGTTCGAGCGCAATCTATTGCTGTGTTACCCCCGCCGATTACTGCAACCTTTTGGCCAGTGGTGTAGTGCTGCTCAGTGACATAATCTTTGAGGTAATCCACACCTAGGTAGCAGCCATCTAAATCACTGCCCGGATAGTTCATCTCCACAGCGAGTGAGGCTCCAACAGCGAGACACACCGCGTCATAATCTTCGCTTAATTGAGATAAGCTAAAATTCTCACCCAGCTTCTGATTCGTTTTCACCACCATGCCGTTACGGCACATTAATTCGATCTCTTTGTCGAGAATCGCTTTAGGGAGTCGGTATTCAGGGATCCCATATCGAAGCCAGCCGCCGGCTTGAGGCATAGACTCGAACACCGTGACATCGTAACCTTCATTGGACAAGTAATAGCCCGCAGTTAGGCCACCCGGCCCACTTCCGACAATTGCAATGGAAAGGTTTTTGGCTGGTTTTTTCTCTGGTACATAAGATTCTTGCGCTGCAAGGTCAGCATCAGCAGCGTGACGTTTGAGTTGTCGAATGGCTATCGACTCATCAACCAGTGAGCGGCGACATTCACTCTCACAGAATGCAGGGCAAACACGCCCAATTGAAAGCGGCATTGGCAGTGTCTTCTTGATTACTTCAATCGCTTTTTGATGATCGTTCTGTGCGATGAAATATAAGTAAGACTGTATATCGACACCCGCAGGGCAAGCGGTTTTGCATGGCGCTTCACAATCGGCGTAGTGATCTTGCATGATCCGGTTGAGTGCTTGCTTACGGTGGGCGCTGAGTTGTTCTGATTGGGTGATGACATTTAACCCAGAATAGACTTCTAATTCACAAGCACGCTTTGTTCCGCCACTTTCTACTTCGACGACACATAAGTCACAAGGGACTTTTTGGTCAGATTTGTTCAGGCCACATAGTGAGGGGATGTCTACTCCACACACTTTGGCCGCTTCTAGAAGGGTCGAGCCTTGCTCAACAATTCGATACTTTCCGTCTATTACGATTTCAATCATAAGACCCCCGCAGCATAAATATAGCCACACATTCTATAAGGATAATATGTCGCAAGGAAAGTTCGTGTGACAAAAAACTCAATCTTTAGATATTTGTTGGATCAGGTGAGCTGTGCTTTCCCTGCAATTTTTCAATATGGGCGCTTTATCACTGCGGTTTGTTGATAAGCATCAATTGAAGTTTGATACACCTCTTTAGAGGTATGTATCTCGATCTCATTGCTCGCAAAAATAACCGCAATTTTACTATGGTTGCTATGCTTAAGTAGGTTGTAAGTCACCTTACAATGTAAGCGAAGGCGAGAGGTATTGGGTCATGAGTTCGTCTAATTCAAAGCTATCAGAGAGTCGACGTAGGTTCTTGCGGGATGCCGCTCGAACGGCGGCTGGGGTTGGGGTCGCTGCGACAGTATTGGGACTTCAGTCGACGCAAAGTCAGGCAAGAAACGGAGAAGGTGTGCCCGTGCGACCACCGGGAGCGCTGCCTAAAGGGGAATTTGAAGCAGCGTGTACTCGCTGTGGTTTATGTGTTCAGGCCTGCCCTTATGATACCTTGAAATTGGCAACGCTACTCTCTTCTGTTGAATCAGGAACGCCTTACTTTAATGCGCGCAAAATTCCATGCGAGATGTGTGAAGACATCCCTTGCGTGCCTGCTTGTCCAACCGGAGCGCTTGACCCTAACCTGACCAATATCGACGATGCTCGCATGGGTACCGCGGTCTTGATTGACCATGAAAGCTGTCTTAACTGGCAGGGTTTGCGCTGTGATGTCTGTTACCGCGTTTGCCCACTAGTCGATGAAGCAATAACCCTTGAGCATATTCGCAATGAACGAACGGGCTATCACGCGAAACTCATTCCAACCGTTCATTCGGACAAATGTACAGGTTGTGGAAAATGTGAGCAGGCTTGTGTGACCGAAGTTGCCGCAATCAAGATCATTCCAACAGAGCTCGCGAAAGGCAAGATGGGAGCTCACTACCAATTGGGTTGGGAAGAGGTAACCAAATCACTGGAAAATAGCGCGCCGGAAGTGCCTGTAGAAGCGTTAGAAACGCTAGGAGGTAAGCTCTAATGGCTAAGAATCTAGCAAAAGATGCAGGAAAAGACGCAATCCGAGAACTCGGCTGGTGGAAGGCTCATCGCTTCTTGCTGCTGCGCCGTGTATGTCAGCTCAGCATCATTGCGTTGTTCATGGCAGGGCCAACCTTAGGTGTACTAAAGGGCAACTTATCGTCTAGCAATCTGTTTGATGTCATTCCGTTTAGTGATCCATTAATTGTTCTTCAAACACTCGCAGCAGGGCATATGCCTGAACTCACTGCTTTGATTGGCTTCGCCATTGTGGTGGTATTTTATGCTGTGGTGAGCCCGCGTGCTTTTTGCGGCTGGGTTTGCCCCCTTAATATTGTTACCGACTTCGCCGCTTGGCTGAGAAGAAAGCTCAATTTAAAGGCGAGCTACCGCTGGTCATCTAAACTTCGTTACTGGTTGATTCCAGTACTACTTATCGGCAGCGCAATCTCGGGAAGCGTACTTTGGGCGTGGATTGATCCGGTTGCTACCCTTCATCGTGGATTGGTGTTTGGAATGGGGGCGGGCTGGATACTGATTGTTATGGTCTTCTTGCTAGACTTGCTGCTTGTTGAACACGGCTGGTGCGGTCACTTATGCCCGCTAGGTGCAACCTACGGTGTGATTGGTTCCAAGAGCTTACTTCGTGTTTCAGCAGTGCGTCGTGAAGACTGTACCAAATGCATGGATTGCTACAATGTTTGCCCAGAGCCAGAGATTTTGCGTCAGCCGCTAAAAGAAGGTGACCGACGAGTCATGAGCCAAGACTGTATGAGCTGCGGACGTTGCATTGATGTGTGTGCAGAGAAGGTCTTCGAGTTCAAAAACCGTATTTCGGTTCAGCAAGTCGATTAATAGCATTCGAGATAAAGAGATGAACAAGCTTATGTGTGCGGTTGATCATCTCTTTATTTTTTAGCGCTTGAAGTTTGAACAAAGATTACCCTATACTCGCGCCATCACTTCTTTAGGAGATTACGCCAATATGAATAACTAACACCTGTTATCCAGTTTTACATCGTTATTAGGATTCCACAGGGTTAGTCGGCGTAGCTCCGTCTGTGCTCATCGAGCATGACTTCACTTATACAAGATTGTTTTTTATCGCATTTGTTTGCGATCTGTTTGCTACGTGCAATGCCTAATCCTGTCTAACAGGAGGCAACTTATGCCAGTTATACAAGCCAATAAAATCAGCTACCACTTCGACAATGGCGAGGTGCTTTTCAGTGATATCTCTTGTTCGTTAACGCAATCTAAAGTCGGGTTAGTCGGACGTAACGGGGTGGGGAAATCGATTCTCGCCTCTATTCTAACCAAGGCTCTTTGTCCCACTCAGGGTGAAGTCGCTTTAAATGCGAGCGTGAAAACCTACACTCAATTACCTTCAAAGCTACTGGATGGCAATATCTCGGTTGCGCAGTACCTTGGGGTCGAGAGTGTTCTTCGCGCTTTGGCGAAAATTGAGCAAGGGGATTGCGACGAACAATTGTTCGAAATTGTCGGAGAGCAATGGTCTTTGAAACAAGAGCTCGAATCCCAGCTTGGTGAGATGCAGTTACCGCGAAACACGGACTTTCTCTGTTCAGAGCTGAGTGGCGGACAGCTCGCACGCTTACAGTTGTGGCAACTGTTTCAATCTGATGCGCAGCTGCTAGTGCTAGACGAACCATCCAACCATTTAGACAAACAGGGTCGCGAGTGGCTTCGTGAGCAAATGAATGCCTTCACGGGTCATATATTGCTTATAAGCCATGATCGCTTTTTATTGCGAGAAATGGAGCAAATTTGGGAGCTTTCAACCTTAGGGTTAGCCCAATATGGCGGTAACTACGATGACTATAGAGGTCAAAAAGATCTAGAAGTAACTGCGGTTGAACGTCAACTAGACAGTGTGCACAAGGAACAAAAAAGGCTTGAGCGACAAGCGCAAAAGAACAAAGAGAAAGCCGAGCAAAGACAAGCAAAAGGAATGAAAGCGCGCAGAAGTGGCAGCCAACCTAAAATCTTGCTTGATGGTATGAAAGACAGTGCTGAGCGAACCATGTCTAACAAGCTGAAAAACGAAAACAGTCGTCGAGAGCTGCTTGATAAGAAAGAGCACGCTTTGAACAAGAGGAGTGAGCAGTTAAAAGCGCAAAAGCTCTATATGGGTGAGAGTCATGGAGGCCGAAAAGGACAGCTAGTTTCGATAGTCAATGGTGTCTTACCTTATGGCTGCCAGGAGCCTATTCATTTGCAGCTAACGGGAACTAGCAAGCTTTGGTTGCATGGTGGTAATGGGTCAGGCAAGTCTACCTTACTTAATATCTTGCGGGGTAAAAGTACTTTGCTCAGTGGTGACTGTTACCTCAATACGCCGTTATTTTACTTAGACCAACACTTTGGCTTGTTAGATAACACCAAAACTTTGTTAGATACGGTGATGGAGATGTGCCGTGGACTAGTGGAAGCAGAGGCTCGAACTTTGTTAGCAGGTATCGGTTTTCGGCGTGATTCGGTTTTCCGCGCAGTCAAGCAGCTAAGTGGTGGTGAGAAAATGAAGTTATCAATGCTGGTGGTCAGCCATCAGCAAACTCAGCCGGTACTTCTGTTGGATGAGCCAGATAACCACCTCGATCTGGAGTCTAAGCAGTTACTCGCCCAGACGTTAAATCAGTACAGTGGAGCATTTGTCTTGGTCAGTCATGATGAGGACTTTGTACAGGGAAGCGGGGTAAATGAAACTTACAGCCTGAGTAACGAGTTTTAATCGGCTAAAGGCTTAAGTTCGCTACTTTAGCTCTTTAGCAACAACCTTGTTGCGGCCGCTCTCTTTGGCATCATAGAGAGCGGCATCAGCGGTTTCATAAAGTTGTTCCATCGTGTACTTAGGTTTGTTGGTCGTCACTATTCCAAACGAAGCCGTAATAACATCAGAAGCGCGGCTGAACTGGTGCTCTAACTGTAACGATTCAATCTCCAGTCGGATTTGGTTGACGAACGATATGGCTTCTTCTGGAGAACGCCCTGTAAACAGCACGCCAAATTCCTCTCCGCCCAGACGGAAGCAGTAATCAGAACTCTGCTGACACTGCTTTTTCAGGGCATTAGCAAACTCGACGAGCTGTTTGTCACCGTTAAGATGTCCGTAATGGTCGTTGTATTGCTTGAAGTCATCGACATCAATAATTACAAAACTTAGCCAGTCTTGGGTGCTCTGCGCTCGTAGGATTTCTGTAGGGAGCTTTTTATTATAGTAACGGCGATTAAACAGCCCTGTTAAAGGGTCAGTAATCGATAGCTGCTCGATTTTGTTTTTCTCATGTAACAGCTGCTGTTCTATCTGCTTTCGCTCGGTAATTTCGCTATTGAGTTTGTCATTTAATTTGGAGAGTTTGCTCGTCCAGTAACTTAATAAAATCAACACCGACAACGACACAAGAGCGATTTTCCACACGAGACTATAATCCACTCCGTGTTCGTATCTAACCGTTACCCATCGGGAGTAGATGGTTTGTTTCTCTTCTTCAGAGAGGGCATCCAAAGACTTCTGCAAGATGCTGTTGAGGATCGGCCAGTCACTTCGCACTGCCATTCTAAGATCTATTCGATACGGTGTGAGCCCTGAAACTTTAAGGTTGCTATACCCTTCGCGTGTCATAACATAGTTGGCGGTTGCAATATTACCTACGTATGCATCTACTTTGCCTGATGCGACGGATTGCAAAGCATCTGACACGTTTTCAGCGGCATACAGCTTGATTTGTGGGTGGTTGTCTCGCAGTAGCTCGTATGAACTATACCCTTCTACCGCCGCAACCTGCATACCATTGAGAGCCTCGATATCGCGCACATAAGGAATGTCTTGATTGGTGATAATCATGAGTGGAAAACTGAGGTATGGGCGAGTGAAGTCCAGATATTGCTCACGATCTTGCGTGACAGGAAGAGCAGGGTAAATGTCTAGTGCTCGCTGTTTTGAAGCTTCAACAACCTCAGACCAACTCATATTGGTACTAGGAACAAGCTCTATCCCTAAGCGCTGAGCGATCAGCTTAATGTAGTCGGCAGCAATGCCCTGATACTCTCCACTACCGTCGACATACTCAAACGGCGGCCAATCAATATCAATTGCTAACCTTAGTTCGTTATGATCTCTTAACCATTCTACTTCTTCATCGGTCAACTTGAGTGCTTTGGTGTTTTGATAATAACCATCAAGTAGGAATTTGATGCTGAAGTTATACAGTTTATCGCTCTCATGCTGTTTAGAGAGCGCCTGAAAATCAATACGTTGCCAATTGTCGTCAATAAAGCTTTGAAACATGGCTACATTGGCATGATTGATTGAATAGAATGGGGAGCGAAACTGGGTGGATTCAGCAATAAAATCGTGACCATCAAGATAGTCGTTCAACAAGATCATGCTCCACGCCGCTTCGGTAAAGTGACCACCAACCGAGATATAGGGCTCTCCCTCTTCAATTACTCTAAGTGCTTCCGGTAGCCAATCCACTCCTCCGATATAGATGGAATTTAGCGGTAACTCTAGCTCTAGCATGGCATCTCTGGCACCTAATGCGATAGTGTCAGAGGCGGCCCATACCATGTTGATCTCAGGATTACGTTGGTAAAAATGCTTAAATTGGCGTTTCGCTTCTTCACGCCCCCAACTCATATTGGAGTCGCTTTCCGCAACAACAGTCACGCTCGGGTTGTGCCGTATAAACTGATAAAGCCCTTGGTTTCGCTCGACAGCCGATAACTCCTTGAGATTACCATTGAGCACCAGCATTTTTACTTTGTTGATCTGACCATTGGCTTTTAGCAGCAGTTGCTCGGCCAAAACGGAACCTGCTTTGATATCGTTAGGAGTAATTTCTCCAATCCAGTAACGATATTTGGTTCGAGGGAGAAATTCACGGGAGTTAAACCCTGTGTTGAAAAGAATACTCGGTATTTTGCATTTCTCAGTAATGGTAAGCAGCTTTTCACCTATCTGTTCGTAGTTCATGAACAGAACACCATCTACGCCTTTCTCACATGCTTGGGAGACTTGCTTCAACATGGTCTCGGGTTGGTTCTCTGCATCATAGACATGTAAGGTAACGCCAAGGTCATTGGCAGCCGCTTGGGCAAATCTTATCTGCGATTGCCACGAAGCACTCTCTGTTCGCGGAACAAACAGCGCGATCTCTGCACTCATAACTTGAATGGGTAACAATAAGAAAAACAACAGTATTGCGCGAACTTTCATTGGTACCGTTCAAGAGATGGGTTTTCTCTAGTATAGCAGTCGCTACTTTAGTTTCGTTGCAAGGCAGGTCTTAGGAGTTTCAAAGCACAAACTGAACGGTCACAGCGACAAAGGCATGATCGCTGGCTTGCTTGTCTTTTTCAAAGCTTGGGTTGATCAAGTGGGCATCCAGTGTCTGGTAACCTGTGACGTCAGCCATCGAATATTGGGAGTCGGGTTGAAACTCCTGTGACAGCAGAATGTAGTCGAGCACATTCCCTTTAGCAAAATGATAGTGAGTGGGCGGTCGCTCACTTTCAATTGCCGATGCAGATTGAAGCTGCCAGCTATCTCTTAGCCTGAGTTGTTTATCGTCTTCATTGACTTGTTGAGTCAGTAAACCAGTAATATTGCTGCTTATCGCTTGGTTCATATCTCCCATCAGCACCGTTGGGATTGGGTGGTTGTTATATTGTTGTTCCATAAACAGTCGTAGCATAACCGCTTCCCATCCCCTTTGCTGGCTGGATAACCATTGACCCACAAGGGAGTGAGTTTTCTCTGCGTCAAGGCTGTCTGTTGGCCTTTGTGACTTAAGGTGGCAGACATAAACGGCTACTTCGCCGATATCTGGAACATCGACCGTCGCATAAATTGGTTTGCGGCTAAAGTCGGGAGCCTTAACCTGATAGTTCTCTTCTATCGAAGTTAGCGGAGTGACAGCACTGACGCTGACAATAGGGTATCGTGATGCAATGGCGACAACGGGTTGAGAGCAAATATAGTCCTGCTCTAGATGAGGTTCATCGACGACAGCAAAATGAGGGTAGCCTAGTTCTTCAAATAACATTCGCGCGGCGTCGATACTAAACACCTCTTGAACACCAACAATATCCGCATCTAAGGATGTTAGTTTTTCTTGTGTCCAGCGGCACTTCTCTTGCCAAGCTTCGCCATTATAGATGTTTTCAAAGTCGTAAAACGCTTGTGGGGGTTCTACAAAGTTGAATAGATTAGCGGTAGCGAAAGTTAGCGTTTTATTGGTCAGCAATGGATAAACTCAACTACAAAGTTACGTACCCCGATTATATAACATCGCAAAAGGTTACTTAATCTTTGAACTGGAAATACTCATTGTAAATGTATCATTTATGAAGCTGTTGAGTTTTTTATGTGATTCACTAGAGGGCTGGGTTTCATTTGTGATATAAGAGGTGTTCTATCGATATGTCCTGATGAAAACTGATAATGATGCAACTTTCTCTACTTAACGAAATACTGATCAAATCACCAAATATTGGTGGTGAAATAAAGCGCACAATTGCATATGCATCACTCGATCCAGAAGTCGCAGCGACTAGAGCAAGAAAAGTCTTAGAGATGCTAGTGTGTAAGATGGATGTTACTCACGGAGATAACTTATGTGAAAGGATACAGTCATTAGATGATACTGTTCCTGAACACATTGTCACTTATATGCATTTTGTGCGGAAGATAGGTAATTCGGCAGTTCATGGGAGCGGAGACGTCTCAGAGAACATAGCAAAAGACATATGCTCAGCTTTGATTAACTTAGCTTGTTGGGTTTTGAATATCGATCCTAATAAAACGCAGGAGAAAACAGCTCGTTATTTCATTGCAGATCCTATTCATAGAACGTGGCCAAAAATTGCGGTGCTTACAAATGATGGAGTGTTGTATAGCGAATACCTAACTTTTATGAAGTTAACACCTTTCAGGAAGCATGGCCTTGATTTTGAAAGTTTTAAAGCTTCGGACTTTTCATTTGGTGAAAAAGAACATGGTAGTGCGTACCAAACGATTAGAGAAGTGACTTATGCCGAGGCAAAGGCATTTAAGTTAACAGCTCAAGACAACTGGCTTGATAGATATTTAATGAATGTCGGTGTTAGGGGCATTTAGACGATTTAATCGTTATGTTTGAGAAAAATATGAAAACATATGTAATTTTAGCGCATGGTTCGACTTCAGTTCCGATTGATGTGATGACGGAGACTGCTTCGGATGAGATATCATCTTTGTTAGAGCAAGGGTTTGAAATACTAGAAGACAACCTACAAGCACGATCTGTGAATGAAGCCTTGGAAAAAGTATCTAGGGTGTCCAGCGAAGCAAAGAATACTCGATGTCATCACGATAACGTTGTTGTAAGCACGAATAACTCCATCAATGGTATGAGTGGAGAGTATGTCGGAGTGGTATTTTCGGAAAAAATTAGAACGATTGGTGCTTTTACACTGTACTCTGCTAACGAAAAGTTGTCTGAACTACGCTCTAAAGCTATTGATGAGCTAAAGCAGAAGGCATATCGGCTAGGGGCCGATGCTATTACTGGATTGCAAGTTCAGATATCTACGAATACTGGGACTATTGGGATTATGTCTGCTCTAGGAGGTGACCCAAAAGGAGATGTCCTTGGTTGCGTATCTGTATCCGGAACAGCAGTAAAGCTCCGCTAATACTTATTAGAAGTGAAGCCGATAAACACAGTGTTTTAACCATTACACATTTAATTGATATTGATTATGGTTCTCATGTTTGTGGGGTGTCACTATATAGTGATTAACTAGAGCAAATCTAAGGCATGATCATGTATGGTTTAATACTAGCATTACATATACTCGCGGCGACTATTTGGACAGGAGGGCATATCGTACTAGCGGTGGTCGTGCTGCCTAGGGTGCTACGAGAACGTTCTGCCCAGCGACTTTTAGATTTTGAATCTGTCTATGAAAAAATTGGTATGCCTGCGCTAGTTATTCAAATCATTACAGGGCTAATGTTGGCATACAGAATGTTACCTGATGTGAGTTTATGGTTTGATATGTCTATTCCAATTTCGCACGGGATTGCCGCTAAACTCACTCTGCTATTGCTCACTTTTCTATTCGCATTAGATGCAAGGTTCCGAGTAATTCCTAAATTATCAGAATCTAATCTCACTGATATGGCATTGCACATTATCCCGGTTACTGTTTTCTCAATACTGTTTGTTATTGTTGGCGTATCTTTTCGAGTTGGGTGGTTGGTTTAAAGATAAGTAAAACAAAGGCAGTACCTACAGGACTGCCTTTGTTGTCAGGGTTATGCGTTAGCCTCAATAAAACCCGCCATTTTTGAAGTGTGCGAAGGTCAATACGCCTGCAATGACGAGCTCTAGAACTAGCGGCGGTACTACAGCTTTATCAAACCCATCAAGCACAATACCGACTATACGACCTATCGCGACAGCGAGCATGACGATTGCAACAAAGAAGTAGCCTTCTGTATCGCCAGAGGTTAGTCCAAACACCAGCATTGCTACGCTGGCTAAAAATAGACCGCCCATGACGGAGCGAACGGTATTGAGACCAGCTTTACCGATGGGTTCAAGCGCGAAGTTAGCTAACATTTTTTGAGGGGCGAACATCGACATCACACCGAGTCCAGTTAGCATTAAAGTGAAAATTCCTACCAGTATTTGCAGTGTAGTATCCATAATGATTCTCCTATTCGTTGTTATTGTTACGAAAATTGTTCGATAGCTTGGCGTGCGTTATCTTGCGCAGCGATATTGCCGAGCGAAGGTTCAATCGTGATTTGGTCGACGACGGGGCCAGTTGGAGAACCTTGTCGACTAGCGTAAAAGTGCCCAGACTCAAACCTTGGATCGAACAGACCATCAAGGTAGCGTTTTGCCCCTTTTTCGACGCTGTGCATCATGCCTAGCATCGGCATCAGTAGCCCTCCAACATATTTGAAGAACACTTTTTTAAGGAAAGGAAGGTCATCCATACCATTGGTGCCCGTTGTGCCGCCTGGACTCATAGTGACAAATCGTAGATGAGGGTGCTGGCGTGCCATTGAAGACATCCATAGCGCAGCGGTGAGCTTGATGGTTCCATATATATCCAGTGGATCTGCTTTAGCACCAAATTTGCTTCCGTTGGCAATAGACGCGAACTCTTCGACGGATGAATTGCTCAGTTCAGGTTTGGCAACACCCATCTTAGGCACACCTCTTGCCGTTTCAGAGCCTGCATAGAGCACGGTTGATGTAATCAGCTGCCTTTTAATGAGCTCTTCAACCAACACCGAATGCCCAAACACATTTGCCGCAAAGATATTGGTTACGCCATCTGAAGTGAGGGCATTCGGTGTGCGGCCACCAGTGCCACCCGCGTTTAGCACAACCGCATCAAGAGGTGCAGACAGCGTCGAAACGGCGTTGCGCACTGACGATGAATCCGAAACATCAAGGATTAGGATTTCAAAAATGTCCCGGCCAGATAGCTGAACCAAATTGGTCTTCGCTTCTCGTGCCTTGGCGAGATTCCGGCAGCCGAGATAAATTTTATTAATGCCTTCTTCTTGAGCGAGTTGGCGTGCCGCTTCGAACCCAAGACCTGCGTTAGCGCCTGTGATTAATACCGTTTGAATAGTACCCATGTCATTCTCCATTGGTGTGATTGCTGACTTGGGATTAAGTTACCATGGTTGAAAAATGGACTGTATACAGGTAAAAGTGAACACGGTGCTTCAAAAATGAATCATTGGAGAATGAAGTGAAGACGAATGAGAGCTATGCCTTCAACTGGGATGATCTTAAGTATTTTCTGGCTGTGGTACGCAGTGGTACGTTGCGCGGCGGTGCAGGCAGCATCGGAGTGAATCACACGACACTAACTAGACGTATTTCAGTGATGGAAGAACAGATAGGCAGTCGTTTGTTTGACCGCTCTAAGCAGGGGTTAGTCCTAACCCAAATTGGTGAAGAGTTGCTGCCTTATGCAGAAAGAGTCGAAGATGAGATGACGTCCGCGTCGAGAATGATCATTGGTAGAGATTCCGATCCAGTAGGAACGGTTTATGTCTCTATGCCTCATGGGATGGCTTTGACTTCACTAATGGATGATTTGGCGCTGTTTTCGGAGCGCTATCCGGACATCACTCTAAACTTGCAGTTTGGTAATGATATTGCCAACTTGAGCCGACGAGAAGCGGACGTATCTATAAGGGTCGCCAACGAAGTTTATGATGAAGCGGTAGGACGAAGACTGGTTCAAATGTCGCAAGCGGCGTATTGTACTCGGGAATACGCGGAAAAGGTCAAAGACAACCAAGGTGAAGGACTATCATTCATTGGTTGGCATGAACCTGAAGGCGACATCACAGCGAAATGGTTGCAAGAGAGCTACTATCCAAAAGCAACGCTAAAACATCGCGTTTCAGAACTTGTACCTCTGATCTCTTTGGCAGCTTCAGGACTTGGTATGGCTTATCTTGCGTGTAATCTGGGTGACAGGCATCCAAACTTAGTTCGTGCTCCTTTTCAAAAACCGATTCCCTATCGCAGTATTTGGCTATTGATGCACAGCGATCTGCGCAGAACAGCACGCATTCGATGCTTTGTTGATTTCCTCGCTGAGCAGGTTCAGTCAAGGGAGAACGAATTTTGGGTAGCAGGGACGGTTAAGAAATGAAGCGTTGAATCAAGCTTCATTTGAGTGAATCTGATAGCGATTTCGCCCCGCATCTTTTGCTTGATATAGGGCGGCGTCAGCTTGGCCGAACACAGTTTCCCACTCATCGGCAAGATATTCTCTTTTGCACGAAGACGCGCCAATGGAGACCGTGATACTAAATTGCTGATCGTTGTGATGAGCAATATGCGCTTCGACATTGGCTCTCAGTCGCTCAAGGGTCTCTTCAAGTTTGCTTAAATCTTCCATCGGCATGACTAAGACAAACTCTTCGCCGCCCCAGCGAACTAAGATATCTTTCTTACGCAAATTGTTCTGCAGCGTCTCTACGGTCTCTTTGAGTACTAAATCCCCAATTTCATGGCCGTACCGATCATTAAATTGCTTAAAGTGGTCAATATCGATCACGCTTACCACATAGACAGGGCTTTGCATCGAGGACGGAGCTTGCTCTAACCAGTTTTCTAAAAACCTTCGGTTGTAGGCTCCGGTCAATGGGTCGGTAGTATTTTGGTTACGTAACTCTAGGTTAGTGCGTTTTAGGCTTACGACGCTGCGAATAACAAAAAACGCCAGTATACCAAACAGAGCAGCGTAGAGGATCTCACGTGAGCGTTGCTCTTTGAGCGTAATGGTTTGTAGTTCATTCTGCGCTTCTAATAGCTCTATCTCTCGCTTGTTTAGTCGTCTTTCAAGCGCACTTTTTTCGCTGAGTATGTCTTCATTGTAGGTCTGACGATAAAAATTTTTGCGCACCAAGTACTTTTGCTTCATGAACCTAAGTGCTTTCTCATACTCGCCAAGTGCTTCGTGGGCTTCGACAAGCTTGGTTAATATGTCTAGCTCCCAGATGATTTCATTACTTTCTGAAGCTTGCAGGATGTACATGACCTTGTGTGCGTAAGTGATTGCCTGTTGGTATTCCTTCTTGAGTAAGTAGGCTCCGGCATAGGCTTCATAACAACTTGCCAGCATCAGGCTGGTTGAATTCTTTTCCGCTTGGATAACACAGCGCTTAGCCATAGCCAAAGCTTCTTGAGGCTGACCGACTTTAGAGAACATTTGGGACATATTGGATAGAGTCGAGATTTTGATTCGGTTCGAACCGGTCTTGTCCGCTTCCTCTAAAGCGCGCTCCATGTAATATTTAGCTTGTTCATTCTGTTCGGTTGCGAAGTAGACCGCACTCGAATTCGCAAACAAGATAGCTTCAAACAGGCTGTTATCGTATTGATTGTCGTTGTAGAGTTTCAGCGCACGTTGTATATAGGTATCGGCCCGCTCCCAATCTTCGGAAAGCATATAGACAGTGGCGATGTTATTCAGTGTCATGGTGCTCTGAAAGTCATCCCCAATCTCGCTGACAAGCTCGTATGCCGTTTTATAGTAGTTCAAGCTAGCTTTGATATTCGAACGCTGAATTTTGACATTGCCTAACCAACGATACGCGCGTGCTAGCAGGCGTCGATAGCCGATTTCTCTTGCTATTGGCACCACTTCATTGAGAAGGTATTCCGCTTGAAGTAACAAGTCGGAGTCTATTAGCTTTAGTGCCTGATTGAGCTTGGCCTCAGCCACTATCCAGTCGACATTGTTATCGACGCCTAGCTGCTCCATGTCAGGAATAGTGATGTTTTTAATCCCTTCATATTTTCTGAGGTTGCCTAGGGCGAAATAGTAGAGTGCTTTGGAAGAAGGAGATGCATCACTAGGTAGCTTGTATTCTTCCAAACTAACCGACTTTGGTCGACAAAGAGAATGGTAATAAAACTCAAGCATTTGGCGGTCTTGAGTCTCAATATGTGAATAGAGAAAATCCTGATCAGCCGCGACATTGCAGGCAGCAAAAGAGGGCGCTGCAGCAATCGATGCCAAAATGGTAACCATTATGGTAAAAAGGCGTTTCATTAAATCAGGTGATCTCAACATATTAGAAGATTAATGCTTTAGTTTATCATCTTATAAATAACCTGTGCGGAATTGTGGGCAATATTTAACAATGGTTTGTCCAGTCATTCCCATTTTATTTGCATTATTTTAAAAGCTTGTCTTAGTACTATAGTTCACATCACGATGTGATTGAAATCAATCCAACCATTAGCAAGCTGTTCTGGTGCCGATATTTGATCAGAGATATTCAAGTCTTGCAGGGCATGATAGAGAGGCTGATATAAGTTCTTGGTGATCAGTTGTTGCTCAATTTTTTCTAACAATCTTAGCTGCTTACTTTCGCTGCACTCGGCGATGGCTTCGATGACTTTTTGCTCCAACCAAAGTTTATTTTTATCCGATAGGCAGGCTTGGTGGCAGTAATTACACAGTAGCCAATCAACCCAAGAAAACAGCGTATCTTCGCCAAACACTTCTCCACTGATGATAATATCCGCATTTTTGAACGTTTCAGGTCGATTGAACTCTGGGTACTCTAAAACTTGTAGTTGGCAGTCGATGCCGAGTTGCTGCAAACAATCTGTAACGAGTTGTGCGGTGGCGATATTGGTTCCAAGCTGATAGGTGACAACAGCTAAGGGTTTTAATGGGAGTTTAAGATCCGCGAGAGCATATTTGACCCCAGATAAATCTTGCTCGGCAATAGGAGTAGGAGTTGAGAGCATACCTTTCGCGCGTGCGACTACTTCACAATCTTCCCCGCTAGGTGTGCCGATACTGAGCATAAGAGCTTGTAACCACTTGCGATGAGCTCGATTTCGCATCCAAGTATGATGGTGAGGATTCAGCATTGCATAGGTACAACCCTGTTCCCATTTTTGCTTGGCGGTAAACTTCGCTGTCGATTTTTCCGCTAGGTGACGCCCATGAACCACATCGCAATTGAGCTCGAGAGTGTTGGCATTATCACCCACGTTCCATATTTCGACGCCATCGACCCAAGGTCTTAAGCCGTGATAGTGCGGGTTAGCGCTGAGTAATGTGCGCCATTCGGTTTGTTCTGACAGCAAAAATGAGCCGCAGCCGAGTAATTTTTCGTCCTTCACTTTCGTTATGCCCATCGCACTATGACTTAGTAATCGAGGCAATAGAGCAGGCATGGTGTGGCTGGTGAATCTAATCCGAAGAGGGTTGATTACCTCCACTTGATCGATAAATCGAAAAAGCTCGACTTGCGCTCCACCTTGTTCCATCAAGCGTTGAAAATGTGCCTTGATATCTTTTGCCTCTAATGGGCTTCCATCTTCAAACTTGAGCCCTTTTCTCAAGGTTATGGTCAGGCTGTCATTTTGCTGTTGCCATGAATGTGCCAGATCGCCATGTAGGCTAGGTTGAGTTCGAAGTAAGTTCGCATATAGATAACTGGCGATGTGCAGCTCGGTACGGCGATTAATCTTGACTGGATCTAGGCAATGGGTGCCTCGATAGAAAGGAATTTGTAAGATGTCTTGTTGAGTTTTTACTGGCTGATATTGGGAAAGATATTGGCTAAGAAAACTCTCCCTTTCTTGTGTATTAACGAGAACAAGCGCTGCTTCCACATTACCTTGTTTAAGTAGGCTAGTCGCTTTCTGTTTTAAAACACCATCAAGCGGTTGCTTTAATTTCGCTTGAGGTAAATTTCCGCGCCCAACCCCTGATTGCCATTCAATTTTCTCTTCTTCAACCAAGCGTTTAATTAGCAACTGTGCGTTACGACGCGTACAACGTAAAGCATGGCTGAATTGATCTAATGATACTTGAGTCCAATGTTGGAACGAGAGGTTATCACGGCAAAATGCCAGAGCATTCCAATAGCGCATAAAGGTGAAATCCTAATTTTATATTTCTATTTTTCTTCATCTTTTAATCTCGATAATAAGAGATTCTATTCAGGATGAAAGGAGAAATAAATGAATACGTTAGCTAAGCCTCAAACTTCAATTTGGCGTAACAGGCCATTTCAAATTCTATTTTCCAGCGCGTTGTTTGTTGCGTTCTCAGCGCAGATTTACAATCTCGCATTACCACTGTTGGTTTATGAACTGACGCAATC
Organism: Vibrio sp. SCP2; assembly: GCF_059295395.1. Classification (NCBI taxonomy): domain Bacteria; kingdom Pseudomonadati; phylum Pseudomonadota; class Gammaproteobacteria; order Vibrionales; family Vibrionaceae; genus Vibrio; species Vibrio sp. SCP2. The sequence continues at coordinate 609,437 of NZ_JCAFVV010000001.1, read as the reverse complement.
TTCAAAGATGATGGGGTGGATGCGTGCAGTGGAATTTTTGCCAAATTTACTCTTGGCGCTGTTTATCGGTGTGGTAGTCGATCGCGTTGATAAGAAGCGTTGGTCACAAGCGATGTTGTTGGGTCAGTTGGTGGTCGTTTTGTGTTCGTATCTTGCAGTGGAGTGGCTAAGTGAGCCACTTTGGGTCCTGTTCCCCGCCGCCTTTTTGATGATGGCGTTTAACTATGGCTATCACAATGCGCGCATGACGATGATGAAAAGGGCATTGGCTCCTGAAACGCAAAATACTGCGATAGCGCGGATGAGTTCGTTAAACAGCGTGATGGAAACGGTTGGACCAGTGTTATCGGGAGCATTGATGCTGATGTCGACAATCCACAATGTTTTTCTCGCTGTCGCGGTGCTTCTGTTGCTTTCATATTGGCAATTAGAAAGGTTAACGCTTGCTCCAAGTGAACCGCCAAAAAAGCAGAGTGTCTTTGCGGCATTAAAAGAAGGTTGGACAGTGTTACGAGCTGAACGCAACATGTGGACAATTACTATTGCGGTCATGGTGATTAACACAACAGGAGCCGTTTTCTGGATCCAAGCAATATTCTACGCGAAATCAGAACTTGAGTTTAACGCTTTGGAGGTGAGTTACGTGGTCGCCGCATCGGGAGTTGGTGGGCTGTTAGGGTCATTTAGTGCAGATAAATTGCGGGCAAGATTGAGTTTAGGCGTGGTTCTGATTGGCTCGATAGTTTTGGAATCTCTTGGTTTTGTTCTGCCGCTAATCGTCAACAATGTCTGGGGTATGGCTGCGGCATTTTTATGGATTTCTGCCGTTGGTTTGTATAGCAGTATTTGTATCTGGAGCTACCGACAGGAAGCGTTTGAAGAGAAGTTTTTAGGTAGAGTTGCAGGTATCACGGGTTCGATCTTTAAGTTGCTGATGCCTTTTGGCTTGGCGGCATCGGGTTATTTGATTGCTCACTTCGGCATAGAAGCCATCTTTATATCTTGTTTTGTTGTTCAATTATTCGCTGCATTGGGCCTACTGTGTTCTCAGGTGAGGCGAATATCGTAACTCTCGCGTGAGCTTTACATACATTTACGCTCTCAATGTGTTTCTTTACTTGCCACCATCTAGACTATGATTACGTTGAGCAAACAGGGAACGACAATGAAAAATGCACCAATAAACAGTTTGTTAGCTATAGCTTGTTTCGCCGTATGGTCTAGTGCGGCTAATGCAAACGAGCTAACCACACCGATAGTAGATACCAACCAAAGCCAATGTTTTGGGCTTAGAAACACATTGAGCTCTTGTCCCTCTTCTTCTGATGACACTTTTGGACAAGACGCTCAATATCAAGGCAATACCCCAAGCTACACCAAAAATAGTAATGGCACCGTAAGTGACAACGTGACGGGTCTTATGTGGACACAGTCAACCGATCTCAATGGCGATGGCAAGATAGATGCACAAGATAAGCTGAGCTATGACGATGCGTTGGATTATGTCGCCTCATTGAATCATGGTGGTTATAGTGATTGGCGCTTGCCCTCGATTAAAGAGCTCTATTCTTTGATTTTGTTTGATGGCCAAGACCCAAGTGGTGTTAATCAGTCCGGCACCGTTAAGATGATTCCTTTCCTTGATGCAAGGTACTTCGATATGAATGCGGGAGATGTTCATTCTGGCGAAAGGCTGATTGACAGTCAGTTTGTGTCGAGCACCAAGTATGTTTCTACCACCATGAACAAAGACGAAACGGTATTTGGCGTTAACTTTATTGATGGACGCATTAAGGGTTATGGCATTGCGAGCCCGCGTGGTGGCGACAAAACCTTTTATGTTCTCGCCGTGCGAGGTAACCCAGATTACGGCATCAACCAATTTGCAGATAATAACAACGGCACCATCACTGACAACGCGACGAGTCTTGTCTGGCAGCAGTCCGATAGCCAATCGCAGATGGATTTTCCTCAAGCTTTGACCTACTGCGAAAACCTTGAACTGGCGGGCAGAAGCGACTGGAGGCTACCAAGCGTGAAGGAACTGCAATCTATCGTTGATTACACGCGTTCGCCTGCCACGAGTAACAGCGCGGCAATTGATCCAATTTTCAATACGACTGCGATCACCAGTGAAGCAAACCGCGAGGATTACGCGAACTACTGGAGTAGCACGACTCACGAAAATATGAGAAACGGCGGGCATGGTGCGTATGTCGCCTTCGGGTCATCCTTAGGTTACATGCGCAATGCTTGGATTGATGTTCATGGTGCGGGCTCTCAGCGCAGTGATCCTAAAACCGGAGATGCAGGTCAATACCCGACTGGACATGGTCCTCAGGGAGATGCGATTCGAATTGATAACATGGTTAGATGTGTTGCTGGTGGCGGTGTCGAGTTTGTTCAGCAGCCAGCTTTAGCGAATCGACCAGCAGAAAGTTACCAAAATGGTGGTAGCGCTTCTTCTATGTCGTCAAAAGGTAAGCAAAATATGGCTGGTTCGAATAACGGGCACTTTTCTCGCATGGACCGAAATGGTGACGGGAAAATCTCTCGCCTCGAAGCAAAAGGCAAGTTGGCGAAAGATTTCAGTCGATTTGATAGAAACAATGATGGTTATTTGACCCAAGCGGAGATGCCAAGCAGAAAATAGCGAGCTTACTTGACCCGTCTATCGCTTTATAGTTTAGAGTTAATGATATCGACTAGAAGCTATGAGTGGACGGATGTACAAGATCTCTCAATTAGCAGAGCGGGCGGGTATTTCTCGTACCACTCTGCTTTATTACGAAAAGCTAGGCATTATTAAAGGAGCGAGACAAGCGAACGGCTATCGCTCCTATAGTGACAAAGATCTCCAGCGTTTGCTTTTGCTGCAAAAACTACAGGCTGGCGGTTTAACTTTGAAAGAGTGTCAGGCTTGCTTAGATGCACAAATCAATCGTGATTTGTTGAAAGACAGGCTGAATCAGCTCGATCAAGAAATCTCGCAAAAGCAAAAGTCCCGCGAACTGCTTGCCGCGTTATTAGGCGAAAGTTCTCTTAGCGAGTGGCACGATACCCTCGACCAACTTGCCCCTGATGCGCATTTAGACTGGCTGATAAAACAAGGTTTTGATGAGAAACAGGCTATGCGTTTGAAATGGTTATCAAAAGATATGAATGAACACGATCGCTATATGCGAGACTTTGATCTGGTTTTCAGCCAACTGACGTGTTGGGGGCCCGGAAGCCAACAAGATACACATTCAGCGATTCAGAAACTGCCCTTTTCACCTAAGCATATTTTAGAAATTGGCTGTGGGCAGGGCATTGCGACCCGAACACTGCTAGAGCATACCCAAGCGCACATTACAGCGGTCGATAACGAAGAGTATGCATTAGACAATATTAATCAAATCATGCAGCAGCTCGGTGAAAGAAAACGTGTGACTACCGTTTGCGCCAATATGGCGAAACTGCCATTTGAATCTAAGCAGTTTGATCTGATTTGGTGTGAGACCAGTGCGTACATCATGGGAGTTGAGAATGCTTTTAAGGAGTGGCGACATCTCTTGTCCGATGAAGGTTATCTAGTGCTGAGTGATTTGGTCTGGAGTGTAGAGGAGCCATCGTCCGATGCCATGAGCTTTTGGCACAAAGAGTACCCCGATGTGACCACTGAAGAGACGCGCATTGAGCAAGCAAAGCGAGCTGGATATACGTTAGTCGATTCATTCCCTGTCAGTGATCAAGCTTGGGACAACTACTACCAACCGCTAAAAGCTCGGGTGAATGAACTCGCGCACGAGTTAGCTGGCTCATCTGCTCTCGCGGATTTGAACCGCGAGATCTCTGCTTATGACAACCGTAATGGTGAGTTCAATTATCAGATATTTATTCTTAAAACAGGGTGAATTTTTTGATCAGTCAGTGTTGACCTGTCTACAGCTTTACAGTTTAAGCTGCGCGCATAAACTTTAAAGAGGAACACACTATGAACTACGGTCTATTTAATCCGAAAGAGACAGACGAACTTACTCAGTTATTCACTAAAACCTTTGGAGACTCTGAAGGCGTAGAGGAAGGAAAAGTTATTGGCACTCTAGTGAACACACTAGTAGAGACGACACCAGAGCAAGACATCGCGATTTTTGTTGCGAGAGATGAACAAAAGATTGTTGCGAGCATTCTATTTACTCGTCTTGGTTTTACTGAGGAACACGCAAGCTTCTTGATGGCACCGGTAGCGGTTAGCACTGAGTATCAAGGACAGGGGATTGGGCAAGCATTAATCCGTCATGGCATAGACACGATGCGCAGCCAAGGTGTGAAGTTAGCTTTCACATATGGTGACCCAAACTTCTACACTAGAGTGGGTTTCAATCCGACGTCTGAAGAGCAATTTAAGGCACCGTTAACACTGAGCTTCCCTCATGGTTGGATGGTGCAGACATTATCTTCAGACATGATTCAAGCGCTTGAAAGTCGCCCAACATGTGTAGAAGGATTTAATAATCCTGCGCTTTGGTAATGAGTAAAACGTTAAAATGCCGACAATTCAGTTGTCGGCTTTTTTGTGTTTGATAAGAAATCGTCAGAGAGATAGCGTTTTTTGGCTTTCGCTTAAGGTTTGAATGGTCATCAACAAGGCATAAGTCTATTATTCGAGGCAGTGCATCATCAGGATAAAGGAATCGTATGAAGCTAACGTTTGGAGTCATACTAAGCTTATGGACTTGTCTAGTATTTGCAGAGCCCATAGAAGAAGCGCGCGAAAATGCGTTTATCAATGTCAATATGACGCTAGAGCTGGACGGAATCGAAGGTGCGATTCAGGATACCCGTCAGTCTCTCGACCAAGTTGGCGTTGCGCTTAACAGCATAGCGCAAAGTGGAAACTTGAATGATGAGCAACAACAGCTATTGACTGACACCGTAGATAATCTTAATCAACTGGTGGTATTGTCTAAACAGTCGGTAGCCGCAATGCCGGGGGCTTTTGAACATTCTAGACAAGCTGTTGCGACAGAAAGTGAGCGCTTTCTTAATGACTTACGCTCGCAAATTTTGCTGGTTATCGGCGTTATAGGACTCGTCATTGTGTTGATCATTGCTGCGATTGCATGGTTGATTTTACGCCCAATGCAAGAAACACTGGTTCGAGCAACGCAGAATATTTCTTCGATGGCTGGCGCGATTAAGACTACCGCTCAGGCATTGGATTCTATATCGAACCAACAGCAAGAGATTGCCAAACGTTTAGAGTTGGTCGGTGACCACAATGACGATAATCAATCAGACTCAAACAAGGACTAAAGGAGAGGGGTTATGGAACCACGTGTCAGCATAATTACTTTAGGGGTGCAGGATTTGGAGCGCTCACATCAGTTTTATTCCAAGCTAGGTTTTCCTTCCTCCAAAAATCCTGAAGAGGGGATCATCTTTTTCAAAACGGGTGGCGTATGCTTAGCTTTGTATCCGTTAGATGCATTAGCAAAAGATGTTTCGCCGGATATGGCGGTTGTCAAAGAGGGCTTTAGTGGGGTGACGCTCGCACACAATACCCGTTCAAAGCAGGAAGTGGATGAAGTGTTAGCGCTTGCGGTCAGTGCAGGAGCCAAGCTAGAAAAACCGGCGCAGGATGTGTTCTGGGGTGGCTACAGCGGTTATTTCTCTGATCCTGATGGTTATTTATGGGAAGTGGCCTACGCCGATTTTTGGCAGTTCAATCAAGACGGCTCACTGGTTATTGAATAAGGGGGATTCGTGGAGCTCAAAAGAATACATCATGTTGCGGTTATTTGTTCTGATTACGAGGTTTCAAAACGTTTCTATACCCAAGTTCTCAAGTTGACTGTGATTGCCGAAAACTACCGCGCTGAGCGGGATTCCTACAAACTTGACCTTGCTTTACCTGATGGGGGACAGATTGAGTTGTTCTCTTTTCCTAACCCGCCAGCGAGGCCAACCAGTCCAGAAGCGCAGGGATTAAGGCACTTGGCATTTAGCGTTGATTCGGTAGAGCAGTACGCCGCTTATTTGATGAAGTGTGATGTGGAAGTTGAGCCGATTCGAATTGATGAGTTTACTGGTAAGCCGTTTACCTTTTTCAAAGATCCTGACGGCTTACCGTTAGAGCTTTATCAAGCTTAGCTTAGTAGTTCACGCTGAATGACGGTAAATACACCAGCCTCACGATTGCTTGGCGCCTGAAAGCGTGCAATCTCTTTAATCTTAGGGTGAGCATTATCCATTGCATATGAATGATAGCTCGCCTTAAGCATCTCTAGATCATTAAGGTAATCACCAAAACTCATGGTTTGCTCGTGAGTAAAGTTGAGCGTGTTTTGTAGGTGCTCGATCGCAGCGCCTTTTGAAGCTTCAGCGTTCATCACGTCGAGCCAGATTTTGGCACTCACAACCACTTGATGGGTCTGACCAAACGCTTGGTCGAAAGTAGGGAAAACCAGCTCTTCTGTACCGTCGAAGTGGCAGATGGCGACCTTGATGAAATCATCATCTACACTAAGCAGATCGTCTACATACTGGCACTTGTGGTAATACTTAGCGAACTCCTCAAGCGCTTGCGGATCTTGCGTTTCGATATACGCTGAATGTTTGCCACATAAAACTATTTGCGCGCCAGAAATGCCTCTAGCCGCCTCAATAATTGATTTGATTGAAGGTTTGTCGATCTCACAGCTATACAATTCTTCACCTTTGTGCATCACCAATGTACCGTTTTCAGCGATGAACATCATGCGATCATTAATTGGTGAGAAGGTCTCCATTAGGCTGTAGTACTGTCGCCCAGAGGCCGCAGCGAAGATAATGCCTTTCTCTTCTAATTGCTGGTATAGATTAAAAAACTCTGGGTTGAGTTGGCTATTTTCATCGAGAAGCGTGCCATCCATATCGGTGGCTACGAACTTTATATCAGGTGTCGGCATAGTGGCTAATGTCGTCTCTTAGGACTGTTTTTAAAAACGATAAGTTACCTGACTTTTGTGACGACTCAAGTGTTTTAAATCAATCTACAAAGAAATCACCGATAGAGAGTTGCCAATTAAACCTGATGATTCTGTTCTAAAACGGCAAGTGTACTCTCTAAATCAAAGTGGGCAGCAAACTCCTCATTGACGGCTTTGCCACTCAAAATAGAGTTGGCGATATACACCGCACAGGCTGGGCTAAAATCAGACTCCATTAGCTTTTCTGGGTCATCATGGTTTAAGACCCCTTCAATGATGGGCAAAGGAAAGCCCCAAAAGTGCAGTAGGTATCCCCCAAGCTGCTCTGATTTGGTTTTAAACAGGTAGTGTTCTAAGTGCGATTTATCGTTGCCTTTGGTTTTAGGATTTAGAAACGCGCTCATTAGATCAGGGGCAATTTTCATTCTGACGTACTCACCAATACGGTGAAGAATACCCACAAGAAAAGTCGTATCCTTGAGGTCAGGTTCAACTAAGGTTGAGGCGAGCTTTGCGACTTTAAGGCTGTGCGATTGAATTTTTTCCAATGGCTTGCTCGGTTCATTCATGGAGACAGAATAGACTTCAAGCATGGCGATAATATTAGTGACCACTTGGCCACCTAAACGAGTGATTGCTTCAGAGATACTCTTGATCTCTTTGCGTCCTCTAAAGATGGCATTATTAGATATCTGAATGATCTTAGCGCACATTGCCGGCTCTTCACTAATGAGCTTTGCCACATCATGCATCGAGGAGTTGGGATCCATTAAGGTACGCTTAACATCAAAGAACAGCTTGGGCGCTACTGGCAGCGATGTAATCGTACCAATTGCATTTTGAATCACTCGATCAGGGAACAATTCAAGAATCTCTTCAATACGCTGGACTTCCGCCTTGATGACACTTGGATCGCAAGGCTTCATAAAAGCTTGGTGGGCGAAAAAACCGCCTTTTATTGTGACATCTGGATCCGAATACCCGGACAATGACGCACGTATAATACCTGGATGCCTTTTACTCACCTCTTCAAGCAGTTCTGCACCGTTCATCTTCGGCATTAGCATGTCTGAGATAATTAAATCGACCTCATGCTCTTCCAAAAACTGCAATGCTTCTTCACCGCCTTCTGCGGTAAATATCTTCCATCCAGTTCCAAAAAGGGCTCGCTTTAATCCGTTCAGGATCATGCGTTCATCATCAACTAGCAGCAGCTTCATTATCTAGTCTCTCTTCAGTGCCAACGCTCACGTTGTCTAACGGTAGTGAAATAGTAAATGTCGTTCCCTCTCCAACAGTACTGTCGGTAGAAATTGCTCCTTTATGTAAATCGACGATAACTGAGTAAGCCAAACTAAGCCCTTGCCCTGTCCCTTTGCCGACGTCTTTTGTGGTGAAGAAAGGGTCGAATATTCGGTCAATAATATTTTTCGGTATACCCGTACCATTGTCTTGGATGCGAATCTGAGCAGTATTTTCCTCGAAATGGGTTGAGACCTTGATCGTGCCCAAAGTGCCGTCTTGACGACCAAATTTTTCTTCGATTGCGTGAGCCGCATTAATGATGAAGTTAAGCATTACTTGGTTAAATTCATCACGATAACAAGGAATAGCAGGTAATCTAGAGTCAAAACTGGTTTCTACTTCAGCGACATAGCGCCACTCTCCACGTGCAATGGTAATTGTCGACTCAATGGCTTCTGCAATATCGACTTGGTGCATCTCGTGGTTACTTGAATGCGAGAAAGACTTCATTGCCTTTACGATTTTGCTAATACGTTGCAGCCCTTCTAAGGACTGATCCAGAGCGAGAGGGATTTCTTCTGCGATAAAATCCATATCGTTTTCAGCAATTTCGCTTTTGATCTGTGATTTTAGCTTCTCGACAGGTTGATCCTCCGCCTTTTCAATGGTTTCTGTAATCTGGTTGATAGTGTTTAGGCAGGTCTGAAAGGCGTCTTTCAAAAATATTGTGTTGTCAGAAACATATTGCGTTGGCGTGTTTATCTCATGGGCGATACCAGCGGCAAGTTGTCCCATTGATTCCAATTTTTGTGCTTGCCTTAACTGCTGCTCAAGCTCCATCCGTGTCGAGATATCACGGATAACACAGTTAAAAAGCTTCTTATCTTCGTTGCGAATTGTAAGTGCAGAAAGGCTTACTTCTATGGGAAACGAGCGGCCGTCTTTTTTAATTCCTTCTGTGGTCAGGTTGCTTCGGTGCTCTAAATCGTTGTTGGCACCATTTTGCAACGAGACTTTATCAAAGGTTGGCATTAGGTCTTCGATGTTCTTGTGATCGATCATTTCCTTTTCATACTCGAACATCCTTAGCCCCATGTCATTAATGCTATCTATGATGCCTTCTTGATCAACGATGATGACACCATCGGCGAGGTTGTTGAGGATATCTTGCTCACGCAACTTACTGGCGACAATAGAGTGCTCTGCTCGTTGGAGGCGTTGGTCGACTATAGACGCGACGAATGTTGCAGCACAGATTAGCAATACAAATAGAGCCACTATCAAAGCAATGTTATGAGCGTCGCTCATATGGTTATGTACGGTTGGAGTATCGGTTAAGGCGTAAAAGCTCACAGCACCCATAGCCGTGTAATGCATACCAGCGACCGAAAGGCCCATAATAGGAGCTATTAAGGCACGATGAGTAACGTTCTCTCCATAATGGCGATTGCGAAGTTTGATCATATAGATTGAGATACAAGCAAACAAAAAAGCAATCAGAATAGAGAGAACAAACCAGACGAAGTCATAGACCATCAGGGCGTCCATCTGCATCGCTTCCATGCCAAGGTAGTGCATCGAGCCAATACCCAGTGCTAAGTACAGCGCACTAAGCTGAATATCTAATAGTGAGAATCGTTGACTATAAAGGACTTGAAACGCGAAGTAAGCGCCAACGACTGGTGGAATAAAAGACAACGCGGTTATACCAGGATGATAGGACATTTGCGCAGGCACCATAAACGCCAACATGCCTGTGAAATGCATTGCCCATACACCAAGGCCAAACACAATACTGCCAAATAAACGCCACAAGCTGACCGTTTTCGCCTCATTTGAGCTCCACATTCGCTCAATGACGATCAAGCAAGAGTAAGCGGCTAAGCTAGAGACAAGAATGGAAAGTAAGACCAAAGAGTAGTGGAACTCTCCTTGGAGTAAATTGTAATCCGCTAAGTCAACGGATTTAAATCGCCAAAACTCTACCATAGCCCGACCTTTCCTTTGTTTACGTTGTTAGTTATTCCATTAAGGCGCTGATTAAAAACTCTGCGCTTTCTCTTCACTCTCAATTTGATCGTGCTCTTCCGGTTCAATCATGGTTACCCAAACTTCCCCGGCTACCGCTTTGTTCTCTAGGCAGTGGTGCACAATATTCATCAAAGTTTGAGTCACTCTCTGTCCTTTTCGTGCAATAAGTTGATCACGGTTGGTTCGAATCTCCTGCTCAATAATCATGTTGGGATTTAGGAAGCTGACATCGACGAAAATTTTTGGTGGTTCAAAATCGAGCGTCGATTTAAAAGCGCTCAGTATGCTTGGGTCATAGAGGTGATCTTGGTTGTCGAGCTGTTCAACGGCATCAGGGATGGTATAGCCGGCACTTTCAAGTTTTATATAGTCACAGACAACCTTAAGCATTCTTGAACCGTAGGGTAAGTCGGTTCCCTGAACGTCATCAATGGGATTACCTTCTCCATTAAAGCCTTTCTCTTGGTAGAGAATAGTCTTAGCAATCCCGCTCATCCTAGGGATTTGTTTGAGTAGATCTGATGAAAGGCAAGGGTGTTGGTCGAAGAGTTGACGATCTTCTTCAGTGATGACTTGTCCGCTACTAATATTTTCTAAGGTGCTTTGGGGAAAAATAATAAAGCCGAGTTGAGACAATTGAACCATCGGCTCAAAACTCCAATGAGGCTTTAGGTTAAGCGCTTTACCTAACTGCTGCATATGGAATTGAACTTTATTACTGCGGTCATTGATTTCAGGGCTGACAAGAGAGACAACATCGCTCAGGACATTAATGACGCCTTTTAACGTCTTGTTAAGCAGTACTTTCTCTGCAACGATAAGCTCGTATTGCCGAATGGCAGCGTTAATAAATCCTAGTAGTTGTTCCGGTGTACAGGGTTTATTGATAAAACGAAATACGTCGCCTAAGTTGACGGCATCGACCGCTGTTTGTTGGTCAGCATTCCCGGTAAACATCATACGCACTGTGTCAGGTGACTTATCTTTTACGGCTTGCAGCAATTGCAGTCCATTCATGACAGGCATTTGCATATCAGACACAATCACAGCGTACTGCTTCTTGGAGATGAGTTCGAGTGCTTGCTCGCCACTGTTTGCAAGATCGATATCGACATGACTTCTCAAAGTTCGACGAAATGAATTAAGGATGTTCACCTCATCATCAACTAAGAGTACGGGCTTTTTCATTGTTAATACTCGTGTAGTTGCATTATAGATTTAGTGTAGTACAGACAGTAGCTTATGAAGACTAATTAAGTGTTTTGTTGCTTATAAATTAGAGAAGTGCGAAGTAGGAAGTTTTATCGAGTTGATAATTAATCCAGTCAGGGAGTGGCGGTTGATGAAAAAGGAGGAGATAACTCCTCCTATGTTTTAGCAGTGAAAGAAAACTATTTCCCAACAAAAGCTACAACAACTTTATCGTCACCTAGGGTTCTAGAAAACACATAAGCATTGTCATTGTCTATAGGCTGATGTTTACCTGCGCCAATGGCTGGGTGGTTATGACGGAACTGACCAACGGTTTGCCAGTGAGAAAGCAAGTCTTTCCTTTCATCATCAAGCTTCCAGACCATATCGGAACGAGTCCCTTGGTGGAAATCGTCTGCGTATGGGCCAAGTTCACGACCGATTTCATCACCATAATAAACCTGAATAGCGCCAGGGCTTAGGAGTAGAGCATTAGCAGCATTACGCTGCATGTCAAAAGACTTAAAGCGGTTGAAGAACAGCTCAGTATCGTGTGAGGACATATAGCTAACAGGCGTATAGTCAGGGGTAGATTGTATTGAATCTGCGTAGTTCTGATAAACTTCCTGCATTTGGCTAAAGCAGGCTGCGCCTTTATCGAGTTTCTTCTGCATATCAAAGTTGATCAGCGCATCGAAACCTTGGTCCGCATACGGTGAGCGGTAAGCCGAGTGCCCCCATACTTCCCCCATCACCCAGAACGGTTGACCAGACTTACCATTTTCACTGCGCCACTGCTCTAGGTTCTCGCTTGCGGCCTGTTTTAGTTTAAGCCAAACATCCCCTTCAACGTGCTTTACTGTATCGACCCTGAAGCCATCAATACCAAAACGTTTTACCCAGTCCGACTGCCACTCAACTAAGTAATCCGACACTGTGTAGTCAGGTTTAGTGACAACACGAGTATCTGGGTTGTCGAGAAGCCATTTAGGGGGTGTAACCGGTTTTGTTGATTCAGTAATAAAGTCTGGTAAGCCTGCTAAGTTCATTGTGGTGTCGCTGCTACCGGGTTGTGTATAGCCCGGTAAATCTGCACGAACCCAATCTGGGCCCCACCAGTTTTGCCATTGTTTGCTTTGATAGTCGATGGCGTTATTGAAACTGTGCCAGTTTTGACCTTCTTCAGGAGTCCATTTTGCCCACTGCTCTGGCATTTTCGAACGATCGACCACTTCCAGATTATCAAACTGCATATCTGCCAGCGTGCCATAACCGGCATGATTAACGACGGCATCAAGAAGGATCTTAATTCCGCGTTTGTGTGCTTCCTCAACCAAGGTTTTCAGGTCTTGTTCGTTACCAAAGTTTTGGTCTATTTTAGTGAAGTCACGTGTCCAGTAGCCGTGGTAAGAATAGAATGGGAAGCTGCCACTTTCGCCGCCGCCAACAAATCCATGTACTTGCTCAACGATCGGAGAGAGCCAGATCGCATCTGTACCAAGGCTCTTTATATAGTCGAGCTTTTCAATCACACCTTTAAGGTCGCCACCGTGGAAGGTTCCGACTTCCTGCTTGCCGTCTTTCTGGCGACCGTAACTCTGATCATTGCTGGTATCTCCATTGTTGAATCGGTCGACCATCACAAAGTAAATATTGGCGTTCTTATAGGTAAATTCTGGCTTATCAATGGGAGCTGTTGGCTCAAGCAGAACTAAACCGCCGCTGTGCTTCGACGGTGTAATAGTAACTGAGCCATTTTCAACAGTCACAACTTGCCCGCTTAACGCATCTTTAATCTCTTCGCCATCGGTGAATGTATCGCCTAGATTCAAGGTAACTTCTTCACCAGAGTACTTCTCGCATTTTACATCAGGGATAGGTCGGCTGAATGTCTGTTTGCTCTTCTTTGCTTCTCGCGCAATGGTCAGCGTGTTGTTCTCTTTATCGAAGGTAAACGAGTAGTCGCCACCGAAACGGACTTTTAGTGGCAGGACGGTATCTTCTCCGCAGTTAAGTGACAAAGGTCGACGAAATCTGACTTTCTGACTTTCAACCACAGGGCAGTTGCCATCAATCCCAGATACGGTAAGTTGATACGTTTCTTTACTCAGTGTCATGAGCGCGGGGTCAGAGGCTGATAGTGGGACATCGCGACTGGTGGTTGTTGTGGATAAAGTTAAAGTTGGACTCGCTACTACAGGTACGCTTAATAAAGCTAAGAGCATGATTGGGTTGGGTTTAAACAGACTATTCACGTTACATCCTTGAGGTTATTATTTTTTTACCCAACTACCCTAACTGAGCTTCGAACGCACGACATCATTCCCAGCGTCTACGCCTTAAACAAAGATGTTCATCACATTCCTTATTGCTAGGGGAGGAGTAAGGATTATTGATAGCGTCGATAGAAGTTGATCTTGGTTCAAACTTGGAAAATAACCCTCAAACCGCAGTGAAAACTGTTGTTGTAGAAATAGTGAGTGAATTTTAAGCAATTAAGCACTGGCGGCGTCTTTTATTCTCATAACTGATACAAATGACAAAGTTTTTCAGTCGAAACTAAATTCTAATCACCTTTAACCTGCGAAATCCCTTATGTAACCTATACTTATACCTTGCTTATTGATATTTATATCGAATATAAAATACTGGAAATGCGAGCTATATTTGATATTTTGTGCGTATATTCTGACAAAAACTATAACAAAACGTTTCTAGCTTCTTGCTCAGCCTGCAGGAGTGTGATTAGGAGACCTTATGGACGTAGAAGTATTACGCCAAGCCTCGATAGTAAAAGAAGTTTCTGGTGATGTTGTTGCTGTAAAACCAGATGGAAGTGCTAAGAAAGTCGTTGTAGGCGATACCATTCCTAGTGGCGAAATCGTTATTACAGCCAACCACTCGACAATTTTAATGGAGTCCTCTGAGGCTGCTATTAATCTTGATGCGAATACCCTCGCGACAGAAGATGACCTGGGCGGGTGGGGAGTTGCCCCGGTTGCCGGAGAAGTGAACTTCGACTTGGCGCAATTGGGCGAAGGTGCGATCAGCGAAGACGAATTAGCGGCCATTCAAGATGCTATCTTGGCAGGCGCTGACCCTACAGAATTGCTTGAAGCAACGGCGGCAGGTGCAGGTGCCGCAGGCTCAGCAAACGGTGGTTTTGTAACTATCGAGTACAACGGTACTGAAGTTCTGGCGAGTACTTTCTTTGAAACGTCCGGTTTTTCTACAGACTCTACCGAGCAGGTCGATGATGAAGTCAGACCTATTATCTTCGCCGATGGTGGGCAAAGCATTAGTGAGGCTTTAACTGAAGGTTCTCTCTCTGGCGGTACTTACCCACAGTCAGTGACGAGCTCAGTGACCATATTTGCCGCTGATCTGTCTCTCGATCCTACCTCTTTTGTGCCAGAACCACTTTCTTTGGCCTCACTGTTAAGTGAACTAAACTCCGATATTACGTCTAATGGTGAGTCAGTTGCGTTTACCTATAACGCTACGACTAACACAATTACGGGTGTAGATGGTGATGGCAATCCTGTCCTCACTATAGATATTGATGCAACCAGCGTTGGTAGAGATGTCGGTTTAGAGCTAACCACAACAATCTTACAGCCAATTGATCACACACCTTCTGTTGGCGGCGGCCAAGTCGCCTTCACTGGTGATCAAATTACCGTTTCCTTTGAAATAACGGGTACGGATACGGGTGGAAACTCAATCCAAGCTCCGATTGAGGCGCAAGTTGCGATTAATGATGGTGCACTGCCAGATTTTAGCTCGATTTATACTGCGACACTCTACGAAGCGGGCCTAGATGGTGCCTCTGGTGAAGGGCCAACCAATACCTTCGCGGAAGGAACTTTAGTCGGTGCGCTTGGGAGTGATATCGTCAACGAATTACAAATTGATGTCGATGCATTTAACACCGTGCAGCAATCAACGCCGATTACTTCACAAGGGCAAACCGTTGTTCTTGAAGCGGTGGCAGGTGAGCCGGGTAGATACATCGGCTACATCACCTTAGATGGTAGTCGAATCGACGTGCTCAGCGTAACCATTGGTGATGTGACGACAAGTGCCACTGAATTTAGCGCTAAGTATCAGATTCAATTGCTACAAGAGCTTGATCAACCGAACAATGGTCAATCAGGCGACCAAGATCAGGTTTCAATCTTACTGCCAGTGTTTGCTATCGATGCGGACAATGATCAATCCGAACGCTCAAATCTGGTGGTGAATGTCGGCGATGATATTCAAGTGGTGATTGATGGCAACTTGAATGTGGTTGAGCCAACGCTGGGGGAAACAGAAACCAGCAATGTCGTTGATGTAATTGAGCAAGCCGGTGCCGATCAAGGTGAAGTGACGTTTGTGACTTTCGATGGTGTGGATGTGCAGTACCAGCAAGGTCAGACAGAGTACCCTGTCGACCACGGCATCTTACATGTGACAGCAGATGGTGAAGTGTGGTTTGTACCGCGTAGCAACATCGAGCACTCGACCAAGGATCAGATTAAGCACGACATTGTTATCACGGTAACTGACAACGACGGTGATGAACTAACCAGTAACGTTGAGTTAACCATTACTGATGGTAAGAACCCTGAAATTACCTCAATTACCGAAGCAACCGTTTATGAAGCGGGGCTCGGTGATGGTTCGCAAGTGGGCCCAACTCAAACTGAGTTTACTGGCACGCTCAGCGGTAATTTAGGCAGTGATAAGGTGACTGGCTTACAAGTTGACCTTAATGCTTTTGAAACTGCGCAGCAAAGCTCACCAATCACCTCGCAGGGCAAAGCGATTGCCCTTGAAGCGGTCGATGGAGAGCCAGGTGTCTATCTTGGTTATATCAAGCTCGATGATGGTACACGAGTCAATGTGCTTAAAGTGACTCTGGGTACGGTTAGCGAGGGAAGCGGCACCTTTAACGCGAGCTATAAAGTCGAACTTCTGCAAGAGATCGATCAACCGAAACAAGGTGGTGCACTCGCAAACGATTTTTCGACCATTACTCTCTCCATTTTTGCCACCGACTCGGACAACGATGAATCAGCGCGCTCGGATCTCGTCATCAATGTAGGCGATGATATCCAAGTGGTAACTAATGGCAATATTGAGGTGGTTGAGTCGACCATTGGTAGCGCCAATCAAAGCGATGTGATTGAAATCATCAAACAAGCGGGCGCTGACCAAGGCGAAGTAACGTCGTTCACCTTTGATGGAAAATCTTACACGCTGCAAGATGGTCAAACAGAGTATACGGTTACCGATAGCAATTCAGTGACTGTCGGTAAAGTCGTCATCACGCCAGATGGTAACGTCTCTTTTATTTCTGATAGCCGACTAGATCACTCAACGATCGAAGAGATCAAGCACACCATAGTTGTGACTGTGACCGACCAAGATGGCGACAAGTTAGAAAGTACCGTTAATCTGGTGATTAAAGATGGCCAGAATCCGGTAATTAGCAATATCACCGAAGCGACCGTTTATGAAGCGGGCTTAACTGATGGCGGCACTCAAGTAGGGCAAACCAATACCGTGTTTGACGGTGTCTTGACCGGCCAATTGGGTAGCGACAACGTTACTGATGTGCAGATTGATCTGCAAGCGTTTAGTACCACGCAGCAGGCCGATCCTATTACCTCTCAAGGTAAGGCCATTGTGCTTGAGGCGGCTTCTGGTCAGCCAGGCGTATACCTAGGATATATCACTCTCGATAACGGGACACGTGTTGATGTACTTAAAGTCACCATTGGCGCGGTAACCATGTCAGGAACAGAGTTCAGTTCCAACTACAAAGTTGAATTGCTGCAAGAGATTGATCAGCCTCAGCAAGGTGGGGCGGTTAAAGGTGACTTTACGACGATTTCGTTACCTATTTATGCTACTGATGCTGATAAAGATGAGTCTCTCCGTTCGAATCTCGATATTAACGTGGGTGATGACATTCAAGTTGTCACTGATGGCAGCATTTCAGTCGTAGAGTCAACGATAGGCAGCTCCAACCAGAGCAATATCGTTGAGGTGATCACCAAAGCAGGTGCAGACCAAGCGACAGTCAGCAACGTGACCTTTGATGGCGACAAGGTGTCATTAATCGACGGCGAAACAGAGTATCAGGTCACAGACGGTAAACTGGTGGTCACGCTTGATGGTCAAGTTTCGTTTATCCCTGACAGTAATCTAAACCATTCTTCAAGTGAGGAGCGCAAACATACCATTGTTGTGACCACAACGGATAAAGATGGCGATCAACTCACGAACACTGTTGAACTTACTATCACAGATGGTCAGAACCCAGAGATCACCAGTATCACTGAAGCTACCGTTTATGAAGCGGGACTAATTGATGGTTCTGGTGTAGCAGGGCAGAGCAATGCTGAGTTTTCGGGAACCTTAGTCGGCCAGTTGGGTAGCGACAAGGTAACAGGTTTCCAGATCGATCTAGATGCGTTTAAAACTTCACAACAGACTTCACCGATTACGTCGCATGGGCAAGTGATTCAACTTGAGGCCGTCAATGGGCAGCCGGGCGTTTACCTCGGTTACATAATGCTTAACGGCGCGCGAGTTGATGTGCTTCAAGTGACGATTGGTTCTGTGAGCATGTCTGGGACAGAGTTTAGTTCCAATTACAAAGTAGAGCTGATCCAAGAAATTGATCAACCGAAGCAAGGTGGGGCTGCTGCTGGCGATTTCTCGACGATTTCTTTGCCTATCTTTGCGACCGACTCCGATAACGATAAGTCTTCAAGCGCCAACCTAGTGATCAAGGTTGGTGATGATATCCAAGTGGTGAATGATGGTGCCATTTCAGTAGTAGAGTCGACAATTGGCAGCTTTAACCAAAGTAACGTTGTTGAAGTTATTAGCCAAGCTGGCGCTGATCAAGGCAAAGTGACCTCATTCACGTTTGACGGTAAAGTCTATACGTTACAGGACGGTCAAACAGAATATTCAGTGACAGATACTAATTCAGTCACGGTTGGTAAAGTTGTGATCACGCCTGATGGTAAGGTCTCTTTTATCGCTGAAAGTCGACTCGATCACTCAATGAGTGAGCAGAGCACACATACCATAGTGGTCACTGTGACCGACCAAGATGGCGACAAGCTGAATAGTACGGTTGATTTGGTCATTAAGGATGGTCAAAACCCTCAAATTTCCGATATTACTGACGCTAGCGTCTATGAATCTGGCCTTAATGATGGCTCTAGTCCCGATAAAAACAACACTGAGTTTACGGGGCAGGTTACGGGGCAGTTAGGCAGTGATAATGTCACTGATGTACAGATAGACCTACAAGCGTTTAACGCTGCGCAGCAAACCGATCCAATTACCTCACAAGGTAAAGCGATTGTTCTCGAAGCAGTTGATGGTATGCCAGGTGTTTATCTTGGCTATATCACTCTGGATAGCGGTGCACGTGTCGATGTACTCAAAGTAACGATTGGTTCAGTGAGTATGACGGACAGCAAGTTTAGCTCATCGTATACCGTTGAATTACTTCAAGGACTGGATCATAGCGCGCAAGGGAAAGATAACCTTGAACTACGACTTCCCATTTATGCGGTGGATGGAGATGGCGATAAGTCTGGTAATCATAATCTACTAGTCAACGTTGGTGATGATACCGCGACTATTGATGGCTTCAAGATTGGCAGTACCTTCTCGGTTAATGAAGATGATACTAGCTCTGGCTCTTCGCCGGGCAGTGCAATTGCAACAGGTAGCTTTATCACAACTGAAGGTGCAGACACCGTTGTTAAGTATGAACTCGTCAATATCAATACGACGGAGAATGGCCTTAAGTCAGGTAGTTTTGACGTTGATATTACTAAACAGACAGGGACTTCTGATCCCGCGATATATCAAGGTAAGGCGAATGGTGAACTGGTTTTCACCTTAGAGCTAAACAGTGATGGCAGTTACACCTACACCCAAATTAAGGCTCTTGATCATGCACCAGGTTCTGATTCCCTAACGGTTCCGTTTGATGTTGTGGCTATTGACCGAGACGGAGATGTTTCTCCATCGGTACCTCTTGCTATTGAAGTAAAAGATGACAAGCCAATATTAACAGGCACGACGGGAGAGAAAGTCGTCGATGAAGACGATCTGTCCGGAATTGGTTCGGATCAATCTCAGATTACTCAAATCTCTGGCAACTTCGTTGTAAACGAAGGGGCTGATGGTGTCGTTGAGTACGAGCTTGTGGATGCAGACAATACGCTAAATGGACTTGAGTCTGGTGGTGAAAGTTTAGAGTGGGCAGCTGTTTCAAATAGCGGAACAGTGTTTACCTACACGGCACAAACCACCTCAGGCGTGCCTGTGTTCACGATCAAGTTTGATACATCGAACAAGAGCTATACCTTTAATCTTCTTAAGCCTTTGGATCATCCAGATGGTGATGGTCAGAATAGCCTCGATATCAATTTCAAAGTCAAAGCAACAGACTTTGATGGCGATGAAAGTGGTGTGATTACGCTGCCGATACAAGTGACCGATGACATTCCGCAGCTAACGGGGCAGTCAATCACTCGTATCGAAGGCCAGAACTTTGGTGGCTCCAAAGTTGATATGTTTGCCGATGAAACAGATAAGGGTGCGGACAATGCTGCCCTTACCAAGATTGAAGGTACAACCGATGCGAATGGCGCTGAAATTGTCTTTGGTGGTCCAAGAGGCACCTATTTAGATTCGGTCGACTTGAACAGTGGTCGTCAAAATGTGCGTGTTTATGAACAAACAGATGACGGCAATGGCGGTACTGATACTCGACAGTTAGGTATTTTGAGAATTAACTCAAACGGTGAAATTGAGTTCCGAGCTACCAACTATCTTGAGCATAATGGTGACGAGATTAAGTTCAAGGTCAATGTCACTGCGACAGATGGAGACAATGATACTTCTGTAGCTCCTCTAGATATCACGATTACTGACCGTGAAGCTCGCCCTATCGCACTTAAAGTGACGACTTTCGAAGATGCGGGTCGCGACAGCAGTATCAATTATGCGCCTGGCGATGAACCTGCTTGGGAAAACGCTCAAGATAACCAAGCAGGTCTACCAAATGAGCCTGCTAAGGTCTCTTTGTCAGTTAATCTATTCGATAGAGATAACGTCGAAGACATTGGTCAGTTGACGATTAAAGCGGGTAATCATCGTGGCACTTTCTACTATGAAGAAAATGGTGTGCTCCACGAGCTTAAGGCAGACGCTAATGGCGACATTATTTTTGATGGAACCGTGCTACAGCAAAGCTTTACGCAAAGTGGTAACAACACAATAGCGACAATCGATAACCTCTATTTTGTTCCAGATCGCAATTACTCCACCGGTAATGGCGGCGTTCGCATTAACTATCAATTGCAAATTGACAATAATGGCTCAGCTGATCATACCGTCGATTCAAACTTTAGGATTGAAGTAGAAAGTGTTGCAGATATTGCAACATGGAACGACACTCGTAGCACTTATCAATATCAAGTGGAAGAAGATGGTGACAATGTACGCATCCAACTTCGCGCTGAAACTCAAGATACCAGTCGACCAGAGACAATCACTTACGAGCTGAAAGTCACGGACGGCGAAGGACACTTTGAGTTGCTTGATCGTAATGGTGATCCGATAACGCCTGTTAACGGTGTCTATACCATTTCGGCCCAAGACATCAACCGTATTCAGGTTAATCCAGCAGATAATTACTCGGGTCAAATTCGATTTGAAGCGACTGCGGTAACGACTGAACGATCTAACCCGTATAATGATGGCACCCTTGATAAGGGAAGTGCGCGCTCTGAGCCTAAAGAAATCATTATAGACGTCACTCCAGATGCCGATATGGGCAGCTTTAGTGTCAACCGTATCCAGATTAACGAAGATAATATCGCTGATCCAGATTACACCGGAACTGGACCAAACCACGAACCTTTCACGCTCAATGAAGTCATCACGATGAACCCTTCGGTTGATACTGACGGTTCTGAGACTCTGCATGTGCGCATTTCAGGAATTACAGAAGGCGCAAGTTTGGTTTGGGTTGGCTCAGGTACAAGTCAAATTACGACTGTGACGGTCAATGGCGTGACATACCAAGAAATTCCTTATGACCAGATCGGCAATGTGGAAGTGATTCCTTATCTGCACAGCAATGTAGATTTCAAGTTTGATGTAACGGGTGTAGTTAAGGATACCGCTAACCTATCGGGTAATGTCGTTCATGTTGATGAAGCGATTATGGGCACCAAAACCGTTAATGTTGCGGTTAAAGGTGTCGCAGATACGCCTGAGAACAACACGGGCAACTCAGCTGACTGGAAAGCGTTTACTGATGGTAGCACCTCTGGTGTAGAAACAACGATTGATGAGAATGGCTCAGCAGAGATTAAGTTCTCGGTGGAATCTGGAGAGTTTGCCCAGCGTCCGGCGGATAATTCTGAGTCGATTACTGTTCTTTTGTCCAACATACCAGATGGTGTGGTGATAGAAGACGCCAGTGGCAATGCGGTGAATTTAAACTTCACGGGTTATGACTCAAATGGCCAACCAATCTATGAAGCGAATATCACCAACCTAGGAGCAGGATCTAATTCAGGTATTGTGATTAGACCGGTTTCGTCTTCTACAGAAAATATCCATATCAAAGAGACCATAATCGTCACGGAAAATGATGGTCACTCTAAGAGCTTTGAGCGTGAGATTCGCGTTAAAGTTCAACCGGTTATCGATACATCAGATAACTACAAGAATACCTCTGTGGGTGATGAAGATAGCCCAATCGACATTAAGTGGCATCCTAAGGTAGGCCAAGACTATACCGATACTGATGAACACGTGACGTCGATTAAAATTAGCGGTATTCCTGATGGCTCAACGGTTTATGTTGATGGCCAAGTCGTTACGGTAACCAATGGTAGCATTGAGGTTGTTCCAAGTGCGGGTCAACCTCCAGAGGCATTTACTCAAGCAGCCCTGCAAAATGGCTTCATCCAGATAACTCCTCCGAAGGACTCAAGTACTAACTTTGATCTGCAAACGACGATTGAGATAGAAGAGGTCAATCACGAGCATGCGATTGGTCAACCTACCGATGAAGTCGGTCGTGCACAAGCAACACTCAATGGCACCATCACCGTTAAGGTGAATCCAGTTGTTGAGCCGAAAGATACCAATAATAGGCTGATAGTAGAAAATGAAGGTGGCAGCGAAGTTGGCTCGGCCACGAACCAAATAGTTGCAAACATTGACGGTACGATTCTGTTTACTACGAATACTGCCAAAGCCGCTCAGTCTGGCGAGTTTGTTATTCGCTACCTTGAAACCGATGATTCGGGGCCTGTTGATGAGCCTAACGAGCAGGTTACCAAGATTGTCATTCAGTTTGATCCAACTCAATCTGCTGTGTTTGATCAGTTGACTGTTGAAGGCGCCTTATATGAGGGCAATGGCCGTTGGGTAGTGACTGATAAAGATAATAACTTTAAGATCAAGGCTCCGAACGGATTAGATTTCACACCTGACGATGCTGGTGACCCTAACGTCTTCAATGATATCAAGCTGAAAATTATTACTCAGGTTGTCGATATTGGTGATGACGGCAGCAAGCGAAGTGTTGCGGAAACGCGTGATACAGACGTTACGCTTTCATTCCCTGAACACGTGAGCGGTAATGAGTATAAAGCAGGCACTGTTGATATTGTCGATAACAGTGTGATTACTGGTAGCGAAGATACCGTAATAGATTTGGGTAATCAGCTTAAACCGGTAATTTCAGTCACCTCGCATGATGGTCATGAAGACATCATTACGATTGTCATCGATAGTACAGTGACAGTAGGCGGCCAAAACTTCACGATAGGTGTTGGTGGGTCTAACGTTGACTTTACTAATGGAAAATATGTCTTTAAGGCAACGCTCACCGCGAGCGGAGACATTGAAGGGCTAGATGGGCTAACCATTACCCCACCTAAAGATTATTCCGGTGACTTTAGGTTACCTCTTACCGTGATTACCACAGACAAGGTATCTGGTGATGAGATTTCGAGATCAGAGTCGGTCATCATCAAAGTTGATCCTATCGCGGATGTTAAAGATGGGGCAAACCCAGAGCCAGAGATCACGTTAGAGGTGAAAGGCTCACTGGACGACTCAATGAACCCGATTGATCAAGATGGTCAAGGTGGGCCGGATAAAGTTGGCTACGAAGATAGTTACATTCAACTCGATCTTGGTTATGACATCGCAGATAAGGTGACAGGCGTTGAAGGTGGTAACGAAGTGCTCTCTTCTGTGACGCTAACTTTGGCGGACACAACGATCGGCGAGTTTTATGACCAAGCAGGGACGAGTTTGGGAACATCGGTAACCTTTACTCAGGCTCAGATCGACGCAGGCGCGCTAGACAATATCTTATTTAGGCCGAAAGCGAACTACCCAACGGGCAACGATGACAACAAAGTCACGATCAACGTAACAGGCACAGTCACCGACACCGCGACATTTAACGAGCTGGGTACATCCTCTAGCCATTCAGATAGTTTCACTACTAGTGTTAGCTTTGAGGTGACGCCTGTAGTGGACGAAGTGAAGGTGACAGGACCGGGAACTGATCCTAGCCAAACCATCGAGATTACGGGCAATGAAGACGAAGCCATTTCGCTTGGTAACTCTGGTGCAGTCTCCATCGAACTGACCGATACTGATGGTTCAGAATCGTTTGTGTCGATCAAGTTTACCGATGTGCCAGATGGCTTCTTGCTTATTGCTGATCCATCTAGCGGCTACACAGTGAAAAACAACGGCAATGGCGAGTGGAGCGTTAAAGTCCCTGCAGGTACAACAGATACTCTCGACTTAAGTGCGATATCAGTGCAACCACCTAAGCACTTTAGTGGTAGCGCTGAGTTTGGCGTGGCGGTCTTTACTCAGGAATCGTTACTTGGTGTGCCTACCCCAGCGAAAAACCTGCCTAACTTCAAGCTTACGGTTAACCCTGTTGGTGATATTGTCGATACTGATCCTACAGATTCGGCAACGGGCTCTGAAGGTCAGAATATCGATATTGCCATTAACGCTTCCGTGATAGATAAAGCGATGTCCGCGACAGGAACTGGTACATATACCGAGAACGCGCCAGAAACGATTCGTGTGGAAGTGACCAATGTTCCTCAAGATGCGAAGATCTTCTACCCAGATGGGACGACTCTCGCGAGTTACGATCCAGTAACTAAGGTGTGGACGCTAGATATCCCGGCGCAGCAGCTCGATAAGATCGTGTTTAACTCAGGCGAGCACAACAGCGACACAGGCAATGCTTTAGGTATCGATGGGCCGATACATATTGCTGTGCAGTCAAACGACAATGGCGCATTAGGACTGAAATCTGAGTTTGATGTCGATTTAGTTGTTGACCCAATCAATGATCAACCTACTTTCGTGAACGTTGTAAACCTAGAAACGTCGGAAGATGTTGCGGGTGGTTTAGCAATCAATCAGTTGTCTATTGCTGATGTTGATGCCACTTACGATGATCCCGATGCGACTTATACGCTCACTTTGCAAGTCGACAAAGGTACGCTTGAGTTTGTTAATGATGCGAATGTTAACTTTACTCTTGCTCCTGATGGCAGTCTTGTCGCGACAGGTGAATTGGCGGATATCAATGCTGCGATAGCTGCGGGTAAAGTCATCTTTAAACCAGATGCTGACAGTAACGATATCAACTCGGGTGGCCCTGTGACGGTGACAGCGACAGTGGATGATGGTGGCAACAACGGTGCGATCAACCCAGGCGATAGCAGCACATCATCGACCAATCAAACCACCTTCTTGATCAAGGTAACAGAGGTCAACGATGCGCCAGAACCGAGAGATTTCAACTTAGCTGATCTGCCGGAAGAGGGCAGCATCACCATCAACGTGCAAGATCTTATTGATGGAACCTTCGACAAAGAAGGTGACACCATTAGCGTTGAAAGCCTTACTCTAGTCGAGGGTCAAGGCACTTTGACGCAGCAGGGGGGGAACTGGGTATTTGAAGCGGCTAAAGACTACAATGGTCCAGTGAAAATTAGCTATGTTGTTAAAGATGATGGCACGACTAATGGTCAGCCGGATCACCAGACAGGAAGCGCAGAAATTAACTTTGATGTGACTCCTGTTAACGACAAACCAGTACTGGACATTGACGACATCACTTCATCGATAGACGAAGCAGCGAGCCAACAGCTTAGTGGAATTAATGTTTCGGATGTCGATTATGTTGGGGCGTCTGCTAATGACTTGATGACCGTGACACTCAATGTGGATTACGGAAAACTGTCGATCGTATTGCCTGCAGGCTCAGGTGTGACGGCTACTGGAGAAGGAAGCAGTACACTAACGCTATCAGGAACGCTTGCGGAGCTTAATGCGCTACTTGATACGCCGACAAGTACGACAGGGGTGTTTATTGACGCAAGTTTAGCGCCTTCAAACACCATTGCGCTTGATGTGACCGCAAAAGATAGTTGGAACCCGTCTGGTCTCCGATTAGAAGCGGAACCTAAGCACTATGACATTACGGTTAACCCAGTGGCGAATGCGCCAACACTGGCATTTGACAGCAAATATGCTTTCAACAAGAACATTACCGCGACGCAAAGTGCCAGCACCAGCGGTATTGCGGTACTGGGTATTATGGCAGCACTAACTGACACTACAGAAGCGCTCACTTTAGAAGTTAAAGATGTGCCTCCAGGTGCGACGTTGGAAAGCACCAACGGCACAGTTTCTTTTGAAAACGGGGTCTGGCATGTGTCGCAGGATGCGATTGACACGTTGACGGTCAAAGGGGCTACGGTAGGCGACCATACTTTGCATATTACCGCGGTGTCGGAAGAGCTTGATGGCAATGGCCAACCTCTAGATAGAGCAGAGTCGAACAACCATATCGCGATCGACCTTAATGTAGTAGATAACGTCACTGCATTGGAGATTGATAAGTCATCGCAAACAGAAGCTGTACACCTTGATGGTAGTGGTTCTAATAGTACGCTAACAGGTGGCAGTGGCGACGACCTACTGGTTGGTGGAGCAGGCAATGATACCCTCATCGGTGGTGCAGGAGACGACACACTAATGGGTGGCGAAGGTAACGATACCTTAGAAGGTGGTCTTGGCTCCGATATTCTTGTGGGTGGCACTGGAATGGATGTTTTCGTCTGGCGTGAAATCGACGATGGTTCACTTGATACGATCAAAGACTTCAGTGTCAGTGAAGGTGATAAAATCGATTTACGTGAAGTACTTCCCGAGCTGAAATCAGGCTCTCTCGATATGGATACTCTACTTGAACACCTAGAAGTAAAAGTGGATGGAGACAATGTCGAATTACATGTTCACCCTGCGGGAGAGGGGACTCAAGATCAAGGCATCTTGGTTGAGAACCTTGTACATCAGCTAGATAGTGGCTTTAGTGGTATGTCTCATGAAGATATGGTTTCTTCACTACTGCAACACGTTATGGTTCATGACAACAATTAAAACAGTTTAGTTAACTATGAATACAACAACGCCCCTGATTAGGGGCGTTGTTTTAATTTATAGTTGCTACATCTTACAAAGCTACTTCACTTTGTAGGTTGCGACGAAGCTTGTTACAGCGTGTCTGATGGCTTGCTGAACTTCTTCACAGCTTGGAGGAGGCAAATGAGCCACTAATTGTGGCCAGAAAATCACTGCTTTAATGCTGCCTAGATATTGTTCTATAGCGATGGAAACATCAGAAATGTTTAAAGCACCTGCTTCTATCCCTTGTTGTGCCCACTTTTGCAAACCGTATGAATCTCCGAGAGACTGGTATTTAGACACTAATACCTTCGAGGTTTCATGGCAGCGAATACACTCAGCCATCACCAATCGTGCAGTAATTTGGTAGTCCTCATTATTGATGTAACACATCTGCTTCAACGTCAATTCGGTTAACTGCTCTTCAATTGATATAGAAGGTTCAAATTCCACCTCACATTGGTCATCAAAGCGGCACATAAGTGTATCGACAATAACCTCAAATAAAGCCTCTTTGTTTGGGTAGTATTTGTAAAGCGTGCGCTTAGATACACCAGCATGCTTGGAGATACCCTCCATACTTGCTTGCTCAAAGCCCTTTTGAGAAAAAACGTCGATGGCAGATCTAATGATATCTTCTTGTTTTATATCGCTTCTTTTTACCATGAAAAGTATCCAACAGACTTCAAGTAAACGATGGCACTTACTTTATAATTGGTGATGCTAAAAGTACACACCATCGTTTACTTCATAATTGTAATTAATCTTAGTGAGATAGATGCTTAATGTCAAAAACGAGATTAACACAAGATATTGGTGGTTTGAGCAAGAAGTTCAACTGGAATAAATGACTCTTAGCTATCGAAACTAGAATCTTTAACTATTTATTTTTTAATGCCTTTTGCGGTTTTTCCTACAATTTACAGGCTTTCTCTCTACTCGCTCTATAAAGACTTTTGTTTTTATTGATTATTTGTATACTGGCATAATAACAATTATGCAACAAGTTGGTTTGAGGAGAGTGGTATGGAAAGAGAACAAAGCTTGTTTCAATGGGAAAGGGTGAAGCGATTTAACCTTCCCGTCTGGACTGTCCTTATAGGTGTTCTTATCGCGCGAACCAGCTTCTTTATGGCTTGGCCATTCTTAGTCGTATTCCTGTATCAAGACTACGGCGCCTCGGCAATTGAAGTCGGCGGTATGCTAGCAGCGTCTGCATTTATCGGATCTTCGACAGGTCTCTACTCGGGGTACTTATCCGATAAGTTTGGTCGAAAATGGTTGATGGTAGCAGGTTGCTTTATTGCATTCTTTGCCTACTGTGGTATCGCTCTAGCGACAGAAATGTGGCATTTCCATCTATTAGTATTACTGACCGGTTTGATGCATCCAATGATTGATGGTCCAGCAAAAGCGGTACTCGGTGACTCCTTGGCTGATTTGAAAGACCGAGAATTGGCGCTTAACACACGTTATTTCCTGTTAAACATAGGTGGTGCTGTTGGGCCATTAATCGGCGTTACATTGGCACTGGCTGATCCGCAAAGCCTATTTTTGGTGACAGGGATTACCCACCTTGTGTATGCCTTTTGGATTATGTATGGTATTGAGAGAAAGAGCCACAAAGCGGATAAGGGCAAGGAGTCTTCTGTACTACCAAACTTTAGGCAAACCCTAAAAGTGATAAGCCAAGACAAAATATTTGTTTTGCTCCTATTTGCTAACTTGCTGCTGATGTTTGTCTACGCTCAATTGGAATCATCAGTGCCTCAAGTGATTGTACGTAGTGGTATTGAAGATGCCGCTAAACTCATTGCTATGCTGATGGTCGTTAATACTGCAACGATAGTTATTTTCCAGTTCCCATTGCTTAAGCTAATGGAGAAGCTGCCGCTGTTTAGTCGTACTAGAATTGGTATGGTACTGATAGCGATGGGGCAGGTTGGCTTTATCGTGTCACCAAACGATTCTGCACTTGGTTGGGCTATCGCTTGCTTTATTATTAGTGTCGGTGAAGTGATCACTTTCCCAACCATCAATGTACAGATTGATCGCCTTGCACCTGACCATTTACGCGGTTCTTATTTTGGCGCCACCGCGCTGTACACGCTAGGTTTCGCGATAGGGCCGCTGCTTGGTGGGGTAATGATTGAATGGTTTGGTGCCACTTGGTTATTCGCGCTCTGTTTTGTTGCCTGTCTAGGGATGATTTGGCTTTATTACGTTGCCTCCAATATGGAAGACACTGTAGAGCGTGAGGTTGCAATGCAGTAGCCCAAGTCTGGGCTACTTATCGAATGTTTAGCGTGTGATTACCTCTTCTTCGCCAGCTCGCTGAGGAGCAAGTTGTATCGTTTGGGTCGGGAAGGCGATATCGGCATCATGCTGCTGGATGATCTGGTAGATTTTGAGCAGTACATCTTGCTTCACTTCGTGGTAGCGAATCCAGTTAACGGTTTTTGTAAAGGTATAAACCATTAGGGTCAGAGAGGAAGGAGCAAAACCATTGAAGTTAACAATCAGGGTTTGCTGAGTATCGATATCTGGGTGGTTTTCTAGCATGCTTTTAATATCTGATACGATGATTTCGACTTTAGCTCCATCTTTGTATCGAATACCAATGTTCTCGTTAATACGTCGGTTGAGCATACGAGACGGGTTTTCTACGACAATGTTGCTGAAGACAGAGTTTGGAACGTAGATGGGTCTCTTGTCGAAGGTTCGAATGATCGTCATGCGCCAACCGATGCGCTCTACGGTTCCTTCTATCTGTCTGTCTGGAGAACGAATCCAATCACCAACTTTAAATGGTCGGTCAAAGTAGATCATCATTCCACCAAAGAAGTTAGACAGCAGATCTTTGGCGGCGAGACCAACAATTAGACCACCGACACCACCAAACGTAAGTAGGCCAGACAGGCTTAAACCAAATGCCTGCATGACAGTTAGCGCGCCAATGACGATAAAGAACAACCGCGCAACTTTGGCAACCGCCTGTACAGTTGTTTCGTCTCTGTTGTTCTGTTTTAGTACGTACTCTTCAATGTTGTTGATAAGACGCATGGTGATCCAAACGAAAATACCAATCACTAAAATGAGCTTAAGAGTACTCAGCCAGTTAAGCTTGGAACCCATGTAATCTTGGAGAAGAAAACCTGCTGAGATAGTTGCTGGCCAGCACCATATCAATGCACTTACTGGGGTCTTTAATGCTTCTAGTGTTAGATCATCCCAATGAAAACTGGTTTTTCCAACCAATACCTCTAGTCGGCTGTAGACGATGCGCCATACGATCCACACTAGAAAACTTGCCAACGTGATAAGCAAAACATTGGTATCCCAAGTTTGCAGCATGTTGGCGAGTGGTTGCGGTAATTGCGTGAGTAACTCGTTCATTTTTCGATTCTAATTTGGTCGGTATGGCACAAGTATATGTGTTATATCACAGTCAAACTAGAGGTTATCAACCGACTAACGTTAAATGGAGTGTGTGACAAAGAGACGAGCGTTGATTCTCACTTATTGCCGAAATGATCCGAGAGCGCTGCGCGACGATTTTTAGCGGAGCCTCCTCCTGACATATCGATAGTATTTTCATAGCCCTCTTTGATAAAACGCTGGGTAGGGCTGTTGGGTTCTAAACGCCTAAGTTGAGGAGATTTGAAGGTTCCCGCCAGTTGATAGATGGAATCGCCACCTCCCGTCTGAACGGTAATGCGCTTGCCATCGAAATCAAATTGGGTCGCTATTAATCGGTCGTTACGATAGACGCCGCGCGAATTCAACGTAAGCACCTCAGTCTGATAAGGCGGCGCACCGATTTCTATCCACCTGCCGTAAACATGTTTAGGGTGGGTATAGTCTTTATAGCTAAAATAAAGCAGTGCACTGAACGCGATAGCCAGAGTGACGAAGATGAACACGAAGGCGGTTCTGATAGCGGAACTTTTAGTCATTTCAACCTGCTGTCTTCGTCATAGGGGTGAATTTACTGCGGACACATAGATTGTCGGAGATTATAACTCAGCGCAATAACACCTGAGAGAAGTTTGAACTCCAGCCCAAAATTGTTGAGGTAACGAATGTGTCCTTCATATTATTTTAGCCGACTTCAAGCTAATTAACGAACTATAGTCATCGCTGAAATCATAGTTGCCGAGGCGTTTAGAGAGCGGTTTTATCATTGAGTAAGCAAATATGGTTGCCTGATTTAAAAAAATTCGATAAAACAAATGTTTTGATGGAAAGTAGTTAAGCTCAAGGAGAGATAAATGATCAAGGTAAACAGTTACTTTGAAGGTAATGTTCAGTCACTCGGTTTTAATCAGCAAGATGGCGACTCTAGTGTTGGCGTTATGGCTGCTGGTGAGTACACATTTGGTACAGCAGCGCCGGAAAAAATGACCGTAGTGAAAGGTGCATTGACCGTCAAACTAGCCGGTGCTCAAGAGTGGGTGACTTATGGCGCAGGCGAGTCTTTTAACGTGGCTGGTGATTCATCTTTTGATCTGCAAGTGAAAGAATCAACCGCGTACTTATGTGAGTACTTGAGTGAGTAATCACTACCACAATAGCATCTGACAAAACCACGCAGCGGCGTGGTTTTTTTATGCCTGAAAATTCTTCTCGTCAAAACCACTTGGTAACCCAATGTTAACCAGCGCTTTGCTACCTTTGCAGCTTGAGAGAGCGATGTTCAAAGGTAACACGGTGCGATTCGATATTAAGCTAGCGGTTCCAACAAAATGGAAAACAATGGTAGCGCTTTTGCTTGCCATCATTGCCTTGAAGTTCAACCTGTTTGTTATTTGGGGTGTCTTTTGTTGCTTTTGGGGTGTTGAGAATTTGCGAAACAAAGAGGCTTACTTTGTCGAGCGAGTCAAACTGAGCGATAACCCGATACTTTTTACCATCATCATTTTGAGTTGGTTTTTTATGGGCGCGCTCTATTTCTATATGGACGAACGCATCTTCCAGTTTTTCTATGCACTTTAACCATCAAGAGGTGTGACATGAAGGTTTATCTAATCAAAGCGTCTGCAGGTAGTGACTATTCCAAATATAAAGCGGAGACTGGCGGCCCGCCGCAAAACATATTTGCAGCAGCGGCAGCGACGCCCAAGTGGTATGGCTTAGACATGGTGGATGAAACCATCGGTATGAAGGCTGACTTGGCGACTGACGCGCAGTTGATCGTGATATTTATGTCAACGCCAGATGCGTATAGAGCGTATGATCTAGCGAAAACATATCGAGCGAAAGGTAAGCTGGTGGTACTAGGTGGGCTACATACCAAGTTCAATCAGGACGAAGCCGCCGAGCATGCAGATGCAGTTATCATTGGAGAGGTTGAAAACTACTGGCTGGAACTACTCAATCATGCTGAATTTGGCAAGTTGAAACTTAAGTATGAAAGTGAAGAGCCCGTTGACCTTAGTCTGCTTAACCCATACCCAACCGACATCATTTCGCCTTCGACTTACCACTACACATGGTCAGTCGTGGTGACGCGTGGATGTCCGTTTAAGTGTAATTTTTGCCTAGTCCCTAGGTTCTTCAATAAGTTCGAGACAAGGCCGATTAGTCATATAGTTGATGAGTTAAAGCACCTAAAGTCGCTTGGTGTCGAATGGGTCGAACTTCATTCAGATAATCTTACCCATAACCGTGAGTTTGCCATTCAGCTATTCGAAGCCATTGCGCCACTGGAAATGAATTTTTATGGTGAGACAACGGTTTTGATAGCACGTGATGAGGAGCTACTGTCAGCGGCCAAAAGAGCCGGCTTCAAAGCGGTCTTGCTTGGGGTTGAAACACCATCGGAAGAAGCTCTGAAAGCACAGAAAAAGGGATTCGTGAAACCAGACAAAATGAAGGAGTACATCAAGAAGATTAGGCAGCATGACATTGAAGTGTGGGGAGACTTTCTGTTTGGGTTTGATGAGCATGACACGTCAATTTTTGAGCAAACTCAACAGTTTGTAAAAGAGATAAAAGTCGACAAGGTAATCCCGCACTACATGATTCCTTTCCCTGGTTCCGAAACGTTTAAAAAACTGGACCAAGAGGGAAGAATTTTAACTAAAGACTGGTCTAAATATGATGGGAGCCATGCCGTTTACTTGCCCAAGAAAATGACCGCGAGCGAGCTTGAAGAGGGGATTTATTGGATATGGAGCAAGAACACGTCTTTTGTCGATAAGATGAAATCTTGGTTTAGTTAATCCAATAGCGTCAAGTTTTCCTATTTTGAGTATCGATTTGATAAAGAGAAAGGACTCGCAATGGGCGAAAAACGAGTTCTTCCAGCTAATCATGTACTTAGTGATGTATTTAGTAGTTGGCATAAGGTTTGCTATGCATAACGTAAGCCTTTTTGGGGAGTGATTCCTTGATTGGCATTTCGGAAATGCCGAAGATTTCAACAGTTATTATCAGAATTGTTATTGTAAGTCTTGGCTATACTTAGATAAAAGGCGGTCAAAAGAGAGGAGGTGCTTATGGCTGTTGTTCCAAAACACACTGACTCCCATAGTCGATACGACCCTAAGCAGGAGTTAACCGCAGATCAGTTACATCGTTTTGGTAAAGTGGCACAGAAAGCCCGTGAGCGACGTAAAGAAGAAGTGGAAAGAGGCACTATGTCTGCTGTTGCGAGGGCTGCGAAAGAAACTGCATTCAAACCAATAGTGACGCCTAAGCGTGAAAAACGTAACACGGTTCGCTACGCTGCATGGATGCTAGTCGCAATGGCTGTGTCGTTATGGCTAATGTATATGAGCCGCTAACCTCGCTTTAATGAAGTGACGCTTGCTAGCGTCTCTTCTTTGTTTTGTTTTTGTCCTTGCTCTAGTTGGCTTTCTACTCGATAAAAACGATATTGGTTTTTTCCACTGTGCTTAGCGGCATACATGGCTTTATCAGCGCAGCGGGTAAGCTCTGCAAGTGTACTGGCGTCATCAGGGTAAAGAGCAACGCCGACACTTACCGTGAGTTCATTAATACGTTGAGAAGACTGATACCCATCAGTAAAAAGCCCACAAATGCGTTTCAGAATGCCTTCAAGATCTTGCTTCGATTTCACATCGTAAAGCAGCAATACAAATTCATCTCCTGCGAAGCGAGCGACTGAATAATCGTGTTTATCTGTACTGCGATCTTTATTTCTGACGTTGTTTTTCAACCGCCTTGCAAAATGTTGTAAGACTCGGTCGCCCACTTCATGTCCGTAGGTATCGTTAATGAACTTGAAGTTGTCGATATCAAGAAACACCATAGCCGTGACATTTTTGCGCTCTATCTTTTCTTCGAGTTTCCCTTGTGCCCAATTTTCGAAACTCCAACGATTAGCGAGACCAGTAAGCTGATCTAAGTAAGCGAGATCTTCAATTCCTTCTTTATACAAAGATTGCACATAGTTCATGACTTTTGAGTATTGGTATGCGGAGATGTTGCATAGCAGGTAGAGGGAAAACAGACTAAAAAGAAATATGCTATGCGAACCTCTAACCATGTAGGATATAGAATCAGAAAAAAGTACTGACGACAAAACGACAAGGAAAAAGCCAGTACTGAGTGTTACACCAATTTTAAACTCGTTGGCAAAGATGATGATTGCGGTAATCGGATACAGCCAGAGCAAGCGATCTGGCACACTTTGCCCATAAACAAGCAAGATCACACCGTGAAATAGAAGAACGCCGCTAAGTATTAGGTCGCTGAATTTTGGGGTTGAGTGTTTGACCAGATAGAGAATGTTGAGCGTTAGAACGATAGAGGTAAAAAAGTTAATTGAGGCGAAAAAGTAGTTTTGCTCAATAAATCGAACCAAGCAGAAGGTGAAAATAATGGCTAGGGACACGGACGAGCATAGCAAGACAATCTTACGCTTTCTCGTTGCGCGAATATCTGCCATCTCTTCTATTTGTTGCCCTGCCATTTGTGGCATAGTCCACCTTTCGAAAAATGTAACCCCTCAAGCAAAGTTTAGAAGATAAATAAAAGTCTGAACGGGCCAATAATTATAAAGAATTTAACGACTTCAATAGCTTATATGTGCTTTTGTGCATACCTCGTGGATGAAAAGTTAACGTAATGAATTTTGACGCATATATAACTCACTGTCTTGAATTCCAAAAATGACCATCCGGTAGTTTATTGACGCTAGCTACATATTGATTGGTCGATTTAGTAAAGCATATTGATAGCTTTATTTATAACAAAAAAATCTATTGTTCCAATCGTGTATCTTCACTGAACTCGCGTCTTATCCAGCTTCTAAGTTGCAGTACGTTCTCGTTTTTCAACTTTCCGGGTAAACAAGCGAAGTAAAACTCTTGGTGTGGATTCAATACAGGTTCACCAACTTCGACTAGGTAGCCTTGTTGTACGTCATCACGAACAAAAATCCGGTGTGTAACAAATACTCCAAGGTGACGGGTGGCAGCCTGAACTGCTTGGATAGAGGCGCCAAACTTTAGGTTGTTTGCTGGATTGGGAATTGAAGTATTGTTCGCTTCGCACCACACTTGCCAGTCATGTTTTCGTCTGTCGTTAGCGGCAATGATTGCTGGATATTTTTTAAGTAGTGCTATGGGACAATCATAGTCAGCGGCTAACTCTGGGCTCGCGACCATGATCAGTTCATCATCTGCGAGCTTTTCACAGTAGTAATCCTGCCAGTCTTCAACATTACCGTGTATCACAGCGACGTCTACCCCTTCATCTTCCATGACAAATGTCCCAATGAGGGTAGAGATCCTCACATCAAGATTTGGAGCGTACTGGTTGAGTTGGTTAACTCTCGGAATCCACCAATGCATCGCCAGCGAGTTGACCATATTCAACGTTAAGCGATGAGATTGCTTGTCTTCGATTAGCTGGTGGGTAGCACGAGTGATCTGCTCAAGAGCTGGGGCAATATTTTTGTAGTATTGGCGTCCAGTGGCATTGAGAGTCACATGACGCCCAACACGGTTAAACAGAGATTGCCCAACGTGTTTTTCTAAAGACTTGATCGCTTGGCTGATAGCAGAGTGGCTGACATATAGCGCTGATGCGGCCTCTGTCATGCTGCCTGTTTCTGCGACGGCGACGAAGGCATAAAGAGATTTTATTGGAGCGGGAACGATACGTTTCATGTGTAAGTTTTTCTTACTAATGGTGTCAATATTACTCGTTATTTATTTCGGCTTGTTGCCCCTACACTTTAGATTAAGGGAGGGAGTTATGTCGAACCAGTTGTACCCAGTTTTATTTATGTTGGCCTCAACCTTTAGTCTGTCACTAACCGGACTATTTTCAAAATTATTAGGTCAATATCTTGAACCAAGCCTATTTAGTTTTCTAAGGTTTATAGTGCCTGCACTTATTATTGTCGCAATGTCACGAAGGCTCTATACGCGACCCACAGGCACATTGTGTCAGGCGATTTGGATTCGTGCCTTATGCATCGCCGCATGCCAAGTCTGTTTTATCTATTCGCTGAATCACTTAAGTTTAGTTGAAAGTGTGGTTTTATTTGGCACAGGTCCTTTGTTCTTACCTGTGTTAGAAAGATTAATATTTCACACCCAACTAAAGTGGATTTCAATTTGGGGGCTGGTACTGACGTTTACGGGAGTACTTCTACTCGCGGGGGATGTGTCAGGGATTAATCTACGACTCGAATTGTTGGTTGGGTTAGCGTCCGGCCTGTTCAACGCGGGTTCTCAGCTTAGCTTGTATCGCATTAGTAAGTCAGAACTCAACGCATTTGAAATCAATTACTGGACGTTTCTGTTTGCGGCGATAGTGTTATCCCCTTACGTTGGCTTTAGCTACATTACTAGCGAACAGATGGTCAATACCGTAGGGATTAATATGGAAGTGCTTATTGCTGTGATGTTAGGCGTCTCATTCCTAATCATTAATACGCAGGTATTTCGTTCTAAAGCGTACAAGTTGGCTGAATCGGGGTCGCAATTGGCGCCGCTGATCTTTACTAACTTACTGTTTACTGCGATATGGCAGTGGCTATTTTACGCAGAAAGCTACAGCTATTTGCAAGTAATGGGACTGACTCTGATTGTGCTTGCCAACATGTTTGTCGCCTTTGCTCCCAGATATCTGGCAAAGAGACCGGCGTCCATCGCATAAACTAGTAGCCCCGCATCGCTGCGGGGCTATCTGTTTATTGTGGGATAAGGCCATAAGGCGGACTAGAGAACATCTTTGGCTGACCTTTCACTGTCGGAGCCTCATTCACCTGCTGCCAATCGAGCAACATAATCGCAAGCACATTGCGGTGCTCGCCGTAAGTGACATCGAAATCACCAGTGACAGAAGGAATCATCCCTTTGTTTAGGTCAATTGAGCTTTGAATCGCTTTACGGGTTTTCTCGACCACTGGGTCATCTTCAAGACCAGCTAGCAAGAAGGTAATCCCTACCTCTGCGATGACATCTTCTTTAGCTCGAATCAGAATGGTATCAATGTTGTCGCGGAAATAGTCGTATATCCACTGATGCTGCTTTTCACTGACTTGGTGTTGGTAGTATTCCGAATCGCCGAAAATGATATGAGTCATACCATAAAGCTTGTTGCCGTACTGCTGCTTGGATAGCTTTTTGTCTTCGTGGTCTGGGTAGGCTTTCTTGAAAGCTTCTGTGAAAGGCTCCACAACATCTTGCTCTCCTAGCTGTCTTAGCCAGTAAACTTGATTGGCCAGTTGCGCAGCCCAAGCCTTAATCATCTCTTGGTCTGTTGCGTATTTAGCGAAATCATATCGACGAATGACGGAACGAAGCTTGTCATCATACTTGTGCTTCAAGCCGTACTCATTAGCGCGAGCCATCGAGCCTAACAGGTCAACACCAAGATAGAGATATTCAGGCATATGTTTGGTGACGGTATAACGTCTAACACTGCGCTCATCGGTTTCGCCAATGTAGCCAGAAACACGCTTTTCGGAGTAGAGGAGTATCTGCTCTGGTGTGTTGATTTCCGCGGTAAACTTATTGAGTCGACTGGCAACACGGGCCATATCAGTCCACACCGCTGCTGAGTATTTTGGATCCAACGTTTGGCGGAACATACGGAGTCCGTAGTGCCCTTCTTTAAAAGCTGGCAGGGTATATAACTGACTCTCGTAGGTGTTTCGAATGATATCTGCGGACTCTTTGTAGCTTTGTGGCGGAGATGCCATGACTGAGGGAGACAATACAATAGCAAAACACAATCCGATTAACTTTCCGCGCATTCTAATAGCCCAATAAAACCCAATGAATATAACCATTAAGGTTAACAGGTATTTTAAAAGTCGATGTTATCTCTCGGTCAAATATTTCGTTGAATAACCGCCTACAAGCCATTAACGCGAGCTGGATGCAAAATCGCCTAGTTTAGATAATCTACTCATTAAAGTGGCGAGCATTGGCCTTAGTTCCGCTGATTTTCGTTGTTACACTCGATAAAAATGGCCTTATTGTCGATAATTTTATCTATTGTCGATGAAAAACAGGCCGATTTATTGTAACTTTTATATAACCAATACAAATAATAACAATACGAATTACAGGCTTTATTCCTCGGGTGTGACCCGGTTTTTTGTTGCATGAATAGTTGTGGGGGGCGGATGGCCTTGAGTTCAGGCAGGCATTTTTATCTTAATGCTGTATGTTTGTTGGTTTTTGTTATCTCTATTGGATTGGTTGAGTCCCTCGATCGTAGCCAAAAATCTTTCTTGCGTGACAGTTTACTCGCCAGAGCCAAAGAAGAAGTTTCTATTGTTCGATCTGAATTAGAATCGGCCATTGTTTCAGATATCTATGTTGTTAACAGTTTGCCTGCATTAGTCGCGGCTAACCCCGAGTTTGAGTTTTCTGGATGGGATCTGATTGCTTCAAGCGTAATCCGAAAAAGCAGCCATGTTCAGT
Source organism: Vibrio sp. SCP2 (assembly GCF_059295395.1). Lineage (NCBI taxonomy): Bacteria > Pseudomonadati > Pseudomonadota > Gammaproteobacteria > Vibrionales > Vibrionaceae > Vibrio > Vibrio sp. SCP2. Next base: position 570,538 of record NZ_JCAFVV010000001.1, on the reverse strand, counting down.
TGTTGGGCTTAGCTCCAGATGATGTGATTAAATACATCTACCCTTTAGAAGGTAATGAAAAAGCTTTGGGTTTGGACTACCGAACGATTCCAAGCCAATGGCGGACGGTTAAGAAAGCTCAAGACCTACAAGAAATCTTTATCGCGGGTCCAGTCAACTTAGTGCAAGGTGGCTTGGCTCTGATTGCTCGCGTTCCGATCTTTTCAGATCCTCCATATAACTCAAGATATTGGGGGGTATGCAGTGTAGTCATCTCGCTTGAATCGTTGTTTCTTGATGCTGGGGTTTCATCATTTGAACACAGATACAATATTGCCATTCGAGGAAGGGACAGTACAGGCTTAGATGGGGAAGTTTTTTATGGCTTGCAATCAACCTTCGATAACGCATTTGCTATTGAATCGGTTCACTTTCCCTATGGAAACTGGGTGATTGCTGCTTCGACGAAGAAAGACTTACTCGCGAGTAAACCTTGGTATCAAGTCCATGCAGTTCGGCTGCTTGGCTACCCAATGATACTTATTCTACTTGGTGCGTTTGCATTGACGTATCGCCTTTATGCTGCGGCCAGTAAGCGGTCGCTGCAAGACGAGTTAACCTTGTTACCTAATCGACGTTACTTTATGTATACCTTGCGTGAACACTTTGATTCTGTGAAGAAACGCCACGAGCCTGATAGGTTTGCGATTCTAAATATCGATCTTGATAAATTTAAAGCGATCAACGACACCTATGGACATGCAGCAGGTGATAAGGTCTTAATTGCTACTGCAGAGCGTTTAAAGAGCGTGTTGAGAACATCTGATGTTGTAGCAAGAATCGGTGGGGACGAGTTCTTAATCCTGTTGCCACGAATTGAAAACTCCAATGACATCGATGTAATCAACATCGAATTGCAGAAGGCGATTTGCCATACCCCAGTCATATACGAACAGCACTTGATCAATTTACAGGTGAGTGTTGGCTATGCGATCTATAAGCCTGAATTCAATGACATAGACGACATGCTCAAGTTAGCAGATTCACGTATGTATCAAGAAAAACGCCGCCAGTTGCAAAGAACTATCACAAATTAGTCTTTATTGACGGCAGGGGATGTAAAGCCATGCTATAGAAATAATAGGATGATTTTACAGGTGAAAGAGTATGAAGGATCTCACTCAGTGGCTTGCTGAATATGGTGAAAGCCATCAGAACCCGATCAATCAAAAGATACATAAAGTTGCCGTCCCCGGAATTTTTTTATCAGTGGTCGGGCTGATTTGGTCAATACCGCCGCTTGAATTGTTTGGTTTAACACTCAACTGGGTTTGGGTGGCTGCTTTACCTGTAATGGTGTTCTATTTTCGACTTTCACTCAGCGTGTTTCTTATGATGTTGGGTTTTACCCTCGCTTGTATCTCTCTGGTTTGGTCTATTGAAGTCATGCAGTTGTCGGTTTTGCTTGTTTCTTTGGTGCTGTTTGCCGTGCTGTGGCTGTTTCAGTTTATCGGTCACAAAATCGAAGGGAAAAAGCCATCATTTTTCGAAGATGTTCAATTCTTACTGATTGGCCCGATCTGGGTATTCAGAAAACGATAACAGAATCTGTGATCTAGCTAAGCGAGACTTTGATCACAGAGTCTGATCTCGATGTTAATTCTTTTGGGTTAGTAAATAACAAATGTGACAATAGTCATAGTAAAACGTTATCTGTTACCGGTAACATTGCCTCTAACGTTACCGGTAACATAAAAATAAGAACCGGTAGTTTACCTAGGTCATATCGGCTAGATTGGAAACTGAAACAAATAAAGGATACCCCTACTATGAAAGCGATGACTAAAACTCTGCTTGCTGCCACGATAACCGGTTTTTTCTCCGCCTCAGCGTTCGCTGCAGATTTTAATCTAAAGATTCAATCATCAGATCCGTCTGGCGATCTTAACTACAAGGTTCAGCAAAACTGGGTAGAGCGTGTTGAGAAAATGTCTAACGGCCGTATCGAAATCGACCTATTACCAGTAGGTGCAGTGGTTAAACACACTGAAACCCTAGGCGCGATCAAAATGGGTATCCTAGATGGTCAGGTGACAGCAACTGGTTACTTCTCAGGTAAAGATCCAGCGTTCGGCCTTATCGGCAACATGGTAGGTGCTTGGTCAGATACGACTCAGCTACTGCAATACATGAACTATGGCGGCGGTAACGAACTAATGACTGAGCTGTATGCGCCTTACGGTGTTAAGTTTGTAGGCGCTTCAACCACAGGTGTTGAATCCTTTATTTCTAAGAAGCCGATTGATGGTGTTGGTGATCTAAAAGGTTTGAAACTTCGCGCACCAGAAGGTCTGGTTCAGCAAGTGTTTGCAGCTGCGGGTGCGACGCCTGTTAACTTGCCAGGTTCAGAAGTGTTTACCGGTCTTAGTAAAGGTGTTATTGACGCAGCAGACTACACGGTTTTTTCAACCAACCAGAAAGCGGGCATGAACGATATCGCAACGCATCCTGTTCAACCTGGCTTCCACTCTTTGCCGCTAATCGATATCTCAATCTCGCAAAAGAAATGGGACAAGATGCCGGAAGATTTGCAAACCATTCTTCAGACTTCGGTACGCGACTTCTCTTACGATATGACGACTCAGCTAAAAATGGCTGACCAAGCTGCAGTGAAGGAAGCGCAAGCAAACCCAAATATAACCATTCACAACTGGTCTGACGAAGAGCGTAAGAAATTCCGTGAAATTGCCAAGACTCAATGGAAAGTGTTTGCAGAGCGTTCTCCAAATGCACAAAAAGTGTATGACTCAGTTACAACATTCTTAGAAACCAATGGTCTTCTTTAAGCTATCCGACCTTGTTTAGCTTCTCTCGGGAGGGCTAGCGCCCTCCTAATTTTTTGGGAACATTTTTTATGACTGATAAAACACCCCATACGCCACCAGAGCCTGATGAACAGCCAAGAAACTTTTTGGACAGAATCATTATAAAAATCAGCAACCTGTTGAGCTGGTTCTTTATCGTGACAGTACTTATCTCATTTTACGAAGTTGTGATGCGTTATGTATTTGATGCCCCGACGACTTGGGTTCACGAAACGGCATCATTTATTGGTGGGTCTCTGTTCATTGTTGGGGGTATATATGCATTCGCCGCCAATAAGCATGTTCGTGTAGTGTTGATTTACGATGCGGTCTCTTCTCAAACCCGCAAATATCTTAATCTCGTTCACCATATTGTAGGACTAGCTTTCGCAGGGATGCTGGCCTATGCCGCGTATTTTCTAGCGCAGGAAGCTTGGTTTACACCTTGGGGTGAGCTTAGATTAGAAACATCTGGCTCAGTCCTCAACGCCCCATACCCTGCATTACTCAAAGGTCTCATCTTTGTTGTTCTCAGTATTCTTGTTGTCCAGTTTGTATTGCACCTAATCCAAGAGATTATGGGGCTAAGGAAGAATGACGATGTTTGATCTCTCTTCAATTGGCATCGCATGGGGAAGTGTACTCATGCTAGTGATGATGATTGGCTTGCTGCTTACCGGCATGCAGCTCGCTTTTGTGACAGGTTTTGTCGCCATCTTCTTTACCTTATGTTGGTTTGGGCCAGATGCTCTACCTCTTATCGCGAGTCGTACCTATAGCTTCGCCTCTGGTTACGTGTTCTTAGCGGTTCCGATGTTTGTCTTAATGGCGGCATTGCTTGATCGTTCTGGTATCGCGAAAGACCTGTTTGATGCGATGAAATCAGTCGGTCGAAAGGTGCGCGGTGGTGTTGCTGTTCAGACACTATTGGTTGCGGTATTGCTTGCCTCTATGTCGGGTGTTATCGGCGGTGAAACCGTACTACTTGGTATTCTCGCGTTGCCTCAGATGCTGCGCTTAGGCTACGACCGTAAACTCGCTATCGGTACTACTTGTGCTGGTGGAGCGTTGGGAACCATGCTGCCTCCGAGCATTGTATTGATCATCTACGGTATGACAGCGAGCGTATCAATTGGTGACTTGTTTAAGGCGTCATTTTTGCCCGCATTTATCTTAGCTGGCTGCTACATCGCATACGTGTTGATTCGCTGTAAGCTGAACCCTTCTCTGGCACCGATTCCTAGCGATACTGACGAGGAGGATGAACCACAAGTCAGCTACTTTAAAGCGTTGTTTTTCCCTCTACTTTCAGTCGCGGTTGTATTGGGTAGTATTTATACCGGTGTCGCATCGGTGACTGAAGCATCGGCATTAGGTGTTGTCGGTATCATGCTCTCTGCGATTATTCGTGGTGAAATGAACTTCAAAATGCTTAAGGAAAGTGCCATCGCAACGATGCGTACCTGCGGCATGATTATGTGGATTGGTATCAGTGCAAGTGCATTGGTCGGTATCTACAACCTAATGGGCGGTATTGATTTTGTTGAAGAGGTGATTCTTGGTCTGAGCGGCGGTAGTGCGATTGGCACTCTATTGATCATGATGGTGATTCTATTGGTACTGGGCATGTTCCTTGACTGGGTTGGCGTAGCGCTGCTAACCATGCCTATCTTTGTACCAATTATTACTGGCTTAGGCTTTGACCCAGTGTGGTTTGGTGTCGTGTTCTGTTTGAACATGCAGGTTTCTTTCTTGTCACCACCATTTGGCCCTGCTGCATTCTACCTAAAATCCGTAGCGCCGAAGGACATTAGCCTTGGAGAAATCTTCACTTCACTGCTGCCATTTATCGCATTGCAGGTGTTTGTACTTAGCTTAGTGATTATTTTCCCGGAATTAGCGATGTGGTGGAAATAACCACCTCATAAGCGAACGATTACACATTTTGAATTGGTACACAGCCTTCGGTGAGAGTTGAAGGCTAAGGATAGTATTGTCCAATGAAAGCAAAGAAAATATTAGTGATGGGCGTATCAGGCTGCGGTAAGAGCTTGATTGGCAGCGAGATTGCGAAGTCCCTCAATTTGCCGTTTTATGATGGTGATGATTACCACCCACAAGCCAACGTTGAGAAGATGCGTCAAGGTACGCCGCTCACCGATGATGACAGAATTGGTTGGCTGCATACTTTAAATCGTCTCTACGTCGAGAATGAAGCAGCGGTTATCGCTTGCTCCGCGCTAAAACCTGAGTACCGCAACATCTTAAGGCTAGAAAACCAAGATCTAGTGATCGTGTTTCTTAAAGGCGATTTCGAAACCATTTGGTCTCGCCATCAAAAACGCGATAACCACTACTTCAATGGTGAAAGTATGTTGAGAAGTCAATTTGAAGCACTTCGAGAGCCAACACTGGAGGAAGCGCTACACATTGATATTCGCCATTCAGTGGAAGAGGTAGTTGAACAAGCTTTACAGGCGATTGAGGAGTCATACTCATGATTCAGTCAAATATTGCCATGATTGGCCTTGGAGTGATGGGGAAAAGCCTCGCGCTTAACCTGCTTGATAATGGTTTCCATGTTACTGGTTTTGATATCAACCAACAAAATCGTGACCGTGCCCAAGAAGAAGGTGAACAGCTATCAACGCAACCAAGCAAAGGCCGTCTACGCATCGTAGAGAACTTAACGCAGCTGCTAGAAAGCCTAGAGTGCCCGCGAGTCATTGCTCTCTCTGTTCCTGCTGGTGAGATCGTTGACTCAGTCATCGAAGATTTAAGTAATGCTGGCTTAAACCATGAAGATATTGTCATCGATACTGGCAATAGTTTATGGACTGACAGTGAGCGTCGTGAACAGCAGTTTAAGGGTCAGTTGCGATTCTTCAGTACCGCCGTTTCAGGTGGTGAAGTTGGGGCGCGTACAGGGCCGTCATTAATGGCAAGTGGAGACCGTGAAGCGTGGAACTATGTCAAACCGATGTGGGAAGCGATTGCAGCAAAGGTTGATGCAAAAGGTCTTCCGGTCGCTCAATTTGAATCTGGGGAGGCATGCGCAGCCTATCTAGGAAGAGCGGGGGCAGGACATTACGTGAAAATGGTGCACAACGGTATTGAGTATGCGGATATGCAGCTGATTTGTGAGGCATACCATTTCATGTCGAGTGCGTTAAACATGCCTGCTCATGAGGTTGGTGATGTGTTTGAGACGTGGAACCAAGGCGTACTCAATAGCTACTTAATGGAAATCAGTGCAGATATCTTGCGCACTGATGATCCGGTAACGGGGCGGCCGCTTGTTGAAATCGTCTTAGATAAAGCTGGTCAAAAAGGAACAGGGCTTTGGACGGCGGTGAATGCGCTGCAGCAAGGAGCGCCGACTCCCACCATCGCTCAAGCGGTATTTGCTCGCGCTCAGAGCAGTCAAAAGGAGACTCGTGGTTTAGCGTCTAGCGTTTTCAAGCCAAAACCGAGTGCAGAAACCGAGTTGGATAAAGCGTCACTGCTTGCAGAGCTACACGACGCTCTCTATTGCTCAAAGCTGACGGTTTATGCTCAGGGTTTTGATCTACTTAAGACAACCTCAGACAAAGAAGCGTGGGCGTTAGATTTTGCTAACATCGCTAAGATATGGCGAGCGGGATGCATTATTCGAGCAATTTTCTTACAAGATATTACTCACGCTTATCAAGAGAACAAACAACTGGAGAACTTGCTCCTCGATCCTAAATTTGTTGAGCAACTAAATAATCGCTCGCTAGGCTGGCGAGGGTGCATTGCAAAAGCAGCGCTAACCGGCGTTCCAGTGCCGGCGATGAGCTCAGCGTTGAGCTACTTTGACGGGCTTCGCAGTGCGGTTGTGCCAGCGAACTTACTCCAAGCTCAGCGAGATTACTTTGGTTCACACAGTTATGCGAGAATCGATGAGCCAGAGGAATCTCGCTACCATTTGACTTGGAGCCGCGAGCAAAAACAACAGATTTTCGTATAAATCAGAGCGCTCACACTAATGTGAGCGCTTTTTTGTTAGGTTCAACAATAAAATAGAATTAAATACTCGGTACTATGTTACCAGTAACAAAATCAGAACAACGCAAAGTAACACTTCATGGCGAATAAGAAAAAAAGACCAACGCTTCAAGATATTGCCGACAGGGTCGGCGTAACGAAAATGACCGTGAGTCGTTGCTTACGAGATCCTTCCCAAGTCTCAGAAGCAATCAAAGATAAAATTAACCAGGCAGTAGAAGAGCTCGGCTATATTCCCAATCGCGCCCCTGACATACTTTCAAATGCTAAATCGAATGCCATTGGTGTCTTGGTGCCGTCTTTAACCAACCAAGTCTTTGCTGAGGTAATGCGAGGTATTGAATCCGTCACTACCCCTGCCGGCTATCAAACTATGATTGCTCACTATGGCTATAGTGCAGAGCTAGAAGAAAAAAGTATCGCGTCATTACTGTCTTACAATGTGGATGCGATTATCTTGTCTGAAAACTTCCACACAGATAAAGCGCGCAAGATGCTTGAAACCGCTTCAATACCCATCGTAGAGATCATGGACTGTTTTTCTCCTCGGATTGAACAAGCTGTCGGTTTTGACAATGCAAAAGCATCACAAGCGATGACAGAAGCCATTTTGGCTAAAGGGCGCAAACGGATCGCTTACTTTGCTGCGAGAATGGATGAGCGGACTCGGCTAAAAATGCAGGGTTATCAAAGGGCGATGGAAGGCGCGGGTTTAGAGCCTATCAGCTTACAAACGGAAGAAGCGTCTTCATTTACCCTTGGCGCTAAGTTGCTAGGTGAGCTTAAAGAGTGCCATCCCGATGTAGACGGTATAGTGTGTACGAACGATGATTTAGCCATCGGGGCGCTCTATGAATGCCAAAGGAGAGGGATTTTGGTTCCCGAGCAAATGGCGATTGCTGGTTTCCATGGTCATGATATCAGCCAAGCGATGATTCCTAAACTGGCGACTGTGGTGACACCGCGTGAGGAGATTGGACGTGTTGCGGCCACTCAGCTGATAGACAGGCTGAAAGGGAAAACATCATGGAATGATTGTATTGATTTGGGTTATCAAATCGAAACAGGTGAAAGTATATAATTGCATTTTGCAAAATCTGCATTTCCTATAATGCACTAAATTGCAAAATGAAAACCCGTTATGCGCATTGTTTTTGTGAAATGGGTTATAAATTAGCCATATTTAAGGGTTTTGAATGGTTTTAAAAGTTGGCACGATTAATGCTCTATTACTAGTGACCCTTATTAAGCCGAGGGTCACCTAGCCAACTGACGTTGTTAGTGAACCTAATTTGTTCACACTTATATGTAGCCAATCACGATTGTTGTGATTGGCTTTTTTTCTATCTGGGCTAGGTAAACTTAAATTTGAATCGACGCTTCCTGACAACCGTTATAACAACTTGGTTTGCGTGGGCACACTGCACCTCGTGAACAGATAACTCTTGCATCAGTATGTATGCCACGTTCAATCCAGTTAATATTAAGAATCTTAGCAATGGTCGTGAATTCTTTTTGCATGTAGCGAGGAATAGCGGCGCTACCCCCATTACTCACACACAAAGATTTAAGCTCTTCTGCCAGTTCAATCGAATTTCCCCCCTGAGCATCGATAGCTGGGTTTAAGTCGATACCAGCACAAAGAACACGATTGTTTCCTGCCGGGTCAGTCATATTGACTGATTCACAACAGTATATTCTTGGCTCATCCCCGACATTCAATATCGATATTTGTGCCGAGCTACCCTGCTGAGGCTCCGACAGTCTTCTAAACACTGCCCAATGCTGACAAGGGTCATTTACCTTCCTCATGTTTCCCCAAGGTAAAGGAATACCATTGCCACGATATACGGCTTTGAGTTTATTCTGACCGTAGGCATCAAAGTAGTGCCAGTGGGGGTAAGGAGAGACAACGGTCATACGTCGCATTGCAACAGAAGGAGAGACACCGGCTTTTAGGTGAACATCGATTTCATAACCACTGCGATCGAGTAATTGCCTAAAAGGAACTTTAGGACACAGTAGAGCACCTGCGAAAAAGCTCGATTCGAAGTCTCGCCATGCTTGTAAAATGTCTTGGGAGTTAAGCTCAGATGTAGGAGAGGCTTGGCTATTTTCCTCCCAGCTATTCGCGTGTCCAACTGAAAGAACGCTTTTTAGTCCTTCTTTACTATGTAACACGCAGTGACCTATATAGACCGCTAGATCGTATTTAAGGCGCGTTGGGTACTGTTTAAGTACCTCATTTAGGTAGATGCTACCGGGAGGCTCAAAGAATGAGGTGACAATCTGTTTTGCACTTACTCCTAATTCGTCCACGACATCTTTAGGAGGGCGAGAAATCCAGCGAATGGTTAGCCCTAAACTTCGCGCAATATCCATCAAATCTTCTGCCGACAGATTAAGCCTTTTTAATCCTACTTCTTCAGCTGCTCGCTCTAAATCTGGAAAGTGGTTTTGGTTGCTTTCTTGATGAGCACGAATAAGAAGGTGTGCAAACTGGCGGCCAGTAATGCCAGTTTGTGACAACATCTCGGGTATCGCTATCTGTAGAATATCATTAGAGAACAAAAAGCTTGGCTCTAGAGCCATTCCACTGATACCACCTCTATTGCCTTTGTCTGGTGTAATATCTGCTTGCTCTGGTTCATCATCCAAAAACCAAGCCGGATCTTTTTGGAACACCTCTGCAATGACCTCTAGCATATCAATGCTTGGAACGCGCTTTCCCCGCTCTATCATGGATAGATAAGAGACAGAAGGGGCATACTCTGGATTGACGCGAATACAGCGTGCAGAGAGGTCTTCCATAGTTAAATGGTTGCGTTTCCTAAGATTTCTTATCTTAGTACCTAAAAAATGAGACTGACGAATAAGGCTTTTTGACACTGGCATTTTGTAAAATTCACACTGTAAAATTTTTGTTGTGAAATTGTAGTCAAAAATTCACTAGTATACAAAGTAAGCAAAGTCACAAATTCGCAAATCAATGAAACGCCAGTTTGGAATATTTGCTCTAGGACATAAAAGTTGTGAAATATCCGCGAGGGAAACGCTATGAACATGCTGACATTCGATAAGACTGAAATCCAAAAACAAAATAAGCCATTTATCGCTGAAGCAGTCTTCGCGGTAGAAACTATCAACGCAAGCCAAGCCAGTGAGAAGCAAGTAAAAGCAAAACAGTTGCTTGACCGTCTGTTCCCACTAGAAAATGGTTCTCATAAAGAAGTGACCGCTTATGTTATCGATTACCGCCATGTGATGGCTTACTTTAAAGATGGTAGCCACAGTGGATTGAAGCATCCTAAACACTTTGTCGCTTACATGGGCGAAAAAGAAGACCCTACGTCAATTCTGTTTAGAGATGGCACAGGAAGCCACGTTGAGGTGACCTTTGGTAATCATAAAGGGACAGGTTGTATTGAACTGATAGATATCGAAGACATTCAGTTAGAGACTTGTACGACCTTCCCGCAAGAAATGGCAGAAATGGCGGCGATGCGCCACTGGATTAGCCTAGTGAAAGGCGATGAAAAAGGTAAGCCAAGAGCTAATACAGAAGAGAAAGAGTACACCGCTAAAAACGGCGATGACTATCAATTAGAGTGCTGCTATACAATGAAATAAGTGAGATTGTGTAAAACGAAAAAGGGATACCCGCGGGTATCCCTTTCTTTTTAAATCAATCTATTGATTAAAAGTGCAATTGAATCACAGATGTGACTACGGCGCCTGGGCGGCGAACACCTTCAATCTCGACTTTGATTTCACGTTCGATTTCTAAGCCTTTACGGATTGGCGTTACCTTAGACAAGGTACTTACCGCACGCACTTTGTTATTTGCTTTAACAGGATAAGGGAATCGCACTTGGTTTAAGCCAATGTTGACGACCATCTTCGCTGTAGGGAAGAGGTTATTGTCAGGATCAACGCTATCAGTCAGCTTTGGTAATAAAGCTAACGTCAGAAAGCCGTGAGCAATCGTCGTTTTGAATGGAGATTCTGCTTCTGCGCGCTCTGGATCGGTATGGATCCACTGCATGTCTTCAGTTACTTGGCCAAACTGGTTAATTCGTTCTTGAGAAACGTCTAACCACTCACCAGTATGGATCACTTCACCTAGCTTTGCTTGCAGCTCTAGATAGAGTTTTTGCGCTTCAGGCTTCAACTCAATAGGTTTCGGCTGCTGAACCAGAGGCTGAACTTCATCATTAACAGCAGGAGCTTGAAAGTCACGCAGACGAGTAAACAGGTGGCGGTTATGAGCCTTGTTAACAATCTCTCCCCAGTATTCTTTTACAGTTGGAGTCATCCACTGCATAAACTCAGAATGCTGCTTAGTAATTGTTTCACCACGATGTTTAAATAAGTCAGCGACTTTCATAAAAACCTCTGAAATAGACGATGTTACTCAGTTAATTCCGTAATTTTGAATTAGTTCACACTATTGTGCAATCACTTTCGGGCGTACACGTGTTGTGTCAAAGTGTGTTTTCTTATATTTATCAGTTAGATATAAATAAAACACTATTTTATTATCATTTATGATTTAGAGTACTTAACCCATTAAATGGTCACTCTATGAGCGTAAAGTCACGAAAATATATGAAATGGTTGTCTAGATTATCAACACTTGAAACATCGAAGGTAAATTAGTGCTTTACAAGCCTGAGACCAATACCTAATATACGCACCGCAACGGAGAGATGGCTGAGTGGTTGAAAGCACCGGTCTTGAAAACCGGCATACGTTAATAGCGTATCTAGGGTTCAAATCCCTATCTCTCCGCCACATTAAAAAAGCCCGCTGACCTCAGCGGGCTTTTTGCGTTTTCTGTTGTATGTTCTTGAGTATTTTTACTAGAGAGCAATTGTTATGCCTGTTTTATTATTTTATATAAAACAATGACTTATGTTTTTTTAGTTAAGTTGGCTGAGCAAATATTTACCTAGCATAAGCAAAAAGCTGTTGAACCATGAGCAACATGTTGATTTTATCGGTTTGACGTCAATGGCTTCAGTAGCCGTTTACCGAAGACGTTAACCAATGCTCCCGTCACGATCAAACTCCCCCCTAAATAAGTCCATACGGAAGGAACTTCGTTAAATAGCCATACGCCAAGTAATGCGGAAAACACGATTTGGATGTAAGAGTAGGCTGACGCTTTTCCTGCTGCTTGAGTTTGCATCGCTTTGGTTAAACCATACTGGCCGATTTGGGTAAAAATTCCGACCAGTACCAAAATCAGTGTGAGATAGAAACTTGGCCAGACAAACTCGTTCCATACCAAGAAAAGGGAAGTGGGCAGTGCTACGAGCGGAAAGTAAAAAATGATGACGGAGCTGTCTTCAGTTTGGCTTAGCTTTCTCACAATCACGTAGGCAATTGAACTGCCGAAAGCCCCAAGTAATGCCGTGGCGACACTAAACAGTGGTAAATCTGAGCTTTGTCCACCACTCATGGTGGGCTGAACCATGACCCACAACCCGGCCAAGCAGAAGGCAATACAGATCATCGTTGAGGACTGAATACGCTCTTTTAAGAACAAGACCCCGAGTAAGGCGGTAAACACAGGGTGGACGTACTGTAAGATGGTTGCCTCAGCAAGCGGAAGCGTTGTGACCGCATAGTAAACGCACATCAATGCCACGGTGCCAACGGTTCCCCTGACTAAAAGCAAAGGCCTGTTATTACCCCAAACCGAGATCCTTTTGCGTTTGACATCTAGATAGCTAATGACCAAAGAAACTAGAGCCCGCGCCGCGACAATTTCAAATACGGGAATACCATGATTACTGACGTACTTTACACACGCAGACATTAGAGCGAAGCCTAGTGCGGAAAGAAGCATGAAGCGAACCCCTACAGGGATTTGATTGAGTGTATTGTTTAGCATGGTATCTAGATTGGGTGGGTTAGAATAAGGGTGACTAGCGCCACCCTTAGGTAAAATCAAAGTCGTTAAGTGAACTTATTTGTTAATGGCTAGATAAGTTCCGGCAGCAATCATAATACCGCCCGCACCTCGATTGAGTTTTTGTTGCGCTTTCGGCGTCTTGATCACTTTAGCTAACCTACCTGCACCTATCGCGACACTCATTAGCCCAGTCATCAAAGCCACCATTGTGAGCACAACGGCAAGGGTAATATCTTGGCTGCTTAGAGAGGTGAGATCCATAAATGTTGGCAAGAATGAAATGTAGAACAAAATCACTTTAGGGTTGGAGGCTGAAATGAGAAAACCTTGTACAAAGCCGGATAAACTAGATTGTTTATTAATTTCTGCACCTTGTTCAAGCGCTTCACTTGCTTGAGGCAGCGCTTTGATCATCTTGTAACCTAAATAGATTAAGTAAGCGGCGCCAACGTATCGGATTGCGACAAACAATGTTGCCCAGTTTTCGGCGATAGCGGCAAGGCCGAAACAAGCAAGAAGAAAGTAGATCACATCACTAACAACCATTCCCGCAGAAAGAGCAAGACAATTTCGAGCTCCTGAAACCATTGCGCGAGCGATAATGGCAAAGACACCAGGGCCGGGTGTAACGCTGAAGATCAACATTGCGATAAAAAAGGTAACAGCACTTTCAAAGCTCATACGCAGACGCTCCGGTTTTCATTGATTCTTTGCACACTAGCACCTTTTTCTATGAGTGAAAACGACTAATGTTGGAGCGAAAAGTTTTGAGTCGTGCCTGCTGGTAGCTGGCTATAAACTGGACGGGATAATGAAAAATGCACGTCACCGAGAGATTTGGGGAAGCGAATCTCAATTTCTTGAGGAGACTGAAAAGTGTGCGTCGCTGAAAAGCGAAATTCTACGACGTGGCTATGTTGTGAATCGGCTGTTTTAATAGGCGACAATGGAATAGGCTTTCCGTCTATAGTGAGTTTAACGCCATTCTCTAGAAGCTTGTATAGTTCAACGTTCAGGCGGCTTGATGTAAGTTGTGGTTCAGTAAGGAGAACTTCGGTATCCCCGAGTAGCCAAGCTTGAGGATCTTGCAGCCTCATAAGCCAAGTTTCTATATCCACGTAAAGTCTTAGTTCAGCCTGTCCATCGCGCAAAATGAGTTGTGAAGAGGTTTGCGCTAACGTGTGGCTTGAGGATATGGGTGGGAACAGTATTGCGACTAGACTAGTCAAACACCACAATATAAGTTTTGTTTTATATAACATAATTGACGTCTGTTTGGTTATTAACGGCAGTAAGTTCCTGACTCAATGGCCCCATTATTACTTATGGTTTTTTGTACGAACTCATAGCAGTTAGGTTGTGATTTTGATGGCGTATAACGTGAATAGTATTCGACACCTTGATAAGTATAGGAGAGCTCCCTCGTTCCGTCTTTTGACTCAGTGTGTCGCAAGTTTTGAACTCCATTCTTCGGCGGTTTTAAGTTCGCGCGAGCCCTTGCTCCCTTAAGTGGAGCCACTCTAGGTAGAATCTTGGTGTCTACTTTCCCTACTAAGCATTGAAATATGTATGGTGGTTGTGGAGAGGTATGATAACGATAGCCATAAGTGGGGTCTGTTTGCCCGTTGCAAATATCGAGAGAGCCGTTTTCGATCTGGGTTCCATTAGGGTTTCTATCGGCAAGCAGAGGGTATCCGTCGTAACCCCAGCCTATGATTGATGAATCCCCCCAGTTCGGCATGGATTCGATCATGCAAACTGGCTTTGCGTGATAGTGGTAATCATCGCCTCGACCTGCATGCCCGCCACATTGGTCTAACTGACCAAGCTTTACGGTATCTTTGGCTGATTGGCATCGCTCTGGGTTAAGTTCCCCTTGAGCTGAATAGTCGTAGATTGGGACACCGTTGATGGCAATTCCAAGAGCGGCATCTATCGATGTGTACGATTTGGCTTTCTCAGGAGAGAGTCTGATGGGGGCGACGTATTGACTAGCTGGGACGGGTATCTGCTCGTTTGTCCCCGTAATTCCATTCATTACGTCATGCTCAGGGTACGTATCTGACTGAACATATGCATAGGTCTCGTCGCATACGACAGAGACATTAGAGAAACCTGCTTTGAGAAAGCTCTCTTGTACTTTTGTACACTCAGGGCTATCGATAGTGGTTGTTGGCAGTACTAAGGCTTTTGGGGGGTTACCACGTTTTGGCTTTTTGTCTTTTTTGTAGTGTCTTATCGGGGCTTTAAGCACCTCAACTGAAAATTGGGTAGAAAGCTCTAACCTCGCTCTACTTTTGCCTTCAGACGCTGAAGAAAGTGAGGAAACAGAAGTTAGAGAAAACGCCAATGAAATTAGCAGTTTGCTGCCCAGCTTCATATCCTAAACCTCTTCTGAAGTGAGAGTTGCTCGACACAAAATCGTGTTGTCAGTCTCTAAATCTGCTGTCCATATTAACTTAGCCTCACGATGCCAACGAATTAGGTCGTAGCCACCTTTTGGTTTTACTTTAGATTTTGGAAATGCACTCGCATTTGGCCACTGTCTATCGTCGAATGACGTTGTTTTCCAGCCGTGTGGTTCGGAGGTTATATCGCTCATGCAGTCTTTATTAGGCTGGCTAGATTTTTCGCAGCGCTTGTCGATTGGAGCAATATGGATCGGAAAGCATCGCCAAGCTTCGTTGGAAACTAGCAGCGTTTTGTTATTACTACTGTCAGTGAACTGCGCAATAAATCCACCATCACCCATCTGTTGCTTGCGAGAACCGATATATTCCAAACCTGTATCATTTTGTTTGTAGTCTTTTATTACAAAGCTCAGCGTTACGGGCAAAGAAGATTGGAAGACAAAACTCTCTGCATTAAATGACCGCTCTGTATTTATGGAGACTGAGTCTTCCATGATCATTTGATCTTCTATGTACATGGCGAACCAGTTGTCTGCCCATACATCTGCTTGAATCTTGACCATTTCAGAACTGCTTGCATATGGCGTTGAAAGTGCAAGTGCAGAAATAGCGAGAGTGGAATAGAAGCGAGAGGTCTTTAGCATAAAGTCATCAATCCTTTGACAGCGGTGCTCGCTCAAATAGTAGAACGGGATTTTAACTGTTCAAGATAACCTTCGCTTAAATGTTACTGTGGTCATATTCTCAACCACTTAGACTATCGATACTCCGACACTAACATTGCACGCGTATTCGGTTCTAATGCCTCAAATATATGAGCTTGATCTCCGGGGTAGGTAATGTAGTCGCCTTCTCCGAGTTCATGCTGATCGGATAAGAGCCCTAATCGAGCCCTTCCTTTGACAATGATCATATGTTCAATCACACCGCGATTGTGCGGCTCTGAATGAAAAGGCGCACCCGGTTCGACTTCTAGCCAGTAAATATCGCGGCTGACACTCGGAGGGCATGCTGCCAGCAAGGTTGCTTTGTAATCTTCATTCTTCGAGAAAACAGATACGCCTTCACCGTAACGGATCACCTTGGTTTTTGCTGACGGTTCTTCTATCAAACGAGAGAAGGGGATATCCAAAACCACGCAGATTGACCATAGGGTTTCGATACTTGGGTTTCCAGAGCCATTTTCAAGCTGAGAAAGCGTTGATTTTGCGATGTTGGCACGTCTTGCCACCTCAGCGATGCTTAGACCAGAGCGCTGCCTTTCTGCACTAAGTGTTGCTGCTATCTGAGCTATTGGTGCTTTATTCATTGTCATAGGGTTCCAAGCTTCCTCACTCTTATCTTCACTATGTTCATTATAAAAAACGAATGTACGGTTTGACAAACATTATTCCGGTGTTCAATATATAATCTCATCGTTCATTAAATCGACTGTTTGATTGAGGGATTGGCTGTACGCAATTAAACCAAGAGTAAAAGAGGAAGTTTGTTGTGGAGTATCTATTATCCGTAGCCTTGTTCGCTATTTCTTCATCAGTAACACCTGGACCGAACAATATTATGGTGATGACGTCGGGAGTTAATTTTGGTGTTAAAAAGACCTTGCCTCTGCTTTTGGGGATATGCGTAGGCTTTACCTTTATGTTGCTATTAGTCGGGCTTGGATTTGGTCAGTTATTTTATGTGTTCCCCCAGTTAGATTTGGTCATTAAAACGCTCGGAACGGCTTATTTACTCTATCTTGCGTGGCAAATTGCTCAGTCTGGAAATGTCTCAGCGGCAGGAGGTCAATCTAAGCCACTGGGCTTTATGAAAGGGGCATTGTTTCAGTGGGTAAACGGGAAAGCGTGGGTAGTGGCGATTGGTGCCATTTCGGCTTTTACGACCGTTGGCGATACTTACATGTCGCAAAACCTAACGATTGCTATGACTTTCTTTGTGGCTTCCTTTCCGTGCGTCGGAGTTTGGCTGATGTTTGGTTCAGTTTTGAGGCAATACTTGCAAAAACCAAGTTATTTACGGTTGTTCAATCTCACCATGTCGATTCTGCTAGCTATTTCGGTGTTACCCGTTGTTATCGATATTGCCGCTGAACTAAAGATAGTTATGTAGAAATAAGTCTCAAAAGCAGGCTTGCAGAGAATGCGATGACATCTTTAGTCCAGAAACAGCAACTATCTGAAGGTGATCGAACTCTTGAGCTCAAGGCATTCGAAAGCGTTCTGCCTAAAGGATCAAGACTTTCTAAGTCACAAAGTTATCCCGTAGGAACATTTAACTCGCAAACCCTTAGTGATGAAGAGTATAAAATGAGTGAACAAGAACGGCAACAGGTGGCTTTTTTAGAACAATTGTTATGATATCGGCAGTTCGCACTAGTAGGGGACTCAAAACTATCATACAATCGAACGGTGTTTTTTATTGTGTTGATATTTTATGATCTATAAACATCCCGTTTTTATATTGAGCCTACTCGCCACGCTCACTGGATGCTCAAGCACGAATGAAACGCTTTCACCGGAAGAAGCTGTCAACCAGCCTCCACCCACTATCCAAAAGGAAGCTAGTGACCCAGAACCTATTCAGAAAAGTGTCGATGCTCAGGTCTTGCTAGATACCGAACCCACAAGGCAGATCCTAACTGCGGTAGAAAGCTTAACAGATACGCTGAATGTCCTCAGTTTTGGTATTTTTGCTGGCTCGAAAATGTAGAGAAACGCCCAGCTTCGTGGGAGTAGCTTCCACACCCAATACGGATTTAGTGACTATGCTTTAGGAACAAATACGTGTAAGCGGGTTGTTATGCTAAGTCTACAGAGAATATTAAGAAAACTGTCGATTAGAAACAGATTGCTGTTCGGCTATTTGATGTTGTTCATAGTCGTGATCAATATTGCTAACCTCGCTAACTACTTGTTAATGAGAGAGGTGGTTAAGCAAGGCGTAGAGAAAGAGTTAACGTCTGCAACCGAGTCGATCACCAATAACATTGCCAATACAGTCGATATAACGATTCGCAGCTATTTACGTGGTATCTCAGAGCAAAACCTCCAATATGTTGAGTTGTGTTTTCAGCAGTATCAACGTGGTCAGATTACACAGCAAGAAGCAAAGCAAAAGGCAACAAACTTCTTATTAAGCCAATCGATCGGTGAAACAGGATACCCCTATGTCGTCGACTCTTCAGGAGTGATTAGGGTCCACCCCAAACAGCCGCTGTTGAATACTAGCCTAATTTCCTTTGATTTTATTAAGCAGCAAATTGAGCTGAAGAGGGGGTATCTAGAGTATCAGTGGAAAAACCCTGATGAACTGGTTGAGCGGCCAAAAGCTCTGTACATGGTTTACTTTGAACCTTGGGACTGGATCATCACATCTTCCTCATACAGAGAGGAGTTTGCCAGTTTGATCAATATCGATGATTTTAGTGACTCTATCTCTAAGCTAAACTTCGACGAAACGGGTTACTCTTACGTACTGAATCAATTGGGTGACCCTATTGTGCATCCATTCGTAACCGGCAACTTTTATAACGTTACAGATTCCAATGGCAAGCTTTTCGTACAAGAGATAATTCATCAGAAAAACGGCACGATTACTTACACGTGGAAAAATCCCCATGATGAAGGCTATCGAGAGAAGATAGCGGTTTTCAGATACCTACCGGAGTACGATTGGTACATAGTTTCTTCAACCTATGTGGAGGAACTCAATCAACCGCTGGTGGATCTAAAACTTGTACATGTAGCCGTGCTAGTGTTTGCAATCGCTTTAGTGATTCCATCGAACTTAATTCTTAGCCGCTCGATAGTGTTGCCGTTAAAAGGCATGATGAACTGGATTAGCCAAGCATCTATGAGTAACCATCCGACGTTGATGAAAGACAAATCGGGTTCGACAGATGAACTCGCTCAGCTAACGGTCTACTTTAATCAGTTCGTATCTGACTTAGAAAAAGCTAATCAAAAACTACATAAAGAAATAGATGTTCGTATTGCTGCCCAAAAGCAACTTGAAGATTTAAATGAAAACCTTGAACACAACGTAGCGCAACGCACACTTGAGCTCAAGCAGAGCTTGGAACAACTAAAACAGACTCAAGACCAATTGATAGAATCTGAGAAACTATCAGCACTAGGGGGACTTGTTGCGGGTATTGCTCATGAAGTTAATACTCCTCTTGGAATTGCAATTACTTCTGCCTCGTTGGTCGCTGATGCAAATAGTGAGCTCAATTCTGCTTTTCAAAATCAAACTCTAACGAGCGATCAATTTGAATCTAATATGCAGCACCAATTAGAGGCTTTAGCCTTATTAAAAGAAAACTTAAACCGTGCTTCTTCACTTGTTCAAAGCTTTAAACAAACAGCAGTGCACCAAACCTCTGAATCACTGAGTGAATTTGTCGTTAGAGATGTACTCGAGTCATTGATCGCTAGTCTCCATCCTGAAACTCGAAAAGTATCAGTAGAGCCAATGTTAAAAGGCGACTCTAATGTTTCAATGACAAGTCTATCTGGTGCGCTAACTCAAGTGTTTTCAAACCTGATTTTGAATAGTATCCATCATGCATTCGATCAACAGCCACAGCCTGAAATAGTGATCGAGTTTTTTGAACAAAGCCAAGATGTGGTATTTGTTTATCAAGACAATGGGTGCGGGGTTGAGCAAGATTTACACAAGAAGATCTTTGAACCTTTTTATACTACTCGACGTGCCAGCGGGGGAACTGGTATTGGGCTTAATATGGTTTTCAACTTAGTTACTCAAAAGCTGAAAGGCAAATTAGAGTTCTCTTCAGATAAGGGCATAAAGTTTGTGATAACTCTTCCTAAGCAAAGGGTGTCGGAGGACTAGTCCGCACTGCGGGAAGCAAGCTTACCTATTTTTTAGAGGTATTTACCCTTCGTTTTTAACAGGTTACATTGTTGAAACCTTAAATCGAAGGAATGAACCATGAGCGCTCATCTAAAACAGCTATGCGGTACCCATCTACCAGGAAATAAAGAGGATTCACCAGCAGAACACTTCAAAAAAATGGCTAAGTGGTGTGAAGACAATGACGTGAGTCATGATGTCTATGGTGAGGGTGAAACCATCCAAGCTTTCGAGCAGAAGGTTGCTGACTTGTTAGGGTATGAAGCTGGGCTTTTTGTAGTCACAGGCACAATGACTCAGCCAACAGTATTGGAATTGGTGGCAAAGCAAAAGCGAAACCCAAATGTAGGCATGCATCCATCTAGCCATATTTATGTACATGAAAGACAAGGCTACCAACTTCAAAATCGATTCAATATATTGCCCATAGGCAATCAGTTCCAAACATGGAAGCTCGAAGATCTAAAAGCGTGGCCCGACGAATTGGCTGCGGTTTTGTATGAACTGCCTATGCGTGAAATTGGTGGTCAGCTACCTTCATGGCAAGAACTTGAAGAGATAAAAAGCTATTGTGCGGACAATAGCATTCATTTCCACATGGATGGCGCGCGATTATGGGAAGCGGCTGCTTACTATCAGAAAGAGTACAGAGAAATCGCGCAAGGTTTTGATACAACCTATGTATCCCTTTACAAGGGGGTTAATGGACTTGGTGGTTCTATGCTACTTGGCTCAAAAGAGTTTATTGATTTAGCATCAATCTGGATGAAGCGCCAAGGTGGCAATCTCTATCATCGCACCCCTTACGTGGTTTCAGCAGCGATGCAATTTGATGAAAAGCTAGCCAAGCTGCCCAAACTGTTTGAGCGTACTAAGCAGATATACAAGATTATCGATGAGTTTCCAGCTCTAGCAGTGAATCCTATTCAACCACAATCTAACATGCTTCATCTCATCCTTCCGTTTAGTTGCCATGAAGCCAAAGAACTCCAGCAGGCTTTTGCGACGGAAAAGGGCATATGGTTTGGTAATCCACAAGTGACAGCCAACCCAAATCAGTCAGTTGTGGAATGGTATGTGGGCGACAACCTGCTAGAAATCGAAGATGAAACGTTAAGAGGTTTCTTTAAGGAACTCATTAACTGAGGGTAATAGTGGTTATAGGTGCCTATGAAATGAAAATTGGAATTGTCAGCGATCAAACAGGAATGAGCATTCACACTATTCGTTATTATGAGAAACAGGGGTTAGTTAAAAAGCCTGTTAAGGATGCTAGCGGTCATCGCTCTTATACCTCAAAAGATGTGGATGTCCTCAATTGGATCTCTTGTATGAAAAACTCTGGTATGTCGCTAAACACCATCAAAAGATATACAGAAGCTTTTTATCAAGGCAATGATTTAGAATGTATCGCATTTCTAGAAGAACACCTTAACCACCTTTATAAACAGCAACAGGATATCGAGCACTATATTGAGGTTACAGAAAACAAAATAAATCGCTTCAAAAACGCTTGACCTAGAGTATGGTCTAGATTGCTAACCTCATTGAACTAACCCAGTGAGGAGAAGCAAAATGGAAGTGAAAGTAGCAATTGTAGATGCGTTTGTTGATGGTGAAAATGGTGGCAACCCAGCGGGTGTTGTTTTAGAAGCAGATGCTTTAAGCGCAGAACAGAAACTAATGATTGCCAAGCAAGTGGGCTTGTCTGAGACTGCGTTTGTTTCAGAGTCGACTTCTGGCGCAGATTTTAAACTCGACTTTTTTACCCCAGATAGGCAAATAGCTCATTGTGGCCATGCCACTATTGCGACTTTTAGTTACCTTTCCCAGCAGGGGCTAATTCCCAATCCAAATACGTCTAAACAAACGATTGATGGAAATCGGCACATCCGAATGGAAGGCGAGTTAGCCTATATGGAGCAGTTAAAACCTCAATATCTCCGCTTTGAAGCCGATGCGGACAACGTTTTAGATGCGTTAGGTCTCACGCAAGACAACATTTTAGCAACACCGATTATCGCGAGTACCGGAAATGCCTTTGCGCTAGTCGGTGTTAAAGATATTGATACCCTAGAAGCCCTTGTGCCAAAGATGGACGTCATTGATGAGCTGTCAGAAAAATATGACTTGATAGGCTTCTATGTATTTACACTGGAAACCAATAAAGCGGAGAGGGATGCGTCAGCACGAATGTTCGCACCTCGCTACGGGATTACAGAGGAGTCAGCGACAGGAATGGCTGCTGGACCGCTTGGGTGTTATTTATATGACTACTTGGGAGTCAAAAAGAACGAGATACATATTGAACAGGGGTATGCGATGACAACACCGTCGCCAAGCTGCATTAAAGTGTTGCTAGCATTTCAAGATAATAGGATTACTTCTTTGCTTGCGGGTGGAATTGGCGTGGTTTCTAGTTCTAAATCTATCGTTTTAGAATAGTGTTAATTCGGAGCTTATTGTCCCGTGCTCTAATCCTGAATAATCAGCCAGCTCATTTATTCACCTATTTGTCAAAAAAAAAAGACCTTGGAGTAGGCAATGGGCTGGCAAAATCAATCTATGTCGTTGTTATTCTGAGAGGTTGCTAACACGCCTACTTACGAGCTTGATGTATTCTGGATGGAGTCAGGAAAGAGGAATTTATTAATGTCAAAAAGCTCCAAGCTTCACAATGAAGATAAACTGGTAAAAAAGGCACTAGAAATTGGTGAGAAAATGGCAAAGATGCAAGGCTTTGATTTGCCCAAATCGCCACAGCCTGTCAGGGTGAAAGCGGTTTATCTATTTTTGGTTGATGCCAAACAAATTACTCCGTTGCCTGACAGTAAACTTGATGGTGCCAACATCAAACATAGACTCGCGCTTTGGATTCATAGCGCGTTGCCAGATAACGACCCTCTAAAATAAACGTGCTTAAATGGCCTACCTAAGATTTAGGCTGGAGCCTGAGTAGCGCCGCTAACGAAATATTATCTTGAGGGGCAGTGAGCCCCTACTTACTTTTGTCGTCTATGGCTAAGCCCTGTCGTAACTCTTGGTGTAACGACTCGGGGTCTTTACGCAGTTTGCGAATGAAATCAGAGGGAACTTCGGTTTTCGTATCGTATTTTTCGGACCAATCGATCATCGCTAGCATCATAGGTAGCAAATCTATTCCTTTGTCGGTCAATGTGTAGACAAACTTAGAACGCTTGACAGTATCACGTGTTTTACTGATCAGTCCGTTTGATTCTAAATCCGCAAGTCGACTCGCCAAGATGTTAGTGGAGATGCCTTCACCTGCCTCTAAAAACTCTTGATAGTAATGCCGACCTTTAAACATCAAGTCTCTAAGAATCAGAAAGCTCCACTTATCTCCGAATTGGCTCATGCCAAAACGCACTGGACAGCCGGACCATTCTTTAGTTTTTTTATCTACCATTCATTAATCGTACTCGTTTTAAATTTAACTTGCAAAATGAAAGTTAATTTTCTAGGGTTATTTAACTTGCAAAAAACAAGTTAAATTCAAGGAGGACACATGAAGCTATACGCAATTGTAGGATCGCCCAACTCTCGTAAAGTGTTGGCGGTGATCAATCATCTAGGACTAGATATTGAAATAGAGTATCTAGATTTGTTTTCTGGGGAGCACAAACAGCCGCAATACCTGAGCCTAAACCCGAATGCCATGGTACCGACGTTAATTAATGGCGATATTTCACTGTGGGAATCTAACGCCATTATTCAGCATTTAGCTGAGACTTCAGGTACAAATGACCTATATCCAAACGACCAAACAGTAAGAGCTGATATCAATCGCTGGTTATGTTGGGAGCTCGCCCATTTCAATCAAGCCTTTGGAACTTTAGCGTTAGAAGCCGTTGCCAAATCCAAATTTATGGGTACAAAAGGCGATGATGCTGTTATTCATTGGGCCAGCCAGAACCTAGTCCGATTTGCAGAAGTATTAGAGCAGCACCTACAAGGGCGCCAGTTCATGGTTGGTGATGCAATAACATTGGCGGATTACGCAATGGTGCATGTCGAGTTTTTTAAAGAAAGCATCCCTTTTGATTGGGAACCCTACCCCAACGTCAACGCGTATTTTGAGCGCATGCGTAAGGCCCCTCATTGGGCTGCTACAGCGCCAAGCAAAACTGAAGAGATTGGTAAGTCGACGAAAAGGTAATCCCTTACTCGAAGAGCGTTAAGGCATGAAATAAAAAGGCGAACCATTGGGTTCGCCTTTGGCTTACTGTAAGGAAACTTAGTCTTCGTAGCTGTCGATGCTTGGGCAAGAACAGATTAGGTTACGGTCACCGTATACGTTGTCTACGCGGTTTACTGTTGGCCAGTACTTCCAAGACTTGGTAGCAGGTGATGGGAAGCAGCCTAGTTCGCGAGAGTATGGGCGATCCCATTCATCTTTCGCTAGGTCTACTTGCGTGTGAGGTGCGTTGACTAGAGGGTTGTTCTCTAGTGGCCACTCACCGTTTTTCACCTTCGCCATTTCTTCGCGGATTGCGATCATCGCTTCGCAGAAACGATCGATCTCTTCTAAATCTTCAGATTCCGTTGGCTCAACCATCAGTGTGCCCGCAACTGGGAACGACATGGTTGGTGCGTGGAAACCGTAGTCCATTAGACGCTTGGCTATATCTTCTTCGCTGATACCTGTTTCTTCTTTCAGTGGACGAATATCGATAATACACTCGTGAGCCACACGGCCGTTTGTACCACGGTAAAGAACAGGGTAGTGAGGGCGTAGACGCTCCATCATGTAGTTGGCGTTAAGGATAGCGACCTTAGTTGCTTCTGTTAGACCCGCTTCACCCATCATCGCGATGTAAGCCCACGAGATTGGCAGGATAGAGGCACTACCTAGATCTGCTGCTGATACCGCAAAATCTTCACCTTCGACACCGTTTTCGATGTGACCCGGTAGGAAAGGTGCTAGGTGCGATTTAACGCCGATAGGACCCATACCCGGACCGCCACCACCGTGTGGAATACAGAAGGTTTTGTGCAGGTTAAGGTGAGAAACGTCAGAACCAATCAGGCCAGGAGAAGTTAGACCAACCTGAGCATTCATGTTTGCGCCGTCTAGGTAAACCTGACCGCCAGCCGCATGAACCATTTCACACACTTCTTTCACTTGCTCTTCGTATACGCCGTGCGTAGAAGGGTAAGTGATCATGATGCTTGATAGATTGTCAGCATGCTTTTCAATCTTCGCTGCTAGGTCTGACATGTCGATGTTACCGTCGTCGTCACACTTAACAACAACGACTTTCATTGACACCATTGATGCAGTCGCTGGGTTAGTACCGTGCGCTGAGCTTGGGATCAGACAGACGTTACGGTGACCTTCGCCACGGCTATCGTGGTAACGTTGAATCGCGATAAGACCTGCGTACTCACCAGATGCACCAGAGTTAGGTTGTAGTGAGAAATCATCGTATCCCGTGATTTCACACAGCTTCTCTTTAAGATCTTTCGCTAGCGCTGAGTAACCTGCCGCTTGCTCGATTGGCGCGAATGGGTGGATAGAACCAAATTCAGGCCAAGTTACCGGGATCATTTCAGCGGCAGCGTTGAGTTTCATTGTACAGCTGCCCAGTGGGATCATACCGTGAGTCAGCGAGAAGTCTTTGTTCTCAAGCTGTTTCAGGTAACGCATCATCTGCGTTTCACTGTGGTGAGTATTGAATACTGGGTGAGTGAGGTACTCAGACGTACGGCGAAGTGCTTCTGGGATCGCTGCAAATTCGTTGCCTGCGATCTCTGAAGATAGAGCGCTAACTTCTTCTTTCACGCCAAAGACAGCGAATAGTGCTTCAATATCATCCGTTGTCGTTGTTTCGTCTAAGCTCACACCTAGCTTGCCTTGAAGTAGGCGAAGGTTGATATCAGCCGCTTGCGCTTTTGCGTATAGCGCTTCAGTCTTATCAGTAGTATTGATAGTGATGGTATCGAAGAAGCTATTGTGAGCGAGCTCGAAACCAGACTTAGTCAGGCCAGCCGCTAGAATCGCAGTCATATGATGTGTGCGACGTGCAATCGTACGTAATCCTTCTGCGCCGTGGTAAACCGCGTAGAATGACGCCATGTTGGCCAATAGTGCCTGAGCAGTACAGATGTTAGACGTCGCTTTCTCGCGGCGGATGTGCTGTTCACGAGTCTGCATTGCCATACGCAGTGCTTGGTTACCGTTGGTATCGATAGAGACACCGATAACACGACCAGGCATAGTACGCTTGTGTTTATCACGTGTTGCCATGAATGCAGCGTGTGGACCGCCGTAACCCATAGGAACGCCAAAGCGCTGAGCTGAGCCGATAACTACGTCCGCACCCATTTCACCAGCAGGTTTCAGTAGCGCAGATGCAAGAAGATCAGTTGCTACAGTAACCAGTGTTTTGTTTGCTTGCGCTTTTGCAATGATATCCGTTAGGTCGCGAACTTCACCGGTTGTACCTGGGTACTGAACAAGTGCACCAAACACGTCTTGCTCTGGAAGAGATTCTAGTGAGCCTACTTGAACATCAAAGCCGATGTATTTAGCACGAGTTTTTACAACTTCCAGCGTTTGAGGGTGAACATCGTCTGCTACAAAGAAGACGTTACTCTTGCTCTTACCAGCACGCTTACATAGCGTCATCGCCTCGCCAGCCGCTGTTGCTTCGTCAAGAAGTGATGCGTTAGCAATGTCCATTGCTGTTAGGTCCATCACCATCTGTTGGAAGTTAAGTAGCGCTTCTAGGCGACCTTGAGAAATTTCTGGTTGGTAAGGCGTGTATGCTGTGTACCAACCTGGGTTTTCAAGTACGTTACGTAAGATAACGTTTGGCGTGAAGGTGTTGTAGTAACCTTGACCGATGAAAGTACGCTTAATTTGGTTTTGGTCGGCAAACTCACGCATCGCAACCAACATGTCTGCTTCGCTTTTTGCTTCCGCAAGAGTCATTGGTTTTTCTAGGCGAATTTGCGCTGGAACGGTTTCTTCAATCAACGCATCTAGGTTTGCTACGTTGATTGCTTCCAACATTTTCTGTTGGTCTGATTTGTTTGGGCCGTTGTGGCGAGCAACGAACTCGTTTTGTGTGCTGAGGCTTTGAAGTAATTCAGTCATTGTCCTTTACCTACTCCGTAGTCCGGGTAATGGATATCATTACTGATATATCTAATTATACGTCCGAACTTAGAAAAAAAGCTGCCACCCGAGTCGGGGGCAGCTTTCTGCATCTTCCTAATTACTCGTCTTCGATTGAGTTTAGGTACTCTTCTGCGTCTTTAAGGTTGTCTAGTTCAGATGCATCAGACATCTTTACTTTAACAATCCAGCCGCCTTCAAAAGGTTCTTCGTTAATAAGCTCTGGGCTATCTTCTAGTTCTTCGTTGATCTCTACGATTTCACCAGTGATTGGCGCGTAGATGTCTGAAGCTGCTTTTACAGACTCAACCAGAGAGAAGCTATCGCCTGCTTCGATTTCATCTTCTACTTCAGGTAGGTCAACGAATACTACGTCACCTAGCATTTCTTGAGCGTGCTCTGAAATACCGATAGTTACTGTGCCGTCACCGTTGTCACGTACCCACTCGTGGCTATCTGCAAACTTCAGTGTTTTGTCCATTGCTTAATCTCCAAAAAATAACTTTGATTAATTTGTTTATTGGTAAAGTGGGAAGCGAGCACACAGTGTTTTCACTTCTTTGCGAACGCGTTGTTCTACTTCTGCGTTACCTTCAGGGTTATCAACTAGCCCATCTAGTACGTCGCCAATCCAATTACCGATGAGTTTGAATTCTTCAGCGCCAAAGCCGCGGCTTGTACCCGCAGGCGTACCCAAACGGATGCCCGATGTAATCATAGGCTTCTCTGAATCGAATGGGATGCCATTTTTGTTACATGTGATCCCTGCACGCTCTAATGCTTCTTCAGCTTTGTTACCTTTCAAGCCCTTAGGGCGAAGGTCAACCAACATTAGGTGCGTATCTGTTCCGCCAGTCACAATGTCACAACCGCGAGTTTGCAACACTTCAGCAAGAACTTTTGCGTTATTGATCACTGAATCGATATAAGTTGAAAATTCAGGGCCTAACGCCTCGCCGAATGCAACCGCTTTTGCTGCGATAACGTGCATTAGAGGGCCGCCTTGAAGGCCTGGGAACACTGCTGAGTTGATTTTCTTGATGATGTCTTCGTGGTTAGTCAGAATCATACCGCCACGAGGCCCGCGCAGTGTTTTATGCGTTGTTGTCGTAACAACATGCGCATGTGGAATTGGGCTAGGGTGTGCACCTGTCGCGATTAGGCCAGCAATGTGCGCCATATCAACCATTAGGATGGCATCAACTTCATCCGCGATTTCACGGAACTTAGCGAAATCGATAGTGCGAGGAATGGCACTACCACCTGCGATGATCATCTTTGGTTTATGCTCAACAGCAAGCGCGCGAACATCTTCGTAGTTGATTTCTAGAGTTTCACGGTCAACGCCGTATTGAACGGCATTAAACCATTTACCTGATAGAGCAGGGCGCGCACCGTGAGTAAGGTGACCACCTGCATCAAGAGACATACCTAAAATGGTATCACCAGGTTGAAGTAGAGCCAGTTTCACAGCGCCGTTTGCTTGCGCGCCTGAGTGTGGCTGGACGTTTACGTATTCACATTTAAACAGTTGCTTAGCGCGTTCGATTGCAATCGCTTCTACTGTATCGACGTGTTCACAACCACCGTAATAGCGACGGCCAGGGTAGCCTTCTGCGTACTTATTGGTTAGGCAAGTGCCTTGAGCTTGCATTACCGCTTTAGAAACAATGTTTTCAGAAGCGATAAGTTCAATTTGTTCGTTTTGACGGGTGAATTCCGCTTGGATTCCAGCGAAGACTGCGTCGTCAGTAGCAGCAAGGTTAGTAGAGAAAAAGTTCTCTAGGCTGTGATTTTGAAACGGTTTGTTCATGGTAGATGACCTTCCATTCATGCCAACGAGATTCTTATGTCGTTCATTATTCTCGTTAGTTCTACTTCTATTACTACTCTTAACAAGGTAAGAGCAGGGTGAATTTCCAACCCCAAACGGTGGGGAAAACCGAAACTGAGCGTTAAAACAGTTAAGCACTGAGTTCGGAAATAACATCTCTACAACTAACAAGTTGGTAACATAGCGGTTGTAGCAAGAACAATCAACCAAAAATTTCCTATTGGAAACAAGGTTTCTAATTTTGTTAACGAGAGCACGGTTTATTTCTTGTTCGGTGCTTTCTTCCACTATCTGCTTCGTGCACAATGAAAATGAAACAGGAAGTCGCAGTAATAAGTAGAGGGAAGCATGCCCGAAGATATCTATGATGAGTATCCATCTTTGACTCTTGCGAAAGAGTCAGTGGACGAGAATATTGAGCCATTAAAGCTCGGCCAGAGAATTAAAGACATTCGAGGCAAGCTTGGGTTAACGTTAGAAGAGGCCAGTCAGCGCACCGGATTAGCGCGTTCTACGTTAAGCAAAATAGAGAACGAGCAGATTTCGCCGACCTTCCAAGCAATGCAAAAATTAGCGTTGGGCTTACAGATTGATATGCCACAACTCTTTGAGCCGCCTAGAAAAAAGGTCGCGACAGGTCGTCGAGATATCACCAAGGCGAATCAAGGCAAACCCCATCCGACCCCGACTTACGAGCATGAACTTTTGGCGACACAACTATCTAATAAAAAGATGATGCCCTTTAAGAGCCAGGTTCACGCGCGCAACTTTGAAGAGTATGGAGATTGGGTCAGACATGACGGAGAAGAGTTCCTTCTTATCTTATCTGGTTCAGTGATGTTTTACTCTGAATTCTACGAACCCGTAGAGATGAATGAAGGCGATAGTGTTTATTATGATGCAAATATGGGTCATATGTTGATATCGACCAGTGAACAAGATGCACACATTCTTTGGGTCACTGCGAAATAATGTAGATTTAATGTGAATTTCTTATAGTGAATGCAACCGTTTGCCTTCATTTTGTTAGAGTATTATTTAGCGCCATTTTGGATGGTTTATATCCGAAATGGCGTTTTTGTTTTTTTCTTTTTGTTGTGAATATGATGTTAAATGTCACATTTTGAATGTTCATCGTTAGGTTAAGAGTGCAAAAAATCTTCACTCATGTTTATTATTGGAAACAAGGTTTCCTCGAACGGAAAACGAACCTGATTAAATGGAGACAACAATGACTCAAGAACTACTTAAAACCCCTCTACACGCACTGCACGTTGAAGCTGGTGCGAAGATGGTTCCTTTCGCTGGCTACGATATGCCTGTTCAATACAAGCTTGGTGTTAAGAAAGAGCATTTACATACGCGTGATGCAGCGGGTCTGTTCGATGTTTCGCACATGGGGCAACTGCGCTTACACGGTGAGGGCGCAGCAGCATTCCTTGAGTCATTAGTTCCTGTCGACATTGTTGATTTACCACAAGGCAACCAGCGCTATGCTTTCTTTACCAATGAGCAAGGCGGCATCATGGATGACTTAATGGTGGCTAATCTAGGCGATCATCTATTTGTTGTTGTCAATGCAGCATGTAAAGAGCAAGACATCAATCATCTAGAAGCGCATTTACCGTCAGGTGTTGAACTAGAAATTATTGATGACCGCGCATTGTTAGCACTACAAGGCCCAAAAGCGGTAGATGTACTCAAGCGTTTCAATGCTGAAGTTGCTGACATGCTGTTTATGGATGTGAAGAAGCTAGAGATCTTAGGTGTAGAGTGCATCGTTAGCCGCAGTGGCTACACAGGCGAAGATGGCTATGAAATCTCAGTACCAAATTCACATGCGCAAGAGTTGGCGCAAAAGCTAACTGGCGAAGAAGAAGTCGAATGGATTGGCTTAGGTGCACGTGATTCGCTTCGTCTTGAATGCGGTCTATGTCTATATGGTCACGATCTTGACACAACGACTACTCCTGTTGAAGCAAGCCTTCTGTGGGGAATTCAGAAGATCCGCCGTGCAGGTGGTGAGCGAGAAGGTGGCTTCCCAGGTGCGGATATCATCCTTAAGCAGATTGAAACTAAAGACGTTTCACGCAAGCGTGTTGGCTTAGTCGGCCAGACGAAAGCGCCAGTGCGTGAAGGTGCAGAGCTGTTTGATGCAGAAGACAATAAAGTCGGCGTAGTCACCAGTGGTACAGCAGGCCCTAATGCAGGTAAACCAGTATCAATGGCGTATGTACGTGCTGACCTTGCCGCGATTGGTACAGAACTGTTTGCCGATGTTCGTGGCAAGAAACTACCTATGACGATCGAAAAAATGCCATTTGTGCCACAGCGTTATTACCGTGGCTAAAAATTGTATGACATGATACGTATGCTGTGCTAAAACCTCTCTTAGGAGAGGTTTTTTTATGCCGATAACTCCTGCTAATTAAATGGATTTGATGAATAGGAGAAGGTAATGCGAAGGATCTCAATTGTTCTTTCTTGCCTGTGGGCTGCAGGTGCCTATAGTGCGAGCGTATCGCCATATATCGTCAACGGTAGTGACGTCAATGTGAGTGTTCACCCCTCATTTGCTAGTTTGTTCTACGACCGGATTAACTATGATGGTCGTTATGGTACTGGACCTTATTGCGGAGCAACTCTGCTCAACAGCCAATACGTGTTGACGGCAGCGCATTGCATCTATGGCTCTACTCAAAATCAGCTGTTTACTTCCGTAGTTCCGCAGCTTCAAAATGAAACGGATTTTCCTAACTCAGTGGCTCAACGTGTGATGGTTAATGAGTTTTACTATCCAAGCAACTACAACAACAGTACCTTGGCGAATGATATTGCGATACTAAAACTCGCTTCGCCTATTACTGCTGTAACAAGTTATGCAACGCTTGGCACCACTGGCGATGAGGGCACTTATAGGCAGACTAGCCCAGTTCAAGTGTTTTATGCGGTTGGTCACGGTAATACTCAAACCAATATCGATACCACCACTTATCTACAAAGAACCCAACTGCAGTATGTTCCCAATGCGAGCTGTAATGTCTATACCAATGCGGATACTAGTGCCAATCTGTGTATGACAGGTGCTGCAACGGTCGTCTATGACAATGCAACTTGTCAAGGGGACTCGGGAGGCCCCTTATATTGGGATAACTCAGGTAGCTTTGTTCAAGTTGGGATCACCAGTTTTGGTCCTGAAACATGTGGTAACCCTTCCATTACGCCAAACTCGGTATTTACTGAAGTTTCTGATCATTCAGCTTGGATTGCATCTGTATTAGCTGGAAACGAAACGCCTAAAGTGACAGTAACAGACGCTCAGCGAAATGCGTATCTCAACCCTAGCTCTGGGGACTCTGGCGGTGGCTCCCTAGGCTTCGTGTTTCTATCACTATTAGGTTTGGTTGGTTGGAGACGCAGCAAATAAAAACTTACTGATCTGACCTACTTTCTACATCGTAATCTAAACTTAAATGGTGATTGCGATATAGGAAGAAAGCATGAAAGCGTCAATTCGTTTAATTTGCCTGCTTTTGATTACCAAGTTGAGCTATGCCGTTGAAGTTACGCCTTATATCGTTAACGGCAGTGATGCTAATATTGTCAATTACCCTTCCTTCGCCAGTCTTTTTTTTCGCAACGGTAACTTATATAGCTCGTCATCTTACTGCGGCGCAACGATGATCAATTCGCAGTTCGTGCTTACTGCTGCCCACTGTATCTACGATGACGACAATTTGATGCTGTATACCGTCGTCGCTCCTCAACTGGATGACGAAAGTAACTTTCTCTCGAATCAACAGGCCAGAGCTTTAGAGTTTTATTACCCAGATAGCTATATCGATTCATCAGCAGAGCTTTGGCCTGATGACATTGCTATCATTAAGTTAGAAACGCCGTTGGCAGTTTCCAATTATACCTCTCTTATAAACACGACGATTAACAATACATTTTCAGTCAGTGATACCTTTAAAGCGATTGGGCATGGCTTAATTGAAGGCAATGTATCTGGCGGGACTAACTTGTTAGAAACGACGCTAACCTATATGACAACCTCAGCATGCCAAGCGGAGTATGGAAGCAAGCTGACCTCAAGCCATCTTTGTTTCAGTGGACCAATCAGCGGCGGTTATCGGAACTCTACCTGTAATGGGGATTCTGGCGGTCCTGTCTATTGGTATAATGGCTCTCAGTACATCCAAATTGGTATAACGAGTTTCGGGCCAAGTACGTGTGGCGATACCAGCCGCAGTGTCACCTCTGTTTTTACCGATGTGCATGATTACCAAGCTTGGATATCTCGCGTTATCAATGGTCTTGAAACTCCGAAAGCATATGTCGCAACCGTTAATGGTGTGCGCACTCTAGTGAAAGGGACGTCATCTCCGCCAGTGACAACAACCAGTGGAGACAGTGGTGGTGGGAGCGCAAATCCGCTAATACTTCTCTATCTTCTACTAGTACTTTTTGTTCGCTTCCGGTCGATATTCACGATGCGCATATCCAATTCGTGCGCTTCTCACAAATGAGAACGTTCGGTTAATTTTATGAAATTAAATGATATTTCATACTTTCTTTCCCGCTATTTGTGATTTGTTAGGTTGACTATTTGCCACTAAACGATAGTTTTAACTTATCGATAAATCGAGCAGGAATTACCATGATGAATAATGATATTTATAAAATTACTCTTGTTTCTGATGTCACTATGCAATCGAAACTGCTGAAAGATTCTTTGGAAAAAGGGCTGGATCTCCAAGTAACCATGGTTACTTCCGAGGCTCTAGAAATGGAAGAGGGGAGTTCATTACTTGGCAATCTTGTTCTTATCGATTACCACTATCTGGATGAAAGTAAGTTTGAAGCGTACAATCAAGCAAAAATGGTGAGCCAATACACAGTCAAAGAAATTGTGTTTAACTGTCCTAACGAAGCGCCTTCAAGCCATCTGTTTAAATGGCGTAATCTAGTCGGAGTTTTCTACGTTGATGATGAGGTTTCTTTACTGCTCAAAGGTATGGAAAAGATCATGAATGATGAAATGTGGCTATCACGTAAAGTCGCTCAAGATTACATCGAGCATTTCCGCTGTGCGAATACGGTTACCACTTCCCAAGCCTATGCGAACCTAACTAAGCGCGAAAAAGAAATCATGCGTTTGCTCGGACACGGTGCGTCCAATATTCAAATTGCCGAAGAGTTGTTTGTCAGTGAAAACACGGTGAAAACGCACTTGCATAATATCTTTAAGAAAATTAATGCCAAGAATCGACTTCAAGCGCTGTTGTGGGCAAATAATAACATCGCTTTAGAAGAGCGGGTTTAATCGCCTGAATGACAAATTGTCTTTATCTGGCCAAGCTTAATCGCTTGGCCTTTTTATTGTTTGAGAAACTTCACCAATCAACTACAAATAGACCACCTGAATTGGATGGGGTATTGAGCCTAAACTACGCTTAGTTAAGTGAGTAAATAACCGTTAGGTGTGAAATGGCAGACAAAGAGCTAATTTCATTGCTCTGGTTGCTAGGGTGTACCTGTATCGCCCTGTTTATGCAGGCAGGTTTTACCTTGATCGAGACAGGTAGCGTACGAGCTAAAAACTCGGTCAATGTAGCGATGAAAAACCTTGCCGATTTCATTGTTGTGACCGTGGCTTACATTGTGTTCGGATATCACTTGAGCCAAGGTGATAGCTTGCTCTCGTTCGAGACGCTAGCTATGGACGATGAGCACCTACCTAAACTGTTATTCAACGTGATGTTTGTAACCACTGCAGCGACGATCGTTTCGGGATGTGTCGCGGAGCGCATGAGTTACAAAGGCTATATCTACACTTCTTTTTTAATCGCCGTTATCACTTATCCCATCGCTTCCTATTGGACTTGGAACCCATACTCTTGGCTTAACTCAAGTGGTTTTTATGATTTTGCTGGTGGCACAACGGTACACGTTGTCGGGGGTATGATCGGCTTGATTGGAACCATGATAGTCGGGCCGAGAAAAGGTCGTTTCGACAACAAGTCAGTACGTGAAATCCCTTCTTATAGCCATACACTTGTGACGTTAGGCGTGTTCTTAATGATGTTTGCTTGGCTTGGTTTTAATGGCGGAAGCCTATATACCTTCGATTTACGAGTGCCCAAAATACTGTTTAACACCTTAGTGTGCGGTGCGATTGCTGGATGTACAACTTTATTCTGGTTACATCACTATCGGCATGTTCCAGTGTTTGTCGTTCTCAATAGTGTTCTCGGCGGTTTGGTGATTGTTACTGCGGGTGCCGACATAATGGGAATGGTCGATTTGTTGGTGCTTGGTATGTTTGCTTCTGCGTGCGTCATTTTAGGCGATCGGATGCTCATCAAAGCCAAAATAGATGATCCGGTTGGCGCGATTCCTGTCCACCTATTCTGCGGGGTTGTTGGAACACTGTATGCGGGTTTTAAATTGGGATGGATTGAAAACCAAGACGTTGTTAACCAGTTACTCATTCAAGTTACCGGTTTAGTGATGGTTACGTGCTGGGCGGCGCTCAATGCCGTCACTATATTCATGCTTCTGAGAAAAATGCACCTAGATCGAGTGACAGAGCGAGAAGAAGAAGTGGGCCTTAATGTCAGTGAGCACGGTGTTAGGATGAGTTGGCTCGAAACCGTCAATACCATTGAGCAGATAAGCCAGCATGGAGACTACTCACGTCGAGTTCCGATTGAGTTTGGTACTGAGGCGGGGGATGTGGCGATATCATTCAATAATTTGATGGACCGACTAGAGAGTAACATTGATGTACTCCATCAGGTTGCTAAAGGGAACCTAGAAGATCTAGACGTGACGCCAAGCAGTGATCGAGACATCATGTCTAACTCACTAAAAACAATGATCCTTGGATTGCGCTCACTTATTGATGATGTGGAAGACCAACTACAAAAACAGGCCTCACAGGGTGACCCGCATACTTTACAAGCGTTAATAGAGCGTTTTAAGCGCACGCAAGATCAACTCATGGAAGCGGAAAAAATGTCCGCGTTGAGTGGTATGGTGGTAGGCGTGGCCCATGAACTGAATACACCTTTAGGGGTGTCGGTTACAAGTCTATCTATCTTAAATGAACGCCTGTTTTCAATTCAAAAAAGCTTTCAGGATAAGACGATTTCGCAGGACGATCTCACCGAGTTTCTCTCAGTGGCTAACCAGTGTATGGAGATGCTTATCGCTAACATCAATCGCTCTGTTGAGTTGGTGAGTAAGTTGAAAAGTGTCGACCAGAAAATGACGGTGGAAGAACCCAAGTTGATTGAATTATCGCAACTGTTTAGCGACGTATTAACTCATACTGAGGAGTTGTTCGATGAACACAATATCTCTGCCCGATTAGAGTGCGATGAGAAACTTCGTGTTTACGTTGCACCGATTTCGTTGGCGTGTGTTATTGAGGAGCTTTTAACCAATAGCGCATTGCATGCATTCTCTGACGAACAGAGCTCTCAGCGCGAGGTTAAGCTAGTTGCCAGCCAAGATCATCAACATACCTATATCAGCGTTGAAGACAATGGTAAGGGGATCAGCGAACAAGATCAGTCAAAAATATTCCAACCCTTTTTCACCACGCTTAGGGCTAGAGGGGGAACGGGACTAGGGATGCATATGGTTTACAATATTTGCAGTCAAAAACTAGCAGCAAATATTGAACTGGAAAGTACTTTAGGCGTGGGGACGAAATTTGTCATCACACTTGAAAATCGGATTGAACCGGAAGGAAGAGCATCTGCATAATTGTAAATGCTCTTTAGATATCGATTAGAATACACAATGCTTGGCGTAACTCGTTGCGTCGTTCGCGCTCCAGTCGCCTTTGGGCTTGTCTTCTAAATCTTTACACCAGCCTTCACTTCCGACAGCGTCTTGTAGCACACAGTGCTTAGCGTAATCAACAGCGCCTTGGGCATTCCATTCGCTCTTAGGCTTATCTGACATCTCGTCACACCAGGCTTGTGTGCCCACTTCTGTTTGACAGGCACTTAGCGTTAGTAGCGCAACGAAAGAAAATGCAATCTTTTTCATCTCAATTTCCAAGTCTTCTTGATGCCCCACACTATACCTTAAAAGATCTGCTGCTCCGCTTAATCGAGCAAATAAATATAGAAAATGGCATATCGAAACGTTTCGATGAGTGATCTTAATCACTTTGATAAGAGAATAGTCACTAGCAAAGCGGATCAATTTCACACTCTATAGAATCGAGTCTCGAATTTCTGAAGTGACGGACTATTATGTCATCGAAACGTTTCGATGAGTATTTTCTCAATAACAAGCATGACAGAGAAAATAAAGCTTGCCGTACGATAAACGTATTTTTGAAAGGTCGATGAGATGAAGAAAAGTACCCTTATAAATTCAGAACTTTCTTACTTGGTGGCGACATTAGGTCATACCGATGAGATTACCGTTTGTGATGCAGGCTTACCTATTCCTGATGAAGTGCAACGTATCGATTTAGCACTGACACATGGTGTTCCTTCATTTCTAGAAACAGTACGAGTGCTATTAAGTGAGTCTCAGGTTGAAGGCGTCATTATTGCTGAAGAATTTGCCAAAGTGAGCCCGGCTCATCATGAAGCTTTAGTCAAAGAACTTGCGACAGAAAGCGAGTTAAGCGGTAAGAAAATTGAAGTGACGTATGTGTCTCATGAAGACTTCAAAGTTCGTACTCAGCAGAGTAGAGCAGTAGTTCGTACTGGTGAGTGCACACCGTATGCGAACGTTATATTTCAAGCAGGTGTGGTTTTTTAAGCCGCGCGATCGTAGGGAAGAATTATGACTCAAGCCATTCTTCAGCTGAGCTCCATTGAAAAGGCTTTCCCAGGTGTTAAAGCTCTGGACAAAGCAAGCCTGAATGTTTACCCCGGACGTGTAATGGCACTGATGGGAGAAAACGGAGCAGGCAAGTCGACTTTGATGAAAGTGCTAACGGGCATTTACACCAAAGACAGCGGCAGCATTCAATATCAAGGTGAAACGGCAGCCTTTAAAGGCCCAAGAGACTCTCAAGAAGCTGGGATCAGCATTATTCACCAAGAATTAAACCTCATTCCGGAACTAACTATTGCCGAAAACATTTTCCTTGGTCGAGAATTTACCAGTGCATTTGGTGGCATTCAGTGGGGAAAAATGTATGACGAAGCGGACAAACTACTGGCACGCCTGAACGTCAAACACAGCTCTAAGACCTTGCTGGGTGACCTGAGCCTAGGTGAGCAGCAAATGGTTGAGATTGCGAAAGCACTGTCGTTCGAATCTAAGGTCATCATTATGGATGAGCCAACGGACGCCTTAACCGACACAGAGACTGAATCATTGTTTAAGGTGATCAACGAGCTTCGTGCTCAAGGTTGCGGCATTGTTTACATCTCTCACCGCCTTAAAGAAATTTTCGAAATCTGCGACGACATTACCGTTCTTCGTGATGGCAAGTTTATCGGTGAATGCCAAGTTTCTGATACCGATGAAGATGGCCTCATTGAGATGATGGTTGGTCGTAAGCTTGATGAGCAGTATCCGCGCATCGATGTTCGTCATGGTGAAACCTGTCTAGAAGTGATCGGTTTGACAGGTTCTGGTGTCCAAGACGTCACTTTTACTCTTAAACGAGGCGAGATTTTGGGTGTGTCTGGCTTGATGGGTGCAGGTCGTACTGAGCTAATGAAAGTCATCTACGGCGCACTACCGAGTGAACGTGGTGTGATTAACCTAGACAACAAAACGATTAACCCCGTTAGCCCGCAAGATGGACTTGCGAATGGTATCGCCTATATCTCTGAGGACCGCAAAGGGGATGGCTTGGTACTAGGACTTTCGGTTAAAGAGAACATGTCTCTTTGCGCGTTAGATAAGCTGACCAAGGGTGGTCGTATTCAGCACAGTGATGAAGTGGTCGCTGTTGAAGACTTCATCAAGCTTTTCAACATCAAAACTCCGACTAGAGATC
Organism: Vibrio sp. SCP2; assembly: GCF_059295395.1. Taxonomy (NCBI): domain Bacteria; kingdom Pseudomonadati; phylum Pseudomonadota; class Gammaproteobacteria; order Vibrionales; family Vibrionaceae; genus Vibrio; species Vibrio sp. SCP2. The sequence continues at coordinate 531,494 of NZ_JCAFVV010000001.1, read as the reverse complement.
AAATCATAGGCAACCTATCTGGCGGTAACCAACAGAAAGTGGCGATCGCTAAAGGGTTAATGACCAAACCTAAAGTGTTGATCTTGGATGAGCCGACTCGCGGTGTTGATGTCGGTGCGAAGAAAGAGATCTACCAACTTATCAACAAATTTAAAGCCGATGGCATGAGCATCATCCTTGTCTCATCGGAAATGCCCGAAGTGTTAGGCATGAGCGACCGCATCCTCGTTATGCACGAAGGTCGAATCAGCGGCGAGTTTGATGCAAAAGACGCCGACCAAGAAAAACTACTCGCCTGTGCCGTAGGCAAAAAGATTAATGAGGAAGCAGCATGAGTACCAATACCATGAGCAAACCAACGGAAACAAACAGCAAAAAACTGTTTAGCAAAGAGTGGTTAATTGAACAAAAATCACTGATTGCACTCTTGTTTTTGATTGTTGTCGTATCATTCTTAAACCCGAACTTTTTTACGGTCGACAACATTCTCAACATCCTGCGCCAGACATCGGTTAACGCCATCATCGCCGTCGGTATGACTTTGGTTATCTTGACTGCGGGTATCGATTTGAGCGTTGGCTCAGTCTTGGCTCTGTGTGGTGCCTTCGCTGCGAGCTTAATCGCGATGGAAGTGCCTGTCTTGATCGCAGTTCCAACCGCACTGTTCGCTGGTGCCGCACTAGGGGCAATCAGCGGCATTATTATCGCTAAGGGTAAGGTTCAAGCCTTTATTGCTACCTTGGTGACTATGACGCTTCTGCGCGGCGTGACCATGGTGTATACCGACGGTCGACCAATTTCTACAGGCTTCACTGACACAGCAGATGCATTCGCTTGGTTTGGTACTGGCTACGCATTAGGTATCCCTGTTCCAGTTTGGCTAATGGTTATCGTATTTGCAGCTGCTTGGTACCTACTTAACCACACTCGCTTTGGTCGCTATGTCTACGCCCTAGGTGGTAATGAATCTGCGACTCGCCTATCTGGTATCAACGTTGATCGCGTAAAAATTGGTGTCTATGCCATCTGTGGTCTGCTTGCTGCACTGGCTGGCATCATCGTCACCTCACGACTGTCATCGGCACAACCGACTGCGGGTATGGGTTACGAGCTAGACGCGATTGCCGCAGTTGTACTGGGTGGCACTAGCCTAATGGGTGGTAAGGGCCGCATCATGGGCACACTGATCGGTGCGCTGATTATCGGCTTCCTAAATAACGCCCTAAACCTACTCGACGTTTCCTCCTACTACCAAATGATCGCTAAAGCAGTGGTAATTCTACTTGCGGTACTGGTAGACAACAAAAACAAGTAAATCATAACTAAATCGAGCCAAGTGACGTGTCTTGGCTCACCCTACACAAGGACTGAGAAAATGAAAAAACTAACGACTCTTATCTCTGCTGCACTACTTTCGTCAACCGTTTCTGTTTCAGCGCAAGCTCAGGACACGATGGCAATCGTACTGTCTACGCTGAACAACCCTTTCTTCGTTACGATGAAAGATGGTGCTGAAGCAAAGGCAAAAGAGTTAGGTTATGACCTAATCGTACTAGACTCGCAAAATGACCCAAGCAAAGAGCTGTCAAACATTGAAGATCTGACTATCCGTGGTGTTAAGGCGATTCTAATCAACCCAACGGATTCAGACGCGGTGTCTAATGCGATTCGCATGGCAAACCGTTCTAACATCCCAGTACTTACTCTAGACCGTGGTGCGAGCCGTGGTGAAGTGGTGAGCCACATTGCCTCTGACAACGTTGTTGGCGGCGAAATGGCGGGTAACTACATTGTTGAAAAAGTGGGGATGAAAGCGAAAGTTATTCAACTTGAAGGCATTGCGGGTACTTCTGCGGCACGCGAGCGTGGTGAAGGCTTTATGAATGCGGTTAAAGGCAGTGAAATGGACGTTCTAGCGAGCCAACCTGCAGACTTCGACCGTACTAAAGGTCTTAACGTAATGGAAAACCTGCTAGCGGCTAACCCAGATGTGCAAGCGGTATTTGCTCAGAATGATGAGATGGCTCTAGGTGCTCTGCGCGCGGTTCAAGCATCAGGTAAAGATGTAATGATCGTTGGCTTCGATGGCACGGATGACGGCATCGCAGCGGTTAACCGCGGCAAGCTATCTGCAACTATCGCTCAGCAGCCAGATCTTATCGGCGCACTTGGTATCGAAACCGCTGACAAAGTACTGAAAGGTTCTCAAGTAGAAGAGTACATCCCAGTACCACTGAAAGTTATCACTAAGTAATGAGTTAACCAATTTTGTCCTTCTCCCCGTTTATATCTGTCGTTTAGGGGAGAAGGGCGAATAGCCATGTGCTTTTTTACAGAGTTCATCGCTATTACTCCTGTTCACATATAAGTGGCTCTAGCGAGCCGAGGATTACCTTATGAATAAGTTAGTGGTTTTAGGTAGTGTTAACGCTGACCATGTTCTTCAAGTGCCTTCTTTCCCTCGCCCTGGCGAGACGTTACATGGTCGAAACTATCAAGTTATTCCTGGTGGTAAAGGGGCAAACCAAGCCGTAGCGGCTGCAAGATTAAATGCGGATATCGGCTTCATTGCTTGTGTCGGTGATGATGCGTTTGGTATCAACATTCGCGAAAACTTCAAGATGGACAACATCAACATTGCCGGCGTTAAAATGGAGCCAAACTGCCCAACCGGTATTGCAATGATTCAGGTCGCCGATAGCGGTGAAAACAGCATCTGTATTTCTGCAGAAGCGAATGCAAAACTGACCGCTGAGGCTATTGAGTCAGATTTAGAGCAGATTCGTTCGGCCAAGTACCTGCTGACGCAATTGGAAACGCCGATTTGTGGTATAGAAAAAGCGGCCAAAGTGGCCAAAGAAGCGCGCACCAATGTTATTTTAAACCCTGCGCCAGCGCGTCCACTTTCGGATGAATTGCTCGCCTGTGTCGATGTTATCACGCCAAATGAAACAGAAGCGGAAGTGCTTACTGGGATCACTGTGACGGATAATGATAGCGCGCAAGAAGCGGCGAACGAACTGCATCGTAAAGGGATCGAAATCGTCATGATTACCCTTGGCGCGAAAGGGGTTTGGCTGAGTCAAAATGGGCGTGGAGAGCTAATTGCTGGCTTTAAGGTCGATGCAACAGATACGACGGCGGCGGGAGATACATTTAATGGGGCATTGGTCACTGGTCTGCTCGAAGATTTACCTTTAGAATCAGCGATCAAATTTGCTCATGCAGCAGCGGCTATCTCTGTGACGCGTTTTGGCGCCCAAACATCCATCCCGTCAAGAGAAGAAGTCGATGCTTTCTTAGCAGAGCAAAGCTAACGTCTAGCCACAAGCAAGGAGAGAATGACATGGCGACAATGAAAGATATCGCAAGAGTTGCGGGTGTATCGACCTCTACGGTGAGCCATGTCATCAATAAATCTCGTTTCGTCAGTGAAGAGATCTCTGAGCGCGTAAATAATGCCGCTCGTGAGCTTAATTACCGTCCGTCTGCATTAGCTCGCAGCCTTAAAGTCAATCGCACTAAAACCATAGGTATGCTGGTGACCACCTCGACCAACCCGTTTTTCGGTGAAGTGGTAAAAGGGGTGGAGCGCAGTTGCTATCAGCAAGGTTATAGCCTGATTCTGTGTAATACCGAGGGCGACCACGAACGGATGCGAGACTCGATCAATACCTTGCTGCAAAAACGTGTCGATGGTTTGATCTTGATGTGTTCTTCGCTTGAAGGTGAGCGTTTGGAAGTGTTTGAGCAATACCAAGACATTCCAGTCGTTGTTATGGATTGGGGGCCGATGCTGTTTACCAGTGACAAGATCCAAGACAACTCATTGCGCGGTGGCTATCTGGCAGCGAAGCACTTAATCGAATCTGGTCATAAAAAGATTGGTTGTATCACTGGTCCATTGGTCAAACACCAAGCTCAAATGCGTTATGAAGGGTATAAACGAGCCCTGAACGAACACGGATTGGAGTTCAAAGCTAATTGGATCATCGAGTCTGACTTTGAGTGTGAAGGCGGCTATGAAGCGTTCAATAAAATGATCGCTAAAGGACCGCTACCAAGTGCAATTTTTGTCTGCAATGACATGATGGCGATGGGGGTAATCAATGCTGCAAACGAGAAAGGTATTCGGATTCCGGAAGAGTTGTCTATCATTGGCTACGATGATATTCATATTGCAAAATTTATGAGCCCTTCGCTTACTACTATTCACCAACCTAAATACCGATTAGGTAAAGCAGCTGTAGAAGCGCTACTCAAGAAATTAGAAGGTGAATCAACAGATACTCAGGTGGTTCAGCTAGAACCAACTCTGGTCAGCAGAGCAACCGTTCTTAGGTTGTGATAAAGGTAGTGTCAAGCGTCAAACAATGAGTACACTGAATTAGCTTTTGCTTAATGAGTAAGTAGTAAATATCTGCAAATTTGTGCTAAACCTAAAGAATGAACTCATTTGCGATATTAGGTACTACATGGAGTTGTTTGCCGATCAAAGAGAGCAAGAAAGTCCTCTGAGCGATGGCCCGATTGATGAGGTTATCCCATCAGTGCCGTGGACAGTGCTGCTTGTAGATGATGACGCCCAAATGCATCAGGTGACTCGCTTGGCCTTGTCTGGCTTTACCTTTGAAGGCCGCAAACTCAATTTGATCTCTGCTCACTCGGCCCGAGAAGCCAAAGTTATGTTTCAGCAAAATAGTGATATTGCTCTGGCGCTGGTGGATGTGGTGATGGAAACAGAGCATGCAGGATTAGAGCTAGTAAAGTTCATTCGCGAAGATCTAGGTAACAACCTTGTTCGAGTCGTATTACGTACCGGACAAGCAGGGCAAGCTCCTGAAGATATTGTTATTCGCGAGTATGAAATTGACGATTACAAAGAAAAGACGGAACTTACCACTCAAAAACTCAAAACCTTGCTCTACTCGATGTTGCGTTCTTATCGAGACTTGTGCCTTATTAACCAGCAGAAGTCGGGGCTTAAGAAAGTGATTGAGTCTTCCGCGAAAGTTCAAAATACCACCACTTTACAAGCCTATGCCGCCTCTGTTTTGGAACAGCTTACTTCGTTGCTTCAGTTAGAAAAATCAGCTTTTTACTGTCTAGTAAAACCAAGACCCAATGGTGAAGTGACACGAGCATTGACTTTAGCAGCAACGGGCGAATACGTGGATTGCTATAGTGAGTGCGCATTCAATAAGCTGCCTGAAGAGGTCGCCAATCGTTGCCAGCAAGCCCTTGAACAGCGCCATTCGCAACATTTTGGCGATGCGTTTATTCTCTACACCAGTGATGAGCAGGGTGTCGATAGTCTACTGTATGTCAACTTCCATAAAGACCTTTCTGAACTCGATGTACAGTTGCTAGAAATCTATATGCAGAATATAGGGCTTACCTTCGAAAACCTGAGTCTTCTTATCGATATAAAAGAAACATCAAAAGAACTTGTCTATAACCTCGCTAACGCTGTAGAAGCGCGTAGCCGTGAGACTGGAGCGCACGTTCAACGAGTCTCGCTTATTTGCGAAAAGCTGGCGCTCCTCTATGGCTTGAATGAACATGAAGCCAGTATGATGAAGCACGCCTCGCCCTTGCATGATGTCGGTAAAGTCGCGGTACCTGACTCGATTCTTCATAAACCCGGCAAGCTAGATGCAGATGAATGGGAGATTATGAAGAAGCATGTTGATTATGGGGTGGAAATTTTAAGTCGTTCTAAACGTCGCTTGATCGTTATGGCTAAGGAGATTGCGGCTTATCACCACGAGAAATGGGACGGTTCGGGTTATCCGAATGGATTAAAAGGCGACGAGATACCCATCAGCGGACGTATTGCGGCGCTTGCTGATGTGTTTGATGCCCTTGGCGCCAAAAGAAGTTACAAAGAGCCGTGGAGTGATGAAGATATTCGCGCTGAGATCGTCAATCAAAAAGGGGCACACTTTGAGCCGCAGCTGGTCGATTTGCTAATCAACCATTGGGAAGAGTTCATCGAAATCCGTAACTCACTGCCTGATTAGATGTTGTAATCTAAATGGTGGTCAGGAGAATCACTAGCAGGCAAATTCCTTGGCAGTCTGAGCTCGAATCGCACCCCTTGTCCGAGTTCAGATTCAAATATCAGTTCACCTTTCAGTTTCTGTTTTACCAGATTGAATACCAAATTCAGCCCCAAGCCTGAGCCGCCTTTGCCTCGTTTTGTGGTGTAGAAGGGCTCGAAAATCTTTTGGTGTAATGATGCCTCTATGCCACTGCCGTTGTCTCGGTATTCAAACACCAGAATATCTTCATCTTGATGGAAACGAATTGATATCTGCGGTGTGCTCTGTTCGTGAAAAGCGTGATTGATGCTGTTCATAATCAGATTAGAAATAACCTGAGTTAATACGCCGGGTAGACTGTTCATAGTTAAACTGGTATCGCCTTCAAGAACAGGAACTACCGGGAGCTTACGTGTCTCTGGGTGCAAGCTGGCAATTAATGCATCCAATACTTGAAATACCTGAAATTGACTACGGCTTTCTGACACCTGGTCAACCGCGGTTTGTTTAAAATCTCGGATCAGTTTTGCGGCTCGATTGAGATTATGCTCGAGCATAGTGCTACTATCGGACATTCGCTCCATAATAGATCTGAATTGATCTGTTGTGAGAGTTTGACTGGCAAAGGCTTGATTCGCTTCGTGGGTCACATCACGTATGACAGAAGTTGCCGTTACTGCTATACCCAACGGTGTATTCACTTCGTGAGCAACCCCTGCCACAAGCCCCCCGAGGGCGGCGAGTTTTTCAGATTCAACAAGCTGCTCTTGGGTATGTTTGAGCTGCTCCATACTTTGTTTCAAGTCTAGGGTTCGAGTCGCCACTGTGTGTTCAAGGTTTTGGTTCAGCTCTTCAAGTTCAATCTGAGTCAGCTTCAATTCGGTTATATTGATGGCAGTGCCGCGAAAGCCAAGGAAACGATCACTTTCATAACGCGCTTTGGCTTGAAACAGCAGGTATTGAGTAATGCAGTTTAGTGTGATGGTCTCTTCACACATCGAAAAGGTGCTTCGTTGGCGAAGCTTTCCATGAAGTGAAGTGCAATGCTCCAACGCGGTTAGCTGATTCATTACCGGTTTGCTGAGACTATCTATGCTAAGCGCTTCTCTCATGCTATCTGAACAATAAACAAGATGCCCTAACTCATCAGTCTCCCATAGCCAGTCTGAAGAGACGTGGGCAAACTCTTTAAGGCGCTCTTGCTCTTGCTTGATATTGTCATATAGACGAGTGACATTACTGGTGATTTTATTGGCTTCTTCGGCAAGCCAGTCCAACTCGTCATCCTTTTCAGAGATCCAAGCTTGATGTTCAAGTTCCAAAGGATCGGCGGGGTGGCGCGGGTTGTATTTACGAAGGTACTTAGCGATTGCGAAGATCCTTTGGTTGACACTGCGATGGAATACCATCAACACCAGATAACAAACCAGTAAAGTCTTACCTGCGTTGAGAAGTAGGGTGTAAACCGCTTGCCAGATCAGGTAGTCGTAGATCTCTTGTGCATCAGACTGAACGTAAATATGACCGATTTCCTCGACGCGCGAAGTATTTGGATGCTTGTATATCAAAGGATACTTTTTGGTGATTGCGTTTTCGATGACTTCTGTGCCAGCTTCAAAAGTGTAGCCGCCACTTTCGACTCTGAGATAGTCCACTCTCGGCAAGTTCACCAAACCATCAATCTCTTGCTGAAGAATTAAAAGGTCAAAGTCCCAAACTGAAGAGGCAATGATTGGAGCATGTATATCGCGTATCTCAAATTGACGCTGTTTAACGGTATCAAACTCTTTTCTGTAGTCCCATGATAATTGTAGCAATGTAGTAAAAACGGTGATCAAGCTACTCAGCAGCACCATAATCAGGATGATACGTCGTCCGATCCTGCTATAAAAAGGACTGTTTTGGCTTTCTTCGATGTCTTTGCTACGCGTCATGGCATTAATTCGAAAGTTTATTTTTGAGTATAGACGTTCAAATACTAATTGAAGGCGAATGCTGGTGGAGACTTGAGCTAAGGCAACTACACTAATAGAAAAGCAAGAGGAAACTCTCATGCGTTGGATATTACTTTGTCTAGTTTTTTCGTCCCAAGCATTTGCAACTAAAGTGTTGCTGATTGAAAGCTATCATTCCGAATACCCTTGGGATAAAAGTTATGTTGAAGGCATACAGGCTACGTTAGCCGATACGGTTGAGTTAGAAACTTTCCAAATGGATACCAAACGTATCCCTAAAGCAGACTACGCGGGAAAAGCCAAGGAAGCGTTTGCCAAGTATAAGAGCTTTAAGCCTGATATTGTCATGCTCGGTGATGACAATGCTTTATCCTACATGCTACCGATGTTATTTGATGAGCCGATTTCGATTGTGTTTTTAGGGATTAACTCTAACCCTAGAAAGCTGATGTCGAAGTATCGTGGTCAGGCGAAAGTGACAGGTGTGTTGGAGCGGCCACTTTTTACTAAGTCACTGGGAGAGCTTAGAAAGCTATTTGATGATCGAAATTTCAAAGTGAAGGTATTGTTTGATTCAGGTGTGACGTCCCAAATTGCCAAAAGCTATATAGACAAACAGTATACTTTAATTAGGGAAAATCTTGGGATTGATGTTGATATACAAGCTAATGCGACCAAAAATGAGTGGCAAAGCCAAGTCAAAGGGGCAAAGAATGACGGTTTTACGGTCATCATTGTTGGCCTCTATCAAACGCTTATCGATGAACAGGGGAATAATGTCCCGGCCGAGCAAGTCATTAATTGGACCAATCAACACTCAGAGTTGCCGATTTTTGCATTTTGGGACTTTGCCGTAGGCGAAAAGAAAGCGGTAGGTGGTGTGGTGCTGTTTGGCCACAGTCAAGGGGAACAGGCGGCGAGCTTGGTGAATCAAATCATCAACAATGGTCACAGTAAGCCGATTCCTATCGTGACAGGCAATCAAGGTAAAGCGATTTATTCCGAAGTAGAGCGAGAAAGGTGGGGGCTAGAAATGCCTTCTCATTGGCGTTTAATTGATTGAATTGTCACTTGATAAGGCGCTGATATAGAGAAGTTTGAACTATGTCGAAGCAATTGATTTACAATTCACGGGATTACAGATAAAAAGAGCAAAAGAATTTGTAATTGATGACGATAATATAAAGTGATCAAACTAAGAAAGTAGAATTATGAGCGGATCAACCAGTACGATTTTAACGGAAAGTGGTACCAATGAACTTGAGATTATCGAGTTTCATTTGGTTAAGGAACTGCCAGACGGCAGCAAAAAGACGTGCTATTACGGTATTAACGTCGCTAAAGTGAGAGAGGTCATCCAAGTACCGGAAACAACCGATTACCCCAATGCACAACCGCATATGGTGGGGGTATTCTCGTCTCGTGATATTTTAACTCCGTTGGTCGATCTTGCTGGTTGGTTGGGCGTACCAACGTCGAAAGATCTGCAGAAAAAATTTGTTATTGTCACCGACTTTAACAATATGACTAATGGCTTCTTGATTGACAGCATTAGTCGAATTCACCGAATCTCATGGAATGATGTTGAGTCGCCAAGCCAATTCCTTGAAGCCGGTGAGCAAGACTGTGTGGTCGCGGTGGTACGCAAAGATGGCAACTTGATTATGATCTTGGATTTCGAAAAGATTATTGCCGATATCAACCCAGAGCTGAGTATGGAAAAATACGATGTCACAATCGACAAGAGTGTTGACCTTAACCAGCGAATGGTCACTAAGCGAAATGGCAAAACCATCATGGTGGTGGACGATTCAGCGTTTATCCGTTCTTTGATCCAAGATACATTAAGTTCTTCGGGCTATAACATTATCTCGTGTAAAGACGGTGGTGAAGCGCACGAGAAACTTATGAGTTTAATTGAAGTTGCCAAAGAAGAAGGCTTGCCTGTCAGTGAGCTGATTGATGGTGTAGTGACAGACGTAGAGATGCCTCGTATGGATGGTATGCATTTAGTTAAACGTCTACGTGATACTGATTCTTATGCCTCTATGCCAATCGTCATGTTCTCATCTCTAATGAGTGAAGATAACCGAGCTAAGGCATTGGCACTCGGTGCTAACGATACGATTACCAAACCAGAGATTGGTAAGATGGTCTCTATGATGGATAAGTACATCTTCGGTAAGAACGCTTAGAACGCTCCCGTACATTTTTCATTTAAAGGCACGCATTGCGTGCCTTTTGTCGTTATTTTCCGTTCACACATAAGATCCTTTTCGTCTTAATTGTTGTGGTTTGATATTAAATCTAATAGACTAGTTTAAATTCAAACTAAAATGCGGTGCTATGAAACCAACAGACACTATCGGCGGACTGGTCGGCTTGGCTTCTCGGGTTTTGACCAACGAACTTGAGGCGCAATTTAGCCAAAATGGGCTTAATTTAACCCGTGAACAGTGGATCTTTTTGATGACAGTCATCGAAGCAGAGCGCATTACGCCGCTCGAATTGTCACAACGGTTGTTAAAAAATCGAGGCTCTGTGACCAGTCTGATTAAAGGATTGGAAAAGCGCGAGTTGATACGTCGACTGACCAATGAAACTGATGGAAGAAGCTATTCCATTGTCGCAACAGCAGAAGCAATTGCACTGGTTGAGTCCTCGAAACACGTCGCCTTTGGTGTGTTAGGTAAAGCATTGCACAACTTTGATAGTCAACAACAGCAACAACTTCACGAATTGCTCAACATGTTTGTGGAGAACTTATTAGGAGAAAATAATGGATAAACCATTCGAAGACCACGGCCTGTTTAGCTGGTGTGAACTGATGACGACTGATTTTGAGAAGTCTCTAGAGTTTTACTCTAATGTATTGGGCTGGACGCTAAGAGAAGTGCCGGGAAGAAATCAGTCACGCTATGCCTTGGTTATGAATGAAAACAGCTCTGAGCCATTTGCAGGTATTCTGACGATGCCGGAGCCATTAAAAGCGCGCGGCGTCCCAAGTTTTTGGCAAGCCTATGTGACTGTAGAGGATGTGGATGCGACGCTTGAGAAAGCGCTAGAAAACGGTGCGCAAGTAGTCGTTGAGCCGATGGATATAGAGCGTATTGGTCGTATTGCTTCATTTCGCGACCCACTCGGCAGTGTGTTGTCTGTCATTAAATACGCGAGAAAGTGATACGAAAAGAGGCTCTTTAAGAGCCTCTTTTGAACAGTGCGATAATTACACTTTAAAGAATCCAAGCTGCTGTTTTTGATTTTCAGCGAGGTTAGATAGCTCTTGGCTTGCGGCCGCTGATTGGGTAATCCCAGTCACGTTTTGGCTAACAAGCTCGTAGATGTTGCCAAGGTTCTTATTAATGTCAGATGTCACTTGACCTTGCTCTTCTGAAGCCACAGCCACTTGCGCATTAAGCGTGGTGAGTTCAGATATTGAAGAACTAATGTTACTCAGCGCTTCGCTGACTAGCGTTGCTTGTTGCTGGTTTTGAGAAAGCATCTCAAGGCTAGAGTTCATGCTGTCGTTAGCGCTGCCTGACTGCCGCTGAAGCTCCTCGATGATGGTTTGAATCTCTTTGGTTGATTCTTGAGTGCGCGCGGCAAGCATACGCACTTCATCGGCTACCACCGCAAAACCACGGCCACTTTCACCTGCACGCGCGGCTTCAATTGCAGCGTTGAGTGCCAGTAGATTAGTTTGCTCAGAAATACTCTCGATAACCTCAATCACTTTACCAATCTGCTCAGACTGATCTTTTAGTGTGTTTACGACGCTCGCAGCCTGAGTAAGTTGATCGGCCATCTTGGCGCTTTCTCGAGTGTTTTGCTCGAAGATTGCTAGGCTTTCTCGCGCGAGTTTATCGGCGCTACTTGAAGCTTGATCAGCAAGATTGGCATTCTGAGTGACTTCTGATGCGGTACTTTCCATCTGGTTGATAGCTGAAGCAACCTGTTCAACTTCGTTCTTCTCTTGATCTGAGTTGGCCGTTGATTGCGTCATTACAGCGGCAAGCTCTGTTGAAGCCGAAGCCACATCGACACTAATTCGCACGAGTGAATCGACGGTGGTTTTTAGTTGTGCCACAGTTGAGTTGAAGTCTCTTGATAGGGCGGTGATTTCATTGTTACCTTGTTCGACAACGCTCACCTTAAGGTTGCCCTGAGCAAGTTCTTGCATCGCTTTTTGTAGCTTTCTGATTGGCGTAACGATAATTCCCGCAAGCACCCAGCTAATGACAAATGCGCCAAGTAAAACAAAACCTAAACCAATGACTGATTTGGTCATTACGCCAGAGTGAATTTCACCATTGTGTTCTACCTCTGCTAAAGCCAGTAGGTTTAGCTTGCTCGAAAGGTCTTCAATCGCTTTGACCATTAGGTTGCCTTTATCGCGATAAAGGGCAGACGCTTGGTCATATTTGCGTTGGAATTCGTTAGATACCGAAGACTGGCTGTGTTTGGTGTTTAAGAGTGGCACCATGGTGTTGATCGAGTAACTCACATAGCCTTCAATTGCTTCTTCCATCTGCTTTACTTCTCGTTGTAAGCCGTCGATATCACGTAGCGAGTCGAGAAGGCGCAAATTGTCATTCTGTTTTGCGAGTAATGTTGACTGAAGTTGAGCAACATCTTCGGCACGGAATAGGCTGTAAATCGCCTTAATACGCATACCATAAGTGTTGTCGATGATTTTTGTCAGTTCGTCTTTATGCTTGACCACGTCTTCGGTAGATACCGTGACCTGATTAAATGCATGCTTTAAGCTGGTGGTGCTGTAAGTAATGCCGACAATGAGTAGTAATAAGGTGAATATTACAGGCACGACGACCTGTAACTTAATCGATAAGCCGTTTAGTAACTGGCGCATTTAGAGTCCTCTCCGATGAAATATTAATAGTTTTATAATTGTTATAATGAGAGTGATTCTAATTCCTTTAATCTATAAATCAAAGGTGAATTCAGCAGGGTTTTTACAAATTTTGAAGAGGCATTATGCAACTAAATTATTCATATTTTTCATTAGGTTAAAATGTGTTCGATTTGTCACATTTGGACACAATTAGCCGAATTTCAAACAGAACGATCTACTCTAATAATTGTTCTGGGACGGGGAAAAAGAAAAATTTCATCTGTCATACAGGCTTCAACGAAGTGAAACACAACTGTCATATTTGAGTCCTAAAGTGGGCACCGTTCAAGTGAAACACAACGGCAATAAAGCCACTTAAGGAAATTGTGATGAAAAAGACAGTAATCGGTGCAATCGCACTTCTAGGCGCAATGGCAGTGACTTCAGTTTCTGCTAAAGAAACTATCTCTGCAGTGGGCTCTAGCAGCGTAACTCCACTGATGGAAGTTTTCTCTGAAACATACATGAAGACACACAACAACGTGTTTATCGAAGTTCAAGGCCCTGGTTCTTCTGCTGGTGTAAAAGCAGCGAAAAACGGCAGTGCTGACCTTGGTATGTCTTCACGTAACCTAAAAGATTCTGAAAAAGAGCCAGCTCTTAAAGAACTAACAGTTGCACTAGACGGTATCGCAGTCGTGGTTAACCCAAAAAATGGCTTAGACAAGCTAACGGCTGAGCAAGTAACTGCGATTTACAAGGGCGACATCACTAACTGGAAAGATGTTGGTGGTGCTGATAAGCCAATCGTAGCGATCACTCGTGACACAGCTTCTGGTACTCGTGGTGCATTCGAAGACATCATGAAGCTTAAGAAGAAAATCTCTGGTAAGAAGGTTTCTGCAATTTCTCAACGCGCTCAAGTTGCAAACGGTAACGGTGCACTGAAAACTATGGTTGCTTCAAACCCTTACGCTATCGGCTACATCTCTCTAGGTACAGTTGATAACTCTGTAAACGCGCTTTCAATCGACGGTGTGGCAGCGAACGTAGACAACGTTAAGAATGGTTCTTACAAAGTTGCTCGTCCATTCCTAGTTCTTTTCAAAGAAGGCAAGCCATCTGCTGAAGCTCAGAAGTTCCTAGACTGGATGGTTTCTGATGAAGCACAAGCTCTTGTTGATAACAAAGGCTACATCTCAGTTAACTAATAACAGTTAACCCCATTTATTAAATTTGCTCAGCCCACCTTTTCGGGCTGAGCGTTTTCAATCCATTTCGACTCTGCTTTGCAGCTCGAACTGTGAGATTTTCATATGACCATCGCAAATAGTGAAAAGCTTATGAATACTGAAGCGACTCAACTAAACAAGTCAGGTCTGCGTGCCCAAAAACGTGTAGATTGGAAAGAAAGAATCTTCCATGGCCTGTTTTTAACCAGTGCGGTTATCGGTATTGTCTCTCTAGCGGTTATCGCTTACTTCATTGTTAAAGAAAGTATCCCAGCGTTCCAAGAAGCGGGTGTTTCTGGCATCGTCCTCGGCCAAGATTGGTTGCCGCCAGCGCTTTACGGCGTTGCTACTATGATCGTTGCCTCTGTGGTATCCACCTTAGGTGCGGTTGTGGTAGGTGTGCCAGTTGGTGTTCTAACGGCGATTTATATTGCTGAAATCGCGCCTAAACGTGTTGCTGACATTATTCGCCCTGCGGTAGAGCTTTTGGCGGGTATCCCTTCGGTCGTTTACGGCTTCTTCGGTTTGGTAATCATTGTTCCTCTGATTCAAAACATCTTTAACGTTCCGGCAGGAAACACGATTCTAGCGGGTATCATTGTGCTAGGTGTGATGATTCTTCCAACGGTTATCACGGTATCTGAAACCTCGATTCGCGCAGTACCAAGAACCTATAAAGAAGGTTCTTTGGCACTAGGTGCTTCGAAGATCTTTACTATCTTCAAACTGCTAGTGCCTGCAGCTCGAAGCGGTATTATGACTGGTGTGATTTTGGGTATCGGTCGCGCACTGGGTGAAACCATGGCAATCATCATGGTTATGGGTAATGCGCCAGCGATGCCTGAGGGTATCCTTGACTCTGCACGTACTTTAACGGCGAACATTGCGATTGAAATGTCTTACGCAAGTGGTGTCCACGCGAACGCACTCTACGCAACCGGTGTTGTTCTACTGGTGTTTATTATGTCTCTGAATGCGGTTCTGCTTTACCTTAACCGTGAAAAAGCGAAGTAATGACTATGTCTCAAGTAAATCAATCACCTAATAAGACAAAGGCCTCGCAAATGGATACAGCAAAACTTAAGAAAGCTCGTCAGACCAAAGACAATATCCTAAATGCCTTCATTTGGGCTGCAGCGGCACTAACAGTCGGATTCCTGTTCTGGATTATCTGGTACATTCTTTCCAATGGTCTCCAGCATGTGGATTGGGCATTTATTACCGATAACTACACCGCGACTGGCGAAGAAAAGGGTATTTTCCCGATGATCGTATCGACCGTCTACATGGTTATTGCATCGATCGCGGTTGCGGCGCCACTCGGTATTATGACGGCCATCTACCTTACTGAGTATGCGAAGGTTGGTAGCCGATTAGTTAAAGTTATTCGTTTCTGTACTGAGTCATTGGCCGGTATTCCATCGATTATCTTTGGTCTATTTGGTATGACCTTCTTCGTGGCGATTCTTGGTCTTGGCTTCTCGATTCTATCTGGTGCTTTAACTCTGAGTATTCTTATTCTGCCAGTCATTATCCGTACTACGGAAGAGGCGTTAATGGCAGTACCACAAACATACCGTGAAGGCTCTTATGCACTGGGTTCTTCAAAAATCTATACTATCTGGCGTCTTATTCTACCGAGCGCGACACCAGGTATCTTAACTTCGGTCATTCTAAGTATTGGTCGTGTAATTGGTGAATCCGCACCTGTGTTCCTAACAGCAGGTATGGTTGCGCGAGTTCCAGATTCTCTTCTCGACTCAGGACGCACACTAACGGTTCACCTTTATAAGCTAACTACCGAGCTGTTCACTATTGAAGAGTGGAATCAAGCATACGGTACAGCAACAGTGCTGATTGTCGTGGTCTTATTGATCAATATGACAACCAAATTTATCGCTAGCCGCTTTAACAAAGCAACCTACTAAAGCTAGCCCTAGTCAGCATAGTTAGACACGAATTACAGAATTTTAGAGATTAAGACAATGAACAAATTTGATATTGAAAATCTAGATCTATTTTACGGCGAAAACCAAGCACTGAAATCAATCAACCTTCCAGTACCAGAGCGTCAAGTCACGGCACTGATTGGCCCATCTGGCTGTGGTAAGTCAACACTATTGCGTTGCCTGAACCGCATGAACGACCTGATTGAAGGTGTAAAAATCACTGGTCGATTAGAGATGGATGGCGATGACATTTATGGCAACATTGATGTTGCGGATCTGCGTATCAAAGTGGGTATGGTGTTCCAAAAACCAAATCCGTTCCCAATGAGCATCTACGAGAACGTAGCATATGGTCTACGAGCTCAAGGCATTAAAGATAAAAAGCACATCGACCAAGTTGTAGAGCAATCTTTGCGTGGCGCCGCGCTTTGGGATGAAGTGAAAGACCGTTTGAAATCTCACGCATTTGGTTTGTCGGGTGGTCAGCAGCAGCGCTTATGTATCGCGCGCACCATTGCGATGGAACCTGATGTCATCTTGATGGATGAGCCAACGTCAGCACTTGACCCAATCGCAACACATAAGATCGAAGAGTTAATGGAAGAGCTGAAAAAGAACTATACGATCGTTATCGTGACGCACTCTATGCAGCAAGCACGCCGTATCTCTGATCGTACCGCTTTCTTCCTAATGGGAGAGTTGGTCGAACACAATGATACTCAAGTGATTTTTAGCGATCCTCAAGACGACCGAACGCGTGGTTATGTAAACGGTGACTTTGGTTGATATCGAATACTGGCAAGACAAAATTATAACTATAAGCGATGGTACTTTGCCCCTCACTATGAGGGGCTTTTTTGTATCTGTTGCTTTGACTTAGCGGGTTAATTGTCTAAGTTGACAATCTCGATCGAGAGAGAATCGCGTTGAGTTTTCGGGTGTTATTATCTCAAGAGTTAACGGGAAATCTGAGGCCATAAAATGAAACCCTAGACGGGAGTTGGCTGTTAGAGAAGTTTGTACAGAGTTAGCACCACTGATTTTAATTTTGCTGTTTTCGGGGGTGTTTGACTGACTCGAAATAACTAACTGAACGCCTGATGTGTGAACTTCACACACAAGTCGGGCATAGTCGGTAATGATATACATGGAACCGCTACTTCCCTTTGCAGTGGTATGGAGAGGAAAGAGCAATAAAGCGGTGCATAGTAGCACCGCATTTTTCATATCGTGCCCAATCATTCGTTTAGTTCTGAATGATGTTTACGGTGTTATGATTTGAGGCGTAACCTGTCACAGTTGCTGAGTCAGAGGCATTTTGCCAAACGGTAACATCGTTATTGCTAGAGTATCTTAGATTCACAAGTGCATTAGAGCTGTGAGATGTCTGATCGATATCGATGTCATTGTTATCGCTGTGACGTCCTACGTAAACGCGAGCCTGGTTTCGATCGTTTTGGCTAATATCAATGTCATTGCCATCGCTACCCCAGTAGACACTTACGTTGGCATAGTTTCGGTTATCTTGAGTGATATCGACTTCATTGAAGTCTGACCCACTGCTGACATTGACATAAGCTCGGCTGAAATCGCCATTTTGAGTGGTGTTAATAGTGTTGGAGTCACTGTATGAAACGGTGACATGTGCATCATTTCGGTATCCGTTGTTTACCGCACTATTCACTTTGTTATTGTCACCATTCACAATTCGCGTTTGGATATGGTTTCTGTCAGCACCAGCACCATTGAAACTGGCGACTGTCATATTCCCGTTACCTTGAACACTGACGTCAGCATCATTGTAGTCACCTGATGTCACGAAGATCTTCGAATCATTGTTATCGCCTGTTTGAACGATGTCGAGATCGTTATTGCGGTTATAGATGCCCTGTGTTTTGATTTTGGCTTTGTTTTTGTCGCCTGTTTGAGTGATGTCAAAGTCAGAATGGCGAGCGTGAGTGGCGTCGACCGTGGCTGTGTTTTGATCGCCAGTTTGTAGAATAACCGTGTCATTCTTGTAGGTTGATGTCATATAAACAAAAGCGTCATTACCAAGTGATGGGTTTGCATGGGTAGTGTTTTGGGTGATCTGGACATCATCGCCATACGCATATTGAAGTTGAGTGGTTGCTTCGTTGCCCGCGTATACTGCACCAGATGCTAGAATAGCCGAGATAGTAATCGCTAACTTTTTCATGAATAGATCCTTTTCGTATATTTGTATTGATTTTCATCCTCTACGCCTTAATTACTGCTTAACGTAAATACCGCGATTCATATTGCTAAAAATTACGATGGAGTCGCCCCCATCCTGTTGTATGCCGTAGCTAGAGTTTCCTTTATCTACGACGAGTGCGAAGTTATCGTCATTCTTTTGAACTATGCTAATATCACTCGCGTGATCAGTTTGAGAACAATCGAACCCTTTGCATTGCCTTAAATAGGCGATATTGTCACTGCCGTATTGGCTGATATAGCTATTGTGACCGTTACCTGCCTGCTTGATTTCCGCGTAATTGTTATCTCCTTCGTTTTGCTCAATGACAGCGAGGTTATTCACCCCTGACTGCGTGATCGCTGCTTTATTTCTAGTTACGTTGGTTTGGACAACCTTCGCTTTATTTGTCCCGCTACCTAAACTGACTTGATTGATCAATACTTCCGAATCGTGAGCATTATTTAAAACAACTTCAGCGTAGTTGCTATAAGGTAAGATTCGGTCTTCTAGTTCAGCGTAAATAGCCGACTCATCATAAAATTCGCCAAACTCCTGAGCCATCTCGTTTAATTGAGAAAAATCAGTGCTATTGGCTAGGCCAAATTTTGAATAACAAGCTGAAAAGACAACAAAATAAAGTATTACCTTTTGCTGTTTATT
Source organism: Vibrio sp. SCP2 (assembly GCF_059295395.1). Classification (NCBI taxonomy): domain Bacteria; kingdom Pseudomonadati; phylum Pseudomonadota; class Gammaproteobacteria; order Vibrionales; family Vibrionaceae; genus Vibrio; species Vibrio sp. SCP2. Next base: position 512,584 of record NZ_JCAFVV010000001.1, on the reverse strand, counting down.
CACTTATACCTCCTTGTAACTCCGGTGTTTGCGGGAGTTGAGGTAATTATGAATTTCATTGAACTAAATACAATCAACTTATAATTGATTATATTAATAGCGTACGAGGTATTAGTATGATTTGATTCTTAAGTTTGACACATGATAGTTTAATTTTTGATACGCAATTATTAACCATAAAGTTTATTTGGTTTTATAAGTTGATGAAAAGTAACATTTTATTTGGTTGTTTTTTGTTGTGTGTTTTACTTTTATGAAATTAAATTTGTGTAGTTAAAATGAGAAATCTGTTGTACCAATAATGAGAATATACTATTCAATGCTTTTAATATGTTTTAAGAGGGCTGTAATTAATATAAGTTGTAATAATTAATGTTTGTCTTAGAGGGTAGAGATGAAATTGGCATATAACATGGTGTGTTATTTATTAATAGCCACTTCTTTTACCACTTTGGCTAATGTTGATAAAGAGATTAAAAGTTCGACTTCTGCCAATGATGAAAACTTATTAATAGAAAATGAAGTTAATGGATTGATAATTGATAGAACAATAACACGCCTTGGTGATGATTTTTATTTCTATTTCAGTCAATTAGTTAATGAGCGTCATGGCTCACTAAAAGAGAACCTAACCGTAAAAGAGCGTCCAACGGCTCTCTCAGGCAGCATTATTAGTATTTTTCACAGAGGAAAAATTATATATAGAACAGCGCTTTCTCCTGGAAGAAAGCATGCTGAAGACAAAGCTAGAGAAGCATTGAATATATTAACGTCGTACTTGATTCGATGGAAATCTCAATTGGCTTATCAGGATACGTTTGATTTAGAACGTGATGAGTTTTAGGAGGAAACAATGAAAGGCAAATTCTCAGTCTGGGTAATGTGTTGCGTTGCAATCGGTGCGCATGCTACCGAGCTTGTTTATACACCGGTAAACCCAAGCTTTGGTGGTAATGCACTCAACAGCGCTCATTTGTTCGGCGTCGCTAATGCAATTAATGATTACAAGGCTCCCGATGATGGCTCTTCCATTGAGGGGGAATCGTCCCTAGAAAGATTGGCGAATAGTTTGCAATCACGCTTAATTAGTCAGTTGCTTGCTGATGTGGGTAATGGCAATACTGGTCAGTTGGAAACGGACGAGTTCTTCTTGAATATTGTTGATAACAATGGCGCCTTGATTGTCCAAATCGTCGATAAAGTCTCGGGTGAATCGACAGAAATTAAAGTGGCTGGCCTTAAACCGGATCAATAGAAAGGGAACAAGATGAAAACACTAATACTTCTTTTAGGGTCTCTTTCGTTGTTCGGTTGTAGTTACTCGATGGATATGCCTGATGCAAATGAGGCTCCGACACTGATGCCACGTGGTTCTTCATATCAAGACTTGGTGAGCCTGCCTCTGCCTAGGGGAAAAATCTTGGTGTCGGTGTATGACTTCCGAGACCAAACAGGGCAGTACAAGCCACAGCCTAACAGTAATTTCTCTACCGCTGTCCCTCAAGGTGGAACGGCCTTGCTCACTGCTTCTTTACTTGATTCAAAATGGTTTGTCCCACTAGAAAGAGAGGGGTTACAAAATCTACTTACAGAGCGAAAAATCATTCGTGCTGCACAAAAGAAAGGGCAAGGCGCGGCGAATCATGGTGACGACTTATCTGCATTGAGCTCGGCCAATGTGATGATTGAAGGCGGGATAGTCGCTTACGATTCCAATATCAAAACCGGTGGTGCTGGCGCACGTTATCTTGGTATTGGAGGCTCGGGTCAATATAGAACGGATCAGGTTACCGTTAATCTGAGGGCCGTTAACGTTAGGACTGGCCAAATATTGCTTAGCGTGACAACGAGCAAAACCATCTACTCTCACGAGTTAACCGCCGGCTCGTTTCGATTTGTCGACTACAAAGATCTGTTAGAGATAGAGCTAGGTTATACCAATAATGAACCTGTTAATGTCGCTGTCATGTCAGCCATTGATGCGGCAGTGATCCATATGATTGTCGGCGGTATCGGGCGAGGTCTATGGCAACCGCAAAGCGACAAGGATGTTAAGCATGAGATATTGCAGAAATACGCAAGGCAAACTCATCAGGTTCTTTAGCCAATGGTTTGGGGTATTTTGACTTTACGTGCAGTGTGCTTTTCCACATACATGTTGTTATCGGCGAGTTGCATTAGTTCGTTGAGCTCGCCTGCATCTTCTGGGAATCGCGCACTGCCAACGCTAGTACTGATATGAATCACAGTGCCATCTGTGACTATGATTGATGCTCTCATTTGGTGATGTATTGCCTCGGTAATCGAATGCAGTTCATTCACAGCAATTTTATCATTGATAACTGCAAATTCGTCCCCTCCAATTCGATAACATTCAGTATCTAGACTACTTAAGCGTTCTGCAAAAGCTTTCAGCACACGATCGCCCGATTGGTGGCCAAATTGATCGTTGACGGCCTTAAACGCATTTAGATCGAGCAGGAATAGATGAAAAGGATAGTCGTTGTGTATTCGCCATTTTAAGTCATTGAACAGTGCTAAGCGATTAGCAATGCCGGTGAGGGAATCAGTTAAAGATTGCTGGCGATGGTATTCGGACTCTTTGTGTAAAATGAAGGTGACAAGTACAACGCAAACGATCAGCAAGATCATTGAGGTCAACTGGAATTGGTTTAAATCGTTAGCCGCGCGCTGTTGGTATTCATAGAGCGGGCTTTTAACACGGAAATTGGTGTTCACGTACTTCACCATTGATTGATAAAGCGTATCAAGTTCTAAGCCCAACGCTGCGGCTTGCTGCGGTGTCTTCAATTGTACAATTTTAGGTTCCAAAGCTTGGAAGTGGTGAAATAGCGTTGTGAAGAATTCACGCGCGCCAGGAAGAGAGATAAATGAGTCGGCCTCATCACTGGTAAGTAGAAGGTCAAAACGTGACCAAGTAAGTTCATACTTTAATAGTGTTTTATCCATATACTCTTCATTTGAAGTGGAAAATGGCACGATAGATTTTAGTTCAGTGAATTCTTTGGTGAGCTGAAGGAGGAACCAAGTCGCCTGATTTTGCTGTTCACTATACGAATGCGCATGTTGTCGAGTAGCCGACAGGAAATAGAGGTTGGCAACAATCAATACAACACTGAGCAACAGCAGCAGGTACTTTGCACGTTTAAGCAGAGCGGATGGGTCATTATCGTTATTTATTTTCCACATCTTGTTTTCTATGTACCATAATCTCATCGATTTGCCATACCATTTGCGAATGAAAAACAGCGTTATCGATCTCTGGGTTCTCATCTAAGTTAAAGACCAGCCAATACGGTCCTTTATTTCGAACTTTCATCTTTTTATCGTTCATTTTATATGCAACTATAGGCTCATATTTTAAAATATCCTCAATTTGAGAGCTTGCTGCGTAATCGTTAAGGGCGATGAAAGAGACGGAGAATGCATCATTTATTGAAAGATACTGCAATAACTCAGAGACTTTAAATCCGGTGTACTTATTGGTGTTGGCGTACCAAGGAAGCTTAGTGGTAAATGAGGCAGGGGAGAGTTTGGTCGTAATATCAGCATGCGATAGATGAACTGCTTGCTCATCGCCAACTCGAATAACCAGTTGAGAAGCTGTCGCTTGAAAACTCAATAATAGTGATACAAATACCAACGTCCACCTCATAAGCACTCCTTGCAAGTAAGGTTATTATGTAATGTATCATTAATTATATGATGAGATGATTGTTAAGGGAATTTTAATTCCGAATGAGAATGTTGGCTAACCAATTAGTGGTAGGGGTGTAATCGCTTAGGTACAAAAAAGCCCCCGTAGGGGCTTAGTTACTATATTTTAGAATATGAGATGAGCAACACCCGCAATCACTGGCAGGGTAATTAAGGTACGCAAGATAAATATTGCGAACAGCTCAAAGATATTCACTGGGATGCGGCTACCTAAAAGCAGAGCACCAACTTCAGACATGTAGATAAGCTGGGTTACCGACATGGCTGCAATCACAAAGCGAGTCATTTCGTTATCAATTGATGCCGCTAAGATTGCTGGGATAAACATATCCGCAAAGCCAACCACGATAGTTTCAGATGCCGCCGCCGCTTCAGGCACGCCAAGCAATTCAAGGAATGGGATGAAAGGCTGGCCTAGAATGCTGAAAACAGACGTGTATTCCGCAATCACAAGCGCAATCGTACCTAACCCCATAACAACAGGGAGCACGCCAAAGACCATGTCGACGGCGTTACGTACACCTTCGCCAAACACGCCTTTAACCGACTTCACTTGAGCAGCTTTCTTCAATGCTAAATCCATACCCCAAGAGAAAGCGGTGTGTCCTTGAGGAATAGCATCGGCATCTTTAGCAGGCTCAGAACCGTCGATAAATGTGTTTTTCTTAAAGCTTAGTGGAGGAAGGCGTGGAATGATGATCGCCGCAACCAAGCCAGCCAAACAAATCGCACCATAGAACGGTAGGAACAGATGCTCCAACTCAACTTGTGCTATTACGACAAGGCTGAATGTAATCGATACCGCAGAGAAGGTAGTACCAACGACTGCTGCCTCGCGCTGAGTATAGAATTTGTTTTCGTACTGCTTACTTGTCAGAAGGATGCCGACAGAGCCATCACCCAACCATGAAGCCATACAGTCAATGGCGCTGCGTCCTGGCAAATTGAATACTGGACGCATGATTTTACTCAGCAAAGTGCCAAATAGTTCCAGTAGGCCAAAGTTCAGTAGGAGTGGCAGCAACAAACCAGCAAAGATGAATACGGAGAATAGCGTCGGTAGTAGTCCTTCTAGCACTAAGCCGCCAGTATTTTCTTCCCATACCGCATTTGGACCGACTTGGAAGAAAGTCATTACAACGGCTGCACCACCAATCAAACGTACCACTAACCACAATGGGCTTGGATTGAACAATCCGTTTAAGAACTCGCTATTAGCGATAAAAGCCGGCGTTTTGATACGGCATAGGGCAGACGCAATGGCCATAAAGGCGATGATCGCTGTCACCATGCCAACTAGGTGGTCGCCAAAAATAGCTTGGATAGATTTCGCTAGTACTGCGACAGGGATAGTAATATCACCTTCGTAACTGATCGGAGCCATAAAAAGGAACAAGCCGATGAGAGAAGGGATAAAGAACATCCAAAAGTTGCCTTTAGTTTTTGGTTGTTCTGTTGATTGAGCGCTGTTTTGCATACGTTTCTCGAGTTACAACTAGATAAATAGTATAGCCACTGGGTGGCATAGTTATTCACTAAACGTCCATATATTATCAAATTGGCGCAAGATTAATGGCTTTTATGCATCCTTGCAATACTATTCAATAAATACCGCTAAATATTCAAGATAAAGCGTCGAATATTTATCATTTAGTGGTTAAATGTGTCGAGAATGTTAAATTGTTTGTTTGTCTGTTTCAAGCTTAGTGGCACATTATCTGTGTGCGTTATGGTTTGATAGGAAGCGCCAGTAGGTGATCGCAAGTAAAAAGGCTAAAGCAACAGGCAGTAGCAATGCGGCTATTGAGTAGATAGAAAATACCTTGGCGCCAACGATACCACCGAATAAAAATCCGCAGAAAATAAACATAAACAGTTTGGCTTTACGGTAGTCAAAGCTTTCTCCCCGTAACTTTGCTCCGATCATTAATCCAAGATCAGTTATGATCCCTGTCATATGCGTAGTGCGAACAATAGCGCCACTAAATGTCGTGATCATGGCGTTTTGTAATCCACAAGCCGCAGAGGCGAGGTACTGTCCGGCAAGGTAATTCTTATCAAGCAGCCAATAAGCTCCAAGCAACAAAAAGCCTTCAACGCACAATGCGATGCCATATCGGCGGCCTAATTTCAGTGCTGTACTTTCTATAAACAACCCACTGAGAATCGCGCCAAACAGGAAGCTAAACAGGATCAGAAACAGATGGCCTGATTGCGCATTGAGAGCTTCGATTGATGTGCCTAAGAGAGTGACTGTGCCAGATATGTGTGAAACGGCTTGGTGCTGGAAGCCGAGCAGACCGATTGCGTTTACGGTGCCAGCGAGTAAAGCGAGTAGAAAAGCGCCATATTCTACCCAACGAGGGAGTTTGGTGATCAAAATTGACTCCTTAGATTAGGGCGCAATTATAGAGCGAGTATGCTGAGTTCGGTAGGGAAAAAATGCCGAGAATATTGATCCGAAACAATGAGTCGAGAAGATCTAATCGTAGTGCTCCATTTGGCAATCAAATTTGACCCAACCATGTTTCCTCTCTTCATAAACTGAAAAGCTTGGTGAGGGTAAGTCATGTTCGTTAAATACGCCTACGGGCACAACAAGAGCATCAGGTGCCGCTTGTAGACGGAGCAACATCGTTGTGCTGCATTTAGGGCAAAACGAATAGGTCACTTCATTGCCAGAATCACTTATCCTGGTGTACTCAATCAACTCGCCGCTAAAAGAAACTTGTTCTTTTTCGAATCGCGCTTGTACGCCAAAGACACTGCCCGTTCTTTTTTGACACTCAAAGCAGTGACAAACTGAAGTACGAGAGGGCTCTCCTCGGCAAACTAAGCTCACTTGGCCGCAGCTACAATCTGCGATTCGAACTTTCTTCTGATGTTCCATTTTAACTCCTAATAGTGTCCTGCTAACATGGAGGCGAATAACGTATCGCTTTTATAAGACCTTAACTCACATGAAAAAACGCATTTTACCTGTCCCACTTATCCTTTTGATTCCTCTCGTATTACTAATCATAGTCGCTGTGGCAGGGATTTATCGGTTCAGTCTTACTGATGAAGAAATTTTAGCCAAATTTCCTAACCAAGTCTCTCAGTCAGATCGAGTAATGCAAAGCCTGTTTTCAATTAAAACGGTCAACCCTTGGACGATTAAAATCCCAGAAAGTACTGCCTTTACATTTATTGACGATATGGAGCAACCACAGATTGTGAAAGGCACCTACGAAGAAGGGGCTGAGCGTGGTGAGGTGTCGATAGAAACTCGCTTTATCACGCAGGTAAATGAGACCACCTACGTGTCGCCATTAGTAGTAAGTAACCAAGGTTCAGGCGTTTTTTACTATTTAATCATTTCTACATACGATGAGTTTAGACAGCGTATGGTGACAAAAGGCTCTGCATTTTTGGGAGATAGAGTTCGAATCAAAGATATTTCTGTTAATGAAAATCAAGTGACGGTGAAACTCTTACAACGTGATGAACATCAAGCAATGTCAGAAGAACCTTCTCAATTAACCACTATACTTTTCAAGGTAACTGAGCAAGATAGCTTAGCAAAGCAATAGGTTTAAAGACCCAAGTTATCCGCATTGAATTCAGTATTGAGTATGTGTGATAGATTGCTTATGATTTGACCTAACAAGTTATGAGATGGAATTTAATTGTCGTTAACGGAGTAAACTATGATCAATAAACGTTTTTTCAAAACGAAAAATGAAGTTGAAGTTACCTTTGAGCTTGCAGCGGAAGAAGTAGGTCAATCTGTCGCTATCGTTGCTGATTTTTTAGATTGGCAGCCAACGGAAATGAAGAAAGTGGCGAAATCGAAGTCATACAAGTTTAAGACTCGTTTGCCAAAAGATAGTCAGTTCGAATTTAGGTATCTGGTAGATAAAGAAAAATGGATCAATGATCCGAACGCAGACCAATATCGACCAAATGGGTTTGGTGAAGATAACGGTCTAGTGTCGACCTATCAGTAACAGCGACAACTTTAGAAGTAACTGCTAATTTAGACCAATAAAGGCGCAATCTGCGCCTTTTTTAGTTTAAATCTGACATTTCGCAGGTGACAACTTCTAGATAAATTCGTAACCTTATGCCTTTGTTTATATCAGGTAATAGGTCAAATTGTGCTAACTAGAAGTCTGAAGACCCGCTTCCAACAGCTGTCTAGACCAAAAAAAATGATGGTGGTGAGTTTACCTCTCTTAGCTGCAGTCGTTATTTCTAGCGCACCTAAGCATGGTAAGTATCATCGCACTATTGATCTTTCTCTTCCTGAGTCTTCCCTTGTATCCGATTTCTTACTCGACAATGAAGTTGTACGTGACGTTCCTGACTACGAATACGTAATCCAATCTGGCGATAACCTCAGCACCATCTTTGATCAGTTAGGTTTTGGTTATAGCGAGCTAATGAAGATCATGGAAACCGATCTTAACTTCCTTGCTTTAGATACTCTTAAACCTGGAAACACATTGAGGTTCTGGCGTAATGAAGAGACGGGCAATTTGAGCAAAATGGAGCTTGAATTTAGCTTAGTTGAACGTGCGGTGTATAGCCGACTCGAAGATGGCAGTTATGAGTTTGCCGATGTCAAAATCCCCGGGGTGTGGAAATCCTTCCCTATGGTTGGGGAAATCAATGGCAGCTTTTCCCAGTCAGTTAATGCGCTTGGCTTAGGAAAGAGTGAAATCGAACAAGTCGTCAGCTTACTAAAAGATAAGATCAATTTTGCCCGAGATTTGCGCTCGGGTGATAAGTTTGAAGTGGTTCAGTCACGCCAGTTTGTTGGAGAGCAGCTTACTGGTAATCGAGAAATTCAAGCGATTAAAATCTATAACCGTGGTCGTGTGCTATCTGCTTATCTACATAGTGACGGGCAATATTACGACTACAATGGTGACAGCCTGCAACGTGCTTTCCAACGTAAACCGGTTAATGGTCGATACCGTCTAAGCTCCAACTTCAATCCTACGCGTAAGCACCCAGTAACTGGGCGCGTTTCACCACATAATGGTACAGACTGGGCAACCCCAACCGGTACGCCGATTGTCTCTACGGGTGATGGGGTCGTGATCATGACGCGTAAACACCCTTATGCTGGTAACTATGTAGTGATCCAGCATGGAAGTCGCTACAAAACGCGTTACCTTCATTTGAGTAAGATTTTGGTACGTAAAGGACAGAAGATTTCGCGCGGGCAGCGTATTGGTTTATCGGGCGCAACCGGGCGTGTCACCGGCCCTCATATTCACTATGAGTTGATTGACCGTGGCAGACCTGTCAATGCAATGAAAGCCAATATCCCAATGGCAAGCTCAGTGCCGAAGAAGCAGATGGCATCATTCCAGTCTCATCGAGATGAAATGGATAAGATGCTCAAGCAAAGGGAAATTGAACTCGCTAAACAACCAAATAGCGCGAATACTAGCTAAGTTTAAAGCTCCTTCGGGAGCTTTTTTAGTGCGTGATGAACATAAAAGTTGCATTACATAAATGTCATCAATGTTACATCTTTTAGTGATCGTATCGATGAAAAGGTAACTGCATACTCAATAAATTTCACAAATTGATTTCCCTCAACTTTGTATGGTTTTTATGTGCTACTTTGCGGCGCAAATAACAATGATTCCTTCAATCAATAAAACAAAACCCTACAAAAGGAAATCAAAATGAAAAAAACACTTTTAAGCCTAACTGTTCTAGCAACACTCGCTTCAGCAAATGCGTTTGCTCATAAAGAGGGTGACTTTATTCTTCGTGTAGGCGCGGCCACTGTTTCGCCTAACGACAGCAGTGGTGCTGTGCTAGACGACCCAGCGCTTAAATTCTCGGTTAACTCAGACACTCAGTTGGGCTTAACATTAGGCTACATGTTCACAGATAACATTAGTCTTGAAGTGTTAGCTGCAACGCCGTTCTCACACAATATTTCTGTAAATGGTGTTGGTGAGCTGGCGGAGACTAAGCACTTGCCACCAACATTTATGGTTCAATACTATTTCGGCGAGTCGAACAGTAAGTTCCGACCTTATGTAGGTGCGGGTATTAACTACACTGTGTTCTTCAGTGAAGAATTAAATAGCAAAGCAAAAAATGATGTTGGCCTGAGCGACCTATCTCTAAAAGACTCATGGGGTTTAGCGGCTAATGTGGGTCTGGACTACTCATTAAGCGAAGATTGGTTCTTAAATGCGTCTGTTTGGTATGCAGATATTGATACAACTGCTTCATATAAAGCTGGCGGCAAGCAATACTCAACTAAAGTAGAAATCGACCCTTGGGTATTTATGATCGGTGGTGGCTACAAGTTTTAAGCTCGCTTAAACCAGAAAGTAAAAAGGCTTCCAATTGGAAGCCTTTCTTCATATTAAGCGAGTTTATTTGCTTACGTTGCCTAACTTCAACCAAGTATCGATAACCGTATCAGGGTTGAGTGACACAGAGCTAATGCCCTGAGCCATCAGCCATTCAGCTAGGTCGTCATGATCCGATGGACCTTGTCCACAGATACCGACGTATTTGCCTGCTTTGGTTGCCGCATCAATGGCCATTTGAAGCATGGCTTTCACCGCTGGGTTACGCTCGTCAAATAGATGTGCAACATCACCTGAGTCACGGTCAAGACCAAGCGTAAGCTGAGTCATGTCGTTTGAACCAATAGAGAAGCCATCAAAGTATTTTAGGAACTCATCAGCGAGTACCGCATTCGATGGCAATTCGCACATCATAATCACTTTCAAGCCTTGGTCGCCACGGCGTAGGTCAAACTTAGCAAGAAGGTCGATAACCGATGCTGCTTCGCTTGGTGTACGAACAAATGGGATCATAATCTCGACGTTTTTCAGGCCCATCTCATTGCGAACGCGTTTAATTGCCTGTGTTTCAAGCTCAAAACAGTCTTCAAACACTGGCGAGATGTAACGCGATGCACCACGGAAACCTAGCATCGGGTTCTCTTCGTGCGGTTCAAAGCTCTTTCCACCAACTAGATTGCTGTACTCGTTAGACTTAAAGTCTGACATACGAACAATCACACGCTTTGGCCAGAATGCAGCACCAATCGTGGCAATACCTTCTGTTAGCTTACTCACGTAGAAATCGATAGGGTCTTTGTAGCCACGAATACGCTGACTAATTTCAGCTTTTAGCTCGTCACTTTGTTCGTCAAAGTTCAATAGTGCTTTCGGGTGAATACCAATCATCTTGTTAATGATGAACTCTAAGCGCGCAAGGCCTACACCTTCGTTAGGAAGTTGTGCGAAATCGAACGCACGATCTGGGTTACCTACGTTCATCATCACTTTAGTTGGTAGCATTGGCAGCTCGTCGACTGAAGAGCGCTTAACTTCAAACTCAAGTTCACCTTGATAAACGTAACCTGTTTCACCTTCAGAACAAGAGACTGTCACGGTCGCACCATCTTGAAGGCTAGTCGTTGCAGTACCACAACCTACGATCGCTGGGATGCCTAGTTCGCGGGCGATGATCGCCGCATGACAAGTACGACCGCCTCGGTTAGTCACAATCGCAGATGCCTTCTTCATCACAGGTTCCCAGTCTGGGTCTGTCATGTCTGTGACAAGCACGTCACCATCTTGAACCAAAGACATTTGGTCAAGAGAGTCGACTAAACGGACTGGGCCAGAACCAATGCGTTGACCGATTGCGCGACCTTCAACAAGAACGTCAGCCTTATTGTTTAGCTCATAGCGCTCGATAACATTTTGCTCGCTTTGAGAACATACGGTCTCTGGACGTGCTTGAACAATGTACAGTTTGCCGTCAATGCCATCTTTGGCCCACTCAATATCCATAGGACGTTGGTAGTGCTTCTCGATGATCATTGCTTGCTTCGCTAGCTCTTTGATCTCTTCATCGTTTAAAGAGAACGCTTGGCGCTCTTGCTCTGAGGTATCAATGATGTCTACCTGTTTGCCAATTTCTTGGTTGGTTGAGTAGATCATTTTGATCAGTTTAGAACCAAAGGTTTTCTTAACGATCGGGTAATGACCCGCTTCAAGCATTGGCTTGTGGACATAAAACTCGTCAGGGTTAACCGCACCTTGAACAACCATTTCGCCAAGGCCCCAAGAAGAAGTAATAAATACAACTTGGTCGAAGCCTGACTCAGTATCTAGGGTGAACATAACACCTGAAGACGCTTTGTCTGAGCGAACCATGCGTTGGATGCCCGCTGAAAGCGAGATTCCGCGGTGGTCGAAACCTTGGTGAACACGGTACGAAATCGCACGATCGTTAAACAGTGACGCGTAAACGTGTTTTGTTGCTTCAAGGACAGCATCGATACCTTTCACATTAAGGAAAGTCTCTTGCTGACCAGCGAAAGAAGCGTCTGGTAAGTCTTCAGCGGTGGCTGATGAACGCACAGCAACTGAAAGTTCATCATTACCGCCAATAAGTTCTTGGTAGTTTTCACGTATATCCTGCTCTAGATCGGCAGGGAAGGGGGCTTCTAAAACCCATTGACGGATGGTAGCACCTGTCTTGCGCAGAGCGTCTACATCATCAACGTCCAGTTCATCCAGCAATTGGTGAATGCGATCATCCAGTCCTTCAAAATCTAGGAACTGGTTAAACGCGTAGGAAGTGGTCGCAAAACCGTTGGGTACTGAAACGCCAGCATTGGATAGGTTAGAAACCATTTCACCAAGTGAGGCATTCTTACCGCCGACTTTGTCGACATCTTCCATGGATAGGCCATCGAACCAGAGGGTGTTCTTTTGCATGTCTTTCTCCAGAAACATTGCAGCTTTGTAGGGATTGGGCAAACGATTACGTAAAAGCTTAAAAAAATTCACAAGGAATTTTCAAAGCTGTGGGGGCCGTAACAGCAACCCGGGTTTTATTGTCGATATTATGGCTACTATCCTACTCAAAAGAATTTTAAAGTTTAAAAAAAAATGCAAATTGATATTCAAAGTCGTGATGTATTCTATGTTTCTGACGGAACGGCCATAACATGTGAAACATTAGGGCACGTTGTTCTGGGTCAATTCCCGTTTAAAGCTAATGAGAAAACCTTTCCTTTCATCGAAAGCGAAGACAAATTATCTGACCTGATAAAAGAAATTGAAACTTCATACCAAAGAAGTGGCATAAAGCCGTTGGTGTTTTTCTCCATCGTTATACCTGAGTTTCGTCAGCGCTTGCTAGAGTCGAACTCGTATGGCTACGACGTGTTAGAGAGTATTGTTCAGAAAGTACAAGATGATATTCAGATGCAGCCTAAACCGAAGTTGCAGCGTTCGCGCAGTGTAGGACGCGACTCTGATAAGTACTTTGACCGAATCGCCGCGATTGAATATACCTTGGCGCACGATGATGGAATTACCCTAAAGGGGCTTGAAGAGGCGGACATTATCTTACTGGGGGTTTCTCGAAGCGGGAAGACACCTACCAGTTTATATATGGCGATGCAGTTTGGTTTGCGCGTGGTCAATTATCCATTTATCGATGATGACTTGAAGCGCATGAGGCTATTGCCCGAGTTTGAGATTCATCGTCACAAGTTATTTGGTTTGACCATCAATCCAGAGAGATTGACTGAGATACGTGAAAATCGATTAGCCGGTAGTGAATACGCCAGTAATGAACAATGTTTACACGAGCTGCAAACGGTAGAGTCTTTGTTCCGCCGTGAGGCGATTCCATATATCAATACCTCTTCTCTTTCTGTCGAAGAGATCTCGACGAGGGTGCTAGAGAAAACAGGGCTAAGAAGAAGACTTCTGTAGTTACTACTCTCGTTGTCGAATAGTGCGAAGGTGTTGATCTAAATACCGCTTTAGTTCATGCCTTTGCTCTAATTTACGTGATATAAGCATGTAGAATTTGTGTGGTTTCATTTCGGGAACGGCGACAGAAACTAACTCATCCGTTATTAGGTCTATCCCCCACATCTCCTTTATCGCGTGCAGAATCTCTGCCCAGTTTAGGTAAATGTCGCACTTTCCCTGTCTCACTTGCTCAAGACAATCATGAACGGAATGACCTACGCGCGTAATGTTACTCAGTTGGAAATCGGAATAGTTATATCCGTGGTTGCCACAGACTCGGTATTGGGCAAGATCTTTGACATTTGAGATAACCAGCCCATCGGGAAACCGTTCTGTTGAGTAGACATAATGTGGGGTAATGGCGTAATACCAGTCTGTGTAGAGGTAATCTTTATCTCTTCGTACATTGAAAGAGGCACTAAGGGCTAAGTCGAATTCCCCATTTTTTGCCCCGCGTAGACATCGTGACCAAGAGGTCATGGTGATATCGTAGCTTAACCCTTTCTTGGTAAAGACTTCTTCCAATATGTCGACATCATAGCCTCGTGCTTTGTCGTTCAGTACATAGGTATAAGGTGGCCAGTCGATGGCATCTCCACAGACACGGATATGAGGAAGGTTATCGTGAGGGGCAGCGAGTCCCCCAAAACTGAGTAACAAGCTAAGAACAGTAATCAAAGGGCCAGTGATCCGAACCATCTTATAGCGCCTCTCAAGCACGATAACTTGAGTATAGCCAAGGTTCTCTGACCCTTCTAAATTACCTAAGCAGCTGGATAAATGAGAGGGAAGTCGAGCGTGGGGTGCGGTGCAACAATGGAGTCATAACCGTAAACACGTTTAATCATCTCGGGTTGGAGAGCTTTCCACGGCGCGTCATCACAAACTAGCTTGCCATCATGAAGCACGATTAAGCGATCTGAGTATTGAGCGGCTAAGTTCAAATCATGCAGCACGACAATAACAGCAGTATCGTGTTCATCGGCTAGTTTGCGCGCAATCTTCAACGTATTGTGCTGGTGGGCTAAATCTAACGCAGAAGTTGGTTCATCAAGCATTAAGATCTTATTTTCACCTGCCTGGTCAAGCTGAACAAGAACGCGAGCTAAATGAAGACGCTGTTTCTCACCGCCAGACAGTGATGGGTACAAACGGTCACTTAAGTGAGTGACGTCCGTCATCTCCATATACTTGTTCGCGAGCTTTTGTGCAGACTTGTTTGGCACATTTAATGGAATCGCCCCAAGCTCAACTACTTCATGGGCAAGAAATGGGAAACTCAATGTGCTGTGTTGTGGCAGCATTCCGAGGTGCTTAGCCAAGTCCGCAGGTTTCCATTGCTCTCGCGGTTGGTTGAAGTAGTGAATGTCACAGCGTGACGGTATTTCTCCGCAAAGCAGTTTAAGCAATGTACTCTTGCCCGCGCCATTAGGTCCTAGAAGTGTAGTGACTTCTCCGGCACGAATATCGATATTAATATCATCCAATACCTTGCGAGCGCCGAACTTCATGGAAATATGCTTACCTGATAAAACAACTTTACTCATCAGATGATTTTTCCTTTTTGCTTGAAGAGTAGATAGATGAAGAAAGGCGCACCGATGAGTGCAGTAACAATACCAACAGGCAACTCTGCAGGAGCGACGGCAACGCGAGAGAACATATCGGCAAACGTAAGCAGTAAAGCGCCCATCAGTGCCGAGATTGGCAATAGGGTTCGGTGATCTGGACCCGATAGCATTCTACCTAAGTGAGGGATGACCAAGCCGATAAAGCCAATCATGCCAGAAACACTTACAGTGACACCAACACCAACAGCGGTTAACAGAATCAGCTGACGCTTCAAGCGCTGTACAGGAATGCCCAGATGGTTGGCTTCCGCTTCGCCTAGCAAAAGAGCGTTCAGTGACATCGCCTTACGCACAAATATGATCATCAATAAAACCAGCGTGATCGCACATAAGATGATGCTTGTCCAATTTGCGCCTGCCAATGACCCCATCGACCAGAGTGATAAGTCACGCAGCATTTGGTCATCAGCAATAAAGTTCATGTAACCGATTCCCGCACCCGACAGAGCACTAATCGCCACACCGGCTAACAGCATGATAGTCACAGACGTGCCCATCTTGCTTGTGCCTAACTTATAGACAAGAACAGTCGTCAACGCACCACCAAGAAAGGCAAATATCGGTACGGCAGCTAAGTTCATAAATTGAGGGTATTGCTCACTAAGATCAGCGAACAGAACAATAGCTAACGCAGCCCCTAATGATGCCCCTGCTGAGACACCGATAATACCGGGTTCAGCAAGGGGGTTGCGAAACAAACCTTGCATCACAGTGCCACAGATAGCGAGTATTGCGCCTACCAGCATGCATAAGATAGTGCGTGGAAAGCGTATTTCATGGATAACCAAATTCACATGTGGGGCTAACTGTTCTGAACGAAACATAAGGCTTTGGACACTTTCCCAAAAGCCAATGTTCATAGGGCCAACAGTGACGGAACTGATCGCAGTAACAACCAAGACAATACCAAATATGGCAACAGCAGCGCTAAGCGGCAGACGGCGTAGAAGCATAGTAGTGACTCGTTATTTCAAAAGCTGGCTTAAGCGCTCAGCTTCAGACAGGCTTTTTAGTCCCAGTCCGCCGACTAATGCGTGACCATCAATTTTAATGAACTGTTTGTTCTGTCCTGCTGGTGTCGCCGCGAGCATTGGCATTTTCTTTAGTATTTCGTCAGCACCACCCAGTTTGTTATAGCTGCGCCCGCTGACCAAAATAATGTCTGGCTGCATTTCGACCATAGCTTCGGTAGAAAGCGGTTTGTATGAACTTAACTGGCTAGCGGCTGGGTTAACACCACCTGCGAGTTCAATAATCGCGTTAGGGGTGGTATCACGTCCGGCGACGTTAGCAGGTCTTCCTTCGTGGATAAGTAGGAACAGCACTTTCTTTGCTAACTTTTGCTGGGATTTGTTCTTTTCTAAACTAGCAATCTGCTCGGTTACTTGCTTTTTCAACTCGCTTGCTTGCTGCTCTGCTTGAGTGAGTGCGGCGATTTCATCAATACGTTCAAGAAGACCTTCTGGAGTTGGCTTTGTATTGACGATATCAACTTCAACACCTGCTGAGCGAAGCTGGCTGAGAGCCGTCTCTGGCCCCATCTCATCCGAGCCGATCAAGCGATTCGGGCCGAGAGCCAAAAGACCTTCTGCTGATAAACGTCGGTGATAACCTATTTTTGGCAGTTGTAAGGATCCCGGTAGTTCGCTTGTGACATCAACCGCGACCAGTTTCTCTTGCTGATTTAAAGCGATAAGCAATTCTGTAACGGCACTTCCTGCACTGACAATTCTTTCGCTAGCGAATGATGTTGAAGCCATTAACGATAAAGAAAGGGCGGTTAAGGTTTTTATAAGGGCTTTTTTATACATGTTGAACTCGATTATTTAGATTCTTCCGTGAGTAGCTGTGTCGCTTGAATACCGTTTTCTTGCAAAAAGGCGAGCAACTTCACTAGGTGCTGAACTTCGGCTGTTTTATCTGCACCTATCACGATGGGCTGTTTGTTAGATTTATATTCTTCCAGTAACGCTAGGGTGAAATTCTCCCAGTCTATGTATTCTTTTCCATCAATTGCCCAGTGAGGTTCTGCCTCCAAGATGTTGACGGTTAGAGATTTAGTATCCACGTCTGACACTACTTGCGAGTCAGTGGTCGGCAGGTCAACTTCAAGTGAGTCGAGCTTTACTGCTGCGGTGAGCATCAAAAACACCATGACGATAAAAATAATATCGAGCAGAGGCGTAAGATCAGGGGTTAAGCCGAAGCGATTTTCTTCCTGCTTAACCTTGATCATGAACTCGCCTCAGTGGTTAAGTTCGCGGAGGGCTTTATTGTGGTCAAAGCGTTATCTGGTGAGACATGCTGAAGGATAATTCCTTCCAACCATAGGTTTACGTAGTTAAGAGTGTGCTCTAATTTCGCCATGACTTTATCGGCCCACAAACCAAGAAGCTGGGCTCCAGCAATCGCAGGTAGTGCAATAAGAAGACCAGCGGCTGTGGTTCTCATTGCCAAGCCAAGTCCGTCTGCTAGGTCATTAGGGGTAATGTTGCCGGTTGAGGCCGCGACGCCTTTAAACATCTCTATCAGACCTAATACCGTTCCCAGTAAGCCAATCAGTGGGCTAATCACCCCAATCAGAGTCAGTAGCCTTAACCCTGAATTAAGCTGGTGGCGTTTTTCTTGTAACCACATACCTGCGGCGTCTTCACGTAGAGCTTTCGAAAATGAGTGGTGAGCAAGCAACATGGCCACACCTTTGTAGAGCAAAGGTCGGCGAGGTGAGAGTTTTTCTGCCAACGCCTCGATTTGATGACTGTCAGTTGGGCTAATCTGCTTTAGTTCGCTACGAATGGCTCGCTTGCCAACACCTAGGCTAATCATGACTTGAAAAAGACGCTCAGCAATAATCATTAATGTGAGTGCTGAGCAGATGATCAATGGCCAAGCCATAAGACCTAATTGTTGTTGCAATTGCTGTAATTGTTCCATTATCGATCCAACTTAAAACGAACAGGGATTTGAACGCGATGAGCCATTTTTTGCCCATCGACAGAGTGTGGTGAAAATCGCCACTTCTTGATTGCTGTCAGTGCTGACTTATCAAGCATTTCAGTGCCTGAAGATGAGATAAGGACTTGTTTAACTTGTTTACCATCTTCATCTAGCCAAATTTCGTAAAGGGCGATGCCTTCAATACCACGTTTTCTCGCCAATCGCGGATACTTGGGAGCAGAAGGGCGAGTGAGAAACGAAGGTTTGGTGACCATTACGGGTTGAGAGCTTGCCCCTTGATTAACCAACTCTGGCTGGGCTTTCGATTCGTGTTGCTTAGGCGCTTGCTTTTTTTCAACGACCTTTTGCGCGGGTTTCTCTTTTGGTTGGTCAGCCACAGGTTGTTTCTTAGGTACAGGTTTCGCTTTGGAGACCTTTTTTTCTACCTTGGGCTTTTTCTTGACGACTTTCTTTTCGACTGGTTTAGGTTGTTTTACGACTTTTTTGGGCTCAGGCGGAGTCACTTGTTCTTTAGTCGGTTCTGGTTCAGCTTTTGGTTGTGACTGTGTTACCGGTTGTTCTACTGGTGTGGCAGGCGGCGTCGCGACTGCTTTAAAATTTATCGACACAGAACTTGATTGTGCCCCGGCAGGCATTGCAAAGGCTTTTGGCTCTTGTGCAACGAACACGAACGCAGCGTGGATAGCTAACGAAATGCTACCTGCAATGGTGTATCGCTTGACGTTCACTTGAGTTCTCCATGATTCATATCGTTGACCAGACGGATTAGAATTATTACCCATAATGCAAATAAGATCAATTATCAATTGCATTATCATTAGCGCCAATTTATGATCGTTTTCAGTTTTTAAGAATTTAGCGTGAGGCTAGAGCTGACAAGCGCTGAGAGATTTATGAAATGCTTGATATTTATAAATTTGATGAATCAATTTTGGCGGCAGATACGCCAGATCCACTTCGCTTTGCTTTTGCCAAAAAGTCCTCCCCTCATGCAGGTGGTATGGCAGCCCCTTTATTGCCTGAGCAGAAAGCTGAAGTATTAAATAGACTCTATGCCTCACAAGGGGAAAAAAATGATAAGCGTTGCTTATATATCCATATTCCTTTTTGCCGAGTCCGTTGTACCTTTTGTAACTTTTTCCAAAATGCTGCCAGCCGAAAGCTAGTTGATGATTATTTCGAAGCCTTGATGGTTGAAATTAAGCACAAAGCGGCGATGCCCTGGACGCAATCTGGAACTTTCCATGCGGTTTATATTGGTGGGGGAACGCCCACCGATCTGTCGGCGGAGCAAATCGAGCGATTAGGCAAAGCCATTCGAGCAAATTTCCCTCTATCGACTGATTGTGAGATCACTCTAGAAGGACGAATTAACCGCTTTAGTGATGAAACATTTGAGCGCGCTTTAGAGGGTGGTTTTAACCGCTTTTCATTCGGTATTCAGAGCTTTAATACTCAGGTTAGACGTAGTGCAAAACGCCTCGACGACCGAGATGCGGTACTGGAACGTGTGAGCTCCTTAAGTGCCACTGACCAAGCGCCTATTATTTTAGACCTACTTTATGGCTTGCCTTACCAAACCTTAGAGGTGTTTGAGCAAGATCTAAACGACTTCATGTCGACAGGTGCTCACGGGTTAGATTTATACCAGTTAGTGGTTGGTGGTAACGCACCAATGTTGAATCTGGTCGAGAAAGGAAAGATCCCCACACCAGCAACGACACCTGACAAAGCATCAATGTACCAGCTTGGTTCAGAATTTATGCGAAAGCATCACATGCGACAGCTAAGCGTTAACCATTGGGCTAGAGACAACCGTGAACGCAGCCAATACAACTCGTTAGCAAAAACCTATGCTGAGGTATTACCTATTGGCTGCGGGGCAGGCGGCAACATTGGTGGCTACGGTATGATGAATCATCGAACACTAGAAACCTACATGACAGCAATGAAGTCTGGTGACTCATTAGTCGCGATGATGACTAAGCAGCACTCGTTGGAACCGATTTTTTCTGTACTGAAATCAGGCTTCGACCGCGGTGTGTTATCGCGTGCGGCAATGCCTAAATTTTTAGGACTATCCTCATTTGATTTCTTATTACCTTTATTCCACAACTGGCAAGAAAAAGGGCTAGTTCAAATCGAAGGTGATTATCTCTCATTAACTTTGGCTGGGCATTTTTGGGCAGTAAGCCTCGCTCAAGCTTGTATTCAAGTACTACAGTCAACGTATCAAGAAAAAAACGCGCTCGAATCAGTCGCGATGTAAATGGAAAAACTATGGAAGCACTAAAACAGCAGGTTGCTCAGCTTATCGAGCAAGAACCCACTCTACTACCCGCAGCAATTGCTGAGAAACTCAATGTCTCTGAGTTTGAAGCGGTAGCGGCCTTACCTGAAGAAATGATTGCTTTGGTGGATGGAGAACAAGCTCAGCATATCTTAGAGAGCTTAGTTGGATTCGGCCCTGTAACGACAATTGTTCATTCTTTTGGTTCAATCTTTGAAGTAAAAGCGCCGTTTCCTAAAGGAAAAGTTGCGCGTGGTTACTACAACTTGATGGGACGTGAAGGCGAACTACACGGCCATCTGAAGCTAGATAATGTTAAGAACATTGCTTTAGTGAGTAAACCTTTCATGGGTAGAGAAAGCCACTACTTTGGTTTCTTCTGTGAAGCGGGAAATAACATATTTAAGATCTACCTAGGTCGCAATGAAAAGCGTGAATTGATTGAATCGCAGGTAGCGACATTCAAACAATGGCAGCAAGAGTTTAAAAAGTAATTCAGAATAATAAGAGAAAGTTAGGAGCCTCAACATGGATCAACAAGTTAAACAAGAACGCCTTCAAGGACGTCTAGAACCGGAAATTAAAGAGTTTCGTCAAGAGCGACGTACGCTGCAACTGGCGACAGTCGACGAAAACGGTCGTCCAAACGTAAGCTACGCGCCATATGTGCAAAACCAAGATGGCTATTTCGTGCTTATCTCTGAAATTGCTCGTCATGCGCGTAACCTGCAGGTAAACCCAAATGTTTCTATCATGATGATTGAAGATGAAGATACCTCTAAGCAGCTGTTTGCACGTAAGCGTTTAACGTTTGATGCAGTCGCTTCTGTAGTAGAGCGTGATACTGAGCAGTGGACTCAAGTCGTTGCACAAATGCAGGGGCGTTTCGGTGAAATCATCGACGGTCTAAGCCAGTTGCAAGACTTCGTTCTATTCAACCTTAAAGCCGACAAAGGTCTGTTTGTAAAAGGTTTTGGTCAAGCATATCAAGTGTCAGGTGATGATTTAGTAGACTTTGTTCACCTAGAAGAAGGACATAAAAAGGTTTCAAACGCTTAAGTTTGTTTTAAGTTTAAGAGCCTAGTAAGCTAATTCTATTCAAAGGAGCCACATTGGCTCCTTTATTTTTGCCAAGGATTTATTATGCGCCCTGTAAGTAAAGAGCATGGAGAGATCTGCTACCCGTTTATCTATGAAGATAGCCCAGTGTGTGATTTTGAAATTGCTGCCGATGAACTGTGTAGTCGAATCGGTCTCGTGCTGACCATGGAATTAGACGCACTGTGCCGCGATATTTTAAGCCGCGTGCAGCCGAATGTTTATCACTTGAATGGCTCCGTTCGAGGTAAATTAGCGATTGATGAGCAGCAACTCCAAGAACTCTATCAAGACTATAACCTGTTGCGAGATAAGTTAGATGGCGGGTTTCGAGGCTTTGTCCTTCCCGGCGGTCATCCTATTTCTGCAGAGCTGCATCTATGCCGAACTCAGGCGAAGAAAATAGTCCGCGCCTTGGTTGCGGTTGAACATTCAGGTAAAAAGTCTCCAGCGCCAATTCTATTCCGCTACGCAAACTTACTCGCTAACGTGATGTATACATTGGCTTCTTACACCAATTTGCTTCATGAAGTGGATGAAGTCGAGTTTGTCAGTCGCAGTTACTAAACCTAGATTACAAAGATTATAGTAGGGGGCTATACAGGCCCCACATTGTTAGAAGCTAGAGCCAGGCTGTGTAAGGAACTCTATTTCTTCAGGAGTGCTAGAGCGCTCAAGAATGTCATTGCGATGTGGATAACGTCCAAATCTGTCAATAATCACCTTATGCTTCAGTTCAAACTCGTAATTGTTTTCCATTCCCGCCACGTTAAACAGCTCAACCGCTTGCTGATGGATGATCGCTGACTCGCTGTGCATAAATGGCATATAGAGAAAGCTTCTTTGCTTGGTTTCTAACTCCTGGTCCAGCCCAAGTGAAATCGCCTCTTGCGCGAGGGCGAGTGCCAAAGGGTCTTGGGCAAAGGCCTTAGGCGTGTTGCGATAGATATTGCGAGAAAACTGGTCTAACACAATGATTTCAGCAAGTCGTCCTTGGCTAGAGTCTCTCCAAGTGAACAGTTCACTTTGTGCGGCGCTTTTAAGTAAATCGCCAAAACGAGATGTGATTGTCTTATCTAGTTCTGAGTTGCTGACAAACCAGTCTTTGGGCTTTAACTCGTTAAACCAAAAATCGAGAACGTCTGTTGCATTGGGAAGTGTACTCATAATTCTATCCGTATAATTAGGGAGTTAACTGATGATGGATAAGAGTGGCGAGCTTTTCAACCCCAAGTTTCCAATCTGGGTTCGATAAAAAGTTGGAGCAGCTAAAGCGTATGCAATGTGAGTATTGTCCTGAGGTATCAAAAATGGTGCCGGGTAAAATGCTGATTCCTAGTGATTTTGTTTGCTGATACAAAGCACTACTATCGAAACCATTGGGTAACGCGAGCCAGAGTAAAAACGAACCTTGCGGCAAGAGTAGTTTAAACTTACCGTTTAAACTCGGGTACTGGTTAAGGCTACTGCTTAGCTGTTGGTAAAACAGCTTAGTGTTAGTTTGGTACAAGCGCTGCATGCGTTGCACGTGCTGGCGATACTTGCCAGAACCGAGGAAATCAGCCACGGCAGATTGCATTAGATTCAGGCTGCCCATGTTGTCACACATGAGGAACTTTTCAATTTGTGCTTGGTATTGTCCTGCCAGTATCCAGCCTATACGCAAGCGAGAATCAAGCATCTTAGAAAGCGAATTCACGTAGATGATCCGATCTTGCGTATCAAGAGTCTTCAGTGGCGGGATCCCTTTATCAAATGCAAGTGCACCAAAAACATCATCTTCAATGATGGGAATAGACCCTGTTACCTCTAGTAATTTCAAACGGTTGTCTAACGGCATTCTCGCCCCGGTCGGATTGGTAAAGTTGGGAGTGACGAGCAGTGCTCTTACATCCCAGCTATATAGCGCATCTTGCAGTGATTGAGTATCGATACCAGTACGAGGACAGCTTGGAATCTCGACTACTTTCAATCCTAAGGACTCCATCAATAGTAAGTTACCAAAGTAACAAGGTGACTCAACCGCAATGATGTCTCCTGTCTTGGTCAAAGCACGAAGCGCTAAACTGATCGCTTGTTGGGCACCATGAGTAATGGCTATTTCATTTTTGCCTGCAATCACACCGAGATCTTGGCTAATCTTAGTCAGGTGTTTGAGTAACAGCTCGTTGCCAGGAGGCAGTTGATAGTGGCTTGGGGTATGGCTTTGACGTCGGCTATGGCGACCTATTTCTGCATAAAGACTTTTAATCGCAGGCGTATCTATATTTGGATGAGCAGAACCTGTCGCCAAGAGCTCCTGTTGGTGTGAGTAAGTAAGGATCTCTTTACAAACCGAAAGCAAATCAACGTTGTTTGGTGCATGTACCGACGGCGCTTGAGAGTGACGAGCAGACACGCGATAACCTGATTTAGGCACCGTATAGATCATGCCTTGTGCTTCGAGCTCTTGATAAGCACGAATGACGGTGTTTTTACTCACGGTTAATGTATCGCTTAGTGAGCGAATCGAAGGTAGCTTATCTTCATCTGCCAACAAGCCAGTATCAATCTTCTGTCTGATGTATTGCTCAACCATCAGATACTTATTACTCGCATTCATTAATCTGTACCCAATAAATAATCCAAATCTGTATCTTTAAGCTTTTTCTGTACCTATTAAAGTAAACCTATATTAGCGATTAAATCCAGAGGAAAGTTCATGTTAGTGCGGCTCATCCCATTTGTGTTTGTAGTTCTTTGGGCTTCAGGCTTTGTAGGTGCAAGGTTTGGGCTTCAGTATGCCGAGCCTGCGACATTGCTTTCTTTGCGCATGGTGTTGAATGTCGCCTTGTTCGCGGTTTTGATTGTGTTCTTACGCCGCCGATTGCCAACAGGTAAAGCTTTACTGCATTGCGCAGTGGTTGGGGTACTTATTCATGGTTTCTATCTTGGTGGAACCTACCTTGCCATTGACCTAGGCATGCCAGCAGGGTTGAGTTCATTGCTGGTTGGCCTACAGCCGATATTGACAGCGGTGATATTAGTTTCTTTCATAGGACAATCATTTAAAGCCGCTCAATGGATGGGATTAGCGCTTGGCTTTATCGGGATAAGTCTAGTCTTGATGGGTAAAGTAGATTGGCAATCTGAAACGCATAAGACAGCGGCGATCATCCTTTGTTTGATCTCTTTGGTCGGTATTACTGTTGGGACTCTGTATCAGAAAAAATTCTGCCAAGGCGTCGATATGGTGGGCAGTGCGGCGGTTCAGTATTTTGCGGCGAGCCTGTTGTTTATCCCCTATGCGGCGAATTTTGAATCCATGCAGGTCGACTGGAGTTTACAGTTTATTCTTACCATGATTTGGCTAGTAGTGGTGCTGTCATGTGTTGCGATTCTGCTGCTGCTTTATATGGTTGAGCATGGAGCGGCATCCAGTGTGGCTTCCGTCTTTTACCTAGTGCCGCCAACAACGGCTGTTCAAGCTTGGTTGATGTTTGGCGAGTCTTTTGATGGCCTTGGTGTGCTTGGTTTTGCCTTTGCTGCTCTCGCGGTGTATTTGGTTGGCAAAGCGCCGGAGTTTAGATTGTTTAAGCGCAGAAAAGATAAAATCACTAATCCACACACTTTGTAGGTATTGGCAAATTTGGCTAAAGATCTATAATCCCGCTCCTTATTGTTGTTTGAGCTTTTTGTGTGAAAGAAAGTAGAAAACCAGATCGAGTCGCCGCAATGAAAGGCATTATTGAGCAGGTAAAAGATACCTTACCTCTTTATGCGCCAGAAACGTTTGTCTGTGGCATTAAAGGTAATTGTGTCGGTTGTCCAAAGAAGTTGTTAGAAATGGTCGACTCTGAGCTGAGTTATTGGGAGTCGGCGATAGATAGAGGCATCACTCCGCAGTTCGATGAGATTCGTCGATTTGGCAAAATGTGCTCAAGTGTTAAGCGCGGCTTAAGTCGAAACGGTCTAATTTAATTGAATCTCCCCCTTTAGAACTGGTCATCTCTAGACTAACTTTAGTATTAGATGGCATTTAGGGGGAGAACATTGTGATTCACAACATCTCTGTTTACCACTTGCTTATGGCGCTTGCTGTTTGGTTGTTGTCTCCAAGCGTGCTGAGCAAGGACAACGATCTGCGAGAAGTCTCGTTTTATACCGAGGCTTATCCGCCTGCCAATTTCCTCAAAGATGATAAGATTACTGGCTACTCTGTTGAGATACTGATGGAGGCGAGTGCCTTGGTCGGTGAGCCTGTTACCTTATCTCAAATGACCCTTCAACCTTGGGCGCGTTCGTATCGTACTGTACTGACGCACAAAAACTCTGTTCTGTTTTCAACAACACGCTCTGAACATCGTGAAAACTTGTTTCAATGGGTAGGGCCAATCGTCGATATCAAAGTCGTTGTCCTCGCTAGAAAAGACTCAAACATCAAGATTAATGATGCGCTTGATATGGCGAATTACCGTATTGGCGTGATTCGAGACGATATCGGTGAGCAAAGTTTGCTAGAACTCGGTATTCCAAGAAACTCGATGCAAGAGGCCTCTTATGTCACCGTGTTAGCTGAGCAGTTAATGAAAAAGCGGATTGATTTACTGGTTTACGCGGAGCGAGCCGCTTACTGGTGGTCAAGGCAGGCAGGTGTTGACCCAGATATGTTTGAAGCAGTTTATGTGGTTAAAGAGGGCGATGTTTACTTTGCCGTTAATCGTAATACAGACAAAGAAATCGTCGATAAGCTACAAAAGGGGCTTGAACTGCTAAAACAACAAGATGCGTCGGGTAATAGTCGCTATCAACAAATACTCGATAAGTATTAAGGACAGCGATTCGCTGCCCTTATCATACGACTAGACTTTGGCTTTTTTGACAAAGTATGGATTGTCGAACTTTTTAGGGCTTCCCAATTCAGAAACCACCAACTTGTTCCATAACTGAATATCGAACTCACCTTTCTCTATCGAAGGGTAAAGTGTCTCTGCTTCTTCAAGGGCGAAGCGGATAAACTGCTTCTTCTTAATCTGGTTGTATTTACGTGCTACGCGATTGTGTTTCGAAATCCACTCTTGCTTAAACGCAATCAAGCCGGGTTCTGCTTGTTCAAGTGGTAAACGCGATAAGTAAATACGCTTGTATGATACCTTACGATCCATCATAGTTCGCATTGCAGTTTGAATGTACTTACCATGGTTGGTAATCGAGATATCATTATTATCGAAAAGTTGGACACTCCAACCCGACGGAAAAAAGTTAGGTTTTCGGTATTGCTTATTCCTAACTTCGATTGCTTGGTGCATGACAAGATCAGAAGTGCCGTTGAACGTCTGCTGCCATTTGCCTATTCGGATCTGTACAGCCGTTGGCAATCGATAAATATTGGTGAATTTATCTTGTTCCATATTAGGTACACTATTATACGTCTATGAATATGAAGACGGGAAAAAGGCGAACACGTGGAGCGCCTTAGACATTGCTTGTTTTTTATTCTGCCACAGTGTAATGACTAGCGCGTGTGCAATCTAGTGGATTGAGTCAATTATAAGTCAGAAATGTGGCGGCTTACTTTAGCGTTAGATTATACATGATAACGACTGGCTGTGCGATATGTGAGCGATAACAGTTGTATCATTTCATTTCGCTTTACTTCTATAGCTTAAACAATACCCGGTAAAGTGTATCCACTACTATGGGGCTACTGCGCCGCCTAGGGTTAAGTTTGTCGGCCATTTCGAAATACGGTTACCACCCAGAAAGATATTGCCTTTGACCGTCATGGTGTCGGGAAACTCGGTAATCTTTGACCCGCCGATATAAAGATTGCCTTCAACGGTCATTCCCTCTGGGAGTGTTTCAAGCGGGGTGCGTATCACGCTGAGATCCCCTTTTACACGTAATCTTGGCGGTAAAGAGGTGAGGGGAGTGTCTGTTAGATTAATATAGCCGCCGACTTTTACGCCAGAAGGCCATCTTGTGATTTTGGAGCCAAGCAGGTTGGCATAACCTTTAATGGTTACCCCTTTATCTATCTTACTTAGGCTGCAGTTGGTCGCGGTCAGGCTACCTTGAATATCGACGCCTTTGGGAATTCGCTTAATCGAGGTTTTAGCAATGTTTAGGTTACCTTTGATCACCAAACCACTGGGCAGTTCGGTGTAGGGCTTATTGCGCAAATCTAAGTTACCATAGTTATCTAGATGGTTAAGAATACGAAATTGATCTAAAGCGACAGCATGGGTATTCAGAGAGAATACGACTAACAAGATTGAAAACAGAATACGCAGCATAGTCGAATGAGGTTTGAAAGAGTGATACCTAATATTAAGTCTAGGCTTAAATAGTGCAACGATATTGGCTTGTTGAAACAAAAAAACGGGCTGAATAGCCCGTTTTAGATAAAAATCAAATAGTTGATTATCGCGCTAGAGAGCGAGTTTTCAGTTCAAAGATAAGCTTTTCAGCACTCACTTCAAACTTAAAACGAGCTGTTAGCTCAGTCGACTCTTCAGTGATTGGAGATACTTCAAATTCAACAGCCGCACAAACTTGCTTGGCTAACTCAACATACTTATCCAGTTCTGCTTGTAGTAGCGTTTGACCCGCTGCAAAGATAGTTACTTCAGCAACATCATCACCTTCTTTAATGATGAAACCCATTTCGCCTGCACAGCCACATGCTTCGCATACTTGTTCTGGTTCAGTGCTCATCTCAAATCAATCCTCTTACAAATAATAGGGCTATATTAACCAGTAATTAGATCTGAATCCATAAAAAGGACTCTGCTGACTTTAGAGAAAATAACAGTATGATCTATTGTTTGCTGAAATTTTGCGCAACTATAAACACGGCGAATTGGTTCGCTCTAAGTGTGATTTAGATCAATAAATTACGAAAATTCATGTCATTCTCATGTCAGAATGCTATTCAGTTAGTTGTAAGCACCAACAAATTGTAAGATTATCGGTCGCTCAATATTATATAAACAAAAAGATAACGTCCTTTGATTTCATAAATGTCGTCAATGATTATTTGTGGAAAATTAGCTTGCATCACACAACAATTAGATAAGCCGTATGGTTTAATTGTGGTTTGGTCTTTTACGTTGAGTCATGACGTACGATACTAAAACGGAAGTTAGTGACATTGGACGTCAATAATTAAAGACGGATATACAGAGAGAAGAGCCTAAACATGCCAAAGCGTAGTAAAGAAGATACTGAGATCACCATCCAGAAGATAATGGATGCGGTAGTAGACCAACTATTACGACTCGGTTACGACAAGATGTCGTATACGACACTAAGCCAACAGACAGGCGTATCAAGAACAGGTATTAGTCACCATTTTCCGAAGAAAACCGACTTCACTGCTGCACTGGATGGTCGCATTTTTAAAATGTTTGTCGAGCACGTTGATTTCGAAAATGGACTGGACGCATTTTCATCTAGCTGGGTTGCTGCGCTAGATAACGAAGAGTTTCGTGCGATCCTACGTCTACTATTCCACCACATTGTGACGTCTCAAAGCACACACGAGTTTGCCAGCAATGGTATCGAGCGTCTTTACAAGGTTTGTGAAGAGAAGCTTGGTGAGGGCAGTGCGAAAGAACTTGAGTGGCTAATTGGTCGTTCATTGATTCGAATGGCGCAATAGCCAAAAATAAAAGCCTTCTTCGGAAGGCTTTTTTGATCTCATTGGAGCCTATTATCGGTGGCTATAGCTTTCTGAACTGGGCGACGAGCTTACCTTGTGAACCTAAGTTGTCGACCAGACCTTCACATTCATCTTTCGTGTCACTTGCCAACACATTGGTCGCAGCACACACATCACTGATTGACTGAACGCTAGAGTTCATTTCATCTGTCACTCTCGCCATCTCTTCAATCGCAGTCGCAATTTGATTGTTTCGATCTGAAATATCAGTGACTTGATGAAGTAGCGCGTCCAATTTATCTCCAGAGGTATTAGCGCAGTCGACACAAATATCTGAAAGCTGATTGCCTTCATTCATGGCTTGAACTGCTTTTTCAGTGCTGGCTTGAATGAGTTTGATGATGTTCTGGATCTCTTCTGTTGATTCATGGCTTCGCTGCGCTAATTGACGAACCTCATCAGCCACAACGGCAAAGCCTCGACCTTGTTCGCCGGCACGTGCCGCTTCAATCGCTGCATTGAGGGCTAATAAGTTGGTTTGCTCTGCGACACCTTGAATGATGACCAGAACTTCACCGATCGTTCGACCATGCTCTACTAACTGCTGAATAACCTCGGAAGCAACACCAAGCTGCTTGGAAAGTTCATTGATGGAGTCAATAGTTTGAGTAACGGAAGCTCTACCTTCATTCGCCGCGGTTCCTGCTTGCTCTGTAACGTCGGAAGCACTTTGCGCATTTTGTGCAATTTCATTGGCGGTAGAGTGCATTTCATTGATGGCAGCGGCAACTTGCTCTGTTTCCGATGTTTGACCAACAAGGTTCTCGGCTGTCGTCTCACAGTTTTGTGCTGAAGAGCTCGCAGCTTTAGATATCTGCTGATTGGAGTCTTGAATACGCCCGACAATAGAGTTGATTTCAGATTGGCGCATTTTGAGTGCCAGTTGAATCTCGGATATATCATCGACACGCTTGTTGTAAACCAATTCCATCAATGGGTTATCGAACACCTTACGTGCATCTTCCGATAATGATTCCAAGCGACGAGTAAGAGCAAAAGCAGCCGCCGTTCCTAGTAGGAAAAATCCCCAAATGGCCATTACTGGTGACGCTTGAGCGATTAAACTGGTGACTATGGCAATAACCAACAAGGCGAGAGCCATACGTTGCCACAAACGAGTTCGAGGCAGTTTTAGCTGTATCGGTGTTTTTCCTTGGTTTAGCTGAGCGTAAAGCTTCTCCGCATTTTTGACATGTTCCCTTTTTGGGGCAAGGCGTACAGATTGATACTCGACCGTTTTGCCATTCTCTTTAATGGGAGAAGCAAAGGCATCGACCCAATAGTGGTCCCCATTTTTACAACGGTTTTTCACCAATCCCATCCAAGAGTTACCTTGCTTTAGATACCCCCACATGTTTTCGAAAGCGGCAGGTGGCATGTCTGGGTGGCGAACAATATTGTGGGGCTGGCCCACTAGCTCATCTAATGTGTAACCCGCAACCTCACAAAAGTCTTGACTAGCATAGGTGATATGGCTGCTCGGCTTGGTGATCGAGAGGAGATTGTACTCCGGTGGATACGTGACTTCCCTTTGAGTTACGGGTTGGTTTACGCGCATAAGGTTCCCCTATTACTTCCTGTTCTAAAACGATTTCTAATGACCGAGTTCCATTCAGTATATGAACAAATTGAATACTTGACCTAATTACTAAGGATTAATTTTGTTTTTGATTATTTTGTTATTTGTCACGTCAATAATGTGAACTAAGCTTAATTGCATAATCAATTGTTAAGACTTTAGTTGAATCGTTCCTAGAGCGACGAGTAAAGGTGAGGAAGCAAGAATGTCAAACAATAAGTCAGTCGGTTCATATACAAGTGCGGACAGCTTACTCAAGTTGCATGATTTAACTGAGGCAGATTTGGCGCTTATCCGAAAGTTCGGTGATCTCATGTTGCCTAAGTTACATGAGTATGTAGGTCACTTTTATGACTGGCTTGAAAATCAACCCGAATATATTCAGTTCTTTGCGGACGATAAAAAGTTAAAACGGGTTCAAAATGCACAGATTGAATACTGGAGTACATTTTTCAAAGCCAAGGTCGACGACGAATACGTTAAACAGCGTCGAGACGTAGGTGAGGTGCATGCACGTGTCGGTTTGCCTCTACCTACATACTTCGCAGGTATGAATATCTCGATGGTTATTTTCACCAAAAGGATGTACGACGGAAGTTTATACAGTGATGAGTACAGCTCACTGGTGACTGCGTTTACGAAATTACTTCATTTAGATACTACGATAGTGGTTGATACCTACTCTCGACTGATCAATCGCCGTATCGCTGAACAGAGCGAAGCGCTTTTGGCTATGTCTACTCCGGTGACCATGGTGTGGCAAGATATTTTGATGTTGCCCATTGTGGGCATTATCGATTCTAAACGCGCGCAAGATATCATGTCGGCAGTGCTTAACAAAATATCTGAACACCGCGCCAAAATATTCATTATGGATATTTCTGGCGTTGCTGTCGTCGATACTGCAGTTGCCAATCACTTTATTAAGATAACTAAAGCCACCAAATTGATGGGCTGCGATTGTTTAGTGTCGGGCGTTTCACCTTCCATTGCTCAAACCATGGTTCAGCTTGGAATCAACGTCGGTGAAGTCCAAACCAACGCGACCTTAAGAGATGCATTAGAAAATGCTTTTGAAATGATGGGGTTAAATGTACAGGCACTAAAAGCACTCTCTTAGCGCGAGGCTTAGCATAATAATGAAGAAGTCCATTTCCATAAGTCAGTTACAGAATGTTCTCGTCGCGACAATTCAAGTCGATTTGAGCGATGAGGTCTTAGACGATTTTCGCCTTCACTTATTAGAGAAAGTTGGAAGCCATTCGATCAGTGGCGTGCTGATTGACTTATCAGAAGTGAAAACGTTAGACAGAGCCGATTTCGATAAGCTGTTTACCATCGTGAAAACGGTACAAGTTATGGGTAGGCGCTGCCTGTTTGTTGGTATACGACCTGGTATTGCAATGGCATTGGTTAACATTGGCTATCATACCGAGCAACTACCTTGTGTGCAGAGTATTGATGATGGTTTGCATCTAGTAGGAGGTGCAGGTGATTGATTCTAGCGCGCCCGAGAAAGTGATAGAAACACATTATGTTAACTCAGAGTCTGATGTTATGAGAGTTGTCATGGCGGTGTACACCATAGCTCAGCAGCTTGGGTACAGTGCGCCAATTGTCAGTGAGCTAGCGACGTCTGTCTCCGAACTTGCTACCAATATTGTCAAATATGCAGGTGAAGGAGAGGTATCGATACATCATGTTGAAACTTCGCTAAATATTGGATTGAAAGTTATCGTATCAGATTCAGGAGGAGGGATAAGCGACTTAACAAACGCGTTGAAAGACAACTATTCGACGGGGCAATCACTCGGGCTTGGACTTCCTGGTGTGGTGAGAATGATGGATGATTTTGATATTCAGTCATCACCTGAGCAAGGAACTGTTGTGACCATTACTAAGTGGAAGAGCTAGTATGGGTTTTCAATACAGCGTTAAGTGTGTCCCATATCGAGATGAACCGGAAGCAGGAGATGGCTTCCATATCTGTAAGCTAGAAAACGGGTTGTTGGTGACCATTATTGATGTTTTAGGACATGGAGAGAAAGCTGCACAACTGGCGCGACAGATTGAGACGTTTCTTGATGATATAGGTAGTGCTGATATTGATTGGACGATGCGCCAAGCTCATGAGTTCCTTACAGGAACTATAGGCGCAGCAATGACGATGGTCTTTTTCGATTCAATCAAGTTAAAAGGTTATGGCTTAGGTGTTGGAAATACTCTCATTCGGCATCTTGGAGACAAAGGAACGAGTTTTCATGCTCAAGCGGGCATTGTTGGCGAGACACTTCCCAATCTTAGGCATTTTGAATTTGAGTTTTCTGACGATTCCACTTTTCTCTTGACGACTGATGGGGTCAAAGAGAACATTTCTCAGTCTGAGTTAGAGCACGCCAATGGCAAAGCGGTAGATTACATCTCCTCTTACTTTATTGAGTCGTTCAGCAAACCGTTTGATGATGCGACTGTTATTGTTGTGAGGTTCTCTCATGACTAATCAATATCACCTAACCGTTACCAATAGTGACGTTTCTAGAATTACCTTGCGAAGGAAAATCGCATCTATATTGGATGTCATTGGATACCAACATTTTGAACGCGACCAACTGCTAATGCTTAGCAGTGAAATTCCAAGGTATCTCTATACGCTGACAGACAAAGTTGAATTGATGGCGGCAGTGGATGATGAGTTACTGATGTTTGAATGGCGCTGCCCTGAACTTACAACAGTTATTCCCCATCTAGCGATTCCAATACTGGATGTTCAGATTTCTAAACAGAGTTTAATCTGGCGAATACGGTTAGGGGCAACGCTTACTGCCCCGCAACATACAGCCATCGCAAACATACTTGGGGAAAAGTCACGGGATGAGTTGCTGGATGAGTTGCAGCAAAAAAACCTTGCCTTAGCTGAACACCAACAAGGTTTAGAAGCTGAAATTGAGCGTCGAACTAAAGATCTGAAAGCCTCTGAGGCCCTGTCGAGTACCATTATTGATGGGGCACCATCGAGCGTCGTTATTATTGATGCGCACCAGAAAATTGTTATGTGGAATAAGACCGCACAGGAGACTTATGGCTTTACTTCGCAGGAAGTCACTGGCAAGAACTTATGTGAGCTGCTCAAAATCGATTTGCCAAACGATCTAGAT
The DNA here is from genome assembly GCF_059295395.1 of Vibrio sp. SCP2. Taxonomy (NCBI): domain Bacteria; kingdom Pseudomonadati; phylum Pseudomonadota; class Gammaproteobacteria; order Vibrionales; family Vibrionaceae; genus Vibrio; species Vibrio sp. SCP2. Next base: position 478,621 of record NZ_JCAFVV010000001.1, on the reverse strand, counting down.
GAAATCTTGAGTGGTGAGCTTTCTATTGACGATCAAGAAAAGGTCAGCGGCGGGTTCTTTGAAGTCGAAACGTTCACCAAAGATGGGAAAATGATTCCAATAGATCTGGGGATTAGCATTTTCTGGTTTGATGACCAATGTTGTGCCGCCATGTTTTTGCGTGATGTGACCTCAAGGAAGGTAGTCGAAGAAGAGCTCATGGTAGCACGGGCGAAAGCAGAGGAAGCGGTTGAAGTAAAATCTATGTTCTTAGCCAACATGAGCCACGAAATTCGCACGCCTATGAACGCGATCATTGGTATGTCTCACTTGGCTTTAAAAACAGACCTTTCACCTAAGCAGCATGATTACCTGTCTAAGATTCACAATTCAGCTTCTCTACTACTGGGTATCATCAACGATATCCTCGACTTCAGCAAAATCGAAGCAGGTAAGCTCACCATCGAAGAGATCGACTTTTATCTCGATGATGTTTTACATAATGTGTCTATGGTCACTGGGCAAAAAGCGTTTGAAAAAGGCCTAGAGCTTCTATTTAAAGTCTCTAAAGATGTCCCTAAAGTGATCAAAGGGGACCCGCTTCGCTTGGGGCAAATTATCATCAATTTGGTGAACAACGCGGTTAAGTTTACAGAGCAGGGCGAGATAGCGGTGACGGTCAATGTTCGCCCTGAATCGGACGGCCAGATTTACTTATGCTTAGACGTTCAGGATACCGGAATCGGAATGTCAAAGGAGCAAGCTGACAAACTATTCAATGCATTTACTCAAGCAGATGGTTCCACGACACGGCGTTATGGGGGAACGGGCTTGGGGTTATCAATCTGTAGAAGACTGGTTGAACTGATGGGCGGAGAAATTCGAGTTGATAGTACGCCAAATCAAGGCAGCTGTTTCTCATTTTGCGTCCTCGTTGGATTTGAAGAAGCCAATCAGGATAAATGTTTGGTGGTTCCAGATACGCTCCAATCAGTAAAAGCGTTAGCCGTAGATGATAATGAACATGCGCTACTCATTATGGAAGATTTACTTGATGTCTTACCGCAAAAACCGAGTTTGGTCGACAGTGGAGAAAAAGCACTGCAAGAACTTGAACGCGCCTCAGCGGCTGGAGAGCCATATAACCTAGTGTTCATGGATTGGAAGATGCCTGAAATGAGTGGTATTGAGGCAACAAAGCTGATCCGCCAACAAATCAAACCGCAGCATCAACCCCAAATGGTCATTGTTACCGCCTATGACAAAGACGACATCTCCAATGAGCTAGACGATTTAGATATTGCTGGGTTCCTCGCGAAACCGATAGGGCAGTCATTTCTTTTCGACTTATTGATGGATTTATTTGCCCCAAATGGTTCATCGTCGAGTTCTCGTCATAAATCGAAGGCAGAAAAAGACGGCAGTATGTTTAATTGCTTGAACGCACTGCTTGTCGAAGACAATGAGATCAATCAGCAAATAGCGGTTGAGCTGATGGAAGACAAAGCGATGCATGTGACGGTGGCCAATAACGGCTTAGAAGCACTACAGATATTAGAGAAGAACCATGAGGACTTCGACATTATCTTTATGGATTTGCAAATGCCTGTTATGGATGGTTATGAGGCTAGCCGAAGAATTCGATCCAATGAGTTGTACGATGACATTCCACTGGTTGCCATGACGGCGCATGCGATGATTGAAGAGAGAGAAAGGTGTTTAAGTTTGGGTATGAACGAGCATGTATCTAAACCGATTGATCCAGACGCGCTTTATTCGACGATAAAGAGGTGCTGTATCGATAAGCTCGCTCTTAAAGATTCGAGGCAACAGTTTGCTGTCTCGGAGCAAGAGAATGAGAGTGCTGTTGATACTAGCTACTCGATCCATGATATTGAGTTGCTTGACGCTAAAAGTGGGTTAATGCGTGTTGCAGGTAACGAAGTGCTCTATCAAAGATTGCTCTCTCAGCTTGTTGATAAAGAGCATGATTTCTGTAAGCGTCTAAACATATCGCTTGAGAAACAAGATTATCCCCACGCGAAACTGTTAATACATACGCTTAAAGGTTCTGCTGGGAATCTAGGGGCAACACGATTATCTGATATCGCCGCACGATTAGAGTCACAACTGGGTGAAGAAGGGACCAACCAAGAGTTTGAAAGCTTAATTGAGGAACTTGAAGCACATTTAGAGCCGTTTTTTATGGCAGTTTGCAAAGGGCTAGGCAGACCTTATCCCGCTGAAGTTAAAGAGAGCTTAGATGACGAGAGTGTCGCGCTGATAGCTCGGCTCGATATGTTACTTAATGAATTTGACTCAAGTGCTATCGACTTTCTTGACGAGCACTACATACGACTCAATACTTTACTAGAGTCGGAGAACTTCGAAGCCTGCTGTCGGAATATTCACGATTGTGACTTTCTAGCGGCAAGTCAGGCATTGAGAAAGGCGATCAGTATCTATCCATTAGATATTGATAAAGTGTTTGGAGAGTCAAGTGGCTGATTCGGTATCGAGTGTGCTTGTTGTCGACGACAACGCAGAAAATCGGGTGTTATTAAGCAGCCTGCTTAAGCCGCATCACAAAGTCATTGTGGCAACGAGTGGCCAGCAAGCTCTGGCTATCTGCGAAAATCAATCCCCTGACATTGTCCTTCTAGATATCATGATGCCTGAGATGGATGGTTATGAAGTCTGTGAGAGGCTCAAAGCCAATCCGAATACCCAGCACATTCCAGTTATCTTTCTCACCGCTAAAACTCAGATTGAAGATGAGCAACGTGGCTTTGAAGTTGGAGCGGTCGATTATATCCTGAAGCCGATCAGCCCACCGACCTTGCTATCACGTATCAATACTCACCTTAAGCTACGTTTCACGATGGAAGAGCTGTCTGAGCAAAACGAAAGCTTGGAACAACGCGTGAAAAAGCGTACTCGAGAGTTAGAAATGCTGCAAGACGCGACAATAGGCGCGATGGCATCATTGGCGGAAACACGAGACAACGAAACAGGAAACCATATACGTCGGACGCAAAACTACGTCAAACTGCTTGCTGAAGAGCTCCTGCTTAATGGTCACTACACGGAAGAGTTGAATCCGAGCTCAATAGAACTGCTCTACAAGTCAGCACCTCTGCATGACATTGGTAAAGTCGGTATTCCTGATAGCGTACTGTTGAAGCCGGGTAAATTGACCGATGAAGAGTTTCATTTGATGAAGTTCCACACCACGCTTGGTCGAGCTGTGCTATTGACGGTTGAGGACTCTATTGACTTTAAGTGTGATTTTCTTCAAACGGCAAAAGAGATTGCCTACAGTCACCAAGAAAAGTGGGATGGTAGCGGTTATCCGGAAGGTTTGTCAGGCTATGATATTCCTTTGAGTGCGCGGCTTATGGCGGTTGCTGATGTCTATGATGCGCTAATTTCAGAGCGCGTATATAAACCGGCTTTTTCCCATGAGAAAGCGGTAGGAATTATTGCTGACGGCTCAGGTAGCCACTTCGAACCCTTGATGGTCGATACCTTCTTAGCAATAGAAGAAAAATTTAGAGAGATTGCGTCAACGTTTCGCGATGAAGGATTTGACGAGGACTCATTTAATCAAAAAGCGAGTGGTGAAGAGTAAGCCTAATATTGGTCTAGTGGTCTTACCTACTGTTTACTCAAAAGAAATTTGCCGCCTAGCGTACCGGGTGTGCAAACCTTCTGTTACACTCAAATAATAAACTACATAAATAGGAGTAGGTGTACGCATGTCTTATCCGGTACTTATATGCGATGACTCCGCTTTGGCGAGAAAGCAAATGGCTCGCTCACTGCCTGCTTCGCTAAATGCTGATATTACCTTTGCAGTCCATGGATTGGATGCTTTAGAGCAGCTAGAACAAAATGAATTCAAGTTGATGTTCTTGGATTTAACCATGCCAGAGTTGGATGGTTTTGGTACGTTGGAAGAGATTGGTAACCGAGGTATTGATATACCAGTGGTGGTAGTCTCAGGCGATATTCAACCTAAAGCCAAAGAACGAGTGATGACGCTAGGGGCAAAGGCGTTTATCCAAAAGCCAATTGATAAAGATGCACTTAATCAGGTGCTTAAAGAGTTAGTTGAACCGCCCACTCAACCGAGAATTGTCACACCTGTTTCTGTCGAACTACCGATACTCCGCCGCCGCGATATCTATATGGAAGTGGCTAACGTCTCTATCGGTCAAGCGGCTGATGCCTTGGCAAGACACTTTGATGTGTTTGTCCATTTACCTTTACCGAATGTGAACATACTAGAAGTTAGTGAACTTCACATGGCTCTGCGAGATCTGGCGGAAAACGATCAAGTCTCAGGGGTGTGCCAAGGGTTTAGCGGAGAAGGTATAGCAGGTGAAGCGCTGGTACTTTTGAGCGACTCCAGTGTCAGTGACCTGAAAAAACTAATGAAAGTGCCAGCTGATAGTGAAGAGTTAGAAGAGCTTGAGCTATTAATGGATGTCTCTAACATCTTAGTCGGCTCCTTCCTGAATGGCTTAGGTAAGCAAGCTGAGGTGCGCTTTTTCCAGAGTTCTCCTGTTTTGCTAGGCCAACATATCTCAATAGATTCTGTGATTTCTTCAACCACGGGGGTTTTTAAGAAAACCATGACGTTTGAAGTCAGTTACAACATTGATGGAACGTCGATACGGTGTGATTTACTGTTTATGTTTGTCGATGAATCGTTACCACTTCTCGACAACAAGCTTTCGTACCTAATGGAGGACTTCTAATGTTATCTCTTCCAGCTGAATTTGAGCAGTTCCACTGGATGGTGGATATGGTGCAAAATGTAGACTTGGGCTTAGTGGTTCTTGATACTGATCATAATGTTCAAGTGTGGAATGGGTTTATGACTCACCACAGTGGCATACAGGCGCATGATGCGATCGGAAAGTCTCTGTTTGAGCTGTTTCCTGAAATTCCTCAAGATTGGTTTAAGCTAAAAACCAAACCTGTCTACAATTTAGGGTGCCGTAGTTTTATCACTTGGCAGCAGCGTCCGTACTTGTTTAAGTGCCGAAATGTTCGTCCTGTGACTCAACAGGCCGACTTTATGTACCAGAACATCACGCTTAACCCGATGCGTACACCGACAGGTGAGATTCGCTCTTTGTTCCTCTCTATACAAGATGCAACTGCCGAAGCGCTTGTCTCCAAGAAGCAATAATAGTAAGCACTAATCTGTAACCAACGCCAAGGAAATCCTTGGCGTTGTTGTATATGCTCTAAATATGTTTTGGTAACCCTTCATATCTATGAACTCAACACTTCCTCTAGAACTGTACACAGGCCAGCAAGTCAAACGCGGTGAACAGCAAGCGGCAAAGCTCGCTGGCGTCGAGATGTATACGCTCATGCTCCAAGCAGGGCTGGCAACTTATCAAGTGATGAGAGATAAGTTTCCTCATGCTAAGCGCATCGTGATAATGGCAGGAACGGGAAACAATGGCGGAGATGGCTTTGTTGTCGCCAAACTTGCCAAATCAGATGGATTAGACGTTGCTCTCTATCTATTCGGTGATGAGACCAAAATATCTGCTGATGCGGCTAAAGCCAAACAAGAGTGGATGGAGTGCGGTGGAGAGATTCAATCGTTCGACTCGTTGGATTGGTCGAAAAACAGCGCGGATGTGTTGATTGATGGACTATTGGGCACTGGGCTTGCGGGAGAAGTCAGGAAACCCCTTCAAGATCTCATCGCAAAGGTCAATGATAGCCAAGTTCCGGTTGTCGCGATAGATACCCCTTCCGGTTTGTGTACCGACAGTGGTCAAATCTTGGGAAATGCGATCATTGCAAAACACACGGTAACGTTTATTGGCGTAAAACAGGGTTTAACAACCGCACAAGCGAGAGCTTATATCGGTGAGCTTCACTACGCGGGATTAGGCGTTGAAAATGAATTTAGGCAGTGCGTCGAAGCCAGTAGCCGATTTATCGATGCGGATCAATTTCGCTTAGCGATGCCACCCCGTCTCGCTACGGCTCACAAAGGGCACAATGGACGTTTGCTATGCCTAGGAGGAAATCAAGGTTATGCAGGAGCGATTCGTCTATGTGCGAGCGCCGGGGCGCGAAGTGGTGCTGGTCTGATACGGACATTATGTCACGCAAGTTCGGCATTGCCACTGCAGGTTGCCTGCCCAGAGGTAATGGCGTTAGGGTGGAGCGGTGAAGCTGATGCTCTGAAGGAAGGTTTAGAGTTCGCAGATGTCATTGCTGTGGGGCCGGGGCTTGGTACCGATAACTGGGCACAAGGTATATTCTTAGCAGCCAGCCGAGTAGAAAAACCAAAAGTTGTTGATGCGGATGGTCTCAATCTATTGGCGCAGCAACCTAATGTCGATGAATTACGAATTATCACACCCCACCCGGGTGAAGCAGCGCGTCTTCTGGAGTGCAGCGCCACAGACATAGAGCAAGACCGCTTTCAGGCAGTAAGAAACTTGCATAAGAAATACGGTGGTATCATCGTCTTGAAAGGCGCTGGAACCTTAATATTCGACGGAGACGAGATCTCAATTTGTCAGGCAGGAAACGCAGGAATGGCAACTGGCGGTATGGGGGATGTGTTAACAGGGATTATCGCTGCCTTAATCGCGCAGGGAATGTCATTGTCAAATGCTGCCAAGTTCGGTGTACTATTACACAGCGTTGCCGCAGACCAAATCGCAATGCGTGAAGGGCAAGTCGGTATGCTCGCCAGCGATGTGATTGATGAAGCGAGAACGGCGCTTAATTACTGGTTAACCTGAACGATTTTTGAACTTTTCTTAATCAATTCTGTGACTTCGATTGTTATTTTACATTAATTCGTTACAATACGCGTTCGTTCCTGAGTTGTGCATCCGTATTTGCGCAGAAAAAGGAAAAGAACTCTCGTCTTTACTCCTTGAATTCTAAGTTAAAGACACGTTTTAAATTGCATGTGTTGCTTGGTGTGCAACACCACTGTAAAGGACAGTTAAATGCCTATTATTACTCTTCCTGACGGCAGTCAGCGTCAATTTGACAACCCTGTTTCTACTCTTGATGTCGCACAATCTATCGGTCCTGGTCTTGCTAAAGCAACCATCGCTGGTCGTGTAGATGGTAACCGTGTTGATGCTTGTGATCTTATCGAACAAGATGCAAGCCTAGAAATCATCACAGTTAAAGATGAAGTAGATGGTCTAGAAATCGTTCGTCACTCTTGTGCTCACCTACTTGGTCACGCGATCAAGCAGCTTTTCCCTGAAGCGAAAATGGCGATTGGTCCAACTATCGATAGTGGTTTCTACTACGATATCGACCTTGAGCACTCTCTAACGCAAGAAGATCTAGAAAAGATTGAAAAGCGTATGAAAGAGCTTGCTAAGACCAAATACCAAGTAATCAAGAAAAAGGTTAGCTGGCAGGAAGCTCGCGATGCATTTGAAGCTCGCGGTGAAACATACAAGATGGAAATCCTAGACGAGAACGTTTCTCGTGATGATCGTCCAGGTCTTTACCATCATGAAGAATACATCGATATGTGTCGTGGTCCACACGTACCACATATGGGTTTCTGTCAGCACTTCACGCTACTTAACGTAGCAGGTGCTTACTGGCGTGGTAACAGTGACAACAAGATGCTACAACGTATCTACGGTACTGCTTTCCATGACAAAAAAGCGCTTAAAGCGCACCTTACTCGCTTAGAAGAAGCAGCGAAGCGTGACCACCGTAAAATCGGTAAGCAGTTAGATCTGTTCCACATGCAGCAAGAAGCACCTGGTATGGTGTTCTGGCATCATAATGGTTGGTCTATCTTCCGTGACCTAGAAGTGTTCGTACGTCAAAAACTGACCGAGTACGATTACCAAGAAGTGAAAGGTCCATTAATGATGGATCGCGTTCTTTGGGAGCGCTCTGGTCACTGGGATAAATACGCAGATGCGATGTTCACAACATCTTCTGAGAACCGTGAATACGCGATTAAACCGATGAACTGTCCAGGTCACGTCCAGATCTTTAACCAAGGTCTGAAATCTTACCGTGATCTACCGCTACGTATGGCAGAGTTCGGATCTTGTCACCGTAACGAGCCATCGGGTGCACTACACGGCATTATGCGTGTACGTGGCTTCACACAGGACGATGCACACATCTTCTGTACTGAAAGCCAGATCCAAGACGAAGTAACGGGTTGTATCAAGATGGTTTACGATACATACCAAACGTTCGGCTTCTCTAACATTGTGGTTAAGCTATCTACTCGCCCAGAAAAGCGTGTAGGTTCAGATGAGATCTGGGATCAATCTGAAGAAGCACTTAAGCTATCTCTAGAATCAATGGATATTCCATACGAGATTCAAGAAGGTGAAGGCGCGTTCTACGGTCCTAAGATTGAATTTACGCTTTACGATTGTCTAGATCGTGCATGGCAGTGTGGTACAGTTCAGCTAGACTTCAACCTACCGGGTCGTCTAGGTGCTACTTACGTGGATGAAAATAACGAGCGCCAAGTGCCAGTTATGATTCACCGTGCTATTCTAGGTTCACTAGAGCGTTTCATCGGTATTTTGATCGAAGAATACTACGGCTTCTTCCCAACTTGGTTATCGCCAGAGCAGGCTGTAATCATGAATATTACTGATAAGCAGTCAGATTATGTTCAGGAAGTGGCACAAAAACTACAAAAATGTGGAATTAGAGCTAAAGCGGACTTGAGAAATGAGAAGATAGGCTTTAAAATCCGCGAACATACTTTGAAGCGTGTACCGTATATGCTTGTTTGTGGCGACCAAGAAATGGAAGCTGGCGAAATCGCAGTACGTACTCGTAAAGGCAAAGATCTTGGCAAGTTTAAAGTGGATGACTTTATCTCATACATCCAAGACGAGATCTCAAGCCGTAAGCTCAATCTGGAGGAATAAACTATTAAAGGCGGAAGACGCGGCCAAGTACCGGCCAAACAAAATGCTCATCGTTTAAACGGTGAAATTCGTGGCGTTCGTGAAGTTCGTTTAACTGGCGCTGATGGTGAATCAGTTGGTGTTGTTTCTATCCAAGAAGCAGTAGCAGCAGCTGAAGAAGCTGGTATGGATCTGGTAGAAATCAGTCCAAACGCTGAGCCACCAGTATGTCGTGTAATGGACTACGGTAAATTCCTCTTTGAGAAGAGCAAATCTGCTAAAGAGCAGAAGAAAAAGCAAAAACAGGTCCAGATTAAGGAAGTAAAATTCCGTCCTGGAACTGATATTGGAGACTATCAGGTAAAACTACGCAACCTGACGCGTTTCCTTGAAGAAGGCAACAAAGTGAAGGTAACAATTCGCTTCCGTGGCCGAGAAATGGCACACCAAGAGATCGGTGTTGACGTTCTAAATCGTCTTAAGGAAGACACTGTTGATTTAGCAGTAGTGGAATCTTTCCCTAAGAAGATCGAAGGTCGTCAGATGATCATGGTTCTTGCCCCTAAAAAGAAGTAATTAACGGCTTTGCAAGTAAGAAAACTCAGCTGCCGTAAGGTGGCTGGGTTTTGTTCGCCCTAATTACTATTGTTTAAAACAACTCAACAATGCGGAGTTATTCATCATGCCTAAGATGAAAACCAACAAAGGTGCTGCTAAGCGTTTTAAGAAAACTGCTGGTGGTATTAAGTTTAAGCACGCTACTAAACGTCACATCCTGACTAAGCGTACTACTAAGAACAAGCGTCAGCTTCGTCCAAATGCAATCCTTCCTAAGTGTGAAGTGGCTGCAGTTGCTCGTATGCTACCATACGCATAATTCTTTTTAGTTTATTAATCGTTTAGTTTAGGAGAAGCATAATGCCTCGCGTAAAACGTGGTGTACAAGCTCGTGCACGTCATAAGAAAGTTCTAAAACAAGCTAAAGGTTACTACGGTGCACGTTCACGTGTTTACCGCGTAGCTTTCCAAGCAGTTACTAAAGCTGGTCAATACGCTTACCGTGACCGTCGCAACAAGAAACGTCAATTCCGTCAACTATGGATTGCACGTATCAACGCTGCATCTCGTCAGAATGGTCTATCTTACAGCCGTTTCATCAACGGTCTTAAGAAAGCATCTATCGAGATCGACCGTAAGATCCTTGCTGACATCGCGGTATTCGACAAAGCTGCATTCGCAGTTCTAGTTGAAAAAGCGAAAGCTGCTCTTTAATTAGAGTTAGTTTTTAGGATTAAGAAAAGGAGAGCTTCGGCTCTCCTTTTTTGTATCTGTAGTTCAGAAGACATCTCCCTTTGTTCGTAAACCCGCAACGATGTGATTAATTGTTGGCTATTCTTTTCTTAGTGATATAGGAAGGCAGAATTTATGGTCATCATCCTTGAATCTGAACTGGTTTGTCCGAAGTGCCAGAATAAACGCACTGAAGTTATGCCTACAGATCACTGCGTATACTTTTACGAATGTACCAATTGTGGAGAGCTGTTAAAGCCAAAGCATGGCGATTGCTGCGTGTTTTGCTCCTATGGCAGCGTTCCCTGCCCACCTGTACAACACAAAGGTAGTTGTTGTTAATTGTGTCGGCTTGGTTCTTGTCTACCTATAATCATGTTTGATTGGTAAATCAAAACCAAGGAGTGAGCAATGATCGAAGTTATTCCAAACTGGCACCCATTTGTGGTGCATTTTGTTATCGCCCCAATGGTTATTTCCTCTCTCTGCTATATCCTAAGTCTGTTTCCTTTTCCTGCTAACTTACGCTCTGAGCTACTCATTGTGGCTAAGTGGAGCTTATATGCTGCTGCGATTTCTAGTCTTATTGCTGCCATCACGGGGTGGTATGCTTTTAATACAGTTGCACACGATGAGGCTGGGCACGTAGCAATGCTGCTGCACCGTAAGGCTGCCATTGTTTCTGTAGCACTTATGTTTGTCTCTCTGGGTGTATTCCTCCTAATACGTAATAAGACAGTCAACGTATGGTTTATTGTTATCGTGCTAGTCTCGACCATGAGCGTACTTGTCACCGGTTATCTCGGTGCAGAAAATGTTTATCGCCATGGCATAGGTGTGCAGAGGATTCCAGAGATCGTAAATGGAGTCGGTCTTGAGGATCACAGCCACCATGATCATGACCATTAATCGATGTTGTTGACTTAGTGTAAATTCTTATTGCAAACGTATTGAATTCACTTAATATTTTGATTCAAACTCATTATGCACCTGAGTGGGTAGATTAGGTATTAGGGGTAATATGCAAGCAAAGGAAGCATTTGAAGCGGCGAGTAGTGCAGAGAAAGTCGCGAGCTCGTTGTACAAATGGATTGCAGGTAATCGTGGGCTTAAAAGAACGGTTGTAGTTGAACTGCAAGAAAACATCGAGCTCATTCGTTTGTATGTAGAGACGCGCTCTGGGTATGAACAACTCATTCCACAAATTAAAGAATCAGCCTATCGAAACGCATTGCAGCAAGGGTTTAACTTTAACTCACTCAATCGCTCCAAAATAGATGCAGCCAGCACTAAAGGAATCAAACAGCTTGAGCGCTACCATGGTTGGGAGACTCAGCAAGTGATTGAAAGCATTTACGCCAAGATTTCAGCAATTAAAGCCGCCATCACTATTAAAGGTAATGCCAAGCCATTACGATTAGGGGTTCGATTACACAACATCTTCAAGCTTCTTGTGATGCTCTCTAATCACATAGGTCAAAAGTAAAATAGCCGAACGAGGTGATAGGAAATGGATATTCTGATTGAACAAGAAAAAGCGCTACATCAGTTTTCAGTTCGGAAAGACAAAGCTGAAAGAGAACGACTAATCCACGCGACATTTCGTGAAGTAGGTAAATCGGGTACCAGCTTTGATTTTGAGACGATCAGTGAAATGATGGAGGGTGAAGAACCTTCTCAAGTTATCATCCATTCACAGGATTATGAATGCATTCAACTCGAACCTTCCGTTCAGCTTCTTCTGTATAAATCAGCATTAATCTCTGCGGATGGCGAAATTAGTAGTTATGCCAAACGGTCATCGATTTGGGCATTTACGGGGTGTAACTGGCAACTGAAATATCACCAAGGGACGCCTTGCCCTGCATTTGAAATTGATTCTTAGGTTTATCTCTTAGCTCAATCGAGTGTAGGATGAATAGCGAGTTATTGGTTAAGGAGGACAAATGGAACTAAGACAAGTGCAGCTCTCAGATGCTCAATGGATAGCGGATATCTACAATCATTACATCGCCACGACGGCTATCTCATTCGAAGAAGAGTCTGTTTCTATTGAAGATATGAAGGTGAGGATTGATGCCGTTCTCTCTGCAGAGCTACCTTGGATTGTGCTCGAAGAGGCGGGCCAACCCCTAGGGTATGCTTATGCGGTTAAGTGGAAACCTCGCAGTGCTTATCGCTATACGGTTGAACCATCTATTTATCTATCTAGTGATGCGAAAGGCAAAGGGGCGGGGCAAAAGCTCTATACTGCTCTGATTGCTCAATTACGTGAACTCGGCATTAAAAACGCGATAGGAACTATTGCGCTGCCAAACCCGTCTAGTGTGGCATTACATGAGAAGATGGGGTTTAGAAAAGTTGGCGAGTTCGCCAACATTGGATTCAAGTTTGATCAACATATCTCCGTAGGTTATTGGCAGTTAGAGCTTAACTAAATTGTCCCAAGAATTATCACGAGTCGTGACGAATAAAGGAATGATAGAAACCAACATGAAACCAGAACAAATAGGCAAGGCATACGACCAAATTACTCACATTTGGCAAGGCGAAAGTTTCAACTTAGAGAATGGTATTGAGCAACACAAGCGTGCTATTTCGTTTACGGAGAAACGCGGAAACGCTCTAGATATTGGTTGTGGTTGTACCGGACGATTCATTGAATTGTTATCGAATGAAGGGTTCAGTCCTTCAGGTATGGACGTATCAAGTGAGATGCTGGCGCTAGCCAAAGAGAAACACCCACAGGTTGAGTTTATCAACGCCGATATTTGTCAGTACGAATTTGCTGAAAAATACGATTTCATTACCGCTTGGGACAGTATTTGGCATATTCCTTTAGATCAACAGCGCCACGTGATGACCAAGATTGTCGATAGTCTAAATATCGGCGGTCTTTTCATTTTCTCATTTGGTGGCACAAGTGAAGAGGGCTTTCACACCAACAGCTTTATGGGGCCAGAAGTCTATTACTCGTCACTCGGAACCAATGGCTTTTTAAGTTTGTTTATTGAGCTAGGCTGTATGGTTCGACATCTCGAATTTGACCAATACCCAGAGCTTCATACTTATTTGATTGTGGAAAAACTGAAGTAGTCGCATTGAGCCTCAGTGGAGGAAAATACGCTCGGCATCATGGAGGATGTAATGTACGCGGTCATTTTTAAAGCGAAAACGGGTAATCAAGATGCCCACTATTCTGAGATGGTTGCACTTATGCGTGACCTTGCCTTTGACAAATACAACTGTCGAGACTTTATCGCAGTATCAGAAGGTTCTCAGGAGATAGCGATCTCTTACTGGGACAATGAAGAAGACATTCGAAAATGGCACTTAGACAGTCAACACTCAATCGCTCAAAACTTGGGGCGAGAAAAATGGTATTCATCCTATGTTGTTGAAGTTGTAGAGATAAAACGTCAGTATGCGTTTGGCGAGTCGGTATAATAGCGAAAAGCGAACAACTTTAAGTCAGAGCATACAACAAAGAGGAGATGGTTAACGATGAACAAAGAAGTACGTGTAGGTGTAGCGGTTGTGATTAAGCGAGATAACCAAATCCTTCTGGGAGAAAGAATCGGTGCTCATGGCGCTCACACTTGGGCGACACCTGGAGGACACCTAGAATTTGGCGAGTCTATTGAAGAGTGTGCTGAGCGCGAAGTCCTAGAAGAGACCGGATTGCAGGTGAACTCAATCAGTAAGCTTGGGTTTACCAACGACGTGTTCGAACAAGAAGATAAGCATTACATTACCTTGTTCGTTGTTGCTGAGTGTGCAGCCGGAGAGGCTCAAATTATGGAGCCGAATAAATGTAAGCAATGGAAATGGTTTGCATTAGATTCACTTCCAGAGCCTTTGTTTTTGCCGATGACCAACTTATTAGCTGAAAATCCTGACTTAACCGCTAAGTGCTGAATACCAAAGACTCTTTCTACCTGATACAGATAACCAAACGAACAGTGAATACGACTTACTAAGCCATGATATTTAAAGAAACTTTGCAAAATAAGGTACCGATGGACTTGTTGCTTGAAGCTGATCCCAGTGAGAAAAGCATTGCAACGTATCTTAGTGATTCTTGGTGCTTTGTCGCTTTAGAGAACGAGAAAATGGTGGCGGTATGTGTAGTAAAGCCTTTAAGCGGCGTACTTGCAGAAATCTTTAATGTCTCAGTACTACCAGTGTATCAGCAGAAAGGTATCGGTTCGCAGCTACTTAGGTATGCGCTCGCTGAGCTAAGTAATAAAGGTGTCAAGCGAGTCGAGTTAGGGACGGGAACGTTTGGTTATCAACTGACTTATTACCAAAGGCTAGGTTTTAGAGTCGATAGCGTTGTTAAAGATCACTTTGTAGATAACTACGCTGAAGCTATTTTTGAGTCTGGCATTCAACATAAGGATATGTTGAGGTTATACATACAGTTATAAGAACGAAAAATAAGAGGGAATACTATGTCAACGGAACTGAAAGCTTCATCCATCAAAGTTCAGGACTTTTTATCAAGTCGTGGCCATGATTTCGTGATTCAGCAAATGCCTGCCTCAACTCGCACTGCAGTAGAGGCGGCTGATGCTATTGGCTGTGGTGTCGCTCAAATCGCCAAATCGCTCATTTTTAAAAATGGCCAAACAGGCGAGGCAGTACTGATTGTTGCTTCAGGCACCAATATGGTTTGTGCAGACAAAATAGAGCAGCAAACAGGTATCCCACTTGAAAAAGCCAATGCGGCATTTGTGCGCGAGAAAGTTGGCTATGCGATTGGCGGTGTGCCTCCCGTCGCTCACACCGCAAAAGTGCAAACCCTGCTCGATCAGGACTTGAAACAATACGGTGAGATTTGGGCAGCAGCGGGAACGCCGAATACAGTGTTTAGATTAAAGGCAGCAGATCTTGACAGTTTAACAGGCGGCCAGTGGCTAGATGTAGCAAAACGCTAGTCATGACAAGCAATGAGAGTAGTAGAGGTTTTTAACATTGGTTAGTCCATCAAGCAGGCTAGTCACACTGATGACGCTTGCCATGGTTTTTATCAGCGCTTACGTCATTTTAAGAGATACCAGTGTATTTCAAGATGCCGCGAGTGAAAGTGACGTTGAGTTTTACGATGTCACCTTCGTTGAGGTGTTTTCTGGCGTTAAAGGTGGGCTATATAGCCACTTACAAGATAAGCAATCTGGTAAACGCATCAATACCGAATACTACCCATTTGAGGATGTTAAGAGCCCAGTTCGTGAGGATATTCATGTCGGAGTCGTTCCGCGTTCAAGTGGTCGACTTTACGATATTGTTTTCTTAAAAGTGGGGGAAACCGTGGTCAAGAAAACGGCTTATGGATTGGCGGATGTTAACCAGCAGAGAACTCAGAATGGCGCCTCTTACCTCTACATAATCATGCTAGGTGTTGCGATAGCACTCGGACTTAGTGCCTATGGAAAGCAGAAATCAGATTAAGGAAACAAATGGATATTGAGATTTATCAAGTCGACTCTTTTACCTCTCAGCCTTTTAGAGGGAACCCTGCTGGCGTTTGTATTACTCAAGAGCCGCTCGAAGAGTCGCTGATGTATTCGATTGCTGAAGAAATGGCGGTCTCAGAGACAGCATTTCTCACATTGAGCAACATGCAACTGAGGTGGTTTACACCCAAAGTTGAGGTTGCACTATGCGGTCACGGTACCCTCGCTGTTGCCCACATTCTCGCGCAAAAGGGCGCACTCTCAATAGGGGAGAGCGTCGCTTTTAACACACTGTCAGGGCAATTAACGGTCAAACGTAATCTCAATAGCATTGAACTAGATTTTCCAATAGCAACTTTGACTGGTAGTGAAGAAGCGGATAACTCCTTGTTGTTTGAAGCTTTAGGATTGAGTTCAAATCAAATTATTGCCACAAGGCAGTTTGATGAAAAAGTACTGATACACGTACCTGATTTACACATACTGGAGCAGTTGAAGCCGAACTTTGATGCCATGAAGCAACTGAAAGGCCGTGGAGTGATTGTTACTGCGTTGAGCAATAATCCAGAGGTTGATTTTGTGTCTCGTTATTTTGCTCCTTGGGTAGGCGTCAACGAAGACCCTGTCACAGGCTCTGCTCATTGCGCTTTAGCCGCTTATTGGCAACAGGCGTTAGGTAAAAGTAGCTTTAATGCTTACCAAGCCTCTCCTCGGGGTGGGCATATTGGCTTAGAGATAGAAGGTCAGCGAGTGAAGTTAAGCGGTACCGCTTGCACTATCATTTCAGGCGTGCTGCATCTGTAACGAGATACAGCTTAGCTCGTTTTTAGCTGGCAATATTCATGGTTAGATTAAGGTCTAACGAAAGCTTCGACAGTTTATCTTTTAACACTCGGCGGGTTTTATCCAGTTCCGCCACTTCAACTTGTTGACCTTTTGAGTGAACGTCAAGATTAACCCTCAACTCACGGCCGACCTTAGTGACGGCCGCTACTTTTAGTTGCTGAGACACTTGTTTATCTAATGCAGAGACTTCTTTGTCTACCGCGTTACAAATGGCTTCGTCAGGTTTCATCATCAGCAGCTCGCGCAGTGCGCCCATCAACATATCAAACGGTACCTTGATGAAGTAAAAAGACATAAGAATCATCATCATAGGGTCGGCATAAACGGCATATTTAGCAAATGGCGAAATGGAGACTAACCAAGCGGTTACAAAGCCTAACGTGACAGCGACACTTAATAGGGTATCCATTTGCCACTGTTTGCTTTCTGCTTCAATAAGCCCAGAAGAAAAGCGTTTTGATTTGTTGGCGATATACCACCAAGCATAGCCACAACCTAATACGTTCACTACGCCAAACAGAGTCGCAATGCCCGCGTCAACCTCACGTCCGCCAGTAAACATAGCCGTCACTGCTGAGTAGAGAGAAACGCTGACAATAGCGAGGATGACACTGCCTTTTACAGCAATGACAACGGGCTCTAGCACTGCTTTACCAAATGGGAATTGACGCTTCGAAGGGCGCTCAATAAAGCGCGAGACAGCCAGCGACAATAAAGTTAACAGCAGACTGACCAGAGAATAAACGCCGTCAAACACAATAACCAGTGAACCTACAAGCAAGCCGAGTACGAGACCTGCGCCAGCAAAGCCCGATGCGAGCAACGCTGAGAAGGTGAGTATTCGTTTTTCGTTTAAGCTTGTCCTAGCACACATAATGTTATCTCTTGTTTATCTACACTTACAGTGTTCTCAAAACCAGCGCATTTAACAAACATTATATGAGTTTTAGGTATGGTGTATTTTTAACCTTTCTTGGTTAATCTATATAATTCAATGAGATAGGTGTGAAATTTGGTGTCACTATTTTTGACGCTCACTGATGGTTTGTTTGTGTGTCAGGCTAAAAATCAAACAGATACTCGTTTAACTTGTCAGCCAACCAAGACATCCCGGGGTGCTCGGCCATGCCAGCTGCGGTAAACATGCAGTAATCTTCCTGAGTTAAACCATAGGTATGCTTAATCACCGCAAGCTCTTGTTTACGTAATAGATTACGGATCAGAGGTTCTGGTAGAACGCCCCATGCTTCTTCTTCAAGAATCGTATTGAGCATATATTCAAAGCTTGAGAAGCCGATATAGCGTAATGAAAACGGCTGAAGTTCAGGGTTGTCTTTCTCATTGAGATAGACCATAACCGCCTGCATCGCGTTACGTAGTTCATCATCGGATACACGACGTAATCGCGCCAACGGATTGTTGGTTCGGCACACCGACATCAAGCGGATTTTTCCGAGCGGCTGGAAGGTAACGAGAGGATCATCGATGCGCTCATAATCGACGCCGAAAGCAAAATCAACCTGAGAGGTCGCGACGAGATTGGCGAGGTCACCACTAGAGGCGAGCACAATATTGAATGTTGTGGCAGGAAAGTGGTTATTGAGCCTATGAGAGAGGTCATGCCATAGATCATCGGGCAGTGAATCGTCACGGGCAATCCAAACTTCAGCGTTGAACTCTCCGGAAACTTGAGCGCAGGTTTGGCGAATACGCGATGCGGTCACCAGCAAGTTCTGACTATCTTTATAAATCGCTTTACCCGCTTCGGAAAGCACTAAATTGTTACCGCTACGAACGAATAGCTCTACATCGAGATCTTTTTCCAATGCTTTGATTGCCATACTTAATTTAGTGCGGTTGCATTCAAGCTGGCGGGCGGCCTCCGAAACAGAGCCAGTATCTGCGACGGTGCAAAAAGCTTCGATCTGAGATAAGTTCATCTTTTGTACAATTTGATTAGCTTGAAATCGATATTATATTAATCCTAGGCAATTGTCTGTTTTCAGCATTGAAATGCTATGAATTTCATGCAGTTTTGATACTCTTGAGCGATGCCAAGTGAATGTAGTAACAGGGAGATCATGATGGCTAATAGTTGGGACGATGTCGCAGCAAACTGGGATGCGGAAAACGCAACCAATGATTACGCAGATAAGGCGTTTGAGTCGTTACAGAAAGTTGTCGATTTTAAAGGAATGCACATTCTGGACTTTGGCTGTGGTACCGGTTTGTTGAGTCAACGGATGTCGCCAATCGCTAAAGACATTGTCGCGCTAGACAGCTCGGAAGCGATGATCGAACAGCTAGACATGAAAGAGCTTGCCAATGTTGAGCCAGTAGTCGATATCCTCAGTCGCGGACTTGTCGCAATGCACCCAGCATTTAGAGCACAGTTTGATTTGGTCGTTGCCTCGTCGGTTTGCAGCTTTTTACCAAGCTACTCTGATACTGCAGATATTGTCTTCAGTTTGCTCGATGAAGGCAGTTACTTTGTCCATTGGGATTGGTTGTCAGATAAAGACGAAGTTGGCGGTATGACCATCACGCATGCGCAGCAAGTGTTATCCAGTGTTGGTTTCAGTGAGGTTGTTGTAACGACACCATTCGATATTGAAACGCCAGATGGAACGCTAAAGGTACTGATGGCCGTGGCTAAAAAATAATAGCCTAAAAGTGATAGCTTAAAGAGATTGAAGAAGCCCGACGATGACGTCGGGCTTTTTGTTTAGACAACAGGATGACCTTGGAACTTCTCGACTTCATCCAAAACCCAAGGGTTAGCGATAGCGCCTTTGTTCTTTATCTCTTCACCATGTAAGACTTGTTTTACCGCAAGCTCGACCAGTTTGCCGGATTTCGTTTTTGGTATTTCAGTCAATGTATAGATTTCTGAAGGCACATGGCGCGGAGAACACTGTGCCCGCAGCGTTTGCTTAATCGTGCTTTCGAGCTCCTTAGTAAGCGTCTGTTCTGGGTTCAGCTGGACAAAGAGGACGATTTTCTCGTCGCCATCCACGCGCCGTCCTACTGCGATAGAGTCTTGAATTTCGGGAAGTTGATTCACCTTCTGATAAATCTCAGCGGTACCAATTCTTACCCCGCCTGGGTTGAGTGTGGTGTCGCTTCGCCCATAGAAAATCATGCCATTTCGCGCGGTCATTTCAACATCGTCACCGTGGTGCCAAGTGTTTTCATATTTGTCCCAGTAGGCGCTGTGATAGCGTTCACCGTCATCGTGCCAAAAGCCTAGAGGTTGATTAGGAAAACTGTTGCGACAAACCAGTTCACCTCGCTCTGCAATCACTTCTTTTCCTGAGTCATTGAACACGGCAACATCCATGCCTAGCCCAGCACCCTGACACTCCCCACGATAAACTGGCGAAATAGGGTTGCCTAACACGAAGCAGCCACAGATATCCGTTCCTCCGGAGATGGAAGCCAAATGAAGATCCACTTTGATGTTGGCATACACATAGTCAAACTGTTCGGGGTACAAGACAGAGCCTGTGGAACACAAGGTTCGTAGGGAGTCCAACGAATAGTGACTACTTGGATTAAACTGGGACTTTTCAAGCGCTTCCAAATACTTAGCTGACGTGCCAAATAAGGTCGCTTGCGCATCTTCGCATAGTTGCCACAAAGCATTTGGGTTTGGGTACATAGGGCTACCGTCGTAAATGACCAAACTGGCACCACTGGCCAATGCTGACACATGCCAATTCCACATCATCCAGCCACAGGTTGTGTAATAGAAAACGCGATCTTTAGGTTGAACATCACAGTGAAGTTGATGTTCTTTGAGGTGGTTTAGAATTGTTCCGCCAACTGAGTGGACAATACATTTTGGTTTGCCCGTTGTGCCTGAAGAGTAGAGAACAAACAGCGGATCATTGAAACTGATCCTTTGATAGCGCATTCCCCGTGGCAGGAAACTGGCTAAAATGGCTTCCCAGTCAGAAAATGAGTCGCTAAGACCTTGGTTGCTCGGTTGTTCTTGCAAGTAGTCAATCTGACAAGTATTCACTAAGCTCGGCATAGCATCGACAATTTGCCGATTCTTCTCTTCCATATGAAAAGTTTTGCCGTTGAAGTCGTAACCATTACAGCAAAACAGTACCTTTGGCTGAACTTGACCAAAGCGCTCAATAACGCTTTCTGCACCGAAGTCGGGAGAGGTTGACGTCCATATTGCACCTAGGCTTGTCGTCGCTAACATGGCGATAACGGTTTCTGGCATGTGCGGCAAGTACCCAGCAACGACGTCCCCTTTTTCGACGCCATTGTGCTTTAACCATTGCTGAAGAATAGACACCTGATCACACAACTCTTGCCAAGAGAGTTTTCGGCAATCTCCGCGCTCATTTTTAAACCAGATAGCGATGTCATCAGGGGCTTGAAATGCGTAGGCAAGGAGGTTTTCTGCATAATTGAGTTGCGATTGAGGGAACCAAATAGTGTCTCGACTAGGGCTGAATGTTCCCCATTTGGCTAAACCTTCACCTAAAATACAGTCGCCTTTGTAACCAATAACATCACAAAATTGCCAGACTTCTAACCAGAAATCTTTTTTGCACTCTACTGACCAGCGATGTAAGTCAGAGTAGTTTTCTATCGCATCTCCCTGAATATTAATGTGTTTTATGAATTGATCTAGATTTGATGATTCTATACGCTCGCGACTAGGCGCCCAGATCGGGGAAGGGAAGCGCTGCTCTGAGTTAGACATGACATCCTCGTCTTTTTGTTCTCCGTTATCCAAATAAGCTTTGATGAAAATATAGGCAAAGTCAAACAAGTGGGGTGACTTCAGCTCCATGAAAAATAAGCAAAAAGCTGTCAAATGTAAAAATTATGTTACAGGAAAGGGTGGCGATAGAGTTGGCTCGGAAAATTGTCACCGTCTTAGCATGGCGATAGGCTTAATGTAACGGATTTGTTAACGGAGCTAGGTATGGCACAGTATCATTCTAAACCTGTGAATGAGCACGGGATTGTGGAGTGGAGCCGGGAAGAGAATGAGGTTTGGCGCGATTTGGTTGAGCGTCAACTGCACTTGGTAAAGCAAAGAGCTTGTAAAGAGTATTTGGCAGGACTCGAACTGCTTGATTTGCCAATTGATAGAGCTCCGCAGATTGTTGATATTAATCGAGTATTAAAGGAATCGACGGGTTGGCAGGTAGAGCCTGTACCTGCACTGATCAATTTTGACCGATTTTTTGCTCTGCTTGCAGATAAGAAATTTCCGGTGGCGACATTTCTGCGAACTCGTGAAGAGTTTGATTACCTCCAAGAGCCGGACTTTTTCCACGAAATCTTTGGTCATTGCGCTATGTTGACCAACCCCGAGTTTGCCCAGTTTACTCAGACGTATGGCCTTCTCGGCCGCAATGCGAGTGACAAAGAGCGAGTCTATTTGGCGCGTTTATACTGGTTCACGGTCGAATTTGGACTGGTTAAAGAAGGCGATCAAACTAAGATTTATGGTGGTGGTATTTTGTCTTCACCAGGTGAAACGCTATACGCATTAGATGATCCTAAGGCACAGCGAGTAGAGTTTGATATCCACACCGTATTTAGAACGCCTTACCGGATAGATATTATGCAGCCAGAATATTTTGTTCTTGATAACATTCAGCAGTTATACAAACTAAGTAAATTGGATTTAATGTTCCATGTTAAGCAAGCCATGCAGGCTGGATTATTACCCCCATTATTTGAACCAAAGGAAGTGACACATGCTTGATGAATTACGTTGTGAGTCTTGTACCAGTAGCGCAGTGGCGTTAGGCGCAGAAGAGAGAAGGTTACTCCTTACAGAGCTAGAAGGTTGGCAGATGCTAGAGCGCGATGGTATTCCTCAACTGGAAAAAGTCTATAAGTTTAAGAACTATAAACTTGCATGGGCGTTTGCCAACAAAGTGTCCGAGCTTGCTGAAGAAGAGTTTCATCACCCATCGATACTTCTTGAGTGGGGGAAAGTGACGGTAACTTGGTGGAGTCACTCCATTAAAGGGCTGCATCAAAATGATTTTATCTGTGCCGCTAAGTGTGACCGCTTAGACTAGCCCAACAAAACCTAGAAACAACAAAGCCTGAGGAGTGAATTCTCAGGCTTTGTTTTTTGGGGCTACCCAAATTTAAAATGAAGGAAGGTAGCGCTGCTCGCGAATGACATCACCATTCTCATCAATAATTTCGAATGTAAAAGTACGACCGTTGTCCAATAGGTTTGCCGCCATAAACGTACCTTTTACTCCCGTTGTGAAGTAATGGGTTCCATTGCCCTTAACCTTTACTTTGACGTCGCTCACTGGCACGCCATTTTCAGTTACGGTGACAATAGCTTGGTTTTCAATAGTCTTGATTCGGATTGATTGATCCTCTGCTGGCATTGCAAATGCGACTGTTGAAGTTAGGGCGGTAAGTGCGATTGCTTTTAGTACTGTTTTCATCATGAATTCCTCTCAACTCTTGGCTGTAGTTAATTTTGTAAACTGCGTCTTGTGCGCTTGAGAGAAATAATATGTGTGAATTAAATCACAAAAAATAGTATAAATTCGTTATTCATATTCGAAGTTTTCGAACAAGGTTAAGCGGTCGCTTTTGTCTGGTTATCGAGGACTCTTTCTATGCCACACACGGTAAGCGGCTTAGACTTCAAGTATCCCTGAATCAAGTTACAACGATGTTGGGTTAAGAAAGCGAGTTGCTCTGGGGTTTCTACGCCTTCGGCGACGACTTCTAGATCGATGGTATGCGCCATATTGATGATCGCCTGACAAAGGCTATCGGCATTATGTTGACCAAGTGCTATGCGGCTAACAAAACTGCGGTCGACTTTGATCACATCAACAGGGTAGTCATTGAGTACTGAGAGTGAAGAGTAACCTGTGCCAAAGTCATCCAAGTAAAGGGTTACACCGAGATCTTTGATACGCTGAAGTTGGCTAGCGTTGCACTCGTCCGCTAGAAGCATAGACTCTGTTATCTCTATACCGATGAGATGGGCTGGAAAAGAGTGACTCTCAAGTAAATGCGCTAGCGTATGGTAGATATGCTCTGACTCAAACTGCTTGGCCGACACGTTAATATTGAAACGAGGTACATTGTTGCCTTGTCGCGTGATCCATAATCGCTCTAGAATCTTGCAGCACTCTTTCGCCACCCAATCACCAATTGGAATGATCTGTCCTGTCTCCTCTGCTATCGGGATAAAGTCTTGGGGAGAGATGAATCCGAGCTTTGGGTGATTCCATCTAAGTAGAGACTCAAATCCGACAACTGAATCACTGCTTGTTTCATAGATAGGTTGATAGACCAATGACAACTGCTTAAATGCGAGTGCGCCCGTCAGCTCTTGCTCTAAAGTAAAGCGTTTCTTAGCCTGATTAAACATCTGGTCATGGAAGAAGACAACCTTCTCATTTGACGAGCCTTTAGCCTTATACATCGCAGTATCTGCCTCACGCAGAATGCCAGCTATGGTCTGCTTGGGGTCCGTGACTACCGAAATACCAATGCTCGCGCCTATATGACAAGACTGGCCATCAATCGTGTAGGGCTGACTTAGCGCCTTGGCGTAGCGATGACATATGTGTGTCAGTGCACCGCGTGAGGTTAACCGAGGTAAGCAGATGATGAACTCGTCACCGCCAAAGCGAAAACTCATATCGTCGTCGCGGCAGTGGCGGGTTAATCGAGATGCCACTTCCTTGAGTAATTTGTCGCCATGGAGGTGACCCATAGAGTCGTTGATGACCTTAAATCGATCTAAATCGATAAAGAGTATCGAGAAACCATCAGATGACCCTTTTTGTAAATACCTAAGCTGTTTATCGATTTCTCGATTGAGTGCAGTTCGATTGTTTAACCCAGTTAAGTTATCTTTGACCGCTTGAATAGCAAGAGAGCGGGTTTTCTCTTCGATCAATTGATCAGAGACTTTCAATCGGGTGGCATAGAAGTTTGCGGCTATTGAAACAGAACCCGTTAAAAGAAAAATCAACAGTATTGACGCTGTACTATACAAAGCGGTACTGCCACTACTATCCATCTTCGAGATTGAAATGGTCCACTCCTGATTGAATAGCGGGACGCGTATAGTTTGGTCAAGCGAAACGAGCCGTGCGGTTAGACCATCTTCGGTAAGCTTGGTGTTGATATGAGACTCAAAGGCAAGCTCATGGTTTGGTTGAACATAGACTTCAATTTCAGTTGTGGCTGAGTTCACTTCTCGTTGCCATATCTCACCAAGTAGTTCATGGAAAACAACCTTAGCGACAATAAATCCTTCAAGCTTTCCAGCGGTAGAGAACTTAGGTAAGACCAAGTTTGCAGCCAGTTGACCTTCTTCAACAAAATCGGCAACACCGACTCGATTGGAGGTAATAGCACGGGACATCGCGCTAACCAGTTGAGTGTCACTCTCTAATCGAAAGCCTAGATCATCACTCCCTTCAAACGAGGAGGATAGGTAGTAAACAGGAACCGTTTGATTACTGAGAAACCATGTTTTGTCTTCATTGGTCGATAACGGCGGAGTGAGCTCAAAACCTAGAAAGCCGTTCTGCCTTGCGGTCTGTTTAAACTCAGAAACCTGATCAATGGATACAGTAGGTGCCCAAATCACAGCTTGAACGTTTGGCAGCAGCGAAGATTGCTCTGAAAAGTATGCTTCAAATTGTTTAGGTGTTGGCTTATTGCCATTCGATAAAAATGCTCTAGTTGAATAGAGCAGCCTTTCAATCGAGTTTAGTGATTGTTGAAGGGTCTGTACTTGGTTGTTTAACTGCCCAGTAAGTTGGCTATTGAGCTTTTGTGTTTCGTAATGATGAACGATTAAGTAGCTGCCTCCAGCTAGACTTAGACCGATAATCCAGATCAGAAGAAAATGTTTAAGTGACAGAGCAAGTTTCAAGGCAGAGTCAGAGGTAATCCGTTACACATTCCTAAATGGTAACTGCAATTAACATTAATGCAAATGATAATTGATAACAAATAAGTTCAACAGTACAAGTAATTGTTACATTTGGTTTAATTGGTCTGCTTATATAAATTGGGTTGATTATAAGTTTTCACTCTAAATAAAGGTTTGCATAAAAGTGTGATGTGGATCTATTCTATTTCCCAAGGTGATGGGGTTCCACCTACTTAACCGCCAATTCTGGCTGATGACTCCTACAGATACGAAAACAGGTGATGCTGTTGTGAATAAACCACTCGCTAACGAGTCGGTTTGACGTTCTGTAGAGAAGTTGTATCTTCACGCCTCACTTGTTTTCCTGACGATTAGGAAAACGCCATGCAATACTCTTCTGAAATTCAATCTATGTGCCCAATTCAACGTGGGGACTTACATCCATCTGCGCCCATTCCAGTGGAAGGGTTAATGGTGCGGCCAAAAGATGTTATCGCCATTTCTGGTTTAAGCCACGGTGTTGGTGCTTGTGCTCCCCAGCAAGGGGCCGCGAAACTCACTTTGAATGTAAAGCAAGGCATCATCGAAGAAGCGCTGATTGAAACTATAGGCTGCTCTGGAATGACACACTCAGCGTCTATGGCGGCTGAAATATTGACTGGAAAAACCATCCTAGAAGCGCTAAATACCGATCTGGTCTGTGACGCGATTAATGTCGCGATGCGCGAGCTATTCCTCCAATTTGTTTATGGGCGTACTCAATCTGCTTTTTCTGAAGGCGGGTTAGAAATTGGCGCTGCGTTGGAAGATCTCGGTAAAGCTCAGAGAAGTCAGGTTGGAACGAGTTACTCGACGATGGCGAAAGGAGTGAGATACATGGAACTTGCTGAAGGCTACGTAACCAAACTTGCGCTCGACGAGAATGATGAAGTCATCGGGTATCAGTACCTTAACCTTGGCAAAATGATGGCAAACATTGAAAGTGGAATGGAGGCTGAAAGCGCAATGCTAGACGCGGGTGGAACGTATGGACGCTTCGATGAAGCTGTAAAAACGATCAATCCGCGTAACGCTTAACCAGAGGGCCAAATCATGAATATTTCGACAACTCAATTACTTAATCACATGAACTTTTCTACTCTAGAAGAGGCGCATCATTACTGTCTGACTTTCGGAATTGACCCTAAGCAAGTAGTACTTGAAACTCAGCCGATTGCATTTGATAACGCTTGTGATGCGTATACCTTAGGGACTGCACTGGCGCTGTTTCGCCAATCAGAAAACGCGGAGCAGGCAGCGCTAGCCATCGGTGAAGGGCTACAAGCGTTTACCAAAGAGGGCAGCGTTGCCCAGCAAAGACAAGTAGGTTTAGGGCACGGCGCTTTGGCTGCTCGACTGCTTAATGAGCAAACGCAGTGCTTTGCATTTCTCGCAGGTCATGAGTCTTTTGCTGCAGCGGAAGGAGCGATTAAAATTGCTCTCAATGCTAACAAGTCGAGAACTACACCTCTTAAAGTGATCTTGAATGGACTCGGTAAAGATGCGGCCTACTTAATCGCTAGAATTAACGGATTTACCTATGTAAGAACCGAGTTCGACTACCAAACCGGGGAGCTGGTGGAGGTTGAAAGAAGACGTTTCTCTCAGGGCGCGCGTGGTGAGATTCTCTGTTACGGCGCTGATGATGTCAGAGAGGGCGTGGCGATCATGCATCGTGAATCGGTAGACGTCAGTATTACGGGTAATTCGACTAACCCTACACGCTTTCAGCATCCGGTCGCCGGTATCTACAAATCTGAGTGCAATGCTCAGGGCAAAGCGTATTTTTCGGTTGCCTCTGGTGGTGGTACTGGACGAACGCTACACCCAGATAATGTTGCGGCAGGACCAGCAAGTTACGGAATGACGGATACCATGGGGAGAATGCACGCTGATGCCCAGTTTGCAGGAAGCTCTTCAGTGCCAGCTCATGTGGCAATGATGGGCTTCATCGGTATGGGGAATAATCCTATGGTAGGCGCATCCGTGGCACTCGCAGTGGCGGTGGAACAGCAACTTCATCACTAAGGTAAAACCGGAATTAATCCTGAGGCTTTGGTTTGGCGTTTTCCAGAGCCTCAATCTCTTTTCTATAGCGCCCTTCAAGTATGGTCAGTTTACTGATCAAGGATTCAATATCTTTCCTCATTGCTTGGTTAACCTGTGAGTATTGCCAACCGCTAATGACATTAGATTGGCTACCTGATTGTTTGCAATGTTTACTGATCGATAACCAACGTTTTTCCATCGCGTTCGCTTGATTGACTAATGGGTCAAGTAACCGTTTCTCTTCGTTTATCCTGCTTATCACAACACCGGAAGCCTCCGCTTGGGTTTGCATATGCTGATGAAAGGTGTGATTGCCGCTTTGCCACAGCCCTTGCAGTTCATTGGCGGTGAACTCCTGATATAAGAAAGGCTGAGCTTGGTGTATCTGGAGAAACTGATTGAATCGAGTCGCGTGAAAGTTATATTTCTGATCCAATTCTTGCTGAAGTTTGAGGGCACGATTCCATGATTCAGCGTCGCAATGCGCACTATTTGCCCCATAAGGTAAAGTGATCAGCAATGCTGCCGCTATAGTTATATTAATACTGTGCCATTTCATTATGATGGTTGTGGTGTTTGCAACCTCTTAAGTATAGGAAAAGAATCAGGGCGATATGAAAAAGGTCATTATGCTTCTCCTGCTGCTCGTCGGCATAGGCTGTGCTGCGGGTGGTTACTACATCTTCTATTACAAACCTCAACAAGACGCGTTAGCGATGGAAGGGGTAGAGGAAGAAGAGCCAATGACACCCATTCTTCTGGTTGAAGAGGAAGAAGAGGTCGAGCCACCGCCGCCGATTACCGACTACTATGTTAGCCCTCCCAAACTGGGTGTGCGTGAAGCTCCAGATTACTCCGCGTTTGTGGAAAATGTGGTTTATCGTGGAGACAAGCTGCATATCTTAGAAAAACGAGATGGCTGGGGAAGAATATCGCCTTACTATGTTTACGAAGAAGGTGGGCCTGAAGTTGCAGAATGGGTACCAATGGAAGCACTTCTGGAAGTGGCTCCAACCATTACCAAGCAAGAGAGAGTAGAAACCGTCACTACTTATATTGAAGATTCTGATGATTTTAAACAGCATTTCGAAATGTTCATTAAGACAACAGATAACCTGCTTAAAGAAGGGACGTGTGTACCGGAGGATTTTGAAGAAACTCAAGGTTGGATACGTTCGGTGACGTTTGAAGATATTGATGCCTACTTTGTGTACTGCGGTGGCTTGAAGCAAGCCAATAAGATCTATTTGGATGTTCAAACGGGTAAGATTTTCTATCGTTAAAACCCACCAAATTTGAAATGTTAGCTTTTAGATTATTTTAGTTGTCTGTTGCCAAGGTTAGATCTACTATCACGCTGTTGACTACTATCAGGTTCATCAATGCTTCAACGAATCGTTTCATATATCTGGCTTTTTACACTTGCGATGGCATTGCCAACGCAGGCGTTTGCCTATGTATTGCAAGCTGAAAATGAAGCATCTGCACGCCTTAATTATCGCACAAACGCGTTACTGCCCCTTTCAAACAGTGACTTCCAAGCTCTATTTGATGAAGTAAAGCAAGAGCCTCAATCAGAACCTGTTACCAAAGCCAATTTTTCGCAAGATTGGCTAGCCATCATCAATGCTAATCGCTGGCTGAATGTCACTCGCTACCTTGATAATGGTGATTCCTCTTCAAACATTGATTTACCTAGCTTTGAACCTGCTGCGATAGCTCTGTTCAGGTTGTATAAACTCCCTAAAATAGAGTCAGGTCTAGGCGTTACATCACGCTACAATTCCCCTTACCGCATTTCTGGTTGGAAAGAGACTAACGCGCTTTACGTGGCGCTCAACAGTCAGTATTCCGCTATTTCCTAACTTAAATACCGAAGCTATAGCTTTCACCGTTTATCCCTAGGTACAGATCTATCTGTTCCCAGCTAAGTTAAGAAATATTATGAAAAAAAATCCTATAAAGCAGGCGAAATCCGCGCGCCTGATGAACCACTATTCTGCATGGAAATATGTGGTTCTTATTGCGACAGTGGTAATGCTTACCCTTAGCGCCGTTCCAACTTGGTATGGTGAGAAACCTTCTATTCAGGTGACAACGTCACAAGTTGACTCAAACAACACTGTCAATAATGTCACTGAACTCAACCGCTATCTCGATCAACGTGATATTCAAGTGAACGAAATCGAACAGGTTGGTAACAAAACAACGCTCGTGTTTGAAAACGAAACTGAGCAAACTCAAGCACGTCAGGCGCTAGATAAGCTATTAGGGAAAGAAGACTCGATTACCTTTTCTTATGTTTCTGTCGCGCCTAAGTGGCTAGGTGATATGGGCTTTAGTCCTATCAAGCTAGGTTTGGACTTACGTGGTGGTGTGCAGTTTTTACTCAATGTTGATATTGACAAGGCATTTGAAGACCAACGTAACAGCTTAGTAGATGAAGTGAGAGACTTCTTGCGTCAGGAAAGACTGCGCGGTATTCAAATTTCTTCGGTTGGTTCTGAAGCCTTTGATGTTAAGACTGACACTGACAATGCGCTGGCTCAAGTGAATACTTTCCTTAAGCAGAACTACCCGAACTGGGATGTGAAGCGCCATTCGGATTATCTTGCGGTTAAGCCAACGCCAGAGAGTAAATCTGAGTTCCAGTCGGTCACTATCAAGCAAAACTTAAAGATCATGCGTGATCGCATTGAAGAGCTAGGCATTACAGAAGCTCTAGTTCAGCGTCAAGGCGAACACAGTATTCGTATTGAGTTACCTGGTGTGCAAGACCCTTCATTGGCGAAGAACGTTATTGGCGCAACGGCGACTTTGGCTTTTCATGAATCACGTACTCCTTCAGAGGGTAAAGCTTACGGCGACGTTGTTTTGAAAGACAATGACGGTCGTGATGTGACTCTAGCAAAACGTCCAGTTCTGACTGGTGAGCACATTATTAATGCGCGTGCTGGCATTGATAAAATGGGATTCTCTGAGGTAAACATCTCCCTTGATCATGCTGGTGGCAAAATCATGAGTGATTTCTCTGGGGGCCATATCGGCAAACCAATGGCAACTGTGTATCGCGAATATACGACTAACGCTAAGGGTGAAACTGAACGTAGCGAGCGAGTCATCAGTGTCGCAACCATTCAATCTCAACTAGGCAGTCAGTTCCGCATCACAGGTGCAGGCTCAATGGAAGACGCACAGAACCTTGCATTATTGCTTCGCGCTGGCTCGTTGACCGCACCAGTGACGATTGTTGAAGAGCGCACTATTGGCGCTTCATTGGGTGCTGAAAACATTCAAAATGGCTTTGCCGCTCTGGCGCTTGGTTTAGCGATGACATTGACCTTTATGGCGCTTTGGTATCGCCGATTAGGCTGGGTCGCCAACGTTGCATTAATGGTTAACATGGTAAGCTTACTTGGTTTGATTGCACTTCTACCTGGTGCCGTCCTGACTCTACCTGGTATCGCTGGTTTAGTTTTAACGGTCGGTATGGCGGTAGACACCAACGTACTGATATTCGAGCGTATCAAGGACAAACTCGCTGAAGGGCGTACATTCGCTCAGTCGATTGACCTTGGGTTTGATAGTGCTTTGAGCACGATTCTTGACGCCAACATTACAACCATGATCACTGCTGTCGTTCTTTACTCGATTGGTAATGGTCCAATTCAAGGCTTTGCCTTAACTCTAGGTCTGGGTCTGTTGACCAGTATGTTCAGTGGTGTGTTCGCATCACGCGCAATCATCAATTTGGTATGGGGACGCGATGCACGTCGCGATGTGAGAGTATAACCATGGTTGAATTTTTTAAACAGCATATTCGTCGAGTTCGCTACATTACCAACTTTGTATCGTTCGCGTTAATGGTCATCTCACTTGTTGCGTTGGGGATGAATGGCTTAAACATGGGGCTCGACTTTACTGGCGGTATGGTCACTGAAGTCAAAGTAGACAACAATGTTACCCATGAACAACTTGTTGATGCCCTGCAACCAGAACTAGGTCAGTTCACTAATGTGACTCACTCAGATCAAGATGGTCGATGGGTAATTCGCTATCCAATTCCTGAGCAAGGCGAACAATCAGCGGACCTAGTTAAAACACTCTCGCCGATTTCTCACCAAGTGGATGTGATCAGCAATAGCATGGTCGGCTCTCAAGTAGGGCAAGACTTAGTCGACCAAGGCGGTTTAGCGCTGATGATCTCTATGATGTGTATTTTAGGTTATCTGTGTTTCCGCTTTGAGTGGCGATTGGCAAGCGGCTCTTTGTTAGCATTGGTTCACGATGTGGTGCTTGTGTTGGGCTTTTTCGCTGCAACACAGATGGAATTTAACCTGACCGTGTTTGCTGCGATACTGGCGATTCTTGGTTACTCGCTTAACGACTCGATAATCATTGCCGACCGAATTCGTGAGTTGTTGATCGCTAAACAGTCATTGCCAACCGAAGAGATTAACGACCAAGCCGTTATGGCGACCTTCTCGCGAACTATGGTGACTTCGGGTACCACGTTAATGACGGTATCGGCATTGTGGATTATGGGCGGTAGCGCGCTGCAAGGTTTCGCTATTGCGATGTTCATCGGTATTCTGTCAGGAACCTGGTCTTCGATCTCCATGGGTACGGTGTTACCAGAATGGCTAAAACTTGAGCCCAAGCACTATCTTCCTGTCGAGATTGACAACGCGCCATAAAGCGATGAGTTAAATGAAAGGCCCTGAGCGATACGTCTCAGGGCCTTTTTGTTTCTAGCGATATTACCTAGCGTTAAGCCTGTTTTGGTCGCTTCTTAACGACACCTAGAATAATTTATGCACTCACAGAGAGATAAATCGCAGTGGTTAGATTGAATTGGCATGACTTTGTCCAGATTCTTGTGAAGCGGCTATCAGATCTGATCGAAACAAACCTCAGAGAACAGCTTTCTCAATGATTATGTATTCACTATTCTGGGAAAATTACATTATTTAATGAGTGCGAGTTTAATCAAGTAATAAAAATCTGGATATTTAATCTGGTAGTGACTAAATATCCTTATTTTCACCAGTTTATAGTAAAAGTAGTTCTTGATTCTAGTCACAATTAACAGCCAATAATTCACTTACTATCGTGTCACTTTAATTCCAATAACAAAAACTAACCCAAGATAAAATAACTATCTAGCGTGAAATAGAAGGATAAAAATCGACATGAGTGGCGCAATCATTAAAGTTTCAAGAAACACCGAAAATGCACCTGTTTCTGAGCTGTCTACGCAAAGCGTAGCATTCTCTCACTACAATAATATCTCTGCGCAGTTACCCCTAGACCCTGCTACTGGGCAGGTTGTTGTAGGTGATGTAAAAGAGCAAGCGAAACAGTGTTTAAACAATATTAAGGCGATTGTTGAAAGTATTGATCACGTCATGGACGACGTTGTACGTATTAATGTTCACCTAAAGAACATTGCAGACATGGAAGCTGTGGACGAAGTATACGAGACTTTCTTCCCGAACCTCATTCCAACCCGTACCACTGTGGCTGTGAATGCACTACCACACGGTGATGCTTTGGTTCAAATGGACGCGCTAATTTCAAATGGCGAAGGTACAGCACCTCAAGAGCCTTGTGCGCTTATCAAGCTATCAAGAAACACTGAGCAAGCACCCGTCAGTGCAGTATCTACACAAACCGTTGCATTCTCGCACTACAACAATATCTCAGCTCAGCTGCCAATTGATGCGGAAACAGGCAAGCTAATTGAAGGTGGCGTTCAAGAGCAGACGGCTCAATGTTTGAAGAACATCAAAGCTATCATGGAGAGCATTGATGTCCCATTTGATGACATTGTAAAAGTGAACGTGTATCTGAAAGATCTAGCGGATATGAAAGAGGTCGATACGGCATACACGACTTTCTTCCCAGATTCGTCTATCGCACGCACTGTCGGTTATATGCCAGCACGTACTTTTGTTTCTGTGGCAGACCTTCCAATGGGTGCGAAAGTTCAGTTAGATGCCGTCGTTTCTCATGGTGATGGTACACCACCACAAGAAGTGGAAGATAGACACGGTATTGTGATTCGTGCGCATAACACAGAAAATGCGCCAGTTAATCCATTTCACTCTCAAACAGTGGCATTTTCTCACTACAACCACATTGCAGCGCAGCTGCCAATGAAAGCAGGCGCGAGCCAATTGGTTGCTGGTGGAGCAAAAGAGCAGGCTCAACAGTGTCTCGATAACATTAAAGCGATTGTTGAAAGCATCAATCACGTGATGGACGATATTGTTAAAGTAAACATTCAACTGCGTGATATGGCTGATCTAGAGGCCGTAAATGAAATTTACAAGACGTACTTTGAACGTGAACTGCCAGCGCGTACTGTTGTTGGTGTCGCTGAAATCGCAATGGATGCATTAGTACAGATTGATGTGGTTGTTTCGAACGGTGAAGGTACACCGCCAAACGCATAATGTTAATCAATTATAAATAATGGGAAGAGGCTGACTAAATTAGTTAGCCTCTTTTTTATAATAACTGGATAACTGGATAACTGGATAATTATCCGAAATATTGGATAGTGTTTATTTTAGTTATTGTATTTGTAAAATATAAAGTTATTTTCGTTAAAATAAAGCCTGCATATAGGCAGGCTTAGTATATATTTAGGCAGTAAATTAGTGAGGGCGTTTAGGTCCATTGCGAACCAAGTCTTGTCCAGTCTGGAATACTTCCTCTGTCACCCAACGACCTAACACAAGTTGGTGCTTATCATCTAATACTGCAACAAATCGGCGTCCGTCACTGTTGTTGGTTGCGAGTACTACGCCAGCGGCATTACTCAGCCCAAGTACACCACTCTCTACAGCGATTAGGAAAGCCTCCAGTTCTGTTAAGTCTGCGATAATTCTGTCGTCATTAATCATTGGTCTATCTCGTTACATTTCTTACTTATAGCCAAGCATTTAGTAAAAAGCAGTGGCTCAATTATTGGCGCTACTCTAACGATCATAGTGGGAAAAATCTATAGCTGCACTCCGTTAGCGTTGAGGGATTATCCATTTAATCCGCTTTACGACCGTTTACTCCCGATTTCTTCCATTCGTCGCATAGCGCTGCCGACTTTTTCTGACGCAGTTATTCTTCCATCATCAAAACAGGCAAGGGATTATTCAGATGAAAACAGTAACGTTAGCGAGCTTATTTAGTATTGGGTTAGTTGTAGCGACACAAGTCGTCGCGGCGCCGAGTGAGGAGCTGATTGCTCAATACAATCTTGCAGCAGAAGGCGATGAAGACAAGGTGGAACTTGTTCATCAGCAGTTAGAGACTCAAATTGCTACCGATGGCGCTGACCCATTGAGTTTGGTGTATCTAGGAAGCACTCAGACTCTTATGGGGCGAGATGCGTTTATGCCGTGGAACAAAATGAAGTACACAGAGCAAGGGCTAGCGACCATCAGTAAAGGTTTGGATCTTCTAAGCAGCCAATCAACACCGTTAGAACAACAAGAATACCGTCAAGGGCTGCCTGAATCGTTACTTGCAAGATCAATCGCGGGTGCAACGTTTACTTCGTTACCGGATATGTTCAACCACTTTGAGCGGGGCTATGACGTGTTTCTCGACTTGTTAGCCGATGAGTCGTTTAAGCAACAGCACTATGATGCCATCTCTTGGGTTTATATCTATGCCATTCAAGCGGCACTTCGAGCAGAGGATAAACCTCAAGCTAAGCAGTGGGTCGCTGAAATGCAAGCTAGAAACCCGAATCACCCTATGACAGTTCAAGCTAAAGCAATTCTAGATTCTGCAGCTTAAGGAGGCGTTATGATTGAGTTTAAGCAGATTAATAAAACCTATCGAATTGGCCAACAGCAGGTACATGCCTTAAATCAGGTCAGTGGTGTGATTAGTAAAGGCGAGATGGTGGCTCTATGTGGGCCATCGGGCTCGGGCAAGAGTACGCTCCTCAACATATTAGGCTTACTCGATATGGACTACCAAGGTTCCATTGAATTATCTGGCCTTGCTTACCCAAGAGAAGCGATTAAGGCGGCTCATATGCGCCGCAACCAACTTGGCTTCGTGTTTCAAAAGTTTAACCTGATCCCTGTTATGACTGCGTGGGAAAATGTCGCTTATCCATTGATGTTAAATGGCTTTTCTTTGCAAGAGCAAAAACAAAAAGCGTTTGAAATCTTGGATAAAGTTGGCCTTAAAGAGTTTGCCAAGCATCGCCCAGACAACCTTTCTGGAGGTCAGCAACAGCGGGTTGCTATCGCGAGAGCCCTAGTACACAAACCGCAAATGGTGATTGCAGATGAGCCTACCGCAAGCTTAGACAGCCATACTGCCTCGGTAGTCATCGAACTGATGAAGGGGTTAGGGCACGAGTTGGGTACCACTTTTATTGTTGCGACACACGATCCCCGTATGGCGCAGCAGTGTGACCGAAGCATTGACCTATTGGACGGTACTATCAACAAGGAGCCAATGAAATGGGCAAGCTAATTCCACCATCATGGCGTATCGCGTTTCTTAACCTTCAGAGAAATAAACGTCGTAGTGTACTGTCTGTACTGATCATAGCGATTGCTATTTTTGCTCTAACTTCTGCAGGTGGCTTTGGGCTTTACACTTATGATTCTTTGAAAGAGTCGACGGCAAGAGACACTGGTCATTTGACTATCAGCCAGCCTGACTTCTTCGAAAAAGATGAAGAGATGCCACTGGCAAATGGTCTGTCAGATGGCACTCAAATCACACAGCAATTGATTGTCAACGATAAAGTGCGTGGTGTTCAGCCGAGAATCGAGTTTACCGGTCTTGTCTCTAACGGAAGTAAATCGACCATCTTTGTTGGCACTGGTGTCAATGAACGCGAGTTTGATATGAAAGGACCGTTTTTGGATGTTCGCCAAGGTAAAACGCTGTCGAGCATTCAATCTTCTCGCTACGACCCAAGTGAGCCAGAAGTCATGCTTGGCGTCGATTTAGCGCGCAATCTAAATGTTAGCATTGGTGACTGGGTCACATTGCTGGCGACAACCAGTGATGGCGCGCTAAATGCCTATGACTACAAAGTTCGCGGGATCTATTCAACGGGTGTGCCTGAACTGGATAAGCGCCAGCTCTACATTCATATCAAGTCTGCTCAGGAGCTTTTAGGTAGTGACAAGGTCAGCACATTATCCGTGTTCCTATTTGATACTGAGCAAACAATGCCGATGAAGCTTTGGGTTGAGCAGCAGCTGGCAGACATGTCTCTCGCGGAGCCAGTTGAAGTGACGCC
This sequence comes from Vibrio sp. SCP2, assembly GCF_059295395.1. Classification (NCBI taxonomy): domain Bacteria; kingdom Pseudomonadati; phylum Pseudomonadota; class Gammaproteobacteria; order Vibrionales; family Vibrionaceae; genus Vibrio; species Vibrio sp. SCP2. The sequence continues at coordinate 441,853 of NZ_JCAFVV010000001.1, read as the reverse complement.
ATGGCAAGAGCGCGCATTCTTCTATACCAAAGTTAAAGACCTGTATGACCGAATTTTCGGCATTATGGGCGCTGTGATGGCGTTGGTGGTGTTTGTCGCACTGTTTAACACTATGACGATGTCGGTCACTGAACGCACACGAGAAATTGGCACCCTGTCGGCACTAGGCACTTATCCGAGAGAAATTGTGTCTGGCTTTGTACGCGAGTCCGCCTTGCTGGCCCTGATTGGTTCGTTCATTGGAGGCGTCATCAGCCTGTTAGTGAGTCTATTGCTTATGGTTGTGGATGTGCAAATGCCACCCCCTCCGGGCCGAACAGAAGGTTACCCACTCAATATCTACTTTTCACCAGAACTACTCTCTATGACAGCCGTGGGCGTGTTGCTCATATGTGTTGTGGCAGCATGGTTATCTGCATCGAAAGGGGTTAAGAAGCCAATAACGGAGGCGTTGATTTATGTTTAGTTTGATTAAGAAGATAGTTGTAGCGTCAGTGCTTATCGCCAGTGCTTCGAGTGTAATGGCGAAAGATGTCGCGACCATGGTTAAGAATGCCGATCAGTACCGCCTTGATACTGATGCCGCCAAAGTGGTGTCACTGGTCAGCCTGTTTGAAAATGGAGAGTTGGATAAAACGCGTGAGTACAATGTTTACACTCGTCCAAATCGAGAGTCTCTAGTGCTGTTTAAATCCCAAGTTGAAGCAGGGCAAAAAATGCTGATGCTAGGGGACAACTACTGGCTAGTGATGCCGAAAAGCCGCCGTCCAATCCGCATTACACCAATGCAGAAGTTATTGGGTGAGGCGTCAGTCGGGGATATTTCAACCCTGACTTGGAGCGAAGATTACCATGCAACGTTTGTAAAACCGGAACAACTGGATGTAAACGGTGATTCCTTACTGGTTAATCACCTACGTTTAAGAGCGACGACCAAAGGGGCAAGTTATTCGAAAATTGAACTGTGGTTAGATGAAAGTAACGACTTTCCTATCAAAGCTGATCTTTATCTGCGCTCGGGTAAGCTAGCCAAACAAGCTTGGTTTACCCAAGGTGAACGTGATGGTTTGCAGCGAGTTGTTGCCATGACGCTGCTTGACCAAATCCAGCCTGCGAAAAAGACCGTGATTGAATATCAGCAAATCACGCCAGTGGCACTAGAAGATAAATACTACAACCCAGCGTATTTAACGCGTAATGCGTTGTCGGAGTTATAAATGAAACATTGCCTTGCATTAACTTGCTTATTGGTATTTTCAACGTCTGTTGTGGCGGACGAAGTGAGCTTTGACTGGGATTACACACTCAGTGCTAGCACCGCGCAGCATCGAGATTCCGCTTTGCTTGGTAAGTCGAGCGACAGCAGTAGCGAAACGGTAGATGCGCTTATCGACTTACAACTAGAAGGCTATGGGTTCACGGGCTTGATAGCGGCAAAAGGCAATCAAATCTACAGCTCAGATTCGTCTGAGTCATATGATGGCGAGTTGATAATCCAAGAGTTGTTTTGGCAAGGTAGTACAGAGTTTTTTAAAGCTCCAATTGATTTAACGTTAGGTAAAGTGCGCCTCGATTGGGGGGTAGGTTACGGCTATCGCCCACTCGATGTATTTAAACCTTACCGAAGAAACCCTGTTGGTATTCAAGTTGAAGAAGGAACCGACGTCGCGATGGCGTCTTACTTTGACATGTCAGGTGAGTGGAGCCTTGTTTACAGCGACTCTTCATGGACGCAACAAGAAGGTAGCCAGTTAGAAGAGGCCTCTGAGCAGCAAGGTATTGGTCTAAGGCGATATGTTCTGTCGGGAGACAGTGAATGGCAAGGATTGGCTTACTATGATGACGTTCGCCAAGGTTTACTCGGTGGTTCATTTGTGACTGTTCTCAATGATGCTTGGTCACTGCATAGCTCTGCACTCTATCAACGTAAATACTTAAGCTATATCCAAGGCGAAAATCATCAACCAGTCACCTTGGCGGAGCAAACGGACGCAGTTCAAGCTCTGGTCGGGCTTAACTGGGCAAATGCAGTCGGCAACAACATCATCTTAGAGTATTGGTATGACAGTCGCAGCTGGAGTCAAAGTGAATGGAATAACGCATTCGAGCACGTGGCTTTTTTATCGAACGATCAATCACTTAAGCCGTTGGCTTCATCGTATGCACAAGGGTTAAATAATACTAATTTGGTGCAACATAATATGATGTTTCATTGGTCGTTAGACTCTTCGAGTTGGAGCCAATGGTCTTGGTCAAAAGAGTATTTGTGGCTAAACAAACTGACTCCGACGTTTGATCTTCTTTATTCCCCCCAAGATCAGGGAGTGATAGCGACTCAGTGGTTGGATTATCGGGTGTATGACTCTGGCTCTGCGTCATTTTCAGCGGAACTTGCTGCGCGTTTTATGACGGGTGACAGCGAGTCTGTGTATGCAAATTTATCAGATAAGCGTATGATTTTTATTAATCTAAGAGGAAGGTTTTAATGAAGGAATCGTCGAGTTACGCTGCAAATGCCTTTAAAAGTTTTGCCTATACCACGATCTTTTGCGCAGTGATTGCTTTTGTCACTCAATCTATTTGGCCAAGTGCCTACCTAGAGCATCTGGCGATAAGTTTAGGCTATGGTTACAGCTCGGTTGTGAGCTCATTGGTGATCAGCCGCTTGTGGCCGCAGCTGTCTAATCAAGTGGTTACCGGGTTGTCGATAGTGAGCGCTATGGTTTTCGGTACGCTGAATGCCTACTGGTGGTTAAATAGTTACGAAAAGTTCTCTGATATCAGCCAACTTAAACCAGTAGCAATTCTTGGTTTTATCTTCTCAGCGACATGCTTTTTCTACTTTTACACGCATGAGCAAAAGATACTGGCGCAAAAGGAGTTGGAAACAGCCAAGCGAATTCAATCAGAACAAGAGAAAGCCTTAGTCAAGAGCCAGCTTCGTCAACTGCAAAGCCAAATTGAACCACATTTCCTATTTAACACCTTGGCCAACGTCAATGCGTTGATCAGTCATGACCCAAAAGCGGCGCAGCATATGTTAGGGAAATTGACGGATTTGCTAAGAGGGACGCTACAAAACAGCCGTAAAGAGACTTCGACTTTAAAAGCAGAATTAGACTTGGTTGATGCCTACTTAGCGATACAAAAGATCCGTCTCGATGAACGCTTAAACTATCAGATCACCAACTCGATCAGTGAAGAGGTATTGTTTGCCCCTTTGCTGTTGCAACCTTTGGTTGAAAATGCGATTCAGCATGGTATTGAACCAAAAGTTGATGGTGGCGAGATCTCTATCGAAGTCTCGAAAAAAGAACAGCTTATGGTTATTGAAGTCGAGGATTCTGGTGTAGGGTTTGCTAATGCGCCAAACAGCAGTGGCAATGGTATTGGGTTAGAAAACACCAAAGAGAGAATTGCTGCGCTTTATGGCAACCAAGCGAGCTTGAAAATGAAGCAATCTGCCTCTGGTGGTGTGTTGGCCGTGATTCAAATTCCGTTCAATCAATTGAACTCGTAATAGGAAGGATTTAATGACAATCAAGGAAGTTAGCGCAGTCATCGCCGATGATGAACCATTGTTGAGACATCACCTTAACAAAATGCTGGCTGATGTTTGGCCTCAATTAGAAATTGTCGGGCAGGCTAAAAACGGTCAAGAAGCGCTGGAAATGATTGAACAATTCGAGCCAGATCTTGTATTCCTTGATATCAAAATGCCTCAACTGGATGGCATGGCTGCAGCAAAAGCTCTCACTAAGATGGATTGCCCAACTCAAGTCGTGTTTATTACTGCCTACGATGAGTACGCGCTACAGGCGTTTGAAGCCAATGCTCTTGATTACTTGCTAAAGCCGTTATCCGAGCAGCGCCTAGAGCAATGTGTTGTGAAGATAAAGCAGCGAATTGAGAGCGTAACTACACCTACTCCGCCAGATATGGCGGCGCTACTTGCACAAATTCAACAGCTTGGTCATCAATCAGCGCCAAGCTATCTAAATTGGGTAAGGGCAAGCAAAGGGGAAGATATTCACCTCATCTCCATTTCAGATGTGCTCTATTTCAAGGCGGAAGATAAGTATGTTTCGGTGTTCACACAAGAAGAAGGTAAAACGGTCGAGTACCTGCTTAGAACCTCGTTAAAAGAGTTGATACAACAGCTTGACCCAGACAACTTTTGGCAGATACATCGTTCAACCATAGTCAATGTCTCCGCCGTCGAGAAAGTGAAGAAAGTTATTACTGGGAAAATGGTCGTCGTAATTGGTGATGCTAAGCTCCCAGTTAGCCGTGCAATGCAAAGCCAATTTACTAAGTGATCCGGTTATAGAATTACTTAATGTCTTGTAGTGCAATTTGATTCTCAGCAGTTATGCTTAAAGCTATCAATAATATGCTGGAGCGATGTAAATGGCTGACAATAAACTTTACTATGTTTATGACCCTATGTGTTCATGGTGTTGGGGGTACAAGCCAGTCTGGCAGCAGATTTGTCAGATACTAGAGGGCAAAATTGATATTCAATATGTGGTTGGCGGCTTAGCGCCAGATTCTGACCAACCCATGCCGAAAGAGATGCAACAGCAAATAGCGTCGTACTGGAAAAGAATCGAAGACTTTCTTGGTACCCAGTTTAATTATGATTTCTGGAACAAAAATACCCCGAGACGTTCTACTTACCCTGCCTGCAGAGCGGTGTTAGCTGCGCGTAAGCAAAGCGCAGAGAAACAAATGCTGACCGCAATTCAAACTGCGTATTACCTTGAGGCGAGAAACCCGAGTGACAGCGATGTGCTTATCGATCTTGCTGACAGCATTGGTTTAGATTTAGAACGATTTGAGTCCGACTTTGGCTCGGTCACCTTGAACGAGGAGTTCATGCGCGAGTTGGATTTTGCTCGTAGCATAGGGGGGAATAGTTTCCCATCATTGTTTGTGCAAACGGCTGAAGGACTTGTCGAACTTCAAGTGGATTACCAATCAGCACAAACCACTATTAGCCAGATTGAACAATTGATTTAGGCTTGCGATGCCAACAAAGAAACACCGGGTTAATGCCCGGTGTTTTTGGTTAAGGATCGATTCAATTAGAGTTTAACTGCGATAGATTCGAATGGCTTAAGGTTTATTTCATTGCTAAGCGAATCGATTGAGTGACCGTTGCTGATTAAGGTCTTGACCTGCTGACCAACCAAGTAGTCGGGTAGTTCAACACTGATGGATTCAGCACTGAAGTTATTAAATACCACTATGTGTTCCGCAAGCCCCTTGCGCTCATAGGCGAACAGTTGTGGGTGATCTTCCAGTAGCGGGATGAAATCGCCATAGACAATCACTGGGTGTGCTTTACGCAGCGAGATAAGTTGCTGATAGTGATAGAAGATTGAGTCTTTGTCGGCAAGTGCTCTAGCGACATTGATTTCTGTGTAGTTTGGGTTGACCTCTATCCACGGAGTACCATTGGTAAAGCCTGCATGATGGTCATCATTCCATTGCATTGGCGTACGCGCATTATCGCGGCCATTTTCATGGATGGCTGTCATCATGTGTTCATGACTCACTCCCGATTCTGTCTTCACCTTATAGAAATTGACGGTTTCGATATCTTTGTATTGTTCAATGTTTTCAAACGCAACGTTGGTCATGCCAATCTCTTCGCCTTGATAGATGTAAGGCGTGCCTTTCATAAAGTGCAAAGTCGTGGCGAGCATCTTGGCAGATTCAACTCGATATTGCTTGTCACAGCCATATTTCGAGACGACACGCGGGAGATCGTGGTTGTTCCAAAATAGTGAGTTCCAACCTTGGCTTTTTAGCTCAACCTGCCATTTTGTTAGCACACGCTTAAACTCGTTTAAATCGAGTGGAATAGGGCGCCATTTATCACCGTTTTGCCAAGTCAGTGTGATGTGTTCAAACTGAAACACCATAGAAAGCTCATGCCTTGCAGGATCGCTATACAGTTTAGCAATCTCTGGTGTTGCACCCCACGTTTCGCCTACCGTGAGTAAGTCTTTGTTACCAAACGTTGCTTGGTTCATTTTCTGCAGTAATGGATGCAGGCGGTCACCGTTGCCTGTGATGCCTTTATCGATCTCTTTACCAATAAGGTCGATCACATCTAATCGGAAACCACCAATCCCTTGCTCGATCCACCAGTTCATCATCTCGAACACTTTGTCGTGGACGTTTGGGTTTTCCCAGTTTAAGTCAGGTTGGCGTTTTGAAAATAGATGGAAATAGTACTGCTGATTCTCTTCATCCCACTGCCACGCGCTGCCACCAAAAATAGAGTCTATCTGGCTTGGTGGAGTGCCGTCTGGATTGGCGTCGCGCCAAATGTAGAACTCCCGATATTCGCTGTTAGGGTTTTGCTTTGCTTCAACAAACCAAGGGTGTTCATCAGAGGTATGGTTGACCACTAAATCCATGACGATGCGAATACCGCGTTGTTTAGCTTGTGCAATCAGCTCGCGCATATCTTCCATGGATCCAAACTCAGGTGCGATAGCTTGATAATCTGAAATATCGTAGCCGTTGTCGTCCATCGGTGACTGATAAACAGGAGAGAGCCAAATAACGTCAATCCCGAGTTTATCTAGATAGTCGAGTTTGCTGATGATGCCTTGAAGGTCACCAATACCATCGTTGTTTGAATCACAAAAGCTGCGCGGATAGATCTGATAGACCACACTGTCATGCCACCAACGTTTTTCCATTTTCTAAGCCCTAACTGAACTGATTAACTGATCAGACTATAGCGAACTAATACAGGTAAAAATAATTGATTGTTTGAATTGCCCTATAGAAAAAATCAATACCACACGCTAGGCTTTAGCCTTCAGAAAACGGATGCGTGAAAGTATGGATAAGCAATATCGTTATTTCTATGAAGTTGCGCGGCAGGGCAGCATAAAAGCCGCTGCTGATAAGCTCTTTATTAGTCAGCCTTCCTTGACGACAGCAATTAAAAAGTTAGAAGAGCAGCTGGGAGCCGACTTGTTCGTCAGAAGGTCAAAAGGTGTCGAGCTTACAGAATATGGTTGGGTGTACTTTCGCTATGTTCAGGAGGTGCAAGAAAAGCACACCCAGATGATGCATCAAATGTCGGATATGAAGCTCAGAAGCGGTGGTAAGGTTAAACTGGGTATTGGGGAAGCTTGGTGGCAATGCTTTGGCGCGGAAGCGGTTCAGCAATTCACAAAGAAATTTCCTAACAGTTCAATGCACATCGAATTTGGTAATGGCTTGTCGATGCTCCATCACCTGATCAACGACGATATTGACCTGTTTGTTGGTCATGAAATTATCGGTATTAACACACGTCATCGTGTTCGTTTTATTCCGCTCTTTCAGGAACGTGAAGCTTGGTACGTTCGACCGGAGCACCCTTTAAGAGGCGAAGCCAATATTGCTGATAAAACCAAAGACTATCCGCTGGTTAAGGTTACGCCTGACCATGCTCGCCATGGCGATGTACTTACAGAAGAGGGGGCGGAACTGTTCACCGTTGCTGCGCAAAATACCCAAGTTACGTATGAGCTAGATTCGCTCTCAGCCAGTATTGATATGGTTAAAATGAGTAATGCGATTATGCCTTATACCTCTGAAATGGAGACGTATTTTGTTAACCAAGGTTTAGCCCTGTTATGGCTAAACAAAGAGCAGCTTGGTCAGGTAGGGATTTACACTAAGGTAGGTGACTTTACCAAACCAACCCAAGCCTTAATTGATCTGATTATAAAAAAAGCCGAGAGTTAAACTCTCGGCAAAAGGACTGAACAAGTTAAAAGAAGAAAGTAAGTCGATATTATTTAATGATCTGTTTCGCTGCCGTATCAAGGGCTTGTTTTACCGTTTGTTTTCCTTGCATTGCGTTATCAATAGCTGCTCCTTCGGCAAACCAGTAAGCAGTCATCTGCGGAATGTTAGGCATGATCTCGCCATTTTCAGCATTGGTCATTGTTGCCTTGATTCGCTCATCGCTTTCTAGGATTTTCTGGAAGCTTTTTAGTGTGACGGCACCAAGCGGTTTGTCGTCATTCATGATTTTTAACGCGTCATCAACGAACAAGTAGTTTTCTAATAGTTCGACGGCTAAATCTTCATTTGGGCTCCCAGCATTAATACCTGCACTGAGGACGCCGACAAACGGATTACCCTTACCGCCATTTAGGGTTGGAAGCTCGGCCACGCCATAGTTCAGCCCCATTTTATCTAGGTTGCCCCAAGACCAAGGGCCATTAATTGTCATGGCAACTTCACCTTTGCTAAAGGCAGCTTCGGACACTGAGTAATCCATATCGGGATTGACGACGCCTTGGTTCACCATGTCGACAAGAAACTGAAGTCCCTTAATACCCGCTTCATTATTCACGCCGGTCTTTGAGCCATTATAGCCGCCATCGACCTTTTCAAATGCGTAGGCGCCGCCCGACGAAATCATTGGCCAAGTAAAGTAGGCGTTCTTTACGTCCCACATAATGGCTTGTTTACCTTGCTCTGCCATGTTTTTGTGAATAGCGGCGAGCTCTTCCCATGTTTTTGGCGGCTCGGGCAATAAGTCTTTGTTGTAGATAAGCGAAGGTGTCTCAATGGCGATTGGGTAACCCATAATCTTGCCGTTAACCGTGACCGCATCCCAACTGAAATCGATGAGTTTGTTTTTAAATTCTTGGCTAGGATTGAGCTCCTTTAGAAGGCCAGCCTCTGCATAGCCACCGAATCGGTCATGTGCCCAAATAATAATATCTGGCCCCATTCCTTTCGCGGCGACTTTTTCAAATCGTTCTTCTAAAGATTCAGGGTGCTGAACAATGACTTTGACCCCAGTATCTTCTTCAAACTGTCTACCAATTTCAGCTAAACCTTCGTAGCTTTTATCACCGTTGATCCAAATCGTGATTTCACCTTCGGTCATCGCCATAACAGGGCTTGAAGCCAATACTGCCAGAGTACAAATAGAAAGAGGTTTCAGGAACTTGTTCATCAATATCAATCCATGTCATTAACTTTAAGATAAGGCTACCTCTCCTCCAGCTAATGAGAAAATAGATTATCGAAAGCAATGTATAGGAAAAAACTATATCAGACGTTAAAGATGTGCTTGTGTTCAAAGAAAACGGCGCATCAAAGAAAATGCGCCGCTGGTTTTATCCTTCATAGTGTGAAGTTAAGGTCAACAGACCCTAGGACTCCTCTTTTAACAGCAGCAGTGCTGAGCGAGGTGGCATTGAAAGGTTCAATAGGCCGTTAGAGGCGTAAGATACCTCACCACAGAGTTGTCCATTGAAAGTACATGAGTGTATATCAGCTCGCCAGACTGGCAGTTGGCGGTGGACTGTTTTCTCGCATAAGTTGAAGGCACAGAGCATGGTATTGCCGTCTAGTTTACGTGCAAAAACAAAACAGTCATCATCGTGATGGACGGGAATATAGTCACCTTTCTGTAGGGCAGAGTTCGTTTTTCTTAGAGCAATCAACTTCTTAAACCAGTCAAGATACTCGGAGTTATCCATCTGTTCCCAAGGCATTGTGCGGCGATTGTCAGGGTCATGGCTCCCCACCATACCGAGTTCTGTGCCATAGTAGACGCATGGCGTACCAACGTAACTAAACAGCAACACACTTGCCAGCTTAAATAGGCGAGGGTCATGTTTAACGAGTTCAAGGAAGCGCGCCGTGTCATGGCTATCTAGCTGGTTTAACTGGGCTAGTTGGTTTTGCCATGGCAGTTTAGCTCTTGCTTCTGCTTGCCAATCGATAAACTCCCCGATACTGATATCGATAGGGTCAAAGGCAATATCGAGTTTGGCTAATAAAGCTCTTACAGGATGGGCAAAGCCGTAGTAGTTCATCGCGCCATCTTCTTGATCGCCCTGCAACCACTGTGTCGCTTCAAAGAAGTGCTCTCCGAGTACATAACAATTTGGATTCACTTGCTTCGCTGAATCTCTGAATGCTTTGACATAGTGGGCATTATTTGTCGCGCCTTCGCCTTCACCAAGCATATGAATCACATCAAAGCGCCACGCATCGATTTGATATGGCGGCCTCAACCAGTGTTTGATGACCGCTTCATCGCTGGCGTAGATATAGTCTTTCACCTGCTGGTTTTCAAAGTTCAGTACAGGGAGTGATGGAATTCCCTTCCAGCCGACGTAGTCTTGGCTATCACCATTAAAGAAATAGTAATCCCGATACGGAGAATCCGGTGATTGATAGGCACCAAGGCTATCCTGTAACCCTTGTAAATTAAACCACGGATGCTCTGTTGACGTATGGTTAAACACCGCATCGAGCATGATTTTCATCTCTCTATCACGCAGTTGCTGGCAAAGGCTGGCAAAGTGCTCATTGCTGCCTAAATGGGGGTCAACTTGCAGGTAATCAGAGGTATCGTACTTGTGGTTACTTGGCGCAGTGAAAATTGGGTTTAAGTAGAGCGCAGTTACCCCAAGGTTTTGCAAATAGTCGAGTTTATCTTCAACGCCGTATAAGTCCCCGCCGTAGAACTCGCAACCCGCGTTTCCGCCTTCGGTATCTACGGGTTCACCCCATTGCTTAGTCACGACCGATTTTGTCCCGCCGGAGACTACGTATTCTCCCTCTTTAACGCTGATTTCAGGTTTGCCATTGCAAAAACGGTCAGGGAAGATCTGATAGAAAACCTGCTCTTGCACCCAGTTCGGCGGTTGGTGGTGTGCATTGTATTTAAAGTGAGTCTCTTTTGGTGAAACTCGCTTTGAGACTCCTTTGGCATCAAGCCAGTATTGCCCGCACTCAGTCAAAAGCTTGAAAGTGTAGTGCGAGACATCTCGGTCATTGTTGAGAGGGAAACTCGCTTGCCAGTACGTTAAGTGTTCAGTGGTTTTGCTTAACGTCATCTCGACCAAGTATTCTTCATTATCTGGCTCATGGCGCAGCAAGACTTTGGTAAAGTTGACGGCTTTCTCGGTGGCTAAGGTGACATTGAGTTTATTGTCTTCGCGTGTTAGCCAGTCAACAGATTGTCCATGATAGATAAATGGTAGTGACTTCATCTTAACCTCTCAACTGGTTGAGATTATCTAAACATAGGAAATGGGTTGCCAATGGAGCAAGATCTAATTCGATCCTTGCGCAGCTTTCGTCGACCTTGAGGCGATACGTTTGCTGATTGAGTTTATCAACGAGAGGGTATTGCCCATCACTTAATTGCCACAGCTCCACAAGGTTATTTGGGATAATTAGCTTGAGTTGCTTCGACTGCTTGTCACTAAAGTTAGTGGCGATGATGATGGCTTGTTCATCGTCGGAACGAGCAAACGCATACAGTTTATCCTGCATATCCGCGAAGTTATCAAAATTGGCGGCGTATAAGTCATGGTACTCGCCACATAGGGCTGAATGGTTCAACGTTAGGTTAAGCAGTGTGCTGTAGAAGTTTCTTAGTTCGAGTTCTGATGGTGAAAGAAGGCCGCTATCAAAACGTCCTTCATTCATCCAGCGCTGGTGGGCAGGGACACCAATATAGTCAAAAATTGAAGTTCGTGATGGTTGACCAAACCCTGCCATTTCAGCGCCCGCTTCACCAACCTCTTGACCAAAATAAATCATGGTCGGTGAGGTAGATAAACACGCCGATACCAACATGGCAGGCTTGCCTTTCTCGCCACTGCCTGCAAACTCAGGCGAAGCCACGCGCTGTTCGTCGTGGTTATCAAGGAAGTGGAGCATATGGTGCTCTATATCGCGCAGCTCATGCTGTATGCGTCCAATCTCTTTGGTCGAGCCCTTGTCCTGAATCACCTCTTTGAGTGAATCATAAAGATCGACTTTGTCGTATAAATAGTCCATCTTGCCCAGCTGAATATAGTCGCGATATAAGTCCGGTTGATAGACCTCCGCCATGAGGAAAGCATCTGGATTAACGTGTTTAATCGACGAGTTCATAAAACTCCAAAACTCGACAGGCACCATTTCTGCCATATCGTAACGGAAACCATCGACGCCTTGTTCAAGCCAATACAGTGCGATATCGCGGAACTTAATCCAAGAGTCGGGCACTTGCTTGTCTGACCAAAACTCTAGGTGTTCGTTAGCTGATTTAAAGCGATAGTCTTCAGGTAGTGTTGCAAAGTCTTTGCTGCCGTCGGGTTTTACCCCATAGTTAACTTTGACCGTTTCATACCAATCATCATGATTAGGTTTAGCAAGGCGCGAACCATTGCCTGTCCACTTTGCGGGAAACTCATAATACGGATCGACAAGATCTGGATGTTTTTCACCACCAAGTGGCGGCTCCTCAAGTAGAGTATCAGGCAACTCAAACGCTTGATTGGGGATATAGTAGAAGTTGTTATCTTTGGCGTAAGCAAGGCTAGTGTTATCATGGGCACCAAAGTCGCTGACGCCTTTGGGGTTGTTCAGCCCCTTGTAAACGCGCGCAACATGGTTGGGTACGATGTCGATGATGACCTTCATGCCCGCGTTATGCGTTCTTTCAATCAGCGCTGCAAACTCTTGGTTGCGCTCGCTAGGGTTGTCGGCTAAATCGGGATTGACCGAGTAGTAATCTTTTACCGCGTAAGGTGACCCTGCACGCCCTTTGACCACGCTTGGGTGGTCATTGCTGATACCTACCTCACTGTAGTCACCAATAACAGCATGATGGGGAACCCCCGTATACCAGACATGTGTGATGCCAAGCTTTTTAATCTCGACCAGCGCCTTATCAGTAAAATCGCTGAATTTCCCGACGCCATTTTGTTCAACGGTTCCCCAAGGAATATTGGTTCGATGGGTATTGCCAAATAGCCGAGTGAAGACTTGATAAATATTGTGTTTTTTCATTGTGTAGGGTAGCCAATTGTTGTTTTGTCAAAGGCTAAAACAAGCGGGGGAGAGCCAACTCATCCCTTTTTAAACTATAGGGGGCGTAGAAAAAGAAAGTGTGATTTTAGTTAAACAATTTCGCCTGAATTCTAGCAACCTTCCACCAATATAAAGTTTGGCATTGATAAGATTTATCGCGTTTGGTCTCGCATATTTGCTTAGTAAATGGTTGTATTAAAATAGAATTATTTAGAATGGGAATGAGAAAACTAATCAGGAGTCAGGATGATGATAACAGCTAAACGATGGCGGATTCACAAAGCCTTTTCTGTGGTTACTTGTACGGCTTTACTCTTATCCCATGTGCAAGCAGAAACGCTCACAGCACATCATGGAATGTATGAAGCGGGAAAAGCTGAAGCGCAAAATATGTTCTTTTATGAACAAAACGGCAACCAATACCTTTACAGCGCATGGGGCGTTGTCCCAATAGAGGTCAACGATAAAGGGGAGTTTAATGCGCTAGACCCAAATGTTCCTTTATCAGGCTCTTTCTATCACCAAAAAGACGGGGTGTACCAATCCGGAAGATTCCAATACAGCGAATTTAAAAGCTTGTTTGGACGTGCCGATGTCAATAGTCATGAGCTCAACGTTCCTATGTTATTTGACGACTACTGGTGGAGTAACTTGAGTAACGAAACCAGCTGTGAAAATCAAGAGTGGCAAACTGACAGTAATATCCGCTATGACCAAAGCGTAATAAAATCGCTTGTTGAACTAAGCCAACAATCAGATTCCCTCTATGCGAATACAGACAGTCTACTGGTCGCTAAGGATGGTAAATTAGTCATTGAAAAGTACTTTGGGGGTTGGCAAGCAGACTTTCCTCATACGATACAATCGATCAGTAAAAGCTTAACTTCCCTCGCAGCTGGCTCTGCGATAAAACAAGAGCTGGTCGAAGGCTATCAAACAAAAATAGCAGACCTCATGCCTGCTTATGCCAAGTTTCTTCAACAGGATAAATCCGAGCTGACATTACATCATTTCTTGTCAATGGGCGCTGGCCTCAACTGGGATGAGTGGAGTATCCCTTATGGCAATCCAAATAATGTTCGCTCAATTGAAATGGCAAAAAACGATCCTGTCGAGTTTATTTTAGATCGTGAGCTTGCCGTACAACCTGGCAGCATGTTCCAGTACAACGGTGGTCTAGTGACTATTGTTGGAGAAATTGTCGCCCAACAGAGCGGAAAGAAAAACTTCGCAGACTATTGGCGCTCTAGCCCTCTTAATATGCTTTGTTTTCAAAACGCTTACATGTCAATGCAGGCTGGTGGTGTGAGTAATGCTGCTGGTGGTGGTTATATGCGACCACGAGACATGCTAAAGGTCGGTCAACTGGTCGCACAAGACGGAGTGTGGCAAGGCGAACGAATTTTGCCTGAAGGTTGGATTAAACGCTCGACACAAAAGTATTTAAAAACCCGTGATAGGGGCGTTAGCTACGGATATTACTGGTGGTTAAGTGATGCTGAAGTAGATGGGAAAACTTACTCTGTTGCTTATGGCTTGGGATATGGTGGACAGATAGTCGCTGTGGTGGATGAACTCAACTTAGTCGTGGCGCGAACGGCGTGGCAAATGAATGGACCGACACCGTATCAAGAAATAATGGAGGACTATATTATTCCTGCATTTACTTCAGTTAAATAAGTTAATAAATTTACGTAAAAATTGGTATAGGCTCACAGATTCACTAATTGTGCGAGCCTTTTATTGTTAGCCATACTGATTAGTTTCTCTTTAATATCAGATGCTAACCAAGAGTCTTATAGTGTTTTCTGGTACGAAAGTTCACTTTGACACTTGGAGGAGATTTCCTAAGCTTTATTTGAGTAAAACGTCAGAGGAAAGGAGAACACAATGGCGAAATTCCAACAGGACATCCCTAATCGCGTCACCGTATATCATGATGATATTGACCAAGAAAAAGCGCTAAAGAACGCGATGCTTCCTGAAAAACCAAGATACTTTAACGGCTCACCCACCTACGAAGCATCAAGCGTTGATGAATTCAAAACCAAGCTCAGTCAAATAGGCATGTCACTCGATGTGTAACAGTAAGTAGAATAACCAAGGCAGCCTAAATGGCTGCCTTTTTGTTGTTTACAATAAATGCAATTTGCCTTCACTGTATCTCAATCCATTTTCCACATCTTGACCTAGTAAAACAGGGCCATCTAGATCGACGATTTCTGCACGCGTCGCGATTGGCAAAGCCGCTTTCATGGCAATGGAAGTGCCTAACATGCAGCCAACCATGATACCAAACCCAAGCGAGCGCGCTTGAGCTTCAAGTGCAAACGCTTCGGTGAGCCCGCCAGTTTTATCTAGCTTGATGTTGATCATCTCATAGCAGTCTTTTAGTGAAGATAGGTCTTGTTTGGTATGACAGCTCTCATCAGCACATAGCGGTATGGGATGAGCAATGCCTTGCAATAACTCATCCTGACCAGCAGGAACAGGTTGTTCAATCATCGCGATATCATAGTGAGCGAGACGCTGAAACAGCGACTCTAATTCCATATCGTGCCAAGCTTCATTGGCATCAAGAATGATTTTGCAATTTGGCGCGGCTTGCCTTACAGCTGCAACCCTATGTTCTATGTCTGACTCATCAAGTTTAACCTTGAGTAAGGTCGCCCCTTGTTGGGCATATTGGCGCGCTTGTTCTCCCATGACTTCTGCACTGCCTATAGATACCGTCATTGCCGTTTCTATATTGGGGTTAACGTCGAAGTAAGGTGCGGGAAAGTCGAGTTCATCCATATCGCAAATTAACGCCCACAATGCGCAGTCCAAGGCATTACGTGCTGCACCAGCAGGAAAGTTTTGCAATTGCAGCTTGGCTTGTACTGGAGTTAAGTGCTTTAAATTCACTTGCCAAGTTTCGATTTGTTCTAGTACGGATTCAACACTTTCCTCATAACGTGGGTAAGGAGTACATTCACCGACGCCTTGCCAATTGCCCAAACTAATCGTCACTCGAACGACATTACAGTGAGTCCGGGCACCACGAGAAATAACAAACGGTGTGGCAAGCTTAATTGAGTGAGCTTGGGCTTCAATGTGCATCTTACTCACCTTTAAAGCTGGGCAATATGGTGTGCAATAGAATCAATACCAAAGCGTACAGGGTCTGTCACAGGTAAATTGAATTGCTCTTGCCAATCGGCGCATAAAGCGCGCGCTTCCTCTTCACTGATTGCAGAGGTGTTTAAGCTTATGCCGACAATCTGAACATTGGGATTGGTGAGCTTAGCAGCGGCTAAGTTAGCTGATAGTGTCTCCTCGATTGAAGGGACAGGGCAATGAGGTAAATGACGAATATGCGGGCGACCGATTTCGTGACAAAGCACCAAAGCGTCGGCCTGAGCGCCATGAAGTAACCCCAAACTGACGCCTGCAAAAGAAGGATTAAATAGTGAGCCTTGGCCTTCGATAATATCCCACTCGTGGTCTGTAAAGTCAGGGCTAATCGCTTCTACTGCACCAGAAATAAAATCTGCTACTACGGCATCGACTGAAATGCCTGAGCCTTCAATCAAAATGCCCGTTTGCCCAGTGGCCTTAAATCGCGCATCTACGGAGTGCTTATTGAGAGCACTTTCAAGTGCGAGGGCAGTAAACATTTTGCCAACAGAGCAATCGGTGCCCACGGTTAAAAGGCGCTTACCTAGACGTTTTTTACCACTCCCGACTGCAAGTGATTCGTCAAAGTGGCGTACATCGTGAAGCTGGCATTTGCCTTGTTCTTCAAGCAATTTTAACTGAGGAATATCGGATAGGCGGCTATGCATTCCAGACGCAATATTGAAGCCCATTTCAGCTGCTTGAATTAACGTGTTTTTCCAGCTCTCAGGTATAACGCCACCTGCATTAGCGGTGCCTATGACAAGGGTTTTGACGCCTTGCTCTTTTGCTTGTTGCAACGATAACTCTGGTAAATCTAATGATACGGCTTCTTCGCTCAGCCTCAGTTGCCCTTTACAGGTTTCTGGGCGCCACAAGGCAATGCCACGGGCTGTTTTGGCTGCGATTGGATCAGTGACATCGCCAAGAAAGAGAAGGTAAGGTTGAGCAATTGACATAAGCATCCCTGTTATTGATTGTTTGCAATAACAAGACTGTAACTAGGCGTAGAGTCAGTTTCGAATGCTTATTTTTTTGTTGGGTATAACGTTAGGTTATAGGCTGGAGTAAAGCTGTTCGACAAACCACTTGGCCGCGATCGATAATGGGTAGTGCTCTGCATGAAGTAGAGAAACGGAGACTCTAATGGCAGGTTCGAGTTGAGCGGTTTGCACCTTGTTCTGATAATGCTGCGCTGTCCATGGGTCCACGACCGCGTTACAGTTTCCATACGTGACAAGTTCTGCAGCTGCGCTGTAGCTTCTTACTGAGATTTTAGAGTGATAGCTGGCGTCTACCGCATGAATAGCTTGGTGAAGTCGCAACCCTAATGGATCGCGAGTATCTAGCCCAACTAAGGGGTATTCATTCTCTATAAGTTCTGAAAGTGAATAGCTAGCTTGAGTAGTACTCTTCAGCGGCGTTAATACCGTCATCTCTTGGTCTAGCAGTTCGCTTCTCACTATTGCTGGTGGCGTTTCGTCACCAAAACCAATCGCCAGATCCACCTCATTTTTGATCAAAGCATCACATAACTCGTCTCGGTTACCGGTAGAAATTTCAACGGTATAATCGGTTTCGCGGCAAATTTTATCTACGATGGGGGCAAGTAAGATGGTCGCAAGAATAGGCGGAGCGCCAATTGTCAGGTGTTTTTCTCCTGCTTTTATCTTGTTAGTCAGGTTTCTAAACTGTCCAAGTTGTTGATAAACCTTTTCAGCTTCAGGTAACAGAAAATTAGCTTCTCTAGTTGGGATTAAACGCCCTTTAACACGCTCAAATAGCGCGAAACCTAATTGCTGTTCGGTGTGAGACAAAACGCGGGTAACATTGGGCTGGGAAACAAAAAGCTGTTTTGCCGCACCTGAAACGGTGCCAGTCTTCATTACTGCATAAAACACTTCAAGCTGTCTTAAATTCACCGACCACGATTCCTTCGCTCATTTATTCTTCAATCACTCTAAATGAATTTAGGTATTTAAAAAAGAAGCCTTTATCGCTATTGACCTGTCTACCAGTGTAGGTTCTACTATCTGGCTCGCCAAAATAAGGCTTAATACCAAGCAGAATAAATATCTGATCACCTATTTTATGCCGATTGGTATCAGATTTCGTTACAGTGAAGAGGTGCTGCCACTATGTCTATTGGATTTGATTATGGAACCGCGAATTGCTCAGTCGCAACGCTAGTCGATGGACAGGTGAAACAGATTCCTTTGGTGGGAGAAGATTACTATATTCCTTCGACCCTTTGTGCTCCAACGTCAGAAGTGGTGTCGGAATACCTATTTAGAATCCTAGGAATTAAGCCCTCTGATGCAGCGGGAGAACAGATGCTTCGTCGTGCGATTAAACTCAATGCCGAAGAAGGCCTCGATGTTCGTAGTGATGATGTTAAGTTTGGTCATGAAGCGCTCAACCTCTATTTAGAAGATCCTCAAGACGTTTACTACGTTAAATCGCCTAAATCGTTTTTAGGTGCAATGGGGCTGCGCGATATGCAGTTGTCATTTTTTGAGGATCTGGTGTGTGCCATGATGGCGAACATTCGCCAACGAACAGAGGCGGCTCTAGAACAAGAGGTGACTCAAACCGTGATCGGTCGCCCGGTGAACTTTCTTGGTCGAGGTGGAGAAGAGTCTAACATTCAAGCCGAAGGCATCTTGCGTCGCGCCGCTCTAAGGGCGGGATTCAAAGACGTCGAATTTCAGTTTGAACCCGTTGCCGCCGGGTTGGATTATGAAGCATCATTGGATCAGGACAAAAATGTCTTGGTCGTGGATATTGGTGGTGGTACCACAGACTGCTCTTTTTTACGCATGGGGCCAACATGGGCGGGCAAACGCGAACGTAGAGACTCGCTGTTAGCCCACTCAGGTCAAATGGTGGGTGGTAACGATCTTGATATTTTTACCGCGTTTAAGCAGTTTATGCCTGAGTTTGGTATGGGAACGCAAAATCTAGCAGGGTTAGAAGTACCGACAACCCAGTTTTGGAATCCCATTGCTATTAATGATGTTCAAGCGCAGCGTAAGTTCTATGGTCACGACAATCGCAAACAGCTGCAACTGCTAATTAAAGAAGCGCAGACCCCGGATAAATTGCGCCGACTATTCGAACTATATCAGGGCACACTGGGTTATGCCGTCATCCGAGAGGCAGAGCAAACCAAAATTGCTTTGGGCGAAGACGACAGCTACCAAGCGAAAATTCAATTGCTCAATGAGTTGGTTTCAATCCCTGTTTTAAAATCGGATATGGAAGAGGCTATTTCAGTCCCGACAGAGAAGATTAAAGCACTAGTTAAAGAAGCAATAAACCAGAGTGGGATTGAGCCAGATGTCGTTTATATGACAGGGGGCTCTGCACGCTCACCAATTTTAAGAGGGGCGGTGAGCGCGATACTGCCGACCACGCCAATCGTGAGTGGTAATTACTTTGGTTCGGTCACCGCTGGACTAGCGCGCTGGTCTGACACTATTTATTCCTAACGTTAGTCGTCCCACTTTTGGGACATCAACAAGCTAAATCACATTTTACTTACTGATATTAATCACATTAATGATTTATCTATCATTAATGTGATTATTGCATTTCAAATCTGGATTTTTGTCATATAACAGCCACACTTTAATAATAATTTTAATAATTAACTAAAGTTGACGTACTTCAAGTCGCTTAATAACTAATTGACTAAAAAAGGGTTGTTTGTAATGAGGAATTTAGGGTTTAGAAAACTACTTCTTATCTCCATTATTGCTCTGGTTGTTTTTTCGGTCTCTGTGTCTAGCTATGTTGCTTATATTGATCAGAAAGAAACGTTGGTAGAACTTATTACCAACAGCAACCAAGAGTATGTAGAGAGTCAGGCAGAGCAAATCGCCAGTAAACTCAATGAGAAAGTGGCAGGTTTAGATAAGCTTGGCAAACAGTTCGAAAGTGAGCCTATTACGGGAACAGAACAAGATTTCATTCAATTGACCCACCTGATTGCAGGCGGGATGAATCTGAATAGTTCGGTTGTTGGGTTTACCAATGGTGATGCGTATTGGAACCAAACCGCAAAAACTTGGCCGAACCATAAATACGATGGTGATGTTACAACG
Source organism: Vibrio sp. SCP2 (assembly GCF_059295395.1). Lineage (NCBI taxonomy): Bacteria > Pseudomonadati > Pseudomonadota > Gammaproteobacteria > Vibrionales > Vibrionaceae > Vibrio > Vibrio sp. SCP2. The sequence continues at coordinate 421,733 of NZ_JCAFVV010000001.1, read as the reverse complement.
CGAAGTTGGTATCAGCTTGGTAGGCAAAGTACCACTGCGGCTATGACTGAACCATACCTAGACAGTGATGGGGACACCTATTGGGTATCCATTGTTCGTAAGACATTTAGCGGCATGATCTCTGCCGATATGCAGCTCGGCTTTCTCAACGAAATCGTCAAAAATGCGAACGAGATACCGGGCGCGATTGCGATGATTATTAACCACGATAAAACCATTCTTGCATCATCATTCGACGAGGTAAAAGCTGGCGAAAAATCAGATAAATACCCTTGGCTTAGTGACGTTGCAAAGCAATCACTTGGCGTTAATGCGTCGGTATTTGATGGGCTCATGGGAGATAAAGATAAATTGTTTTTCTCGCATCAAATCAACATCGCGGGTAAGAGTTGGTATTTTGTTGTTGGTCTAGAAAAGGACATTGTTTTTGCTGATCTCGCTTCGGCGAAGACATCTGCCATCACTACTGCGCTAGTTGCCACGGTGATCAGTGTGATTCTGGCACTACTAATCATGAATGTGTTGTACCGACCTATACTGGTACTGAAAGAGACCATTGCTGGTTTGAGTCAAGGTAATGGTGACCTAACCCAACGCATTGAGGTGAAAACCAATGATGATCTTGGGCAAATATCCGAAGGCGTCAATGCGTTTATCGCCAACTTGCAAAACATGCTGTTAGAGATAAGAGAAGTCACTGACCACCTGAATGAAAACGTCGATCGAATGAAGGACCAGAGTCAACGCAACAGCGTCATTCTTCAAAACCATGTTCAGGAAACCGAGCAGGTTGTTACTGCAATTGAAGAGATGAACTCAACCGCAGAATCTATGGCGACGGATGCAGCGAATACCGCTCAGCTTACACATAAAGCGAGTGAGGCGAGCACAACCTCAAAGAATACAGTCACACAGGCGCAAAACAACGTTCAGGAGTTAGTCGATGATGTCAGTACCGCTTCAGACAATGTTAACAACATGGCGTCAGAGACGGATGGTATCAACACTATTTTGGGTGTTATCGGTGATATTGCAGAGCAAACTAACTTACTAGCCCTAAATGCGGCAATTGAAGCAGCGCGTGCAGGGGAACAAGGTCGAGGCTTTGCGGTTGTAGCTGATGAGGTACGTAATCTTGCAAGCAGAACGAAAACCAGTACCGAAGAAATCGAGGCAGCGCTTGCGAGTTTGCTGCGCGGTAGCCAATCGGTTGTCGATTCAATGGACTCGACCAAGCAGAAATGTGCGCAAACCGCAGAGGGTGCCGGTGAAGTAGCAGAGAGCCTAGATGTGATGACAGAGTTTGTTACCGACATCAACGACCTGAGCACCCAGATTGCGACAGCGGCGGAAGAGCAAAGTAGCGTGACTCAGGAGTTGAGCCGCAATATGTCGGCGATTAATGACATCGTTGGTGAGTTGGACAGTAATGGTCAACAGGCTCTTGAAGAAGCTCAGAATATCTCTGACATGAACCAGAAATTGACCGGAATCGTGGGTCGATTCAAACTTGACTAATATAAAACAAAAAGAGGCACTGATTAGTGCCTCTTCTACTATCTGGATATTGGATTAGCTGCGCCTAGCCCAAACACCCCAGCGTACTACGCCAATAACTTCAATTTCAGATTCATCAATGGTGTTGATCGGGTTGCGATCAGTATCTTCACCATACCAAACGTGAACTTTGTCAGCGATTTTAACCAATGTGAAAAAGTCGGGAGTCGGATTACTACCAATGCGAGCCAGAACAATATCATCGTTCGCCCACTCTTTCTCTTTGGTAATAAGTGCGTAGCAACTCCATGTTCTCGACATTGATCCTGTTACTGGATAGACCACACCGAAGCAATCTGCATATTCTTTTGCTACAGGCATAGTGTCTACAGGTGTCGCGTCTGCAGTAGTTAGATGCTTATGTACATCTGTACGCTTATAGATATTAACGGTAGCAGCTTCCGAGTCAGACAGTAGGTTAATTGTCTCTTTATCTGTTGACTTGTCACCAATTCCAAAGCAAAGCCAGTGTGGTTCAACATCAAGAAAGCGAGCAATATCAGAAAGCTCTTCTAAGCTTGGGTAAGTACGGTTGCTTGATTTTGAAAGGTAGCGGCCGATGGTTGCTTTGCCTTTGCCGATACCTTGTGCCAGTGACGCGTTGTTTTCTCCACGCTCTTTCAAAAGAGCAATGATTCTGTCTTGGTAATTATCTTGCATCGATGGAAACCTTAACGGGTAAGTATTCTTCTCAAATATGAAACTACAAGAAAATATATGCTCTTTTTGAAAACCATGCAAGTCGTGATATCTCAAATTTCTTGAGCAAGTTTCTGATTTGGGTGGCTAATAATCAATATTTTGTATTTATTTCAAAAATGATTAACAGAATTTGTAACATGTCTGCGGATAATTGCCTATTTGGCTGTGCTCAAAGAGAACTCACTCTTTTATAGCGAGGTTTCGCGTATTGCGAGTCGGGTAAGTCGTAACTAGAATGTCAGTCTTGATTTAACACACTTAGCTTGTAGAAGTGGAAAAGGATATTGGGATGAAAGATCAAATTGCTCAAACAGAGAAGCGCGCATTAAAGTTAGGAATAGCGGCTAACTTGGTGATGGCGTTTTCAGGTTGGGCAGCTTACAACTTATCTGGCTCAGAGGCTTTGCTGCTTGATGGCAATATGTCTTTTATCTTGTTTCTTACTGCGATTGTGGCGCTGAAAATTACTCAAATAAAATCGTTACGTAATGAAACTTATCCTTTTGGCCTGTACGTTACAGAGGCACTATACAGCTTAATGAAAGGTTTGTTGCTGCTAGGTGTTGTTATATCGGCAATCGTCAGCAACGGGTCAAAAATTGTTAGCTATTTAAATGGAGCTCAGCTCACAATGATTAAAACCGGTGTGATTGTCTATTATGCGATTGCTATGGTGGCGATTTGTTGGGGGCTATCTGCTTTTTACTACTTTCAGAATAAGAAGATCGCTAACAGCAGCTCGATGTTAAAGGTCGATCAAAAATCTTCACTGATTGACGGGGTACTTTCTGCTTCGACCGGCGCTATTTTGGTTGTTATTGGTTACGTTCAAGTTGGCAGCCAATTTGATTTCCTGCTTTATATTGGCGATGCGTTATTAGTTTTAATTTTAGCACTGCTGATGATAGGTCAGCCGATTGGCATTATTCGCGAGGCGTTTGTTGAACTTGCGGGTGGTAAACTGCAAAATGAGCAGCAGCATCAAGAGATTTCGACGTTAGTGACAGATCATTTTGCTAATCAAGAGATAGAAAAGCTCAATATCAGTAAAACCGGATCAAGTTACCTAGTCGTGATTGGTGTGTCGCTACAGCAGTTGCAACAACACGATGAGGCAATATGGCGTGAGCAAAAAACGAAACTCACTCAAGTGCTGAGCAGTAAATATCCTTTTGTCGATGTCGAGGTGGTCGTTATCTAGATTTTTTGGGATAGAAATAGACAATGGCACAAGATATTTATCACAGAGCACTTCAGGCGATACGCGACAAGTCTTCACAGAATACTTCGTTATGTCCTTATGCCGTGACGATTAATTTTCACCCCGATCGTTTTACCCACGATGGACGACCGTTGATCGAGCAACTAGCGCATGATGGGGTTTTGAAGTCTCAGTTCGAAACACAAACGAGTAACGGTGGTTTAACGGCATTTAATGGTGGAGAACGCTGGCTATGGGAGCAACGCGTATTTGGTGGTGTTTATGATACTTGCGAAGCACATCAGAGGCCTAAATATGGTGCTTTGAACTTTCTTGAAAGCGAATACGGAGCAGCCCCTCGATTTGGTTCAAGTTACTTTCGATTAAATCGTAAAGTGTTAGAAAGAATCAGTTATTGCTATCCAGATAGCTACTATCATCCTAGCAATTTCGCTACATCCAGCTCCGTTAAATCTTTAGTCAAAATGGCACAAGCGTTTACTGGAGATGAGCTCGATAGATATGTTGAAGCGCAAATCCATGGTGAGTTGAACCTTGCTAAAGACGTTGAAGTATTGGTTCTTGACCCAAGCTTCAAGGGCACAGAGGTCGAGGTATGGGCTAACAAACTGCCATGTGTTTTAGAATGGCATAGCGGATACGTTTTAGATGTCCAAGACGTTAATGACAACCCTAGTTACAGAGGCGGGCGTTTCATCGAGCTGGCTGTAAAGCTAGCGACTAACAATAAGATAAAGCCAATAGATCTTTCTAGAGCCATTTATCAGATGAACTTTGACGAACAAGATATCAAGAAAATCTGGCACTATATGGCTAATTTCGGCAGATTGGCTCGCTAAATTACGAGCCTAATCTACTTAAGCTAAGAAACCAGTAATGGCTCTAGTTCGTTTCTTTGGTTAAGTCTAATCATCACACCGACGGCGACAAACATAACGGCGGCGGCCAGCATAAACCCATATTGAGTTGTACCGTAGTGAGCCAAAGCCGCAATCACAACATAGCTGATGCTTTGCACCGAAGTTGAGAACATAGCTAAGCCTCCATCCACTCGACCACGTTGATTGACCTCAATAGTGTGGTGCATCCAATTGGTACGTGCGATGCGATTTAATGCGTTAAAGAATCCAAAAAACAGAGTAAATAGCAAGATATAGCCAGGATGTTGCGAGAAACTCATGCCGACTAGGGTAAGCGCCACTACCGCCATGGAATACTGCATGGTTGTTTGGTGTGAGGTTAATGTCAACAGTTTGCTAAGTAATACACCTGTGAGCAGTGAACCTAAACCAAAAGTGATGTTATAGCCTGCATACCAATCACCTGAAATCCCATTTTCTGCAAACCAAATCGGAACCAACTTGCCTAAAAAGGTCAGTATCGGATAGGAAAGGCAAGAGAGCATGATAAAGGCATAGAAACGTGGTTGCTTAGCGAAAATACTCTTACTTTCTTTCATCTGTTCCAGAAAGGGCGCCTTGTGTGTGCTACGTAATTTTCTACGGTAAAGCGTTACTATGTAGCTAAGCGCAGCGATACCCGAAGCGCTCGCTGCGAAAGCTGCGAATTCAAGCATGCCCCATGCTTGCAGCAATATGACGCCCAATGCACCAGCACCAAGAGTTGTTCCTTGCATCACAATTTCTTGCTTGCCTGAGATAGAAGCGTATTCATGCAAATCGTAGTTTTCTTGAGTAAATGCATTATTGGTCGTCCAAGCTAGATTGCTCGTTACCCAGAACACAAGTTGTGCTGCAGCAAGTAACCAATGTGATCCGTCAGACAGCCAATAAGAAAAGAAGACAACCATAGCAGTTGCGGACTGAATCAATTGGACTAAAACCAGTAGTGACTTACGCGAGTGTCTGTCGATCAAAGTAGAGAAAAATGGGGTAAGGACAAACGAGGTTGCGGTACAGGCGAGTGCGATTAGGGCGACAAAGGTGCCCATGTTTTCTGATTCAAGCATGACCCAAGGCAGGGCCATCATAAACAAGCCAGATGAAATACCATCAAAAAAGCGTCCGGAAAGATAAGGTAAGGTTCTGCTTTTTGCGAGTAGGTTCATTGAATTTTCCTTATGTATATTCGCCAACTTGGTGCTACTCTAAAACCTCAAGATAACTTGAGGTAAAGCACTTTATTCAATTAATTTGGAGGCTTATATGGAAATGAGCGTAGGGGAAGTCGCGAAGCGTGCCGGAGTAAAAGTATCGGCACTGCATTTCTACGAACAAAAAGGTTTGATTCACAGCTGGCGTAATCAAGGCAACCAACGGCGTTACGATCGTAGCGTACTGAGAAGGATCGCAGTGATTAAAGCAGCACAGGAAGTAGGTTTAACGCTAGAGGAAATTGTCCACTCTCTTGATCAGTTGCCTAAGCATCAAGCACCAAATAGAGAGCAATGGGATCGGATGGCTTCAGGATGGAAAGAGATGCTTGAGCACAGAATTCTACAACTAAAAGCACTCCAAGATGACCTAGGGGGCTGCATTGGCTGCGGTTGTCTCTCTATGGAGTCTTGCGCAATCTACAATCCTCAAGATATTCGCGCAGAAACATTTAAAGGCAAAACCTTACTGACCAACCCTGAAGAGTGGTCAGAGGGAAAGAGCGAACCCGAGTAACAAGGGCAGAGTTAAAATACTAAAGAAGTTGCCAAATAAGACCATTGAAGCCACCTTGGTGGGCTCTATATGAAAGCGCTCAGCGAATAAGTAGTTCATCACGGCAGGTGGCAGCATGGTGAAAAGTACCATCATTTGTAACTGCATCGTTGGTAGTGGAATAAAGAAGTAAATAACCGCGAAAGCAATCGCGCCAGTAAACAGTGATTGCAATGTGCAAAGCAGACCAACCTTAAGACCGCTCATCCTCATATTACACATTTGAGCCCCTAAAGAGAGCAGCATCACTGGTACAGCCGCTTGCCCGAGTAAAACAGTCGCTTCATACAATGGAGACCAGACACCAATACCAGATAAATTGAAGATAAGCGCTGCGCTTGCGGCAAGAAAGATCGGCATTTTGATGATCTGCTTGAACGGATTCCCTTCACTGAGTAGAGCTAAACCAAGGCTAATGTGGAGACAAGCAGAAACCACAAACAGTAACACAGCAGAAGCGAGTGCGGTGTCGCCAAAGGTGTAAGTGAAAAGGGGGATCGCTAAGTTTCCACTGTTACGAAACATATGCGGTGGAGCCCAGGCTTTATACCTCAGCTTAGACACTTTACATATTGGAATCATTACCAGACCCGGCAGCAACACAGCGACGAGGGATGCAGTGAGCAAAGGCACTTGCTGTGTATCTAGCGGCATAGCAACCAATGAAGAGAAGACTAGCGCAGGGGTAAAGGCATCCATGTTAATGCGATTGATCGGCTTGAAGTCGGGTTTTAACCAACGCCCAACAGAGTAACCCACAGCCACCAATGCAAAAACTGGAAAAAGTATGCCTACGACTTGCTGAAACATGTCCTGCCCTGAACTGTCTAAATCCTAGTCGTCAAAGTAACTGATTTTATTACAACAAAACAGAGCAAGAAGGGAAATAAGTGAACTATCTACTTTGCGTTACTCTTGGCGATATTTGTGCAGTAGATTGATTGGTATATGACAGTAATCATTGGGGAAGCGCGTTAATCTATCTTGGTGCTCTTCATCGCTTTTAACGTAATTGGTCAGCACTTTGACCTCTACTGCAATCTTGTCGCTGTCTGGTCGATTGGCAATATAGTTCTGAGCCGCAATCAGATGAGCGTTGTTTTGGCTGTAGACTCCAGTGCGGTACTTTTCTCCAACGTCTTCTCCTTGCTGATTGACACTATAAGGGGCAATTATCTCGAAAAGGTAATCCATTAACTGTTCGACAGAAACCTTATCGGAGTCAAATTGGGTGCGGACGCATTCTGCATAGCCGTCATACTCGCTTGATGTCGTGTTTGTGGTTCCGTTGGCTCGCCCTGCTTCTGTGCTCAATACGCCGGGCACGTGTTTCATAAATTCTTGGACGCCCCACAAGCAGCCGCCGGCGATGTAAATCTCTTCTAGCAAAACATTTTTCCGTGAACGATTTGCCGCGATCTTATTACAGAACGCGTAGCTAATGAAGGACTAGGTTCTCCATAATATTCGCGAGTCTCTATATGGCTCTAAGTCGGTTTAAATTATTTTTTGCATAAGCGCATAGGGTGAAATTGAAATAAGTGGCTGAGAGCGCCAGTTTGACACCTCAAAATGGCGATTTTGAGGGGTTTTAAGTTGATGGTTTTTAAAGGTTTGTTTTTGTGGAAAAACAGCAACTTAGAGTGTTAGTCTTGCGTTCAACAAGGAGACACTATGATTACAAGCGACGTAATTTTTGAATTTGAAGACTTTAGTCACCAAGATTTACAAAACAGCCTTTTTGAGCGATGTCAGTTTATTAAATGTACTTTTGACCGAGCGGATTTAAGAGAAGCCAAGTTTGTCGACTGCCGTTTCATTGAACCACAGGCTTTGGAGTCTTGCAGCTTTCAGCATGCCAACTTAAAAGACGCGAGTTTTTCCAACTGTATGCTTGCCATGTGTCAGTTTACAGGAGCAGACTGCTTTGGAATTGAGCTACGTAAATGCGACTTGAAGGGCGCAAACTTTCAACGTGCTAACTTTGCCAACCATATTAGCCACAAAGCTTATTTCTGTTCTGCTTTCATAACGGGGTGTAACTTGATTTATGCTAATTTCGAAAGGGCATTGCTAGAGAAATGTGAACTGTTTGAGAATCGTTGGAATGGGGCGAACCTATCTGGTGCAAGTTTTCTGGGGTCTGATTTATCCAGTGGCGAGTTTAGCTCAGAGCAGTGGGGGACTTTCAACATGGAGCAATGTGACTTAACCCACGTGGATTTAGAGGGACTTAACTTACGTAGAGTCTCTATGACAGGGGTGAAAATCTGTGATTGGCAACAGGCTCAATTACTTGAGCCATTTGGTTTGATAGTGGTTTAATGTGTGTTTAAGCCGTAGCTCAAGTGTCAAAAAGGCAGGTAGTAACATACCTGCCATTGCATTTTGGGTTAAATCTGAATAAAGGTGGCGTACTGTTCAGTCGTGAGCAGCAAATAGCCAAACAAGGCAACGAATGCTCCGCCTATAAACTGGATCGCCTTAAAAGAGTACTTAGAAGGGAGTAGTTCTGCGATTGAGTCTTTACCTTTGACTGCGAGGCAAGCAATAATACTGGTGGTAATCGCAGTGCCGATTGCCATCATAATCGCACTAATGATACCGACTCCACGTAATCCAACCATGTTCGAGAAGAGCAAGATCATCACCGCACCAGTACATGGCCTTAAGCCAACTGCAGCAATAATGCCATATAGGCCATGCTTGTTTACAAAAAGTGGTGCTTTGGAAGTGGCCTTAACCATAAGGACCACGCCAAGGCAAATAACACAGAAATAGCTGATTCGAATCGCCGATGCAATTGCACTATGCACTTCACGCATGGTGGCGGCGAACATCGCTAACATAAACTCGACAATGACAATCGCTACACATGCTTGCAGCATGGCGGTTGTGACGGTAATAAACATTGCTTTTGAAACGGTGCCACGATTAGTAATAAGGTAGGAGCTAACCAAAACCTTGCCGTGACCAGCGCCTAGTGAATGCAATATTCCGTAGCAGAAGCTGACACTGATAAACCACAGCATGGCACCTTGCTTGTTTTCCTCGATATCATAAATAAGCTCCGCGAGCTCATGATTTAAGATGCGTTGCCATTGAATTGCCTTAACCATAATCACAGGCCAATAAGTGGCCAATAGATAAATAGAGGCTAGGGCTAAGCTGACGTATATAATTTTATTTTTATTCATTTGTTTGGCAGTCTAAATAAACGGTTTGTGTAAAAAGTTGCCCGAGTGCATCATCTGGGTCGGCATCGATTGGAAGAGCCATTGCATAAGCCATCTGCTCTGGTGTTGGATTGGGTTTTTCTAGTCGTATCTTGCACTGCATACTGTCATCTAGATGGATATCTTCAGCACTGTTCCAGCTCATATCAACATAATAAGTCGGATCAAAAATTAGTAGTTTTAGTTTGTCGCTATCAAGGGGTAAGGGCTTGGCTAACGGCAAATCAAATCTCAGTGTGGCTTTGCCTCGCTTTAACGTGAGATCGGGGTCAATCGCCTTACGATATTTAATCGGATTTTCACCTTGGTAGAAGTAGGTGAAGTAGTGATTACTTAACATATTCTCTGCGATCGAGTGAGCTAGCTGCTTGAGCATGTTTGGGTCAGAGCGATCTTCACCATCAAGCATATAGGCGGTGGTCATTGCATCAAACTCCCACACCATATATAGGCCAGTTATCTCATGTTGGTTGCCTTGAATATAGGTATTCATCTCTACCCACGAATGTGGGTGAGCCACCACTTGAGCGCAGTAAATCAGCAGTAAAAGGACAGCTTTTTTCATCATTGTATCGTTTGATTGTCAAACAAAAGGCTGCAATTGCAGCCATTAACGTTACTTTAAACAGCTCGTAAGGCTGTCTGAGATTGACTTAAGGAAGGAGAAGTAACTGCCTTTTTTAACCTCAATATCGCTGCCCAATGGATCAAGAGAGCCAATTTTCGCGTTTGTACCGCGTACCGTAGACTCGATAACTGCTGGGGTAAACTGAGGCTCTGTAAACACACATTGAACATTCTTTTCGTTGATGGTGGTACGAATCTGATTGAGCTTTTTCGCGCCAGGCTTACGCTCTGGGTCAACGGTAAAATGACCAAGCTTCTTAGTTTTGAAGTAATCTTCAAAGTAGCCATAAGCATCGTGGAAGACGTAATAACCATCGTTCTTAATTGGCTTGAGCTCGTAGTTGATTGCGGATGCCGTCACCATCAAGTTGTACTGAAACTTCTCAAGGTTATGCTGATAGGCAGTAGTTTTTTCTGGATTAAGCTGTACCAAGCGCTCGGTAATTAAACGTGCGACTTGAATCGCTTGGCGGGGACCGAGCCACACATGTGGATCAAAAGTACTATGATGATGACCACAGCCGCATTTCTTGCCAAACTTGCGTAATTCAACTGATTCTTGGTCTTGGATTTTTAAGGCATTATCAACACCACTGATTGGTTTAACAAGGAAGCTTTCTAAATCTGCGCCAAACCATACGACTAAATCACTCTGTTTAAGGCGGGTAAGATCAGAAGGTTTAAGTGCATAATCGTGAGGTGAAGCGTTGGCAGTTAACAATGTGCTAGTAGTATCGCCCTCAACGATGAGCTCATGGGCGATCATCTCGATCGGCTTAATGGTGGTCAAGACACTAACCGCTTGCGCTTGCAGAGAAGCGACCATCAATGCTGCGGTTGCCATTCGTTTAATCATTTTTGATCTTTCCAAACTTAAAAAAAGGGCGGCGTAATGCCGCCAAAGAGGGGTTAAAGGGTAATCCAGCGGTTTTGTGTCGCTAGGTGTGCAAACAGGTTTTGATTAAGCTGGTAAGTAGAGAAGTTTTGTACATTAGTGCTGATAACTGTAAACATGGTTTCCTCGGAGTAAAGCGTATACTTAAGTCAAGCGGTGGGTTAACAACCGCTCTTAATCAATTCGAAGGTGTACTTTCCTTTATCTGGCTCTTGAAACACTTTTATATGGCATCTATTGCCTTTCAGTGGATCACTTTCAGCATCCTGACCTGTTGGCTCTTTAAGCATAATGGCTGTTTCACGTTTTTGAGTGCCAGTATTAAAGGAATTGAGTTCATCACTTTTGATGTTGATGATGAATACGTTGTTTAGATCAAGCACGCGCGCAAAATTTGATGCTTCATTAATAATGTGACCGTAGTTAACCCAAACCTTCTCATCTTCTTTGTCCTCGCTGTTATGCGTTTCGACTATGGTTTCAAAGAGTTCTTTCTTATGGTCACCGTTTAGAAATGCTTTACCATAAACCATAGAATCTGCACCTAATAGGGCACCCTGAGTTGCTTTTAATGTTGATACACGTGCTTCTTTGGTTACTTCCATATACTTCGGCAGTGCAGCTGCCGCTAAAATCCCTAATACGGCCACAACAACAACGAGTTCAATAAGAGTAAAACCTCTTGCTTGTTTCATTTGTATTCTCCGATTAGTGTTTGTTGGGAGTGACTCCGATTTTGAGTCGCTCCATAGAATTTTAATTGGTTGGGGTTAAACGCCGCTTAGCTCGATTAACAGCAACTCAAGTTCCGGTAAGCTCTTTAGTGAACCAAGGTTGATGCGCTTGTTGCCATTGACAACGATTGTTGGCGTTGCGTTGATGTAATATTGTTTTGTTAGTTGGTCGAAGTTTTCGATGTCTTCACGGACATCTTCACAACCCTTGCGAAAATCAGTCGCATCGCCACCGCAGCGCTCGATCATTTCTGCGAGATCATCACGAGTACGTGGGGCTGAGCTAGGGCGAACGTGAATGCTTGAGATAAGCTCGTTGACATAGTCGTGACCGATCTCTTGACGATTCGCTGTAGCAATGCTTGCTTGGATGTCTTTACCTAGTGGGCCGAAATCTACCGGTACATCTACAAAGCTGATGCCAGCACGTTCAGCCATAGTACGAATTGGTGTGTGCACAATTGCGCAAGGGCGACAAAATGGTGTATAAAAAATCTTTACCTGTGGCTCGCTCGTTGGCTGTTGGTCGAGAGTGACATAATGAACATTCTCTTCGAAGCTACCTGCATGCGCTTTTGAAGTATGTTTTGCGACAGCAGAAAAAATCACTGTGATACAAAGAAGGTAAAAATAAGTGGTGTTTTTTACTTGCTTACTGAATTTCATAAATCATCTCTTTAAAAACATAAGGCTTACCGCCTAGGCTAAGAATAAAAGTGCCATCCTTGGCGTTCTAGCAGTTGCTTGTTTTAGGCTTGATAACGGTATAGTTATCAGGCCAGAATTGAATCCATCCAGATTTATTAAAGGTATTAGAAGCTGTGCACAACACTGGTTTTAAATACGTGCCATGCCCGTCCCTATGCAAGTTAACTATGAAAAACTATCTTTATTGTTTCATAAGTGACAACCCTGAAAGCATCTTGTTTCACCTTTTAAGTCCGGAATGAATAATACAGTGTTTGTAATCAAATGTGAACGTTTTAATATCATAAATAATCCATATGTGTTGTTGATCTACTATTAATTACATTTTTCTGACATTGGCTTACAGTCTGGAATCATTTTTGATTTAGGACTAAGGATGATATGAAGATATTATTTGGAGCTAAACCATGACCTAAAATTAGAAATTGGCTAGTTATAAGTTAAAGCCCCAAAGCAAATACTTTAGGGCTTAATACTAGATTCGCTAAGAGCGAGCTATTCAAAGGTTAGAATACGAACTTAGCACCTAGCTTGATCATGTCATCTTTGTTTGCGTAGTTGCGAGAGTATTGAACGTAAGGAAGTACGCCTTCGTAGCTAGTCAGTGTTGCTTTAATTTCACTAGTCCAGTAGCTATTTTTGTTGCCAGATAGTCCAGTGATGTTGTCTTTATCAACTGAATTGATGAAGTTAACACCTTCACGGATTTTGCTATCTAGTTGTGAACGATGAATCCCCTTAGCTGTTAGAGTAATTGTATTTCCGAAGTTATAACCAACTAGAAGATCTGTACGGCCAATTTTACCTTGAGTCGTAAAATCTCGAGTTTCGATTAGCTTACTTCCAGAAAAGCCTTGTGCCTCTAAGCCTGTTTTATCCATATCACGCTCATAACGGTAACGAGCTGAAGTGAAGAAATCACCAAACTTAGCACCAGCCTCTAGCCCCACTTTTAGTACGTTACTATTGTGGCCTACAGTGTTGATATTTAAAGAATCAAATCTAGCGTCTACCATTCCGGCAAAATCCTCGCCAATAGTTCCTACAAGTTCTTTCTTATCACCCCATTTTACAACATATCCAGCTGAAGGTTTTACGTAGAAGTTGTCAGCGATGTCGAAAGTGTAAGCAACGCCAAGATCTAAATCTTTGTTCGTTGTTGCTTCTGCAGTTAGAGACAGGTTTTCAATTGGTGAGTAGCCTAGCTCAACACCTTGTTTCGCAAGATCGGTATCATGGCTGCGGTCTGAGTAAACATCTACTGAAATAGATGCGAATGCTGCTGATGTAGTTAGTGCTGCTAGAACTGCTGATGCGACTGCTAGTTTTTTCATGTTTGTACCTATTGAATTTAAATGAAAAAACCTTCCTTGGAGAGTTTCACAAGTGGTGCATATCCAATTTGTATCAATCACCTGTGACCTTGGAAATAATAATACACCGTTCAAAATCAAATGTGAATGGATAAAATCCATAAATGATGTAAATGAGTGCTTATTTGAGTTATTTTTACTTTGTTATGACAATTATGACACTGGTCTTTCAGTTTAGGGCTGTTTTTTCATGTTCCAAACAAAAAATGAACCGGAAATGGCTTTTGAGTTTTAAGAATGATTTATAAGTTAATCGGGATGACACCGACTGATTTGATGAGGAAAGGCCTTGTAATTCACAAATCGTAGTTTTCTTATGACACAAAAAAAGGCTCAGAGATGATGTTCTCTGAGCCCAATATCTTTTTGAAGTTAGCTAAACTGTGTCAATTATGATTTAGAATCAGTTTGCTCTAGATTCGCTTCACCGACGACAACAACATCACCAGTCTCTTCATCTAGGTATGCGCCGATTGGTTGAAGTTGCTCATCCTCTGCAGGTGCAGTTTCTTGTTCACCTACAATAACCACTTCGCCAGTCTCTTCATCTAAGTAAGCGCCAATCGGTTGAGGTTCAGCGATAACGAATTCGTAACAGATCTTCGCATCAACGATACCAGCAAGCTTGTTTGACTCACCCGCAATTTTGCCTGGCTGGTTTTCAGCTAACCAATCGTTAGTTGCTGCGCGAAGTGGTGCTTCTTCTTTAGAGCCGAAAATGCCTGAGTCGTTGTAACAGGTCAGAACCTTTCCATCGCTAAAACGGTGTTTTGCGACCGTGTACTGGTTACCGTCAGGTGCGTTGTAGATAGAGTCGTTTGAAGTCACATCGTAAGTCACTAATTGACGGGCACCTTGTACATCGTTGTAAATAGAGCAGCCGCCTAGAGTAGAAGCAGCGACAATAGCAACAAGCAAAGATTTAACTGTAGTTTTCATTTCGATTCCTATTTGTTCAGTAGTAAAGGACGTGGAACGACCTTAAATGTTGTTTTCTGCATCGGTAAGGCATAAATGAAACCTGAGAGACGCAAATATGGATTAAATTCTGAAGCTTATGATCTGTTTGATTTATGAGCTTACTGTCCGGCTTAAAGGACAAGCTCGACCACTCGGCCTATTTGATATTTCATTTTGTCAGATTTGCGCTGTTGAAATAGATAGCGCTCGTTCGCCTGTTGCCAGCCAGAGGTGAGCAAGCAACTGGTATGGTCACCAGTTTCGGCTGACGCCTCTAAACAGGCTTGGCTAATGGAATGACATTCGCCATAACTTTTGCTGATAGACTGGTTTACCTCGTGGTAATAGTCTGCACAGGAGCTAAGGTATGAAGTGCTAACTGAAAAAACACAGCATCCGACGATTGCACCAGTTAGTGCAGTAGAAAATACGTTCATTATCGATTCTCCGCCGCGATAGCTTTGCCGATGCAGGTGCTGTTGAATACGCTAAGCGAGTCGCTGATCAAACGAATGATGTCAGGCAGTAACAAGCCGTCGCTGAGGTTTTCCTCAACTTTTTTGTTGATCAGACCCATAGTGATGTTGAGAAAGCGATAACCTTTTAGCTGTTCATCTTCCGTACCATGAGTAATCAGTCTATTTCCAATTAGAGCATGGCTAAGGAGTATCTTTTCATTCTCGCTAGCACCTTGAGTTTGTAGAGGTGCAAACTTAACCGCCTTCGCTCGCGTGTTGTGCGACTCAACCATAGCTTTTATCGCTTTAGCAAAATTGAGGCTGTGAGCGATGCGGTGATGCTTCTTGTCATTGCCAAAATGACGATCAAGCAGCTTTGCATTGTATCTACCCAACACGTGGTTGAGCCAAATTGAAGGAAATAGAGATTGAACAATTGAACTGATCATTTTTCACCTCGACGAACAATATTTAGCAAATACACTATCTTTTACTATCAAGATATAAGCGCACACCTGTAGCTATGCCTTCTAGCAACTTATCCATAGCGACGACATCAATTTCGCCACCAGATAAATCGCGTAAAGATCCATCGACTAGCTTTAGTCCGTTCTTTCCTTGTTGGATCGTTAATGGGATTCCCCAAATACCAGAAAACCTTTCTGCTTTAGCACGAACCGTTTTTAAACGGTGGGCATCAAGGTGGGTCACGGCTAGCATGCCTCTTGTGGTTTATTTGTTTTGGTCACTTCATTTGCTTGAAGTGAGATTGATTTGGTCGGCATAAATAGCAATGCTAAGCCGAGCAACAAAGATACAACACCAAATATGGCATGAATGGCGCTGCCAACTAACACTGTGCCTTGAATAGCAAGGCTTGAAGCAGTGCCAATTTTAAATGCGGCCTTTAACCTTGCACTGACGATCGCAAAGCTAGCAATCATGCACACGCTATAGGGAACCAAGAGCAAAGTGAATGCAGCCATATGGGATCTTGGAGTAACAAGGTTTACAGTGGCTAATACAATCAATTGGCAAACCACAAGGTTAAGTGCCATTAGGCCAAGGTAATGCCGACGACTTAAGGTCGCATTTTTAAAGGTAAACACTGATTTTATTAGCTGTTTCATTGGTGGTTCCTATGCTCTCATGTGCCAGCCTGAGCTAACTAACCTTGAATGCCGCGTGTAGCAGTTGTAAAGGTAATCACCTCAAAGAGTGATGAAACGTCTTGAGGCTTAACTTGTTCTGTCACATTTGAAATAGGTGCAACATTAAACAGTGTTAAAACGGCAAGAGTGATGATTTTCATACTTGTATACTCCTACGCATCATATTCATCAGTTCGGTAAATTTGGAGTAATTGTGTTTCAATACTCAACTTATGCTTGCATTGTAGTTTCATGATTGGATTGATATGTCAGGTTAATGTCAATTGTAATCATATATGGAATGCTTTGATGGTATTTCATTACAAATGGTGAATCATTATCGTATGAATTACTCAAATTGATGATGGAAGAAGTAAGCTAACCTCAGCACTTAAACTGTGAAAGGTGTGTGGTTTCATCGGTGGTAGTCTCAAGTAATTGTGATCTATAGCAAGTTTTGGTAGGGAATATTGCTGATATTTAGGTAAATATGAGCTTTCAGTGCCATTTTTTACAATCATAGTCTAGATTTATATGTGCTAGGTTTCTTATAAGGGCTGGGTGTATCTAGAATGCCGGTTTTCAAAAGTAAAAAATTGGCGCTTGGTGTATCTGTGTTAGTGCTATGCACTGTGGTTGCGGGCGTAATTATTGGGATGAAGGTAGATAAAAAGACCTCGTCTTCTCACATTAAAATTGGGGTGTCTTTAACACCTTCCTCTTCGCCATTTCTCATCGCTGAGCAGCTTGGCTTGTTCAAGCATTTTGGGCTTGACGCCACACTCTTCCCTTGCTCTAGTGGAGCGGCGTGTACTCAACTGATGCTGGATCAAAGTGTTGATTATGCCATCGCTTCGGAATCGGTCGTGATGTTTCAAAGTTTTGAACGAGACGATCTCACTCTGCTTGCGAGCTTTGTTGAATCTGATAACGACCTCAAACTTCTCACGCTTACCCCCGTTAATATACGCAGCGTTGCCGACCTAGATGGTAAGCGGGTTGGAATTGTAAAAGGCACCGCCAGTGAGTTTTACTTTGATTCTGTGCTTATCAGTAATAGTGCTCAGGAGATCGAAGTAGAAAAAATCTACCTACAGCCTCATGAGCTTGTGCCTGCACTTCTTTCTTACCGTGTTGAAGCAATATCTGCGTGGGAGCCGATGGGATTTGAAGCCAATTTATTGTCCGTGTCTGAAGTCTCCAACTTAGGTACAAAAGGCGTATATCAGCTTTCCTTTAACCTTATTACACGGTCCCCATATCTCGAATTCGTTGGAGATGAGCCAGTTCGATTACTTCGAGCACTTGATATGGCTAACGAGTGGATTAACTCCAACCCAGACAAAGCGCTAAGTATCATTTCACAAAGATTAGATATACCGCTTAACCAAATCGAATGGTCTTGGGATGATTATTTGTTTCGTTTATCTCTGGGTAACTCGCTACTTTCTAACCTTCAGCTTCAATCTCGCTGGGCAATTGAAAATGGCTTTGTTGAGGATGCACCACCTGACTTTCGTCAAATTTTATATTCCTATCCATACCAACAAGCCGTGGCGTTAAGGGATTAAGCAATGTTGGACTCACTGTTTAAAAAGATGTTTATCTTATCGACAACCACCATGATTCTAACTTTGTTTATTGTGGTCTCTTTCTTCAAGATTAATGAACAGCAAAAGGTCACCAAGGTCGAGCTAGATCAAATCATCGACTTACAGCTATGTGTCGATTTGCTAAGAAGCCAATTGTGGGTGTTTAAGCAGTTCGGTGATGGTTCTAGTCTTAACCAAGTAGAAGTGGCGCAAGCGGAGCTTTCAACCAAACTCACCGCCTACAAAGGGAGTAATATCCAACTCGATAATCTTCAGCGGATGAACCACAGCTTGCATACACTTTTGATTAGAGAGAAGCAGCTTTACTTTGTTGGGGCTGAGAGCAATGCAGATGATGCTGCTTCTATTCTCAATGCGAGGAACCTTCTCCATTCTCGCTACAACATGATTGTGCAAAACATGACGGAGGAATTGGCATACGTTCACCGATTAGTGGTTAAGAGGAATGCTTCTTCGCTAGAAAACGTCATGTCGACTGCGGCGGCATGGTTGATTCTATGTTCGATTTTGGTGAGTGTCACGGCATGGTTAATCCTGTTCCGCTTTAAATCAGGGGCTGAAGCGATGAAAGCAGCGATTCTGAACCTAGCGCAAGGTCGATTAGATACCAAAGTCGAAGCGGTCAAAATGGACAGCGAGTTCCGTGTGATCGCGAATTTCTTTAACCAGATGACGGTCTCTTTGTGTCACTCGACAGTAACCAAGCAAGAGCTTGAAGAAGAGATCATTCGACAAACCAAACAGCTCAAGCATAAGCAAGAACAACTGCTGTTTTTATCAGAGCATGATCCACTCACGAATTTAATGAATAGAAGAGCTTTCGACAAACAGCTTGAACAGTCAATTGTTAGGGCCAAGCGAACCGGACATAAGTTTGCACTGCTGTTTATCGACTTAGATGACTTTAAAAACGTCAATGACAATTATGGTCACGATGCAGGTGATTATGTGCTAGTGAAAATTGCCGAGCGTCTGTCGGAATGCGTTCGCGAGTCTGACATAGTAGGTAGGTTGGGGGGCGATGAGTTTGTGGTTTGCCTCGATTTGCTAAAAGATCTGGAAGGTGTTCCTGGGAAAATCGCTCATATAGGGGAAGTGATTAAATCGCCGATCGTTTTTGCTGGGCATTCATTGAGTGTGGGTTCGAGCATTGGGATCGCCTGTTTCCCAGAGCAGGGGACAACCAAAGATGAGCTAATCTGTATCGCCGATAAAGCCATGTATGTTCAGAAAGAATGTAAGGATCAAGCGCAGGCTGAGCAAGAAGAAAAATCGGATTCGAAAAAGACGCAAAACGTCGTAAAGCTATTTGCGCAAAGTAATAAACAATAGCTCAGTGTAAAATAGGATTAACACCTTCAAAACATGTGATTTGTCACTAATTCTAGACTTCTTTATCAATAATCGACATTTTATGCAGGTTTGATTCACGCCTCTTTTGTGAATCGTAAAGGGATAGGAAGTCTAAGAATGGATAAAGAACATAGTATGCGCGAGAACTTGCTCGCCTTGATTCTCGGTAGTGCCTTAGTATCTTTGGGTGTTATCTTTTTCAATAAAGTCGGTTTGTTAACTGGTGGTACAGCTGGTTTAGCGATCTTTTTAACTAAAGTTAGTGACTTTAGCTTTGGTCAGGTGTTCTTCGCACTAAACTTACCGTTTTATCTCCTCTCAATCACTCGCATGGGCTGGCGCTTTACACTCAATACTTTTATTGCAGTAACGATAGTTTCATTCGCCGTTGACCATTTGCATCATGTGATTGAAATTGCGCGTATCGACCCATTTTATGCCGCCTTACTTGGTGGTGGCATGATAGGCATTGGCATGCTAGTCATATTTCGCCATAAAATGAGTCTCGGTGGCTTCAATATTCTTGCGCTGTTCTTACAAGAGCGATTTGGGATTCGTGCTGGAAAAGTACAGATGGCGCTCGACTGTTCTATTGTTGTGATGTCGCTGTTTATTGTCGATATCTCATTGATTCTACTCTCAGTCGTGGGAGCAATTGCAACCAACTTGATACTGGCAATGAACCACAAGCCAGGGCGGTATCAACCTCAGGCAACCACGGTTTAAAGTTGCCAATCAACGAAATGGGCTTGGCAACTCGCTAAGCCTTTTTATTTTCTACCTATTGTTCAACGCTTGGTTAAACAGCGAAACCTCTTTGGAATCTATTGAGTATCCGCTATTACAGGCAGCGTGTAGCGTTGCCGCGTATTCAATATTAAAGTAGCGAAAAAGTCCTTCAAAGAAGCTGTGAAAAGTCGGGCAGATCGCCTGTTTACCTGAACTGGTGAGAACAAAACCACGTTTAGATTCTAATGCTCTCGCTTTAGGTTTTAGCTCTGCAACATCTAACAGCTCGGTCATTCTATCAATCAGCGCCTTCATAGGGGCGGTTACTGAGTACCAGTAGATGGGTGACGCAAACACAATATTGTCTGATTCAAGCATCTTTTCAACAAGCGGATAAAAATCATCGTCTGGATAGCGGTTTTCGTAACGATAGGGTGTGATAGTGAGCATATCAATATCGACAACCTCTACAGTATGGTCTGCTGCTATGTGTTCAATTGTCTTGGCAGTATTGCCTTGTTTGTTCGCGCTAGAGAAGAGTACTAATGTCTTCATTTATAAGTCCTTTTCATTGTCATCGAGATTCGATGAAAGGACTATAAAACCTCAACCATAGTTGAGGTAAAGCACTTATTACTTTTTACTTATCACTAGTTAGCTGCTAACAATTTTGATAGACGCGAAACACTGTTAATGCCTTCTGGCACTTGAGTGCGTTGAGGGTTGTAATAAATCGCCTGCAAACCAGCTTCAAGCGCTGGGTAAATATCCTTATCTAAGTTGTCTCCAACCATAGTGACTTGTGAAGCACTGTCTCCGAGAGATTCGAGTATTGCTTGGTAAAACTCAGGGCTGTTTTTCTCAAGAGCTAAGTTCGCTTTACAGAAATAGCCATTGATGTACGGCTCTAACCCGACACGTTCAAACGCTTGCTGAATTTCAGACTCGGTAGATTCTTGCGCACTGGTTGCAACGTAAATGGTGTGGTTTTTACTCAGTGCTTTAAGTGTTTCTTCCGCTTCTTCAACGGCTTCGACTTGAGGCCAAAGATACATTTTTCCCTTTTGCTCAGCGAAGTCGACCATGAGGGTGTCCCCCCAATCGAACAGATAGACATGGCTCATCCTAAGCCTCCTATTAGATTAATTGGTTTATCAAAATTCATTCTAACTTTACTAAGGTAAATTTCACCATTAATTGCTTATATTTACCATGTGAATAATACTTGTTCGAATGCCACCTACTTAAGTTATTGTTTTATAATGATATCCATGTTGGTATTTGATTTGCTCATACAGGTGACATTATAAAAATGAATGAGAATTTAAGTTAGGTATCATTTGTTTTTATAAAATTTGTAGGCTAGCTGGATAGTTTCGAATTAATTGGTGTCGAAGCACTATCCGCACGTATAAATAACGATAATAGAAAACAAGGATTTCTGATGACGACTAAGCCGTTACGTTGGTTGCTACCTTTTATCATCTTAGGTGGTGCTTATGCTGGTTATTCAACAATAGCCTCTAGTGCGCCTGAAACTCTAGAAATTAAACCTCCCAAGGCACCTCCTATCGTGAAAGTCTCGAAGGTCTCGTCGAGCGATCACAAAGTGGTGATTACTAGCCACGGAGAGCTTCAACCTGTTGAAGTCACTCAGCTTTCCGCTCAAGTGTCCGGTGAAGTGGTTAGTTGGCACCCTAATTTTGTTGTCGGTGGAATTGTTAAGCGCGGCGAAGTCCTGTTTCGTATCGAGAGTGATAACTATCAAGCGGCTGTGCTCCAAGCTGAGGCGCAATTAGCGAGTGCTAGAGCGGCGTTAATCGAAGAGAAAGCAAAAGCTGAAGTAGCAAAGCGTCAGGCTAAAAATCTACGGCAGAAACAGGTGACAGATCTGTACTTACGCAAACCTCAGCTACTTAGTGCTGATGCGCAGGTGAAGTCGGCTTTAGCTGCGCTTAAACGTGCAAATCGCGATCTTGAAAACTGCAAGGTGGTCGCTCCCTATGATGCGTTAGTGGTGGCGAAAGATATTGGTGTGGGGCAATTCATCTCAGCGGGTGCTCACGTTGCGACGCTTAACAATGTGGAAGCAGGAGAAATTCACATTCCTATCGCAGGGTTCGACAGTGCGTTCTTACCACAAGATTACGCAGGTATCCCGGCACAAATCATCCAGCGAGGCATCAATAACATTCGCCGTGAAGGCAAGATTGACCGCGATTTAGGGATAGTGGATAGCAGCACTCGAATGATAAACATGGTCGTCAGGGTTGATAACCCCTATGCAATTGATAGTGAACAAGCACCAATGAAGTTTGGCTCTTATGTCGAGGTTCAATTTGCAGGTAAAGAGTTAAAACATATCTACCGCCTTCCACAAGAGCTGGTCAACAATCAACAGGTATGGGTTGTGAATGAACAGAATCAACTTGAGCCACGCGTGGTCAACGTCTTACGGGCAGAAAAAGAGTTCATGCTGATCAATCAAGGCTTAAGCGATGATGATCAAATCGTATTGACTGTGCCTGAGTATCCGCAAAAAGGGCTGCAAGTCGAAGTCGCGGTTCAAGACAGTTCATCGGATAGGTAGAGGCGAGTCATGGAAGAGAACAAACAGAAAGGTTTGATCGCCTATTTTGCCAATAACTCTGTCGCGGCAAACTTACTCATGGCCTTCATATTGATCATTGGTACGGTCAGCTTCTTCTTTATCCAGCGTCAGATGTTCCCAAATATTGAAGTGAACTACATCAATGTCAGTGCTCAATATCCGGGAGCTTCACCGCAAGAGATTGAAGAAAGCATCCTGATCAAGTTAGAAGAGTCGCTCAAAGATGTTACGGGCATTAAAAAAGCCGTGTCGAGTGCTTATCGAGGCAGTGGCAACATTGAGCTAGAAATCGGTGTCGATGAAGATATTGATGCTGTGCTTGATAAAGTGAAACAGAAGGTCGATTCGACTTCTAACTTCCCAGACGCAATGGAGCCGATTCAAGTTTATCAATATGAATGGCGACAAGATGTTATTGAGATGGCGTTAGTTGGTGATAGAACCCTGCTTGAACTTAAGCCTATTGCCAAACAAATAGAAGATGAGCTTCTTCAGCTGAATAATGTTGCTCTGGTAGAACTCGGTGCTCCGGAATATGAAATTGCTGTCGAAATAGAGCCTAGAGTTTTACAAAAGTACAGCCTGACACTCAATGATGTCAGCAATGCAATCAAGCGATATTCAGCGAACTACTCTGCTGGTGAAGTGAGAACCAATGCGGGAATGATCTCGGTTCGAATAGAGAACCAGTATTACAAAGGCGAAGAGTTCAGAGCCATTCCAGTCAAGATTGGCGCAAATGGCGGTAAAGTGTTGTTGCAAGATATCGCAACGATCAAAGATGGATTTACGGAAGATGATCGATACTTCCGTTACTCTGGCCAAAACGCAATGTATCTCTCGGTTAAAGCAACCAAAGACCAAAATATGGTGACCGTTGCTGAGTCCGTCAAAGCTTACATCGAGCAGAAAAACCAAACTTTGCCGTCTGACTTAAAAATCAAAACACTGGTCGATATGACCTATTACCTTAACGCTCGCCTCGATATGATGCTCAAGAACCTATTGCAAGGTGCAGTCTTGGTTGCACTCATGCTAAGTCTTTTCTTGCGCGTTAAGCTTGCCATGTGGGTGATGATAGGGCTTCCGGTGTGTTTCTTGGGCGCAGTGATGATGATGCCTGCCATTGGCGTGAGTATTAACATCATTTCTTTGTTCGCATTTATCATGGTGCTCGGTATTGTCGTTGATGATGCTATCGTCATAGGGGAGAGCGCCTACAGCGAAATTGAAAAAAGTGGAGGCGGTGTTGAAAACGTGGTTCGTGGCGTAAAACGTGTCGCGACGCCAGCAACGTTTGGTGTGCTTACGACTATGGCCGTGTTTGCGCCATTTTTAATGTCAAAAGGTATAGAAAGTGCGTTCTTCTTTGGTATCGCTTCCATCGTGATTCTTTGTCTGTTCTTTAGTTTGATTGAGTCTAAGCTGATTTTGCCCTCGCACTTGGCACACTCTAAGTTTAAGCCGATCAAAAAAGGCAGTTGGCGAGATAGATTCAACACGCGTTTTTTTGGTTTTATCAATGGACCTTATAAAAGGTTTGTAAAGTGGTGTACCCACTGGCGATGGAGTGTGTTTGCCACCTTTGTTGGCGTGTTAGCGATCACAGTCGCTATGGTCATGGCAAGTTACGTCAGAATCGTACCATCACCGAAAGTGCCTCATGACTTTCCAAGCATTAAGTTGGTCATGAATGACAATGTTTCCAGTGAGCAAACCATTGAGGCGTTGAAGTTAATTGAGTCGACAGTTTTGACTATTGATCAAGAGATAGAACAAGAAACGGGTCAGAAGATGATTCGTGACATTCTTACGTTCAGTCAGGGGAGAAAAGAAGGCCGACTTGTTATTCCGCTTGTCGATGAAGAACTCAGACCGTTTAATACTTTTGAGCTTGCAAGGCGCTGGCGGGAGCGTATGCCAAGTATTCCGGGGCTGAAAATGCTTAACGTGTCCGATAACGTCAATGACGACGAAAAGGGCGATGAATTCGGTTTCCTACTCTATGGTTCTGATATCGAGAGTCTGAACTCGGCGGGGCGTGAATTAATCCTCAACTTGCAACAACAGAAAGGCTTGTTTGATATCTCGTCGTCCATCGATTCTGGCAGTCAGGAAGTATTACTTTCGCTCGCACCTGTGGCATACGATTTAGGGTTAGATCTGTTTGATATTGCGACACAAGTGGGTGGCAGTTTCTATGGTGGTGAAGCACAGCGAGTCTTACGCGATGGAGAAGAAATCAAAGTCATGGTTCGCTATCCGCAGTTAACCCGTGAGGCTTTCTCTTCATTACGTTATGCAGTGATCACCACGCCAGAAGGCAAGAAAGTCATGCTAGGCGATGTGGTTGAGATTAACCAGAAACCCGGTGTCAGCAGTATTCGACGTGAAGGGGGCTATCGAAGTGTGTATGTCTATGGTTCGATTGATGAAGAACTTGTCGAACCGAACCAGATCGTCGAGCAAATCAATACCGAGGTTATCCCTGATATTCTGGCTGCTTACCCAGGCGTTAAAAGCGAATTGGGCGGAACAATCGAAGAGCAGCAAGCTCAACAAGACGAGCAAATCATCTTCTTTATCGCCGGTATGATTATTGTTTACATACTGCTAGCCGTTCCGCTGAAGAGTTACACTCAGCCATTAATCATCATGTCGGTGATTCCATTTAGTCTAACAGGTGCAATATGGGGCCACTATTGGTTTGGTTTAGATCTCAGCATGATGTCGACATTCGGTCTTATTGCGGCGGCAGGTGTTGTGGTTAACGACTCTTTGGTTATGACGGATTACGTCAACCAATTAAGAGCGCGCGGTGTCGCAATTAAAGAGGCGGTCATCGAAGCAGGGTGTGCTCGTTTCCGAGCGATTACGCTGACTTCAATCACTACCTTTGTTGGGGTACTGCCGATCATGTTTGAAACAAGTCTGCAGGCGAAGTTTGTTATCCCAATGGCAGTAGCACTTGGCTTTGCGGTGCTGTTTGCTACCTTGCTAACCCTGATACTAGTACCGTGTTTGTATCTCATGCTAGAGGACATCAAAGGGATATTTGCAAGATTAAAGGGGCTGATAACGCGAAAGAGAAGCCAAGCTGAAATCTTGTCTTAATGTAAGAAGCGGGTCGAAGTGACCCGCTTTTTTTGTACCTATATTTCTTCGTGCTTATGAACCAATCCAAAATCTGCGAGGACGGCATAGGCTGCCGGAATCATAAACAGCACGAGTAAGGTTGAAGCGAAGATACCAAAGACAATCGAGATAACCAACGGCTGAATAACCTGAGCCTGCAAGCTAGTTTCCGTCAATAGCGGGAGCAAACCCGCAGCGGTTGTCATCGAGGTCAGGAAGACGGCTCTAAAGCGTTCTCTGCTCGCTTTAACCACAGAATCATGAACACTATCGCCTTCATCAACGTGATGGCGTATGTACTGAACGAGTAGAATAGAGTCGTTGACTACGATACCCGCCAAAGAGACAAAGCCCATTATACTTGGCATACTGAGTGAGTGTCCCAGAAGAATATGCCCCCAAACCACACCTATAAACGCCAGCGGTATAGCTAACATAACAACGACAGGTTCTAGGTAGCTACGGAACTGATAACTCAATATTGCGAATACTCCGAACAGACCAAGTAGGAAGCCTTTACCCATTGATGCGCCTGTTTCAGCGGCATCTTTTGCTTCCCCTTCAAAGTCGAAACGTAACCCCGGATACTTGGCTGTTAATTTAGGGGCTTCATCGCGTTGGAACTGAGCAATGATTGCGGTTGAGTTCGCTTTGGTATTGTCAACGTCACCAAACACGCTAATGGTTCTTAAACCGTCGATACGCTGAATTCGCACATAGTTACGCTGGAAGTCTAGTGTTGCGATGGTTGCAAGCGGAATTTGGCTGCCATCAGACATAATGATCGGGAAGTTAGCCAGTTGCTGGAGATCGCCTGCTTGCACTTTGTCTAAACGCACTTCGATAGAGATGTTTTCAACGCCCACCTGAATCTCATCTGCGGTTTGTCCAAAGAAGGCTGCGCGAAGTTGATTGGCGATCAGTTGTCCATTGATACCATAGGTTTCTGCACCCGGACGAAGCTTGACGAGTACTTCTTCTTTACCCATACGCATATCATCGAGCACACCGTGTACACCATCAAACTCATTCAGGTACTGCTGAATATCAATCGAAGCGGCTTTCAATGCATCGAGGTCGTCGTGTTTAGCTCGTATCTCAATCGCTCGTCCGCCCGGTCCCATTGTCGGCTGCTTGAAGACCAGAGAAATAGGGTCAGCTAGTTCACCGATGTCTTGTCGCCAAGCCGCAATAAAGTCATCAATAATAGTGTTACGGCTTTCTGCACCGAGTAAATCGAGTCTTACCGTCGCAATATGAGGGCCTGATTCGTTGGCATCGGCATTCGCATTAAACTGACTGGTAATGTGTTGAATGAGAGGTACACCGTTTTCGACTTTCTCTGTCCATTCCTTATCTAGCTTTTGCGCAGACGCAACAATTCTATCCACTACCGCTTCGGTTTGAGCCAAAGATGAGCCAGGAGGAAGAATGATACGAGCTTCTGCTATGTCTCCGTCTAACTCCGGGAAGGGTTGGAACTTAAGTAGTCCGCCTGCAATTGTCGCGACCGAGACAAGAAGCAGCGCAACCACACCACCTAAGAAGGCATATCGAAACTCAACAACTTTCTCTACAGCGTTTACTAGAGTGGTATTTCTAAAGTTTTCAAATCCATCGAGCAGTTTTTTCTTAAACTTCGCTGGTGGCTTCTCTTTTTTCTCTTTATGTAGAGAGTGAGAGAGGTGATTCGGTAGAATTAGGAAGGCTTCGACCAGGCTCAGTGTTAATACCAGAATTAACACTTGAGGCACGGCTTTAAGCACGGCGCCCATTTCACCTTGCAAGAATAATAGACTACCGAAGATGCAGACTGTGGTTAAGAAAGAAGAGATAACGCCCGGGAGCACTTTCTTCACGCCTTTGATCACCGCGTTGTCGACGTCTTCACCTCGGTCCAAGTGTGCCGCGATTGACTCCGCAATAACGATGGCATCATCCATCATAATACCGATTGCCATCAGTAGACCGACTAAAGACATGATATTGATGGAAAGACCTAGCTGCGCCATCAAAAACAAGCCACCAAGG
Source organism: Vibrio sp. SCP2 (assembly GCF_059295395.1). Taxonomy (NCBI): domain Bacteria; kingdom Pseudomonadati; phylum Pseudomonadota; class Gammaproteobacteria; order Vibrionales; family Vibrionaceae; genus Vibrio; species Vibrio sp. SCP2. The sequence goes on along the minus strand of NZ_JCAFVV010000001.1, from coordinate 393,969 downwards.
AAAGCGACAGGCAAGCCCGCAGCAACCCAGAAAGAGTAGCGCAAACTAAAGAATAGCCACATAGTCGCGAAGACAAGAATGATACCCTGCCAACCATTACTGACCATCATGGTTAAGCGATCCCAGAGTACAGAAGAGAGATCGTTGGTCAGCTCTAACTTGACACCTTCAGGCGCGATAGCTTGTTGCTCTTCGACAAATTGCGCCACACGCTCTTTAATCCGTAACGCATCATCCTCTTTGTTCTTACTGACTTTAAGCAGGGCGGAAGGGTGACCATCGAACAAGACCTTCTGCTCATCGAGCTCAAAGCGATCTGTGATGGTCGCAATATCCTTAAGGCGAATGAGCGAGCCGTTTGGACCAGAGCCAACGACAATACTTTCCAGTTGCTGCGGTGTAATGCGCCTTTCATCAAAGCGGATCAAAAAGTTTTTGTCTGGCGTCTCAACATTACCGCTCGGTAGCTTGATGTTCTGGCGGCCTATTTGCGTTGCAATATCACCAACACTTAAACCTAACTGACGCATTGCTTGAGAGTCTAACTCGACGCGAAACTGGTGATCAGAAAAACCAGCCACATCGACAAGAGATACGTCATAGTCAAGTTTTAACGTTCGTTTAAGCTGTTCTGCATAGGCTTTAAGTTCAGGCCATGTGGTATCGGCAGTGATGGCTACATCTACTACAGGTTCGTTCCAATCGAGTTCTTGAACAACTGGAGACTCGATTTCTTGTGGGAAGTCATTGATGGAGTTGATCTGCGTTTGAACATCAACCAGCATACGACCGATGTCTGCTTTCTCGTTCAGTTTAAGGATCAGTCTGGCAGAGCCCTCAATCGCCTCACACTGGGTCTCTTCGATGTTGGCAAGACCATCAACCGCATCTTCCATTCGAACACAGATGCTTTCTTCCACTTCTTGTGGCGAAGCACCCGGGTAAACGACGCCCGCCATGATGTAGGGAGGATCAAACTCAGGGAAGGTTTCCCTTTTGATGTTGGGCAGCGATGTAATACCCAAAACGAGCAAACCGAGCATCAGCAAGTTGGCTGCTGTTGGGTGTTTAGCGAAGAATCGAATCATTGAGCTGACTCCTCTTTAGTCACCGTTGCCCCTTTAAGCAGCATGCCGTTGATAGCAGGGAGTAGGTCATTGAGGATTAGCTTGTCACCTTGGCTCAGGTCACCATCAATAATGACTTGATTGTCGCGACGGTAAAGGACAGTGACAGGTTTGATAGTAAGCTTATTCGTTTCATCCATTAGGTAAATTTTGTCGCCATGAAGTGCGCGCTCAGGAATCACCCAGCTTGGGTTTGCTTGACCTTCAATAAATGCACGAACAAACATCCCATTCACGAGTGGAGGTACACTGTTAGGGTTTAGATTGCGGTAGTCTTGCTTAATCTCCAAGATTACCCCAGCAGTCGCTTGGTTGGGGTCGACGGTTTCACTGATTCGACTTACTTTTGCTGGCCAAGTTGCTTTCATATTACCGCTGCTCAGTTCAATACTGGCATTGATAAAGGTCATGTCTGGTTGAGGGATACCAGACTCATCACGATTGAATTCACCTAAGCTTGACGCAAGGGTGTGCATATCATGAATTGAAAGTTGGGCTTCTACTTCCATCACATCCATGCCATGCGCAGTGACCATAGTTTGCTGTAGGTTGACCACCTGATTTTGTTCGATATCAACGGCGGCAATGCGCAAGTCGTAAGGCAGCTTGATAATGGTTTTTTCTAACGAACGGTGTGCCTCTTCGACCTTAGAAGTGTTTACTTTAACTAAAGCTTCAGCAACGCGTTTTTCATCGGGCATCAAACCGATTTGGTTTTCAATATCGAGAACTAGTTTTCGTTGCGACAACGCACTTTGTTCTTGCTGGTCAACATCAGATTGCGAAGTGAGCCCTTTTTTTCGCAGGTTCTGTTTACGTTGTAGCTCTTTGTTTGAGATAACCAGACGATTGCTTTCAATTTTGAGTGTCTGTTTAAGGTTATCTTCTTCTTGGTAAAGTTTAGCTAAAGAGGTTTGAGCAGATTTGAGGTCAGCTTGGGCTTGTACCAGTTTCAACTCGTAATCGAGTGGGTCTATACGCAAAATTTCAGTCCCAGCTTGAAGCACTTGCCCTTTCTCTAGCCTTGGGTGGCGATAAACGACTTTACCCGTCACTTCTGCTATCGCTTTCCATTCGATTTTTGGCGCAACTTTACCAAAACCGATCGCTTTAGGTGCCATTGCGCGCAACTCTAGAGGTGTCGTTTCTACCAATCGCGCTCGGTCACCCGCGGGTTTAACCGGTAGATCGGGTTTCATTTTTACAGCTAACACTAAGGCGATGACACCAACGGCTAGCGCTGGAAAAAACAGTAGTTTCTTATTTATTTTCATCATTGTTGTTCCTGCTGGTCGTTGGAGGTAAGGAATCCGTGTGTCATTAGTTTGATATTGTGCTCAAACAGTTGGTTGAGAAACTCTTCATTCAGCTCAATCCCGTGAACGGCAAGTAGGGCTGGGGGAGCAATAAAAGGAAAGACCATCAAGCTAATATAAGAGACTTTACATAGCTTGGGGTCTGCATCTGGCCTAAGCACCTTGCTATCTACAAGCTTTTCAAACATCACCATTTGCATTGGCTGGCTGATGTCGAAAAAGACCTTTTCTAGTAATTTCCTTTGTGTATCAGAGGCGTCCATATGCATAACTTGAGCAACTAAGCGGGGAAACTGAGGCACTTTGATCATTTCGCGATAATAGGTTCGCATGATATCAAGAAAATTCTTTTGTGAGCTGTCTTTAACAAGAATGTCCATCTGCTGTTTCATTGGCGCGAGGGTTTCTCGCAACATAGTTTCGAACAGACCTTCTTTGTTGCCAAAGTAGTAGCGGATCATTGCTACGTTTACGCCCGCTCGATTGGCAACAAGGCGCGTTGAAACCTTGTCATAAGGCATAACTGTAAAGAGTTCGCGTGCGTGATGAATCAAATTTTGCCGAGCGTCAATGCTGTCACTGGGACGACCCGCTTTTCTCGTTGTCGTTGCCACGCTTTTTACCTCAAAATTAAACATTCGATTAATTATAGAGTGCATGCTAAGTATTCGATATGACTTAAATTAATCAATATTTAAACAAGTGATTAATTAGTGGGCTTGTTGAGATAAGTAAAAATAGCGGACAGAAAAATGCCCGCATAGCAGCTACTAAGCGGGCGAAAAGTCAAAAATAGTTGTTGTATATTTGGAAGTTGTTGGTTCTATATCCATATCTGAGCTGTTATGAAGAATCTGTGGTTATTAGCAGTTCTTTATATCAGTGTAACCAATGCTGCTTAAGTTAACACTTTTGTCATGAACTGATAATTATTAAAAGTGCAAAGATAATTTTCACTTATGAAATGTACGGGCTACAGCTAGAAAGCCCCCTTTTTGAAGTGATCTTCGTGCTATAGTGTTGGCAAATCAAGTAGTACAGGTGTTGATGGCTATGCCTATTTTCAGAACCTTTTTTAAGCGCAGAGCGCTGCGGAAAATGATTGCTCAGATGACCCCCGCTTTAATTAAGGGGTATGGGTCACGAGACTTTTACTCTGCTGGTCAAGTTTTACAGGCAGCAATTTCCGTTGGGACTTCCAAACGTTACTTTCACTATAACCTTGCGTTGTTTTCTAATGAGCTCACTAGCGAGCAAAGTGACAAGTTTGAACTTAGCCAATCTCAGTTAGACGCTTTACGCAAAGAACTAAGCCTTAAAATCTTCGCTGGAGCGGAATATACGGCGATGGATGTACTCAAGCTAGCGAGCCCTTCTTCTTGGAAAGGCGGAAGCATAGAAGACAGCATGGCGAATCACTATGGAATGAATAGCCGGTACTAAGCAGTAAGCTGACCGAAAAAGAATTAATACAGTGGTATTAATCCTTTTTTCGTTATTACTTCAGTTCTAAAGGCTTCCACCTCATCGTTTTATTGCCTCCGAGCAAAGCCAATATAGACTGTGGTTCAAGCTTGAACTTGTATAGTTCAACTTCTTTGTCTGAGAAGTTAGCTATTATCTTACTGCCATCAGAAAAGGTCGTTTGCTGTACCTTGCCATCTTCCGTTAACCACTCAAAACGGTTTAACTGCTTATCCCAAAGCGCCTGATGTAGAGGCTTAAAACCTGATTGGTAGTGTTTAAGCTGCACTAATCTCTTGCTGTTTGGTGACAAAACTTCGTCTCTACTGAGATGAACCATTGATGGAACATTGTAAAGCATAGCTGTTAGGTCACGCTCGATTTTAACATCGCTGAATTTTAGGCTATCAGAGTGCCAATGGTGGCTGTTAATCACTTCATCGTGAAAGACGGCTTGGTAGAGCGGAATGCGATATTGAGGCGCAAAAAGTATTGTTTTATAGGGCTCTTTAACTTTTGCTGGCTTAAAAAAGAAATCTGGCTTGTGATCTGGATACCAACGACCTAGGTAGTAGGGTGAGCTGGCATCGCGTTTCATCTCTTTATCGCTCCAGCCAAACCCAATCGTTTCTAAACCATGGGCAAAAGCAATGCCCGAGGTGGTGAGTGCGTTGCCATCCTCTGATCCGAGTACGACGTTGTTCTTAGCGACTATTGACTGCATTCGCGAGTTAAACCCAAGTAACATATCAGGTTCACTTGTCTTTAAGTTGTAGTCTTCACGCGCCATAGCAGTGGCATCGACATCAATGAACAAACTATCAAACTGACCAAATCGAATAATGTCTGAAATTCGTTTGCTTACGTAATCTGTTTCACAAAGTGGGTTGAGGTAATAGCCGTTACCACGAAAGCCCTTTTTCTTTGAACCATCTGCCAGTTCGATAGCGCATGTGTTGCGAACTTGGTCAGGGAGTTGCGCAGTAAGCCATCCATCATTGAGCCCAATGGGTATTGCAGTATTGTATGAATCATAAGTACCGACCAAATAGCCGGCTTGCTTGGCTCGTTGAATGACTTCTGGTTGGTAGAAGGCTGGCATCCAGTTATCAAAACCGAGCCATAAGTGGGTTAAACCTGACGCTTTGAGGTTTTTTACCATATCGGTTGAGATAGCTTGTCCCCATCGCTGTGGATCAATGAGGTATTGTCCAGCGTGAATGCTTAGCCACTGTTTCTTTTGCTGAGCGGCTTTAAATTGCGCTTCAATGGCATTGTCGACCATAGTTGGGGCTGGGGCGTTAAACTTTGTATTAAGGGCGAGGTTGATAGAGTCTACCAGCAACTGTTTGTGATAGTGACTCAGCCAATCCTTGCCTTTGACCAGACCTTGCAACTCTTTTCTGGCTGACTTTTCTATCGCAAGCTGAGCGCGCTTAAACAGCCACGAGTGTAAACCCCACCAATCAGTGACGTCTTGAACACTAATTCCATCAGAACCAAATAGATACACTTGGCTAGCGCCAACAAGCTTTTCGATGTTTGGGTTAGCTTGCTTTTTCTCGGCCAGAGTAGAGCTAAGGCCATTAATGATTCGCCACTGGCGATACTGCTTTGCTCCACTTAACCAATCATCACCAATGCTAACGGAGACAGTGAAAGGCTGTTTAGAATTGAGGGAGGTAAATTGATGCGTAGCTCTCATATCGAGTTTGTCAGCGACTTGGTGAAAAGATAGCGAGTTATTGGTTGCTGCTACCATGTGCCAGCTAATGTATTGAGAGCCCTGCTTAGCTGTCCAAAAAGGCATTTTTAGGTCTTGAGTGGTGTTAGAACCATCACGGCTCTTAGATAGGTATTTGATCCAATCAGGGCTTGAGGTTGGAACCCGCATGCCTTCACTAAAAGGTAAATAGAGCTCCTGTGCATCTTCTTCCGCTAGGTTATACCAACTCAGGGTAATAGGTTGGTCTCTTATCACGGTTTGATTTTCAGCAAGGCGGAAAGACAAGCTCAGAGTTGACGATAATTTTGCATCTACTCTGATGTTGCTCGGCTTTAAAATCCATTGAAAGTGGGTGTTAGAAAGCTGCTCTAGCTTTACGGCCTGCTGACTGACACCATCAATTTGCAGACCTGCTTGGTTGACCGATTGATTGTTCCACTTTATCGCCAGTGAGTTCGGTTCGATGTTCACTGATTGCGAGTCAGTTATGAGTGAGATGCTGTCAACTGATGTAGCCAGTGAAGCAGGTGATAACAATAGGCTAGCTATGGTTGATAGGATTAAGGTGGTTGGTTTATAAGGCATATTTTACGTCGTGTTGTTTTCAATATGCCTATTACACATTAGCGGGTGTTTAAATTTGTCACCTATTTGTCTCTATTAGAGAAGGGCAACGAGATTCGATGAATATACTCAACTTTTACTCCAGGCTGGTACTCAAAAATCAGTGTGGAGGCACTTAAGTGGCGAGCATTGGGTGGGGGTTGCAGTTGCTCTAGAGTTATCTTCTTGCTCGTCACTTCTAGTGCTTTTTTGTTCTTTACTTGATTGTACTCGGAATCAAACCATTGGAGATTCACAACCGGTTTCGCACAGCCGTTATTGAGTTGAGGAAGGCTCGCTTGAATCTGAGAACTATCCATTGTTGAACGATTAAGCCAGTGGTTGCTATCGTAACGAGAAACAACAATAGGCAACTCGTTGCGAGTGTATTTTAAATAGTAGACTCCCGCCTCAGGAGAAGTAATGAGTTCGTTGGTTTCCCATTCCTGATAGTTCTTGTGAGGCTCAATCTCTCCAGACAATAGAGATATTCCTTGCGGGGTGACGAGCGAGAAATGACCACCTTGTTGTGTTTCTTCTGTCGATACCTTGATTTGGTAGCCGCTGCTAGAGAAACCGCTACGACTGATAAAAGAGAGTGTTAACCGAGGAGGCATCGCAGACAAACTTGTTTCAAGCTGATGACCGCAGTTTGATTGTGCCAATATGGCTTCTTTAACGGGTTGCCAATGTATGGGCTCAATTTGATTCTGACTCAGTGCTAGAGTGAGTTCTTGCCATGCTCGTCTCGGCTGCTTTTCGAGTAGAGCCTCCATGGTCGATTGCATTGGCGTATTGCGAAGCCACGAAGCGTCGTTTGCTGAACAAAAAGGAGTAACGAAAGCAATCAGCAGTGGTGTCACTATCCAAGTCTTATAACTCATGAGTTTTCCACCAATCGATATCCTACACCGCGATGTGTTTCTATCTCTAAACACGGTAAGGTATTACGTAGCTTTAAGATATGGTTGTCTACGGTTCGGGTTGTGGGAAAGGCTTGGTAACCCCAGACCTTATTGAGTAGCTCTTCACGATGGAAAACGCGACCTTGATTTTGTACTAAGAGAACGAGAAGTTGAAACTCCTTCGGTTTCAGGGCGACTGGTTTATCTTGGTCGAGCACCTGTCGCATAGATACATCAATAGAAAGGGTTTTGTAAGCGATCGTACTTGAGCCCAGAGGACGAAGTTGGGTAACGATGCGGGCTAAGAGTTCTTCTTGTGCAAAGGGCTTAGTCATATAGTCTTTCGCACCACACATTAACCCTTCAACGCGTTGCTCAACCTCGATTTTGGCTGTTAGCACAATGACAGGCAGTGCTTTAGTTTGTAACCAAGTGGGTAAGTGATTAAGGCTATCGCCATCTTGAAGTTGGCGATCTAAAATCACGAGATCGGCACTAAACCAATGTTTTCCAGCCTCTTTAGCGTTGGTAACCCAAGTACAATGATACCCATTGGATTGTAAGAAGGCTTGGACTCCTTGACCGAGTAGTTGATCATCTTCAACTAGCAGGATTGAATTCATAGAGGCAGCTCCAAAGTAATACGTGTTGGGTTGGTGCTGATGATGACTTTTCCACCGAGGTGTGACATCAGGTGGCGAACCAAACTCAGACCGATGCCCATATTGCTGTCTTGATTGGTGTTTTGCTTCATTCTCATACGATTCCAATAGGAAGGAAATTGCCCAGCATCGGTAACGGTAATACAGAGCCTCTCATCAACAGAAACATGGATTTTGATCGGAGCCTTACCATGTTGTTTGGCATTCATTATCAGGTTGTTCAAACAGATGGTAAGCCAGTAGAAGGGAAGCGTGAGTTGTTTGTCTTCATCCAAATAGAATTCAACGCCCTGTCCAGAGCAAGTATGTTCTAACCATTCACTCAAATAGGCTTCTTGATTGGCAATGTTGTAGCTTTCTTTTGAACTCAAGTACCCCTTGCTGGCTTCAGTGAGTTGCGCTAGGCGTTGGTAGTCTTCCAATAAACGCCACATAGCCTGTTGTGAGTTATCATTCAGCGAATCAAACTCTTGGCGAAACAGGTCGACTGTCATGCCTAGGCTCGCAATGGGAGTACGTAGTTCATGCGTCAGTAGCTGTAAGATAAAACGTTTGTTGCGATTTTGCTGACGTTTTAGATAAAGAGTGCGAGCTAATAATAAAGCCAATACTAAAGAGAAGATGGAAGCGAGTATCGCTGCAATATATCCATTGGATTGAGCTTTAGCGATACACAAGTTGCTGTAGCGAAAGTCACACTGATTGCCATTAATCGTGATCGCAAACTGCTGTGCAACAGGCTGCCAATCTTTGTTTGGAATCTTTTTCCAACCTTGTTCTCCATTTAGCCATAGCGCATCGGGTTCTAGCCAAGCTCGGTAACCTTTCAGTAGTGCGTCTCTTCCAGAATCTGAAATCTGATTAAATACACTTCGTAGTGGATGTGATGGATTGTCACCGGATAACCAAAGCACCAGTTGGTCGTTTACTGGCTTGTTGCTTTCGAAGTAGCGATCGACAAAAGTGCCTCCAGCTGGGTGGCGTTTCGGGTTTTCCTCAAACCACGAGTCAGGGAGCGCTTTCTCGTTGCAAACATACAGCTCAAACTCAACCGCGCTTTCCAGAGTTGGATTATAAGCAGAAGGCGTCTGACACTGTTGTTTGATCGTTGAAAGCACCTCAATGTCTGCCCACGAAAACTGGCGAAAATCAGGATATTGACTCTCTGATATCAGTAGGTCACTTGGATAACGCGACAGCTCTTCTTGCGACAGAGTCAATTGAGCATTGGACCAACTACTTTGATAAAACTGCTGCCATGTTTGCTGCAAAGATGCCTCAGCATCGCAAGCAAACAAGACGAAGAAGAAAGTAGCGTATATGCGTAGGGGCATTAAAAACCATTAACCAAATGAAGGGGCTCCCACAAATGTTAGCGACTTTTTCGCGAGATTTGTAACCTCAGTGTCAACAAAATATACGCGGACTATAATTCAGCGTATTTTTCGGCTAATTGCGCAATGGGCATTGGTCTTTCGATTAGGTAACCTTGCAATACGTCACATCCATAATCGATCAGTACCGTTTTTTGTGCCTCTGTCTCTACACCTTCAGCGACAACTCTCATACTTGCGGATTGCGCAATGGCGAGAATAGCTTTGACTAGAGAGTCACTCTGCTCAGAGCTCAACATCTTATCGACAAAGACTCGGTCAATTTTGAGTTCGTCCAACGGCAGGTTACTCAAATAACTTAGCGATGAATAACCAGTACCAAAGTCATCAAGAGAAATCGTAAAGCCAAGCTCTTTGATCTGATTAATAATCGGTGTCACTTTGGGTAGGTCGCTGATTAACACATTTTCCGTTATCTCTAACGTAATTCGGTTACTTGGTAAGTGGTTCTCTTCTATCGCTCTTTTTAGCTGGCTAATGAAAGCTTTATCCATCAACTGCATTGGGGAGATATTAATCGATAGGGTAGAGTTGTACTCGGGAGACGGAAAAACGCTGGCAAATTCTTCGCAGGCTTTATTGAGTACAAACTCTCCGATCTGACCTATGAGTCCAATCTCTTCGGCGAGAGAGATAAATTCCAATGGAGACACGTTGCCTAGGTGAGGGTTGTGCCAACGTAGCAGACTTTCCACCCCATGCAGCTCACCCGTTTTGGCGGTGACTTGAGGTTGATAGCTTACGGTCAGTTCGTCACGTTCAATAGCTTCACGTAACTCTCTTTCAAGCAAGAAATCGTACTGTACCTGTTTGTTGATTGAACTATCAAAGAATAGGACATCACCTTTTTGCCGTGCTTTAGATTTGTAGAGAACAATGTCGGCCTTTGATATTAATTCTTCAGGCTCGTCTCCATCGGACGGATACATGGAGACGCCAATAGAACAACTAGCAAAAATAACCTTACCGTCGATAACAAATTGTTGTTTGAACACATTTTTTATCTTGTCGACTTTAGCTTCGGTCTCAGAAAGATTTTTTAGGTTGGAAAAACAAAAGATAAACTCATCACCACCAAAGCGAGCAACGAAATCATTTGGCCCTAAAAACTCATCAAATTTCTTACCGATCTCGCTGAGTAACTTGTCACCCGCACTGTGTCCGTATAAATCATTTACTTTCTTAAAGTCATCTAGATCGACAAACATAACTGCCAATTGACAACACGCTGCTTCGGAAAGCTGAATTCCTTGTCGAATATTGTTGTGAAGCTTGGCTCGGTTAGGCAGTCCGGTTAGTTCGTCGTGACACGCCATGTATTCGAGTTTGTCCTTGGTATCTTGTAAATCATCAAAATCGCGGTTAATTCTTTTTTCAAATCGCTTGAATCGATTGGCGATAAGTCGGCTAAGTACTAAAGACAAAGCAGCGACAACGAATATCGTGAATCCACCAATGACTAGCATCTGGTGTAGCGTCTCTTGCTGCTCTTGGTCAGCTTGTTGAGCACGGCTGGCTAAAAATTGATTATTTAATTCGTTGTAGATGCCTGCGCCAATTGTCCAACCCCAGTTTTCATCTTTGACGACGTAACTGGTTTTAGAGTAGTTAGATATATTAGAAGGGCCAACAGGCGCGATGTATTTCACAATGCCCTTGTTGGTTTCCATAATACGTTTCGCGCCTTCTTTGACTTCTTCACTACCAATATCAAAGATGCTTTTGCCAATTAACGACTGATCTAAATGAGAGAGAACTTGACCGTTCTCATCAACAACAAAGACATAGCCGTGCTCACCAAATCTTAAGTTTTTTAACCATTCGAGCGAAGTCGCTTTGATGTCATTTTCCACGTCGACAACATAGTCACCTGTGCCAATAAACCAATCATAGGGTGCAAAGTATTTACCGAAACCAATTTTTTCAAACTCATGATTTTTGTTGTTGGGTTTTACAAACCACCATCGATAGAAATCCTCGCCTTTAGCTTTAACTTGTTCGCCCATTTCACGGACAATGTAGCTACCGCGAACGTCTCTGAAATCCCATAAAGATGTCCCTTCCACTCTAGGGAGCAGAGGGTGCATCACATTGAGGCCTTCCGTCTTATAGATAAAGAAGTAACCGCGTCCGTTATTGAAGCGAATATCTCGCAAGGCGTCAGTGATGAGCTTAGTGACTTGCTGTTCTGGGAGTTGTTTGTTGTTTTCGTAGATGCGAGTAGCGATAGCGTGTGCTTCGTAGATTCGTTCTTTAATCGTACTTTCTAGTTGTTGTTCTGTTTGGTCACGGGCGAACTCAATTTGCTCAAGGACGTACTCTACGCGGTTGGTCAATTCGACAAGCTGTCTTTGCTCGTAATCCTGTTGAAGTGAAGCGAGATCTTCTTGAGAGCTTAGGATGGTGTCTCTAACGGTAAACAAAACCCATAACAGGGTAAAAAAAGCAACGATAGTAGCGGGAGCAAACGTAATAAGATTGATCAGTTTTTTGTCCGTTAGCTTGCTCATATCGCTCCTTGAGATGGTTCGCTCTGTTGGACAGTATAGCGCCATTGACTTTATAGTTTTATTTACATTCTGCAAAATTATTGATTGTTATCGAAATTTGAGAGTTAGCCATAACAAACTAGCTGCTTAAGATTAAGACAATCTGGAGACATTCACGTTATGTAGACCATACTTACTGAACCTTATTCTTTAGAGTGAGTCTCGGTGAAAAGAGCAGTTATTTGGTTTATCGTATTCATTCCAGCATTGGCTTGGGTGAGCCTGTCGTTCTACGAGTCAACATGGTGGATAGAAAACATCGTCGCATTTCCGGCGATCTTTCTGCTTGTATATTGGGTCATGAGTGTTGGCTTCTGTCTCGGAAAACATTGGCTGCAAGCGTGCGTTTGCTTGGTCGTTTCTGGCGTGTTCTTTTTGCTCACACCTAAGTCGAACCGTGTGCTCACTGCCAACTGCGTCAACCCAATCACCGTGACGCAATTTAATCTTTACTACGAGAACGACAATGTAAACGGGTTTATTAACTATTTGCTCGCCAACCCAAGTGATTTAGTGGTTCTACAAGAAGTTGCTCCGGAAATAGGCGAGAAGCTTAAAACCCTTGATGATGTGTACCCTTATTACTACGGTGGTCAGGAGGGAATAGGGTATCCATCAAGCCAGATGGTTTTGAGCCGTTCACCACTGAAAGATATGTCGGTTTTTCTCACGCCGGATGAACAAGCGATAATCCGGGGTACATGGCACCCCAACAAACATGTTGATCTCACTCTGATGGTGGCTCATCCCACCTCACCGAGGACCAAAGCGCTATGGTATCGACGCAATGCCATTATTCGCACTATTGAGTCTTTAAATCAGCTCTATCCAAGTGACGAGGTGTTGGTTGTCGGAGACTTTAATCTCTCTTCGGCGAGTCTTCGGTTTGGTAAGATGTTTCCCAGTTTTCAAACTGCACCTGTAGCGAGTTGGCCAAATTGGGTAAATCAGTTTCAAACTCCAGATTTTACGATGATTGCAATCGATCATTTATGGCTAAAGTCGAGTCAAACCGGCAGAAGGATTTGCGAGCGTAGAAGTGTCGAAAAGCCGAATGGCTCCGATCATAAGATGGTGTTGACGAAAATTGGTTATTGATATCGATTCTCACTTGCAAACAGAGTATGCTTGCTCACCTAATTATTTTTTGCCAAGGGAAAGGATGCTCACTATGAGTAATTTAGCCATCACAGAAATCAAATCGTTTATTCCAAGTAAAGACTTCACCGAGTCGCAACGATTTTATCAAGCTCTTGGTTTTGAGGTCGCTTCAGTTTTTGGTGATGTTGCTTACTTAAGGCGTGAAGGCCACGCTTTTCTGCTGCAAAACTACTATAACGTTGAGCATGCAGAAAACACCATGATGCACTTACTGGTTGAAGATGCGAATAGTTGGTTTAGCCATGTTAAAGATTCGCAGGTAGAGCAAAACTTTAGTTGTAAAGTGACTGAGTTGATTGAGCAGCCGTGGGGAATGCTGGAGTTCTGCGTAATTGATCCATCTGGCGTGTTGTGGAGAATTGCGCAAAATATTCGCTAAATCTATATCGGTTGAAGTCGAGCAGAGCTAGCTATAGAATTGCCGCTCCTTTCACATCTCATTTGTTTGAGGACATATGAACAGTGCACAAGTTGCGGCGTCATTCTCGCAAGCAGCCGTTTCACCTAAGCGTGAAGTGATGCTAAGAGAGTTATTGGCGTTAGCAAAAATGGCATCGGCGATTGCCTTACCATTTTTGCTGTTGTCTCTGGCTTGGATTTAGTCCAGAGCACACAACACAAGGATGTGTGCTTTCTGTTTTGACCTGTCAAATACGTTATTCAGCGACACCACCTTTGGTCAACTTCGTTGGGTTCAACAAACGTTCTAGTGTTGCGCGATCCAAATCGGTTTCACGTTCAGCAACATCAATAATCGCTTCACTTTCTTTATAGGCCTTTTTCGCAATATCTGCTGCTTTCAGGTAGCCAATCACAGGGTTTAATGCTGTCACTAGAATTGGATTTTTTGCTAATGCAACTTCGAGGTTGTCTTCGCGGACCTTAAATGTGGCGATTGCTTTATCTGCTAGTGCAGTTGCGCTATTAGCGAGTAGCTCAATGCTTTCCAGTACGTTGTGAGCAATCACTGGCAGCATAACATTGAGCTGAAAGTTTCCTGACTGACCAGCAACCGTGATTGTCGTATCGTTGCCTATCACTTGAGCTGCTGCCATGGCTGCTGCTTCTGGAATCACAGGGTTTACTTTTCCTGGCATGATAGATGAACCAGGCTGAAGACCTTGTAGCTCAATTTCACCCAAACCTGCCAGTGGGCCAGAGTTCATCCAACGTAGATCGTTAGCAATCTTCATTGTTGCTACCGCGGCTGTTTTTAACTGGCCTGAAAGCGCAACAATGGCGTCTTGGCTGCTGAGGTTGTAAAAGAAATTCTCGCTAGAAGCAAAATCAATACGCGTTGCTTGGGCGAGATTGTCTGCAAACTTAGTCGCGAATCTAGGGTCTGCGTTGATACCTGTGCCAACAGCCGTACCACCTTGCGCTAAGGCTTTGACTGCAATCAGAGATTGTTCAATGCCAGTTTTCGCTTGTTCGATTTGGAACTGCCAGCCACCTAATTCTTGGTCGAATGTAATTGGCATCGCATCCATCAAATGCGTTCGGCCAGTTTTAACACTCTCGCCAACTTCAGCTCGCTTATCGTTTAGCATTTTAGATAGATGGTTTAACGCTGGGATAAGCTGCGTTTCTATCGCTAATACCGAGCTAATTTGGATTGCAGTAGGAACAACGTCGTTACTGCTTTGTCCCATGTTAACGTGGTCGTTAGGATTCACATCGCCACCAAGTAATTGTGAAGCGAGCGTTGCGATCACTTCATTAGCATTCATGTTTGAACTGGTGCCAGACCCTGTCTGATAGACATCGATAGGGAAGTGCTCAATGTGCTCACCATCAATGATTGTTTGTGCTGCATCCGCGATAGCCTGTGCAATATCACCTTCTAGTAGTCCTAGTTGGGCATTGGTCAAAGCGGCGGTTTGCTTAATGTAGGCCAGTGCTTTAATAAAGCCTTCTGGCATCACATGTTTGCTGAAGTGAAAGTTATCGACAGCACGCTGAGTTTGAGCTTGGTATAGAGCATTAAGAGGTACTTTTACCTCTCCCATACTGTCTTTCTCAGTACGAAATTCTTGTGCAGTAGGGCGTTGAGTCATCATTGGGTCCTTTTGAATTAGTCTAATGGCGCTTGTATGCGCTGTAATTGTTGTTTTAGGTGTAAAAACTGAACGTCACCATCTTCCCATTGATAGTAGTAGCGTTTTAGGCACATCAATGGGGTATGGATAGAGTCTAGGCAGACTCGACGAAAAATTCGGCTGCGTATTGGATCTTGAATTGCATCAAGCAGATGAAAATAGAGCTGGCGCAGGAAAAGCTCACACAGAAGTGGGTTTTCATTGTTCGCTCCAGACTCATATTGGGATGCCAACAACATACCCCAATGTATGTAGTCATGAATGACATCAGGTTCAAACCCACACTGAGTATAACGATCAAGAAATCGATCCTGAGATTTGTAGAATGCGTTATAAAGTAGCTGTTGATTATCCATATGCACCTCAACTTAATGTAATGATAATTATTATCAATTAAGTTGGGTGAATCAACCCTTAGTTTTGTGGTTGATTTCGATTGTGAGGGTTTGGACTGAATAGTTAGGTATCTATAAAATAAAAGCCCTGCTAAATGTCTAGCAGGGCTTTAAGGACCGTATTAAATAGGGCTAGGGTTTCAGTGCTAGCACTTTATCAATATCTTCAGCACTGTGACGTTCAGGAACTTGCTCCCAATCTTCGCCCCAAGCTCGGTTAACAATGCGACCACGTTGCACTGCTTCACGGGCTTCAATTTGCTCCGCCCAACGTTTCAAGTTTTTGTAGCTATCAACGTCTAAGAATTCTGCGGCATCATAAGTCTTACCTAACACTAGGTTGCCATACCAAGGCCAGATTGCGATATCTGCGATACTGTACTCTTCACCAACGATAAAGGTGTTGTTTGCCAGTTGTTTATCAAGAACATCTAATTGACGTTTTGCTTCCATGGCAAAGCGATTGATCGGGTACTCGAACTTCTCCGGAGCGTAGGCGTAGAAGTGACCAAATCCACCACCAAGGTATGGGGCAGAACCCTGAAGCCAGAACAACCAGTTCATGACTTGAGTTTTTGCAGTAGCTTCACTTGGTAGGAAGTGACCGAATTTCTCTGCAAGATAAAGCAAGATATTGCCTGACTCAAACACATTAATCGGTGCATCGCCTGATTGGTCAACTAATGCAGGAATTTTTGAGTTTGGGTTTACCTCTACGAAGCCAGAGCCAAACTGGTCGCCCTCGCCAATCTTAATTAAGTATGCATCGTACTCAGCCTCTGTCACGCCAAGTGCAAGCAACTCTTCGAGCATGATTGTGACTTTCTGACCATTCGGAGTACCCATAGAGTGGAGCTGGATAGGGTGCTGACCAACAGGTAACGCTTTCTCATGACGAGCACCAGAATCAGGACGGTTGATACTCGCCCATTGGCCGCCGTTCTCGTCATCCATTTTCCATACTTTTGGTGGTACGTATTGGTTTGTCATTGTTATTCCTTATTCAGATTGTTATCCGGCAATAATAAACATTGGGATACATAAATCGGATAAAAAGCCCTTAAGGAATTTTTTATTAGAACAACTGGTTATTGAAAATTGGGAAAGGATATAAGGAATTACTAATAAACAAAACAAACAGGCTTAGTTGGTCTAAGCCTGCTTAGCGATTAGTGATCTGCTTTTAAATATGCAAGGACATCAATTAAGGAAGGCTGGATTTGATGACCCAATGCGGTGACTTCTTCGCAAGGCTCAACAAGATCGGGGATTTGGAAAGTGGTCATATGAGCTGCGACGGCACTGCGAACGCCATTATTGGAGTCTTCAAATGCAAGGCAGTTTTCTGGCTGTACATCTAGGCGCTCAGCTGCAAGCAGGTAAATTTCTGGGTCAGGTTTACCGTGTGTGACCTCACAGCCGCAAGTCAAACTATCAAAATACTTAGACAAACCAGCGAGTTCGAGTTTAATCGTAGCGACTTCACGATGAGTGGAGGTCGCCACTGCAGTTGGAACATTGTTGCTTTTCAACCACTCTAATAGCTCAACAACACCATCTTTTACCGGTATTGCCTGATGCTTGACGATGGCATCGTAATTTATGCGCCATTCTGCATGCAGCCTATCAAGATCGTCACCATATGCTTGGCGAAGAATCAGATCAATGCCCGCAGAGTTTCTACCGATGATTGATAGATACACGTCTTCATAGAAAGGGAGATTGACATTTTCACAGGCTTGCTTAAACACACGCATACAAACGCGTTCAGTGTCGAGTAATAGCCCATCCATATCAAAGATGGCAGCTTGAAATTTCATAGGTACGGCTTAATCCATAACAGTGTGGTCAGACACAGACATTCTTGCACACAAAATAATTATAGTAAAAGCCAAGGTTTAGGATAGTGAGTCTTAGGTGTCTAGAGGTTAAGTTCAAAGGCCTAAGCGATGCTAAGGCCTTTGAGATGATGGACTGCTACAGCTTCCACATCCTAGCGGTGCGCGCGGGAACAGTAAATTGGTGGTAACGTGAGTTAACGGTTGTTGTATCTGAGCTTAAGACATCTTTATACGCAACGTGCCAGTTAAACTCATGCTGATAGGTATCAACAGTGATTGCTTTACTTTCACCACATTTATTGATTCCGACAACTCCCTCTTTGCCACGCTTGAACAGCAAGGTACATTGATCACTGTGTAGCATGGTCATTGATTTACCTTGCATCGCATTGTGGAATTTGAGCATGTTGATCATGGTAGAATTTTTCCAAACATCTGCCCAGCGACCATTATCTTTATCTTCGCTGTCAGGTAGTTCATCACTGTAGATCAGAGGCGTTCCCCCATCTTTGCCTAGAATGTAGGCATAAGCGAGTTTCTCGTCGGTAGGGTCCATAATTTGGTAACGGAAACCATCATTTGTCGGGATATCGTGGGTGATAGTAAAGGTAATCGCGCGTGCATCTTCTAACGCTTGACCATATGCCTGCGGATCATGCAGTTGGTTTAGCCCACCACCAAAAGAGAAGGCACCTCGAATAGAAGCAAATAGTGGGAAATCGTATGCAGCGTGATTAGTGTTGTTAAGGTATGGGGCTAAGAATGCTTCGTAACCGGAATCACCTTTGCCGCCGCTAGTAATCACCTCACCAAACACATGCATTCCGGATGTAATGTCAGAAGAGAAAATTTGATCGATTTGATATTGGCTCATATGTTTAACCGCATCAATACGGAAGCCTTTGATACCCATCGACTTTAGCGCTTTAAGGTAACTTTTTTGTTGTGATACAACCCAGTTGTTCGGATCTAAATCTGGTAGACCTGTATCACCATCCGCGCCACATAGTCGCCAGTACTGAACGTGACCTGGATCATTCCAGTTGGTGATACATCCTGCAGGGTGAAAGTCTGATGCTGAAAACAGGTTTTGGCTCAAATCACCAAACAGTTTTTGATTTGCGTAATAACTAGCGCGAGACGAGTAGTCATTTAATACGTCGGTACCAGGGTAATTGAGGTCGTTGCGTTTCCAAGATTCATTCGCCATGTGATTCAGAACGACGTCAGCATAGACATCAACCCCTTGCGCTTTAAGAGCCGCAATCATCGCCTCTAGGTCTTGTTTGTTCCCCAACGGTGAGTCGATAACACGTAGGTCTTGTGGTTGATAGCGTGCCCACCATTGAGTCCCACTTGACTTCATTGCTGGTGAAATCAACACTTTCTTATAACCGTTGGCAGCAATTTGTTGTGCATTCTGAGTGACATCGGAGTATTTCCAATTGAATGCATGAAGTATTGCCTCGGCACTGGCAACTTGAGGAATACAGAGTGCAGCTGTGGCAGCGAATATTGATGTTATTTTTTTCATAGGGTTTTCTCGTTATTTGTATTCATGGGGATGATATTTTGGCTGTTTCCTATGTGTAGTGAAGAAATGTCAACGCGGAATAGTGCTCACGCTATGTAGGGATCTAATTTATAAAATTAATGCAGAGCTAACATTTGGTTTGGTTAATTTGGATTTTTAGATTCATATTGCTTGCGACAAACCCATGTTGTTCGAGACAAACTTAGATTAGTGGTAAAACTTAGCGGCTTAGTTTAGTAGACTGTCTCCCTAACTATAAAATTCAAAAGGAGATAGGGATGAGTCAGCAGAAAGTAGCCTTTATTGGTTTAGGTGTGATGGGCTATCCAATGGCTGGGTTTTTAAGTAAGGCAGGCTATGACACTAAGGTATTCAATCGTACTAAAACCAAAGCAGAGCAATGGGCTAATGAATACCAAGGTATTGCGTGTGAGACGCCAAAACAAGCCGCTCAGGATTGTGACATTGTATTCGTCTGCGTGGGTAACGATGATGACGTGCGCAGTGTTATCTACGGTGAAGGTGGTGTATTTGCAGGGCTAAAGCAAGGCGCTGTATTAGTTGACCATACTACGACGTCCGCTGAGTTAGCGGTGGAACTTGCCAAAGCGGCTCAAACCAATGGCAATCACTTTATTGATGCGCCAGTGTCGGGCGGTCAAGCAGGGGCTGAAAATGGTGTGTTAACCATCATGTGTGGTGGTGAACAGGCGATATTTGATCAAGTTGCACCAGTCATGGATGTTTATGCCAAACAGATGACCTTGCTGGGTGAAAATGGTCAAGGCCAGCGCTGTAAAATGGTTAACCAGATTTGTATCGGTGGCATCTTGCAAGGTTTAAGTGAAGCGCTGTTACTTGCTCAGAAGTCAGGCTTAGATATCGAGCAAGTTGTTGAAACATTAAAGCATGGTGCAGCAGGCTCGTGGCAGATGGAAAATCGCGCCGTGACAATGTCACAAGATAAGTTTGATTTTGGTTTTGCGATTGATTGGATGCGTAAAGACTTGGGCTTCTGTCTTAAAGAAGCAGAGCGCGTTGGGTTAGATCTACCTCTAACTAAAAAGGTGGACGAACAATACGCCGAACTGCAGCAAGAAGGCTTCGGGCGTATGGATACGTCGGTACTGATGAAAGCGGTAGCGAAACATCAGTAATAGATGAATAGTTCTTTGGTATCAAACAACTTAAAGAAATCGAAGCCTTTCATAACCAACTCTCCTCACTGTAACACTTGTTGTATTGAACATTGAGGCGTTATATGCGCCTCATTTCGTAATTGTGGTTACACTATTAAAACTAGTGCAACTTGGGCGATTTTTCCAAGCGATTAGCCGCTTTCAATAGTTCGTTTATGCCTCCACTACTCGCTGAAGAGAGTGGAGGCGATTCAAGTTACTGTTTTAAATCGAAACGGTCTGCGTTCATGACCTTAGTCCAGACTTTGATAAAGTCTTGAACAAACTTCTCTTTGTTATCGTCTTGTGCGTAAACCTCAGCGTAAGCTCGCAGGATGGAGTTCGAACCAAATACCAAGTCAACGCGAGTTGCAGTCCACTTTTCTTCGCCGCTTGCACGTTCAATGATTGAGTACGAGTTGCGACCAGTTGGTTTCCACGTATAACGCATATCCGTTAAGTTGACGAAGAAGTCGTTTGTGAGTGTTCCAACCTTGTCGGTGAACACACCATGTTGAGTGCCTGAATGGTTTGTACCGAGTACTCGCATACCACCGATTAGTACAGTCATTTCAGGTGCGGTTAGACCCAGCAATTGAGCATGGTCTAGCATCAGTTCTTCTGGGCTGACAGCGTAGTGTTTCTTCTGCCAGTTTCTGAAGCCGTCAGCAACCGGTTCAAGAACCTCAAATGATTCGACATCGGTTTGTTCTGCTGTTGCGTCGCCACGACCCGCAGCGAAAGGAACCGAAATATCTATGCCACCAGCTTTAGCTGCTTGCTCAATCCCGACATTGCCAGCTAAAACAATAGTATCTGCAACGCTAATACCGAACTCGTTCGCAATGCCTTCGACTATCGGTAACACTTTCGCCAATTTCTCAGGCTCGTTGCCTTGCCATTGGTTTTGAGGTGCGAGGCGAATACGTGCGCCGTTAGCCCCGCCGCGTTTATCGGAATTACGGAAAGTGCGTGCGCTATCCCATGCCGTAGAGACCATCTCACTAATGCTTAAGCCACTTTGAGCGATTTTGGCTTTTACTGCCGCAACGTCATAGTCACTTTTTCCTACTGGAACAGGGTCTTGCCAGATTAACTCTTCAGCCGGAACGTCTGGGCCAAAGTAGCGAGATTTTGGTCCCATATCGCGGTGAGTCAACTTGAACCATGCACGGGCAAAGGTTTGTGAGAAGTACTCTGGATCGTTGTGGAAACGCTCGGAGATTTTACGATAGTCAGGGTCAAATCGTAGAGCCATGTCCGCGTCAGTCATGATTGGGTTATGACGAATACTCGGATCTTCTACATCGACAGGCTTATCGTGCTCTTCAATATGGGTTGGTTCCCATTGCCAAGCGCCTGCAGGGCTCTTTTGTAGCCACCAATCGTAATTCAGTAGCAAGTGGAAGTAGCCATTGTCCCATTGTGTAGGATTGGTTGTCCAAGCACCTTCGATACCGCTTGTCACCGTATCGCGACCAACGCCGCGAGAAGTGTGGTTGTTCCAACCTAAGCCTTGTTCTTCTAGTTCTGCACGCTCAGGCTCCGCTCCTAGTTTTGACGCATCGCCGTTACCGTGTGCTTTACCGACTGTATGTCCACCCGCTGTAAGGGCAACGGTTTCTTCATCATTCATTCCCATACGTGCAAAGGTAACGCGCATGTCTTGAGCTGTTGTAAGTGGATCTGGGTTGCCGTCGACACCTTCAGGGTTGACGTAGATTAGCCCCATCATCACTGCGGCAAGTGGATTCTCTAGATCGCGTTCACCAGAATAACGACTGTTATCTGAATCACTGGTGGCTAGCCACTCTTGCTCTGCACCCCAGTAGATGTCCTTTTCTGGATGCCAGATATCTTCACGGCCGAAGGCAAAACCAAATGTCTCTAATCCCATTGATTCATAGGCCATATTACCCGCAAGAATCATAAGATCAGCCCAGCTGATTTTGTTGCCATATTTTTGTTTGATTGGCCAAAGTAGGCGGCGGGCTTTATCAAGGTTACCGTTATCTGGCCAAGAGTTAAGAGGAGCAAAACGCTGGTTACCTGTATCCGCGCCGCCGCGACCATCGCCAATACGATACGTACCTGCAGAGTGCCATGCCATACGAATCATCAAACCGCCATAGTGTCCCCAGTCTGCTGGCCACCAATCTTGGCTGTCCGTCATCAATGCTTTTAAATCGTTTTTAAGGGCGTCTACATCGAGCTTTTTTAGTTGCTCTCGATAGTTAAAATCAGCGCCCAATGGGTTAGTTTTTTGGTCGTGTTGATGAAGGATGTCGAGGTTAAGCGCATTTGGCCACCAAGCGACATTGGATGAATTTGAAGAGGTTGCTCCGCCGTGCATTACTGGGCATTGACCACCATTGTTACCATTTTTATGTTCCATGATTTTGCTCCTTAGTGTCGCGTACTTTCGGCTGTCTGGTTGATTCTTGTTTTGTCGGTGACAGTCGAATTGTTCATGTTTAACAAGTCTTGCAGGACCGTTTATCTACGACAGAGAATAGTAGGCAGGAGCTTAGATATAAAACTGATTGTAGCTATGTTATCGATAGATAATTTCTATCTTGTGGGATGCCAAGAGTATAAATAGAACATAAAGGCTAGGTAAGTAGGCTGCCAAACTGAGTTTGGCAGCTTGAAAGCGAACAGGTTATGAGAACTTGATTTCTAGTTGCTGCGCTTTTTGCCATGTTTCATGGCTAGCGAGTTGCTCTGCATAGCGAGTGATATTGGAATAACGCTCTAGCAAACCAAAGTTGGTGAGAATATCGACGATGAAAGACATCATAATATCGGCACCAGTGAGTTTGTCAGCGACTAGGTAACGCTTACCTTCAAGTCGTTGATCAACATAACTCATCACTTTATCTAGCTCGATTGCCGCATAGTCAGGCAAAAAGTTCATTGCAGCGCCATCTTTTTCAACGAACACTTTTAGTAACAGCGGCAGAGCTGCGGAGCTCTCAGCAAAGTGAAGCCACTGTAAATAATCTAAGTGGTCGTCGGTCCCTTTTGCAGGTGCCAGTGTATCCGAGGCGTATTTATCAATCAGATACTCTGTAATAGCACCCGACTCAGTGATCACTCTCCCGGCTTCTTCAATAACTGGAGACTTCCCTAGTGGGTGAATAGACTTTAGCTCTGGCGGAGCTAGAAATGTCACACTATCACGACGATAAGGAACGATCTCATAGTCTACGCCGAGCTCTTCAAGCAACCAGATAATACGCTTGGAACGAGATTGATTTAAATGGTGTAACTTAATCATGCTAGTTCCTTATAGTGCGTCGTTGGTCTTGATAACCAGTTTGCCAAAATTCTTACCTTCTAATAGGCCGATAAATGCTTCAGGAGCCTTATCAAAGCCTTCTACGAGGTGCTCACGGTAATGAATTTTTCCTTCGGCAAGCCATTGGCCCATATCTGATGCAAACTCTCCGTAGCGGTGCCCATAATCGTCAAAAATAATGAATCCCTGCATTTTGATTCGTTTGATCAAAAGCTGAGCCATCAGCATCGACATTCTGTCTGGACCTTCCGGTAAAGAAGTAGCGTTGTACTGAGAGATAAGGCCACATAGAGGAACACGAGCACCAGTGTTTAGTAAAGGCATAACAGCGTCGAACACCTTGCCACCCACGTTCTCAAAATAGATATCGATACCTTGATCACACGCTGCTGCTAATTGCTGCTCAAAGTCATTTGCTTTGTGATCGAGACAAAGATCAAAACCCAACTTTTCGACTGCGTAACGGCACTTTTCTTCACCGCCGGCCACACCGATAACGTGGCAGCCTTTTAGCTTACCAATTTGACCAACCATAGAGCCTACAGCCCCGGTTGCCGCAGCGACAACAAGAGTATCTCCGGCTTTAGGTTGGCCAATATCAAGCAGTCCCATGTAAGCGGTAAAACCAGGCATCCCCATTACGCCAAGCGCATAAGATGGGTGAGTCGGATTCTTGCCCATTTTAATCAGCCCTTCACCGTCTGAAATACCGTAGTCTTGCCAACCAGTAAAGGCTAATACCCATTCACCAACTTCGTAATCTGGATGATTTGAAGCTTCAACTTGGCAAACGGTTCCTCCTACCATCACTTCATCTAGGGCAACAGGATCAGCGTAGGATTTAGCATCGCTCATACGACCACGCATATAAGGGTCCAGAGATAGATAGACGCTACGAAGTAACATTTCGCCTGGCTGTGGTTGTGGCTTCTCTGACTCTTCTAGGCGGAAGTTTTCTGCTACAGGGGCACCTGTAGGGCGAGAGGCGAGTACAATACGTCGGTTTACGTGATTAGTCATTAAGTGATTTTCCATTATTAGACCAGTCGTCTAGTTGTTGTTTCAAAAAATTCCCGTAGGACATTTCAACTACGGGAATTGTGCAATTAAGAGTTTAGTAGCACTTTGGTTGTTTCTAGGCTGTGCTCAAGATGAGTATGATCTTGAACCAGCTTGTTAAGTAAACTTGCGCCAAGCCACTGTTGATATAGCTGCGTAGCCGTCGCGTGAGGATTTACCGCTGATATCGAGCCATCTTTAATACCGGTTTGAATGCATTGAGCGATCGATTCAATGATTCGCTCTGCGCCCGTTGCTAAAGCGACGCGCATAGTCTCAGACAAATCCGAAACCTCAGCACTGAGCTTTACGACTAAACAGCGATTGGCATTACATACGCCGTTTTCCACTTCAAGCCAGCGTGAGAAATAACCCATCAATCGTTCGTTAGCATTACCTTCTTCAGAGTTAAAAAATGCGTTAAGTCGCGCAAGATAGGTTCTGAAGTAATCTTCGATTAAGGCTTCGCCAAATTGTTCCTTAGACTTAAAGTAGTGATAAAAAGAGCCTTTGGGTACATCCGCGGCTTTTAATAGTTGCGACAAACCAACAGCCGTAAAGCCTTTGGACACCACTAATTCGTAGCCCACATCAAGTATATGTTGGCGAGTATCGTTCGTTTTTTCGTTCATGGTCTGAACTATAAATGAAATTAGACCAGTCGTCTAGTGGGTGTCGGCGGCAAATTAAATCTGCACTTTTTGATGTGGGCTAGCGTGATAAATAAACCGATAAAGCATCACTCATAATCTGAACTAACAGATTATGAGTGATGAATGAGTGGTTAGGGTTGGAGAGGAAGAATATCTGTGATGGTTGCAGTAGGCGCTTTCTCAACATTGGTATGAGTATGGATAGCCTGGCTACGTCCTTGCTCCTTAGCCTGATAAAGCGCGGTATCAGCTGCTTTGACCAAGTCGGTGGTGGATGCATTTAGCTCTGGGAATGTGGTCACACCGATGGAAACGCCGAGCTGCCCTAATGAGAGACCTTTCATGTCCAAGTGCAGTTCTCGCACCGCTTCGACGATAAGATTAGCCAGTTTAAGCGCTTCGTCTTTGCCCGTCTCAGGACAAATAATCGCAAGCTCTTCACCGCCAAGTCGACAAGCAACCTGATTCTCTTCGATAGAACGATTGAGCAGGGCTGATACCTCTTTTAGTACGTAATCTCCCGCATCGTGACCAAAGTTATCGTTAAAGCGTTTAAAATGATCAAGGTCGAGCATCAGCAGTGATAGTTCAGCATGATCTTGTTCCGCTTTGGACCATTCTTTGTCAAAAACTTCTTCAAAGTAGCGTCGATTGAACAAGCCAGTAAGTGGATCTCGCATCGCTTGCGAGCGCAACTTCTCCTGCAAGCTTAAGTTTGCTAATGCCAAGCCAAGGTGCTCAGCGAGCGTAAAGGCTAATTGTTTGGTCTCTTCGCTGACTTGCTCAGATTGAACACCGAAATAGAGGTGGAACATACCAACCGTATTACCATGCGCGGTAAGAGGTATGCATAGTGTTGTTCCATCTTCATCCAAGCCATTCATATGACTGCAGACTAAGTTGTGATGCTTTTCATGAGATAGATGAAACTTACCTTTTCTAAGTGCCCAGCAATCATTTGGTGCATAGACTTTACTCGCTGGCCATTCACCACCCCAGTCCAGTTTCACTTCGAGTTGGTTACGTGACTCGCGCATGATTGACACGCTGCCATTAATATCGCCGAGTAGCCTAGGGATGATATCTGCTACAACAACTTGCGCTTCTTTAATGCTATTACATGCTGCAAGCATATTGGCGAGTTGGTGCAACAATTCAATCTCACGGGTACTCTTTGCAATCCGCATTTCCTGTTGTTGACGCTCGTGGTTGACCACGGCAAAAATTCTTCGATGACTAAACCAAGAAGAGGTGATGAGTACGATAAAGGAAGCGGCCATTAAGGCATCGACAATTAACTCTAGGTCCAGTGTCATTGCGTTAAGCGCGGTAAGCGGCATGGCGAGGCGGATGACATATTTCGTGTCATGCCCATGCTCATCGGGCGGAAGCTCTAGAGTTTTGGCGACATAGAGTAAATCTTGGTTGATAGATTCGCTGTACCGCTTTGATATACCCACTCCGCCACTCAGTGCTTCAGCAATTTCTGGACGATTACTATGGTCATCCAGTGCGTTAATCTCTCGATTTGAAAGCTGCGAGTCGCCAAGTACCTTACCGCTGCTATGTATGATGGTAAAGCGTTGTCCAAAGCGTGATTGGGATAGGTTATCGATAAAGACGTCAATCTCAGGTTGTTCCATATCATAGAGATCGAGTTTCTTTTCGTGTATTTGGTGTGCCACATCATCGAGTAAGCTAGACATGTATCCGCTTACAATACGCTTAGTCCAATCGGCTAGCGTATTATGGAAAAAGTAGCCACCCACAATCATTGAAATGGCGAGCGCTACTATGGGTAAATATTGAAATCTATGTAGAGAAGAAACTGACATTGATACCACACACAATATAAGGTTATTGATTCAATTGAATATTTTGCCTATATATCAGTTTAGCTGCATATCAAAAAAAAGTAGGAGAAGTGATGAATTTGGAAGAAAGATCAAGTTTTTATACGCCCGCAGACGCAGAAAGTGTCTGCGGGCATTTGGTTTAAACTAGCTCGTAGCTAATTTCGAACAATGTGTCCGTGTTAGGGTAGATATCTCGAATTAACTTTTTCAGCTTAGGCAGTTCAATGTACTCTTGCTGCGCATGAAACTGGTTAATATCATCAAAGTGCAGCGGTTTCACAGACAAGATTTTCACCTCACACACTTTTTCATCGGTCTCTAGGGTGAAAACTTCAACCGTGGTGCCTGGTACGTAGTGAGACTCTGATTCATCGCGAATCGTAATGGTCTTCTTACCGGAGGCGACTAATGGAGTCAGAAACTCGAAGAAGGTGATTTTTGTTGGGGCAGCCATTTAATCTTCCTTTTGCTGACGCTTGTGCTTAGGTACATAATTCAAAATTGAAATAGGTACAGGTTTTCGTGGGGCGAATCCTTCAACTTCACGGCGTTCAATGAGATGGCCCAAGCGAGATTCGATCATGCAAAGGTTTTTGAAGTTGTCTTTGGATACGAAAGAAATCGCTTCACCTTGAGCATCTGCGCGACCAGTACGCCCGATTCGGTGTACATACTCATCGGCAGGAAACGGCAGATCATAGTTAATCACACGCGTTAAACCTTCAATGTCGATACCGCGAGCGCCAACCCCTGTTGCGATCATGTACTTAATCTTACCTGCTTTGAAATCTTCCAACAGTTTTGAGCGAACTGCTTGGCTACGACCACTGTGGAATGCTTCGGCGATAATGCCACGTTTTTCGAGTTGAGTAGCGAGCTTAGCAGCGCCATGTTTTGTTTCAATAAATATCAGCGCTTGGTCCCAATCATTCTCATTGATTAGGTGACTCAATAGGGCAGATTTCTTGTCTTTATCAACGGTAATCAGCCATTGCTCGATGTTCTTCTTCGACGCTTGGTTTGCTGCAATTGAGATTTCGTAAGGATCATGAACGGCGGTTTTCGCTAGGTCTCGAACCTTGTTTGAAAGTGTGGCAGAGAACAGAAGGTTCTGAATATCTGCTGGTAAGCGATCAAGGATTTTGTTGATGTCATCAATAAAGCCCATATCCAGCATGCGGTCGGCTTCATCAAGCACCAAGACTTCGACTTCTTCAAAATGTACCGCGCGCTTGCCGTACATATCAATCAGACGACCCGGTGTAGCAACGAGAATATCGACACCTTCGATTAACGCTTGTTTCTGGGCTTGTTCGTCAACACCACCATACATGGCGAGAGAGGTCAGAGGCAGGTGCTGACTGTAATCTTGAATCTTCTGTTCAACCTGAACCGCTAGTTCGCGAGTCGGGGTCAGAATGAGAGCTCGAATGCGCTTTTTGCGTTGTGTTTCACCTTGGCTAAGTTTTTCCAGAATAGGTAACACAAAGCTCGCGGTTTTACCTGTACCTGTTTGTGCAGCGGCGATGAGATCTTCTCCGCGGAGAATGACAGGAATCGCTTTAGTTTGGATATTAGTGGGTTTTTGATAGCCAAGTTGAGAAATAGCATCAGTGATAGGTTGGCTTAAGCCGAGTTTCGAGAAAGACATGCTTACACTCTGAATCTAGATTAAATCAGGGGGAGTACCCTATAGTTGCAGCAGAGTGTAGCATGAAGAGAGGGACGACAATTAGCTTTGTTTTTCCAGATACCAACTGCCTTTGCAGATGCCGTTTTTCAAATGCCACTCGCCGGAGATTCGGTTACCGCTCGCCTTGCCTGTAAAACGGTAATCCCACTGATTATTGGTAGCGTAGAGTACAAGTCCACCTTCAGTCGAGTCGATCCAACCTTTTAAAGGTGTGCCATTGTAAGTCAAAATGAACTGAGCAAATCCTTCAGCAACGGTTCCAGTAATGGTGGTCTTTGAACACATATTGTTGCCACTCACGTCGACTCTTCGGCCTATCCATTGGCCATCAAATTCATGTGACACAGTGAAATCTGGTTGTGAAGGTAATTTAGGGAAGGTATCAGGGTTGTTTGAACCGAAAAGCTGTGACTGCTGACCAACTACAACAAAGATACCGAAGCCGACAAAGGTTGCGATAAGAAATAGTTTCTTCATTAGTAGCCCATTTGAATAATTTCGGTAGTAATATCTGTTTTGACAGAGTTCGCGATAAAGCAATGTTGGTGCGCCAAATGGTGTAGCTTTTCAAGTTGTTCCAAGGAGGGTTGCTTTTCACCTTTGAATTCTATCTTTGGGCGAAGTATGACTCGTGTGACAGAACTTCTACCTGATGAGTCTTCTTCAAGGAAGCCCACGGCCTCATCGGTATAGCTGTCTATGATGTAACGGCGTTTCGCAGCAATGCCAAGAAAGGTCAGCATATGACAACTTGAAATGGAGGCAATAAAGGCTTCTTCTGGGTCGACGTTTTCTTCTACTGATAAAGGGAGCGGAATAACATGGGGCGATGATGAAGCAGGAACAGTGATTCCTCCATCAAAGTGCCACGTATGGGCGCGACTATATTGGTTGTCGTTGAAGGCTTCACTTGGGCCTCGTTGCCACTTTACCGCTGCGCTAAACTTGGACATCGCTATCATTCCTTTTGGTCGCTCGTTCGCCAATTGATTTGTCTAACATGATTGAATGATTAGGTAGAAGCGTTGCGACTTAAAATTTAAGCGTGCCTCACAGGAATATGAGTCAAAACTAAACCTGTCTCGTTTCTCCAACCAATTCTTTAAACGTTTGACCAGAGAGATTGATATTTTTGGTAAAGGTTAGCTTCGCTTTGTGTAGATGTGCATTAAACGAGCGGGTGTTCTCTTGATGTACATAGGTATAAACAAAATGATACTTAGAGCTAACGTTGCTTAATGCATATTGATAGAGGCTTTCGAATTCACTACGTCCTCGGTTATTGCTGTTGATACAAACAGGCCCCCAAAAGAATGAATTCTCTGCAGATAACCTTTCGTTGTTAAATGTGATGCTCTGTAAGTCATGCGACAGTTCAGTTAGTACAGGTGAGCAGCGCCAAAACTGCCAAGAAGCACAAACGGCTAACCCAATAATGGTCTCTTCATGTTCGGCGACAAAGATTCCTTGTTCTGACTCGATGATTTGAGTGAGTTGCTCAGCAGTCAACATCGTATTTAGGAATCCATCTTTCTTGTCTTTCTCTGTCAGTGAATCAATATGACATTGCTTTTGTAGAGCGACTAATTGCGCGACATCACCTAATTGAGCTGGTCTGAATAACATACTTACTCCTTTTATATAGCCTATCGTACTATAAATTAAATCACTGGCTAGAGCTATGTTATGTATTGATATTGTTTAAAACTCAATCAATGAACCGCGTACGAATTACATGACTGGTGGGACGCGATAGCGGCTGGCACAGAGTTAAGGGACTAGACGTTAGGCGTTGATTCATATCACCAACGAAAGGTTGATGATATGAATAAACGAAAGTTTAGAAGCCCTCAGGTGCTTGGAAGGTCATAGGTTGTTTCGAGTAAGGGTGTTCTAGCTCCAATCGCTCGGCATGTAAATGTAGTCGGTCTGCTTTTTCGCCATACAAGGTGTCGCCAACCATAGGAAGGTTAAGCCCTAAGTGGTGAGCACAATGTACTCGGAGTTGATGAGTACGACCGGTTTTAGGGTACATGTAGAGTTTGCTTCTACCATTTATTGTAGAAATTTCTTCCCAGTAGGTTTGCGCGGGCTTTCCGTGCTCAAAACAGACCAATTGGCGAGGGCGATCGACCGGGTCTCCACGCATTGGCAGATTTATTTCACCGCGAGATTCAGAGACTTTACCCTCAAGTAGTGCAACGTAACGCTTTTGCACGCTGCGAGAAATAAACTGCTTTTGCAGGCTCTTATTGGCACGCTTGGTTAAGGCAAACACCAATAAACCAGATGTTGCCATATCAAGTCTATGGATGACGAAAGGCCCTTCGGCATCAGGGTAACGCTGTTGAAGTCGGGTGTAAGCCGAATCTGTGATGGTTTTTCCCGGCACAGATAGCAACCCAGATGGCTTATTGACGATAACCATCGCGTCATCTTCAAATAAGATCTCTAGCTCTTTATCTTCCGCCCAATTTTCTTCAAGTGGATTGTCGTCAACCAACATGCCTTCAAGCATATGCCCAAGGATCGGCTGGCATTTACTGTTACACGAAGGATAGAACTTAGTGTGCTGACGAATTTCAGATTTGGGTGATACGCCCCACCAAAACTCAGCCAGTGCAAGCGGCTTAAAGCCATGCTTAAAGGCGTAGTGGAGTAGCTTGGGCGCTGCACATTCACCTGCTCCTGCTGGTGGAACAGGAGAGGTGGTGGGTGCAAAGATTGATTTTAGAGACCGCTCTTCAGCGCGAATGTTTAAGAAACGGTATTGTTCAAAAAGCTTGTTCTGCAAAGCATTAGAGAGTTGTTTACGTTTTTCTTTTAAGGCGTTGAGTGACGTTGTCAGTTCATTTAGTTTTGAGCTGACGCCAGCGATTTTCTCTTCCCACTCTAACTTTAAGTACTTCAGGACGTTTTTCTCAGCCACGCTTTCTTTACTCAATTCAACGAGTAGGGCATCAAGTTGTCTAGAGTCGAGGTTGGCTTCGCCTTGTTTTCTCTGTTCTTTTCGCTTAGCGCGCCCTTTAATAATCGCGTCACGTTGCTCTTGCTCTGCCTCTGCATAACCTTGTTCCAGCTGACTTAATGCCTCTTTAAGCTGCAAAAGTTCTGGATTGGATTGTTCTGTTTTAACTGCTTGATTGAGCTGAGTAATCTCAGCGAGATCGGAACGAAAGAAGCTCTCTTCCGCTAACATATCAAACACAGGTGGAACAAAACCGGGCAATAAGTTTTGATCGGCGATTTTGCCAGAGAACGCAGAGAAATAGCCTATATCACCTTCGGGAGACTGAACAAGAAGCACACCGAACATCTTACCTGTGCCATCTGGGTTACCATCAATACCAAAATCATGATGCCAAGCTTGTTGCACTGTAAGGTGGCGTTGCAGCTGCTGCGCAGCTAGGACACACAGTGGGTGAGGCTGGTAGTAAAAAGGAAAGGTAAACTTCTCGGGTAGTGGATACGATTGGATATCACTATCGAAACGAGTGAAAAGCTGGTTTGGGTGGTGCATTAAAGTATTCACTACAGGTAAAATCAATTGGGCGTGATTCTACCTGTTTGTGAGCATATTTCTAGTTTAGAAAACTAGGCCACAGACTCTAGCGAACGTAATTGATCTGCGCTGAAATAAACCAGTGCTGAACCGTGCCATCCGTTCTTTCAACCCAAAGGTCATTGTCTAATTGCTTCACACGACCATTAATCGTGATTGAGAGCTTGTTCTCATCCGTTTGGTTTACTTTGATGAAAGGGTCTGAAGTAATCAGAAACGGGGTCGCATCTTTTACCGAACTGTTTTCATCGATTAGAAAGAAGTGATTCAGTTTGCCATCTTCGGGCTTGGTCGAGATTGCCTTGTGACCGATGAGCTTGAACCCTTCGCCAACGGGTTGATTAAGAATTTCGCTACTGAGCCTGACATGGGTAGGGATAAAAACCCAAGCGAGAACAAGGGCAACAGTGACCAAGGCAGCGCCTAGAGAGATTTTGAGTTTCGACATGCTGTGTTATTGAGATGTTTGGAACAGAGGCACATATTAGCACAGTTCTATACTGCAATTCGCGCTAGACTTGGCGATTTGCTAGGTGGTATTACTGTTACAGGTTTGCAATAATGACTGTAGTTTAACAAGACAATATTACAGAAATCACTATGGCAAATTGGGAAGGAGTGAGTGAGTTTGTCGCAGTCGCAGAAACTCAATCTTTCACCTCTGCAGCAAAGAAGCTCGATACATCGGTCGCGCAAATAAGCCGTAAAGTCGCCCTGTTAGAAGAAAGACTGGCCGTTAAGCTCTTCAATCGTACCACACGTAGAGTCTCGGTAACGGAAGCTGGGCAACTCTATTATCAGCAGTGTAAGCATCTCGTCGAAGGTATAGAATTGGCTGAACTGGCAGTCACTCAAATGCAGTCGACACCTAAAGGTTTGCTAAAGGTGACCGCTCCCGTCACTTTTGGTGAACAAAACCTCGCGCCTTTGTTACACCAATTCTTAGAACTCTATCCACAAGTCGACTTAGAGTTAATGTTGACCAACCAAAAGCTTGATTTGATCGAAGTAGGCGTTGATGTTGCGATTCGTTTGGGGAAATTGCAGGATTCGAGCTTAATTGCCAAGCGATTATCGAGTCGGCAGTTGTATGTGTGTGCGAGTCCAAGCTATCTAGAAAGGTACGGCGAGCCTCATACTTTATCCGAACTCAACCATCATCAGTGCCTTGTCGGATCAGTTGATTACTGGCGCTTTCGAGATTCTAAAAGTGAAAAATCGATACGGGTTTCAGGAAGAATTCATTGTAACTCGGGCTACGCACTGCTTGATGCAGCAAAGCGAGGGCTTGGATTAGTACAGCTACCGGACCACTATGTGAAAGAAGCGCTAGAGGCCGGAGAGTTAGTCGAGGTGCTTTCAGAGTATCGTGATGAGCGAGAGGGGATCTGGGCACTTTACCCGCAAAACCGAAATCTCTCACCAAAAGTCCGCTTACTGATCGACTTCTTGGCGGAGAACTTTGATTAAGACCAAGAGAAGGCACCTCTTGGTCTTATCGCACAGTAAAACTTGAGTTAAGCTTCTTGCTCTTCAGCGTCTTGGCGTTTAATCACCTTGTGACCGTCTTCTGAAACACCTTGTTTCCAATAGCTGCTAATGTAGATGTTTTCGCGCTCGACTTCTTTCTCGTTGCGGAAGTACTGACGCAGCGCGCGCATTGAATCGAACTCACAAGCACACCAAACGGACACTTTACCAGCTAGCCAAGGTAGAGCGCGAACTGCTTGTGCCAAGTCATCATTCTCAAAGATCCATTGGACTTCAAAATTTTCTGGGGTTTCGATGGGTTGAATATCTTGCTCAGAGATAACTTTAATCACAGCGTAGCCTTTTGCATCAGCTGGGAGACGTCGAATCTTAGCTGATAGTGCAGGTAGGGCTGTCATGTCTGCGGTCATGAAGAACCAATCCGCGTCTGTGCTCATATCTTGTATGGTGCCAGGGCCGGCAATATGAATGGAATCACCAACCTGAGCCTTCATTGCCCAGCGCGCAGCAAAACCGCATTTAAGGTCATGAGTGATGTGTTTAACAAAGTCGACCTCAATGGTTCCCGCTTGCTCGTCAAACTTACGAATGGTGTAAGTACGCATCACTGGGCGCTCATCGCCTGATAACTGTTGTGGGTCAGTGTCACCAGAAGGGGTAAACAATAGCTTGATGTAGCCACCCTCACAGTTGCTTGGAAACTCTTTTAGCGCATCACTTTGAAAGGTAATGCGCTGCATGTTTGGAGTGACAGATTCGGTTGAAGATATGGTAACGTGCTTTGGTGATGGCTTTTTCATGTGCTAACCCGAGAATTGTTCTTGTTCTCATCTAGGTTAACAGCACACAACAGAGTTAGATAGTATCTTTAACCAAATTTACATTCCTGACATCTATATCATCGGCAGGGTGGAGCCAACTAATAAGACGGCCATCAGAATATTGAAGCTTCGGATACGTAAAGCGCTAGTTAGCCAACGTTGAAGCTCTCGACCTGCCAAAATCCAAAATGAACCCGATGGGAAGTTGACCAATAAAAAGGTCGCCGAAATGATCAGTAGTTCGATCCATCCGCCACCATTGCTATACAGAGTGACGGAACTTAGCGCCATAGACCAACCTTTTGGGTTTACCCACTGAAAACTGGCTGCCCCTAGGAATGTCATAGGGCGAAAATTATCGACGTCTTTTGCGCGTCCACTTAACGCGATTTTCACTGCTAAATAGGCAAGATAAGCCAAACTCACATACTTCAAGACAAGGTGGGCGATTGGGTAGGCTTCAAACACCGCTGACAAGCCAAGCCCAACAAGCAAAACCATAAATGCAAAACCAAATGCAATTCCGCACATGTGAGGTAACGTACGCATATAGCCAACATTGGCGCCTGAAGTCATCAGCATTAAGTTATTTGGCCCCGGAGTAAAGGTCGAGACAAAGGCAAATATCACAAGAGCAGTGAGTTGTTCGAATTCCATGAGATGTCCTATTTCTATCGTGAAAGCAATAATATTGCGTAGTAACGCTTGTCTTGACCGGTCAACCACTATATTAGGTGGAATAGTGCGCAATTATGTGTTTTTATTCGAATGACTAAGACTAATTGCGCAATAAAGGTAAGAAATGGATAAATTCGACGAAAGAATATTGCAAGAACTCAAAAGAGACGGAAGAATCACCAATGTCGAGTTAGCAGAGCGTATTGGTTTATCAGCTTCAGCAACGCTTAGGCGCGTCCAAGATCTTGAAAAACGCGAGGTGATTAAAGGCTATCGAGTCATGCTTGATAATAGCCAACTTGGTGTCGGCTTTGTCGCCTATGTCTCTATCGGCCTTGCCAGTCATCGAAAACAAGCCCAGCTAGAGTTCGAAGAACACGTCAGATTTGTTGATGAAGTCGTTGAGTGTCACAACATCACAGGTGCTAACGAGTATTTACTTCGAGTTGAGACCAAAGACTTGCCAAGCTACAAGAAGTTTCATGCTGACGTATTAGGTGAGTGCGATCAAGTACAGTCTATCACTACCATGGTGGTCATGGATTCACCCAAAGACGAGCGTTAAGTTTGTTACCATCACAATTCTATTGCGTCTGTATTAAAATTAACTGATTGATTTTGTTTATTTTACTGTCATGAATCATAAATATAATCGACATTTAATCGTAATGGATTAGCAATCGAAACGTCATCCTGCCCATCTAATTTATCTCGCATCAACAGTTCGAGCATAGAAGCTCATTCTATATGTAAAGGGTAAATAAGATGAAAAAAGCAGTG
This sequence comes from Vibrio sp. SCP2, assembly GCF_059295395.1. NCBI lineage: Bacteria > Pseudomonadati > Pseudomonadota > Gammaproteobacteria > Vibrionales > Vibrionaceae > Vibrio > Vibrio sp. SCP2. Next base: position 358,121 of record NZ_JCAFVV010000001.1, on the reverse strand, counting down.
GCAGCGTCTGCAGTATTTGCAGCACTTGTATCGGGTTCTTCTCTTGCAGCGACAGTGTACAAAGCTGATGGTACTGAGCTTAAAGTGGGTGGTCGCGTAGAGTTTCGTGGTGACTTTATTGGCACAAGCAAAGGCGCAGAGATTAAAGGCACGATGGACGATAGCACTCGTGCACGTCTAAACCTGAAAGGCAAATCTGAGATTACTGAGGGCATGTCAGCGTTTGGTGTCTATGAAGCTGAGCAAGATACAGGTAAAGATGAGTTTGAAAACCGTTACATGTATGCAGGTCTAGACTTTGATGGTCATGCGCTGTCGTTTGGTCGTCAAGACATGGCTGCCGTTATCGTATCGGATCTGACAGATATCTCGGAGTTCTCTGGTGTTCAGCAGGTGATTAACTCTGCAAGCGACAAAGAAGACAGCGTGTTTGCTTACCGCGGTGCATTCGATGCGTTTCAACTTCAAGCCACTTACCAAGCAAATAGCGATGAAGACACTGACGGCTACAGCATCTCAGGTCTTTATTCAGCGCCGTTTGGCTTATATGTTGGTCTAGCGTTCTCAGGTGCTGATTTAGGCAAAGGTAACGGTAGTCAAAATCAAATTCTTGGTGGTCTAGGTTATACACTAGACGCACTTTACCTAGGCGCGACATACTCAGTAGGTGACCTAGATGACAAAGCAACAGGTACAAGCGACAAAGAGTTCAAAGCGCTTGAGGTTGCAGCGAAATACAAATTTACAAAACAGTTATCAGCAGCAGTTGTTTACACCAATCAAGAAAATGAAGCGGCGAATGGCACTAAAGCGGATGCGACGGATGGTGTAGAAGTCGTGGGTTACTACAAGTTCAACGGTAACTTCCGAACTTATGTTTCTTACTTCTCCAATGGTATTAAGTCGACAGATGCTGACGCAGACGGCTTTAAAGACACGGGTGAAGATACTCTTCGTTTAGGTGTACGTTACGATTTCTAAATACAGAGTTGCCTGAAATTCTGTCCCATTGGCCAAGCATTAGCTTGGCCTTTTTTGTTCTATATCAAAGAGGTTGCTATTCAGTTAATTTATAAATCAATTGCATATGGAAAATAAGTGTCTTTTGTAAAACAGAAACTTACGAGATAGAACAGCGCGAACTAAGCAGAATTCAAATGTGACTTTGATCACGCTCTATGCTAGAGTTCGCGCACTTTATCTATGGGAATCTTCCCACTTCAAGGATGAGTCCAACGACTTGAATGAGAAAAATAATGCAATTGTCCCTTAAAAATTTGTCTATTCGAACGCAGGTATTGGTACCTGTTATCTTCACAACGTTCGCGCTATTTATCGCATTGTGGATCACTAAAAGTAATCTAGAGGCAGAGCAAGAAATTATCAGCTCTAACACGGATTCTCTTGTGTATTACAAAGACACCTTGGCAAAAATCGATGATCAGGTTTATCCGTTACGTATTAGCGCGGTGTATGCCATCTACGATGATTCTCGCCGACAAGTGTTTCTAAATGAACTTAAAACAGGCTTAAAAGAGATTCAAAAAGATCTCGACTTGATGGCTAGTCGCGACACATTCAGAGATGAAGTGCGAGTGGTGCGCCGCGCTATTGAAGATTACGTACAATACTCTCACCGTGCTGTAGAACTGTTTTCACAGAGAGACAGCGGCCAAGTGAGCCTGCAAGAGTACAATAGCTTTATCGCAAAATATCGTGACTCTGGCAATCAAATGGTCGGCGCCATCAATACCTTGTCTGCACAAGTTAATGAGTTCGCGACCGATGCCATGGAACATAGCGCTGAGCAGAATACAAAAGTTAAAAACATGGCAATGTACATGGTACTTACTGTTCTTGTTGCCTCTTTAGCTGTCGCTTGGGTACTTTCAGGCATGATTGTAAAACCAATCCTTCAACTGCAGAAAGTGATGCGTAAGCTAGCACATGGTGATCTTTCTGTTCGTGCCAAGGTCGATGGTGATAATGAAGTCTCTCAGCTAAGTACTGATGTGAACCAAACCGCTGAGCAACTTCACAGCACGGTAGAAGAGTTAAGCCGTATCAGTGAGGAAGTCGCTTCCGCTTCTACTGAGTTAGCTGCCGTGATGACGCAAGCTCAAGCCAATGCCCAGCAAGAGCTGGCTGAGATTGAACAAGTCGCATCTGCAGTCAACGAGCTTTCTAGCACCGCAGATAACGTCAGTGATAACGCTCAGATGGCAGATTCAACAGCACGTGAAGCTGATCAATTGGCTAAATCTGGCTTGGATATCTTTGAAGAGAGTAGTCAAGCAAGTGCTCAAATGGGTAATGCACTAAACGAAGCTGCGCAAGTTGTTCTAACTCTTAAAGAGCAGTCTGAACAAATCAATGATGTGATTGAAGTTATTCGCGGTGTTTCAGAGCAGACTAACCTTCTAGCACTAAACGCAGCCATTGAAGCAGCGCGTGCGGGCGAATCTGGTCGTGGTTTTGCAGTGGTTGCGGATGAAGTTCGAATGCTGGCAGCAAGAACTCAAGAATCAACGGGCGAAATCCAAGCCATCATTGAAGAGCTACAGAAGCAGTCTGGGCTTGCTAACGATAGCATGCAGCTTAGCCTTGAAATGCTAGAGAAAAACAATGAGCTATCATTGCAAGCTAACAGCGCGCTACAGGGTATTACAGAGTCTGTAACGAATATCAATGATGCCAATACCCAAGTTGCAACCGCAGCAGAGCAGCAATCTCAGGTAACGCAAGACATTAACCGCAACGTTGTGAACATGTCTGAGCTGGTCAATCAAAACGTATCTGGTATTTGTCAGAGTGCAAGTGCGAGTAACGAGCTGTCTACATTAGCAGAAAAACAGAAAGCCCAGCTTTCATTCTTTAAGCTATAAGCAAAAGCTTTATCTGTAAGAAGCAGCCATTTTCGGCTGCTTTTTTTGTATTTGCGTAAAATTTTTTGAAAATTTCTGTGCTTATAAAGAGCAAAAATGAGAGTTCAAATGTGATTATATGTGGGTGAATTAGCCAATCGATCAGAAGTTGGACAGCTTGAAGACGAAAAGGATTGCGCAAACGGTTAGCAAGCTTTGAGTTAAGTGATTGTTTTTAAGGGAGAAGAACGAATAACTGCTGAGAAAGGAGTTACTTAGGTATGCAACTTAACCGAACTGTATCACAAAAAAATTGGAAATATCAGTCTTGCGGGAAATAAATCACGACCTATAATGCTGAAAACCGGAGCGTCTGCCAACGCTCCGGTTTTTTTGTGTCCGAAACTCAGTAAAGCGTCTGCCAACGTTTACCGAAAACGCACGACACGTAAATTTGCTTATAGGAAAATTTATCATGCGTATCGAACAAGAACTTAAGTTAGGCTTTAAAGATGTACTATTCCGCCCGAAGCGTTCTACTCTTAAAAGTCGTTCTCAAGTTGAATTAACCCGCGATTTTACATTCAAGCATAGTGGTCGTCAATGGTCTGGCACACCAGTAATTGCAGCAAACATGGATTCAGTCGGTAGCTTCGAAATGGCTAAGGCTCTAGCGGAACATGGCGTGATGACTGCAATTCACAAACATTACACCGTAGAGCAATGGGCTGACTTCGTGAAATCAGCGGATCAAAAAACACTAAACAACGTGTTTGTTTCTACGGGTACTTCAGATGCTGATTTCGAAAAAACGAAAGAAATCATGGCACTATCTGAAGAACTTATCTTCATCTGTATTGATATCGCGAACGGTTACTCTGAGCACTTAGTAGAGTACGTAGAGAAGGTACGTGCCGCATTCCCTAACAAAGTTATCTCTGCGGGTAACGTTGTAACTGGCGACATGTGTGAAGAGCTTATCCTTGCAGGTGCAGACATCGTGAAAGTGGGTATCGGCCCAGGTTCTGTATGTACAACTCGCGTTAAGACAGGTGTTGGTTACCCTCAGCTTTCTGCAATCATCGAATGTGGTGACGCTGCGCACGGCCTTGGCGGTATGATCATCGGTGACGGTGGTTGTTCATGTGCAGGCGACGTAGCAAAAGCATTCGGCGGCGGAGCTGATTTCGTTATGCTAGGCGGTATGCTTGCAGGCCACGAAGAGTCAGGCGGCGAAGTGATCGAGCAAGACGGCAAAACCTTCATGAAGTTCTACGGCATGTCTTCTCAGTCTGCTATGGACAAGCACTCTGGAGGTGTGGCGAAGTACCGCGCAGCTGAAGGAAAAACCGTACTATTGCCATACCGTGGCTCTGTTCATGGCACTATCTCAGACATCCTTGGTGGTGTACGTTCAACTTGTACATACGTAGGCGCAGCAAAGCTTAAAGAGCTAACTAAGCGTACAACCTTCATCCGTGTGCAAGAGCAAGAGAACAACGTTTTCGGTAAAGAGTAATTTGATGACTCTTCGGAAAATACGAAATAAAAAGAGCCGCTTTTAGCGGCTCTTTTTTTGCCTGAAAATCGTAAAGTGGCGACAAAGTGGCGACAGCCAGCTAAAAATTTTTTGTGGCGACAACTACAAGTTAGCGAGTGGGTTGTGTGTGATAGCTTCTGATAGGTGATCTGGAGCGAAGTGGGCATAGCGCATTGTCATACTAATATCTGCATGGCCAAGAATGTCTCGCAGCACCAGAATGTTCCCGCCATTCATCATAAAGTGGCTGGCGAATGAATGGCGAAGAACGTGCGAAGCCTGGCCAGAGGGTAGGGTAATGCCAAGTTTGTTCTTAAGAATGTAGCAAAAGGGTGTGTAACACTCTTCGGACAGCTTACCTGAAATCGGCTTATAGATCTCATGATAAAGCTCTTCAGAGATAGGTACAGAGCGATTCTTCTTAGTTTTAGTATTGGTGAAGGTAACTTTGTATTTAGTGAGCTGAGAGCCGTTAAGTTGCGCTGCCTCGTTCCAACGTGCACCGGTGGCAAGGCAAAGCTTAACTATTTTGAGCATATCCTCTCTAGTGTGCAGGGCAACTAGTTCCAATAGCAGGGCAATTTGCTCTTTATGTAAGAAAGCCATACTGCGCTCATGATCTTTAAAGGGCTTAACATCTTCAATAGGGTTTGGGAGTCTCCATTCTCCTAGTTCCTTCAACTTACTGAAAACAGCTTTGAATCTAGCTAACTCAGAATTCAGCGTAGCGATACTCGGTGCGCCTTTTTGCCAACGGTCATCAACAAAGCTAATTTGCCCACTCATTCGTTTACTTCTAAATTCAGAGTATGTTTTTGCAACGAAAACGGTCGCTATAGGGTTACCCATCGCGTTAGCCATTCTTAGAAACTTACTATGAATGATACTGCCATTGGCAAGTGTTGCACCATAGTGTAAGTACCAAAGCTCGATTAGTTGAGAGAGCCTGCGATGATCCGGCTTGTCACCCATCCATGGCTTATCGTCAATTTCTTTCATTGTGTTCAGTTCAAAGACCTTGGCTTCGCCCTTAGTTGCAAACTTCTTACGAACACGCTTACCTTTACGGCCGTTTGGGTAGCATTCGCAGATCCAAGGTTTGGTAGAGCCATCTTTTAAATTGCGGACAGACATATTAAAGCCTAAAATAACTGTATATAAATACAGTTTAAATCGAGCTAAAACGTAGGACAATGTTTTATATTGGGGTGAGAGTACATGCTCAAACCTAGTTTCAGCTGTTAGAAAAAGGGCTTGTTAAGTTCGTTATGTTTCAATCCATTCAAGTTAGCGCGGGCTACAGTATTATAAAAATGAACGCTGATGGTCCTTTAGGTATGCACAAGAAGAACGAAGGGACTATCTCGGCATTATTGAAGCTGAAAATGTTATTGGATTGAAGTGGGTCAAGTTCATCTATATTAAGTACTCGTGTACTGACGAAGAAGCTGAGGTAGTCGAGTACGTTATACAAAAAGATCGTTATGTGTCGGAACGTTTAGGGACAGAAAATTGTACATCTTGTTATTTGGGGGATGCCAAAGCATCACCAGATTTAAGGATTTGAGCACGACGGATAGAATAATGCATATGGGATCTATTGAGCTAATGTAGTGTCTTTATGCCGACTCATTAAATAAATGGGATACTGAACTTACTGTTGTACAGTGATATTATGCATATAACGTTATTTGTGATTGGAGCTGAACTTGAAACAAGTAGATATTGCTATCGGTAAGAGGTCGGTGGTCTCTAAATCTTCCCGAAAGATTTATACGAATAATCTAAATCGTTGCCGAAAACTCGGTTCGACTAGGAAAAAGGCGAATTTGGTGGCAAAGAGACACTACAAGAGAAAGAATCGTCGAGTAGAGAAAGTAATAGCACCTAATCAGATCTGCATATATAAAAAGCAAAATCAAACTAAGATGATGTTGTTTTTAGAGGATCTGGAGCGGAAGGTTAAGCAAGCTAAAGATAATACTATATGTATTTGCTTTAGAGACTCTGGAGCAATTACGGCCGGTGCATGTATTTTGTTTCTGGCAACGGTAGATAGGTTGAAATCACAGTACCCTGAAGTGAAATACTCAGTGACTTATCCTCCTGTAGTCCCTTATAAGGAGCAAGGCAATAATGGTGTACCTGTAGTTTCTAGTGTATTAAGTCAGGTTGGATTTTTTAAACTATTGGGTGTTGATAGTCCTAAATACCGTAAGCTGAATACAGTTGATTGTTGGAAAGTAGCGTCCGGAGAATCTGTTGAAAGTGTGTTACTTGGGGAGATGTTGCAGTCTTTGCCAGAGGAAGTGGAAAAGAAAGGAGAGCTATACCGACCAGCTCTAGAGGCTATGTGTAACAGTGTAGAGCATGGCTACGATCCCGCTTTTTGTGATGATAACAAAAAAGATTACAAAAAATGGTGGTGTTTATCTGCAGTGATTGATGGGCACCTAGTCGTAATAGTGTGTGACTTAGGTGTTGGTATTCCTTATACTTTACCGAGAACTCAGTCTGAAAGTATGTTTAAGCGACTATCCTCTAAAATTGGTCGTGCATTCAATTCTGACTCGGATTATGTCCATGCCTCACTCTTCGTTAAGAAAACGAGAACTGCAGAAGAGCATAGAGGGAAAGGCGGGCAAGATCTGAGGACTATCGTTGAATGTACTCCAAACTCAACTTTGATAGTGCACTCTAACCGAGGCGCATATACTTTTAGAACATCAGCAGATATTGAACAAAGCCAAGAAAAGATCTATGACAACGATATATCAATTGGCGGTACTGTAACTGGCTGGAGTATTAAGTTAACTGATGGTATCAAAAATGACTAACACTATAAATATTAAAGACTTTTCTGTATTTCCTGGTCCTAGATTTATTGAGCTTGGAGACTTTAGTGGTGAGGAGTTTCGTGATTCGGTTTTGATTCCTGCACTTAGACAAGGTGATGTTGTCGTTAATTTGGATGGTGTATTCGGCTTTGGTTCTTCTTTTTTAGAAGAGGTTTTTGGTGGTTTAGTCCGTAAAGGCATTTCTCGAGAGAAGGTTATTTTTGTTAGAGATAATCTGATTTCTAATGATGACCCAAGCTTATTAAGTGAAATTAGTGAGTACATTGACGACGCTTTGAAAGCTGCATCATAAAACAATGTCAGCTATCGGAATCAATTGGACATATGTAGTTGTTGCTACTGTTAATGTTGTAGTAGCTGTTAGCGGGTGGGTCTACGCTAGTAGAACTCAAGACTCGAGAGCCAAAAGGCAGGCAAGAAATACAGAATCAGGTAGATTGATTGATAAAATCGAAGATCTGTTCGACTCTTTGATTGAGCATGTTAATGATGATTGGGACACTGATGACTCAATCAAAAGCACTTATCAAAAAAGAGTTGCGATCATATCTAAACTTAGATTTTTAATGCTAAAACTACATCAAGTCGACCCAGAATTACCTACGATTGATCATGATGTGTTGAAAGACATGAGAAAACTCCTTACTAACGATGTCAAAGCTAGTAACTTGTTGAAAAATCAGACAGTAGCAAGACTTATAAGCCTCTCAGAGCGCTTGCTTGCTAAGTATGATAAGAAATTCGATTGAGAAAGCCCCTAGTTAGGGGCTTTTTGGGTGCTAGCTTCTAGTTCTTTAGGAAGCATCGAAGTTTTAGGTGGGACTATCTTCCCCAAGATTGTATCTAAATTATCTAGTCTGTATTTACTACTGTTGCACTCGAGGATGTGCTCAAACACAAAATAGCACAGCTGTACCGTCTCTTTGTTCCACTTTATGTCCTTAGCCCGTGTATTATTGATGTGTTTTACTGCTGACTTACAGAAGTCTACTTTATTGCTTATCGTGCCTGAGTCTCCTTCAAAGTACTTCAGAGGAGGGGCTATAAGCTGAGCAATTTGTTCAGGAGTTTTTCCTTGTTTCATTTTCTTCGTGATATTTCCCAAAGCTGGGTTCACTACTAATGACTCTAGATAGCTTCCGATTCCATCACTGTCTCGATATTCTGATTCAACGATGTCGTCTTTATTAAATTTGGTGTCTGGATTAGTTCGTGAACCTTCTAATCTAGCTTGCGCTGCAGCTAAGACAGCATCCATAGGGATGCAGTTTTCGATTTCTTTTTTTGTAAGTAGATGGAACTTCTTACCTAAAGCCTTCTCAAGAACTTCGACCCTATCGCTCCTATCTTCAATATCTTTATCTGCAATCAAGCATATATTTCTATTGAGAGCCCTCGCGAATGTTGTTTCATCATGTAGCTCTTGTTCTTCATTAAAATCCCAATGAGTAATGTTAGCCCCTTGATACTCAGTAAAGACGTAGTGTAGGTTTTCTTGCATAGATCGAAGTGTAGAAATGACGCCTTCATGTGGAGGCTTGTATATAATTTCTAAGCATTCTAAGAACTTATGTAACAGCGCTCTAATATAAAGTTTATCCGTCACTCCTTCTACCCATATAGAACAGTTGGCAAGCATGACTGAAGAGGCTCTAACTCCTAAATCGGCTAACGCCAATGAGTAGTTATTTAATGAGGTAACGACGCTTTTTTCTTCATGATCTTGCTGAACTCTATATACACTAATATCGTCACTCTCTTGAGCTATATCTATCAGATCATTTGAGTGAGACGTTACAAAGAACATATGTTGCGGGCAGGCTCTAAAAGCTTCTATCAAAGAACGTTGCATACCTGCATGAAGGTTATGTTCTGGCTCTTCTATAAAGAAAATTGTTGGACTTGATTCAAGAAAGGGTCTCACGGTCATGGCGATAATTGCTTGAATACCATCTCCGAGCATAAAGATAGGCATCTGCTTATTGTTACCTATTTTTACTTCTATGACAGGTTTTAGACCTTTTACTTGATTCCTAGTTTTACGTGGAGTGATTTTTACGCGCTGACCTTCGAAGAAATGTTCAGAAAGATAGTGATGGTATTTCTCTACACTCTCTTGTTGATGCTCATCTCCGAGTATGGCGTAACTCATATCATCAAAAAGACTTTGACCAGTGAATATTTGTAACTTGTCTGTCGATTTATATTCATCGAAATAATCTTCAATAGTGCGATCTAAATAAACATCGCGATTATTATCAAGAGTTCTAAGTCCTCTTAGAATAGGTAAATATTCCTTCCGAACTGTATTTAGAGAGTTGTTTAGATTAAGTTCAATACTGCAAATATCCCGCCAGAGCTCTAGCCCAAATAGGTTATGGGCTCTTACATGGATATCTTCATGGTTTGATTCTCCGGTGTGACCAACTAGGCTGTTGTCAATTATTTTATAGATTACTTCTTTTAGGTTTGAGTCAAGGATTACAGTCTCTTCGTCGGAAAATGTTTTTTTTAACTGCTCATGAATTATGTCCTGAATATGATCTTTATTTTTAGTTTTACAATCCTGAATTGCTTTTATCGCTTTTGGGGTTATGGGAGATGATTCGTCATGACCCCAGATTAAGTAGCTAAACACGTTTCTCAAGAGCCTACTTTTTCCTGAATTATTAGCCCCTGTAAAAATGTTTATTGGTTTTACATCTTCCAAGGTATTTTTTCTCGAACCAGGAAACTTGAAAGGGTCATTGCCGGGAACATGGAAACTAAAGGCGGTAACTTTATTTAGGTCGTAGTCCATCACAGCTTCTCCATCACCAACGCAACTCTACCAACAACCTTAACTTCATCCTCTTCAACAGTAAGAGTTGAGCCATTAAAGCTGATCGCCAGTTTCTTACCAGGTAAACGTTGTATTTCGTTGAGAGAGAGTAGGCCGTCCATATCAACTAGATATGTCCCGTTTACGGCTTGGTGAACTTCTTTGTCGATAATTGATGTTAAGTCGCCTTCACGAATAGCCATAGCGTTCACAACAGAAACATCATCAAGCAAGGATTTATCGAACGTAAGCGTTTTAGATTCAATTAATTCGCCATTGAGGATTTTAAAGCAGTCGATATCGAACAGAAACTTGGTTTCCACACCCTCGGAATCATGTTTGTGCGAACTTCTATTCGGAAATGCCTCTCCTTCACCCAGTAAAAGCCACTTAAGTGACACGCCTGTATGCAAATGAGCTCTAACGGCGATCTCATGAGGAGTTAAACCACGTTTCACCCATGTGGAAATAGTTGAAGTAGGTACACCTAGTTTCTCAGAAAGGACTCGTTGACTCTTTGATTCTGTTACTTCGATCAACCTTTGAACAAAGTCCTTACCACTTAAATACGCAAAAGCGGATATTTCTTCTTGATTAGTTGGCATAAGCGATCAATAATCTTTGCTAAAGCGTAGTCAGCGAGCTGCAACTTCTGACTACTTATATACACATTCAATAACTTACAAGGATACCACCATGCTTTCATATCAAGTAGTGCTAAATACGCCTTTCATGACCTATGACCAATACTCGCAGTTCTCTGGTATGCCTAAGCGCACCATTATGGATTGGGTTTCTGACGGTCGTCTGCCTATCAAAGCCAAGTCTAAACCTAAGGAAACGCCGCTAATCAACATGGTTGCTTTGTTAGAAATGGCAACACGTGAAGCAATGCAAAACCTCGGCTAAATAACGGTTTCTAAACCTTGGTTGGTTTTTCATTTTCATCTCCTTGGCATGCAAATGAGTATTGGCTATGAACGAAAGTGACTCAATGTGCGAATTTATTGGCACGAAACAACTGGCATTTAACGAAGCGTGTTGTGCATTTGCGAAGTCAGAGAATATGACCAAGCTGGCAGAAGGCATAGGTATGAGCCCAACAATGCTTCGCAACAAGCTCAATCCAGAGCAACCTCATGTCTTAACGTGTGTCGAGCTCATCGCGATTACTAAAGCCAGTGGCAATCACACTATAGTAAACAGCCTGCTTCTAGGGTTGGGTGTTGTTACTGCTCATATACCGCTTGATGCAGCTGAAGAAACCTTTATCAAACGTGCATTAGAGAACTCGATTCACTCGGGGGACCTGTCTCAAATGGCGTTAGACCAAGCTGGAAACGTACGCTTAAGCCGCACAACTAAACACAACATTATTCAGAAAGCCCAAGCCAGCATTGGCAATCTTGTGCTTTTGATTAGTGATCTCGAAGAACGCACTAAAGGCGTGTCTCCCTTTTTAGCTATGGGAGTGGATTTTGTTGCCAACGGTGCGCCAGTCCCCGGACTGAGTTAACTGAAGAAAACAGAAAGGAAGTTTCAACATGATTACGATTGAACTCAACACTCTGGAAGAAGCTTTACACCTACAGAACGTCGCTGCGCTAAACGTCACCAAGTACCAAGAGAACCCTGTCGAGGGGCAAGAGCGCCAGCAAAACTCAAACATTCGTCTTTGGCAGAGTATCAGCCGTCAAGCGGGCCTAGCGATGAAGGCATTAGGCGCGCATTCGGAGAGTGCCTCATGCAATACGTAGCCATTCGATTGTTTGGTGATGGCGCCATGAAGCGCCACGAACAAACTCAAGAGCCAGAAACAACGGCTCTTGGTGATTTCGATTCTTTAGACGATGCCGTAAGCCAAGACTGTGAACAGCTCAAATGCAATCACGTTCGCCACGGAGTACTAAGCGAAGGTGAGGGGCAGGGCGGGTTTATCGTCGTAGACACACAGGAGCTTGCTGAGATATGAGTATCCAAACATTTACTGAACCTTGCCATTTGCCCTGCCCAGATATGGTGGCACACAGCTTAAACAAAGAACAGAAAACCAAAGGGCTAGAAATGCTCAAGAAAGTAAAAGCTCAGGTTAGAGAAGGAATGCTTTCTAACTTGCGCAAAGAGTATGAGCAGACAGAGAGTCCATCTCAAAGATCTCGCATTAATCAGCGAGCTAACAGAATCAAACGTAATTGGTCTTAGGAGAGAGAAATCATGAACAAAGACCTTAACTCAAATCCAGAAAACCCGTTTGCGCAAAGCATCACTTTGTTGGAGTTTTTGCGAGACCGATTGGTTGAAGCAGCTGACTGTATAGAATCCGGTGTAGACATCACTCGAAATGCTGGCTTAACAACGGAAGATCTAGAACGCCAAATCGCAGATTGTCGTTTTTTTGCTGAGGAGGCAACTGAGTTTTTAGCATCCATGAGTGGGCAGCGAAGTCATGAAAGACAGTGACCTGCTATACGTCGCGGGGGCAGTAATGCCCCTGGACAGAATCAAACAAAATGACGCCAGCCATCGAGCTGGTTTTTTAGGTTCCAAAATTCACTCAGACCAGGAGCAAGCACTACTTGATAGTGGTTTAGTTAAGAAGATTCCTGTTTATGATCGTGTGTCAAATCGATTATCCAAGCGCGAGCACGATGTAAATGTTCGAACAGATTTCTACAAAGCGAAGAATTATCGCTCAAAACACGACCGCGAAGCGGCGGCGAGAATCGCCGAAAGACTTAGTCTAGTCAAAGGGCGCAAAAGTCCGACAAAGGATTTTCGCCAAAGAAAAGAGTTTCAGATTCGTAGAATCAGGACTCTGAACAAGTCTCTTAGAGCGAAGTCAGTGCTCGATTCTCCCGAGGCTTACTTCAATCATTCGGCTCTCTACGAGACCACTGAGCGCTCGAAACCCGCTGTGTTAAACGAGAATGGTCGGCGAGCGAGAGACGGGCCGAATACCTATTTCGATGCAATTGATGCATCGTGCTTGGAACGATACTTATAAGTTTCAAGCTATAACCGAGACGCCTTCAAGTGCAGCGCCAACTGCCAATGTGGGTGAGAGGTTTTCTGAAAAGTTAACTTCACGTTCCGTTAGCAAAATCTTTGAGGCTGGTGCATATACCGCTGCCTGCCATGGAGGTTTTTCTACGTTCCTGACTCTAACCTTCACTAAAGCTAAGCGTCTGGCCATGTTTGGAGGAATGCTCGATGAAGACGATTGCCGTTCAATGGGAGCTAACCATCCAATTGTTTATAAGCGGAACATGGTGACTGCTCATCCGCGTGCTCTGGAGAAGAAAATCTGGCACCCAATAACGGATATCGGTGGCGAGTATTGGACGGTGCCAACCAAAGATAACCCCTTACCAAGAAAGATGAATCCAGATGGGGTAATCGCCGGAGCATACTGCGATTTGAAGCAGAAACCTGAGCATGAATTTACGATGGAAAAAACTCTAGAGACGACGATTGGACATGAAGTTTCAAGGTTTCTAGATGCAGCTAAGAAAATGTACCAAAGAGGCTGGCTTGCAGACCATACGGTTCGGACTGATCCTGAGTCGGGTCAGAAGTATTGCGATCTAACTAAAGAGAAAGTACCAAAGTACGTTCAACCTAATGACATAGGACCAATGAACATACCGGCAGACTTTCACTACATTTGGGTAGCTGAGTGCCCGGCTAATGAGGACGGGGAACCAAACCCTCACGTACATTTGTTATTGAGGTGGACTGTTCCGGAGCATCTGTTTAGTCCCTGGTCTAAACGCCTTGAGAAAATATGGGGTCACGGATTCGCAAAGCTCGAGAGAATCAAAAAGCCTAAAGCTGCAGGTTCATACATCATAAAGGCAGTAGGTTATGCAGCGAAAGGCGCCAATGAGAGCCAGGGGTTAATAAAGGGCAATCGGTATGCGATTGCTAAATGTTCGAGGGCGCCTGCTTGGGAAACGTTAGCAAGTTTTGAAGCTGATAATATGACTGCAATCATAAAAGAGTTGGGTTACAAGCTCGAGCAATGGAAGAAGCCTATTAAAAGGCAAGTTCGAAGCCTCCAGGCAGCTAAAGCTCAAACTATTAAAGCTAAGTCGATTGCCAGAAATCAGAACAAACCTGAGGAGTACCAGAACCGCTTGTACAATCGAATCATTCGATTAGAGAAGCAAGCCGAGAAACTAAACAAGACAATTCAAGAGCGGGGAGTGCATGTCAGCTCAAACAATAGGTTCTGCATTACATTCGAAGGCGAGGACGCGAAACAAAAGGTAGATAAGTTCATGATCTGGGCCGCTGGTGCTCGAGGGTGGCCGATGGAGTGTCGAGATATAAATATGAGTGATATTAAGTTGGTGGCAAACTCAATATATCGATATGAATTTGCACAATTTATTGATAAAACCTTCTACTGGAAAAACGTTCTCTCAGCTTCGATATCAACTAATGACGTTAGCGAGATAGAGCGTGACTACTGGTTAAGTGTATCTCACGAGTATCTGGAAAATGTTTCACCTTAAATCTAAAAGCCTAAGGCTCTATTTCATATTTGTACAAGTAATAATCCCTTCATACCTTTTCTACGCATTGGTGGAAGAATCGAAGATCCTAATTCAAGATAGTTTTGATGTTGTTCCGTTGACGGTGTTATCAACCATTGCGGGAGGACTATGGTTTGCGATTTGTTGGGATTTCTTCAATAAGATGACTCGGGGTGTTAGAAATGTGGACATCATCGTATTCGTATGTAGAACCAATGGAGTTCTCGTAATCCTATCAATATTAGTAAGGAACTATTTGCATGCATGGTACTTCAATGATTTACGCACTTTTGAGAGCATAGAACAGCGTCTAAGTCAGTTTAGTATCTGGATTGCTATATTGATGTGCGTGCTTATAGCGTCCGTTCATTGGAGGTATCGACACCGAGATAAAGACAATATCCCCGACTATGCAAGATGGCTTCACACAGATAAATATATACGGTGAAATCAAAAATAAAGGTTAGGTTTAACTCCTTATACAGTGACATTGACAGCAAAACACAGGTATAAACCTGTATAAATATACAGTATATTTTCAATGTCATTGGTAAGGATATTGATATGTCTAATAAAAAACAGCTTTTCCAGCAAGCACTGGAGCTAATTCTCGACGGCGTCGCATTGAGTACTAACGGTGAAAACCGCGCCCAAGCAGGTGCTTACTTAATGAGATTAGTTGTTGCCGACAATCAAGGTGAACTTGATAGCGAGAAAGTGGAAGCCATCAAGGCCATTATCGAAATGGCTGACGAAGTCGAAAGCCCGCAGTTTAGGCTATAGGCGCAATTACTGAAAAGGAGTTGCCATGTTAATCACTTGCCCCAAATGCGAAAGCAAAGCCCGCATTGCTACATCCAGAGCGATGAGTAAAGAAACTCGTGAAGCATACTGCCAGTGCCTCAACCTAAACTGCGGCACAGTCTTTGTTACCTACACATCCGTTCACCGCATTATCGAACCTAGCGGTGATAAACCTGATCCAAAACTCCAACCTGAACTTTGTAAGGGGGATTTGGATCAGCTGGATATTTTTTGTGATCAATAATCTGGCTAAAGTAGACCTCTTTTTCCTCTTGTCCTTTACTACCAGTTTTCATCTTTTAGATAGAAATACACGTGTATTAATCTGTTGCGAACGACTAGGTAATTTGCGACTTTTTATAGTGATTTCAACTATTTTGATACTGTGTAGAATTTTTAATATCAAACGTTGTTATGATGCGCGGGATTTGACTAGTTTTAGTAGGATGTTTTATGTCGGAAGGTGAGTTTAATAACAAGAAATTGACAAGTTCCTCTGGTGGCGGTTATAGGCAATTGGATGATGTTGCCCCCGAAATATCAAAGCCTAAAGTGACAGAGGACACTATACAGCAACGCACCGAACGGCAGCGTCAAGCACGGAGAGGTGAGCTGACATTCAACGAAGAAGATGAGCAACGCTGGGCGGCAAATCGGGAGCGTAAAAAAGAACCTCTTTTTGAACTGGGTTGGATGCAGGTTGATGAAACGCAGTCACAACTCACGATCTGGTCAAAGTTATTTACTGATCAGACTCCAGTCGATGCACAAGAGTTTATAAAGTCGTGCAATGCGCACCTTAACGAACCAGTTCGCCAAGGCGAGATAGTTCTTATCCCGACTTCTGAGCCTAAAACTGCTCAAGAGAAAAGTGCTCTGAAAGAAATGATTGAAGAAGCCCAAGCTGCTAGTGAAGCTCTAGGTAAGCTTCTTGAAGAAGAAGTGGCAACTTTAAATCGCCACTTTGAGGTGCTTTCTTATCAATTGGATGAGCGCATTAAAGCTGACGGTTTACCTAGTGAAGGCGACTATTATGCCCATGCAGCTATAGGTGTTGGCTTTGCGTCAGATTTGGTAGGTCAGCACCTTAAGAATATTCAAAATGTCCTCCTTGAAATCAATGACTTGTATACTTCTCAAGTAGCAATGGCAAGTCGAACAGGAGGTATTAATTACGGTACGTTTGTTTCAGAACGCGCTTCGCTGTTCAAAAAACTCGATGGCTCATTTGCTCGACTTTCGAAGCGCAACATTAAACTCCCTGTTTACACGCAGATTAAGAGAAACCTCAAGTTGTCTACTAAATCGGTTATCCACAACGCTGATGAGATTCTAAAAACAGGATATGTGCCTAATCTTGGTAAGCGTATTGCCAATATAGCTATGGGGATGTCTGCTGCAAAAGGGGTTGGTTATGTTGGAATTTTGCTTGGTGGCGCTAGTGGTGTGAACAATATCTATGATGCATGTAAAGTTGATGGTACTGGAAACTGTGGCAAGACTATAACTCGTGAAGCTTTCGGTTTTATGGGGGGAGTAGGTGGCGGCTTAGCTGGTAGTAGCACTTTGGCAACCGTATCTTCCGCTGTTGTTAGTGGCGTTGCGTTATTCTTTGGAGTTACACTGTCTGCACCTGTTCTAGCCGTTGTAGCCATCGGTGGTGCAGTTGCCGGAGGTGCTCTAGGAGGAATCGGGGGTGGCACTGCAGGTAAATATGTCGGTGATACGATATACGAAATGGGTAGCGAGGTGAAAGAGTCAATAGAGGAAGTATTTTAATGGATCTGTTAGCGGTCGTATCGCTTTTAATGAAAGGCATTTTTGTAGTTTATATGCTGGCTTGGGTCGTTTTAGCTACTAGTGCACTAATTGCAGTTTCTTTCGGAAATTGTAAGCACATTATTTTTATTGATAAGCACCTGGCTAAAAATATAAGTAAATACTACGACGATAAGGGTTACATGCGTCCACAACATCAACTGTTTAATGCTGTAGGTAGCCGTTTTATGCGATATTGCTTTTGCTACCCGTGGATAAGGCGCCGGTCAACCTCCCAGTCCTTAACGTTCAAAACCTTCATGTGGTTTAATTCGCTAGGATACTGGGGCTTTATATCGGTCTTATTTTTTGGAGCCCTCCAGAAAGCACTACCACTTTAATTAAAAGCGCACAAAAACGATCTCCGACGATCTCTAAATCCCCAATCTAAAACAGCCCTCGGTGTAGATACATCGGGGACTGTGCTTTACTAACGCTACCGAAACGCGATCACTTTAAGGATCGCAAAATTACAGTGAGGAATTTTAGCGCGGGGGGAGGGGTGAGTCCGAACAAGGGCTGGAAGCCGACATTCATCACCTGAACTTTCTCTGCTCTTCAAACTCCAAACCTCTTCTTCGATTGGTAGGCTACTGATGTGGGAACGACAACACGAGCACGCTAGGTGGAATGGGCTGAAGCTCAACATCCTGTCTACCTCTTTTGATGGTGGTAAGCGTCTACAAGTGAGCGAAATCCCCTACGCTGAACTACCGCACATCAAAGTCATGGGCACCAAAGCCCGAACATTTACTATCGAATCTATATTCGTAGGTGCAAGCTCACTAGCTGACGCCAATGCGTTCATTGAAAGCCTGGAGCAACAACCAAAAGGAGAACTCGAGCATCCCTGGTTAGGAGAGTTGGTGCTAGTGTTCGAGGAACATTCCCTCAGTATTAACACCAAGAAAGGTTTAGTGACGCTGAGCCTGAAGTTTGTCCGTGCCGGCACTTCGCCTTCCATCACTGCACCGACAACAGTACGCACCAAAGCACAAGCTGACATAGTAGAAGGGCTGTCTAAGCAATCATTTGTTGAAGAAGTGAAAGGGCTGGATGTTTCTCAAATCAACGAAGTACAAAACAACGCAACGAGTGCGCTCAATGTGTTGGTCGATATTACTAACCGCCTGAACCTAGGTGATGATTCGCTGCAAGATATTAACCTAGCGATAAATGAAGCCTTCTCAGCTGTCAGCAGCTTGAGCACTAACCCTGCTGAGTTCGCTGATCTGATTTCTAGCGCTGTCGATACGGTGTCTGAAGGTGTTCAATCAGAGCCTGCTTCCGAGAGTGAAGCCGTAGATAACTCACGCAGTGCTCAAGCTTTGATGCTTGGAGAAGTAAAAACCGATAGCCCAACCAAACACCACAACGTACAAATGGTGACGGGTGCGGTGAAGATGAGTAAAGACGTTGCTGACCTAGAAGCTCATGACAGCTTTGAGCTCACCTTAGCCCAAAAGCAACCAGAGATTATTCAAAGTGATCTCTCAACTCTAATTGCCAACGTTGATGACCGCATCAAGGAAACGACTCAAGTCTCTACGCAAGAAAACATAGAGCTCTATGACGCACTCACTTCCTTAAAAAGTAATGTGCAGACTCAGCACGACAAAGTAGCAGAGGGAACCAAAGCACACAGAACAGTGCAATCCCCTCATTTTAAGTCAGCGCTGACCATTGCCCATGACGAATACACCAATGAGAACATCATTACCAAAATGAATGCACTTCAGCACCCTTTATTTATCCGTGGTGATATCGCGGTGAGGGATGCACGATGAATCAACTCACGATGTACATTGACGGCAAGCAGCATACTTTCTACCAAGCCAACTTGAACTACTCAACAGAGCAACTGGCCCACACATTTAACTGCTCTATTGAGCCCATGAACATTGATCGCCCGTTGTCGGTAGAGTTCTTCCTCAATGACCAATCCATCTTAATCGGTCAGATAGATGAGGCAGAAAACGAGACAGGTGCAAGCTCTTTAACTATGCCAATAGTAGGACGTTCCAAGAGCGCCAACATGATTGACTCGCGCATCACTATGGATGCGCTTTATAACCTCAATGTTGAAGAGCTGCTTAGAAAACTGGCTAAACCATTTAGCTTAGGGGTAAAGAGCCTCGTTAAAGGCATGCCGAAGATTGAAGAGTTTCAGATTAACGCTGAGTCTCCGGTTGAAAATGTTGCTCAGCTCATCCGTGAGCAAGGCTACATGCTAATAGAGCGAAATGGTGTACTGACTATAGAGAACACGGCGCATGCAACGATTAACAATGTTGGTCTTGAAACAGGCAATAACATCGACAGCTTAAAGGTAAAACGCACCTTCAATAAGCAGTTTCATACCATTGATGTGCAGGGCCAGTGGGATGATGCCAGTGCCCAAATTACCAACCCAAGTATTGATAGCTCGCGCACAATGGTAATTACCTGTGACCAACTGCAAAGCAGTACTGCGTGTTTATCTCGTGCCAAATATGAACGCAACTTAGCCACCGCAGAAAGCCTGACCGCTTCAACGTCTGTCGCAGATGTATTTCCTCAGCTTGCGATTGATGGATTAAACCGAGTGATTCGAGTGATCGACAAAGAGCAGAGCTTTAGCGAAATGCTGGTGATTAAGTCTCTTGGCCTATTGGTGTCCGAAAGCGCCGCGAGCACTTCCGTGGAGTTGGTCAGACCGTTTAAGGAGCAAAGCCATGCCTAGTGTTCAGCGTCAGCAACAACAGCGATTAATGGCTCGCATCAAGAACGTGATCGGAACAGGCACGGTAACAGGTGCAACTACGGGTATGTTGCAAATCAGAACGGCAACAGGCCGCACCAATGACCGAATTAAACGCGTCCACAACTACGGTTTTATGAGCCGACCACTACCAGAAGCCAAGGCTTACAATCTGTTTATCGGCGGTGTCACTGCGCGTGGGATTACCGTCAATGTTGAAGATGAGCGTTACCAAATCGACTTAAAGCCCGGTGAGGTCGCCATGCTCGATGACAAAGGAAATCTAGTTCACTTCACTAAGCAAGGTATCAAGGTGACATCTCCAACCAAGTTGTTGGTAGACACTCCCGAAAGCGAATTCACAGGTAATGTCACGGTTGGTGGAAATGTTACCGCTAATGGAAAAGTGGAAGGCAAACAAGGTGGCACTTTCGCAGGCGTCAGCAGTGAAAACCACGACCACGACTATGAAGACGACAGCACAATCAAAACGACACGGGAGCCTAACAAAGCATGAGCCACTTTAAATTGAACGCGCTTACCGAGTCGGTGGACTCCAAAGAGGGCATGACTCATGCGGTGCTGCAAAGCGTCTACAACTACGCCGAGTCAACCAAGAACGACCGCGCACGAATGGACAACAATGACCGAGGCGGTACTTGGAGCAATGAACTGGTAGAGATTGTTGGCTCTCGTGATTGGACTCTCAAACGAGCCAAATTGACTGACGAAACCTTAAGGCTTGCTAAACGCTTTTATGAAGAAGCACTCGCCTGGTTAATTCAACAAGGCCACGCCAAAACCATTGAAGTCACTGTTTGGAGAGAGAAACCAAGCCAAATGGGCCGTAATGTCATGATAACCCTAACGGACGGATCCACATTTGATGTTCCACTATCGAAGGTAGATAAATGAGTACACAAGTTAGCCTTGAGAGCTTAATCGCTCGTGCTGAAGCTAACCTGACAGCAGTAACAGGGCAAAGTAATCCAGCGACCAAAGCCATAGCCTCTGCCATTGCTGGCGTCAGCTATGGGCAATATGGCTATCAAGATTTGCTTTTCAGACAATTGCACCCTGAAACATGCTCTGAAGCGTGGCTATACTTACATGCCAATCGCCACAATACACCACGACTGCTGCCTACTTTTGCAAAAGGTACAGTGCAGTTTACTGAGCTAGGTGGAACCGTGGTGATCGCCAAAGGCACTCGCCTAATCTACGGTGATAAAGAGTACGAAACCACTAAGGAGCAGTACAGCAATGTGCCTGTAGAAGTCATTGCACTTGAATCAGGGACAGCAAGCAATTTACCAAACGGCGCCAAACTCACCCTAACCGAAGGGCTAAGCGGTATCGACCCTAATAATATCTTATCGCTTAGTATTGAAGGCGGTGCGGATATCGAAGAGTTAGAGCACTGGCGAGCGCGAGTAATCGTGGCATTCGAGAAGAACGAGCTGATCGGCAAGTCAGAAGATTACAAAGTGTGGGCAGTGTCGGCTCACTCTGATGTTGATTTTGCTTGGGCACTCGATAACACGCCAGAGCGCGGCATGGTTGAGGTCTACATTGGCGCACGTGAGAACGACCCAACGCTAAGCGGTGAAGTCGTCAACCTTGTTCAAGAGACCTTTGAAACCAACCGACTCGCTGGTTGTCATCCATTTGCTCATCTCCCAGAAAAAGCGCCGCTCGCTATAGAGATTCAAGGCATTGAAGACCTAGCGATTCGTGATGATGTGGTCACGGCCCTTGAAAACTTTGTAAAAGGGAAAATGGGTAAGATAGACCCAGAAACTAAAAAGCCTGAATCCATCACCAACACCGAAATTGTGTTAGTGATTTCAACGGTGACGAATAACTTTATTGTCAAATCGCCCGTAGGCGAAGTTGCTATCAACAAGAACCAAATTCATGTACTAGGAGCCGTCACATGGACACCTCCGACTTAATCATTGAATACAGCGAAGGGGATTTTGCTGATGCGTACCGTGGGTTACTTCCTCAAGGCGAATACTGGCAAGACACCGAGAACGCAGAGCTGACCAATACCATTAACGGCATAGCGAAAGACTTTAAGAAAACCCATGACGATATTGAATTATCACTATTAACGGAGTTTGAAGAGCAAGGGTTTGGTTGGAAGATTCGCGATTATCAAAGCCTGCTTGGAACAATGGGCTCAAACGGCTTGGTTTATGACGATGTGAAAAGGCCCAATCTGATTTTGATTGACCTCTTCAGTTATGGCAATGGCGCAGCCATTAGCGCATTTGAAAACGTTCGATTACCTCATACCGAGTTTCACTGGCTTTACCCATTGGAAGCCGAAACCCAATTTGAACAGGCAACCGCCTTAACGATAAAGCCAGAGTTGAGCTCACAGTTAGAAATAGAGGCTGAAACTCAAATCTTGTGCCGCACTGCCATTACTTGGCAACTTGAAATAGGAGACACCGAATGAGCACACTGCAAGCTATTCCGACTCAGCACGGGATAGGCATTTTAAACAGTGAGCTGAAAAATACTGTAACCAAGTATCGGCTCATTGGCGCGTTAACCCATGACGCACCAAGTGAATCACTGACTTCATTCTATGAGAACACCATTGAAACCAGTTACTACGATGACAGTGGCGTTTTAACCTTTATCTTAAACCTACCCATTGAGAAGCACTTTGATGAGTACCTACATCAAATCCATGTGCTTGATAGCAGTAATCAATCCGTGATCGAGTGTTCGACACCAAAAGTTGCACTGCCGAAGGGCATTGGCGGCATGGTGACACTCAAAGCGGCGATTTCGGGTGAAGCCGGGCAAGTCATTTTCAAACACAGTGAGTTTGTGACTGAGAGGGAGCTAATAGAGGTGTATTTTTCTAACACCTTCACAGGTTCGAGTAAGGAGAAAGCTGTCACGGAAAAAGCGTTAAAAGATGGCTTGGAAGATGTGAAAAGCCGAGCAATGATCAGGACAGGCCCCGAAGGTAAGACAGATCCAAATGCCTTAACTGAATCTGGTTCTTACCGATTAGAGCCTCATGAGAATAATCCAACGGACGATTATTATGCTGTCGTGGTGTTTGGCAATCAAGTCAATGTAATTGGACAGATTGCTACCCACATTTCGAACGGTAAGATTTATTACCGCTCCTATAACAACAAATGGTCGACATGGAAGCATTTAACCGAGACTGAAGCTCTAATGGAGAGCATGGTTGGAATGGTGGTCCCTTTTCATCTGGAGGGTGAAAAACGCGGCTGGGTAGACGCAAAAGGGGGAGAGCTTTCCAGAATTGTAGATAAATTGCTTTGGGATTATGCTAGCGCATCTGGAATGGTGGTCAGTCAAACAATCAAAGATGCCGATCCCATAACTCATGCTATGAAATTTGGGGATGGGGATGGTTCGACGACGTTTACTGTGCCAAATCACCATTTAGGGCACTTTACACGAGGTAACCCAATTGGAATTGAGCATGGGGCAGTTCAAGGTGACGCGATAAGAAACCTTACAGGTTCATTAGTGTTAGGCTCTATTGTGGGTCGATATGACTTCTCGGGAGTCGATGGTGTATTTGAAAAACTACCCTCCAGTGGCGGTGAGTTGAATTCTGGAACTTCGTCATATAGTGTCAGCCCCGATGTGAAATTTGATGCGTCAAAAGTAGTGCCTACTTCAGAAGAAAATCGCCCTCACACTGCAAACCTATCCATTAAAATTCACCGAGGTTGGATGTAATGAAAATAGCATATCACTACGCACCAAAGACCTGCTTATTCGTAGGCACTAGCCAAGTGCACAAAGTGGCGGGTTATGAAAATTACATGCTGCCCCAATTGGCGACTTGGTTGGAGCTTCCAGAGTTCAAAGAGAATACACAACAAGTCAGATTTTCTGTAGAAGAGCAAAAGTGGAATATTGAAGATAAACCTATTGAAGTTAACGCTTACCTAAAATCTGACGGCTCTAAAGTTAAAAGGTTTGCTGATAAGTCGGTCGTCACAGATGAATACACGCTAGTTGAACCTGCCACCTTGTTTGACGAGTGGGTTAATGATGCATGGGTAACCAACCTAAGCAATAAATACATTCACGACTATGCGCAAGTGGACGTTACTCGCTCAGCGCTTTATACCCAACTCACCGACCCACTAGAAAGTGAGCTTGCGCGTAAGGAGCGGCAAGGCAAAACCGAAGCGGTGCAAGTACTCTCTGATCGCATCAACGAACTGGAAGCCAAAATCAAAGCAGAGAACCCATACCCAGAAGCGTCAACTAACTAACCATCAAACCCAGCCTAGACGCTGGGTTTGTTCTTTCTACCTTCCCAAACTTCT
The DNA here is from genome assembly GCF_059295395.1 of Vibrio sp. SCP2. Lineage (NCBI taxonomy): Bacteria > Pseudomonadati > Pseudomonadota > Gammaproteobacteria > Vibrionales > Vibrionaceae > Vibrio > Vibrio sp. SCP2. Next base: position 333,795 of record NZ_JCAFVV010000001.1, on the reverse strand, counting down.
ATATCTCTGCACTAGAAATGCCATAAGTACCCTTTAAACCCTAGCTCTATACACTGGTTTTGTGGGGCACTAATCACTAGTTACGAGAGAATAATCAATGAATCAAACAGAGGTAAAAGCGTTAGTGGTTTCTTTGCTAGACGTTACCGGGCTAAAGAAAATTTTAACGTCTGTTAGTGCAACCCTCATCAGCTTCGGTGTGAACGATATTGCCCAGCTTATCGCAATCTTCGTGGGTATCGTTTCGGGCGTTATGGCTATTCGCCACTATGCCGTTGCCACCAAACTCAACCAAGCCAAGCTGGACAAGCTGAAATCACAAGAGGACGGCGCAATATGAGCCTAAAAACCAAAGCGATACAGGTGGTGGTGTGCTCTGTCACTTCGGTTCTTACCATTGTCTTCACCATTGACTCAGAACTAAGCGTCAGCGAAAACGGCTTGAGCCATGTCGCCAACGAAGAAGGATGCAGACTCACCCCCTATCAATGCAGTGCTGATGTTTGGACTGCAGGGCTAGGTCATACCCAAGGCGTAACGCAAGATACTGTACTCACTGAACAGCAAGCCGCTGAGTTCTTCGTTAAAGATATCGCCTCTGCTGAGCGTGTAGTAAACAAATACATCACCCAACAGCCTAATCAAGGCGAGTACGACATGATGGTGAGTTTTGTTTATAACCTTGGTGCAGGTAACTTCGCTCGCTCTACGTTGCTGAAAAAATTTAACCGCGGTGATCGCACTGGTGCTTGTAATGAGTATCTGCGATGGGTGTTTGTAAATGGTAAAGATTGCCGAATAGAAAAAAGCAATTGTGCCGGTATTCCTATACGCCGAAGTAAAGAGCAAGATATTTGTCTAAACGGTTGGCAAGGAGAGTAACCATGTTAAGTCATTATCTGACTCTGTTTAAAGCTGTTACCTTTACTGCCGTTCTTGGCGGCGTTGCTTACCTTTCCTACGACTACGGCGTAACGACTGCAGAAGCAAAGGCCTTAAAAGCGCAAAACGCCCTGTGGGACAAAGTAGAACAAAAACAAAAGGAGGCTTTCCAATTAGCCGTAAAACTGGCTAGCCAAAAGCCTGATATTCGAATTGAGTTTCGAGAGATAGAAAAAGAGGTGATCAAGTATGTTCAAAAGAATACTGACAAGCAGTGTATTGTTAATGATGCTGATTGGTTGCACATCCGAGCCGACGCAGTGCGAGCGCATAATCGAGCAATCGGTATTAAGCAACCCTCCACCGTCTCTGATGGTGCCACCAAAACCGCTGCAAGTTCAAGTTACGAGCGAGATTCCGAAGTCTTAGCAGAGAACATCGCTAATATACAGACCTGCACTGAGAATGCTGCGCAACTACTCAGTCTTCAGGAATGGATAGTCATGTTCTCTGCAGGGAGATAAACTTTGTCGCTGAAAACTCACACTGCTATATCAAGTAGCTGCTTAAAGAAACTAAAAACAGAATTAAAAGCAGTTACTCTTTCTTCATGGCTTTTATTTGCGTTGGAAGCCACTAATGTTAGTTGTTCGATATCGCTTAACTCAGAGGTGTCAATTTGATTCATAAGATTAACTATTTGATTCAAAGCCATTGAATCAATAACATTGCGAATGTTGTTAGCATCAATTAACAACATGTCTTTATCGAAGCCATCCTCTAGTTCTTCAATCATTTCAAGTAGCAGGCGTAATTTTTCTAATAGCTCTTCGTTAGTCATGTTACATATCCTGGATCTGGCGAATTTCTGACTCAAGTGACTGCATTGCAGTACTCGCTTTCTGTGTGAAATCTGTTATGTGGGTAAATAAATCATTGACTGAGTACAATTTAAACAACTCGTAAAGTTTCGCTTCTCCAGCTTTTTCTGATTGAATATAGGAATCGAGGACAATGTGAACTTTTTTCATTGCCTTTACATACGACTGAAGCTCTGCAGATTTCGTTTCAATTTGCGTTAGAGCACTTTCCAGTCTAGCGACATTCTCATCGTCAATTTTTTGAGTTTCCAACATCTTGGAATAAAGCGTTTGGACTTGTTCAGGAGTAAGCTGGGCTGCAATCTGCCGTTGAAAAATCTCAGTGTTTTTTCGAGTGCGGTCTTCTATGTTCTTTAGCTTTCTATCTGCAATATTTTTGCTAGCCAACAACAACGCCTCTGATTGTATTGATAGCATAGCAATTGTTTGGTTGAAGTACTCAATTTGGTTGACTGACAACTGCTTGACTTCAGGTGGCGTAGCGCACCCCGCAGTAATCAAGCAAACAGTTAGAAGTAAGAATCTAGATATGTTCATAATATCAACCTTGTATACGTGTCTAGAAGAGAAGTGTAGAAGGTTTGGTTTTATAAAATGCAGGGTTGCTATCTTATTGTATAAATGCTTGACTTTTGTTTAACATTTAATGAAATAAGATGTAATTAATATTCGTATTAATAAGTGTTATTTTAAGCTTAAGCTCTTATATTTCTCTGATGCAATTAGAGCAACTCCCACAAACTCATTCAGTTCCTGCAGTGCATCAATCATTGGCAGTAACTCATTCTTATGAAATAGCCAATCGACTTTGTTGAGATCGAGTGACGTAATACTCTCGCGGCGAACACTCATCAGCTCGATAGGGACACGATGGAGAGCCAGCACATCATTCATAGTTTGGTTCTTCACTTCCTTAAATGAATCCTTTGCTTCTACTTGGCCAATCGGCTTAAGTTCTGGTGCCTTAGTGTCTTTGCCTCGTGCATTTACAAACATATTTTTAAACGCCATGCCTTCTTTTGCCTGAAGCTTGGTTTTAATTTCGTCTTCCTGCTTTTTCGTCATGCTAGGTTCATTCATATAAAGCAGGTAACCCGCGTGTTGGCCGTTGCGGTAATACTGGCGGCGGAACAAGGTGGCATCGTCATTAAGCCAGATGGAGGTGAGTCCACTTACGTGACCGGGTAACCCATAGATCTCCTGAGCAACGTCGTATTCAGACAGATGGAAGATTTGTCCCTCCTTAAAATCAACTCTGCCATCATCCTCATAAGTTTTTGGCTTGTAGGTATAACCCAAGTCCTCGCGGCGACGCATATACAAAGCGGGAATGTGTTTAACCTGAACGATAGGACCTTTGCCCGCGTGTGAGCGAACAATTTGGAAGTAGCCGTTGCCAAAGGTGAGATAGTCTTGGATAAACCGCTTAAGGTCGCGACGGGATAATACTGACGAAACGTTCACAGCATAGGCGAGGGTATTGCGCTTAAACTCAATCGCGCTCGAGTGCATCGGGTTAACGCGCAGCGCTTTGGCTAAGGTGTCGAATGGAATCGGTGGCTCATATAACCCATCAACCAAAGCCGTTTCAAGGTAACTTAGGATGTCGCTGTTCATCACGCTGACAGGGTTAGAAAATTCAATCTCAATCACTTCGTTTCTCCGCTCTTTGGCTTAGAAGATTTCAACGGTGGTATCGTCGTCATTGTTAATATCAATTGGCTCCCAGCACATCACGTGCATTGAAGCCCAGGCAAGGTCAGCATGCGAACCTATCTTGCTGCGGTTAGAGACAAACGTAACCTGGTTACTGATGTTGGTGGTCTGCTGGCGAATCATCAGGAAGGAATGCACCAGGTCATCCCATTCGGCATCAAACTGCAGTCGACCATTGCCGATGATCTCCCGAGCTTTGTAGGCCATCATCCGCTTGACCTCTGGTGAGTAGTTCAGCTCGAGCAAAGACGGATAGAACTTTCTAACCAATTCAGCCACGGCAGAACCTACGCCACTGGTATCGATGGCCAGGTGCACTACATTATATTTTTCGGTGATCCCGCGAATGGCTTCAGCTTGCTGTTCATAGCTCGAACCTTTGAGTCTTAAGCGCTCGATGAAGCGGAAAACGCCGCCCTTCATTTTTGGCTTAAGTGAAACCACTAAACCCGCATCATCTGAGCCTTCTCCTTGACCACCACCTCTTGGGTCATAGCCGACTAACACTTCCGCGTCACCGACGGGGCGTGGCTTGTTGTGGTCAACTTCCTTCCATAAAGAGGAGTCCGCTTTGCAGGCGAGAAGGGCTTTCAATGAAAAGAACGAAGCGCTGTCATCCAAGAATTTGCATCGCAGTAGGTTGTCGAAAATTTCCTTAACTGGATATTTACGCTTTAGCTTCTCCATGTTGAAGAAGGTCGCGCCTTTCTTCATCGCGTCATCAACGGTGATCATTTGCCTGAAGATAAAATCAGGACCTAACGCCCCATCTTTCAGCGCGGAGTGGCTGATATCAATACTGTGCTCTTTCTTACCTTCCCATTTCGGATAAGCTTCATGAGCCATCGTGGAAGGCGTCGAAATGTAAGTGGTACGAAACTTCGCTTGTATCGACATGCCGCCCGCGTAGTCATCCAACTCAGCGAAGCGTGGTATCCAAAACACCTCATCCCAATACATGTGGCCGTTGAAACCCTGAGAGGTGGAAACGTTGGTCGACATAAAGCCCAGCTTGGCGCCATTACTTAATTCGATATCATCTTTGCCCTTGAGGTCGACTTCTCCAATCTCCAGAGCAAACTTACGGATGTAGTTCTTGAAGATATACGCCTGCTTTTTCGACGCAGAGATAAAGACCTGGTTATCACCATTAAGCACAGCGTCTTCGAAAGCTTCATAAGCAAAATAGAAGGTGAGACCAATTTGGCGCGACTTCAGATAGAAACGCGTTTCGTTGATGTCATCATCGAGCTTGTGAGCGTGTATCTCTTTCTGGTATTCAAAGAAAGTACGCTCGCGGTATTCATCAAGCATCTCTTTGGTGATCTGCGAAACATCATTCTTAACTTTGTTAGGTTTGCGACCTCTAGGGCTTTTGCCTTCGACCGATGTGCCTGGTCTGCTTCGCTTATTCTCCGCTTCAACACGTTTGTAGTGCTGGTCGAGTAGCATCTTCAGCTCGCGTTCCTGACATTCATGCTTTTGGTCAACCCACATCAGATACGTGATCCTCTGACGCAGCATGAGCTCTACGGGCAAATCATCCCGCATCTCCTTCCAGCCAAATTTTGATACCCATTGCTGAACTGTTCGGGTGGCAACACCGATTTTATCCGCGATTTCAGCCGGCTTTTGCTGGCGTAAGAACAAACCAAACGCTTGAGTTTGCGTTGGCGTGTATAGCGGCTGGTTCAGATTGGTTACTGCATTCGTCTCCATGCCAGCATAGTGCTACAGAGCCCGCCATTACTCAGCTTGCGAGAGTTCTATATCGGGTATCTAGAATCAGGATGAATACAAAAAGAGGAAGGCTTTCGTTAGATTGAAATCATCGAATTCAGGAGAGTTTAGACATGTTTCAGTCAGAGCCGATTTGTATTTTGCAGGCAGGGACAACCGTTGATGGTCGCGTTATTGAACAGAAAATCATTGATGAAATCGCAGAGACCTACAACCCAGAGGTGTACACCGCGCGCATCAATGAAGAGCACTATGACTGGAGCTACAAATTCGGTTCGGTGTTGTCGGTAGAGAAGCGTGAAGACAAGTTGTTCGCGGTCATTAAACCTAACTCCCATTTGCTACGCATGACGGAACAAGGCCAGTTGCTTCATACATCTTGTGAGTTCATTGAGAAGTTTTCTAACACTGAGAAAGCCTATTTAACCGGACTGGCTCTGACCGACAAACCCGCATCACTGGGTACAACTCAGATCCATCTCTCTAGCAGGGACGATGGCAAGGTTCACGTACTTTCAAAGTTTACCATCGAACCGCAAGCGCTTTCGCAAGAAGAACCTGAAAGTGATGCCTCCTTATTCCAGAAATTCAAAAGCTGGCTCAGCGGTGAAAAGTCTCCTGAGCAGTTCTCGCAACAAGAGGAAGAAAGCGAAATGAGTAAAGAAACTGAAGAGCTGCTCAAACAAAGCATCGAGCAGAACAAGGTACTCAGTACGAACTTAGGCCTGTTGGTCGAAAGCCTTTCCGCGCAGAAAAAGCCAGAGGTTGATCAAGAGGAGCCTGAAAGCAATCAGCTCGATGAACTCAAAGGTCAGGTGGAGCAGTTGTCGACTCAGATGTCAGAGATGACGACAACGCTTAGCCAAATCACTGACGAAACACCGCGCAAGCTAGCAGGTCAGGACAGCGAAGAAGAGCAGTACTTATAACGCCAGTCTGACGAAGAGAAACAGGTAAAACTATGCAGAAACAAACGCAAATCAAGCTCAATGCTTACGTGAAGAAAGTCGCTGAGCAAAATGAAGTGGATGACGCGACCCAGAAGTTTAACGTCACGCCGAACGGCACTCAAAAAATCATTGGTCAGATGCGAGAGAGCAACTGGTTCCTGAAGAAGATCAACATCATTCCGGTGAAGAACCAGAAAGGCGAATCCATCGGTCTGGGTGTAACGGGCATGATTGCTAGTCGCACTGACACATCAGGTGAAGGTCGCCGTGTACCGAAAGACTACTCAGGCATGGGCGCGATGCCGTACATGTGTGAGCAGACTAACTTCGATACCGCTATTCGTTACGACAAACTTGATGCCTGGGCGCACGACAAGCGTTTCAACTCAATCATCTCAGCTCATACACGTGAGCAGATCGACGCTAACAAAATCACCATTGGTTGGTACGGTGAGCGCGTAGAGAAGAACACCAATGCGAGCTCGAATCCAAACGGCGAAGACGTCAACAAAGGTTGGTTTCAGGCGATGCGTGACTACAACGCCGAGCGCTACATCACAGAAATTGAGCCTGACTCCGGTGAGATTCGAATCGGTGAAGGTGGTGACTTCATTAATCTCGATTTAGCGGTGCTCAATACGAAGAACCTGCTTCACGATGCGTGTGAAAACGACTCAAACCTGATCGCGATTATCGGCTCTGACTTGCTGGCTTACGACAAAGCGATGTTCTACGAAGCGCATGGCAATACACCAAGCGAGAAGAGCAAAATTCAAGAAGTGCAGGTTATTGGAACCTACGGCGGCCTGCCTGCGGTGAAGGTTCCGGGTTTCCCATCAACCGGCATTATGGTGACCAGCTACGACAACTTGTCTATCTACATTCAGGAAGGCTCGATTCGTCGCTCAATGGGTAAGAAGAACGACGAGAAAGACCAGATCGAAAACTTCGAGTCGATGAACATCGCTTACGTCATTGAAGAAATCGGGAAAGCAGCCGCGATGGAATTCAAGAACGTCAAACTGAAGATTGGCGAAAACTGGGTATAGCCCTTAAACGACCACCCCCTCAATGCGGGCTCTAACACTCAATCTGTGAAGCCTAGGCAGAAGCAGAGTTCAGTGTTTGTCTGCCCGCATTTCTCACGAGGAACCATGATGGAATTTGTCGGTGATAAAAGCGAAACCTACGACTCAGAGCTACCAGCCACGGCAAAGTATCCGGTGTTGAAGCTAGCAGAGTTTCAGTCTCTGTTTCATTTCATGAGCAATGAAACAGAGGCAGGCATTCTGCATCAAGCGAGCGTGTCACGTATCAAAGTACACAAAGAGTTGGAGTGCGTTATGGCGCCTTACGATGACCTAAACGCACTTTCTAAGGATAAGTTTGAAGATGAAGAAGCAGGCGCAACGCTTTACAAGCAAGCGGTATTTGCTTTAACCGCCAGTGAGTTGATCGGTATTCAGTTAAGTGGGGATGCGACAGCGGAAGCAGCGCAGCGACAAGAAGCGTTAACAGACAAAAAGCAGCATTGCGAAGTCCAGTATCGCCAGGCTATCGACCTGCTCGTTCATGGTCACGAAACCTACTGCTTTGAGGTGGTGTGATGCAAGCGCTACAAAGCCTGACTGAGCTGTTTAAAAACCACATTACTGATTCGAATAGCTTAGATATCTGGGTAGAAGATGGCGCTCTGTTTTGTGGTCAAGGACCATTGGTCGACGGCTATGAGTTGGAATACACGGCAATTGTTTTTGTTCAGAACGCGAGATTAAAACCGCACATTCTGTTTATGCATTTGGTGAATTGGCTCAACAATCATGATCCGGAACGAACAGAGAAAGGCTTACCAGCACCGACGTTTGCGACTCAGATGCTCGATGATGGCAAATGTGACATCAAGATAAAAATCGACCTGAGAGAAAGTTATTCACTGGCAGAGAGTGAGCAAGGAAACTGGAAGCAGCAAGGGACCCTATATGAGTGTATCAGCGAGTTTGAGGCGGCTGTGCAGGCGGATGAACTGAATGAGCTGGTTTACTTCATTGGCCATACCAAGGACTTGCCATGAAAACGCTGGAAAGCCCAGAGCAGCTAACTCAACTAGTAGATACGTTGGTCGTAAAAGCTTCTGAAAAGCATGACTTAAACCGCCGAATGGCAAACCGTGCACGGCAGTTCTTTAGGCAGCAAATCAGAGCGCAGCGAGACATTAATAACAACCCATTTCAGAGCCGAAGACCAAAGACTCACCTTGATTATGGAGCGAGCAGTAAAGACATGCTGCTGGGTTTTGCTCAGGCACTACGAACACGAACCAGTGACAAAGGGTTTGAGGTTGGACTAAAGGGCTCTGCGGGTGTTATTGGCCGTGAGCACAATGAAGGTGCTCAGCTCTCTTTCACCACAAGGGTAAACGGCTTCTTCGATTCGAAGGTGGGACAGTGGCAGGGTGGAATACTCACTAAACGAAGTTATCGCATGCCCAAACGTACGTTTATCGGCTGGACGCCACAGCTCGAAAAAGAGTTGTTGGCGATGGCTGCAGAACACTTTGCACTAGAGGATGCAACCTAATGCGAACATTTAAGGTTAAGCCGAGCAGCAAAGGCTTACTGGTTCGAGACCCTGAAACCAGACAACCGCTGAAAGCTGCGGGAGAAGTGAAACCGCGCAATACCTACTGGCTACGCCGAATCAAAGATAAATCCGTTGTTGAGGTTAAGGCGAAACAACAAAAACAGGAGACTGAAGAATGAGTATCAGCTTCTCAGAAGTGCCGAGCAATGCTCGTGTTCCGGGCATGTATGTCGAGATTGATAACAGCCTGGCTAACAGTGCTGAAGACCAGCAACTTTGCCTTGTGATCGGCAATGCCGCCGATGGTGCCGCGGTAGGGGCAAACACAGTAAAGCTTTGCATGGATGATGCAAAAGCCGCCGAACACTTTGGCAACTCAGATATCGTTAAGATGGTGAAGTTCTTCCGCAAGCAGGATGAAACTATGCCCGTGTATGCGGTGAGTGTGGCCAGCAATGACACCATGTCTGCGCTTGCTGCATTGGGCGATAAGCAGTATCACCATATCATTTGTTCATTGAATGACGAGACCACCATTCGTGACTTGGGAGAGTTCTTGGAAAAGCGCTACGACGCGCTCAATCAAATCCCTGGTCTGGCGTATCTACCAAAGAAAGGCACACACTCGGAGCTGGTGACCTTTGGTTCGAAAAGCAATTGCCCACTGATCAGCTTTATGTCGATTGATAGCTTGGGGGATTCATCGAATCAGGTGTTGTCGGATGCAGAAGCTGTTGCTGCTTGGGCAGGGCAAATTGCCCCTTCATTGGCCAACGACCCATGCCGACCCCTACAAACCCTCAAGTTGAGTGGCGTGTATTCAACAGCGGAAACGGAATTCGACTGGGCAGAGCGTAACTTGCTGCTTCATGAAGGAATGGGGACTTACACCGTCACGCCGAGCAAAGAAGTGCAGATTGAGCGCCCCGTTACTGCGTATACCGAGAATGCGTCAGGTATCGCCGACAACAGTTACCTCGACATCATGACACCGGCAACCGCAATGTTTTTCCGCCAGAAGCAGCGTTCACGCATCCTGAGCAAATACGCGCGCCACAAAGTCGCAAAGGACGGTACCAAGTTTGCGCCCGGTCAGGTCATTGTTACGCCAAGCATGTTCAAAAGTGAATTGCTCGCATTATATCGGGAGCTGGAATATCAGGGCATCGTGCAAGATTTTGATGGCTACAAAAAGTCTTTGATTGTCGAGCTCGACCAAACCAACAAACAACGTATCAACTATCAGGATTCACCACAGTTCGTGAATGGACTGATCATCGTTGCAGGTAAGATTCAATTCAGGAAGTAAGCCATGGGAACAACAATTACTAGCCGCGCGGTACTTAATGCCGGTTCATTGGGGCGCTTACCAATCAAAGAAGGCGCGGAAATCAACTTCGGTAACCTCAAGCGTGAACCAGTTATGGGTGACGATGGTGTGCTTGGCCACAGCGAGTCTTATGAAGAGGCCCCATCCATTAAGTGCACCATCGCCCACGCCAGCAACACCGATGAAGATGCCATTAAAAAGTTCGTCGATGAAAACATCACGCTCGAGACGAACAGTGGCAAAACCTACACCTTAACCGATGCGTGGGTGGGCGACCCGCTCACGTTGGCCGTGAAGGAAGGGCAACTGGAAGTCATGTTCTATGGCTACGAGCTGATCCCACAATAAGGAGCGAGTCATGTATTCAATACTCATGAAGCGTCAGGCGCTCACCAACAAGCCTAAAGTCGTGCCGGTAGAACAATCGAATCGACCATCGGCGTTGAGTAAGCCCTGGGAAGAAATCCAATTGATGCTCAAACAAGACTTGTCTTACGTTCGAACCTTGGCGGGCTCAAAGGAGAAAGACCCATTCAAAGAGTCTTTAATCGAGAAGTACCGCTCAACCGTCGAAACCCTGCTTGAAACGCATCAGGGTAATTACGCCAATCTTGATGTGTTGTGGTGGTTCTTCATGTGGCATGTCGATTTGGGACTGCTGGAAACCATTCATGATGATTTTCGCAATGCCATTGGTGCAGGGCTGGAAACACCGCAAAATTGGAAAATGAACGGCCAGACTGCCTATTGCGGCTATGTATTCAATTACTCGCTGGAAGCCCACAAAGCCAACAAAGAGTATGAGCGTAGTTATTTGCTCAATGCTGTGCAGGATTTGCAATCGGGAGAGCTGGCAACCAATGCACCACTAAAAGTGAAGATGTATCGCTTGGTCGGTGACTGGCATTACGAAGAAGGCGAACGCGAACTGGCGTACCAACTCTATGAACAGGTGATGAAGCTGGACCCGGACAAAAGCGGCTGCAAAACCAAACTCAAAGAACTAAAGGAAGAATTGGGCTATGGCGACACCGATTAAACACAGCAGTAAAGTGAAAAAGGTTAAGTTGGCAGTACCGCATGAGAAAGACGGCGAGATGATTGAAGAACTTGAAATCACCAAACCGCACTCGGGCAACTTGCGTGGTTTAAACCTCATCAAAGTGTGTGAAATGGATTTCGAAACAGGGCAGATTCTGGTGCCAAGAATCACCTGCTTAAATGAGCGAGATATGCTCAACTTAGCGCCAGAGAACTGGGCGCCGATACTGACTGAAATCGCCTCTTTTTTCGTCAACACGAAACAGTAATCGAACACGTTGAAGACTACTACGCAGACATAGCAGTAGTGCTGGGCTGGCAGCCAAGCGAATTGGATAGGCTTAGCTACGAAGACTTATTGCTGTTTCGGGAAAAAGCCAGAGTTAGACACGAACGGAAAGAGAGCGAATAAGCTCTCTTTTTTGCATCACCAATAAGGGATATCACCATGAAAATGAATTTGTCAGTTGTGATGGGGATGAAAGACAAGATATCCGCACCGCTTAAGGGCATCTCCAGCGAATCAGATCACTATGCAAAGGTCATCAAGAAGGTGCAAAAAGCGCAGGCAGATGACACAGCTGTACTAGGTATGATCGCTTCATTCAAAAGCTCGCAGAAAGCGATAAGTAAGAACGCCCTCGCCATAGCAGCCACTAACGAAAAGCTCACCGAACTCAAAGCCAAAGCGGCATCCGCAACGCGCCCAAGTGCAGCGCTGACGGAGAAGATCAGCAAACAGCAGGAGAAGTTAGACAAGCTTAACTCAGAACAAACGAGCTACAAGAACAACCTGATCCGGCTAGGTAAACAGCTTAACCAGACAGGAGTGAAAATGTATGACTTGGAAGGCGAAAGTGATCGGCTAAACCGAAGCTACAAAAAGCACGGCAAAGAGATTGCGCGCCTTAGCAAGAAGTACTCGATCTTACAGGGGGCAATGAAGCCCATTCAAAAGCTCAATGGTGTAATTCGTTTGCCGAATGTTGCTTCCACGACGGTAGGCAAGGGCGCCGCTTTATTGGGTGGCGTGAGCTTGGCTGGATTGGTCTCAGAGGTAAACAGCACGGCAGAAGAGATGGACAAGCTGGCGAAGGTCGCTGGTAACCTGAACCTGCCGATTGAGGAGCTGCAAGCCATGCAATCCCAAGCCAATCATGCAGGCGTTGAAAGCGATGCGTTGTCTGGCTCTATGCTCAGGTTTACTAAACGCTTAGGCGTATTGCAGGAGACAGGAACAGGCGCACTAGGTTCATTTCTTAAGAAAAGCGGTAACTCACTCCATAAAGACTTACAGGGAGCAGAAGATACCCAGCAAGCCTACGAAATGCTGCTTGATGCATTTTCAAAGCTAGAGTCACCCCAAGAGCAGATGGCATTTTCCGATGCCGCGTTCGGGCAGGATGGACGCAAAATGTTAATCATGCTCCGCGAAGGTACACAGGGGCTAACCGCTGCACGTAAAGAGCTTAACGCTCTTGGCGGAGGTGCAACCGCTAAAGACGCAGCAAAGGCAGAAGCATACAACGACGCACTACAGAAAATTCAGGAAAGTGTTCGTTCAATAAAGTTTGCTGCACTCGCGCCAGTGATGGAGAAAGTTACCAAAGTCTTTACCCGTTTCTCAGACAAGTTTAAAAACGCGCAATGGCGCACTGAGTTTATTGAAAAGCTCATCCAAACCGTCGACGGCTTGTATCGAGGTTTTGCGTTCCTGGGTAAAGGGCTTATCTGGGTAACGCAAAATTTCAAAGGCATTGTGGCGGCACTCGCTATCTTTAAAGTTGCGATGATTGGCCTTAACGCCGTCATCATGGCTAACCCGATCGGGATGATAGTGGCAGCGGTAGGTGCAGCGATTATCGCCATAACTTACTTAGTCGATAAGTTTGTTGGCTTAGATAAGGTTATTAAGTGGGTAGGGGAAAAGGTGGGCTGGTTATGGAAAAAGTTCAAAGCCCTTATAAACAAACTGCCAGATTCACTGATTCCAGATGGTTGGAAGATAGAAACCGAACAGGCAGGTAAACAATTCGACAGCCTTGCCAGCAAGCTCGATGGCATCAAAGACAAAAACGCCAAACTCGGTATTACCACTGAAGAAACAACAAACCGCCGTGAAACAACCAGCTCACAAGACCATGCTTATCAGTCAGGAAATCTGACTACGCCAAAGCCATATCAAGCCTATCGACCACTCACTAGCCAGACCTTAAAGAGCAAGTCCGAAGTGGAACTTCGGATTAAGTCAGATAAGCCAGTAACAGTAGACAAAGCCAAGAGTGAAAAGGGTACCGAGATTAATTTAGATGTGGGGGTGTTAGGACACAGCTATTAAAAGAGTTACGTTATCTACAAGTGGTTGACTTATCAACTGTTGAGCCCCTCAAAAGGCACTAATCTGAATGTAAACACTCTGAAAGCTCACCTTTGATCAGAGCTTCCAGCTCCCAATTTGCATATTATAAATCATACATTACTAGGTTAATGATCACATACCAGTTAATCAGTTTGATAGCCCATACCCGTTAGTATTTAGAAGCAAACATTTTCGTGGGCTCAGACTTGATAGTATCTCCCCGAAAGTCGGTCAGGCTGACTGTGAATGTAAATGGATTAGCATTTTTAATGAGCGCATTGAGCTCTTTAAGCATGCTACCATTGACTCTAGACTTGTCTACTTCGAAAAGAACTTGATTCATCGATCTCTTATAAATAGTCGTAGGTGGAGTCGCTATTAGAGTTGGACTCATTTGATTTCCAGTGAAAAAGTTACTGTCAATTACCTTAAGTGGGATGCTTTGATCATATGTGGCTATATTAAGCGTTGCTCTGCGCTTAATTAGCCCGTCAGTATTGCCTTTATTGAGAAGGGTTGTAGAAATTAACACTTCTCCTGTTCTAGTAGTGTTGAAATCTTTCAAATACTTTTCGTGTTGTGAAATTTTTGACATGTATTGCTCTACATCTTGAACTTTTTCTTCGTACATTCCTATGAGGTCAAGCGTAGTAGTGTTGCTCGAGTCGTAAATTGGAGGAACATAATTAGGTGTGAGTTTTGATGCCAATTGATAGAAACGCAAATTGGGTTCTTGAGCTTTGAGAAAAGTTAGATCTCTACTATAGGTTTCAAGGAGATTAGAGCAAACATAAGAAATATGCTCCAACTGATACAAGATAGAATTGGCTTGTTCATCAGTCAGCTCTGGCCCAAGCCAATCATATGATTGTATAGCGATGGGTATTGGAAGTTGGAAAGAATGGACCATATTTAGGTCGCGAACTATTTCTCTGTTGAAAGGTATTTTGCTAAAGAGTGGCGTCGCTTCTACTTGTTCTATAGATATAATATCCTTAGTCTGCCAATCATTAAAGTAATAGCCAATTGGACCTGCGAGCAAAGTTGCAAACACTGCTGCAATAGCTTCTTTCTTCATCACTCATTCCCTATGTTACATGTGTCATGTTTTTATATACAGTAATTAATATAGGGATTTCTATTTGAATTGCAACGATATTAAACGTTTGACACCGATCTGCCACATCGTTAACCTGTAACGGCACTGGCAAAATCCAGTGTCGGGATTGGACCCCCGTTTGATTTACTCAAGGCGCATAGTCGCCAGCTTTTTGCTGGTTTTTTTATGTGCGGCGTTGGCACACCCAAACATGGTGGTTTTGCTTAACTATTAGGCAAAATGTAACTGAATTATGGTGGGCTGGGCAGGGCAGCTTTATGCTGGCCGTTTCCTTGAGTGCGGTAGGTCCAACCTTGTTCAGTTCACCACCCATTGATTGGACCCTTTGAGTGGTGATTTAAAAATCATACTCAAGGAGGCCATCATGGCTAATACAACTTCCCTTACCCTGACAGTATCTGATCTTGTCTTTAATCAAGGCGAGAAAGTTCGTACTACTTCTCTTAAAGTCGCAGAAGCTTTTAATAAGCAACATCGAGACGTTCTTCGCAAACTCAACAGCCTTAAATGTTCTGATGAATTTAACGCGCGCAATTTTACGCACGTTGAATATCGAGATAAAAAAGGTGAGCTTCGAAAAGCTTTTGAGATGACAAAAGATGGTTTTATGTTCTTGGTCATGGGCTTTACCGGAAAGAAAGCAGCGCAGATAAAGGAAGCTTATATCAACGCATTCAACCAGATGGCCAATCAACTCCGCAGCGCTATGCCGACACTTCCTCCCGCTCAATACCAACTCCCCGAAACCTGTCTCCCTAACTACTACGACTCTGGCTGGTTACCCGCACTCTACAAACGTTGCCCAGCAGAAAGCCATTGGACATATCACATTAAGTTTCAGATAAGACCAAAAGGCGGGAAGTTCTGCGCGAAGTTTGAATTAGGAATTGGGGGCAAAGGTGAAGATAAGCCGTGGTTTGAATCCAGCGGCTCCGAGTTCATCGACAGTGGTTTCTACCTAGAGTATCGAGACCTAAATGAGCTGTGGGAGAACGTTCGTAAAGTGTTGACCAAGTATCAGGCTAACAGTCCGTTCTAAAGAAAAACGCCGAGCTTAGGCTCGGCGTGTTGACTAACGTTGGCTGAGTAAAAAGTGATTTCTACGATTTTTTGTTTTTTCTAAATTGTTAACAGTTCGTCTAACGCTTTGCCCAAAGGAAGCACATAACTCCCTTTAGAAGGAGGGTATATTGAAATAGCTGTTTTCTCTGCAAACTTCTTTGCCATGTCATAGGCAACGTATGCATCTAGAATGTCATCATTTTCGGTACATATTTCTGGGAATCCGAGTGTGTCTACAATCAATTTTCTAGAATCTTTTGTTTTCTTGTACACAGGAAATGGTTCTTTCACATCTTTCTCGTACCACATACACGCCATCGATACTGCTGGGTGTACTTCTAGTAAGTATTGACCTTTATGATTTTGAAACGTTTGATGCTCATACAGGCGAAGGGAGTTTAATCGTTCGCCGAATGGAAAACCTAATGCTTCACAAGATATCACCCAGTGAGACAAGCCGGAAAAGGGTAGAGCATTTACAGACTTCTTTTCAAAGCAACCGTCATGAACTTTTTGCTTAACCCATTTTCTCGTTATTTTGTCTACAACCCGGTCAGAATATGAAGAGTTACAAAAGGATAAGGGGGCGTCCCAAGCGATCAAGCAATTTGGTTCTTTTTCAAGGATTAAGTTTATGTAATGCCTAACATTTTGCGGTTTAATAAACTCATAGTCTTTACCAGTCCAAACACAGGTCTCTTTGCCTGAAGCCGGATCTATCCCAATATATTTCATAAGATTCCCTTACGACTTTACATGAGCTTTCTGGTGCCAGCGATAGTAAAGTTCGCTGCCAGCCCAATTTTGGACAGCCTTACCTGTTAGTTGGTTTATCAGTTCATTTAGCTTATTTGTAATTTGTTTCGATCTTGCTTGAACAATGATCCCATCAACAACAGTTACATAGCCTTTCTCGAAAAGATCGTCACATCCAGCTTTGCACATTAACGCTGCTACGTTGTCAAAATCGAGCTTTTCATCAGTGGTACAAGCTGACCTTTTTTTAATGTGTGCAGCTACCAAAAAATCAAAAGGAAAAGTTTCACCACATAAGGTGCATTCAGCAGTTTGACGTCCACGTAGCAAATGAGCTCTCAAGAAACTTTGCTCCTTTCGAACTTTGGCTACTGAGTCACCATCAAGATCTCTTTCTTCTACACTGTCAGACAAAAATTCTGCGGGCTCTAATGATAAGTCTTCTGACACCAAAATCTTGGAATGCGTAATGAAAGAAGGAGCATTTGGAATTTCATCATTGGACATTCTGGCACCATAACCAGCTTTCACGAGCGCAGCAAGCTCGTCTAATGAGTCAGTTCGAACGTAATCCTCTTCAAATCTAGTTAAGCTAGCAACGTACTTAGAATCCTTTTTGCCCTTATGAGGGTAAAGTAGTTTTCCTTTATATTTTCCTCTAGTAACTTTTGCTGTAAGCATACCCACCTTTACCTTTCTAGATAGCAGTTGAATTCAACACAAGAATTGTACTCAGCTCGTGCTGTGGTGTGAAAGAGAGCATAATAACCGAATGCTTAAGTGATAAAAAATTACTAGTATGGATGATCTCTTACTTACTTCCTTCCAAGCTAAATATATTGAAATAAATACTGAATTAGTGGCGACAAAAATGGCGACACTCATTGAGAAACTACGTTAAATAAGGGTCTAAATCGCCATTTTTAACTGTTTTTATATACATATAAAATTCTTTAAGATATTGAAATATAATGACTATGTGGCTTTTGTGTGAAGTTCTACGGCATGACTTCTCAGTCTGCAATGGACAAGCACTCAGGTGGTGTGGCTAAGTACCGCGCAGCTGAAGGAAAAACCGTACTATTGCCATACAGAGGCTCTGTTCACGGCACTATCTCAGACATCCTTGGTGGTGTACGTTCAACGTGTACCTACGTAGGCGCAGCAAAACTTAAAGAGCTAACTAAGCGTACAACCTTCATCCGTGTACAAGAGCAAGAGAACAACGTTTTCGGTAAAGAGTAATTTTACGGATTACTTAAGACATAATTGATAAGAGCCGCGATTGCGGCTCTTTTTGTTTGGTTTCTTCAGTTGATGAACAATTTTAGTTGAACACTACAATTCCAGTTATTCATTGCAAAGTGAAGAGTCTGTTGCAAACTTCTTTGCAAATAGAGGTAGATGGCCTGCTGGAACCCCTTTACATGGCTGTAGTCCGGCCTTCTCATATCTTTTCTCATATACTGAGGGGGTTATTACTGCAACTAAAACAGTAACTATCAAAAGTCCAACTAAAGAAAGTGGTAATACTGCTCCATAACGATCCTCCCATTTTTCTTCAGTAATAACGTAAAATATCCCTAGTATAACTACGATAAACAAACCTATGCCCATAGGTATCGCAGCAAAATCGAAGCGAGAGTATGTTTCTATTTCGTTGATGGGATTACCTAATGCCATTACTTTCTGGAATCCCAAATAAAGACTAGAAAATGATAGAGCAGCCATCACTGCGGTATATACCGCAATCTTGTAGGTCCTTTTAAACTTATTAAGAAGGAAATATGTATTCATAGGGGTTTCGTAACCAAATCACTGATTGAATTTTTTACAAAAACGTTTGAAATGAGGAGCTGCTCATTTCTTTTCCTAAGTTAGTTGCTTTTACAGAGTGAGGCACTGAAAGCAAATTTTTCGCAAATAAAGGGAGGTGACTTGCCGGTATTCCCTCACAAGCTTGAAGCCCAGCATTCTCAAGACGAGTTTCATATATTGAAGGTGTCAACCATGTAATCAAAAACGCTAGAACAAGTGATCCTATAATGGTGTAGCTGAGGGCATTTCCGTAGACATCATCTAGTCGTTTGTTCTTGAGATTAAAATATATAACTACAATTAAAGTAGCCAACAAACCTATACCACACGGTATCATTGCTAATCCGAACCTGTAGTAGATCACTACTTCACCGAACTTAGTTGAGAGTAGGGAGATAGAATTAAATCCAATATACAAGCTAGCTATGGACAGGATAATCAGCAAAACAACGCCTACAAGTGTTTTCATGACTTTGGCTATATTATTTATCGAGATTTTAATGTTCATAATGATTATTTTTGATAGCTAGTTGACCGACGTCTGCAAATAAATTTTAACCTCTTCTTCAACCTCCTTTTTGCTTTTCTCACGCTGGACTTCAACTAACATAGCGGTCAAGCCTAAAAAACTATCGTATATATCTTGTTGAAGCCCTTTGCCTGTCTGAACAGTTTCGTGCAGCGAGGGCTACTGAGCCTGATGCCAGTGAACCGAGCAAAACAGACACTGCCGAGGATTTAACTATCTTAACAATATCTGTTGCTAGTGAGCCAAATAAGTCAGATAAAAGGTGACTAAATGAATGGGCATTTTTACTAAATCATCTTAGATTGGGTTAGCATCACAACTTTTGGTCAGAGCAGTTTTTTCTTTTCCATGGTATGTCTTTGCATTCATGAGCTAAGAACCCCCTTAACACCCAACCATCTTGATTATGCGGTGCAGCTCACTCGCAACTTTCTTTAGCCGTTCTATGCTTTGATTGCTTTAAAATATAAAGAGCGTCAGATGGCTAATAAATTCGGAATACTCACTCTTCATGGGATGGGAAACCAACCTAAGGACTACCACAAAAAATTTATCTCTAGAGTAGAGAAAGAGCTAGGGGTAGATAAAGAATCAATCCCCGTTGAGTCGGTCTATTACCACACGCCAATGCAAGACAATCAAAAAGCGATGTGGGAACGAATGACTAAGGATCATGATTTAGATGTGCGCAAGACCCGTCAATTTATGTTGTTCTCATTTAGTGATGCGGCAAACATTCAAGACTATAGTACACCAGAAAGCCTCGGTTCTGTCGTGACCAGATGTGTTCATGACAAGTTCAACACTTTGTTAGAGGAACTCGACTCCAACGGTGTTATTGTCGTAGTGGCTCAGTCTTTGGGCAATCAGGTATTTTCTAACTATGTCTGGGATATTCAAAACAAGACAGGCATCTTTCGCCCCGGTGGTGAAGATGCGGAGGCGGCACGCGAAAAGCTTAAACGCGTTCGTATTTGGTTTAGCACGGGTAATAACATGCCGCTGTTTGTGTCAGGATTGCACGAAGAGAGTATTAAGGCGATTGAAAAGCCAAGTGATGATTTCGAATGGTGGAATTTCTTCGATGTAGATGATGCGCTTGGTTGGCCTCTCAAGCCAATGGGGGGAGGGTATACGAATGCCCTTAATATAACGGACTTTGAAATCAATACGGGGATGACATTATTGTCTCACAAGTATTACTGGAAAGACCGAGACTTCATTGAGCCGCTTTGTGACAAGCTAAGAACGTTATAGGAAGCACACTAGCGGATGATGATTGGGCTGACCATTTTTTATTGCAACACCAAGAGCTGCAATCGCGGCTCTTTTTGTATCCTTTCAAAGTGCCCTTAAGTTAGGATCTCTAGGCTAATCTCCCCCTCAATTGATGCAGCTCAAATCTTAACCTCTTTGGCTATGAAATAAGTCACATTAAAGTGAGGATATTTGATGCATGCTAAACTCATCTTCAATGAAAGCTGAAGTTGGTCTTTATGCATAGAGTGATCCGCAAAATGACATGGAAGACGAGTAGGCGGTAAGCCCGCCGCTCTACTGCTCACTACGTTCCGTAACTCATTTTGCAAGGAGGCTCTATGCCTATCAATAAGATTCGAAATATCGCATTTGTTGGTCAAACGGGTACTGGCAAAACCACTTTAATCGAAAAGCTTCTCCATACCTGTCAAGCAACAAGAACCCTAGGAAAGGTTGAAAAAGGCGATACCATTACAGACTTCGATGCCCAGTCGATTCAGTATCAACATAGTATCGAAGCCACACCTGTGACTATGCGCTATGACAAGCATCGACTGAACATCATTGACACTCCGGGGCAAAATGAACTGCTTGGTCGGGCGTTAAGTGTCTTTCCCGCAGTAGAAACCTCAGCGCTAATCATCGACCCTCAACAGCCTATCACTCAAACCTCTCAACGTTTATTTGCCTTCGGCCAAGAGCAGAGAAAATGCCAAATGATCATCATCAATAAGCTTGATGTTGCGGCGAGTCAGCTCTCTCAGCTACTGGATGAAATCAGCGATAAATTTGGGGACTACTGCTTGCCGATTAACTTGCCTACGGCTGATGGAAAAGCGGTGGTTGATTGTTTCTTTGAGCCAAACATGAATGTAGAAACGCTGATCAACGATGTCGAAGCAGCTCATGAAACACTTATCGATCAAGTGATTGAGGTTGATGAAGAGTTAATGGAGCTCTATTTAGAGCAAGGTTCGGAGCTAACGCCGCAACAACTGCATGATCCGTTTGAAGAGGCGTTAAGAACCGGGCATATCATCCCAATTTGCTTTGTCTCAGCGGAGACGGGCGCAGGAGTGGATCTACTACTTAGAACTCTGTCTGAAATTATGCCGATGCCAAATGAAGGCAATCCACCTTTGCTAGAGAAAAACGGCAACAAAGTAAAAGTGAACTGCGAAACATTAGAGCACACCGTTGCGCACGTTTATAAGGTCAGCGTTGACCCTTACATGGGCAAACTTGCCTACGTTCGCGTTTTCCAAGGTGAGATCAATGCGGGCAGCCAGCTCTATGTCGGGGAGAGTAATAAAGCCTTTAAAGTGGGTCATTTATACCAGCTGCAAGGTAAAGAACGTACTGAGATCCACCAAGCATTAGCAGGCGACTTTTGCGTACTAGCGAAAGTGGATGAGCTAGAGTTTGACTCTATTTTGCATGACTCACACGACGAAGATGATGTCGAGCTTAAAACACTTAATTTCCCACAGCCGATGTATTCACTGTGTTTGAAGCCGATCAAACGAGGAGACGAGCAGAAGCTTAGCGATGTGCTGAATAAGATCGCGAGTGAAGATCCTTCATTGAGGATTGAACATAGAGCGCGTACCAATGAGACCATTATCAGTGGGCAAGGGGAGTTCCACCTTAAGGTGGCGTTAGAGAAGATGCAATCGGTCTACAAACTTGAAGTTGAAACCGGTCAGCCTAGCGTCGAGTACTACGAAACGATTACTAAACCCGCCGAAGCTCAGTATCGTCACAAAAAGCAAAGCGGCGGTGCAGGGCAGTTTGGTGAAGTACAGTTAAAAGTTGCGCCACTTGAGCGAGGCTCAGGCTTTAAGTTCATTAACAAAGTGGTTGGCGGTGCGATTCCTACCGCGCTTATTCCAGCCGTTGAAAAGGGAATTAAGCAAGCGTTAGAAGAAGGTGCGATTTCAGGGAATCCAATCAAAGATATTGAGGTGACGGTGTTTGACGGCAAGTACCATTCTGTTGACTCGAAAGAAATCGCCTTTGTGATTGCGGGTAAGAAAGCCTTCTTGAAAGCAGTACAAGAAGCGGGGCCGATTGTATTAGAGCCGATTGTGCAGATGGAACTGGCGATCCCAACCCAGTATGTCGGTGATGTCTCGGGAGACTT
This sequence comes from Vibrio sp. SCP2, assembly GCF_059295395.1. Classification (NCBI taxonomy): domain Bacteria; kingdom Pseudomonadati; phylum Pseudomonadota; class Gammaproteobacteria; order Vibrionales; family Vibrionaceae; genus Vibrio; species Vibrio sp. SCP2. The sequence goes on along the minus strand of NZ_JCAFVV010000001.1, from coordinate 311,628 downwards.
GTCGGGTAATCGCGGCTTAATTGAGGGTACAGAGCAGATTGACGCGAACTATACCTTGCTGCAAGCCAAGTCTCCTATTAATGAACTGCAAGATTACGCAAGGCGATTACGCTCAATAACGGGAGGTGAGGGCAGCTTTAACATGAGCTTAAGCCACTATGAGCCAGCACCACCTAGTGTACAAAAGCAGGTTTGTGCAGAAACTTAGCAAATAAGGATTAACAATCACCAATAAAGATAAAAAGCCGCATTTGCGGCTTTTTTGATGCTTTCCTAATCTAAGATTATCTTTTGGTTTTTGACTGTTTTAATCATCTTTAGGCGGGCATTTGCACGGTACATCGATATCCGCTGACATAATGGTTTCGACAGTTTGCCCGTTTTTAAGCAGTTGAACTTGATAACCAGTTTGTGGCTTTGGGAATTCAAACAGTCATCGTGTCGGGATTGTGGGTGGTAGTGAGTCAATTTAGGTCTATGTATCAGGGTACGAAATGTCATCGACAGAAATTACCCCAAAATCGTATTAGTTTGGTGTGATACTGAGGGCCAAAGTGACTATATGCGTATCGTGTAACTGGTAGTGACACACAAGTTGATGTGGGAATCCTTTAACCGCCAAATAATCTGAGCAAGCAAAATGTAAGGAATGTGCTTTGGCATCAATTAATTCCACGACATCAAAATCAAGGACTTCTTTTACTTGTGGGTAGATAGCTTTATACAGCGCTTCTTTGGCAGAAAATATAAGGGTCACTTTTTGCTGATAGGAAAGATGAGTATCTTGCAGCCTTTCTATCTCTACATCTGTGCAAACAAGAGCTGCGACGTCGTCTGTTTCTTCACTTGAAAACCAGTGCTGGATGTCGATACCTAAGTGAGTATCAGGAATTTTTTCACTTGGGATTGTTGCTGCAATAGCAAGGTTTTGACTGTGAGAGATTGAGCCTTTCAGCGCTTTAGGGAAAAGCGGGGAACGATCTGGATTGATCTCAACGCTTTGGTCTTGATCGAACGCATTCATTGAATAGTGAGCTGCGACGCGACCCGCTATGAATTCAGCTTGGCGCTTATGATTGGCTTGTCTTAGTTGTAACGGCAGCCACTGTGATAGTTGTAAATCCAACGAAAAGTGAGAGACATCGTATTTTACAACACAGATATTGATTATTCGCTCAGGTATGGAAAAGGAATAGTTTGGACATCTGGTTAACCATGGTTTCGATAAAGTTACTGATGCCAATCGTTTGTCCATTATTCTTCGCTAACTCACTCTTTTACACTCGCAGATTACCCTAACAATTATCCCAATAAATGCAAATGCAAATGCAAATGAAAATGGTTTGCATTTATATATTTACTGTTATATAAATTCCACCTTGTTAATCAATCGTGTTGTATTGATTAACCCTATGTAAAAAGAGAGTTTAAGGGAAAAGATATGCTCGAAGCTAGAAAGCTAGCATTTAGCGTTGGTGACAGAGCGCTGCTGTCAGATTTTGATATGAATTTTGAACCAGGCAAAATTTATGCACTCGTCGGCCACAATGGTTCTGGTAAATCGACGCTACTTAAACTTCTTGCCCAACAACAAAAATCAACCGATGGGGATGTTGTGTTGCAGGGCAAATCAGTCTCCCAATGGTCTGATAAAAAATTCGCTCAACAAATTGCTTATCTTCCTCAACATCTTCCACCAACAGATAGTTTATCGGGCAAAGATCTAGTCAGTTTTGGCCGCTACCCATGGCACGGCTTACTTGGGCGTTTAACTAGCCAAGACAAGCAGTTCATTGAACAAGCCATGCAAATGACCGATACCACCAAGTATGCAGATCGCCTTGTGGATACGTTGTCGGGCGGTGAACGGCAGCGAGTTTGGTTAGCCATGCTATTGGCACAAAGGACACAATATCTACTACTTGATGAACCTTTGTCAGCGCTTGATATCGCTCATCAAGTTGAAATGCTCGAACTGATCAAAAAACTCGCGACTGAGCTTGAGTTAGGTGTGTTAATCGTAATTCACGATATTAATATGGCTGCGCGCTTTTGCGATCATATTGTCGCGCTGCATAGCGGTAAGATGATTGCGCAAGGTTCGGTATCGGAAGTTTTCACTGAACCTCAATTGCACGATATATACGGAATCAAAATGCAGATAACGGATCATGCGGCAGGTTATCCGGTGGCAATGCCATGCTAGGTTTTAAAACAATTACTTCTTTTTGCCTTCTAGCCTCTGCAGTAGTGACGCCTGCATTGGCGGAAGAGAAGCATTTAGATACTCCGTTGCGAGTGATGTCGATTGACTGGTCTCAAACAGAAACCATGATTGCGCTAGGTATCACGCCAGTCGCATCTGCACAGCAATCTGATTATAACGATTGGGTCAGAAGTCCTAAGATTCCCGCTGAAACTGTCGATGTAGGTCTGAGAACTCAGCCTAATCTAGAAAGGCTTTCAGAATTAGAGCTAGACACAATTTTCCTTTCTCCGAGATTCTCTTCTCTTGAAACTCAGCTTTCTCGCATTGCACCAGTAAAAATTCTTGGTTTATACAAGGTCGGAGAGGTGAATTGGGATGCCGTAACAGACTTTACTCGTCGTATGGCAAAAGAAGTGAACGCAGAGAGCCAAGCCGAGCAGCTTATCGCTGATAGTGAGCAAGAGTTAAAATCGCTTAAGAGCAAACTGCCACCCAAGCTTGCTCCGGTGTTACTTGTTCAGTTTATGGATACCAAGCATGTGCGCGTGTTTGGGGAAAATAGCATTTATAAAGTGGCGTTGAATCAACTCGGGATTCAAAACGCTTGGAACAAAGAAACCAATGCGTGGGGCTTCAATTTAACAGGTATCGACAAGTTACAGGGTATCGAAGGGCAGATTGTAGTGATTGAGCCGCTGCCTGCAGGAGTTAAAGAGCATCTAGCACAAGATCAATACTGGCAATATTTAGTTAAGCAAACAGGTCACCCTTCATTATTGGTTGAGCCGACTTGGAGCTTTGGCAGTCTGCCTTCCGCGTTGCGTTTTGCCAATCTGATCACGGCTGCATTGACTGAAGAGGTAACACAATGAGAATTCTATCTCTAAGTCTTGTTGCGATACTTGCGGCATTTATGCTGACAATCGTTGGATTCCAATTAAACGCATCAGGTAATTTTTCTAAGGGTATTAGCAGTTTGTTTCAAGCGGATTGGATGTCCCCAGAATCCGTTAAGCTTCACCTAACCTGGTGGCCTAGATTCTTTACTACATTAATTGCTGGCGCTGCATTAGCCGCTGCTGGAGTTTTGATGCAACAGGTACTGCGCAACCCACTTGCCTCTCCTTCAACGTTAGGCGTTGCGAGTGGTGCAAGTTTTGCGCTTATGCTGGCAACCTTGTACGCCCCATGGTTGCTGACTTTTTCCAAGTCTCTTATCGCGCTGGTTGGTGGTGTCGGTACCATGGCCTTGGTGTTTGCACTATCATGGCGTCGTGCTTTATCGCCCACCGTCGTCGTTGTTTCAGGCCTAGTAATCAATCTCTATTTCGGAGCGGTCAGCACGGTTCTCCTGATGATGAACCAAGACCAGTTAGCGGGTTTAATGATTTGGGGGGCGGGTTCGCTTGTGCAGACAGGATGGGCAGATATCGCTTACCTTGCACCAAGATTAGCGTTGGCGATCGGCATCTCTTTCTTATTCGTTAAGCCGTTAACTCTATTGGAGTTATCGGAAGAGGGCGCTAAGAGTCTAGGCGTTTCATTGGCTAAATTGCGGGTAATCTGTCTTGGCTTAGCTGTGCTACTCACTTCTTGGGTGGTCGCAAAGGTTGGTGTAATCGGTTTTGTTGGATTAGCGGCACCGGCTATTACTCGTGCAACCGGTGTCCATCGCTTAGTACCCAAACTAATCGTTTCTATGCTGCTAGGTGGTTTACTACTGACATTAACAGATTTACTTATTCAGCAGCTTCCGGGCATCGCCGCGATGATTATTCCTACTGGTGCAGCCACAGCAGCACTTGGCGCACCTTTATTACTTTGGCTGTTGCCTAGGTTATCAATGCGAAGTCAAACCCAGACGCAAACAGTGATGACGCGCCATAGTGCGCAAGTGAAATCACTTAATCGCAATGCGATTGCCTTGGTCGCGATTATACTGCCGATTACTTTGTTTGTTTTTAGTACCATTTCGGTTCAGAGTACAGGTTGGCAATGGTTAGTCTCTTCTGGTGAGTGGAACTTATTAGAATGGCGATGGCCGAGATTAGTCGCTGCAGCGCTAGCAGGGGTGATGCTGGCTTGCGCGGGAACGGTAATCCAAAGGTTAAGCGGTAATCCAATGGCAAGTCCTGAAGTGATAGGTATCAGTTCTGGTACGGCTTTGGGGTTAATCATTGCGATGTTCTCTGGTATTGGCGTGAGCTTAATCGGGCTGTACTTAGGCGGTTTGTTAGGCGCTTTGGCCTCTCTGTCGGTAATTGTTTTGCTTAACCGTAAGTCTGGTTTTCAACCTGAGCGTGTTTTGCTGACAGGTGTTGCTATTACTGCGCTGATGAATGCCGTACAAAGCTTTGTTCTTGCGGGAGGAGATCCTCGCAGCTATCAAGTATTAGCGTGGCTTTCTGGCTCAACCTATTACGTTACTGAAGCAACACTTATTCCATTGGCTGTGGCAGCTATCGTTCTAGTCGGACTGAGTTTTGTTACTGCTCGATGGTTAGACATTCTCCCATTAGGTGAGGCCAGTTCCCGCGCAGTTGGAGTTAAGGTGGGGCAGGCAAGAGGCTTATTATTACTACTTGTTGCCTTGTTGACAGTGAGCGCGACTTTGGTGGTTGGCCCTCTGAGTTTCATTGGCTTGATGGCTCCTCATTTAGCACGTCTGTTCGGGTTTAGTCGAGCCCGTGAACATCTTATCTGTTCGGCACTTGTCGGCATGGGCTTAATGCTACTTGCGGATTGGCTAGGTCGTCAGATGTTATATCCACAAGAAATTCCCGCAGGCTTAGTGGCATCTCTGATTGGTGGTATGTACCTGATGTGGGGACTTCGTAGACTCTAAAATCGATTTGGGGGAATGATGCTCATCTTCCCCTCTATTTCAATATTCATAGATAATGATAATCACAATAAAACACATAAATATTTAGGAGAAAGATATGAAGCCGCAGTTTATGCTGAGCCCAGCTTGCTTAGCAGTCACGTTTGCCTTGTCTGTTGGAGTCGCTAATGCAGCGGAAGATGAAACGGTAGTGGTGGTTGGTCAGCAACATGAAAGCTCGGTAGGGCCCGATTTCAGTTATCTAGGACAAAAGAGTCGAACAGCGACCAAAACAGACTTAGCTATTCATGAAACACCTCGCGCAGTTTCTGTTGTCACACGAGAGCAAATGGATGACCGAGCGTCTATCAGTATCTCGGATGCACTTCAGTACACTCCAGGTATTCAAGCTAACCATTACGGTGATGACAACAAGCAAGATTGGTTTGTTGTGCGAGGTTTCGCCCAAGCGGGGACGGGTCTTTATCAAGATGGTACACGCCTTTACTCAGCTGGCTTTTACAGTTGGCAAATTGACCCGTTTGGTTTAGAGCGAGTTGAAATTCTGCGTGGCCCAGCCTCAGTACTCTATGGACAAAACCCACCAGGCGGTTTGATCAATACGGTAAGTAAACGCCCGCAGTTTGACGGTGGCTCTGGTCAGGTCGCGTTAGAGTATGGTTCGTTCGATAGAAAGCAAATTAGCCTAGATGTAAACCGAGAGATCAATGAAGATGTTGCGTTTCGCTTGGTTGCTATGGGTCGTAAGAACGGTACAAAAGTTGATAATGTTGATGCTGAGCGCATTTTAATTGCCCCTTCTTTAGCATGGAACATTAGCGACAAGACGAACATTACCTTCTTAACCAGTTATCAAAAAGATGATTCAAAGCCGTATTTGCAATTCTTGCCTGTTGAAGGCACGTTGACGCCTAATAAAAATGGTCAGATTCCTGATAATTTAGCTATCGGCAATCCGGATTGGGAAAAATTTGAACGTGAACAACTCTCAGTGGGCTATGAGTTTGAACATCAATTCAATGACACTTTAAGCTTTGGTCAATCAACGCGCTATAGCCGTATGGATATTGATTTACGCCAGATGTACTTCTCAATGTATGCTGCTGATGCGCCTACCATACAAACTCAGGTGGGTCCTGTTAACTTAGGGCAAGTCTTAGAGCCAACAAGCTCGCGACAAACGATTGTGAGAAATGCGACGACGGATAAAGGTCACTCAGATGCGTTCAATATTGATAACCGTCTTGTGTATAAATTCCGTACGGGCGCCGTGCAACACACGCTCTTAACAGGTATCGATTACCAACAAATCAAGATTGATAGCCAAGATTATTCAGCTGATCCGACTGTAGCCGATGGAAATGGCACAACGGCTTTAGGTACCGCGGATCCGACGTTCAACATGTTTAATCCGACGTACACAAATAACGTAGTACTGCTGCATCCGAAAACACTCCAGCCGTTAACGGATGCTGATCTAGAAACGACGATTACCAAAAACCGTCAAGTTGGTTTTTATCTGCAAGATCAAATGCGAATTAATGATTGGGTCGTGCAAGCCGGCGTGCGTTACGATGATACATCTAATGAGCAACGTAACCAGACAACTGGTACAGCGTATGAAGCTGATTACCAAGAATGGACTTCAAGTGCTGGTGTGGCGTATGTCATGAGCAATGGCTTTACGCCTTATGCTAACTACGCGCAATCTTTTGAACCACAAATCCGTTCTGTAACCAATCAACCAGCGAAGCCAGAGCGTGGGGAGTCGTTTGAAATTGGTTTGAAGTATCAGCCTAGAAGCTTTGATGGTTACTTTAATCTGTCTGTTTATGACGCCGCTAAGACGGATGTGGTTCAAGTCGATGGTTCAGATATTAAGCAAGTGGGTGAGATCCGTAACCGAGGTATTGAACTTGAAGCCGTTGCCAATGTCACTCAATCTCTAACTCTGATCGGTAACATCACTCATCTTGATTCTGAAATCAAAGATGACAAAGACAAGTCGCTTGTTGGTAAAACGCCGCAGCAAGTAGCGGACACGCTAGCTTCGGCTTGGGCTAAGTACCAGTTCTTTGGTGGCGCCCTTAACGGTCTAAGTGTTGGTGGTGGTGTTCGTTATACAGGTGATACTTATGCGGGCAACGACAATAGCAAAAAAGTCTCCGCTTATACGCTTTATGATGCGACGGTGAGTTACCGTTTCCAAGACTATAAGGTCCAAGTGGCAGCGAAAAACATCTTTGACAAACAGTACATCTCAACATGTACAAGCAATCACTGGTGTTACTACGGCGATCGCCGCAACGTCATTGCTAGCTTAAGTTACGATTGGTAACGACGACTACTCAACACCTCACTCTTTAGAATGGGGTGTTGTTTTTGGTTAACTACTGAGCAAACGACTCCTGCTGGCAGTCCGCTAGAAATTCTTTTACTATGATTCACAAAGGTCAATGTTAACTATGTGAACCGTTGTAAAAGGAAGTGCTAATGAGTTACCTAGTAGAAGGTTCTTGTCAGTGTGGACAAGTGTCATACAAATTAAACCAACCACCTAAAATGGTCATTGCGTGCCATTGTATAGAATGCCAAAAGCTATCAACAGCTCCATTCAGTGTTACTGCGGTGGTCGGTACCGAAGATATTGAATTTGATGGTGAACTAAAAGAGTGGCAGCGTCTGGCGGAGAGTGGCAACAAAAACTACGCCAAATTTTGCCCTGAATGTGGTAACCGAGTTTATCATTTCAACCCAGACGATCAGTCAACCCTGAAGCTTAAGCTAAAAGCCAGTACACCAACCAATCATGATGTTTTTGAACCAACGGTACATGTTTGGGTGAGCGAGAAACAAGATTGGTATCAGTTGCCTGACGGTATAAAAGCCTTCGACAAACAACCTTAATCTTCATACACCAGTTGAGTTTCATCCATTCGAGCGTAAAAAGAATGGACTTCGATGATTGTACTTAGCTCATTTAAACGACGGATTAACTTAGCGTTAAGTTTTGTCCCTGCTTTAAGTAAGCAGCCGCCCGTTTTTACGCAGATATTTTCGAGTACAATCATTCCTTCTTTAAGCTCAGATAGGGTTCCTATTTCAATGACTTGGGAGGAAACTTCTCGTATTTTAGGAGAGTTATCTTCGCTCACAGTTTCAGAAGGCTCAAAGCTGACCTCTGTTGTTGCCGTATCATAGAGGTGCTTTTGATATAAACGTTTTGGTTCAGAGACAGCGGATTTTATCTGCTCTTGAGCGCTCTGAACGGTGATCGGTTTCACTAAAAACGCGTCAACTTCTAACGTCATACAACTTGCTATTGTCGCCGTGTCAGAAAGGGTCGTCACAGCAATTATGCTAGTCAATTCAGACGCGCCAGATTCTCCTTCACGTACTGTTTTAACCAACTCCAATCCATTCACTTTGGGCATGTTAATGTCGGTAATGATCAGGTCTACATGGTGCCTGTTTAACTTTGTCAGTGCTTCTTCACCATCTTGGGCACTGAGTAAGTTCTCATATCCTGCTCTGACAAGCATATTGATCAGGGCTTTGCGTGAGAACTTATGGTCTTCAACAATGAGTATCGTGTAGTCGCGAGGGATAAATTGAGTCATAACGAAGCTTCCGTACTTTCTATGATCGATTGTTCGATAAGGTAGACCCTTAACTTCTCTGCTTCTGTTTTGCTTTCCATTAAAGTGCTAGAGAGGGCGTTCCAATCTTTTTGTGGTGCGATGTTTTGTATTTTCTCAAAGGTCTCAGCTAAGTTCTGTGCACCTGCTGAACGGGCTGCACCCTTCGCCGCATGTGCGATTTTCTGAAGATTAAGTTCGTCTTGCTCCAATAGGGCGTGCTCTGCTGAAGTAAGATCTTCTGCAACGGACTCCCAATAGCCTTCGAGTAGGGGTGAGACTATCGATGAGTCTGTTGTTCCAAGTATTTCTTTGAGAGATTGCATACAGATTGGAGAGTCAATGTCCTCTGCATTTGTATTAATAGGTTTAATTGTTTGGGGGGGGGCGGGTGACAGCGTCAACCACTTGATAATTGAGGTATTAAGTTTTTTCAGTTCGACAGGTTTGGTGAGGTAATCATCCATACCACATGTCATGCATTGCTCAGAGGCTTCTTTCATTGCATTAGCCGTAATGGCAATGATTGGGATATGGCCTAGGTCCTTGTCATCACGCTCCATCTGGCGAATTTGGCTAGTAAGTTCATAGCCATCCATCACGGGCATATGGCAGTCAGTGAGAATTAAGTCAAAGTTTCCGGATTGCCACATATGCAATGCTTCTTGACCTTGCGTGGCGATTTCGCATTGGTAACCTAAATGGGAGAGTTGACGCTTTAGCACATCTCGATTGGTTGGCTGATCGTCGACCACGAGAATCAACTCTTCTCGAGGTTCGTCAATAATCAAAGCATCGGTTGTGTTTTCTATATGAGCGATGTCTGGGCTTAGATGCCCCTTTATAACTGAAATCGCTGTAGTGAGCTCGCTAGGTTTAAACGGGCTACAGTTCATAATGTACGTGTTGGTTTTCAAAAAGCCAGTTTTTGCACCAGCGTCGGAAGTAAATAGAATAAGTTTATTCTTATCGAGTTGTTCTTGTTCAAAAGAAGACAGCTTACCTTCAGTATAGTTGTGATAAATGTCAGGGCCGAAGATCACAACATCGATTTCTATCTCGGTTTTTTCAGCATGATTGAGGACAGTAATTGCGCGTGGAACAGTAGGGACGAAATGTACCTTGCAGTCATAGTTAGATAGGTTGATGTCGCAGAAAGTAATCACATCTTGTTCGTTAGAGACTAGCAACACCCGGGTGCCATTGATGTATTGTGGAATAAGATCTTCCGGCGGCGATTCAACTTCTATAAATGGCAACTCTAGAGTGAATCGGCTACTGACACCAAACTGACTTTCAACGTTTATACTGCCACCCATAAGGTCTAGAAGTGAATGAGTAATAGAAAGCCCCAACCCTGTCCCGCCGTAGAGGCGTGTGGTGCTTGTATCGGCTTGCGTGAAGGCTTTAAACAGGTTTTCTTGTTGTTCCTCCGTCATACCAATACCGTTGTCCTCCACCATGAGGTCAATGCAAGGAGCGATACCATTTGAACCCAAAGAAGCAGAAACCCATACTTTACCTTTTACCTCACTCGTACTATCGGTAAATTTCACCGCGTTACCGACCAAATTGAGCATGATTTGGCTAATTCGGACACTATCACTCATTATCACTTTGGGTAAATTAGGATCGTAGGTTAAGTACATATCGATCCCTTTATTGTTTGCTTGAAGATAGAGAACATCAAGCGAGCGTTCTAATAGGTTCTGCAGCTCAACAGGAGCACTCTCTAGCCTCATTTGTCCGGCTTCAATTTTGGAAAAGTCTAGAATGTCATTAATGATATGAAGTAGGGTTAATGCCGAGTCTTTGATGGTGGAAACCATAGCTCTCTGTTCGGAATCAAGTTCGCCTTCACTCAGTAGGCTCAGCATACCGACAACGCCATTCATTGGCGTTCTAATCTCATGGCTCATATTGGCCAAAAACATTGACTTGGCTTCATTCGCCGCCTGAGCAATTTCACTTTCTTGCTGTAAAGAAGCCTGAGCTTTTTTCTCTTTGGTGATGTCAATGTTCACTCCACCCATGCCAATAGCGGTATTGTTGTCTGCAGCGAAAACAACATCTGCAGCTGCTTTGACCCAGCGAATATCACCACTTGGTAGTAGGATTCGGAATTCAGCATTGAACTGACTCAAGTTATCGCGTGCAGAAAGCAGAGCTTGCTCTGCGAAATCAACGTCTTCAGGGTGGACCCTTTCTTGCCACATAGCGTAGTTGTTTTCGCATGATTGTGAGTCAACGCCATAAATATCGTACATTCGAGCGTCCCAAGTTACTTCGTTACTTTCGAAATCCCAGCTCCATATCCCGATACCTCCGGCTTGTGTGGCCAAGTTTAAATTTCGAACCACACTTTCTAATTCGGACTCACTGCGCTTAAGTTCCAATTTAGCATCGTGCTCTGAACTTCTGTCGTGAAGGGTGATGAGAATGTATTTACAGTTCTTAATCGAGATATAACGAGTAGCGGCTGACAGAGAAAGTACTTCATTTTCACGATGAACATAAAAAATTTGGTTGAGCGATACCTCTTGGAACATTGGAACTTGTTTAAGCTGCTGTTCGAGGTGCGAAGGTTTGAGATCACCGAGTAGTGAACTGATATCTAAACCTAAAATGTCGGTTCTTTGGTGGCAAAAAAGTGATAATGCAGAGTCATTGGCATCAAGTACTTGGTTGCTCTCGTTAAGCAAGATCATTGCGTCGACCGCTTGCTCGAAAATAACGCCAATTTGCAGTTCGTGTTCGTTAATACGTTTGTTTTGTTGTGCAACCAGCTCTTTTAACTGTCGATTGCTGTTTCTTAACGCTGCTTTGGCTTTTTGTATTTCAGAGATATTGGTATTGGTAATCACCAAATAATTGAGAGAACCATCCTCCCTGAACATAGGTTGGATATCGACTTTTACCCACATACTGGCATTACCAGGTCGAACGATAAAGTTTGAACATGTTCCAGCATCTGCAGCCGTTTGAAGTTTATCCAGGTCGGCGCTAGAAAGGAGCGGAGAGAAAAACTGACTCAGACTTTGACCTACTACGGTAGAGTTTTTACATCCATACAGTTGCCCAAAAGCAGGGTTGGCATAAAAGATGGAATGAGAGCCTCGGACGCCGTCACATATGAAGACGCCTTCTGGTAGAACATCTAACACACTTTTCTTTATTTCATCGGCAGGAGGGCCGTGTCTGTCCTTTTTAGAAAGGATAGAGGAAAAAGGATTCTTCATGGTGCCAACCTTGGTCTTGTTACTTTTTCAATCCATTGACTCATAATTGTTATGTGTACTATTTCATAATATAGTTTGCGATAAGCGCTTGAGCAAACGGTATTAACTGGTGATGTTGATGTTTTGACTTAGTGAGGGTGGAAGTATTTTGTGACTCTATCAGTGTTAAAACGGCATTGTGATTTGGATACTTGAGTAAATATTTAGTGTTCGAATTAAAATGTCACGTCTGAGTTTTTAAGTGGTAGGTTTTACGTGCTAGCTTCGCGTGTTTTTCTGTAGCGTGATATCAATGCGCTGAAATGATAATTAAATAAGTTGTTGAATTATATTGGTTATAATTGGTTGCCAACGTGCCTTGCTAAGAACAATAGCTTGCGTTGCTTAGTCTCTATTTCAATTTGAGTTCGTAGTGTTATGGCTCAAGTTTTCATTTTTAATAGCACAATTTATAAAAAATAATTTGAGTACGAATGAAAAATCAGGCATTTTATATTTAATTGATCGTTCAATTAAAAAAAGGAGTAATGAAATGCCGAAGGTTGGTATGCCTGATATTCGTAAGCCTCAGCTTGTACAAGCAACGATGGCGGTGATCGATCGTGTGGGATTACAATCGGCAAGTATTTCTCTTATCAGCAAAGAGGCTGGCGTCTCATCTGGGATCATTAATCATTACTTTGGTGGTAAGCATGGATTGCTTGAAGAAACGATGCGCGAGATTTTGCGTCAGCTTTCATCCACCGTAACGCAAAAGCTCAACCAACTGCCAAAAGAAGCTCACCAACAACGTATTAACGCCATCATTGATGGCAATTTTGTCGGTTATCAAGCAGAAAACAAAGTTGCCAAAACTTGGTTGGCATTCTGGTCTTACTCAGTCCATGACCCTGAGCTGAAACGTCTTCAAAGGGTCAATGAAAAACGTTTGCTGTCCCATTTAAAAATTGAATTAAAGAATTTGTTTGAAAAGGAGCAGGCAGAGATCATTGCTCATGGTATTGCTGCTCTGATAGATGGCATCTGGCTGCGTGGAACGCTCAACCCGCAAGGTATTGATGCCGAGAAAGCAAGAATAATCATCAATGATTACTTAGACAAACAGCTCACTTTCTACTCTCAAAAATAATCATAAAAGTCAGATCTTCACATGGAAATGAAATCACTATTCATAAATGGCAAACCCTGCCATGCAATCTCTAACGAGACCTTTACTACCTACAATCGCAAAGTAAGCTGAACAAAACAATCTTATTTGTCAGTCACGATTTGGACGAGGCACTTAAGATAGGAAACAACATCGCGATTATGGAATCAGGTAAGCTCATTCAGCATGGTAAGCCTGAACAAATCATTCTCTCACCGGAAACGGATTACGTTAAAGACTTTGTCGCTCATACTAATCCTCTTAATGTGCTTAAAGGTCGTTCATTAATGCAGTCACGGGAAGAGCTAGCAAGACGAAATGATCAGTGGGAGATTTGTTCATCAGACGAGCTTTGGGTTGAGCAACTTCCCCAAGGTTTGAGTTTGGTTGATTCGAATAAAACGCTAGTGGATTGGAATGACGATTCTCTTGAAATAGATGACATCAACAGCACTATGGTGGTTCAAGCAAGCCCGGATATAGGAATGCGCGAGGCGATTGAGCTTAAACAGCGCAGCAATCAGCCTATTTTATTGGTCGAAGAAGATGAGCTTGTAGGAGTTCTCACGGACAATGAGCTCTATGATGCCTTGCTGGGTAACTTCAAAACCAAGCAGGTCGCTTAACCAAAATGCCCAGCCTGTTAGGTTGGGCATTTTTCATTAACAAATCTTAATCTACACTCAACTCTGCCTTAATCTCACTCTTAGTACTCTTTGGGAATAACGAAAACCAAAGGGGACAAAAAGGTGAATATACTAGGATATCTACAAAAAGTCGGTAAGGCGCTGATGGTGCCTATCGCAGTTCTGCCAGCGGGTGGTTTAATGCTCGGATTTGGCTATGCGCTTGACCCTACGTGGGGTTCGGGCGGAAGCGCGTTGGCGAGCTTTCTTATTTATGCGGGCAAGGCGATCATGGATAACCAAGCCTGGTTGTTTGCTGTTGGTGTCGCATTTGGTATGGCGAAAGACAATAACGGTGCAGCAGCACTGGCAGGTTTGATTGGTTTGTTTATTGTGCAAACTCTGGTCTCAGATCCTGCGGTCATTTCTATGCTAACGGGAACGCCTGTTGCGGATATGAGTAAGGAATCTGTTATCGCGTACGGGGCTGTGGTCAACGCCTTTACGGGAATTCTAACGGGTATTATTGCAGGAGAGCTCTACAACCGCTTCCATAATATTCAACTGCCGTCGGTATTGGCATTCTTTGGTGGACGCCGTTTTGTGCCGATTATTACCTCGGCAGTAATGTGTGTTGTGGCTTACATTCTGATTGTGGTTTGGCCTGTGGTCTATGTTGCACTGGTTAATTTTGGTAAGAGCTTTATTGACCTTGGTCCGGTTGGCGCTGGCCTGTATGGTTTCTTTAACCGTCTGTTGATTCCACTTGGCCTACACCATGCTTTGAACCAAGTATTCTGGGCTGACCTTGCCGGTATAAACGATATCTTCAACTTTTGGAACAATACTGGTGAGCTTGGTATTACAGGTCGTTATATGGCTGGCTTCTTCCCTGTCATGGGCTATGGTCTACCGGCAGCTGGCCTAGCAATTTACCACTGTGCTAAGCCAGAGAACAAAGCTAAAGTTGGCTCAATTATGTTGGCGGCAGGTACAACTGCAATTGTAACTGGTGTGACAGAGCCGCTTGAATTTGCGTTTATGTTTGTTGCACCAGTACTGTTTGTGATTCATGCCGCATTGACTGCAGCGTCAATGACGATTGCTGCCACCTTCCAGTGGACAGCAGGCTTTACATTCAGTGGTGGTCTGATCGACTTCTTGCTCTCTATGAACCTTCCACTGGCGAACAAACCCTATATGCTCGTCGTTCAAGGGCTCTGCTTTGCAGCCTTGTACTATGTTGTATTCCGATTCGCTATCACGAAATTTGACCTTAAAACACCGGGTCGTGAAGATGAATCAGAAGTTAGTGCGGTTGCAGCATCGACGGACAAAGCAAAACTGGCTGCTCAGTACACTGAAGCTTTAGGTGGAAAATCTAACCTAGAGAGTATCGATGCCTGTATCACTCGCCTTCGCTTGGCAGTGCATGACATGAGTAAAGTTGATGAAGCTGCTCTGAAAGAGTTGGGCGCAATGGGAGTAGTAAAACTGAACGAGCATAATGTTCAGGTCATACTGGGCCCTGAAGCTGAGTTAGTGGCTGGAGAGATGAAAGCTCTACCTGCCTAGTCAGTGAGGTTAAGCTCTGAAAACCCATGATAGAAAGGCAGCTTGATTCAAAGCTGCCTTTCTATGCTAGTGAGTGAAATAGAGCCTCACTCTTAACCCTGGTTTGTTATCGCGCAGTATTAAGCGTGCGTTGTGCTTGCTAAGTACCGCATCAACCAGAGAAAGTCCTAGCCCATTACCTTGTTCGGTTCTGCTTTTGTCCGCCCGATACATAGGGCGACACACGTAGAGTTTATCTTGATCTGAAATACCGATCCCTGAATCGGCAACCATAACGCCAAAGTGATCGACAACAACTTCAACCTTGCCATCCGCTGGCGTGTATTTCACCGCGTTTTCAATCACATTAAACACGGCGCGAAAAAGTAACGAACGATCGCCTAAAATAGTGCAGCTTTGGTCTTGTAGATAGGTAATGCTTTGTCGCTTTTGTTCAGCAAGAGGGGTAACGAACTCGATAGCATCACTGACGATACTGCCAAGCTCAACTTTCTCTGTTGCGAGACTGATTTGTCCGCTATTGATTTTAGCAATTTCGAGCATACTGTTAAAAAGTGATAAGATTAGTTCAAGTTCATCATGGCAGGCTGAAAATTGTTCTTGTTGAGACTCTGAAAGATCTTTACTCGATAGAACCTCTTCCAGACGCAGTTTTAATCTAGCTATTGGTGTACGCATGTCATGCGCAAGACCAACAGTTAAAGACTTTAACGTCGTCTCATTTTTTGCCATTTGTTCAATCATATAGTTAAGGTGAATCGCTAAGATATCGAATTCATCATCTTTTTCTGAGACGGAAAGTTTAACCTCTCGCTCACCACACAATACGCGGTTCATAGCGCGATTCACTTTCTCTAACCGTTTTAAGATCAGCAATGAAAAGAATAGGGCGGTGCTAAGCATCACCGCGACAGGCATAATGATGCCAGAAAACACAATTGGCGCGAGAGACTCTCGGTGGGCTTCAACGACACTTGGGTTAACACCGATTTCTAATCGAAAATCATCACCAAGCAAGATGTTAGTCTTCTCACTAGGTAAGGCGGCAATGGGATAGTATTGGGTGTTTAATATCGGCTCCATCGGCTCGACAAGTCGATAGTAAAAAGGGGTCTGAGAGGCTTGCTTAGCTTCTAAAAGGCTTTCAACGTTTGATTTACCTTGAGTGGCGGCAAAACTGAACTCCTGAATTTCATCGTTGAGTTGCTTGGTTAACTGTTGGCGGTGAAAGGCGTCTGAATCGACATAAAGCTGCCGTATAACAACGGTGTTTGCGGCAGCAACGAGCACAAACAAGCCCATTAAGGTTTTAAAGACGGAAGAGCGGGTGAGGGTATAGTTATCGACGAAGGACATAACCTGCCCCTCTTACGGTATGAAGTAACCCAGTACAACCTGCCTCTTCGAGCTTGCGCCTTAGATTCGCTACGTGAACATCGATAACGTTGGTCTTAGGATCAAAATGATAGCTCCAGATACTCTCAAACAAACGCATACGTGACACAACTTGTTCGTGGTGTTCAATAAAATGTTGAATGAGCTGGAACTCTTTAGGTTGAAGGAGTAGCTCTTGATTGTTGCAGGTAAATTTGTGTGCTTTTAGGTCGATTTTTAAGCAGTCGTAACTAAGAGTATGAGAAGGAGTTGATGCGCGATGTGCTCGGTTGATGATGATATCGACCCGGGCAATAAGTTCAGCGAGTGCGAACGGCTTAATAAGATAGTCATCACTGCCTGCTTGCAGTCCATCAACGCGATCTTCGATGCTGTCCATTGCACTCAGAATGAGAACGGGAATGTTGTTATCGGTTGCTCTAATCGCCGACAGTACTTTCATTCCATCTAGGTAGGGTAGCATTCGGTCAAGAATGATCAGTTGATAGTCGCTACTTAGCGCCATCATCAACCCTTTTTTGCCATCCTCAGCCTGATCAACCGCATAACCATGCTCTTGCAATCCTTTGGATACAAACTCTCGAGTGGTTTGGTCGTCTTCAATGATTAATATTTTCACAATAACCCTCTTTTCCATAGCTTGGGGTTATCATAACGAATAAGGTTCTGATTTTAAGAAGAAAAAATAAGGCTCGCGTGACTAATGCGAGCCATATCGGTTTAGGGGGTAAACCGAAAAACGTTTTAGATTAAGGATTTACAGATTAACTCAGCACTTATTTAGTGAGCCTTAACGAAACATTAAGATTTGTTAATCTGGTCATTCCAACTAAACGTTTGATTATCCGCGCATCATGGCGCAAGCGTATGCAGTGGTAAATGCTTGCTCTTGATACTGTTTTAAACCGGTATCTTTAAATTGAATGCCCAGCGGGTTGCGTTTAAGGCTCTCTTTGATAGCCGTTGGCGCCACAACTTCTACTTTCAAATCGTCGATAAGCTGAATGGCTGCTTCTAATTTAAAACCTACCGCGCCGCCTGCGAACTTACCTTTTGTTTGACGCTGGCGAATGACGACTTTTTCGATTTTGTAGTCTTCTATCAACTTGGCAAAAGAGAATTGGAATTTCTTCATCTCTTGTGTGTCGTTGGCATTACCAATGCTTAGTTTTGCTACGCGGCAGTCTGGTAAGTGAACGACCCCATTCTCATGCGAAAGAAGACAGATTACCGCATCGTTACCTTTTAGCTCTACACCACAAATTTTCATGTTTTCACCTAGTTGTTTGTTAGCGGCGCCATTATATCGACCATTTGTGACTTATCGAGCTTTTTATACAGTGATTGTTGGGAATAGGGTGAGGAAAGAGAAAGGAGCTCAGCAAAAGTTGAGCTCCATACATATAGTTTGAAGCAGGGTGTTATGGGCAGATCTTACCGAGGGTAGGTTGTTGAGTGATCGAGTACTCATCGTCAAGAGATTGGTAAACAATCGCGTTCCAAACCTCACCATTTTCAAGCTCAAATTCCACTGCGTAGTTCATTCCAGCAACAACTTGAGTGCGCACATCAGTGATCTGCTTTAACGGAGACTGAGAAGCGATTTGGTTGAGGACAAGGTCAACGGCTTTTTCGGCTTCAGGTGTCACTTCACCCGGAGGGTAGAAGCCTCCCGGCATCGCTTCGCTGTTACACATAGGGTCGTGTGGCATAGTTGAAATGTACTCTTGGTTTGTTGGAGTCGCTTGGTTACAACCCGCTAGTATAGCGACAGCGACGACTGACAGTAGGATAACTTTTTTCATGCTTACTCCATAACTGAATCATTAATGAGTTTATTTTGATTCGTTAGTTCAATTTAACTCAAGATCTAAATGAAATTTAACTCATAAATGGTTGTGTTAAGTCAGGGAAATGCAATAAAAAAGCCGCTTTAGATAAAGCGGCAAGGCAGGTGGAACGATAAACGGTTAGCTGTTGCCGCTTTCACGGTATTTGTATTGATAATCTACATCGAGCACGGCTTTGTACTGAATATTACCTGGTGCGTTTGCAAATTCTTCAATCTGTACTGTCATGTCATTGAGTTTCACACTTGGGTAAACGACGTTACTCTGTGAAATATGCAGCTTGTTCTTAAGTTGCGCTGGGTTCATTGTTTTCATCTCATCCATGAGGTCAAACGCGGCATCATAGGCTTGTTGCTTAGTTGAGTATGCGTCAGTGGTAAAGCTTGTGTTTG
Source organism: Vibrio sp. SCP2 (assembly GCF_059295395.1). Taxonomy (NCBI): domain Bacteria; kingdom Pseudomonadati; phylum Pseudomonadota; class Gammaproteobacteria; order Vibrionales; family Vibrionaceae; genus Vibrio; species Vibrio sp. SCP2. The sequence goes on along the minus strand of NZ_JCAFVV010000001.1, from coordinate 292,712 downwards.
ATGACGTGGCATTGGTTGATGCAAATACAGACGCACTCATTACCAACGAAGCTAATAGAATCACTTTTTTCATAAACTTTTCTCCTGATGGGTGACCTTCGAGAGAAATATTACGCCTAAGGACGTAAGGAGTCTGTCAGGCTGTGTAAGATTACTACTAGGTTTTGTAAAGCTTACCTTTACGTTTGTAACCTGTTCATGACTAAGTCAATTTGCTGTCAGCGAATAGCGTGTTTAGTGAAGCGAGGGTCAGAGGTGAGGGGCTGCCGCCCTAAAGTTTTTATATTCTCGTTGCGCTTATTATGATCGCAGCTAACTGTTTGTTTGAGTGATGAACATTTAAAAAGAGAGCGGATCTGGTATCGAAGTTGCTTGCGTTGTTGTTACAGACACAAGAGCGTAAAGTGTCTATGTTAAGAATAATGGTATCAGCAGTGAATTGCGCAGGATGAAGCAATGAAAAAACTAGGAATACTGTTTACTGTCTGTTTGGCTCTGGCTGGATGTAGTACCAAGTTTGTCTACAACAATATGGACTGGCTGTTACTGGAATACCTCGATGACTATGTTGAGCTCAATGATTCTCAAGAAGAGATTGTTAGTCAAAAGGTAGCCGTTCTGAGTGAGTGGCATCGTACACAAGAAATCCCCCATTATGTTGAACATCTTGATGAGCTAATGGCAATCGAACCTAACACGTTCACAATGGATCAGCTTAAAGAGCAGGAAGCTAAATTTCAGCAGCATTCACAGCGCCTTGTGGCGAGAGTTGCACCCGAACTTTATTCCATTGCTAGAGAGTTATCTAACGAGCAAGTAGAAGAGCTGATGAACAGTATTCGTGTTCGTCACACCAAATACAAAAGAAAATACCAAAAACTTTCCGACTCAGAAATCAAAGAGCGTTATAAAGAGCGCATTGAAGAGAATCTAGAAACTTGGCTTGGCCGTCTAACCAAGCAACAACAAGCGTTATTGGATGATTGGGTAGCAGATCTGTATGTCACTTCTCATGATTGGATTAATCACCAAACAAAAATGCGTATTGAAGTGAATGCCTTATTATCGAATCGTCTAGATATGGCTAAGTTCCAGCCTGAATTTCAACAGCTTATGTTTAACCCAAACAGCTTCTATGCGCCGGAACTTGAGCAAAAAATCGATCACAATAAACAAGTCGCGAATCAGTATCTGGTGAAAGTCATTAACTCTATGACCACTAAGCAGACGAAGCACTATCGTGAAGAGCTGCAAGACTGGAAAGAACTTGCACTAGATATTCAGTAACTTACGCCACAAAACCGGCAAAATGAGGTTTGTTTAATAGTTTGAGCAAGCTAGAGTAAGAGATTCCTTACACAACCTTGCGATAACTATGGAATGGATTCTGTTATTTGGCGCGGGCGTTTTGGGAGGGATACTCAATAGCATTGCTGGTGGCGGGAGTTTTATCACTTTTCCAGCGCTTATGTTTGTGGGCGTACCTCCTGTCGTTGCGAATGCCACCAATACTTTTGCTGCATGTGCTGGCTATATCAGCGGCACCTATGGGTTTAGGCACGATATCGCTGAGTCCAGCGGTTCTATGAAGCGAATCATTGTTCTTAGTCTTGTTGGTGGCGCACTCGGTGCTTATTTGCTCCTTAGTGTTTCAGAACAAAAATTTTTAACCGCAATTCCTTGGTTACTCCTGTTTGCAACTTTACTATTTTTGTTAGGTAACCAAATCAACCGCTGGACTGCCAAGCTTTCTCGTTCGGCTTCACTTCACCCGCTGTGGGCGGTACTTTCTGCCTCGATACTGCTTATTATCGTTTCTGCGTATGGTGGTTTCTTTAATGCAGGTCTAGGGGTTGTGGTGCTGAGCTATTTGGTGCTAGCAGGGCACAGCGATATCAACCAAATGAATGGCCTAAAGCTGTTAATCTCTTCTTGTGTCTCTCTTATCGCGATAGTGGTGTTCGTTATTGATGGCTCAATAGACTGGTGGCGAGGCGGGGCAGTGATGCTGGGAACGCTATCGGGGGGCTATGTCGCGGCGAGAGTCTCGCGAAAAGTGGAGCAACATTACGTTAAAGGCTTTGTTGCCTTATCTAGCGTTGCGATGACTGTGTACTTTTTCTTAGATGTCTATCTTTAAAGACGTTTGCCTACCTTGAGTGCCATCACGTTCATATCTATTTTGATGTCAATTTAGGTTAATTTAGCTTTCTACAAGGCATAATAAAAGTGGTCAAGAAAAGGCCAGTTGTTTGTCTTTCAAGGCCTTTTCGATTTGCGATTAGGAGGCTTTATGAGTAGAAAACTAGGCAGAGTCATGTCAAGTAGCCGCATGATTACCTTCGTTGCTTTTCTAGCTGCAACATTTGCTTGGATATTAAAGATGCCAGCCCTGTTTACTGTTTCGTTGATTGCGCTTGTTGCTAGTGGTGGTCTCTATCTCAACGATAAGTATAAGCACCGTAAAGAAGAAAAGAGCGCCTGATGGCGCTCTAAGGTGTGTGTTAGAAGAATCCTAATGGGTTAACATCGTAACTGATCAGTAGGTTCTTGGTGTTTTGGTAATGATCGAGCATCATTTTGTGTGTCTCTCGGCCAATACCTGACTTCTTATAGCCACCAAATGCAGCGTGAGCAGGGTAAGCGTGGTAACAGTTGACCCAGATTCGTCCCGCTTCAATGTTGCGACCCATTCGATACGCTAGGTTGGCATCGCGAGTCCAAACGCCTGCACCAAGACCGTACTCTGTGTCGTTGGCAATCGCAAGCGCTTCTGCTTCATCTTTGAAACTGGTCACCGCAATGACAGGGCCAAAGATCTCTTCTTGGAAAACACGCATCTTATTGTTGCCTTCAAGCAAAGTAGGCTGAATGTAGTAACCTGATTCAATGGCGTCAGTTTGCTGCGCAATCTCACCACCAAACACCACTTTCGCACCTTCTTGGCGGCCAATTTCTAGGTAACTTAAAATCTTATCAAATTGTTCCTGAGAAGCCTGTGCGCCAACTTGAGTGTCAGTGTCGAGTGGGTTGCCTTGTTTGATGGTCTTAGCTCTTTCCGCCACTTTAGCGATGAACTTATCGTAGACAGATTCGTGCACTAAGACACGTGATGGACAGGTACAGACTTCACCTTGGTTAAAGAACGCGAGCAAAGTCCCTTCGATACATTTATCTAGGTATTCATCTTCATGGTCAAAGATATCTGGGAAGTAGATGTTAGGTGATTTACCACCTAGTTCAACTGTCGACGGAATGAGGCTTTCGGCGGCGCACTTCAAAATATGGTTACCAATTTCTGTTGAGCCCGTAAACGCGAGTTTGGCAATACGGTTGCTGGTTGCAAGTGCTTGGCCTGCTTCGCTACCGAAGCCGTTGACCACATTAACCACCCCGGCAGGAATCAGGTCACCGATTTTTTCCATCAATAGTAGGATTGAAGTAGGTGTTTGCTCTGCGGGTTTTAAGACGACACAACACCCTGCTGCAAGTGCAGGCGCTAGCTTCCATGCCGCCATTAACATTGGGAAATTCCAAGGGATGATTTGCCCAACCACACCAATCGGCTCAGGGAAGTGGTAGCTTGCGGTATTGACATCGAGCTCAGCGGCACTGCCTTCTTGAGCGCGAATACAGCCTGCAAAGTAACGGAAATGATCGACAACAAGCGGTAAATCCGCGGCTAGTGTTTCACGAACAGGCTTGCCGTTTTCCCATGTCTCTGCGACAGCAAGCTCTTCTAAGTTCTGCTCAATTCGATCCGCGATTTTAAGCAGAATATTTGAACGTTCAGTTACGCTTGTCGCTGCCCAACTCGCTCGTACACTATGCGCCGCATCAAGGGCGAGGTTAATATCCGCCTCACCAGAACGCGCAACTTTACAATAATCTTGACCATTAACAGGCGAGGTGTTGTCAAAGTATTCACCTGACACAGGCTTCACCCATTCGCCCCCAATGAAATTGTCATAGTGGGTTTTGAAACTAACAACGGAACCTTGGCTGCCTGGCTGTGCGTAAATCATATAAATATCCTTTTTATTTTCTCATTCAAGTATGTCTGAAGGGCTCACACTCGGGTGAACACTTCTAATGGCACAGGTTAGTTAACGCAAATCACAGACCAAATGTTAAAAACTTGTTGTAATTATTTTCTGGCGCTAGAGTATTCAAGGCTTAAAGAAAGATGTTTTAAACACAAAGTAGAGGAACGAGTTGTTAACAAATTGTTCAACTGTTCCAAATTGGTACAACTCAAGTGTTCAAAGTTGGAACAGGTATGGAACTACAGACAACACAATCTGGTGACTGGCTCGCCTCTTCTTGGCAAAGAAGCTCAAATGCAGGTTTAAGACAAATTAAAAAACCGGATGACATTAATGTTTCAAACGCTCTACTCAAGGAGCGACGTTACAACGCCCAAGGAGTCATTGAAGCGGTCAAACAATGTGCATTGCCTCTGTTCAATCAAGTTATGTCTCGTAGCGAAAGTCGCTTGATATTAACCGATTCTGAAGGTGTGATACTTGCCAGTTGGGGGCAGGAGAAGTTTCGAGAGAAATTGATGTCGATCGCCCTCGAATCGGGCACATGTTGGCAAGAAAAATGGAAAGGCACCAATGCGATAGGAACCGCTCTTTTCGAACAGAAAGCGGTTTCCATTATCGGTGAACAGCACTTTATCAAACAGCATAGGTTTATCAGTTGCTCGGCCAGTCCTCTGTTCAACCACCTTGGTGAATTGGTTGGGATTCTTGATATTACGAGCGAACAAGCCAAACATGATGTGACAACGCAACTTTTGGTGCAAAACATGGTTCAGTTAGTGGAGAACTACATGCTGACTCAAATTCCAGAAGGTTCATTGCAAATTAACTTGGCCCATAACGAATCGGTTTTAAAAAGTGGCTGGCAAGGGATAGTGATTGCGGATGAGAATGGTCATGTAGTTGCCCATAATCAAGTGGCGACCCAATTGATTGATCAGGCCTCTTTGCTGGGCGAGCATTTCGAGAATCTACTCCGACAACCGCTACAAAATCAGTTTGTTTTCGAAAAGAAAAGCATTGGCAAATCACCTTCCGCTAAGAAATGGATCAGCGCAGCCAGTGACTTGCATTATGGAGACGATAAGGTAGAGCAGGCTTGGCAACAGGCCAACAAGGTCATGGGTTGCGATATCAGTCTGTTGATTTTAGGTGAAACCGGGGTGGGAAAAGGTGAGTTTGTTAAAGCACTGCACAAGCACAGCAGTCGTCGCAGTGAACCCTTGGTTACCGTGAACTGTGGTGCATTGCCGAAAGATTTAATCGAGTCTGAGTTGTTTGGCCATGCCCCAGGTGCATTTACTGGTGCTAATAAGCAAGGCTACAGTGGGCGCATAAGACAAGCCGATAAGGGGATCTTGTTCCTTGACGAGATAGGGGAGATGCCGCTTGAAGCTCAATGCCGCTTGTTATCAGTATTGCAAGATAAAGTCGTCATGCCGGTGGGATCTGCCCAATCTCACCATGTTGATATTCAGGTTATCGCAGCAACGCATCAAGATCTAAATCTTTTGGTTTCTCAAGGTAAGTTCAGGCAAGACTTATATTATCGACTTAATGGATTGGTGGTGACGTTACCGTCTTTGTATGAACGCCAAGATAAGCTCGCCTTGATTCACGCTATTCATAACAAGTATCAGCAGAATAATCAAATGCTTTCGAGTGAGCTGACAAGCGCACTAATGAATTATCGTTGGCCAGGTAATCTCAGAGAGCTCGACAACCTAGTCAAAGTCGCGAGCTTAATTGCCAGTGATACCCACGAAATAGGCATAGAACATTTGCCTGCTCACTTTTCACAGCCTTTGCAAGGTTTGCAGCCCAGTGCAAAAGATCATGACGAGGTATCTGATCTAAAGTCGACGCTTAACGCCACTTTAATCGATACCTATCACACTCACAATGGCAATGTCAGCAAAGTCTCTCGTGCGCTTGGCATTAGCCGTAATACGGTATATCGCAAACTCAAAGCCTTGGGGTTAATGAAAGCTAAATGATATTTTGGTGCGAGATATCTGGATGATATAGCGGTTGAATAACATGGCCTTCAGGATCTTTGCAGTGAAAGCTCCGAGCGCCATCACTATGATCGTGAGGTTCATCCAAGACTGGCACTCCTTTATCTAACATAAACTCGTACCAATGATGGAGTTCATCTTTGGTTCTGACGATAAAACCAAAATGATCGACGCTTATCGGTGAGCAAACTCGTTGAGACTGCGCTCGTCCAAGCGACAAGTTATCACAGCCATTGGTCAGGTAAACGAGGTTATCGTTGGCTCTTCTTAAGATACTCATCCCCATAATTTCTGTGTAAAAAGCTTCACACTCCTCAAACTTTTGAACAACCAGTGCGATATGTCTAATGCCACTGAATGGTGTTGGTCTGTCCATACTTTGTTTCCTTGTATATTATCCTTCTTATTATTGTATACAATTAAGCTATTATGGTACAACTATGAGTAGAACCAAACTCAAGGAGGCTAAAGCCACTATGTACTGTATTATTGTGAGCAATCGAGTCAAACAGGGTCGCGAAGAAGACTACATATCTATAATGGGAAGAAATGCTCGTTGTTCAGTGGAGAATGAAGATGGTTGTATACAATTTGATGTGTTGAAGGATATTATTGATCCTCAGCTGTTTCATTTGTACGAGATTTACCAAAACCAACAAGCGTTGGCGATACATAAGCAAACCGAGCACTATTTATTAAGTCGCGAGCAACTCGCTGATATAGTCATAGAGCAATCTGTATTGCGTGCTGATGTGTTAGCGACAAATTCTAAGAAAAGCTAGAAGGGAACAAGCAAATGATTTGGAAAGTTTACCTAAGTGGGGAAATACACACCGATTGGCGAGAACGCATAATAGAAGGCGTAAGGAAGTTGGAACTGAATATAGAGTTCTACTCAGCGAATACTGACCATGAGTCAAGCGATGCGGCTGGAGATCTGTTACGACAGAACGAATCAGGTTTTTGGCGTGATCATCAGTCTTCTAAGGTCAATGCTATTCGCACGTCTACTTTAATCAAGCAATGTGATATTGGTGTAGTACGTTTCGGTGAAAAGTATCGTCAGTGGAATGCAGCGTTCGATGCGGGTATGCTATCGGCACTCGATAAGCCTTACATTACTTTACATGATGAGTCACTGATTCACCCTCTTAAAGAAGTCGACGCGGCCGCAATGGCATGGGCAGAGTCACCAGAGCAGGTTGTTGAGCTGCTAAAATACGTTGTTCAATCCAACTAGTGATAGATTAGCCATCTTGCAAACAGCACCACCTAAAAGGTGGTGTTTTTTACATGCCTAACAAAATTCACTCGATAACGTCTAAATTACGTATATTTCAAATAAGTCAATCATAATTGTTGAAACAAGTAATTATTAATCATCAATTCTTATGTTTAATAATCTAACATCTCAAGTCTAATAATTGAGAAACTCCCCCATACCTTATTTGATTGAATCAAAAGTGCGACTTTCTACGAATTAACTAATGGCTGTAATAATAAAAACACAATGTTTTTTGAGTGGGTTTTATACAACTTTAGAACTTATTTTGTTTATCAAAAATGAGACTTTACTTTCAGTGCTTATCTAATTAAAAATAAAACCGCTTTTATTTCTGATGTAAAAGTTATACGTAGAGAATAACTGTTTAATAACTCAATAATCCTGAGATCTACGTCTTGGGAGTAGTAGCGTACCGAAATATGGATATGACCACGCAAAGTAAAGTTAAATTCGGAGAGGAAGAGTCTAGTGCTCTCTATCGAATAATTGATGGATTTGTAATTATATTTTTCCTCCTTGCAGTATCCACAATTTATTTAGGTGATTTTTCGAAAATTTATACTATTTCAGGCTTAGTCTCAGCTTTGCTTTTTGTGTTTTTTGCCGAGCAATCTGGTTTGTACCGATATAATGGTGTATTTGTTCAGCGTCATGAATTTAAGAATATTATCAGTGCATGGCTTCAAACACTGCTTGTACTGTTGTTGTTTGCGTTCTTTACCAAATGGACGGAAGTCCACTCCAGAGTAGTTATCACCACTTGGATGCTTGCCACACCCGCATTGTTGATTTCCAGTCGTCTAGTTGGAAACTCTCTTATGCGTGCACATTACAAAAAACACCAATATAAGCAAAAAGCGATTATTGTCGGTGTTTCAAATGCAGGCATTCGCTTAGCGCATGATATGGTAAATGACAAATCTTCTAACCTTGATTTTGTAGGGTTTTATGATGATAGAGAGCCAAGCCGCCTTGCAAAGGATGGTCTTAGTGAGCCGATTTTGGGATCGATTAAAGACTCGGTCGAGAAGGCCAAAAAACGCGAGATTCGCCATGTTTACATTGCATTACCAATGGGTGAAGTTCAGCGCGTTAAAGACGTCGTGAAAATGTTTTCTGATACTACGGCAAGAGTCTATCTGATACCCGACATTTATACCTATGAGCTAATGCAGGCCCGTTGGCGCACGATTGGCAATAGCCCAACAATTAGTGTTCAAGATACTCCATTTTATGGTCTAGCCAGTGTTGTAAAACGCGCAGAAGATATTTTGTTAGCGAGCATTATTACTTTTCTAATTAGCCCCATTTTATTGATGGTTGCAATTGGGGTTAAGTTGTCTGGTCCAGGTCCGATTATTTTTAAGCAAATGCGTTATGGATTGGATGGGGCGGCGATTAAGGTTTGGAAGTTTCGATCGATGAGTACCACTGATAATGGCAACGTCGTAAAGCAAGCAACGAAAAATGATCCAAGAGTCACCAAGTTTGGAGCATTTATTCGAAAAACGTCACTAGATGAATTACCTCAGTTTATTAATGTTATTCAAGGTCGAATGTCAATTGTTGGGCCAAGACCGCATGCAGTCGCACATAACGAAGAGTATCGACAAATAGTCGACAAATACATGCTACGCCACAAAGTAAAACCTGGTATTACTGGATTGGCTCAAATTAGTGGTTATCGAGGCGAAACCGATACGCTAGAAAAAATGGAAAAACGAGTTGAGTACGATCTCAAATATATTCAAAGCTGGAGCCTGGGCCTAGATTTGAGAATCATCTTTTTAACAATATTCAAAGGCTTTATTGGAAAAACGGCATATTAAGGATTTACGATGAAACTTGGGAATTCAGCAATTTTATTTACAGTGCTGTCTGGCTGTGTCTGCTATGCCGTATCTGCTTCAGAAGAACGTGGTTATGTGACGGACTCCGGTATTCGAGTCACTCCATTATTTGAAAGTAGTCTAGAACACAATGACAACATTGGTCGCTTCTCTAGTAACCAAAGTTCAGAGTCTTCAGGCATCTTGGTTTTAGAGCCCGGTATTGCTTTAGAATCGGATCGTGGTGGGAACGAGCATTTAGTGGCTTATCAGATCTCGTCTGGGACTTACTTTGACAGTAGTGATGATAACTTTCTAGATCATAAGTTCGTTACCAATAACTTTATTAGGCTTAATGCTAAGCACGGCGTTTCATTCAATTACAACCTGCTCTTTTTACATGAAGAGCGCGGTACTGGGCTTAGCGCCGGTGACACATTAGCGACGATCGTTACTGACCCAGTCGAGTACGTGATCAACGATGTCAACAGCACTTATGTATACGGCAGCGAGGGGGCTCAAGGGCGACTCGAATTTTCTCTGGGGTATTTAGACCGTAGTTATAAGAACTACCGCGAAATCAGCGACCCAAATCTGTCGCAATTAAGTACTAAGTATAAAGATTTTGACGAAGTGAGTGGTGGTGCTGCGTTTTACTATCGCGCGATGCCAGCAACTCAAGCCTTGTTTGAAATCGAGTTGGTTCAGCGTAGCTATGATTTATTCGACCCTTCGACTAATCGCTCTCAAGATAGCTTAGATCACTTCTACATGGTCGGTTCTAAGTGGGATATCTCCGGTAAAACCACCGGTAAGCTCCGTTTAGGTCTTCAAAACAAAGATTATGAAGACTCGCAAAAAGATCAGTTTACCGGATTTAGCTGGGATGTGGATTTGCAGTGGAATCCTTTAGAGCATTCAGAAGTGACGCTATTGGGTGGTCAACGAGCACGCGATCCAGATCAAGGCAGCAATTATGTGAAAGACCTGTTCCTATCTTCGGGTTGGAAGCACTACTGGCGAAGTAACATCTATAGCGATGTCGAATTCACGCTCAGAAACAGTGATTATTCAAGCTCTAACCGAGATGACGATTTCTACTCTAACAGGTTGGCACTCGGTTACACCTTTAATGATATTACTGATTTGGTTTTAGGTTGGGAGTATGAACGTGTCAACTCAACCATCAGTGAAAATAGTTACAAGCAGAACATTTGGTTCATGTCTGTAAACCTAGTCCTGTAATCGCAGCAAGATACTGAGGATATTTAAAGTGAAATTGAGGCTTAAAACCTTTCTTTTGTTGTTCGTCATGCTGTTTAGTTTACAAGCTGTCGCATTCCAAGGAACGTACGAACTGGGTGCAGGAGATAAAATCCAGATCTCCGTATATGGTGAGGATGACTTATCCATTAAAGAGCTTTACATCAACAACAGTGGCAGTTTTGACTACCCATACTTAGGTCAACTGAAAGCAATTGGTAAGACTCCTGAGCAGCTTAAGCAGGAAATCTATAGCGGTCTAAAAGGTGATTACCTTATCTCACCCAAAGTACGCGTATCAGTGGTTGGATTTCGAAGCATTTATGTGAACGGAGAAGTGAAGAAACCTGGTGGCTATGAATATCAGCCAGGACTGACCGTAGATAAAGCGATCGCACTTGCAGGTGGATTTACTGATAGAGCGGCTAGGAACAAAGTATTTGTTTCAAAAGCTGGTGAAGACGACACGAAGAATAAAGCAAAGCTCTCTTCGTCCGTTTTACCTGGTGACATTATCGTCATCGAACAAAGTTTCTTTTAGCCCTGTTTAAGATGGATTTTAAAATGCATTCCCAATCTGAGACTGTTCCACAATCTCAACTTCTAGATCTTGGCTACTATGTTCATTTGATTAAGACCAGATGGTTGCCAATTGTAACGTTTGCAGTGCTATGTAGCGCAATTGCGATACTGGTTGTGTTATCAGTTACCCCTGTCTATAAAGCAACGGCCACTTTACTTATAGACTCGTCAACGAAAAAAGCGGTTTCTATTGAAGAAGTCGTTGGCTTTGATACCAGTACTAAAGAGTACTATCAAACTCAGCTTGAAATACTCAAGTCAAACCAAGTCGCTCAACGAGTTATCGACAAGTTAGAGTTGGTACATTTTGAGGAATTTAACTCAGCGCTTAAGCATTCTGAGCCGGGAATTGTTTCGCAGCTTAAGTTAGCATTAAAAAGCTTGCCTGTCCTAAAAGCTTATATGAGAGAGACGGCTAAAGAACCGACTGCTGAGGAAGTTGAAGAGCAAATTAACCGCAAGGTATTAAAAGCCTTTAAAGCCAAACTGTCCATTTCGCCAGTGCGTAAAACCCAGCTCGTTAGGATCAGTTTCGAATCAGAAGATCCGCAGCTTGCAGCACAAATCGCAAATGAAGTGGGGCACGCGTTCATAGAGAACAACTTAGAATCTAAGTTACTCGCTACGGAACAAGCGACCAGTTGGATCAATACTCGTTTGAGTGAACTCAAGAACAAGTTGGATGAATCTGAAACTAAGCTACTCGCTTTCCTAAAGAAGCAAGAGTTGATTGATGATAGCGGAATTGTGGCGCTAACGAGCTCTGAACTATCAAATCTCACTGACCGTATTGCTAAGGCGACAGAGAAACGTATCGAGACTCAGGCGGTTTACAGCGCGCTAAGAAATAGCAACAGTAAAGATGTCACTACCTTAGCCTCTATACCTCTGATCTCTAATCACCCCCAAATCCGAGACATTCGTCAAGCAGAGTCTGAGGCAGTCAAGCGGGTCAGTGAGCTTTCGAAACGCTATGGGCCAAAACACGACAAAATGATTCAAGCACAGGCACAGTTGGAAACTATTTCATATCGTGCGAACCGAGTCGTAGCCAAATTGGTCAATGGTATTGAAAAGGAGCTAACGAGCGCTGTTAACCAAGAACGTCTGTTAAGAGATGAGTTATTGGCAAAGAAAGATGAGTTCCAAGAGCTCAGTTTAGTCAAGCGAGAATACGATGTCTTGAAACGAGATGTTGACACCAACGCCAAACTTTATGATTTGTTCCTGACAAGACAGAAAGAGGCTTCTGCAACCAGCGATTTTAGCTCATCTAATGCAAGGTTTAGTGACTATGCATTGGTCCCTGAAGCGCCAAGTAAGCCTAATCGCAAACTTATAGTGGTGCTCGCGTTTGCCATCAGCTTAGGCTTTGCACTGGTGGTGGTTATCGCTCAGGATGCGTTCAACAATACAATCGAATCTTCACGCGATTTTGAAAACAAGCTTGGGCTGTTGCCTACTGGCACAATTCCAAAGATCAAAGACAAAATGTACAAAAAATCGCCGCTTGACTCTAGCGTGTTTGCAAATGACAAGTTCACGGTTTTTCAAGAGTCCGTCGATTCAATACGTACTTCTTTGGTCCTTAGTCTTCACAATACGCAAAGAAAGCTGATTGCTGTTTCGTCTTCGGTACCGGGAGAAGGTAAAACGACTACTTCTGTAAATTTAGCACTTTCTTTCTCTAAGCTAGAGAGAGTCCTATTAGTTGACTGTGACTTAAGAAAGCCATCAATTGCCCAAAGATTCAAACTGAATCCATCGACGCCTGGTTTGGTTAATCATCTATTGATGAACAATCCACTTGAAGAGTGTATTACCAGTATCGAAGGGACGAATTTGGATGTTATGAGTGCAGGCATGGTCGCCCCCGATCCTCAAGAGCTATTAGGCAGTCAGGGCTTTACTGAATTGATTGAAAAACTGGAAACGAAGTACGACCGCATCATCATTGATACACCGCCAATACTTCCGGTCAAAGACTCATTTATCGTTGGCAAGATGACGGGTGGAATCATCCTCGTTCTAAAAGCAAACAGTACAACCAAGTCTGTTTATAAACACACAATGACTCTCTTTACCAAGCACAAAATTGTTATCGATGGCGTGGTACTCAACCAAGTTCCAGCAGCGAAAAAAGGGAAACATACATATTCAGAGTACGCGACGTATGCGTATGGGCAATCGTAGGGATCACAATGGAAAAGAATATTAAGGTACTTTCAGTTTTTGGAACGCGCCCAGAAGCAATCAAGATGGCTCCGTTAGTCCATGAATTAGCAGCAGCCACTGGAATTGAATCCAAGGTATGTGTTACCGCGCAACATAGAGAAATGCTTGATCAAGTATTAGAGTTATTTGAAATTCAGCCTGATTATGATTTGGATATCATGAAACCGGGTCAATCTCTTTATGAGGTGACGTCAAACATTATGTTGGGTCTTAAGCCGATCTTAGAATCGTTTGCTCCTGATATCGTGTTAGTGCATGGCGATACGGCTACGACTTTATCAACCAGTCTTGCCGCTTACTATCAGCAAATTGCTATTGGTCACGTTGAAGCGGGTCTACGCACTCAGAATATTTACTCTCCTTGGCCTGAAGAAGGAAACCGTAAACTTACTGGTGCGCTAACTAAATTGCACTTCGCGCCAACAAGAACTTCATACGAGAACTTGCGTAAAGAGAACATTGAGCAAGGGGTTCACATAACAGGGAACACGGTGGTAGATGCATTGCTTGCAGTTACTGAGAAGTTAGAAAAAGATCCTGAACTTTCTGTTGTATATGCCAATAAATTTGCTCAAATAGACAGCCGTAAAAAAATGGTTTTGGTCACCGGGCATCGACGTGAGAGTTTTGGCAGTGGGTTTGAAAACATTTGTCAGGCTCTGAAAGAGATCGCCGAAAAACATTCAGACTGTCAAGTTGTCTACCCAGTGCATTTAAATCCAAATGTTAGGGAGCCCGTTAATCGACTTCTTTCTCAAACAGACAACGTAATCTTAATTGAACCACAAGACTATTTGCCGTTTGTATACCTGATGAACAAAGCACATCTGATCCTGACTGATTCTGGTGGTATTCAAGAAGAAGCGCCTTCATTGGGCAAGCCAGTCCTTGTGATGAGAAACACAACAGAGCGTCCAGAAGCGGTCGAAGCGGGCACTGTTAAGTTGGTTGGCACAGATAAAGAGACCATTGTTAATGAGGTCGAAACGTTACTGCTTAATGAAGAGGCTTATAAAAAGATGAGCCTAGCACACAATCCTTACGGTGATGGTAAGGCAAGTCAGCGTATCGTCGACATTATTAAAGAACATTTTTAGTAAGTATTTCCATTTTATTTATTTTCAATTTTGGGCATTTAATTGAAGGGATTTTTATGTCTTTTAAAACAGTTTCTGTAATCGGATTAGGTTATATCGGTTTGCCAACGGCGGCTGTAGTCGCATCACGTGGTATCAACGTTATTGGTGTCGATGTTAACCAAAATGCTGTAGAGACGATTAACGCGGGCAATATTCATATCGTTGAGCCAGATTTAGATATCATCGTTAAGGGTGTTGTTGCGACAGGTAACTTAAGAGCCACGACAGAGCCAGAAAAAGCCGATGCATTTATGGTGGCCGTCCCAACGCCATTTTTACAAAGCGATAGTGGTGACCACAAACCAGACCTTTCTTATGTAGAAGCAGCAGCGCGAGCGATTGCGCCAGTTCTTGAGAAAGGAAATCTTGTTGTTCTAGAATCAACATCTCCAGTGGGCGCTACAGAAAAGCTAGCCAATTGGCTGAATGAAGCGCGACCAGACTTAAGCTTTCCTCAAGATTGTGGGGACAGCGCAGATATTAAAATTGCCCATTGCCCAGAGCGTGTCCTACCGGGTTACGTTATTCAGGAACTGGTTTCAAATGATCGCGTGATTGGCGGTCTTTCAGCGGCATGTAGTGAGCGAGCTTCAGAACTTTACAAAACGTTTGTACGCGGCGAGTGTATCGTAACCAATGCTCGAACAGCAGAAATGGCGAAGCTTACAGAGAACTCTTTCCGAGACGTCAATATTGCCTTTGCCAATGAACTTTCCATCATTTGTGAAAAATTGAAAATCAACGTATGGGAATTGATCAAGCTTTCTAATCGTCACCCTAGGGTAAATATTTTGAACCCTGGTCCAGGTGTAGGTGGCCACTGTATCGCTGTTGACCCATGGTTTATCGTCGACAGTGCACCTGATGATGCGAAACTGATACGTCAAGCTCGACTTGTAAACGACTCAAAACCATTCCATGTCATCGAGCAAATCGAGAAATCTGCCGATGAGTTTAAGCGACCAGTTGTGGCATGTTTAGGGTTAGCGTTTAAAGCCGACATTGATGACTTGCGTGAAAGTCCTGCTCTGCAAATTGTAGAGGAGTTAACTCAACGTGATGTGGGTGAGTTGCTGCTAGTTGAACCAAACATCGAAGAGCTACCAAATAATTTGGAGCAAAAAGGACTGGAGCTTACATCATTTGAAAGTGCAATTGAGCGAGCCAATATCGTTGTAGTTCTAGTAGACCACAAGCAATTTAAGCTCGCTGACAAAACAAGCTTCGCTAAAAAAGTGATCATTGATACACGAGGTTTATAGATCATGGCTAAGCTAAGTGGATATGACGGCATTGTATGTTTTGCTGGGGAAGATTGGTGGTATCACAATAAAGGCCACTTCGATATGAAGGTGATGGAAGAGTTTTCTAAGAATCAGAAAGTCATTTTCATCAACTCAGTCGGAATGAGAGTGCCTAAACCCGGTAAAACAACCAACATCGTGCAGAAAATTAAGCGTAAGCTCGCGAGCATTTCAAAAGGCCTGGTGCAAGTTGACGAAAACTTTTACGTGTATTCACCGTTTTATATTCCAGGCAAAACCTTCTCCGCTATTTCCAATCTATTGTTGAAGTTACAGGTTAAGGTGCTTACTAAAAAGCTAGGAATGGCTCAACCCCTAGCTTGGGTAGTGACACCAACGGTTTCGAAGGCGATAAACTTGAGAAAGTTTGATGTGATTTATCAGCGAACTGATAAAAACGAAATGCTATCAGATGGTGATTCTGAGTTTATCGAGCAAAGCGTAGAGGCTCTTAAACGTGACGCTAAACTGGTGATCTATTCATCAAAGGCGCTTCAAAGCAAAGAAAGCAATGCTGTGAAGGATAGCTTACATGTTTCGCACGGTGTGGCAGATGTTTTCTTTAACAAGAGCTTAATTGAGCAACCCACAGAGATGGAAGCGTCAGATAGGGCGAAAGTTGTATTTGTAGGTGCGATTGATTCGCACACCTTCGATCTTAGCTTGTTGCTCTATTCCGCCAAAGCGTTGGCCAACACTGACTTCTACTTGATCGGTGAGGTGAGCATGGGCGAAAAACTCCAGAGGGAAGATGTACCCAATAATGTTCATTTCCTTGGTAAAAAAGCTCAAAACGAGGTGCCTTCATACCTACACAATGCTGATGTATTAGCCATGTTTTGGCAAGGGAATGAATGGATAGAGTATTGTTCACCGGTAAAATTTAAAGAGTACCTGACTGCTGGAAAACCGATCGTTTCAACCTTTTTCAATGGCTGGAATGAATTTGGCACTTCGAACATCAATGTATCCAATGACTATGATGAATTTGTCGATAACCTACGCTGCGCGATTGAAAATGGTGAGCGACAAAGACTAGACATGGACTCTGAGCGTTGGTCATACAAAGCGCGACTGATTGCAGAGAAGTTAAATGAAGCATAAGGTCTTTACGGCACTAGCGGATCAGATGCTCTATTCAGGGGGCACGTTCATCTTCTTCGTATGCTTAGCCAACGTAGAAGGTGAGCTCACGCTTGGCGCATATTCACTATGTTTAGCAACAGCTATTTTTTTTCAAGGAATACAGAGAAACTTAGTCTCTATCCCTCTCTCAATCTCAGATGATATGAGTGATGAGTTGGTCAGTTCCTTAAATCAGACATCGATTTTATCTTCACTAATTATCGGCTTAGTTAGCAGCAGCATTATCGCGGTATTTTGCTATGTTAATTCGCTCGATATCGTAAAGTGGGCGTCTTACTATTTACTATTGAGCTTATCGCTTTGGAGCTATGAGTTTAAAAGGCGACTCCTGTGGAGAAGAGCTGATTACTCAAACATTCTAAAGTTGTGTGGTGGATATTCGATACTGCTTATTGTATTCGGTTCCGTACTATATTTTCTGTCAGTAGAAATTATCTATGCGTACCCATTAGCTTTTGTCGTAGCAGCGGCTCTTATTAAAACAAATGTCAAAGTCAATTGGAGCTATGATAAGCATTTTGTCACCAAACAGTTAAAACGCCAGAGGTATGAAATACTTAGCGGTTTTGCGTTTGGCGGGTACAACAACCTACTGATTATCTCTTCGGGTTTTGTATTCGGCCCAAGTATGGTCGCTTTACTGTCTGTGGCGAGAAATCTACTTCAACCTGTTCAAGTGTTGATTAGCGCGGTTGATTCCTTTGATAAAGTCGATTCATCTAAGAAGTATCATAGCAGCGGTAAATCGGCGCTACTTAGGAGCTTAATGAGGTCAATGGCAATTGTGGCTGTCATTGCTGCCCCTTATATGGCTTTGACAGTGTCTTTTTCCGAAGAAATAAATCAGTTGCTATATTCAGGAAAGTACAGTGACTTAGTGGAGATATTACTTCCATTCTCACTCGCTTATATTCTTATGATCGTTGGGCATTTTTTAGAGAATGCTTTGTACATTACTAAGATGGCTAAGAGCTTGTTTTTTAATCGCATTATATGTGCTTTTCTAGCTCAGGCTTTTTTAGTGATTTCTATAAGTTACATCGGCGTTGTCGCAATGCCAAGCTCAATGGCGGTTGGGTGGTTAGTAATCGTCATATTAACTCTAAGAAAAATAACGGATATAGAACGTGATTATCAGAATCAGTAATAACTTATTACTCACACTCTATGCTGTTTTGATCATATTTACGGTATCAACTTTTAGAAACCGTGGCGTAGAGTCCAGTGGGTTTGACCTGCAACTGATAATAAAAGCTTTGGTTTGGCTTATGTGCGGTGCTGTAAGTCTGTTCTTTATGCTGAGAGTAAATATCCGTCCTTCTTCTTGGACTCAGGCTCTTATTTTAGTATATGCCATATTTATCTTGATGCAGTCTCCACTATCGCCCGCAGGTAGTTATTCGGTCATGGCATCGGTTGTGTTCATGATTTTCGTAGTGGCCAATTTGGTTATATTTAACTTATTCGATCATTCCCGAGCGATTGAAGTGTTTTTAAAAGCGTCACTTGTACTGTGTTTCATGTCGTTAGTGTTTTATTTCTTGTTTCCAAGTATTGCGTTGCAGGAATATTGGAATGACCTTGGCTACATTGAAGGTGTAAGATTTAAAGGTATTGCAAGTAACGCAAATGCGATAGGGCAAGTTGCCTCAATCTCATTGTTCTTGTTAATTGTCTCGTCAACACACACAGAAATGACTCTATCGCGCCTGGTGGTCATGCTTGGGGTTTTATCTGTACTAGTATTATCGCAAAGCCGTACATCAATGCTCGCACTTGTAGTTGCGACAAGCTATTTCCTACTGCATAAGAGATACGCGTACATCTTATACGTTTTAGTTGCTGGCTTTACTATTGGAGCCATTGTTTGGGTCTCTGAACTATATATGCATGTACTACCGTCTCTTTCGAGAAGTGGCGGTGTTGAAGAGCTGTTTACGTTCACTGGACGCACCCTAATTTGGGAGGTCGTTGTCGACTTGATTTCAGATAAGCCCTGGACTGGTTACGGTTATGCTTCTTCAAAGACACTCATCCCGTTGAACTTTGAAACTAGTTGGGGGTGGACCACGGTCAATAGTCACCAGTTCATACTACAACTGCTTTTATCGACAGGATTTATTGGTTCAATACCTATATTACTTATTTTACTAACTCAGCTTTATTTTCTAATCACTTTTAAGGCGAAGCTTTCATCTTCACTTTTCATATTCGTATTAATTACGGGAATTCTGGAGAGCGGGGCTATTGGACCTATTCCAAACTATTTAACTTTGGTTTGGTTAATAACAATTTCAGTATTATTCAAAGAATTTCAATTAGAGAGACTACCCAATGAAACAAGTAACACAAACTCTTAAGTCGGGCGTTGTTGAAGTAAACGATGTACCTGTACCTACGTTAACAGACAAGTTTGTCTTGGTTAAAAACTCCGCTTCAGTGATTAGTGCTGGAACGGAGAAAACTAAGATTGATATGGGTAAAAAGAACTTACTACAGAAAGCCAAAGCGCGCCCTGATCTTGTAAAACAAGTACTAAATAAAGTTCAAACTGAGGGACTTAAGAAAACACTTCAGACGGTAAGATCTCGATTAGAGTCTCCATCACCGCTTGGATATAGTTGTTCAGGAACTGTGGTTGCTGCGGGTGGGTTAGTAGAAGGCATTCAACCCGGCGACCGAGTTGCATGTGGTGGTGCAGATTACGCTAACCATGCTGAATTTGTCGCCGTGCCGCAAAATCTTGTGGTGAAAATACCTGAAAATGTCACCGATGAAGAAGCCGCGTTTACGACGGTTGGGTCAATTGCTTTACAAGGTGTAAGACTTGCCCAGCCGCAGTTAGGAGAAACGTTCTTAGTATTAGGTTTAGGTTTACTAGGCCAGATCGCAGTACAAATACTGAGAGCTAACGGGTGTAATGTAATTGCAACGGATCTTGATGAGTCTCTGATAGCTAAAGCAGAGACATACGGTGCCATCGGTGCGAGAGGCGATATTAAATCAATATGCGAAGAACTGACTGGCGGACATGGCGTTGACGGTGTGCTTGTATGTGCGGGTACGTCGAGCAATCAACCTATTGAACTATGTGGAGACGTGACACGTTCTAAAGGCCGAGTTGTTGTCGTTGGTGCTGTACGTATGGATATTCCTCGCGAGAACTACTTCAAGAAAGAAATCAGCGTGGTGATCTCTCGTTCTTATGGTCCTGGGCGTTATGATCCAAATTATGAGGAAAATGGTAACGATTATCCTCTCAGCTATGTACGTTTTACAGAGCAGCGCAACATGCAAACGTTCTTAGAGCTGCTATCTCAACGCAAGATCGAAGTCGCATCGCTTATCACTCATCGATTTGATGTCGACTCTGCAGATGAAGCTTACCAATTGATTGAGGGAGCCAAATCCGAACCGTATCTGGGTATTGTTCTTCAATACAGCACAGAGCCAACGAACGAAATTAGCAACGCAGCTAGGATTACCACTCGAACAACACCGATAACCAAAAGCAAACTGGGTGTTTCCTTCTTTGGTGCAGGCAACTATGCGACTGCAAGTCTATTGCCGCCACTTGCCAACACAGGGGCTGTTGAATTTCGAGGCTTAGTTACTGCAAGTGGACGCTCGGCGGTAGGCGTAGCAAAGCAGTTTGACTTTAAATTCTGTGCAGGGAGTCTGGATGAGATTTTAGATAGTGATACGGATGCTGTTGTTGTGACCACAAGGCATGACACACATGCTTCAGCCGTAACAAGTGCACTTACTGCAAATAAGCACGTATATGTTGAAAAACCACTGGCATTGAATGTTGAAGAAATGGCAGCGATTCACCGAGCTAAAATGGCTTCGGACAACGCGCAAGTGATGGTGGGCTTTAACAGACGTTTCGCTCCGTCGACACGTGAAGTGGTTGAATTTTTCTCAGAGGTTAAATCTCCGCTAATCGTTAACATTCGTGTTAATGCCGGCTCGATCCCAGCGGATCATTGGATTCAAGACCCATATGTTGGTGGCGGTCGAATTATTGGTGAAGGTTGTCACTTTGTCGATCTGGCGTCTGCGCTCGTGTCTAGCCAACCAAAGTCTGTAAATTGTATTGGTACGAGCAAAGCCAATAAATCAGCGTTGCTCAACGATAATGTATCGATTCAACTGACGTTTGAAAATGGCTCTGTTGCAAACATTTTATACACTGCTGATGGCTCCAAAGCGATGGCAAAAGAATATGTTGAAGTGTTTGGTGGTGGGCGTAGCGCCGTTATCAATGACTTCAAAGAAGCGATCTTATACAGCGGCAGTTCAGACAAAGAAACGAAAAAGCTTTCAACTCAAGACAAGGGGCAGAAAGCGATGCTTAACGCATGGATAAAAGGTCTAGAAACGGGTGAGCCATGTATGGATTATGGCGAGATGATTAAAAACAGCTTAGCAACTATTCTGGCGATTGAATCTCTAGCATCTGGTACACCTATGAATGTAGATATGTCTGTTTTGGAGCAAGCCCGTGACTAGTCAGGTAGTTTCAAAGCGAGCGGAACAGGTCAAAGACGAGATATTTTTACTTTCTGAATGTGAAAAATTTAGCGGCTATGACCCATTTGACGGACTAAATAGTCGGGTGTTTGACTTAATGCCCGGCCTGAAGAAAGGGCTGTTTGGTCTGGGGTGGATTCAGTTTTTTAAACGCTCACCAATTAACTTCCGCCGTCTCGCTGGTGTGCCGAAAAGGCGCAACCCAAAAGGAATAGGCTTGTTTATATTGGGCATGCTAGAAGACTATAAGCGAACTAAACAGACAAAGTACCTTGATTTGAGTGTTGAGTTAGGAGACTGGCTACTGACTCAGCAATGCGATAAGCAACTGTGGAAACACAGTTGCTGGGGCTATCACTTTGACTGGAAAGCGAGAGCCTTCTATGTGCCGAAAGGTAAACCTAACGTTATAACGACGATTTACGTGGCTCAAGCTTTGATGGAGTTATCTAGAGTACTAGATAAAGAGGGCCGCTCTGGAAGTGAAAAATTCAAACTTCCTGCTATTGATGCGGCTAATTTTATCGTCGAGTCTCTTTATACTGAGTCTGAGCAGAGATGCTTTTTTGCTTACATTCCCGGTGAAACCGCTTTTGTTCACAATGCAAGTTTGTGGGCAGCGGCTTGGGTTGCGACCATCGCTGATGAAACCGACAATGAAAGTTATAAAAGACTCTCGTTAAAGGTTGCGAGACAGTCGGCACAAGAGCAGAATTCGGATGGCTCATGGGTTTACGGCGCAAGACACCATCATCAGTTTATTGACGGGTTCCATACTGGTTATAATTTGGAGGCGCTCGATATCGTGCGCCGTAGTCTTTCAACTGACGAGTTCGATGACGTGATTGATAAAGGGCTGGATTACTATCGCTCACATTTTTTCGAACAAGATGGCTTAGCCAAATACTATAACGACAACCCTTATCCTCTCGATCCGCATTCGGTGGCACAGTCGATCATTACTTTCTCCAAGTTGTCTAAGTCGAAGAGTGATGCTGAGCTGATTGGTAAAGTTATACAGTGGTCAGTTGACCACTTGTACCTTCCTAATAAGAAGCAGTTTGTCTACCAAATCAATAAAAAAAATACCAATAAAATTAATTATATGCGCTGGACACAAGCGTGGATGTACTACTCATTTTCTTACTATTTGAACCAGGACGAACGTTAGTATGCAAAGAATTTTAGTTATGGATAGTCCCATGGATTCCGGGACTATGACCGAAACCGTAGATCTCATTAAGAGCCGAATTAGTGACAAACAGTTCACGCAACATGTTGTGGTTAATGTGGCCAAAATAGTCAATATGAGAAAAGATAGAGCGTTATCTGAAAGTGTGACTGAGTGCGATATCATCAATATTGATGGAATGGGCGTGGTTTGGGGAGCCCGATTCCTGGGCCATCAAGTCCCAGAGCGTGTAGCGGGCGTCGATCTTTTCCACTCGCTTAATGCTATGGCTGAAGAAGAATCGTTTCCAGTATTTTATCTCGGTGCAGAAGAGCACATTGTCCAAGAGACGGCGGTTAGAATGCAAAGCAGCCACCCAAACCTGATGATTGCGGGCACACACCATGGATACTTTTGGGACGATGAAGAGAGTGTTGTGCAGTTGATTAAGCAATCTGGAGCAAGATTGCTTTTCGTCGCTATTACGTCACCAAAAAAGGAGAATTTCATCAATAAATGGCGAGATCAATTAGGTGTCGATTTCGTTATGGGAGTAGGGGGCACTTTTGATGTCGTCGCTGGAAAGGTTAGTCGAGCCCCATCCTGGATGCAAAAGTTCGGTTTGGAGTGGTTATACCGAGTAATTCAAGAGCCACGGAGGATGTGGAAACGGTATTTGGTTACAAATTCAAAGTTTGCTTGGTTGCTCCTAAAGGAAAAGCTAAAACGACTTTTTTCTAAGTAAATATAAGCGCGATGCGATTTTTTCCTTTATTAGTAGCATTGGCGTTGGTCACCCTTTCTTTGGTTCAGTTAACTCAGACGGTTTATACGAGCAGCCTGACTTACTCGCTTTCGCAATACAGTGACATCAATAACGCAGATTATGATTCGCAAAGAGTGGATAACGAACGGCTGTTAGTGAGTACGATATTGTCACTCCCTAACGCAGGTGCTCATCAGTATGAACTGGCTGCTAACATTTTGAGTTGGCACTCTTATCTTAACTATAACGGTACGTCGGATGAAGAAGTTAAGCGGAACCTAATGGAGAGCATACATCTAAGACCAACTTGGTATGCTCCTTATGTACAGTTGCATCGTCTTTTCGCGCCGGATGTAAATTCGTTCTTAGCTAACTCGCCACAAGATCTTGCTTCTCGCTTTGGTCCATACATGAATGAGACCAAAATGATGTTGTATGACATTAAGTTCTCTCAATGGGAAGCACTTAAAAAAAAGGAACAAGTCGAACTCACTACTCAGTTTTTGACTAGTGCTCGAAGTTTTCGTTTCCGCGATACCTTAAAGGCGTTATTGGACTCGTCAAAGAGTGCACAAAGAATGTGTAAGTTATTGGCATTTAACGATATAAATCATTCGTCATGCCATAACATGTAGTTTGCCACTTATAAATCTACGGACTCCGTCTAAGTACAGGATTGTATATTGTGTGGATTAACTCATTTAATAATTTTAGAGCCATTGCCATTGTTTTTATAGTAGCAGCCCATAGTTTTGGTATATCAGGTGTTAAGAGAGAAACATTTTTTGATTATTTTATTAGCAACTTAATTGCTGGAGGTACAACTCTTTTTGTCTTTATTTCAGGTTATCTATTTTATGAAGTGTTTTATAAAGATTTTAACTATGTAAAGTTTATAAAGAAAAAGGTCAACAATATACTGTTGCCTTATCTTTTTCTTGGTATTCCTCCCATCATGGTTTACTTGTTTTTTATTCAAGGAGAATTTGATGGGTATTTTGATGCAACTCAGCCAGGTTGGATACATGAGTATGTGATTCCATTGGTAAAATATTATCTAAGTGGTAGGTTCCTACCCGCGTACTGGTACATACCATTTATTCTACTGACATTTCTATTATCGCCTTTACATATTCGTTTTGTCAATATGAAACTGAGAAGCCAGATGGTGATTATTGTTGTTTGGAGTGTTGTTGCTGTCTTTATGCATAGACCTATAGAGAATATTAATGAGGTACAAAGCTTTGTTTACTTTACGCCTGTCTACTTAATCGGTATCGCAAGTGCAATAAATAAAGAGTATGTCTATCGAACTCTCAAGGGAAAGGATATGTATTTGCTGGCAATCATTGTCGGACTAGCTGCAGTACAAGCGGGTTTGGGCCAATATGGAAGTAGCCATAAGGCAACATTTGAGTTTGCTGGGATGGATATCCTTTTAGTGCAGAAAGTGGTTATGTGCTTTTTCTTCATGATATTTCTTCATCGTTATGAAGACTATTCAAACAAGCTATTGGCGACATTAGCTTCTACAAGTTTTTCTGTGTTCTTTATTCATCCATATATCATTCAGGCATGGCCCAAGCTTGGATTGAAGAGTGTTGGAGATAACTCTTGGCTAGCCTATTTAATGACAGTTATGTTAATTTGCACGCTCTCTGTAATGATAGGGAAATCAGTAAAATTTGTCCTGAAAAAACACAGTAGAATGTTAGTGGGTTATTAACGTTGAGACATTAAATTCTTAATATTGATAATGCTCTCGTATTTTCTACTTTATTTGTAGTTAGTGGCTCATATATCTAGTAATGTGAAATAACATGGTTAAATTTCATAGTTTATCATTTTAAGCAAGGAAACTTAGATGAATCTTGTATCACGATTCTTCCTTCCGCTTGGATTAGCTTTGTCTATATCCTCTGTTGCCATAGCGGAAGAACAAGCGAGTACGGTGGCTACAGACGCTGATATTGTCGCCGCATATCAAGCTAATCCAGATGGAGTATTGGAAGTTCTTCAATCGCTTTTGGCAATGGATGGCATCGATACACAATTAGCACTTCAGACTGCATTCGAATTAGCACCAGATCTTGCTCAACAGATCGCCGAAATTGCCCGAATAGCTGGTATACCCAATGAAGACGTGACTACCGCAGCCCTGTTGGCTGGTGTTGACCCGACTGAAATTGGTGAAGCGACAGCGGCGGGTATTGCATCTATTGCACTCACCCCACCCGCAACTCCGGCTGTTGGCGCCGATGGTGGTGGCGGTAGTGGCGTTATCTCACCGAATTAATCAACTTAAAGCTCAACAACGGTTGGGCTTTCTTTTCCCCTCAAAGACCAATCTCGAATGAAAAATGTAGAAAAACTTGTTTTCTGCTCGCTCCTTATCCTTATAGTGTGGTTACCTGTGCCACTAGGCAGTAATAGACCTTGGGCATGGTCTATTGCACAGCTTTGGATTGCAATTCAAACCATAGCTTTAGTAACTATCTATTGGAGAGGCATACCTTGGAGCTATGTCAATAAATATAGGTGGTTGCTTTGGCCTCTAGGAGTGTTTCAGGTTTGGGTTGCGATTCAAACTACGGTCTTACCCAAGGATCTTGTTTCTTTGCTTTCTCCGAATGCTGAAGGGATTTACGCATTAGTTGGTGCCGATAGTTTTTCTATCTCATTAGATCGGAGCATGACGATGGCGGCATTACTCAAAGGGATGTCCTACTTTCTCATTGCGTTTAACTTGATCTTGTTAGTTAACTCAGGAAACCGGCTTAGATGGACTGCTTTAGCGATCGTCGC
The DNA here is from genome assembly GCF_059295395.1 of Vibrio sp. SCP2. Taxonomy (NCBI): domain Bacteria; kingdom Pseudomonadati; phylum Pseudomonadota; class Gammaproteobacteria; order Vibrionales; family Vibrionaceae; genus Vibrio; species Vibrio sp. SCP2. The sequence continues at coordinate 266,587 of NZ_JCAFVV010000001.1, read as the reverse complement.
AGCGGGAACTGCTCAAGCTTTCTATGCCGCGTTAACCGTTAAGTTGGGTATCAGTGAAAGCCTTGTTTGGGGGTATGCTGAAAAAGAGATAGCGACAGGTTCATTTGTTTATAAAAATCACTTGGCCAATTATTTGATGATGTCGTTGGCTATTGGGATTGGGCTTATTATTGCACAGCTGCATACGTCGGAATCAGGGTCATGGACAGTAAGATTGAAAAGGATTCTTGCCGGACTGATGAGTAGCAAAATGTTGATCAGGTTGTCACTGGTCATTATGGTCATCGCATTGGTCATGACACGATCGAGAATGGGGAATACGGCTTTTTTCGTCGCGGTGACAGCTATTGGTTTGTTTTCATTAGTTTTCTACCGTAACAAACCGAGAGCATTGACGATTTTAATCGTCAGTATTCTAATGATTGACACCTTAGTGGTGGGCGCACTATTCGGCTTGGACAAGGTTAAGCAGCGAATCGCAGAAACATCAGTCGAGCTTGAGTCAAGAGATCAAGTTGTCATGTGGAGTATGGATATCATTAAAGACTATCCAATCACAGGAACGGGTATGTCGACGTTTTATACTGTGTTTCCGAGTTATAGCCATGCCAATATTGGTTTTTATGATCATGCCCATAATGATTATGTTCAGTTCGCCGTAGAAGCGGGTATTCCCGCGACCTTAATGTTGGGAACACTTGTCCTATATTCGCTTTTCTTGTCGTTACGAACGTTAATTAGGCGCAACAGTCATACTATGAAGGGCGTCGCCTTCGGTGGCGCGATGGCTATTGTTGGTATGCTTATTCATATTTCGGTGGACTTCAACCTCCAGCCAATGGCTAATGCTGCAACTTTTGTCATCATATTGTTTTTTTGTTTTGCCTCGTCAATTTTACCCGCACGAAACAGAAAAGCTTTCGAAACACCACAAAACCTAGTCGGAGAAACGTTTCGTGTTTAATTCAATATTGCTCGTTTGCACTGCCAATATCTGTCGTTCACCCATTGCAGAAGCCTTGTTTGAAAAACACTTTCCAAGCAAAAAGATAGGATCAGCAGGAACGAATGTCGAAGAGTTGAATTTGATAAGTGCTGTTGCTGAACCAGGATCGGTTACTGTTACAGCCGCAAATGGTTTAGATATCTCGAAGCATCGAGCTAAGCAGGTGACTAAAGAGATTCTTACCCAATATGATCTGATACTAGTGATGGACGAATACCAAAAAGAGCTCCTCTCTAACTATTCTGCTGGGATTCGCGGCAAAACCTTTTTAATTGGACAATGGATCAATATTGGCCAAATTAAAGATCCGTTTGGTAAAGGAGAAAGCGAATTCAATACCTGCTACCAATGCTTAGAGCAAGCCGTCATGAGTTGGAAAAAACGTATTCCCCTCTAAGTTGGTTAGTGCGTTTGTTTTGTTTTTCTAAACTGCCCGTTAGCAATGAAATGATGTATTTGCCCCGGTACTAACGAAGAGTAGATCAAACTAGTATGACTGCTTCTAATCTCGATATGGTCAGTCATCCCTTCTATCTTAGTCTCTTCTACTGTTACCGTGCCGTCTGACATCATTTTATTGTCCATTAAAAGCAATGAGCGAGCACCAAGTGGAAGCGTACCGGCAATACAACCAAGTTTTTGTGGAAGAGACCAACTACCTTCATGTTGAGCAAGACCAAAATCTGGTGAGTTGCCTAAGATAGCACTCATGCCTAGTTCTTGAATCCGAGTAACAATGGATGCCCCTTGCATTGGAGAACCGATGGTAACAACGTGTGAAACAACATCTTGATTTAGCTGGCGAGATTGCAGGTAATGCTTAATGATCAGCCCACCTAAACTGTGCCCAACGAGAACGTTAGGCATAGTATCGGATAAAGCGTTATCAATAGAGGTAAATACTTGCTGCTCATCGATTGCAACGCTGTTGTAAGAGAGTATCTTAGTTCGGTAACCAAGCTCCCTGAGTTTGTGGCTTAGTGGTTGCATCACCATTCCATGCATGTAAAGCCCATGTAAGATAATGATTTTCATATAATTCTCCACAACCGCCAATACAGAGAATCTAACCATATTTTCTGACAAAATCACCTACTTTCTGGCAAGTTTGTGCAGCCAAACAAGATGACTAAATAAATCACTTAACCAGTTATTCAAGTGGCTAATGTGGGCTTAGGTCTATGGCAACATGGTGAATTTCAAACGTATATCTTTCCATGCGAGTAGGGTACGACATCCCCAGCTACGACGACATTTTGTTGTGAAACATGACAATAGACAATTCCGCCGCGCTTGGACGCTTGGTATGCTTTCAAATTGTTTTTGTTGAGCCTGTCAGACCAAAATGGAGCCAGTCCTGCATGAATGGAACCTGTCACAGGATCTTCATCCCCTCCATTGGCAGGCCAAAAATAACGGGAAATAAAGTCGTACTCTTTACTCTTGGCTGTTGCAACTACGTCATATGGGGCGAGACGTTTAAGGAAATCACTTTTGGTTTTTAAATCATAAACATCTTGTTCATTGTCATAGATAGCGAAATAAGCTTGCGGGCTTCTTAGTACCTCGACCGGAGGGATCGACAAGCCTTCTAGCAGATCTGCGGGAGGATTAGTGGCTTGCGGCTTTCTGAGTGGAAACGTCATCAAAATACGACCACTAAGGTCTTTATCGACAACTAGCGGACCAACAAAGCGAGTTTCAAAAGTAATGCTGTCTCCCGCATCAAAGTGGGAAAATAGGACATAGGCAGAGGCTAACGTGGCATGGCCACAAAAATCAACTTCACATAGAGGGGAGAACCAGCGAATTTCATAGTGTTCGACATCTATGGGTTTAATAAAAGCCGTTTCCGATAAGTTGTTTTCGGCGGCAATCTTAAGCATCAAATCATCGCTAAGCCAATCATTGACCGGAACAACTGCGGCAGAGTTTCCCTTAAACCTTTGAGTCGTAAAGGCATCGCAAACGAACATTTCAAATTCCATCATCTTTCCCTCTGTTGTGGAGATTTTATAGATGATATGAATTATTACCTTTAGTTACCATAGTTGGTCGGGATTGGCGGAGAGTTGCGACTCGCTTCAACTGAAAGCATACTGAGTCGACACACTCTCCGATAATTAAAAGTGAATATTATTGGGTTACAATGTCACTTTAATATTGAGAGTAAGGCTTTATTTGAAGTTAACAAGAGAGTCTCTATTCAGATCGTGGATACTTTTGGCTCCCGTTAGCGTCATGGCTACACGCATTTCTTTCTCATATAGGTCGAGAAGATTTTCAACACCTGCTTGACCTTGCGCGGCGAGCGCATAGATAAATGAGCGACCTAGCAGAGTACAATCGGCGCCGAGTGCAAGCATACGCACGACATCAAGACCTGTTCTGATACCTGAATCGACGAAGATTTTAAGATCACCTTTTACTGCGTCTGCGATGGTAGGCAGAGCTTTTGTGGTTGAAAGGACGCCATCTAATTGTCGACCACCGTGATTCGAGACCACGATGCCATCAGCGCCAAAGGTTACCGCATCTTTCGCATCTTGCTCATCAAGGATTCCTTTGATAACCATGGGGCCATCCCAAAATTCGCGAATCCATTCAAGATCTTTCCACGAAATAGAAGGGTCAAAGTTGTCGCCTAGCCAGCCAATGTAGTCTTCTAATTTGGTAGGCTCTCCGCGATAAGTCGAGATGTTGCCAAGGTCGTGTGGCTTGCCAAACAATCCGACATCAAAAGCCCAGCTTGGGTGACGCATCGCTTGGAACACACGGCGCGCGGCAGCGTTAGGGCCACTCATACCTGAGTGCATGTCACGGTAGCGAGCTCCCGGTACTGGCATATCAACGGTGAATACAAGCGTTGTAACACCAGCAGCTTTCGCACGCTCAAGCACATTCTTCATAAAGCCGCGATCTTTCAGCACATACAGTTGAAACCACATTGGGCGCTCAATCGCTGGAACGACTTCTTCAATCGGACAGACCGACACTGTAGACATAGTGAATGGAATGCCTTTGTTTTCCGCTGCTTTGGCTGCCTGAACTTCACCTCTTCGTGCATACATTCCAGTGAGCCCAACAGGTGCAAGCGCAATTGGCATCGCAAACTTTTCGCCAAAGATCTCTGTCTCCAGACTCAGATCTTCCATATTGTTTAGTACGCGTTGTTTCAGCGCGATGTCTGCGAGATCTTCGGTGTTTTTTCTCAAGGTATGTTCACCGTAAGAACCGCCATCAATATAGTGAAAAAGGAACGGAGGAAGCTTCGCTTTTGCAGCGGCACGATAGTCAGTAGAAGCAGAGATAATCATAAAGTCATTCCTAATAGAGTTTTTAGTGCCTTTCTATGAAGGTTTAGTATGGTCGATATCTTAAAAGGGAGGCGTCAATACCCACGGTTTTGCTATCGTTTTCACGTTAGCAGGGGTCTTGTCAGGGGTTAGAGTATTAACGCCTCAAGGGAAATTCTTTTAGTTCATTAACGCGTCAGTAATTTGCAAGCCATAGATAGCGACTAGACCAATGATACCCGTTACAACTAAGTAGTAGATGGTAGGGATAATGGTCTTACGCAGCGTTGCCCCTTCGCGTCCAAGCAGTCCAACGGTGGCAGATGCAGCAACCACATTGTGGATAGCGATCATGTTACCGGCAGCAGCACCGACAGCTTGTAGCGCAACAACCACGGCACTCGATATGGTCAGAGTTTGAGCAACTTCAAACTGGAACTGGCTAAACATCATGTTCGACACTGTGTTAGAACCCGCAATGAAGGCGCCAAGCGCACCGACTGTCGCACTAAGGGCTGGGAATGCCTCACCCACCAAGCCTGCAGCAAAGTTAGCTGTCGTGACCGGCATACTTGCTAGATTAGCTCCGTTGATGCCTGAGTTGATGAAGATGCGCACCATAGGGATAGTAAACACCAAGACAAATCCTGCACCAATCAGTGTTTTACTTGATTCACCAAACGCTTTCCCAAGTGGTGCAATGCTGCGAGATTGAAGTAATACCGCTACTAAAGCAACAAACACTAGAATACCACCTGGTAGGTACAGAGGTTGTATGGCCGTGCTAATGCCCGCTTCACCTAAGATATTGCTAAATGAAAGACTAACGCCACGCAGCATCGCTTTGAATTCAGTACTGACACGGCTAGCGACAAGTACAACAGCAAGTAGTACATATGGAAGCCAAGCTAAAGCCATGTTCATTGGCTTAGTTTTAGAGTCATCTAAATCGATCTTTAGTGAGCCTAACCATTCAGCAGGCCATTTGTTTTCGTCTTCAAAGTCCCACGTTGACTTAGGAACTAGGAAGCCACGTTTAGCCGCTGAAACCACAATGGATAGGCCAACTAAACCACCGATGAGTGACGGGAACTCAGCACCAAGGAACACGCCTGTTAACGCATATGGGATAGTGAAAGAGAGGCCAGCGAATATCGCGAATGGTAGGATATCTAGCCCTTCAGTCCAGCTTCTGTTCTTGCCGAAGAATCGAGTCAACATCATCGCCATTAGTACAGGGATTAACGTGCCTACACAGGCGTGAATTAAAGCAACGCTCGATGTGATTTGCTGTAGGTAAGCATCCCACGTTGAGCCATTAGCGATAAGCGCTTCGCCAATATTATGAGTGTCTAACCCTTTGTTAACGCCAACGATAATAGGTGTACCCACCGCGCCGAAAGAAACAGGCGTTGATTGAATCATCATTCCCATTAATACGGCCGCAAGTGCTGGGAAACCAATAGCGACAAGTAGAGGTGCGGCAATGGCTGCTGGCGTACCGAAACCGGAAGCGCCCTCAATAAATGAACCAAAACACCAAGCGATAATAATCGCTTGAACTCGTCTATCTGGAGAGATGTTGGTAAAACCGTTTCGAATCGTAGAGATTGCGCCAGTGTGTTTTAAAGTGTTGAGCAAGAAGATGGCACCAAACACAATCCATAATACAGAGACGGTGATTCCGAGTCCCTGAAATACAGAAGCAAGTACGCGGGTGGCTGACATATCCCAAGCGAAGAGGGCAATGACAACGGTTAAACCAAATGCGACCGGCATCGCGCGTTTAGCAGGCCAGTTTAGGCCTACGAGAAGTATGGCTGCCACCACTATTGGTGAGAAAGCCACTAGGGCAAGTAATGTTTCACTCATTGGTACGTCCTTTACATTCGTCAATCAGGACTCTTAAGAGTCTCTTAGATTTTATAATTGTGATGCTATTGTTAATTTGGGGTGAATTTACCCCTTTATTTTTTATTGATACAGGGAAATAATGAAAATAATTAATTCCAAAAGTGACATAATCAATGCGTGCAGATGACTTAATCCTGTTTTCTCAAGTCGTGGAAATGGGCAGTTTTAGCAAGGTGGCTGAGGCAAATAACCTTACAAATTCGGTAGTTAGCAAGAGAATTGCCCGATTAGAGGAAGAAATTGGTGTCCAGCTATTATATCGAACAACGCGTAAATTAACGTTAACAGAAGCGGGTAAAGCGTTAACGCATGGTGCTAAAAATGTGAAGCAAGCCGCTCAAGAGGCTATGGACGCAGTTTCAGGGTTTGGTGAGAACGTGAGCGGCCATATCAAAATGTCTGTCCCCACCATTTCAGGTGATCTCATATTGGCCGATGCTGTCGCCGAATTTTGCAACTCTCATCCAGGGTTAACGGTCGATATGTCTTTAGATAATCGATTTGTCGACCTCGTGGAAGGGGGGTATGACTTGGTGATTAGAACAGGCTATCTAGAAGATTCGAGCTTGATCGCTAGGCACATTCTAGATTCTCAATGGGTAGTGTGCGCGTCGCCTTCTTATATCGCCAGAAATGGCAAACCGATAGAGCCGCAAGACTTAGCAAAGCACAACTGCCTTCAATATGCCTACCAAACCACAGGTGCGAGCGAATGGGAGTTTAAAGCTGAAGAGGGGAACTATATTGTCAAAGTGACCGGTTCCTTTTCGACGGATAACGCGACCGCACTGAGAAAAGCCGCTTTGGGTGGTCATGGAATCGCCTATGTACCAAGATGTTTGGTCTATCACGACATACGAAACGGTCAGCTGGTGGATTTGTTTCCTGAGCAAGTCGGCAAACGGCTTGGGATCTATGCGGTGTACCCATTCACCAGACAACCACCGAATAAAGTAAAATTGCTGATTGAACACATTCGCGCGCGGTATTTGGCAATTTCTCATTACTTCTAGCCAGTTCAACATCAGCTCAGCAAAAGAGAGACAAAAAAGCCGACGCTTCCATGCGTCGGCTTTAGGGTCGGCGGCCAAACCGAACTTATATTAGCTTAGGCTGCTTCGGTGGATTCTTCCAAATCAAATGAGGCAGCGATAAGTTTCTTGGTGTAATCGCTCTTCGGGCTGTGGAATATTTCATCAGCAGTGCCTTGCTCCATCACTTCGCCTTTTTGCATCACCAGCACGCGGTCTGATAGAGCTTTTACAACACTTAAATCATGGCTAATGAACAAGAAGCCGATGTTGTGTTTCTTCTGAAGATCCTTAAGTAGATCAATAACTGTAAGCTGGACAGAACGATCAAGTGCAGAGGTCGGCTCATCTAGCAAGATGAACGAGGGCTCAAGAATCAGGGCTCGTGCAATGGCGATACGCTGACGCTGACCTCCAGAGAATTCGTGCGGGTAGCGGTTGATAGAGTGCGGATCTAGGCGCACCTCTTCAAGGGCTTTTCGCGCTCTTGCCATACGTTCTGTGCGAGTCAATTGAGGTTGATGCACGGTTAGCGCTTCCGTGATGATATCGCCAACTGTCATACGTGGAGATAGCGAACCATAAGGGTCTTGGAACACCATTTGAATATCTTTTTTCAGTTCAAAGCGCTGTTTCTCAGACAGTTGGCTGATGTCTTGGCCTTTAAACTGGATGTGTCCAGTTGAAGGTAGTAATCCAATCAGTGCGCGGCCTAGGGTGGATTTACCCGAGCCAGACTCACCTACAATGCCTAACGTTTCACCTTGTTTTAGTTCCAACGAGATCCCTTTAACCGCTTCGAAATATTGGTTACGGTTAGGCAAGAAGTGAGATTTAATTAAGAACTTTACTCGAATATCATCAGCTTTGAGCAGAGCAGGGGCATCTTCTTCTATAGGGTCTTTACTGCCACTAGGTATGGAGTTGATCAGCATTTGCGTATATTCATGCTTTGGTTGGGCAAACAACTCGTCACATTGACCTTTTTCCACCACGTCACCTTTACACATTACGATGACTCGATCAGCGAGATGTTTTACAACTCCTAGGTCATGAGTGATGAACAGAATAGACATGCCCATCTTAGCTTGAATCTCTTTAATAAGGTTCAGCACCTCAGCTTGAACTGTCACGTCTAGAGCTGTCGTTGGTTCATCGGCGATGAGAATATCGGGTTCATTGATCAGTGCCATCGCGATCATGATACGTTGTAATTGACCACCGGAAAACTCGTGAGGGTACTTGGTGTAAGCTTGCTGAGGGTTTGGTAAGTGGACCAAATCGAATAGGTCGAGCACTTTTTGCTTAGCCTGAGAGCGAGTCACGCTTCGGTGACACATAATGGCCTCAGCGACTTGAATTCCAACGCGCATAAATGGATTGAGAGAGGTCATTGGCTCTTGGAATATCATGCCAATTCGATCACCACGGATGCTCTGCATGGTTTTTTCTGATTTATCCAACAGCTCTTTATTTTCAAACTCAATGCTAGATTGAGAATGAACAATCGCATTATTTGGCAGAAGTTGCATTAAGGCGTTGGTTGATACTGATTTTCCACTACCAGATTCCCCAACGATAGCAAGCGTCTCACCTTTTAGCAGATCGAAACTGACATCTTTTACCGCGTCAACAATTCCATCGTTGGTGGTAAAACTTACGGAAAGGTTTCGAACCTTAAGAATAGGCGTCTGTGACATTGTACATCCTTATTTAATTTATAGTGTGTGAGCTTTCCATAGCAGAGTTGTAGTGCTTGAGCGTCGAAAAGTAATGGTGAGCTTTTTGTACATGTTCAAATTCGAGCATCCACTGTGCATTACGTTGAGCACTACAAAAAGCGCCCATATGACGCAATAAATCCTCACACTGATTTTGTATGACATGTTGAGTGGCTTGAACTAGATCGAAAGATTCAATCGAGACAAACTGGAGCTGCGCATAGGTTTGGTTTAGCAGGTTGAATGCCTGTTGGTGCTGTCCCATCTTGTTCAGAATCTCTGATTGAGAAACGGCAGCATCGCGTAACCCTGTGACTAAGCAGCTAAATTGGCAAGGTTTTGTCTCATTATCCATCAGTGCATCTTGCAGGTGAGAAGGCAAGTGGCTTAGCACAAGTTCGTATAAGTAATGTGCTTCAGGCCAGTGTCCTTGTTCTAGCAATTGCTCTGCTTTTAGATAATGTGTCCAGCATTGCTGCAAATCCATGTCCAAATACTCCGCTCTCAAAATGTTATGCCTATTTAAATGCAATTTATTAACCAATGCAAATAATTATCATTTAAGCCCTGTTTAATTTTACACGAGTGATTAAAAAGTGAGCTGTTAAACGTGATTTGGCTGTAAGTCACTAAAACTTAAACAAATCTAGCCTAAACTAGCTTTATGAGAACAATAACTACAAGGATAGAGTGATGACCATTCAAAGACTTGAAGCGAATCAGCTATACCTATCAGCTGAGCTAGAAAAACTACAAAGCAAGTCGACAAAGGAGTTGGCGCCTATCGATGAGATTGTCGGACAGGAGCGTGCTCAGAAAGCCGTCGAGTTTGCTATGTCGATTAAAGAGAAGGGATACAACATCTACGCAATTGGCCAAAATGGATTAGGCAAGCGTACGATGATTTTGCGCTATTTAAATCGCCATCAACATGATGCCGCTGCACTTTTTGACTGGTGTTATGTCGCGAACTTTGAAGATATTCGAACACCAAAGGTTTTAAAGTTGCCTTGTGGGGTTGGCAGTAAGTTCAAACAAGATATTGAAAAACTCATGTCTAAGCTGGTCAATGCGATGCCGCTAGCCTTTGACAATGAGCTGTATTATAGCCGCGCAGATAAGCTGAAAAACCAATTGGCCACTAAGCAAGAAGCAGAACTTGCTGTCATCACTAAAGAAGCCAAGTCTAAAGGTATTAGCCTGACCATTACGACTCAAGGTGACTACCAGTTTGTTGCGATGAATGGCGAAGAGCTTCACACGGAAGAGTCGTTTGAAGAGCTGAGCAATAAAGAGCAAGAATACTTTGGTGACACGATCGACGAACTTGAAGTGCAACTGAGAAATATGGTTCGTCAACTTACTGAGTGGGAAGAAGCCTACACAGAGAAGATTAAAAAGCTCAACGATGAAGTGACGCTAGATGTGATCACCCATTTCATCAAACAGCTTAAGAAAGACTATTCAGGTTACCCTGCAATTAAAAGTTATCTTACTGAACTTCAGCAAGACATCGTTGATAATGCAGATATCTTCCTTGAGCAAAGTGCGGAGCAAGGCGAGGTGGCAACAGCCTCGCTCGACAAGAAATTGCCTCGTCGCTACAAGGTTAACGTTCTTGTAAGCCGTAAAAACGAAGAGTTTCCAATCGTCGTTGAAGAGAACCCAAACTATCACACATTATTTGGTTATATTGAAACCGCCACCTTTAAGGGAACGGTTTTTACTGATTTCTCCTTAATTCGCCCAGGTAGTCTGCACAAGGCGAACGGTGGTGTGCTCTTGATGGATGCGCAGAAGGTACTGGAGCAACCTTATGTATGGGATGGACTTAAACGTGCTCTGCGTGCGCGCCAGTTGAGTTTTACTTCTCTAGAGAAAGAAGTCACGCTAACAGGTACAGTATCACTTGATCCTGAAGCGATTCCTTTGGATGTGAAAATTATCCTATTCGGTGATTACCGCACCTACCAGTTGCTTCAACACTATGATCCAGAGTTTAGCGAGCTATTCCGTGTAACCGCAGATTTTGAAGATGAGATGACGCGTAATGCTGACTCTGAGCTTCAATACGCGAAGTTTATTTCTAGCGTGGTGAACGATAACGGGATGCTGCATTGTGATCGCAAGGCCATCGCAAGGATCATCGAGCACAGTTCGCGTTTAGCAGGCGATCAGAACAAAATCTCACTGCATTCGGCGAATATTGCGAATCTGTTGAGGGAATCGAACTACGTGGCAAGACAAGCGAACTCTAACATGATTCGTTCTAGCCATGTTGAGGAGGCGCTGTCTAACCAAGAGTTACGTGTTAGCCGATTAAAAGACAGCGTGATGGAGAGCTTTATTAACGGAACGACGCTTATTCACACTCATGGTGAAGCCGTTGGTCAGGTTAATGCTCTGTCGGTTCTTAGCACCAGTGAGTATATGTTTGGCGCGCCAAACCGGATTACTGCAACAACCTGTTACGGTGATGGTGAAGTGATCGATATTGAGCGCAGTGTTGACCTAGGTGGTAGTATCCACTCGAAAGGGGTAATGATCCTAACAGCGTACTTGTCCTCAGTATTTGGTAAAACGGCCAAAGTCCCGTTAAGTACCACTATTACTTTTGAACAATCATACGGTGGCGTAGATGGAGACAGCGCAAGTATGGCTGAGTTCTGTGCCGTGGTTTCGGCTTTTTCTAAACAGCCAAACCGCCAAGACATTGCTATCACAGGTTCCATGAACCAGTTTGGTGAATCACAACCGATTGGCGGTGTTAATGAGAAGATCGAAGGCTTCTTCGATGTATGTGAAATCAAAGGGCGTACGAACGAGCAAGGTGTGATTATCCCGCGTTCGAATATGCATAATTTGATGTTACGACCAGACATCGTCAAAGCGGTAGAAAAAGGTGAGTTCCATATCTGGGCAATCGACCATGTGACTGAGGCTATCGAACTCTTCACTGGAAAAGCGGCTGGCACGCCAAGTGATGAGGGGAGTTACCCGATTGATACCGTGTTCGGTATCGCGCAAGCTAAGCTTAACGCGTTAAGGAAATAAAACGACAAGAGCCCCTAACAAAGGGGCTCTTTCTTAGTGGTTGGTTAATTGAAAACTAAAGCTCTAGCACTTCGTTTCCTGAAGGTACGCCTTTAGCAAACGCGTCCACATTACCGAGCGTTGTTTCTGCAATATTGCCAAGAGCTTCATTAGTTAAGAAAGCTTGGTGACCTGTAAATAAGACATTGTGGCAAGCCGACAATCGACGAAATACATCATCAACAATCACATCGTTAGATTTATCTTGGAAGAATAACTCTTTCTCATGCTCGTAAACATCAAGGCCAAGTGCTCCGATTCGTCCGCGTTTTAGGGCTTCAACCGCTGCTGCTGAATCGAGTAAACCACCGCGACTGGTATTGACGATCATAACTCCATCTTTCATTTGCTCGAAAGCCGTTTCATCAAGTAGGTGATAGTTTTCTTCCGACATCGGGCAGTGCAGAGTAATGATGTCGCTCTGTTCAAATAGTTCTTGTTTAGAAACATATTTCGCTCCAAGTTCGATAGCGATCGGATTCTCATATGGATCGTGGCACAAAAGCTCCATTCCTAAGCCTTTTAAAATTCGCATTGTTGCAATGCCAATTTTACCTGTACCGATCACGCCTGCCGTTTTACCAAAGAAGTTAAACCCAACTAGGCCTTCTAGGTTAAAGTTCGCATCCCGGGTTCTTTGGTAGGCTTTATGAAAACGACGGTTTAGGCTCATCATTAAGCCGACTGTGTGCTCTGCGACAGATTCTGGCGAATAAGCAGGAACGCGAACTACCTGAATACCAAGTCGTTTCGCGGCTTCTAAGTCGACGCGATCAAATCCGGCACAGCGCATAGCGACCATCTTTACGCCTTGTTGCGATAACGCTTCAAGGACAGTTGCTGAAAGATCATCATTAACGAACGCGCAAACGACTTGACAGTCATGAGCCATTTTTGCGGTTTTTCGAGTTAACGGGAAATCGTGGAAGTGAAGGTTAAAACCATAAGCTTGGTTAACTTTCGAGAAAGATACTTCGTCGTAAGACTTAGAGCTAAACACAGCGACATCTATCATAAAAACCTCTCTAAGGTATTGAAGGAGAGTAACGACGCCTATTGAATACTGAATTAGAAAGAAAATAAACCATGAATTTACTGAGGCTATATCCAAGTTGCGCCAATAGTTAAATTATTGATATATATTAGATTCGACAAGGAATGGAGAAAAATATGATTAAGCTGACACCAATGACCCCCGCTTATCTTGAACAGGTGATCACTCTCAGTGTGGCGGATGAACAACTCCCGTATGTAGGCACTGTGGAGCAAGTTCTCCTCAATGCTGACGATAAAGTGCACCCTCATCTTGTTTTAGATGATGAAAAAGTCGTTGGTATCTTTCTTATCGATACCACTTATAGCCGTGTTTATGAGTTTGCTCCCGCGGGCGCTCTAGGCTTTAGAGCATTCTTGATCGATATAAACTGCCAAGGTCGTGGGTACGGAAGTGGTGCAATGTCTGGTTTAGGCAGTTACCTAGCACAACAATATCCACATTATGATGCTGTTTACTTGACCGTTAATTGCAAAAACCCAGTGGCTTATCGTTGCTATTTAAATAATGGATTTGTTGATAATGGTGATCTTTATTTAGGAGGAGCAGCAGGGCCGCAGCATATTATGTCGTTGAACCTGAGTTTAGGGTGATATTTTCATAGAGTTAAATTGAGCTAAATATCACTACCTCCTAAGTATTACTAAATTCATATAATAGTTACACAAACCATTCATTTTACTGCTACCGTTATATTTATAAAATAAATCCGACCAGTCAGTAACCATCTAATTATTATGGTTTTTGCAGTCGGGTTGATAATAAACTTGATTGGTTAGGGTATATGGATATGTTGGTAACGAAACTTAAAAACGTCTCAATTGCCGCAAGGGCATGGTCAATTCTTGGTTTATTTGCAGTTGGCTTATTTGCCAATACTCTTTTAAATATTGATAAATCGCGACAGCACATGCGTGAAAACTACGAGCGCGGAGTTGAAACGCTAGTAGAAAGTGCGGTTAGTGTGATTGATTATTATCATCAGCAGAGTGAAAGTGGAGCTTTATCAGAAGATGTCGCACAAGCTCGCGCTTTGGAAACGATTTCTGCAATGCGCTTTGATGGTGATAACTATATTTTTGTTGGTGATAATGATGGAATCCAAATTGCCTCTGGAGTTCTCTCTCTACTAGGTAAAAACATTATGAACCTCCAAGACAGCAACGGCGTTTACTTTGTGAAAGAAATGTACCAAACGGCGAAAAGTGGTGGAGGGTTTGTTGATTACCATTGGAAAAATCCAGATAAAGAATCCCTAGACCCTAAAACGAGTTACGCGGTGATGTTTGAACCGTGGGGTTGGATGGTTGGCTCTGGAATGAACATGGTTGCTTTAAAAGCGGTAACTTACCGTTCGGAAGTCACGTCCCTTAGCTATGCCGTCGGTATTTTAGTCGTGTTATCGCTGGTGGTCGGATATTTCATTAAAACGATAACGTCACCGTTAAAACGAACGTTACGCGCAATGAAAACATTGTCTCAGGGTGAAGGCGATTTAACACAGCGTTTACCAGAAGAGGGCAGTAAAGAACTGATTCACTTAGCTCGTTACTTCAACCAGTTTGTCGCCTCTATTCAATCGATTATGCTTAATATCAGTGATGCAGGGACACAAGTTTCAGCATCGGCGACTCAGTTATCCAATTCCGTGCATCATATTGATGACAGCCTGAATCAGCAGCAAAACGATGTGGATATGTTGGCGACAGCGATGACAGAAATGCTCGCCACCGTTGAAGAAGTAGCGAGTAGAACGGTTGAAGCTAATGACGCCAGTCGCCTTGCGGCAAAAGAGACGCAAAATAGCCACTCGATCATTCAAAAGAATGTTACTGAAGCGAATGAATTGGCGGAGCAAATCGGTTCGGCAGGGCAAGTAGTTCAGAAGCTCGCGACGGATGCGAGAAATGTGGATACTGTCCTTGAAGTGATTCGTGGCGTTGCTGAACAAACTAATCTGTTGGCACTCAATGCCGCAATTGAAGCGGCGAGAGCTGGAGAGCAAGGTCGCGGTTTTGCCGTGGTGGCTGATGAAGTAAGAACGCTGTCGCAGCGGACTCAAGAATCAACGCTTGAGATTCAAAACATCGTTGAAAAGCTTCAAACTGGCGCTGAAAATGTAGTCGTCGTGATGAACCAAGGCGCAGATAAAGCAAACCAAGCGTCTGAACTCTCTACGCAAGCTGGTCAAACTCTAGATAAAATTAATCAAGAGGTTCACACCATTGAGGAGATGGCGCAGCATATTGCGACTGCCGCAGAACAGCAAACGGTCACAGTGAATGATATCAATCGTAATGTCGTCAGCTTGAGTGACATGGCGAGCTCTGTATCGAGTGAGTCGGCGCAAATGGCGAGTTCGGGTAAAGAGTTAAGACATGTCTCAGAAAACCTTATGAGCATGATTAACCGCTTTAAGCTTGCATAAGGTTTAAGCAAACTGAGTTATCTCCAATCTTATTGGAATCTAAGACAGGGCTAGTGATAGAATCGCAACAAATTTTCTATCACTAGCCTATCTATGAGACATCTAAAGACCACAGTCCATCCTGATCTTGAACATTTGGACGACAAAATTATATTCAAGCGCAATGCAGCACGCGCCATCGTGGTTGATGGAGAGGATATTTTACTCTTGTACACCGAGCGCTACCATGACTATACCATTCCGGGCGGCGGCCTTGATGAAGGTGAAGATATCATTGCTGGCATGGTACGCGAGTTAGAAGAAGAGACGGGGGCTATCAATATTCATGGCATTAAGCCTTTTGGTATCTATGAAGAATTTCGCCCTTGGTACAAAGAGGATGCTGACGTTGTTCATATGATTTCGTACTGCTATACGTGCAAAGTTAACCGTGAACTTGGTGAGACTAACTACGAAGATTACGAGATTAAAAATGGCATGAAAGCTGTCTGGATGAACATTCATGATGCCATTGCTCATAATGAAAAAACTATTGCTGAAAGCCCAAAGAAAGGCATGAGTATTGAGCGTGAGACCTTTCTACTTCACCTTATCTCCAAAGAAATGCTTTAAGTCATTAAGGGTAAAAGACAAATGCCTACCAAACTACTTAGGTAGGCATTTATTTTGTTAGAGTCTAATGTCCACAATTAAGACTCGACTCTTCGATAAAAGTACTTTTCGCAAGTCGCATCACTTACATATTTGAGCGTGTGAGAAAGTATCGCTACGGTAACTAGTCCAAACAGTAACCTTCCCCAAAAGATAGAAATGAAATCAGCCCCTATCAGAAGTACAAGGATGGTGTCTTCAATCATACTGTGAACAAGATTAAGTAACATAATCGCGATAAACACATCTCGCGCGGGGATGTATCCACGTTTCGCTTCGTTAATCAAAAGGCCGCCACCAAAAGACAAGCCTAACGTAATGCCTACAATGGTCATGTTTGTCGCTTCACGACTGATTCCAAGTAACCTTAAGACTGGTCGCAACATTATCGCCATCACTCGTTCTACACCAATAAGTTTCATCAGCTTGAGGGCAAAAAGCAAAGCAGAAATGACAAGGAATATTGCAACTAGGTTTTCAACTTGAACCCATGCCCATTCTAAGTATGTTTGTTGTTCGACTTGCTCTGGTGACCAGACGACATTTGCAGTTTGACCTAATAAGTCCCAGTACTGGTAGCTATGGTGTAGTAGCCATGCTAAGAGTATTCCACCGCCTAAACGCAGCAGTAATGTCATTGTGATGCTTACGCCCGCTTTTTTGGCAATGGCAGCTTCAATGGGTAATGAGTGAGCAAGTAACATCAATGTGCCAAGCACTGACACTTGGGCGACAGTAAGCTGCACATCAGTATTCATAAATACCAATAAACCCGCATAGATGTTCGTCAGCAGCGTAGTTGCCCAAACGAGCCCCATCTCATCGGGAAGACCAACCAAGCTCATCAAAGGGCTAAGCCAATTACTCAAGATTGCGATGCCACCCATTTCTTCGATGACTTTGATGATGATAATGATCGGCACCATGATCTTGTAGAGCGTCCAAGTGACATCGAAGATTTCTTTAACGAGATCTCGAAAGAAATTTTGCAGCTTGTTCATTGTCGATTCCTTCAAAAACAACAGATAGCAAAATGTTATTCGAATGTAGAGAAATATGACGATGCTTATATAATGACTTTAACTAACTTTGTTTCTTTATTTTCTCTATAGGGAAGCAAAAATTCCTAGATATGGGGTTTTAAGAAATATATGGAAATTGACAGAATTGATCGAAAGATCCTTTCAGTGCTGCAAAAGAATAACCGCATAGCGAACGTTGAGCTTGCAGAGGAAGTTGGTTTGTCTCCACCCGCGTGTTTAAAGCGCGTTAAACGATTAAGGGCAGGAAAAGTGATTGTTGGAGATGTCTCGATCATCAACCCATCGTTAGCAGGCAACAAAATGACCTTGATTGTATCTGTGGAAATGGAACGTGATAGGGGAGATATCTACAGCGTGTTTAGGCAGTCGATTGAGAAAGCACCTGAAGTAACGCAATGCTATCAAATCACCGGAGGCTACGACTTTATGCTGATCGTATCGGTGTCGGATATACAGGCTTACGAGCGATTCATCGAGCGAGTCTTACATCAAGATCGCAATATACGTAAATTCCATACCTCGGTGTCGACTAAAACCGTTAAGTTCAGCACTCAAGTTAATGTAGAAGAGATCCAATAAAAATGCCCCGCTAAGATAGCGGGGCATTTATTATCAAGATACAGGGATTAAGCTAGCAGCTCTTTCGCTGTGTTTACTACGTTCTCAGTAGTGAAACCGAACATCTTGAATAGCTCACCTGCTGGTGCAGATTCACCGAATGTTGTCATACCGATGATCTTGCCGCCGAAGCCAACGTACTTGTACCAGAAGTCAGCGATGCCAGCTTCTACAGCGATACGAGCCGTTACGTCAGATGGAAGTACAGATTCACGGTACTCTGCGTCTTGCTTGTCGAATGCGTCAGTTGCAGGCATAGATACAACGCGAACTTTCTTACCTTCCGCTGTCAGTTCAGCCGCCGCGTTAACCGCTAGCTCAACTTCAGAACCTGTAGCGATAAGGATTAGCTCCGGCTTACCTTCACAATCTTTCAGGATGTAACCACCCTTAGCGATGTTAGCTACTTGCTCTTCGCTACGCTCTTGCTGTGCAAGGTTTTGACGAGAGAAGATTAGAGACGTTGGGCCATCTTTACGCTCGATAGCCAGTTTCCAAGCGACTGCAGATTCCACTTGGTCACATGGGCGCCATGTGCTCATGTTTGGTGTTAGACGTAGAGATGCCATTTGCTCAATCGGTTGGTGAGTAGGGCCATCTTCGCCAAGACCAATAGAGTCGTGCGTGTAAACTTGGATGTTCTGAACTTTCATCAGAGCAGCCATGCGCATTGCGTTACGCGCGTATTCCATGAACATTAGGAAAGTTGCGCCGTATGGTACGAAGCCACCGTGAAGTGCAATACCGTTCATGATCGCTGTCATACCGAATTCACGTACACCGTAGTGGATGTAGTTACCTGCAGGGTCTTCAGCAGAAACAGACTTAGAACCAGACCACATGGTTAAGTTAGAAGGTGCAAGGTCAGCAGAGCCGCCTAGGAATTCTGGTAGCATAGCCCCGAACGCTTCTAGTGCGTTTTGAGACGCTTTACGTGATGCGATGTTTGCTGGGTTAGCTTGAAGGTCAGCAATGATTGCGTTTGCTTTCTCTTCCCACTGCGTTGGCAGTTCACCGTTTACGCGGCGTTTGAATTCTGCTGCAAGCTCTGGATATGCTGCTTCATAAGCTGCAAGTTTCTCGTTCCACGCTGCTTCCTTAGCTGCGCCTGCTTCTTTCGCGTCCCACTGCGCGTAGACATCTTGCGGAATTTCAAACGGACCGTGCTCCCAACCAAGTTCTTTACGTGTAGCTGCTATTTCTTCAGCGCCTAGTGGTGCACCGTGACAGTCGTGTGAACCAGATTTGTTTGGAGAACCAAAACCGATGATTGTCTTAGTACAGATTAGAGTAGGGCGTGGGTCTGCTTTTGCTGCTTCAATTGCTGCGTTGATCGCTTCAGCGTTGTGACCGTCTACTGCTGGGATTACGTGCCAGCCGTAAGCTTCAAAACGCTTAGGAGTATCGTCAGAGAACCAACCTTCGACTTCACCATCGATAGAGATGCCGTTGTCATCCCAGAAAGCGATAAGCTTACCAAGACCTAGCGTACCTGCTAGAGAGCATGCTTCGTGAGAGATACCTTCCATCAGACAGCCGTCACCCATGAATGCATAAGTGAAGTGGTCAACGATGTCGTGGCCTTCTTTGTTGAATTGTGCTGCTAGAGTTTTCTCAGCTAGCGCCATACCTACAGCGTTAGTGATACCTTGACCTAGAGGACCTGTTGTTGTCTCGATACCTGGTGCGTAACCGTACTCTGGGTGACCTGGAGTCTTAGAGTGCAGCTGACGGAAGTTTTTCAGATCGTCGATTGATAGCTCGTAGCCTGCTAGGTGAAGCAGAGAGTAAATCAGCATAGAGCCGTGGCCGTTTGAAAGAACGAAACGGTCGCGGTCAGCCCAC
This sequence comes from Vibrio sp. SCP2, assembly GCF_059295395.1. NCBI lineage: Bacteria > Pseudomonadati > Pseudomonadota > Gammaproteobacteria > Vibrionales > Vibrionaceae > Vibrio > Vibrio sp. SCP2. The sequence goes on along the minus strand of NZ_JCAFVV010000001.1, from coordinate 246,887 downwards.
TCTGGGTTTGAAGGGTTGTGGTTTAGGTGATCACGCCAAAGCACTTCAGCGATGTCAGCCATACCCATAGGTGCGCCTGGGTGGCCAGAGTTTGCTTGTTGTACACCGTCCATGCTTAGAGCACGAATTGCGTTTGCTAGATTTTTACGATCCATAATAAATACCGATAAATAGATTGTTTCTTAGAAAGTATATAAAGAGGGGAACGCAAACGTTCCCCTCTAGAAATTCTGTTGATTAAAGCTTAGCTTCAATCATTGCTTCAAGTTTGCCTTGGTCAACTGCGAAGTTGCGGATACCTTCTGCAAGCTTCTCAACTGCCATAGGGTCTTGGTTGTGGTCCCATAGGAACTCTGCGTGAGTCATCGCAGCAGGGCGCTCTTTAGCACCTTTAGAGTCAACTAGCTTCTCTACCACTTCACCTTCAGCCGCTTCTAGTTCAGCAAGAAGTGCAGGAGCGATAGTTAGACGGTCACAACCAGCAAGCTCTAGGATCTCACCGATGTTACGGAAGCTTGCGCCCATTACTACTGTGTTGTAGCCGTACTCTTTGTAGTAGTTGTAGATGCTAGTTACAGATAGTACGCCTGGATCTTCTTGAGCTTCGAAGTCACGACCTTCTTTTGCTTTGTACCAGTCCATGATACGGCCAACGAATGGTGAGATTAGGAATACGCCAGCTTCAGCACAAGCACGAGCCTGAGCGAAAGAGAATAGTAGAGTAAGGTTACAGTTGATGCCTTCTTTCTCTAGGATTTCAGCAGCACGGATACCTTCCCAAGTAGACGCTAGCTTAATAAGGATACGGTCGTTAGTGATGCCCGCATCATTGTACATTTTAACTAGTTGGCGTGCTTTCGCTACGCTGCCTTCCATATCGTAAGATAGACGAGCATCTACCTCAGTCGAGATACGGCCAGGGATAGTTTTAAGGATTTCTTTACCGATGTTTACCGCTAGCATGTCACAAGTGTCTTGTACTTGTTGTGCTTTATCAGAGCTTTGCGCTTTAGCGTATTCGATAGAAGCGTCGATTAGAGGTGCATACTCTTCGATTTGAGCTGCTTTAAGAATCAGAGAAGGGTTAGTTGTAGCGTCTTCAGGCTGGTATTTTTTGATTGCATCAATTTCACCAGTGTCAGCGACTACAGTCGTTAGTTTACGAAGTTGCTCTAATTTGTTGCTCATTTCGATCATCCTATTTCATTGGGCTTCCACATCACTAAAGGATATGGGTGTGCAATTGCAAGCGAGTTAAGTAATAGTCGAATTTCCCACAGGGGACAACTTAGCTTACTTAACTTAAATAATTTCAACGTATGAACAATTGTTGTGAACATTTGCTCGAACGCTGAGTAAATGATGGGTTCATAATTATCTCATACAGCTAGAAAGTCAATTGTTGAATGAGCTTTTAAGTGATGTTCATCAAGTATTTTTTGTGTTCCCTACGCTTAGTAAGGAAACTAAACGTTTGCCAAGGCGGCGTAAGGGCTAAGGATAAACTTGTCAGGTGAAAATATAGGCTGAGAAAATGTAATTCTTATGAGCAAATGTTGCCAAAAAAGGTTGTTGTGACATATGCTACGGCTGTGAGCACATGTTAGGTGCAATTGGTTAGCTGTGGAAGATACCCTAATGAGCAAATCTCAAAGTGACATTTCAGATGATAACGCAGATCTATTGACGGAAATCTCTGTCGCCTACTATCAGGATGGTGCGACTCAGGAAGAAATCTCTAAGAAGTTTTCTGTCTCGCGTGCCAAGGTAGGCCGAATGTTAAAGCAGGCCCGTGATGAGGGTATTGTTGAAATTACGGTTAAATACCACCCTGTGTTTAGTGCCAAAATAGAGCAGCGCCTGATTGAGCGCTTTGGTGTTAGGCGTGCGCTTATCGCGCTAGATCAGCCGGTAGAAGAGCAACAACGCCAACAGGTAGCAGGACTGGTTTCAAAATATATGGCTAGTTCCATTCAAAATGGATCGGTAGTCACCGTTGGGCAAGGTCGTAATGTCTCCGCAGTAGCTCATCACGTTGGTGTCATTCCACAGCGTGATGTTAAGTTTGTCTGCGGCATCGGTGGTATCCACCCTCGCGGAGGGATGTTCAATGCTGATCATATTTGCCGTCAGTTTGCGAAGAGTTACGGTGGAACCTCAGAGACATTATACGCACCAGCCTATGCAGAAAACAGAGAGCAAAAGCTGGCCTTTATGCAAAACGCAACCGTTAAGCAAACCTTGGATCTTGCGCGTAAAGCTGATGTTGCTTTAGTCGGTATCGGTGACATGAGCGAGAACAGTTATATGGTTGACCTTGGCTGGTTTACGGCAGATGAAGTGGTTCAGTCGCGAATGCAGCAAGGGGTAGTGGGTGACTTTGCTGGTTACGACTTCTTCGATATCCATGGCGACTCAGCGACGACCGTAATGAGTGACCGAGTTATCGGCTTAAGTATCGACGAGTTTCGTCCGATTTCAGAGGTTATAGCCATCGCTGCAGAAAACAGCAAACCACTGGCATTGTTGGGCGCACTCAGAACCGGTGTGATTGACGTAATCGCGACAAGCGTAAGCAACGCACTGACAGTACTTAACCTAGACGAGCAGATGAAGTAAGCGATGCTGCAGACAAGGCAGTTAGATAACTGCCTTATGAACCAGTAAATGTTACGCTGTCACTATGGGCAGTGACTCGTTGCCGCCCCATTCCGTCCATGAACCGTCATACACTGCTAGGTTTTGATAACCGCACAGATGAGCGGCCAATAGAACGATACACGCTGTCACCCCAGAGCCACAACTAAATAGCGTTTGGCTGGCTTGCTGCGACAGTGAGCTTGTTAGGATTGATTGCAACGCTTCCACGGGCTTAAGCTTGTGCCCATCCATGAGTTCTGCAAATGGCTGACAGACAGAGTTGGGAATATGACCGCTTCGAATGCCCGCTCTTGGCTCAGCGACTTCGCTATTAAAACGGGCGCGTGAGCGCGCATCGACCGTTAGGCTGTAGCTATTGTCAATTTGCTTTAGTACGTAGTTGGCATCAACAAAGTAGTGTGGATCAAGCTGACCGGAGAAATCTCCAGTGGACTCAATTTTGCGATACGTTTTTGTGGTTGCAAGACTTTGAGATTTCCACTCTGTTAAACCGCCGTCAAGGATATAGACTTGCTGATGACCCATTGCGCGGAACATCCACCATGCTCTTGGTGAAGCGAAGGTGCCACTGTTGTCGTAAATAACAATGATGGAGTTGTTGTTAATCCCCAGATCTTGCGCCAAACTATTAAACCGCTTTTCACTTGGCATCATATGAGGTAAGGAAGCGTTTGGATCGCAAAACTCGTGGTCGTAATCGAATCTTAGGCTGTTTGGAATTAGGTTCGTTTTGTCTTTTTCTACTTCGCCTGGAATCTGAAAATCAATGCTGGCATCTAAAATAACTAGATTGTCGTCGTCCATTAACTTATTGAGATCAGTAGGGGTGATCAGCGGTGACATTGGCTATCCTTATGTTTTTGAAAGATATAAGGATTAAGCTACACGACCACTCGATGACAAGCAACCGTGTAGACCTTGAAACTGAGTTGTACGCTAAGCGATTTTAAATCGCTTCATCTGCAAATCGAGATACTGTGCAACTTCTGCAAGCTCTTGGGCTGAGTCAGCGACATGCTTGACCGTCTCGCTGTTTTCCCGCGTGATATTGTAGGTTTCGGTAATATTCTCGCTAACCGTCGTCGTCACCATACACTGTTCTTCCACAGCGGCAGCGATTTGCGTGTTAGTGTCACCGAGTTCATCAATAGTGCTGTGTATTGCGGAAATATTCTCTGATGCTGATTTAGCCTGTACCGCTGCCTTGGTTACGGTATCGTGACTTGAATCAATGGATTGCCTTGCAGAGTCAGCGCCAGATTGCAGTGAATGAATCATAGAATCTATCTGACCTGTTGCTTCTTGAGTCCTTTTCGCCAACGAACGTACTTCATCGGCGACCACCGCGAAGCCTCGACCTTGATCACCTGCGCGCGCTGCCTCGATTGCTGCATTGAGGGCAAGTAGATTGGTTTGCTCTGCTACGCCTTGTATCACTTCCAAAATACTACCGATATTCATCGATTCATCGTACAGTTCGCCTACTTGAGTTGACCCAATTTTCATCGCTTTCTCGGCGTTTTCTATTGCTTCTAGTGTGCTCTCGACTTCATTGAGGCTGTTGTTAACGTTGGTTGTCGCTGATTGAGTAAATGAGGCAGCGTCTGAGGCACTTTGTGAAATTTCAGTAGTGCTAGTTGAAAGTTGCTGAACAGAAGACGAAATCTGTTCCATTTCATGGCTAAGCTGGTTAGATGATTGATTGGTGGTGTGGGTTATAGCCGAAAGCTCTTCTGACATCTGACCGACTTTAATACAAGAGTCGTTTACCTTTCCGACAATATCACGCAACGAAAGAATCGTGGTGCGCATGTTTTTGAGAAGCTCTGCAATTTCGTCTTTGCCTTTAACTTCGACATCATTAGAAAGATCACCTTCTGCGAGCTGAGAAGAGATTTGTTTGACTTTATCTATCCCAATACGGATTGAGCGGGTAATAGCAAGAGCAGTGACTATCCCGACAATGAACGCAAGGATCGCCAGCGAGATGATAATTTCTATAGTGTCATTTTTTGCTTCCAACAGGTCGTTAGAAAGCACGTGTTGCTCTTCGACAGATTCTAATTTAATCAGCTCTAGTTCTTTAGAGATATCAAGCCCAAGCGCCAACATTTCTTTTTCGGCAATATGTTGTGTTTCTCTAAGTTTAACAACCTCTTCAAACCCCGTAGCGTAGGCAATACGTTGTTCAAGGAATTCATTTAGCAATTCAGTATCTCTACTACTGGTGATGTAGTTGCGGAACTTATCTTCAAGTGCGGGCAACTCGGAACCAAAATAGTTTCTCACTTCAGCAGCAACTTCTGCTTTCTCATTGTGCAGATAGTTCAATACTGCGATATTGGCGAGCAAGAACTTCTCCATAATCAAAGATGAATAGTATTCAATATCTGCATTAGACGTATCGTGTGCAGCTTCAATCATCTGCTCTAGATCGTAAATGGCCTTTTTCTCCAACTCGACCATTTCAACATAAACTTTATGTTCTACTGCCTCAGTTGATTGCTTAACGATTTGAAATGATTCGTCAAATAAATTGACCTCTTTGAACACGGTTTCTAAATGTTTTTTACGTAGAGGGTCTGTGGTGGCTTTTAAGTCATCAGAGACCATTTTGCGCAATTTAGCGAGGCGATTTTCGTAAATAGAGAGCTGCTGTTGAGACAGTGTATTGGCGTACTGGAGCGCACTTAGACGGACTTTGAGAAAGTTAGCTTGGATTTCCCCAGCTAAAGCAGTTTCGGTCGAGAGTTCGCCATAATGTTCAAAGTTATGTGCAGCCGTAACCATACCCTTATAGCTATAGAGAATCGCCACGAGGAAAAACAAAAGACAGACGGCAAAACCAAGGCGTATTTTATTGGCAATAGTAAGATTAAACATAAGCGTCCCTGCCCGTATAGTGTGCTTAATGACCCACTGGTATCTATGTAAGCTTATACGCTATTTACTATTTATCTAATATGTGTGCCACTTTACTCATATCTAGGTAGGCAAGATGAAAAGCGATAGCTACTAGTCTTGCCAAATGTGTTCTCCTCTATGAGCAAGGTAATACCTGAACCTTCAGGGCATACAGAAGAGGTTGGGGCGGTAACGAGAACGGTGTTGCCTGTGTCTAACTGAACACTTAGATAGCGACGTTGACCATCTAAAGATTGAGTGATTGTCTGAGATACGACAACACCATGAATGGATTTATTTTGAGTTGGTGGCAGAAGGAAGAGGAGTAAAGCAAGAACGAGTGATAGGGCTATTAAAGCAGCAAGGAAAATTTTGGGATTATTCATCAACAAGTCATTGTTCCTTACTGCTTAGAAAAGTTAACCACAAACGGGGCAGTTTGGCATTTTCATTAAGTTCATTTCACGCCAAGACATGCTCATTGCATCAAGCATAAGGAGCTTACCTTGTTTTGGCGTTCCATACTTGGCAATCACCTTGATCGCTTCCATAGCTTGCACCGCGCCAATGATACCAACGACAGGAGACATAACCCCGGCCTCAACACAACTTAGGGCTGCGTTACCAAACAGAGCACTTAAACATTGATAGCATGGCTGGCTGTCTTCTTGGTAGGTAAAGACACTGACTTGACCTTCCATTCGGATAGCAGCACCAGATACCAAAGGTCTTTTTAGAGCATAGCAAAGCTTGTTAAGTTGATTTCTGGTTTCAACATTATCTGAGGCATCGAGCACTAAGCTGTGATTTGCTATCAGTGCGGAAAGCTCTTTATCAGTTAGCCTTTTATCGATCGTTTCAACTTGAAGGTGTGGGTTCAGCTGTTTGAGCGAATTAGACGCAGATAAAACCTTCTTAGTCCCAACATCAGCATCATGATGCAATACTTGTCGTTGAAGGTTAGATAGCTCAACTACATCATCATCGATCAGGGTGAGTTTTCCGATGCCTGCTGTTGCCAAGTACTGACTAGAGGCGCAGCCCAAGCCGCCAGCTCCCAATATCAACACTGAGGCTTGTTTCAATGCTTCTTGACCGTCAAAGTCAAACTGCTTAAGAATGATTTGACGGTTGTATCGCAGCATTTCTTGATCAGATAAGATCTCCAAACGTCACCTCTAGTATAGGGTCGGGTTGAATAGCTGAATGCTGACTGTCTCACCGACTTCAACACGGCCACGTTCTCGTTCAAGAACGACAAAACAGTTGGCTAAGCTCATGGAACGGAATGCGCCTGAACTTTGGTTGCCTGTGGTTTCGACAACAAATTTGCCATCTTCGATTGAGTAGATGCCACGTTGATAGTCTGTACGACCTGGTGCTTTTTTAAATGCGCTGCGTGTCGTCGCCGGAATAGATTCAGGCGCTGCCCACTCAGTATGCCCAGCTAATTTAGCCAGTAGTGGCTGTACTAGCACATACATGGTTAATACGGCTGATACTGGGTTACCAGGCAAACCGCAGAACCAAGAAGTAGAAAGTTTACCAAAGGCGAAAGGTTTACCCGGTTTAATCGCCAGTTTCCAAAAACCGATTTGCCCAAGTTCTTCAAGAATGTCTTTCGTGTAATCGGCTTCACCGACGCTGACACCGCCCGAAGTCACCACCACATCCGCGAGAGTTTGAGCTTTTTCAAACGTCGCTTTGAGGGTTTCTGGACAATCAGGAATAATCCCAAGATCAATAGCTTCACAACCAAAGTTTTCAATCAGTGGCTTAATACCGTAACGGTTACTGTCGTAGATCTGACCTTCAGCTAATGGTTCACCCAGTGGTTTCAGCTCATCACCCGTGGAGAAAAAGGCAACGCGCGGTTTACGCACAACGGTCACATGGCTGATGCCCAAAGTGGCAATCATAGGAATATCACGAGAGGTGAGACGAGCGCCTTTGTTAAGCACAACATCACCTTGCTTGATATCGTCACCCATAGGTCGGATGTTGTTTTGCGGTTTTACGTCGCTTTGATTGAACTGGATTCCTTGCTCGAGTACTTCAGTATTTTCTTGCATAATTACTGCATCACAACCGTCTGGAATCTTTGCTCCGGTCATAATGCGAATACATGTTCCTTGCGGCCATTCACCATCAAACGGTTGACCTGCAAAAGACTTTCCAGCCAGTGGCATAATATTGTTTTGTGCTAGATCCGCTAGGCGAAGCGCGTAGCCATCCATTGCTGAATTATCAAAAGGAGGGACAAAAATAGGAGAAAGAATGTCTTCTGCTAAGACAAAACCAATAGCTTCAGCAAGTGGGAGTTGCAAGGTCGTTTGGATAGGTTTGATTGGCGACAGCATTTTATCCATCGCTTCTTCGATTGGCATCAAGCCAGGTGCGTCACAGCATCCCATAAATAATCCTACTCTTTATTATTGTAAGGTAATCAGATCACTCTACCACAGAAAGCCTTGTGCAATAATGACCTCCGATAAAATATGGGTGTAATTATTCAAAAATCCGAGTATCCTTGTCAGCCATCCTAAAGGGGTAAATGAGAGGAAGTGGTATGTCAGGTCTTAGCGAATCCGCAAAGTTGGTAAAAGATGCGCTAGAACGTCGAGGATTAGAGACGCCAATGGCTCCTAATCAGTTCAATCGAGAAGAGAAAAAAGAGAAAATTCAGCACCATATGCGTGAAATTCTCTCTCTGCTAGAGCTTGACCTTACCGATGACAGTCTTGAAGAAACACCGCATCGTATCGCGAAGATGTATGTAGATGAAATCTTCTCTGGTTTAGACTATTCAAACTTCCCGAAAATCACGGTGATCGAAAACAAAATGGACGTGAGCGAAATGGTTCGCGTTAAAGATATTACCGTGACAAGTACCTGTGAGCATCACCTTGTAACGATTGATGGGCGAGCGGCGGTCGCTTACATTCCTCGTGGTAAGATCATCGGTCTTTCGAAAATTAATCGCATTGTTCGCTTTTTTGCTCAGCGCCCACAAGTTCAAGAGCGCATGACGCAGCAGATTTTGGTTGCCCTACAAACGCTTCTAGAATCAGATGATGTGGCGGTAACAATCGATGCAACGCATTACTGCGTTAAGTCGCGTGGCGTTATGGATGCGACCAGCGAAACAACCACGACCGCTTTAGGCGGAATTTTTAAATCTAATCCGGCGACAAGACACGAGTTTCTTCACGGGATTCGATAGGGCAGCGATTAGATTATCGGCTTATTCAAAACCGCTTCTATTGAGGCGGTTTTTACTTTTTAGATCGAGAGTAAGACACTTTCGATAAACCACTAAGGTTAATATTGTGACAACTTCATTTAAGACGCTTGGTCTTCGTAGCGAACTGCTAGAAACACTCGACAGCTTAGGCTACACCCAAATGACGCCTATTCAGCAGCAGGCTTTACCAATGGTATTGGCAGGCAAAGATGTGATTGGTCAGGGAAAAACAGGTTCAGGTAAGACAGCGACGTTTTCATTGGGCTTATTGAGCAACCTAAACGTGCAACGATTCCGGGTTCAGACCTTGGTTCTTTGTCCAACTCGTGAGCTTGCCGACCAAGTGGCGAAAGAGATTCGTACCTTAGCGCGTGGCATTCACAACATTAAGGTTCTGACCCTATGTGGCGGTATGCCAATGGGGCCTCAGATTGGCTCGCTGGAGCATGGCGCACATATTTTGGTGGGCACGCCAGGTCGTATTCTAGACCATATGTCAAAAGGGCGTATTAGTCTTGATGAACTCAATACGCTCGTGCTTGATGAAGCTGACCGAATGCTTGAGATGGGTTTTGAAGAAGCGATTGATACCATCATTGAAGTGGCACCAACTAAGCGCCAAACACTGCTATTTAGTGCGACGTTCCCTGACAATATTGAATCACTTTCTGCCAAGGTGATGGTTAACCCAGAAATGGTGAAAGTAGAATCGACTCATCAAAAGAGTACCATCGAGCAGCGATTCTACAAGCTAGACACAACTGAAGTACGCGATGATGCGCTGGAAACATTGCTGCTGACTCATAAGCCTGAATCTTCAGTAGTGTTCTGTAACACTAAGAAAGAAGTTCAGAACGTGACTGATGAGTTAAGCCATCGAGGCTTTAGCGTGGTTGAGTTGCATGGTGATATGGAGCAACGTGAACGCGAACAAGCGTTAACCATGTTTGCCAACAAAAGTATTTCAATTCTGGTCGCGACGGACGTTGCGGCGCGTGGCTTGGACGTTGACAACCTTGATGCCGTATTTAACTTTGAGCTATCTCGCGATCCAGAGGTGCATGTTCACCGTATTGGCCGTACAGGTCGCGCAGGTTCAAAAGGGGTGGCGTTTAGTTTCTATAGTGAGAAAGAAGAGTATCGTGTGGCTCGTATCGATGAGTACATGGATATTGTGATTACGCCTTCACAACTGCCTGAAAAGCCAGTTGAGCGTCCTTTTTATCCTAAGATGCAAACCATACAAATCCTGGGTGGCAAAAAGCAGAAAGTACGCGCAGGGGACATCTTGGGAGCTCTAACAAAGCAAGCGGGGCTGGATGGTAAGAAGTTTGGTAAGATCAACATTTTACCAATGGTCTCTTATGTCGCCGTTGAACATGACATTGTTAAAGCTGCCCTTAAACAGCTTCAGACCGGTAAAATGAAAGGTCGTAACTTCAAAGCCCGAGTTATGAAATAAAAGCCGCAATAGTTAAAACCCCAGTAGGCGAAGAGCCACTGGGTTTTTATTTTTTCTTCATTAAGATTTGTTAGCCGTTAATCAGTAAACTTATAGACGACGCCAAGACTTGCTACCCAACCTAAGTCGCGCTGCACGAGCGGGCTATTTGAGTCGTGATGTTGTAGCTCTAGTTTAGCCAAGCCAAGCCAATCTGGTGTAAGGGTATAGATACCAATCAAGCCCGCTTGATAAACCCAAGATTGCTTCGCTTCAAATGCACTGAATCGAGACTGACTCGCTTCAATAGCGCTAACATTGTAAAGGTGCTGTGAGAGTTTCTTGTCACGGTAGTCAACTTCAATGTATGGGGTTAACGTTAAGTTATCAAAGGGCAAATCTAGCGTTCTACCTAGATGAAGTTGAACTTCATAACCTTTGTGTTCACTTGTGACATCGTGAAGAAAGGTTAATCGTGCACCTACCGTACCAATGGTTACACCAAGCTCACCATTGCCATCACGATCTTGAACTCCACTTGGAAGCTCATCAAAATCGTTGGATACTTCTGAAAATCGCCATTGACCTGAAATACCAAGATACGGCAACACGGAAACGTTAACTAAGCTGCCATCAACAAAGCCATATTTGCCGTTATAAAACAGGTTCGGCTCTGCAGAGGCTTGTCCCTTATCACCGTCAGTAAATACAGATTGGCCGAAAGTGCCGCTCGCTCCGACAAAACCAAAATCATAGTACTGCTCGTTAGCGTTTGCATGAGCACTGGTAACGCCTAAGGTAGCCGCGAGTACTCCTAATGTAACTGCTTTGATATTTAAACTCATTGTGATTCTCCTTGTCTTCACAAATAGGAGAAAGGGTATCGAGCAAATAAATTGCATAAAAACAGAAAAAATAATCAATAACTTTGATGTAAGACTAGATAAGAAAAGAGCCAATCCGGATGGGAATTGGCTCCTTGGTCGACGTTTGGATGGATTAACTGTCGAATAAGTATAGGTACTCTGCGTAGCCTTCTTTTTCTAACTCAGAAACAGGGATAAACTTCATCGCTGCAGAGTTCATACAGTAGCGCAGGCCTGTTGGTGCAGGGCCGTCTTTAAATACATGACCCAAGTGTGAATCAGCAAAGCGGCTTCTTACTTCAGTTCTCGGATAAAGCAGGTGATAGTCTGTTTTAGTGACAATGTAACCATCATTAATCGGCTTGGTAAAACTCGGCCAACCCGTACCTGACTTATATTTATCTGTCGACGAGAATAGTGGTTCTCCAGAAACGATATCGACGTAAATACCCGCTTCTTTGTTATCCCAATATTCATTGTTGAAGGCACGCTCTGTCCCTTCCTTTTGAGTGACATAGTACTGTAAGTCCGTCAGCTTCGCCTTGATCTGCTTATCTGAAGGCTTATTGTAAGCTTTGATGTTGGCGACAGCATTTTTCTCATCAATCAATTGACGTAATGTCACTGGATTTTCTTCGCGATCATCACCAAAGATTTCATCAAGATACTGGTCACGACCCGAAGCATATCGATAGTAGTTGTAACGAACTTTATTACGCTTGTAATAGTCTTGGTGGTAGTTCTCTGCCGGCCAGAACTTTTCGAATTTAATCAGTTCTGTTTTTAATGGTTTCTTGAAGATACCTAATGCATCGATCTCTGCCATAAACTGCTCAGCGATCATTTTTTGTTCATCGTTATGATAAAAGATCGCAGGTCGATAGTGACGCCCGCGGTCGACAAATGAACCTTTATTGTCCGTAGGATCGATATGGCGGAAGAACTGGTCGAGAATCTGTTCATAGCTAACCGCTTTTGGATCATATTTTACTTCTATGACTTCAATATGGCCGGATTTTCCTGACGATACTTGCTTATAGGTTGGGTTTTGTAAATCGCCACCTGAATACCCAGAAACAACGTCCAATACGCCATTAAACTTTTCTAGGTCTGACTCTGTACACCAAAAACAGCCTCCTGCGAGTGTGGCAACTTCGTATCCTTTTGAAGTTGTGTTTTTTTGCATGTCACTTTCTGCGGTACCTACAAAAGAGGCAAGGGCAGCTACGGCTGCGAGAGCGGATAGGACAAACTTAAACTTCACTTTCATATCAACCTCATCGATTGTTTTCGTTATCGATTAATAAGAACGGGTTAAGCAGTAAAAAATTACCAAATAGATACAAGTTTTATCCATATTCGCTGAAAAGGGATCAAAAAAAGACGCCAATATAGGCGTCTTTGTATGATTTCTTGGTTGTACTGACAAGGGTTATCCTAAAGCGGGTAGGAAACCTGCTGTGATAAGAATCTGTGCGCCGATGATCAGGACGCCCACAGTACTTCCAACCGCGAGACCTAGATTACCACCAAGCACCTGATAGTGCTCTGAATCAGATTGAGCGCGTGCCTTCTTTACCATCAATATTGGTAAAAAGATTGCGAGAACGACAAGTGCAATAGCGGCATAACCAAGCGCCATGATAAAGCCCTGCGGGTAGAAGAGAGCAAATCCCATTGGAGGAAGGAAAGTAATTATACCAACCAGAGCGCGTGAGTTGCCTTTTCCCTGCTTCTTCAGGGTATCACCTAAGAATTCAAACAAGCCTAAACTTACACCCAAGAAAGAGGTCAGTAGGGCTAAGTCGGCGAAAATACCAATAGTTTGGCCTAGGTTAGAAGCGTGCACTGTTGTTGCAAGCGTTGAAATTAATGCACTAAGACCTTGGTTTTCAAGCAACGTAGATTGGTTAACAACGCCAAGCGTTACCACTTGCCAAAATACATAAATAATTAGAGGGATAGCAGAACCGACCAAAATCGCTTTACGTAGTGAAGGGGTATGACCATCAAGGTAATTCACAATGGCAGGAATGCTGCCGTGGAATCCAAATGAAGTAAAGATCACAGGAATGGCTGCGATGACCAATCCTTGTTCTACAGGCATGCTCAAAAGGTAAGACTCTGTGACGTTTGGCGCTAAGAAAGTGAGTACCATCGCCATGGCGACAATCTTAACCAAAAATAGCACTCTGTTCACTTTATCTACCGTAGCGGTGCCAATAGTCACAACAGACGCAACGATGAGGGTGAAAACTAAAGTAGATGTCGTGTTCGAAACTTCTATGTTGGTGAAACCGGCAATACGCTCAGCAAATTGAGCACCGCCACCAGCAATGTACGCAGCACACAGGGCATAGAATAAGAACATCATGGCAAAACTCGCGACCCACTTGCCTTTGGTGCCAAGAAACTGCTTGGCTAACGTATGCAAGGTCGCATCTTGTTCAGCATGCTGGTGGACTTCAATCATTAACAGCGCGGTGTAAGCCATTAAGGCCCACAATGCGATCATGATCATTAGAGATGTAGAGAAACCGATTCCGGCGGATGCGAGTGGCAGTGCCAGCATGCCTGCACCAATGGTGGTGCCTGCAATGATCAAAGTACTACCCAATACCTTTGATTTTGTCATTGTATAATAATCTTTACGTTTTAATGTGCTTTTGTAGCTGTATAGGCTAATAAATATTCAAAATATGGTGTTTATAACTACCATAAGTGCGATTGTGTAAAATAATTCAAACGGGATCAAGCTTTTTGTACAGTTAAATTACCATTTCTGTAAATAATGGTGTACAGAATGGGAATTGCCCACGACGTAATCGTTTACTTGGGATTGGTTTCAAATCGTGGCCACAATTTACTTTTCCCTTTCAAAAAACTGTCATATAAGTGGTTTAAAAAGGAACAATAGAACCACATATTCAAGTAGAGACTTGTTTATGGGTCTTAAGAAGTGTTTTTATTAAGGAGGTCAGAATGAGTGACCAATCAGTAAATGAAGAATGCCTTGAGCTATTAGATGCGATGGAAATTGGCTTTGAGCTCTCAGACTATGAGCAGTCAATTGAAGAACTCGCAGAAGAAATCTTCAAATAACAATTCTTCAACGATGATATTGCTACTAATGTAGCCAACAGAAAGAGCCAGTGCATTCGCGCTGGCTTTGTGCTTTTATTGAAGAGGTAGACATTATTGCAAGGCTATTCGATTGAACTATCTCGCCCACTTACACATTGCAGATCATTGCGACTCGAACTTACTTGGCAACTTATTAGGTGACTTTGTAAAAGGTAATCCTGAGTCTCAGTTCCCTAACAATGTTTCCCAAGGCGTGCGCCTGCACCGATATGTCGATTCATTCACAGACCATCATGAGCAAGTTCTCGAAGTAAAAAGCTTATTTCCCAATGGAGTAAGGCGTTTTTCCGGTATCGCTTTAGATATGTTTTGGGACCACTGCTTAGCGAAGCAGTGGAGTCAGTTCCACTCAAACTCGCTGAATGAGTTTTGCCAACAAGCAGAGCATCGGGTGTCTCTCGACAGCCACAATGAACTACCAGAACGGTTTTTACGTGTCTCCACTGCGATGTGGCAGGGACGCTGGTTGGAGTCTTATCAACATCTAGACAATATTGAATATGCGTTGCAACGAATGTCTGCTCGATCTCCGAGAATGTCGCGGTTAAGTGACTGTTTTCCACATATTGAGCGAAATTATGACCACTTGGTAGAGACATTTTCCACCTTCTACCCTGATGTGCTAACTGCGAGCAAAAGTTTTTGATAGAATCGTCCGCCTTGCAATTAAAGGTTACGCGCATGTCGACACAATTTGAAGCACTAGGGCTTTGCTCAACACTTACCCAAACCACTGAAAAACTCGGTTTTAGCCAACCAACCGAAGTACAGGCTCAGGCTATTCCACATGTTCTTGAGGGTGCAGATGTCCTTGCTGGTGCTCAGACCGGAACGGGTAAAACTGCGGCGTTTGGTCTGCCTATTTTGCATAAGCTGCTTGCGTCTGATGTGAAGCGCGATCCTCAAAGTAACGATGTTCTCGCTCTGGTCCTTGTCCCTACCCGTGAGTTAGCTCAACAGGTGTACGATAACTTAGTGCAATATGCACAAGAAACGACAATAAAAATCGTCACTGCCTACGGTGGTACAAGCATGAACGTACAAACTCGTAACCTAAGCGAGGGTTGCGATATTCTGATTGCTACACCCGGGCGTCTGCTCGATCATATGTTCTGCAAAAACATCAACCTGTTCAAAACGCAATACTTGGTACTGGATGAAGCAGACCGAATGTTGGATATGGGCTTTATGCCGGATATCAAACGCATCCTTAAGCGCTGCAATGAAGATCGTCAAACTCTGTTCTTTTCTGCAACCTTTGATAAACGAATCAAAACCATCGCCTATAAAATGCTCAATGAGCCGGTAGAAGTTCAAGTAACCCCTTCCAACAGTACCGCTGAAACAGTAAAGCAGATGGTGTATCCGGTTGATAAAAAGCGCAAAGCGGAACTATTAGCGTACTTAATTGGCTCAAGAAACTGGCAACAAGTGTTGGTGTTTACTAAAACCAAGCAAGGGAGTGATGCATTGGCGAAAGAGCTTAAACTTGACGGCATCAAAGCGGCTTCGATTAATGGTGATAAAAGCCAAGGAGCACGCCAGAAAGCACTGGATGACTTTAAGTCAGGTCAAGTTCGAGCACTTATTGCCACCGATGTAGCCGCTCGTGGACTTGATATTCAGCAGCTTGAGCAGGTTGTTAACTTCGATATGCCCTACAAAGCGGAAGACTACGTTCATCGTATCGGTCGAACTGGCCGCGCTGGAAAAGAAGGATTCGCGGTATCGTTAATGAGCCGTGATGAAGAGTACCTACTCGAAGCAATAGAACGCTTACTCGACAGTAAACTGCCTCAAGAATGGCTCCAAGGCTTTGAGCCGAGCTTGATCGAAGAAATCGAACCAGAAAAATCGCCACGTCGTAGAGGTCGTAATTCAGACAAGCGCAAAATGAAGGCGAAGCTTAAGATTCACGCCAATCGTGGCAAAAGAAAATAGCAAAATAAAGAGGGCTCTGGTTGATGACAACAGAGCTCTTTTATCAAGGAGCAATAACAAGGAACTCGTTAGTGAAACTGGCACTCATTACATTAAAAGATGCTGAAGCCTTGCTGGAGTTTGAACTAGACAACAAAGCTTGGTTTGAAGAATTTATCCCGCCACGCGAAGAGGGTTTCTATTCGATACAAGGTGTGCAGCAACATATCCGTGAGTTCTTACTCGACTATCAATGCAATGAAATGATCCCGCTGCTTATTAAAAGTTTTGATGACCAAATCATCGGCAGGATCAATCTGACTAACCTTGACTCGGTGCGTCGCAGTGCTCATTTGGGGTATCGAGTTGGCAAAGCGTCAACGAATCAAGGTGTGGCTAAGTGGGCGGTTTCTGAAGTGAGGAAACTAGTCGAACAGAAAGGAATAAAAAAGGTTATCGCTTACGCTGCACTAGAAAATCCAGCATCGCAGAAAGTGCTGACCAATAATGGCTTCCAGCCAGTGAAGGTTGTTCAAGATTATGCGGAGTTGCACGGCACTTCGATCGATTGTATTGAATTCCAATTGAAGATGTAAAAACGGAAGCCTCGGCTTCCGTTTTTTAATGTTAGGCGTATTGGGCAACCATGCTTTCCCAACTTTTTCTTTGCGTAGCAAGTTCTTGCTTCATTTGCTGATAGCGAAGTTTAAGTAGCGATTTCTCATACTTCTTGGCGAGGTCGTTTTTCTTTGCCTCTAGCACCTGTTTCTTCACTTCGTAGTAATCAGACATCTTACCCATCAGCGCTTCAAACTCTTTATTCAACGCTTCGTTAAGCAGCGCAGCGTTAGGTAGTTTACTAATGTTACGCGATGCGGTGCTGAGGGATTGTTTAGCTTTGGCTTTTTCGATGATCAGCTTAGGCGTAACGCGAAGCTTCTTTGTTAGACCTAGCCAAGAGCAAGATTTGATCAACCATTTGGTAGGATCGTACTGCCACCAGTAGATGCCGTTGCGATAGTCGTTCTCAAAGATATGGTGGTAGTTGTGGTAACCCTCGCCGAAAGTAAACACAGCAAGCACAGCGTTATCACGAGCGGTATTCTTGTCCGTGTATGGCTGGCTTCCCCAGATGTGCGCCAAAGAGTTAATGAAAAACGTCGAGTGATGGCTAAGTACCAACCGCAAAACGCCAACAACTAGCAGCATACCTAAGATATCGCCGTGCAATAATCCAAGCGCGATAGGGATACCAAAGTTAGTCGCAATGGCTAAAGGTACATAATACTTGTGTTGCCACATAACGATTTTGTCTTTCTGTAAATCACGGCAGTTACTGTAGTTTTCAAAAGTATTGGCATTGTACTCACGCAACATCCAGCCAATATGGGAAAACCAAAATCCACGTTTTGCTGAATATGGATCTTTGTCGTTGTTATCGACATGCTTGTGGTGAATGCGATGATCTGAGCTCCAATGCAGCGCACTGTTTTGGAGTGCAAAGGCGCCACCTAAAGCGAAAAGGAAGCGCAAAGACCAGTGAGCTTCATAGGTTTTGTGCGACCAAAGGCGATGATAACCCGCCGTGATTGAAAGGTTACAGAAAGAGAACGCGACTAAAAACCAAATGAGGTGTTCGACGCCGTAACCCGAGGTCATGCCATACCAGGGCACGACAGCAACAGCGACGATAAAAGAGGATAAGAAGATAAATACATTTAACCAAATCAGAGGTGGTTTGCTAGAGCCCGACATGGTGATTTCCTTTCAGCTAACAGTTGTGCGCTAGAATATCAGCGTACAACTGTAAGTCAAACGGAATTAAGGAGTTTGATGTCTAACTCACGCCTTTAGTGCATCGAATATGTAACTAAGTTTGTAATCGTTAGTTTGGCTAGATAATTATTCAATTTCTTGCGTAACTAGTTTCAGAATGTTTGGCTTTTAGTTAAATGTTTTATAGTATGAAGAGGTAAGCAATCCTTACAGGAAGTAATAAGGAACTATAAATGGAATTAAAAGTAGCTGAATATAGCGACTATGAGCGCATTGCTACTCTGCATGCACAGAGCTGGAAGCTGTTCTACCAAGGTATTTTGGGCAAAGACTTTCTAGAGAACGAAGTGCTCGATGAAAGAATGGCTATTTGGCAAACACGTCTTATCAATCCTCCCTTCAACCAACATGTTCTTCTTATCGAAGAAGGTGGTTTACTGTGTGGTTTTATTTGCGCATTCGGTAACCACGACTTTGAGAAAGGCACCATTATTGATGCATTGCATGTAGACCCTTCATATAGAGGACGCGGGTTAGGTGTCAAACTGCTTTCAGAAATGGCGAAGTGGATCGCACAATACTTTCCTGATAACGGTGTATACCTTGAAGTAATGAAAGACAACAAACAAGCTGTAGACTTCTACGAACACCTTGGCGGCGACTGCCATATCGAGCGCTTGTGGAATGCGCCGTGTGGAAATCAAGTTCCAGAGTTAGTCTATACATGGAAATCGGGAAAGGACCTGGCAAACAGTGTCGAATCTCACACTAAGTTAGATGTTGTAACAGGTTGAAACAAATAAGGTTGTTTCCCTGATAATTCTCGGACATTTGCTTTGTGGCCGTTAGGTAGTTTTAGATAAGCCCATTTTTAATTACCTAACGGTTTATTCATGAAAAAAACAATTCTCTTCACAGCGCTCAGTAGTGCGCTTTTTCTCGTAGGATGCGGCGAAACTACAAAAGGACAAAATCAAGCTCCGCCACAATTGGTTGTCGCCGAGCAAGCGAAATTCACTTCTCATCAACAAAGTAAATCTTACATTGGCCGTGTCGAGGCGGTTGAAGATACCAACATCACCGCGCAGGTGACTGGCTATCTTAAGTCTCGCCATTTTGAAGAAGGGCAAATGGTCGAAGCAGGTCAGCTGCTCTACACGATTGAGCCGTCTTCTTTTGAAGCGCAACTAGCCAGCGCTAAAGCAGAGCTTGCTCAAGCGAGAGCGAATCTTAAAAAAGCGGAACTAGACTTCAAGCGCGGTGAAAACCTGCTACCGAAAGGCAGTATTTCCCAATCTGAATTCGATAACCTAAATGCGGCGCTCCTTGGTGCTAAAGCGCAATTGGAAGCGGGCAAAGCGCAAATGCATTTGGCTGAAGTCAACCTTTCTTATACTCAAATCAAAGCCCCATTTTCAGGCCGAATTGCACAAAGTAAAGTGAGTACTGGTGATCTCGTTTCCCCGCAGTCAGGAATTCTTACCACTCTGGTTAGCTTAGACCCAATCCACACCAGCTTTAGTGTGAGTGAGCGTGAGCGTCTCGAACTCGGTATGGATAGAGTCAAAGGCGAAGGCGATGTAGATCTGGTTGAGGTGCAAGTCGTCTTAGAAAACGGACAACCTTTTGAACACTTGGGAAGGCTCGATTTCTTAGGTAACCGTATCGACGTCAACACAGGCACACTCGCGATGCGCGCGGTCGTTGATAACCCTGAATATCGTCTGTTACCTGGGCAGCATATTCGTGTGGAACTACGTGAGAAAGAGGCACAGGATGTGGTGATTGTTCCGCGGCGTGCTGTCCAAACCGACCTTGAAGGCAATTTCGTTATGGTTGTTGCAGAAGGAAATGTGGCAGAGCGAAGAAACGTAGAGCTTGGTCGCCAACTAGAGCAGGGCATTATTGTTCAAAGTGGCGTTAGCGCTGATGAACAGGTGATAACCCAAGGTCTACAACGTATCCGAAATGGCGTTCCTGTACGTTTTGACGAAAAACCGGCAGCTGAATAACGAGGTCTAAATGTTAAGTCGCTTCTTTATCCAGCGTCCTAAGTTCGCGCTGGTCATATCAATCATACTCACGCTAGCAGGTGCGATCTCTTTGATGATCTTACCAGTTGCTGAGTACCCGAAAATCAGCCCTCCGTCGGTTAACGTTTCAGCCTACTATACAGGTGCTAGTGCAGAGGTTGTTGAGCAGGCCATTGCTGATCCCATAGAAACCTCCGTCAACGGCGTTGAGAACATGATCTACATGTCGTCAAAAAGCGCTAATGACGGTTCTTACAGCTTAAATGTGACCTTTGACGTTGGTACTGATCCTGACATGGCTCAGGTTAACGTACAAAACCGAGTGTCGCAGATTGAGTCTAAGCTACCGCAAGAAGTGCGTATGGTTGGTGTGACTGTTCAGAAGCAGTCACCAGATATGTTGATGGTGCTGAACTTCTACTCGCCAGACGGTAAGTATGATGACAAGTTCCTAATTAACTACATCAACCTAAACGTTAAAGATCAATTGGCACGCGTTAAAGGTATCAGTAACGTAAACGTTATTGGTGGTGGTGAATACGCGATGCGTGTTTGGTTAGATCCTGAAAAAATGGCTAACCTAAACCTGACCACAAGTGACGTTTATTCTGCACTAGCGGAGCAGAACGTTCAGGTAGCCGCAGGTCGAGTAGGTGCAGCGCCATACAGTAGTGCACAAGAGGTTCAGTTTAACCTAGTGACTAAAGGCCGCTTGGAAAGCGTCGATGAATTTGAAAATGTCGTTTTACGTGCAAACAGTGATGGCTCTACTGTCTACTTGAAAGATGTTGCTCGCGTTGAACTTGGCAAAAAATTCTATGACGGTACAGGTAAGTTCCGTGGTCAAGATGCTTCAATTGTCGTGCTTTCTCTGCAGTCAGATGCCAACGCATTAGAAAGTGGCGCGGCGGTCATGGAACTGCTTGAGAAGCTAAGCACCAACTTCCCAGAAGGTATGGTGTACGAAACCAGTTATGACACAACGCTGTTTGTCTCGGAATCGATTAAAGGTGTAGTTAAGACGCTCATCGAAGCCATCTTGCTAGTTATTGCGGTTACCTATCTGTTCTTGGGAAGTGCGCGTGCGACGCTAATTCCAGTCGTTGCGATTCCAGTGTCTTTGATTGGTACCTTTGCCATCATGCAAGCCACCGGCTTCACCATCAATACCGTAACCCTGTTTGGTCTTATTCTGGCCATTGGTATTGTGGTTGATGACGCCATATTGGTGATTGAAAACGTCGACACAACCATGGCCAAGGATCCTTCCATTAGTCCAAGAAAGGCAACTTTGATTGCGATGAAGGAAGTAACAGGGCCAATCATTACCTCAACATTAGTCTTGCTCGCAGTGTTCCTGCCAGTCGCGATGTTGCCGGGCATTACAGGGATCATGTACAGACAGTTTGCGTTAACGATCTGTATTTCTGTAGTCATCTCATCCATCAATGCGTTAACACTATCGCCAGCTCTATGTTCTCTGGTTTTAAAACAAGGCGGTGGCAACACAGCTCGTTGGTTTACCGCGTTTAATGCGGGTTTAGAAAAAGTCACCGCTCGTTATGGGCAAGTGGCCGGTTTCCTTGTTAAGAAGAGCGTGCTACTAGTTACCTTCTTTATTGTGGCCGTCGCAGCAGTAAGCTTCTTTGCTAAAACAACCTCTACTGCTTTCGTTCCTCAAGAAGATAAGGGCATCTTACTGGTTAACGTTCAGCTGCCGGATACCGCGTCTCTTTCTCGTACTGAAGAAGTGACTGAGCAGCTAGTAGAGTTGGTGCAGAATGAGCCAGGTGTCGAAGGTGTAACCGTGGCGAACGGCTATGCATTTATGACAGGGGCTTCAGCTTCAAATGGTGCATCGCTGTTTATCAAGCTACATGATTGGGATACGCGAAATGCGCTCGACGGTGAGCACTCTGCCAATGCGATAGGACAGCGTATCAATGCCATTGCGGCGACCGAGCTACCTCAAGCGATTGTATTTGCGATGGGAGCTCCAGCTGTTCCGGGTATGGGCGCAGCGTCAGGCTTTGAGTTCGTCTTGGAAGATAGCTTGGGTAGAAGCCGAACCGATCTAGAAATGGTCATGGGTCAAATGATCGAAGAGGCGAACAAACAGCCAGAAATCGCGTTTACCTTTAGTACGTTCCGCGCCAATGTTCCACATTACTATGTTGATATTGACCGAGAGAAAGTCCAGCAACTTGGCATTCCACTTTCAAGTGTATTCCAAACGCTACAGGGTAACTTAGGTTCTTTGTATGTGAATGATTTCACCATGTTTGGTAAGAACTTCCGTGTGACTATGCAGGCAGATGGCGAACACCGTCGCGGTATGGAAGACCTAGAGCGTTTCCATGTACGTTCATCGAGTGGGGAAATGATTCCGCTAAGTACGCTGGTTAGCTACGAGCAAATCTTTGAACCAGATGTTGCATGGCGATACAACATGTATCGTAGTGCCGTGATTCAAGGTCAACCTGCTCCTGGTTACTCAAGTGGTGATGCTATAGCCGCTATGGAACGTGTCGCTGCTGAAGTGCTGCCACAGGGCTATCAGTACGAATGGACTGGCATGGCATACCAAGAGGTACTTGCCGGAAACCAAGCGATATTTGCGTTTGCTCTCGCGCTTATCTTTATTTACCTGTTTATGGTGGCGCAGTATGAGAGTTGGACCATACCATTGGCAATTATATTAGTTGTTCCGATCGCAACGCTGGGCTCCTTCCTTGCGCTGAACTTAACTGGAACACCACTGAACTTGTATGCCCAAATTGGTCTTGTCCTACTCATAGCGCTAGCGGCGAAGAACGCAATCTTGATTGTGGAATTCGCCAAGGTAGAGCGTGAAGAGAAAGATGTCCCTATTGGTGAAGCTGCAGTTCAAGGTGGTAAGCTACGTTTCCGAGCCGTTAACATGACGTCGTGGTCGTTTATCTTGGGTATTTTCCCGCTGATATTCGCTTCAGGCGCAGGACATGTAAGCCAAAACTCACTCGGTATTTCGTTGATTGGCGGCCTGTTGTGTGTGCTACTAGCAGGTACATTCTTAATTCCGGGCTTCTACGCATTCGTTCAGCGTCGACGAGAGAAGGCACATGGTGGCAATACCAAATTGATTCCTTTAGATGACGAGTAACGTTTGGTAACTTCAAAATCCCCTTAGCTGAATAGCGAGGGGATTTTTTGTATTTAGAATTTGGAGAGTAAGCGTGAGATTCTTCTTTAATGTGTTCGGCAATAAGATGTCTGTAGAAAGAAAAGGTGAAGAGTGGTTACTGTATCAAGAATCAGATACTTCAATTCGCCGAAGGGTTTACGATATCTATATCCCGAGTGATGTAGAATGTGACCAACTCGCCCAGTACTTGGCTGATATGTATCATGAAAACGCGACAGAGAGATTTTCATCGGTAGAAAAAATAAAGCCCTAACCAACAGGTTAGGGCTTTGTCGATAGCTGAGCCGATTAAGACGTTTTGAACTCAGCGACAGCGTTGTCCATATCTGTGGCTTGTGCAGAGACACGGTCAACTTCGTTCAGACACTGCTGAGCCGAGCCCATATTTCCTTCGGAGATTGTGTTCAATTCGGTAATCGATTCACTCACTTGATTCATCACAATGCCTTGTTCTTCAATCGCAGAGGCAATACGTTCAGAGTTGGCTTGGATGTTGGTCATATCATCAATGATTTGAGTCAGGCTACTATCAAGCGTGCGTGACGCATCAAGAGTTTGAGAACCTTGCTCATTACACTGATCTATATTGGTGACTACTTGCGACATTTGAGACTGAATAGCGGTAACTACTTTGGTGATCTCTTCTGTTGACTGGTGAGTTCGACTAGCGAGTGCACGCACTTCATCAGCAACCACTGCAAAACCACGACCTTGTTCACCAGCGCGAGCTGCCTCGATAGCCGCGTTAAGAGCGAGTAAGTTAGTCTGCTCGGCGATCTCTTGGATAATGTTTACAGCATCACCAATCTTATCAACGTGATTGTTTAGATCGCTGATCGATTCTTGGCTGCTTCCCAAAATAGATGAAAGCTGATCAATATTTTGAACGGTTGTTTCAACGACCTTACGACCGTTTTGAGCGTTAACTGAGGCTTGCTGAACCCCCTCTACTGCTACAGCGGTACTTTCTGAAATTTCACTGATGGTAGAGACCATCTCTTGAACAGAAGTGGCCATAGTGCTGGTATGGTCTGCTTGAGTGTGGAATTGCTCAATGACATTTTGTAGTTCATTGTGCATATTTGAGGTACTTTGAGACAACTCTGCAGACTTAGCCTGAGTACCTGATATAAGCTTTTCGAACTCGTCTAATAGGCGGTTAAAGTAGTTACCTATAACACCTAACTCATCATCTTTAGCTAAGTTTGCGCGTAGTGAAACGTTATTGGTGCGTGCGATTTCTTGTATTGCCGCAAGTAACGAGGCGACTTGTTGATTGATGGTACGAGAAATTTGAAAGATAAATCCAAAAATAACCAAAATGACCAGCGTTGTGAAACCAGTTTTAAACGTTGTGAGCCGCTCTTTTGTTGCTGATGTTTCGTCGTTTAGTAAAGATGAAAACGATTTAAATTGTTCTTCTACAGTGTGGGATAGATTGCGAGTATCACCGAGTAACCCTTCGTTGTACTTAAGACCAATACGTGTGCTCTGGTCGATATACGCTTGGGCTGCCGCTTTAAGAGATGAAGCGGTTGTAGGTATTAGAGACGTGTCTAATTTACCTGCCAATACTTGTTTATTAAACTCGAATAATCCAACAAGTTCGTCGCTTGAGAGAGAGGGTTTAATTCCGGTAAGCTCGGAATTGTAACGTCCGACAAGCTTTTCTTCGGGCTTTAAACCACGTTGATCAAACGCCTGAACTAAAGCATTAAAGCCTGTTTGATACTTAAGAATATCTTGTTTAAGTTGACTGCTAGAAGGTAAAGAATGTTGGGTTAATAGTGTAGATAACTCAGACTCAACCGCCAAAAAAGTATCCATATTTTTGTTAAACTTATCGAGATATTTCATATCCTTACGGAGTAGGAAGTCTTTTTCATTACGACGAAGGTTTAGAAGTCGAATCTCGAGTTTGGCAACTAATAAACTTGCGTGATTGAGTTCTGAGGTAGATTGGGCAAAATGAGTAGAGGTTAATAGTACCGAAACAACCCCTAAAATGGCGACAGCACCCAATGAATACAGTTTATTTTTGATATTCATGAGATTACCTTATTTGTTAAACAATTTGATTTATAGGTAGTTAATGTGATGTTAGTTGCTATTCGCAAATATATCAATTAGGACTATGGTCTTAGTTTTGTATGCTAGATGTATTGTTCCAAGTTAAGTTATAAAGAGAAATAAATGTTTGAAAGCGTAGAGAAATATCAAGCACTCATATTTGATATGGATGGTACCATAATTGACACCATGCCTGCACATTTAAAAGCATGGCAGCAAACCGCTGAGCATTTTGGTTTCCCGTTTTGCGAGCAATGGCTACATAGTTTGGGCGGAATGCCGAGTTATAAGATCGCGGCTGAAGTCAACAAAAAGCATGATATGTCGTTGGAACCTACGGAAGTATCGCGGTTCAAAATGGATGCGTTCTCTTCTCTGGAGGAACATGGTGAACCGATTGATTGTACGGTGAATGTTCTTAACCATTTCTTTGGTAAGAAAAAACTTGCCGTTGGTACTGGAAGTCAACGAGAGAGCGCGATCAGACTACTGACCAAAGCAAAACTCATTGATAAGTTAGATGCTGTTGTTACCGCTACGGATGTGGCTAATCACAAACCAAATCCCGACACCTTCCTGCAAGCGGCAGAGATGGTGAATACAGTGCCAGCCAATTGCCTTGTGTTTGAAGATACCAAACTTGGCCTTCAGGCGGCCCATGCAGCAAAAATGGATTGTATGATGGTCGAAGGCGACGAACTTGTGTTCTATCCGTACTCTGAATAATAAAAGAGCCGCTAAAGTCAGCGGCTCTTGAGTTTTATCTGTCCCAGTAAGCTTCTTCTAAGCTATCTTCTCTCTCTGGAAGCGCTCGCGCTAGGCGAGGCGAGTGCTGAGTTAACACTTCATAGCTAACGCGGTTTGCGTACTTACAAATTTGCGACAGTGAAGAGTAAGTTAGGTACGGCTGGTCATGTTTTGATGAGTTCGGTACATTGACCTGATGGTGACTGTTCGCCGCCATATCATGCAGCAGTGCAGACAGAGCAGCATCACCAGCGCCGTTAGTGTTTTTGATCTCAAGTGGGCCACCGAGATAAGGACCAATATGAGAGTACACTTTTACTGGATTCTGACAATCTGACTTACGCATTGCGCGGCTGAACTCGTATTTATTGAATTCAGGGATATTACCCGGCAATAACGGTAATTCTGTTTCGCGCTTAACCGAATCTTCCGTGTAACCCGCCATATAAAGACCAACTGGACCAGCGGTACACAGGACCACATCTACCCATTCGAGTGCTTTGTCAGCAGCAAGAAGAGGATCTTTTTCACCTGTTAGGGCTTCGCCTTCTTCTTCATTCATCGCGACGATAGCGATGTTTTCCTTAATGTAGTCTTGCCACCACTTTGCATTGCCTTCGATGACCCATTTTGTGCCCAAGGTTAGGACAACAGGAACATTCTTCGATTTAGCAATCTCGATCGCACGAGCAACAGCTTGAGGCATAGGATCTTCAGGTTTACCGCGCATTAAATATGAAGAAACCACAAGAGCCGAAGCTTTATCAAACACATCTTCAGGAATGCTGTCAGGGCGCAGTTGGTTCATGTGGCCTTCGTTAATTGCGAAGGTACGTTCACCGTTTTCAGAAATTAGTGTGTAGCAGCGACCGATTGAGCCTTCAACCATTTGTAAATGGTTAAGGTTCATACGAGAAGAGGTTCTACATAGGTAACGGTAGGCGAATGAGCCCACTTCAATATTGCGTGACATAACGCCAAGTAATACTGACTTGCTGTCTGCGAGCACAGAGTAGTTGTGAAGCGTGTTGCCGATCGTATCTCCAGGGTATTGGTGAGTGATCAGTTCGCGTTCGACAAGCTCTTCGTACAGAGCATCGGCTTTGGCTTCTTCTAAAACTAGAGAGTGTCCTTTACTCAAGTCATATTTCGCAAGAAATTCGTCATCGACTCTAGCTTCAATATCAACGATTGTTTGACCAACACCTACCACAATTGGGCGGTAAAGTTTTGGTGTTTGTTTCATCTGATTGACGAGTGGATCACGGGCGTGAGTTGGAAAGTAGTGCTTAGATTTGCGCTGTCCGGGAAACTTCATGTTTAAAGTGGAGTTGGAAATTTTCCCGCATAATATCACATTAAATTAAGATTGCTTTCATATTTATTACATAAAAAAGTGCCAACCGTACGTGGTTGGCACTTAATTAAGCTATTTTTCTTTGGTGAAGCTACCGTAGGCTTTTGTTCCCCAAAGCGGCACGGTCGATAAACTGTGCTTGAAGCTGCCGTCAGTCTCTTTAGTCGTGTATGAGAGGTAAAGCAGTGTCTGATTGTCGGCATCGTAAATGCGTCTAACCTTCATCGATTTGAAAAAGATACTTTTCGATTTCTTGAATACGACTTCACCAGATTTACTCTTATCGATCTGAGCGATCATTTCTGGGGTAATATCACCCGTTTGGCGACACGAGATAGAGCTGTCGCTTGGGTCTGCAAGGCTAAAATCCGCTTCAATAGAAGCAATGTGGCAGGTGACACCTGTGACGACATCATCTTTTAGGTTTTCGATCTTAATGTCTTTCAATGTAAAAACGCCAAGCGAAACATCGCCAACTTCGTTGTCAGAACAACCCGCTAATAGTCCGGTTAAAAGCATTGCGGTGAGCAGTTTTTTCATTCTAAATCCTTGCTATTGTTTAGGTATCCGAATCTTTGGCTCAAGTATCAGGGCAATCAAGAAACGATAAAGGCAAATACCAACACTGTCGTTTCAAAAATGACTAACATCAAGCTTAAAGAGACAAGATGCAAATAGAGTGCTGATAGCATATCAGGTTTTTGAATACTTTACTGAATCACGTTTTAAAAGACTTGAGAGGTCAAGGTGTTATCTAGTAAGCTTCAGCCTAACTTCCTTAAGCGAGTACAGGTCTAACCGACGTTATGACGATACCTAAGATTGCTGAAATCAAAAATGAATGGCTTTATCAACAAGTCGATGTTGAATACCCAACAAAAGAGAGTATCGCTGGGTTAGCACTGTATAAAGAAAAGGCCGCCTCGTGCCAATATGATCAATTAGAGCCAATGCCGACAGAGTCGAGTGTCTTTGGTAAAGACGATATCTTTCTGGTTGATTTTCATCGTTTAACCGTTATGTTTGCCTTGTTACAGGCACGCCGTTGGCAAAGCCAAGCCGACAAAGACCTGATTTTAGAGTTCCTTTCGCAAATAATTTACTCTGAGCCATGCAGCTTGTATTTAGGTTTTAAAGCGGGAGAAGCGGTTGCCGCAGCGATCGTTACAGCAAGTGAAGATGCTTCACTGATTTCAGATATCGTTGTCAAAGACGAGCTAAGCAAACAAGACTTTGTTGCCGCGCTATGCGTGAAATTAGATTTGGCTAACAGCAATGCTCGTCGCTTGTTTATCGAAAGCTAGCGGTACACAAATAGGCCCATACGTAGTCACTTTAAACTCGACTAAATTCCACTTAGGCTAGCTTGCTAGCAAAGGCCTGTTAGCCTAAATCGTGGTAAATGGTGATGCGCCTTAAACTTCTGATTATAAGTCTCTTATAAACCAGCGAAATGTTAAGCTGGTCATTTCAAATATCACTATCTGTCTTATTATTTCTCGTAGAAAATTAAGAGGGTAGTGATATGGCAAAGCCTCAAGCTCAATGTGTAATTTTTGATTGTGACGGTACTTTGGTCGATAGCGAGAGGCTGTGTTGCCAAGCGCTGTGCGATGCGTTTAACCATTTTGGCGCGTCGTTGTCGATGGATGAAGCAGTCAGTCACTTTGAGGGGGGTAAGCTTGCAGACATCTTAGCAGCGACGAAGCAAAGGCTAGGGGTTAATGTTTCTATTGACCGACTCGAACCTGTCTACCGCCAAAAGCTAGACTTGCTGTTTGAACAGCAGTTACAGCCAATGGATGGGGTATTCGATGTATTAGACTACCTTAATAAAAACAATGTTGAATACTGCGTGGCGTCAAATGGTCCGAGAGACAAAATCGAGCGCTGCCTTGAGTTGACCGGGTTGTTACCGTTTTTTAAAGGGAAAATCTTCTCTGCATTTGATACCAATAGCTGGAAACCCGAACCTGATCTTATCCTTTACAGTGCAATGAACATGGGGTTTAAGCTCGAAGATTGTATTTATGTGGACGATACGCCAAAAGGGCTCGAAGCTGGAGTGAGAGCTGGCGTGCAAACTGTTCATTTAACCGGGTTAAACAACAAGCATCACACGCTAGATCTGAAAAAAATAAGCCACCTACGGGAGCTTGAAGAGATGCTTTAATGTGGGGCAGTCTGGGAAATTGTTGGCATTGTACCTACTTTATGTAGTAGCGCATGAGTTGGAGTGATTTGTGTGACATTTTCAAAAAAGGACCCACATTCTGCGCAAAGCATGTTGTTGTTATCAGACAGCAAGTACTCCTCGCTACCGCATAACGGACAGCACAGCACATCGTTGAGCATTTCATCTTTATTCATGGGGGAATCTCCCGGCAGCGACAATAGAAACAATATATTATTAATTTTGTAATGTTCTTCGACAGGATAACTGGGCGTTGTTAGCCTGACAATTCCATTTTAGTCGAATGGATCGCTGTATTACTCAATAAATGGAATTATCCGCAAATATTGAGAAGCATTTCATATATTGGAAAGATAGTAGAAGAATCAGATTTGATAAAAGCTCGCAGTTTCGCGAGCTTTTTGTTTTTTTAACTTATGTTCTGTTGGCAAGGTACGCTTCATAGTCGGGGATTTCGATATCCACTTCTTGTTCGATGAGCTCAGATTCAATAATGAACTTGGCCGTTGCACGGTTTGTCGCGACAGGAATATTCCACACACTTGCGATACGCAGCAGTGCCTTAACATCTGGGTCATGCGGAACCGCATTAAGTGGGTCCCAGAAGAAGATCAGTACATCTATTTTGCCTTCAGAGATTAAAGCACCCAGTTGTTGGTCACCGCCCATCGGGCCACTGATCATACTTTTAATCGCTAAACCAGTATCCTTACTCAGCATAGAACCTGTGGTGCCTGTTGCGTAGAGAAAGTGACGTTGTAGCTTTTCTTTGTTCTCTTTTACCCAACGTAGTAACTCAGGTTTGCAGTTGTCATGTGCGACAAGCGCGACGTGTTTGTGTGCAGGCAGGGTACGCGTCGTTTTTTCCATTTAGACTTCCTAATTGTTTTCGTTATATACGTAAAATGTTGGTCGATACTCTGAAGGGGATAGAGATTGCGCTATCACTTCAGGGTTCAAATTATTCGGTGTTAGCGGCTCAATAATCGGCGCTTCAATTTTGTTATAGTTCTCACCACGCAAATAGTGCACGGCTTGCTGAATCGAGAGGCGACCTTGCAGTACCATTTTATCCGTTGGGGCAAATTCAACTCTGCTCCTCAATAGGCCTCGGTATACGCCGTGACTTAAATAAGTCGAAACAAGGCCAATATCGTCCGCTCTATTCGCGCTGCGTAACTCGCTAATGGCCGCTTCAATCGCGACTGCGCTTCCTACTATATAATTAATATTTTTGTTATCAATGGCTTTTTGAACTAGGTTGCGTTGCAGCTCTTTATCATTGTCTGCCCAATAGGTGTCGACAACATTAATGTCGCTACCTTTAATAGCAGAGTAAAACCCTTGGATCACGGGTTTAGTGCCACCACTGGATTGAGGTCCGGGTAATAGGGCAATATTGGTTTGCCCAGAGCCCGCAGGGTGCTTAGATTTTAGATAATCACCCACATAGTAGCCCATCCAATACCAGTCAACGCCAACTTCCCCTTTCAAAGCGGTTTGGTTTTGTTGATCAACCACGAGTTTGTTGACTGTTGCAAATACAGGTACCGATGAAGAAACGGTACTCAGTGAAGAGTAAAATAGGTCGGGTGCTACCGTACCCAAAATGATCGCGTCTGCTCCCCACTTGACGCACAACGCCATATGTTCACGTTGCTTGTCTAAGTTAAGGTAACCGCCTGCTTCAAGAACTCGAAGATCGACATCTTGTTTGTTGGCTTCATCTACCATGCCGTAATTGACTGACAGCCAATAGGAATCTTTAAGATGAGGGTAGATAGCACAGATACGAGGAGGCTGAGCAGCATAGGTACTGGCAGAGAACAGGAAAAGGGTGAGCAGTATCGACGTAGTCAATGTTTTAGGTGTTTTGATTGCGGAGATCAAAGACATGCAGCATTTCGTTGGTAATGGGCGAATAAACACTGCAAAATATAGCGCATTATAGAAGAGTTAAGAAGTGAAGATTCTCAATGTTACTTGCTAAAGCGAGTATTGGCCGTAAATTGTTGCTGTCATTTTTGGCCATGGCGCTGCTGGTTTTAATATCCGCATTGATCGGTATGTTCGGATTTTCGTCCGTAGCAAAAACCGAGCGCAACGTGGTTAACTCTGCAATCCCTTCGTTGATCGAAGCTCGTCAGGTTTCGGAACTCAGTTCGCGCATCATCTCATCTGTACAGACACTCTCGAACGCTAAAACTGAAGCAGAACGTCAAGAATCAGGTAAAGAGCTCTTTTCGCAACTCGAAACCTTGCTCACGCATATAAAGCAGTTGGGTTCGGATTCATTTGACTCGTCATTGCTAGATAGATTGGAATCAGACGTTCAGGGTGTTATTGATACGCTGGCTAAACTGGGAATTGTGGTCGAAAGACGGTTATTTCTTAGTGATGATCTTGCGATAAGAACTCAAGAGCTGAGAAAACTGGCAAGAGAGTTGGAGCAGCTTACTCGTACTCAAGTCGCTAACACGTCAACCATTGCTGTAGCTAACGTTACGCATATCTATGCGCTACTGGAAAAAAACAAAAAAGATCAGGCTTATCAGGCACTTGACACTTTAGTGGAAGTCGATCTCGATTTAGCCGAGCGTTTACACGAGCTTCATCTACTCGCTTTTAAGCTTCTTAACCATATTGAAGAGACACGCACTATCTCTGATATTGATCGTATTCGAACCATACGCCAAGAATTTAACAACAACTTGAGCATTATGAAGCGTCGAGTTCAAGCGGTAGAAGATCCAACGCGTTCCGCTCAGATGACGGCCTTACTTGATAAGTTAGAACAAAGAGAAGTGGTGTTTGATGTTCTCACTCAACGTTATGAGAACGAACTTTCAGCACAGCAGTTGATGCAAGATACGCTTACCCAGTTTTCGACACTAAACACAACGGTAAACAAGCTTGTCGATGATTCGAACTCGGCAACGACACGTGCCGTCGCTGAGTTAAAAACCACACTAAATTACGCACAGTTGACCCTAACGATCATCACAATATTGGGTATGTTGATAGTGGTCATTATCGTGTGGAAGGTCGTCTATGTATCGGTCGTTAAACGACTCGCTGAGTACTCTTCAGCGCTGCTTTCGATTGCCAAAGGACAGCTTGAAGTTGACCTCAAAGTGAGAGGGAGCGACGAGCTGGCTCATATGGGCCAAGCGATAATTACCGCGCGCAACACAGCGAAAGCGTTAAAGGTGGTTGCAGAGAGTGAAGCGGCCGCCAAGAGAGAATTGGAAGAACACAAAGGTCATCTTGAAGAGCTAGTTGCTGAGCGAACACATCAGCTGCAAAATGCCAATACCCGTCTAAATGAGGAAGTAGAGAACCACGCCAGAGCGCGTCAAGAAGCCGAGCAAGCTAGCCGAGCTAAATCCGCCTTCTTAGCTACAATGAGCCATGAAATTCGTACACCGATGAATGGCGTTCTTGGTACAGCACGCCTGCTTAAAGATGCCGGTCTCAACAGTACCCAAGCGCACTATGTTGACGTGATCAATCGCAGCGGTACGACACTATTAGCCATTCTCAACGATGTTTTAGATTACTCAAAAATAGAGGCGGGACATCTTGAGATCCGCCCGGTTGATTTTAATCTTCCTGCGATGGTCGATGATACCAAACAACTGCTATTGGGCAGAGCGAAGGAAAAGTCATTGCAGCTAGAGTACTGTATCGAAAGCGATGTTGAAAAATACTGGTTTGGTGATGTGACTCGTATCAGTCAGGTTCTCAATAATCTGGTTGGTAACGCGATTAAGTTTACCGAACAAGGCAATGTCGATATCTATGTGTCGCTTGATCCAGATACTCCACAGCACATCATGTTCGAGGTTTCCGATACTGGCGTTGGGATCAGTGCTGACGAACAACTGACCTTGTTTGACGCGTTTACCCAAGCAGCAGGTGGCATGGGAGCAAAAGGCGGGACGGGCTTAGGCTTAGCGATCAGTAAGCGTATTGTTGAAGCAATGGGCGGGCAATTGTTTGTCGACTCAAGCGTCGGTGAAGGTAGCTGTTTTTGGTTTTCTATCCCGCTGACACTAGGTCAGGAGTTCGAAGTGCTAGAAGTAACCACTGATTGTCGAATCAAGGCTAAGGTTTTGCTTGTCGAAGATAATCCAGTTAACTGCATGGTTGCAGAAGGATTCTTGAAAAGCATGAACCACGAGGTACATACTGCGGTAACTGGCGAGAAGGCGTTCGCATTATTTAAGCAAGAGCAGTTCGATTTGGTGCTGATGGATATCAATCTCCCTGATTGTAACGGCGCAGAACTACTCAAAGAATTTAAGTCATATCAACTTGGTCAAGGGACTACAAGCGATATCCCTATGATTGCCGTCTCTGCGCACGTCTACAACGAAGAGGTTGAAAGTTACTTAGCAGCAGGCTTTGATGGTTACTTGCCTAAACCATTAGATAAAGATCAATTATGCCAAGTAATTCAAAATAGTTTAGAAGGGAAGCCTCTGTTACTTGCCCAAAGTGATGATTGTGATGTAGAAATAGGCATGCAAAAACGGTCAATTATTAATCCGAATGTTATTCTGGCTGATATGGAAGTATTAGGTAGAGACAAAATGAAAGAAATCAGCATGATGTTTAATCAGGGTGCTGATGAAATACTTGAACAACTCGATGCCGCTGCTAAACAAGAGAATCAGCATAACACGGTACAGTTAGCACATAAGTTAAAAGGTTCTGCGGGCAGCTTAGGCTTAGACTCTTTATACGATCTTTGCTTGGAGATAGAAAAGTCACCCAACCCCTTAGAGTGTTATCAACAACACAAAGCCGGGTTAACTTTGCTTGTTTCGCAATCGAACGATGCACTGAAAGAATTATTAGATTAGATATGAACCAAATTGAATCAAAAAAACTTTCCATGGCTCAGATCACGGAAGATGATTGGGCGCTGTTTGAACGATTGAATCAAGATGAAGATGTGATTCGCTACGCTTTTGATAAACCGTCCACTGAGCAAATCCGAGAGCGTTTTACATCGAGGTTACCCGCTTGGAGCTGGCCGGACAGCCATTGGTTGTGTCTGGTGATTCGAGAAAAAGAGTCCGGTGATGCTGTTGGCGTGACAGGCTTGTGTGTCTCTGAACAAAGCAAGGATGAAGTAGAAGTAGGTTATCTTTTACTGCCAGAGTTCCACGGTAAAGGCTATGGAACGGAGTCTTTAGTTGCTTTGATTGATCATGCTACTAGTGAGTTTCCGATTAAAACGGTCAATGCGATTGTGACTGACGGAAACATTGCTTCATGCAAAGTGCTTGAGAAAGCAGGCTTTACCTTAGCTGAACGTGAAAAAGATGCCTATTTACTAGGCGGTAAATACTACGATGACTTAATTTATCGTTTTCAGGTATCGGTCTAAGAAGCGACGACTGACAAAGTCAGCAAGGTTTGAGCCGTGTAATAGGTTATCATCACAACGTGACGCGAGTAAGCTGAGTGGCTACGAAAACGATCCACTGCCAGTACAACATCCGACACGATGAAAATGAATGCGCCTAACACGGCATAGCCCGCACCAGAGCCTAAAGATGAATTCCAATGCTCAATGGTGCCCCAAGCCATCATCAATATTCCTAAGCTATAGAAGGCGATAGGTAGCTTCCAACGGCCTAAGTTTGGCAATAACAGTAGATACACAAGCGTTCCAATCGCAAGGAGCGTTAACAATATCCAGACATTAATTTGCATATCTACCGCACTGAAAAATGCGATGCTATAAGCAAAGTGGGCAAGTAAAAAAACGCTAAGACCTTGTATAAACTTATCTTTTGGGTGCATTAAAAAAATGTCGCCTATGCAAGATAAGATCAGACCAACGCCAATCCACAAGGCGTAGGTTGACTGGGCATGTTGACTGCCAAAGACAATAATAGACATAAGAAAGATCGGTGTCGGCTTCGATAAATAAAAAATCCAACGATTGCTTTGGTTAATACTCCATACGTGTATTGCGCACGTTAGGGTAATTAATAGCCACATAAATCCTTCTTATACAAAAAAAGCAGCGAATGCTGCTTTTTAGATTAATAATTTAGCTGAATTTACGCAATAGCAAGGTCAAGGATCTTACGGCTTTGCTCTAAGTTGATCGCTTGGTTTTCACCCAGTGCAACCATGCCGTGTTGTGTCAGTTGATTAATAACAGAATCAACGGCCTGCTCTTTATCGGCTTCGTATTCGCTAAATTGTGTGGCGACACCTAGCGATTGGTAGAAAGATTCGATAGCAACAATGGTTTGCTCAGCAAGATCGTCTGTCGCTTCTAGACCAAATACGTTGATACCCATCTGTTCTAGTTTTGTCTTCTTAACGGCAAATTGATTACGTAGCAAAGAAGGCTGAACTATAGCGAGTGAGCGCGCATGATCAACACCCCAAAGCGCCGTAAATTCGTGACCGATCATATGTGTCGCCCAATCTTGCGGAACGCCAGAACCAATCAGACCGTTGAGTGCTTGGTTCGCTGTCCACATCAAGTTTGCACGCCACTGATCATTGTCGCGCTGTGCAAATTCAGCACCTAACACTTTTAAGTTCTTTAGCAGCGCTTCCGCGTAACCATCTTGAACCATAGCACCGTGTTGGTTGGTTAAGTACTGCTCGCAAACATGAACCCATGCATCGACAATGCCATTGATTAATTGCTTCTCCGGCAGAGTTTTCATTACATCTGGGTCCATGACTGCAAACTTAGGCTGTACATGCGGTGTCATGAACGGGAGTTTGTCATGAGTTTCTGCTTTGGTAATCACAGCGCCCATGTTTGACTCTGATCCTGTAGCTGGCAACGTTAAGATAGCGCCTAGAGGTACGGCTTCAGTCACTTGATGTTCGCCAACCATAATGTCCCAACCATCACCATCATATTTCGCAGCGGCTGCGACATATTTTGAGCCATCGATGACCGAACCGCCGCCCACCGCAAGTATGAAGTCAATTCCTTGTTGCTTGACGAGAGCCACGGCTTTATCGAGTGTTTCTTTTGTTGGGTTTGGCTCTACGCCGGAAAATTCACTCCAAGTGTGGTTGCTCAGAGCCAGCGAAACCTGATCATAAACACCATTGCTTTTAATTGAACCACCACCGTAAATAACAAGTACTTTTTGATCGGCAGGGATGATGGATTGAATGCTTTGAATTTGACCTTGACCAAATTGAATTTGGGTTGGGTTAACGTATGAAAATTGCATTGCGTTATGCCTCTTGCTTCCAATTATGGATTGTAATCTTTATTGCTAATATGCATATTAGTAGTGGAGTGTGGCTTGATAAAGGCCAATTACTCCAAATATTATGCCTATTTCTCCAAAGTTAATTTTAGCGGAGCAAAAATGTCACTCGCAGAACTTATGCAGCAATACGTCGATATGAAAGGTTTCGATCAACTCGAAGGCATTGCTAAAACAGAAATCGAAGGGCTCTACTTTTATCGAAGTAGTCAAGGAAACACGCGTCGGCCTTTTGTCTATCAATCTGGCGTTATTGTGCTTGGACAAGGTAAAAAGAACATCTACCTTGGTAATCAACCTGTTCAATATGGACCCGATGACTATCTCGTTGTCGGCGTTCCAATGCCTTTAGAGTGTGAAGCAATCGCTGTTGATGGAGAACCCTTGCTAGGTTTAAGTATCGATATCGACCCACAAGTCCTGCACCGGCTCGTAAACAAGCTGGAAACCATGAACTGTTACAAGCCTTGTGCTGATGGCAGTGTGCGCTCCGGTCTTAAATCTGTGGCTATGGATGACGATATGCTCGGTGTCTGTAAAAGGCTGATGAAAGCACTCTGTAATCCGATTGAACTAACGGTGTTAGGCGATAGTTTGATGGAGGAGTTAGCGTTTAGAGCCTTAATGAGCAAAGAAGGCCATGTGTTATTCGATCTTGCTCGCCATGAGGGGCATTACGCACGAGTGGCAAAAGCGCTTGATTACCTCCATCAGAACTATACAGCTTCCGTAACAGTGCAAGATCTTGCTGAACAAGCAAATATGAGTGTTTCTGCGTTTCACCAAGCCTTTAGGAGTGTCACCTTAGCATCACCAATCCAGTACATTAAAAAGGTGCGATTGGATAAAGCGCGGGAGCTGATACAGTTAGAGGGGGTTAAAGTTGGAGAAGCCGCTCGTTTAGTGGGATACAACAGTACTTCTCAGTTCTCTAGGGAGTTTAAACGCCACTTCAATGAAACCCCGAAAGCCAAACTTGTTAGCTAACTGTAAAAAGAGGAAATCAGGTTTTACAAATTTACAGTGTTTTTTAACTCAAGTTTGAGTAATATTATAAAAACAAAGCGAATTATTCTCGTTTCCCTATAGGAGATCTAGTCAATCTTCTGTGATAAGCCCCTTTTTCAGTGATGATGAAGGGGCTTATTTTTTTATCAATAACCAAGTAAAACTAGTTATTGATGCAAATTAAGTGTCAGCTTGTTGCATATATTGAGCTGTAAATTGCGAGTCATTTTATAGTCTGACCAAACAATACGTGTCATTTTGGCATTCTTATCTAGGGTTATTTTACGCGAAAATTTAAGTGTTCAATCTTATTGATAAACATAGAAATTAAAGCGTTTAAACAATAACTTAAGGATAAATGAAATGCATAAATCAACGTCAGGAACGGCTAGAAGAGTATTTACCCTTAGTACTCTTAGCGCGTCATGTTTAATGGCATTTAACAGTTACGCCGCAGTTGACTGCAGCCCTCTCGGAGCTTGGGATTCATCGACCATTTATAACACTGGTGATCAAGTTCAACACTTGGGCGAGGGTTATCAGGCTAATTATTGGACGCAAGGAAATAACCCAACCCAAACGTCTGGCGAGTGGGGTCACTGGAAACATTTAGGAGCGTGTGATGCTACTGGAGGAAATGAGCCTCCAACGGTGTCAGTGACGTCTCCTCTTGCCTCTGATGCAATCACTCAAGGTGACGCTGTCACTATTTCTGCAAGAGCGTCAGATGTAGATGGAACGGTTACCAAGGTGGAGTTTTCTGTTGATGGTGTTGTGGTAGGTCAAGCGACACAAGCTCCTTATAGTGTGGCTTGGACCGCTACCGTTGGCAGTCATCAAATCGGTGCAGTTTCTTATGATGATGCAGGCGCTCAGAGTACAGTCAGTAGCGTGACAATAAATGTCGTCTCTGCAAATCCTGATAACATTGCCCCAACAGTCGATGTTGCGTTATCTACCAACTCGGTAGATGTAGGAAGTGCAGTGACGCTTACTGCGAATGCCGCGGATGCGGATG
Organism: Vibrio sp. SCP2; assembly: GCF_059295395.1. Lineage (NCBI taxonomy): Bacteria > Pseudomonadati > Pseudomonadota > Gammaproteobacteria > Vibrionales > Vibrionaceae > Vibrio > Vibrio sp. SCP2. Next base: position 208,052 of record NZ_JCAFVV010000001.1, on the reverse strand, counting down.
GGTCAGTTGATAAAGTAGACTTTTATGTTGGTGGTAGTTTGGTTGGTACTGCCGCTACTGCGCCTTACACTTTGAATTACACAACGGTGCAAGCTGGCAGTCTTGCGGTGTATGCCGTTGCAACAGACAATCTAGGGGCGAATACTAATTCGACGCCTGTTACTCTCGTCGTTAACGGTGTACCACCGGTTGCTAATTGTCGTCCAGACGGTTTATATCAGACACAAGGCGTGAATGTTCCTTACTGTACCGTCTACGATGGCGAAGGTCGTGAGCAGATGGGAGCGGATCACCCGCGTCGCGTGATCGGATATTTCACTAGTTGGCGTGCGGGTGATGACCCACAAGCCTCATACCTCGTCAAAGATATTCCGTGGGAACAACTGACTCATATTAATTATGCCTTTGTTGGTATTGGTTCTGACGGGAAAGTGAACTTAGGTGATGTCAACGATCCAAACAATGCAGCAACCAGTAAAGAATGGCCAGGGGTAGATATTGACCCAACACTGGGTTTTAAAGGGCACTTTGGTGCGTTAGCGACTTATAAACAGCGCTATGGTGTTAAGACGCTGATCTCTATTGGTGGCTGGGCTGAAACCGGTGGTCACTTTGATGCCAATGGTAATCGTGTTGCTGATGGTGGTTTCTACACCATGACAACCAATGCCGACGGATCAATTAACCATGCAGGTATAGAAAAATTTGCCGCTTCAGCCGTTGAAATGATGCGTACCTATAAGTTCGATGGTCTGGATATTGACTACGAATATCCGACGTCAATGGCAGGTGCAGGAAACCCTTATGATAAAGCCTTTATGGAGCCGCGACGCCCGTATTTGTGGGCTTCTTACCAAGAGTTAATGAAAGTTCTACGTGAAAAGCTCGACGCAGCTTCAGCGCAAGACGGTATTCATTACATGTTAACTATCGCGGCGCCATCATCTGGCTATCTATTGCGAGGCATGGAAACCTTTGATGTCACTAAATACCTCGATTACGTTAACATCATGTCCTACGACCTACATGGAGCATGGAATGATCATGTAGGACACAATGCCGCGTTGTTCGATACGGGAGAAGACTCAGAGTTAGCGCAGTGGAATGTCTATGGTACGGCCGCCTATGGTGGTATTGGCTACCTGAACACCGACTGGGCTTACCACTATTTCCGCGGTTCGATGCCAGCAGGCCGTATCAACATTGGTGTTCCTTACTACACTCGTGGTTGGCAAGATGTGACAGGTGGGACTAATGGTCTTTGGGGCCGCGCAGCCTTACCAAATCAAGCTCAATGCCCGGAAGGAACAGGGGAAGGCGAGAAGAACAATTGTGGTAACGGTGCGATGGGCATCGATAACATGTGGCACGATAAAGATCCTCAAGGCAATGAAATGGGGGCGGGCTCAGGCCCAATGTGGCATGCGAAAAACCTAGAGAAGGGGATATGGGGTACATACAGCGCTGCTTATGGCTTAGATCCTGTCAATGATCCGAGTGATCAATTGGTTGGCACCTATACAAGACATTATGACAGCGTTGCGGTTGCACCTTGGTTATGGAACGCACAAAAGAATGTTTTCCTCTCCACTGAAGATGAAGCTTCGGTCTCTGTTAAGGCGGACTACGTTATCAACAAAGAGATCGGTGGGATTATGTTCTGGGAGCTAGCAGGGGACTACAACTGTTATCTGCTTGAGAATGGACAGCGTACCTCTGTCGACTTGACTGAGCAAGCCTGTGCAAATGGAACTGGTGAGTACCATATGGGTAACAGCATGACGAAAGCTATCTACGATAAGTTTAGGTCTGCGACGCCATATGGCAATAAGGTTTCAACGGGCGCAATACCTACCGAGGCTGTTGATATAACAGTGACGATCGGCGGTTTTAAAGTGGGTGATCAAAACTACCCAATCAACCCTAAAGTTACCTTCACGAACAATACAGGGCAAGCCATTCCTGGTGGTACTGAGTTCCAATTCGATATCCCAGTCTCGGCGCCAGATAATGCTAAAGATCAATCTGGTGGCGGGTTAAAAGTCATCGCGTCTGGCCACACAAGAGCGAACAACATTGGTGGTCTTGATGGACCAATGCACAGAGTTGCGTTTAGTCTGCCAAGCTGGAAAGAACTACCTGTCGGTGGGACGTACGAGCTTGATATGGTCTACTACCTACCTATCTCTGGGCCTGCGAATTACACTGTAAATCTGAGCGGAGTAGATTACGCATTTAAGTTTGAGCAACCAGACTTACCGCTAGCGGATTTGTCTAATGGCGGAAACAATGGCGGAAACAACGGTGGTAATAACGGTGGTAATAACGGAGGCAATTCCGGCACAGTGTCAGCGTGGGAGCCAGGCGTTACTCAAGCAGTCAATGGAGATACCTATTCATACAATGGTAAGTGTTTCGTTGCCAAGAATAACCCGGGAACATGGGAATCACCGACTCAGTCAAACTGGTTTTGGGATGAGGTCACTTGCCCTCAGTAAGTGAATCTAGTTTAGTACAAGGCCCTGGCATTCCGCCAAGGCCTTTTTTATCGGGTGAACCCATACTGACTAAAATTTGTAGCTTTCAGGCACCACGACGATACCGTTCTCAGAAATGTGGAATCGTTTGGCATCTTCAATGGCATTTAATCCAATTGAAGTATAGGCAGGAATTGAAACATGTTTATCAATGATGCAGTTGACCAACTTACATCCTTCACTGACTTCAACATCATCAAATAAAATACTGTCCACAATGGTGGCACTGTCGTTGATACGAACATTGGAAGAAATCACCGAGTGTTGCACGGAACCACCGGAATTAATCACGCCATTGGCGATAATCGAGTTGATAAATATCCCTTCATTACCCGTTGCTGAGGAGACGGTTCGTGCGGGGGGCAGCTGCGGCTCATAAGTACGAACTCCCCAGTTAGGTTGGTACAGATTCATCGGTGGAATCGGCTCTAGCAAGTCCATGTTCGCCTGATAAAATGAATCGATTGTTCCTACATCACGCCAATAGCAGTCTCGTGCAACACGGCCACGATCGGAGCAAAAGTTGTAAGCGTAAACGCATTGCTCATCGATTAAGCGAGGAATGATGTCATTACCAAAATCATGCGAAGAGAAGTCATTATCAGCATCTTCTCTGAGCACCCTCTGAAGTGTTTCCATCTCAAATATGTAGATACCCATAGAAGCTAAACTACGATCGGGCTTGTTAGGCATGGATTGTGGATCTGCGGGTTTCTCGGAGAAGGTCTCTACTAAGCCTTGGTCGTTAACAGAAAGAACACCGAATGCCGATGCATCTTTTTTCGCGACATCCATTGACGCAATGGTCAGCTTTGCGCCATTTTCAATATGATCTTTCAGCATTTCAGCATAGTCCATGCGATAGATGTGATCACCGGATAAAACTATAACGTGCTTAGCGTCACTTCGCTCTAATAACCACAGATTATGGTAGATTGCATCAGCGGTGCCTTCATACCATTTACCTTTACCACGCATCTGAGGTGGGACGACCGAAATAAACTCGCCCAACTCAGGATTAAACAATGACCATCCATCTCGCAGGTGCTTTTGCAATGAGTGAGATTTGTATTGCGTAAGCACCAATATCTTACGAAGCCCAGAGTGGAGGCAATTGGTTAAGGTAAAGTCAATGATTCGGTATTTTCCTCCGAAAGGCACAGCAGGTTTAGCGCGGTCATCCGTAAGAGGACTTAAACGTGAGCCCATTCCCCCAGCTAAGATAACGGTAAGGGTATCTTGCATGATTCTATCTCCATATAGCGCAACAAACGACATATGAAGGTTAGTTCAAGATCTGCGCCAACTAGGAAACAGCGTACCAATAAGGGGTGTTGCAAACGTCTGCACCATAAATGTGTGAACTTGGTGCATATAAAATGACCATTGCACCAAAATTATGCAATTGAATGTGTTTCGCTGACAGAAAGGACAGAGACTTGATTGCGGCCAAGAGATTTTGACTCATAGAGAGCAATGTCTGCACGTTTATAGGTCTCTTCAGGTTTAGCTGAAATTTCGGTTGCACCAGCACTCACCGTAATGTTTAGCTCGCTTTCTATATTGATTGCCGTTCTGACGCGATTGAGTACCATTTCGGCTTCTCGTAAGTCGGTATGCGGCATAATGATAGCGAACTCTTCACCACCAATTCGTGCAATAACGTCGGTTTCTCTTAAGTGGTGTGATAAGCAACCCGCGACATCTTTAATGACATCATCGCCGCGATCGTGGCCGAATTTGTCATTGATGCGTTTGAAGTGATCAATATCTATCAAGGCTAATGTGGCAGGTTCATTATTTGAGTAACGTTTTGCACGCATTGCTTGATTTTGCATCTCTTTATCGAACTTGCGGCGATTCCAAAGTGATGTCATAGGGTCTTTTTCACTCAGTTCTCTTAGACGGTCTTCTAGCTCTTTTCGATGAGATATATCGACAAAAGAGGCAACATAGAACTGAATGACACCAAAACGGTCTTTAACCGTCTGTATACGCAGGATTTCCGTGATTAATGACCCATCGCGACGTTTATTGACCACTTCGCCTTCCCATAATCCCTTTTCTTCAAGAATCTTCCACATATTCATATAGAATTCTTGCAGGTGCTTTCCTGAGGCGAATAACGAAGGCGGTCGACCTTTTACATCTTCTAACGTATAGCCACTAATTCTTGTGAACTCGCTATTCACTTGGATGATTCTGTTGTTACGGTCGGTAATAACTACGGCTGACATGCCGTTCATCGCGGCGCGAGCAATCTTGCTATCTAAGCTATTTTTCTCGTGGTTATGATTCCATGTCACAAACGTGAATGTGAGCAAAAATAAAATAATCAAGATAAAAGCCGCTTGGATATAAAGATCATGGCGAGCGTCATCAGTGAATGCATGAGCTTCATCAAGTGAGGTTTTGATAAAAAAGATTAACTCGTCAACGTGTTCTACGTCATTGAGTTCAGCTGTAGTGTAAGAAATCCAATAATCACGTTCTTTAACTGTGCTGAATTTATCAAACTGCAACGAACGCCATAGCTGAGGAAACTGCTGTGAAATGTTGGAGTCTCGGTGAGCGTCTAGCAAGTTGCCGAGTATCTTTTCACCATTGGTCGACATCAAGTAATAGCCGTCACCTGTCGCTACTATAGGTAAATTGAGCTGATTACGCTTGTAAGCCAGACCATAATACAAACGAGCGAGGTCAAGATTTGCGACAAAATATCCTTTACGTTCACCATTGAGCGTAATCGGGTAAATGACTCGATAAGCAGGTTGATGAGGGGTTACCAGATTGCCATTTTCGACTTCAAGGTCAATACCAAAATTACCCGTATCATGATCACCTAGTGTTTTGGCAAAAGCGAAGTAATCTCGGTCGCCTTTGAATTGTAAACGTTCAGGTTCGACAATTTCTATAAATCGCTCACCGCTATTTATCCGAACAACCTCCATACCGTCTTGGTCTATAAAGCGTAATTGGGAGTAATAGCCTTGTGTTCGAGCAATGAGCAACCAAAACTCTTCTAAAGCATCCAGGTTTTCACGGGTTGGGTTTAGGATCGCTTGGTTTAATACACCATTGTTTGATAGGTAACGAAGCGATGTTGAGATCTTTTGCAGAGATGTTTGCAACTCCACTTTTGAATACTCAAGTTTATTGCGATTGAGCTGTTCGACATATTGCTCGGTTTGTTGATCGACAAGTGAAAGCTGAGTGTAAAAGTAGAGGAAGGGGACAAACGACAGCGCACAAAAAACAGCGATAAATTGGAAGACGATTTTGGAACCACGTTTGCGCATTTAACTATTCTAATTATTAAGTTAATCAGTAAAGGTCACATCATACTACGATATCATTACACTTACTGTGAGCGTGGTTGAATATTAATTGCGTATGTATGTGGTTATCGAAATAAATGAGGTTTTGTACACCTTACCAATGAGTTGTGTTGATGAACTAGAATTGCTCGGAATAAAAAAGCACCTCTAACACGAGGTGCTTTTGCCATCTATCGGGGGAGTGGCAAGAAACGTTTAAGCAGTTGCAGTTTCTTGCTTTGCTTCTGCTTTGTTTTTTAGGAATGCGTAAGTGAAACCTGTTACCGCCGTTCCTGCTGCAATAGCAACCAAATACATCAGCACTGGGGTGATTGCGTTAGGAATCAGTAGTACGAACAGTCCACCATGTGGTGCCATTAATTTTGCACCAAACAGCATAGATAGAGCACCTGTTAGTGCGCCACCTGCCATACATGCAGGAATTACACGCATCGGGTCTTTCGCAGCGAATGGAATTGCACCTTCAGAGATAAAGCACAAACCTAGCACGAATGACGCTTTACCCGCTTCACGCTCACCTTGTTCAAACTTATTCTTAGCAATAAAGGTTGCGAGACCCATACCAAGCGCTGGAACCATACCTGCTGCCATAATAGCGGCCATTGGCGCGTAAGTTTGCGAAGCAAGTAGGCCAACACCGAATGCGTAAGCGGCTTTGTTTACTGGTCCACCTAAGTCGAAGCACATCATTGCGCCCAGGATAATACCCAGTAATACCGCACTGTCAGAGCCCATGTTGTTGAGGAAGTCAGTTAGACCATTCATGATGCCAGAAACAGGGCCGCCTACGATGTAAATCATCACAAGACCCGTGAACAAGGTTGCCACGAATGGGATGATCAGAATTGGTTTAAGCGCTTCCATCGATTGTGGCAGTGATACCTTATCGGCAAGGAACTTAGCTGCGTAACCTGCGATGAAACCTGCGGCGATACCACCAAGGAAGCCCGCACCCGTAGAGCTTGCAATCATACCGCCAACAAGCCCCGGTGCTAGACCAGGACGGTCAGCAATAGAGAATGCGATGTAACCTGCAAGAACAGGAATCATTAGAGCAAACGCCGATCCGCCACCAATGGTCATCAATGCAGCAGCGAGTGTGCCTTCTTCTTTAAACGCTTCGATACCAAATACGAAGGATAGGGCGATGATCAAACCACCGGCAACCACGACGGGAAGCATGTGAGATACACCCGTCATAAGATGTTTGTATGCGCCTTTCTTCTCTTCTGATGCCGGAGAGTTGTTAGAAGAGCCTGAGTGTTGGTAGACGGAGGCTTGTTCGAACGCCTTATCCATCTCTTCAGCCGTTTTCTTAAGAGCCGGACCAGTTTTGGTGCGGTACATCTTCTTGCCGTTGAATCGGTCAAGTGGCACTTCGATATCAGCAGCAATGATGACCAAATCTGCATCCGCGATTTCTTGGTCGGTCAGTTGGTTTTTAGCACCTACTGAACCACGCGTTTCCACTTTAATTTGGTAGCCGCGGCGTTTACCTTCTTCTTCAAGTGCTTCAGCTGCCATGAACGTATGGGCTACACCAGTAGGACATGCTGTAATAGCTACAATCTTCTTAGCTGCTGTTGTATTTTTTGCTGGCGCTGAGACTGTGGTTGCTTGCTCTAGAATGGCTGCGTTTTCAACGGCAGTTTGTAAGAACGCCGATGTATCTTTCGCTACTGTACTGATATCAGCTTGGTAGACTTTTTTACCTACAAAACGAGAAGTATCGACCGGAGTGTTAGCCGCAATGATAACGACTTCTGCTTGTTGAATGTCCGAATCAGCAAGCCGTGTTGATTCAATCACGCTGGATTGGCACTCAATTTTCGCATTCCATCCTAGTTTAGCGGCGGCTTGTTCTAGTAGACCTGCCGCAATGATGCTGTTTGCAACACCACTCGGACAAGCTGTAATAATGGCAATATTCATACTGATAACCTTCTGTTCCTTAGTTGTTGTCTAAGTTCGTATTAGGGTAGAGCTCGCTTACTTGTGTTTGGAGCTTGATGTTATCCAGTTCTTCCTGACTGGTAATTCCAACGCCAACCTGGCTTACTGCGAGGGCAGAGAGAGCGGTGGCGAAGCGTAATAAATCTTCTTTGGGCATGAGTTGCATGTGACCCCAACACAATCCCGCGACAAGCGTATCGCCGGCACCAACTGTGCTGATCACTTTCATACGTGGTGGCTTGGCATGTAACCATTGACCTTGGTTAAGCCACATCACGCCGTCAGCACCCATTGAAACGACAATATTGGCGATGCCTTTGTTGCTTAGCGTTTGTGCCGCAGCTTGGCACTGCTCTGGTGTTGATAGATGATCACCGATAAGATCACTGAGTTCCTCATCATTGGGTTTGATCAGCCAAGGTTGAGCCTCAATGCCAGCGCGCAATGCCTTTTTGCTGCTATCAAATAAGACCTTCTTACCTTGCTGATGCAGTTTTTCGATCCAAGCAGCGCATTGCTCAGGGCTAACACCGCCCGGTAGGCTGCCGGCGAGTACGAAGTAGTCGTGAGTTTCCGCTAGCCTAAATAGGGTTTGCTCAAAGCGATCAATTTCTTCTTTCGTTACGTGAACGCCAGGGAAGTTAATGTCGCTAACTTGACCATCGGCTTCGACGAGTTTGACATTAATGCGAGTAGCACCTTGCACCTCTACAAACTCATTGTTGACTTGGATATCGTCAAAGAGCTGATGGAAAAGCTCTGGGTTATCTTTCCCAAGAAAACCAGTGACTGTGACCTCAGCACCAAGATCACTAAGGACCTTGGCAACGTTTACTCCTTTGCCCGCGGCATGTAGGTTGCTTTTTTCTACTAGGCTTACTGAGCCAACTGAAAGCGAGTTTAATGAGCCTGTGAGGTCAAGAGCCGGATTTAGCGTGATGGTAACGACTTTATTTGTTTTCAATGCAGACATAACCACGCTCCTTATCCTTCACCTAGACCAGAAGCAATGGCTTTACCAATCGATTCTAATGCTTGTGCTGCATCTGGACCTTCTGCAGAGAACTGAAGCTGGTGGCCGTGTTTGACACCGAGCGCAATCACTTTCATCAGGCTCTTCGCATTAACAGTTTTCCCGTCGCCATCGAGATTCGCAACGCGAATGTTTGATTCGAACTTTTTCGCTTCTGCAACGAGCATTGCACCCGGACGAGCGTGTAGGCCGTGTGCATTTTTAATCTTGAAAATGGCGTTGTTACCTGTTTCATCGGCGTCAGTTGTAACTTCTTCGCCTTTCAATAGCGCTAGTATTTGCTCAGCGGAAGCATCCAGAAACTTGTTGTGTTCGTTGTTAAACACAAGCGTTGAAATCGTCTTGAGAATAGGCTGATGAGCGTTGTTACAAGCGGCGAAAGCGACGAGTGCACGAACTTTCTCACCTTCAAGCTCACAATCATTGGCAGTAGATACAAAAGAAACACCTGTACGGGTTACTTGCTTATCGCTACCTACAAGCCAGAGACCCTGCCCAAGGTGTGTGGGTGTTTTCGTCACGAGATCAGCAACGAATTCTGCGCCAGCACAACCTGTGTTTTTAAGAAGGCCACCCGCAACCGCGCTCATTTGCACCATGTCGCTTGCGGGGAACTTCAATTGAATATGTGTAGCATCGAAGTCTGCTTCTAATTGAACATCGCCGTTGAGTAGGGCAATGATATCCTGTTCGCTTTTAGCACTACGTAAACGTTCTTCAACGCCATCAGCAGACAAAACTTTTGTTAGTTGTTTAAGGATGCCCAAGTGCTCATCGGATTTAGCCGCGATACCAATGGCGACAAACACTTTGTTGCCATCTCCCCACTCAACACCGTTAGGGAAATGATGAACGGAAACTCCAGTCGTTTTGACCATATTACGTGTGTCGGTCGTACCATGTGGGATCGCAATACCATTTCCTAAGAAGGTTGAGTTTTGTTTCTCACGGTTTAGCATGCCTTCAACATAACCTTGCTCAACAAGGCCTTTCTCCGTTAGAGCCTGCGCAATGTTCTTGATCGCTTCAAACTTATCGGTCGCTTTTTGGGAAAGGGTGATGTCACTTTTCACTAACTTAAGCATGGTGCTTCTCCAGCCTTAAGGGATTTAAACTTTTAATCGAGTCTTCATTTACAATGTCTTTTTGCTTAACTGAATCGATTCAGCAAAAAGATTAAAAATATTGGTTCAGCGTTATCAGGTCTAACTTGTTGATAAAAGGCCATTACTTAAAACAGCCACTAAAGCAAATTAGGTGATTTCACTCACTTTATAGACATTGCTGAATCCTTTCAGCTTTTATACTGAATCGTTTCAGCATATAATTCAACTCATCGTAAGATCATTTATAAAGTATTATGATCCGGCGCACAGAACAAAGGTTGTGGATATGACACTAGATGAGATAGCAAAGCTTGCTGGGGTTTCAAAGACGACGGCGAGCTATGTGATCAATGGTAAAGCTCAAAAGTACAGAATTAGCGAGAAAACGCAGAGAAAAGTGATGGACGTGGTGAATGAACACAATTACCGACCTGATCTCGCTGCAAGCACCTTAAGAGCAGGGCAGAGCCGCTCATTTGGACTCATTATTCCAGATCTAGAAAACACCAGTTACGCAAGGTTAGCCAAACTGCTTGAACAGAATTCACGTTCGGCAGGGTATCAGATCCTAATCGCGTGCTCTGACGATGAACCAGAAACAGAAAAAAACGTCGTTCAAGCATTGGTAAGTCGTAAAGTTGATGCGCTGTTTGTCGCTAGCGTGATTCCAGATGCTAGTGAGTTCTACCTGCAACTGAAATCGAAAGGGACGCCAGTGATTGCGCTTGACCGTCCGCTCGACGATGAACACTTCTCTTGTGTAATAAGTGAAGATTTTGGCGGCGCTTTTGAGCTGACTCAGTCGGTAATCAGTGACAATGTAACAAGTATCGGTCTTATTGGGGCATTACCAGAGCTGAATATTTCTCGTGAGCGTGAATTAGGGTTTGTTTCCGCGGCGAAACAGCAAAATGTGGCCTGTGTTGTTGGCTATGGCGAACACTTTAATCGCAAAGATGGTAAACAAGTGCTTGAAGCGTGGTGCAAAGAAGATAAGGTGCCGGATGCTATTGTCACTACTTCTTATACTTTATTGGAAGGGGTGTTGGATGTACTGTTGGAACGACCGGATTTAGCAAATAAGGTCAAAATTGCGACATTTGGTGATAATCGTTTGTTGGATTTTTTACCAATGAAGGTTAACTCGTTACCTCAGCAGTTCGAACTTATTGCAGATAGTGCGATGGAACTGGCGCTCAATGCGGCTGCGAAACGATATCAAGCAGGTGTTGAGTTAGTACCAAGAAAAATCATTGTTAGATAAAACTAAGCCCTGTTTTAAACAGGGCTTAGTTTTTATGTTTGGCTAGATGGTTTAATATTGGAATCGAACCGACATAGTAACTTGCGGGCCATAAAGGCCGTTATTGCGGGTTTCCGCTGAAAGGGAAAGTTGTTGAGTCGAGTGGAAACGTACGCCAGCATGGAATACAGACGAGTCATCATTGCGGCCGATACGTCCTGTTGCTTCAACTTGATCTGTTAACCAAAGACGGACACCAACGTTTATTTCGGCTTGGGTATCACTTTCGCCGCCTGCTTCTTGCGTGTACTTCACTTGGTGGACAAGTAATTGACCATAGATGTCGGCAAACTGACTGACAGGGCCGTTAAACCCAATACCACCAGCGAGATCGTAGTCTTTATCAAACTGGGTATCTGCGCGGAGAATAAAGTGAGAGTTTTCGGTAAAGAATGTACTAAACTCTGCACCCGTCATTTCAGGTCCAATAGCTGTTCGAACTTCGAAAAAGTTATAGTTAAAATTGTTCGCTTGGGCGCTTGTGCTGATTCCCGCAATTGCTAGAGCACTGGCCAAAATGAGTTTTTTCAAAAGTAGTCTCCGACTAACAACAATAAATTGACTAATAAAAATGGCTTGCAATAAGCAAGCCAAATCATAGCGTAATCAGAGAACTAATTCAGGGGATTTATAGAATCTGAATACGATCAACTTCAATTTCTGGTGTGTTGCCGCCTTCGTATTCACCGAAAAGGCGTACTTTCGTCGTATGATCAATTGGCTGTGCCATATGAATGTCGTCGTCCAGCTCTACTTGAATCTCACCTTTGCCATCAGAGAAGATAAAAGTATCGCCTCTAACTTGTCTTAGAAGGTTACCTTCTACAACAACATTCTTCTCAGTAAACATACTGGTATCTGCTAACAAGGTGTCTACAGTAGTGAGCTCAACAGGGCCACTGTACTGAATTCCAGTCCCTTTTTCATGGTGACCATCTTTTGCTAAAGCAAAGGTAGGAGCTAGGATAAGGGTAGCAGCGGTAGCTAGAATTACTTTTTTCATCATGTTTTCCTTTCTAATGTCAGGCAGTGTTTGTTTGATGGTGCTATTAAAACAGACCCATTTTGAATCCATGCTGAGCGTAAGATTCATATTCCATTCATATTGTTGAGGAAATTAGCCAAATACCGTTATTATTAGCCTTATCTCAATGAATCAAATAAGTATTAATAGTTCATGCAATCCACATTGAAAGCGCTTATGGTCCAAGGCACTACTTCAGACGCAGGGAAAAGTGTTCTAGTGGCAGGTTTATGCCGCGTATTGGCTCGAAGAAATATTAAAGTCGCACCCTTTAAGCCGCAGAATATGGCGCTCAATAGTGCCGTCACCCCAGATGGGGGAGAGATAGGCCGAGCACAAGCTGTTCAAGCGCTCGCGTCTAACATCGAATCTAGCGTTCATATGAATCCAGTTTTGCTTAAACCAAATACGGACATGGGGGCTCAGGTCATTTTTCAGGGGAAGGCAACGACGACGGTTGATGCAATTGGCTATCAGAGTTATAAAAAAGTGGCCTTGCCGGTGGTGATGGAGTCTTTTTCTATCCTTCAGTCTCAATACGAATCCGTATTAATCGAAGGTGCGGGTAGTCCCGCAGAAATCAATCTAAGGGCTAACGATATAGCAAACATGGGATTTGCCGAAGAGGCCGACGTTCCTGTCATCATTGTTGCTGATATTGATCGCGGCGGTGTGTTTGCCCATCTTTACGGGACATTAGCGTTACTATCTGAAAGCGAACAAGCGCGAGTAAAAGGCTTTGTTATTAACCGCTTCCGCGGCGATATTTCCCTTTTGGAGCCAGGACTCGATTGGTTAGAAGAGAAAACAGGTAAGCCCGTGATTGGGGTATTGCCTTACTTACACGGTTTCGATCTAGAGGCCGAAGACGCGATCAATGCCCAGCAAGTGAGCAGCGAGAGTACCAAGCTAAATGTTGTAGTTCCTGTATTTCCACGCATTAGTAATCACACAGATTTTGATACGCTCAGACTCAACCCAGATATTAACCTGAGGTACGTTGGTAAAGGAGAACGCTTATCTGATGCCGACTTAATCATACTGCCTGGTTCAAAATCAGTCAGAAATGATCTTGATTATTTACGTAGCCAAGGGTGGGATAAAGATATCAATAGACACCTTAGGTTAGGCGGTAAGGTAATGGGTATTTGTGGTGGATATCAGATGCTTGGTTCGATGATTCATGATCCTCTCGGTATTGAAAGTGATCCGGGCTCTAGTCAAGGGCTAGGGCACCTCTGCGTAGAGACCGAACTTAAGCAAAGCAAAACGCTAACCAATGTGAGTGGCACGATGACTTTAGAGGGTAATGATATTGCCGTAAGTGGATATGAGATTCATGCTGGAGTCAGTCATGTATCAACGAATCATCTGATTGAACTGGAAAATAAACAATTCGATGGCGCGATTAGTGATTGCAATCAAGTGCTCGGTACCTACCTACATGGTATCTTTGATAATGCTGACGCTGTATCCGCCATTTGCAAGTGGGTGGGTGTTGAAAACGTGGCGAAGATAGATCACCATCTAAACCAACAAAAAGCCATTGATAGGATTGCCGATGCCATAGAGCAGCATCTCGATCTTAAAAAGCTATGGCCTGAATTATAATCAATGCAACCATGACCAGTTTAAAACATTCTCTTTTAGCCTTTTTTGTATGTGTGAGCTTTAGTGCTCATTCTGAGTCGCTACGCATTTACGCGGCTTCATCAATGACCAACGTGGTCAATGATCTTGTCGAGCAATATGAAGAGTCGAATGATACCTCTGTAACAACCGTGTTTGGTGGAAGCGCTTCGTTGGCGCGTCAATTGGCGCAAGGTGCTCCTGCGGATATCTACATATCAGCAAACCAAAAGTGGATGGAATACTTAGTTGAGCAGAGTATCGTTAATGGTGACGGTGTCACATATATTGCGGCGAATAGTTTAGTTGCTATTGCTCCGAAAGGTCATTTTCTTAACTTAGATGTAGATTCAGAGGAGTCGTGGATATCCGCATTAGCGGGATATCGTCTCGCGATTGGACAAACTAATGCCGTGCCAGCGGGTATGTATGCAAAACAGGCACTAGTTAACTTAGGTGTTTGGAATAAGGTGAAAACGCATCTCGCGCCAACAAACAACGTTCGTATTGCGCTGACGTTAGTCGAAAGAGGTGAGTCTCCTCTCGGCATCGTCTATATAACGGATGCGTTACTAAGTGATAAGGTTGAGGTAGTGGCGACATTACCTAGCAGTGCACATGCAAATATCGTCTATCCGATGGCGCCGCTTAATGAGAAGATAGAGACACAGCGCTTTGTTAAGTTTATCCACAGTGAACAAGCTCAAAGTGTGTTTAAACAGTATGGTTTTACTGAGGTAGTGGAATAGAGGTGAGTTTGTTAACCGATTACGAGTATCAGGCATTATTGTTAAGTTTAAAGGTGGCGTTGTTTGCCATTGTTTGGCTGATACCTATAGGGGTTGGTCTCGCATGGCTATTAGCGAGAAAACAGTTTTTCGGTAAAAGCTTATTGGATTCAGTGATTCATCTCCCTTTGGTTTTGCCCCCTGTAGTGATTGGTTATCTGCTGCTTATCTCTATGGGTAGGCAAGGCTTTGTTGGTAACTGGTTATATGAGCATTTTGGGTTAGTGTTTTCTTTCAGCTGGAAAGGGGCGGTGCTGGCCTGCATTATGGTCGCGCTTCCGTTAATGGTTCGCTCAATAAGGCTTAGTTTAGAGAATGTTGATGGTCGCTTAGAGCAGGCGGCGGCAACACTGGGCGCTTCTCCCATTAAGATCTTCTTCACTATTACGTTGCCGCTAACGATCCCAGGGATCATCACTGGAACTATGCTTTCCTTTGCGCGAAGCTTAGGTGAGTTTGGGGCGACAATCAGCTTTGTCTCAAATATTCCTGGTGAAACTCAAACTATTCCGCTGGCGATGTACACCTTTATTGAAACGCCAGGCTCTGAAGCAGAAGCAATGAGGCTATGTCTTATTTCGATTGCGATAGCACTTGCGTCGATGCTGATCTCAGAATGGTTATCTAGGGTGAGTGCTCGTCGATTGGGAGCAAGCCAATGAAGGGAATAACTGCACGCTATAAACAGCAGCTAGGCGATGTTAAGTTCGATATAGACCTGACATTACCAGAAAAAGGGATTACTGCTGTTTTTGGTCGCTCTGGTGCGGGAAAAACGTCACTGATTAACGCTATCGCAGGCTTAAAACAGCCTGACAATGGCTTGATTACTATCGGTAACAAAACGCTCTTTGATTCTGAGAATAAAATCGACGTTCCAGTGCATCTGCGCAACGTTGGTTATGTATTTCAGGATGCGCGTCTATTTCCCCATTTAAAGGTTGAGCGAAACCTTAACTACGGGGTATCCGTCTCGGATAAATCGCACTTTGAGCCGATTGTTCAGTTGCTGGCGCTAGAGCCTTTGCTAAAACGTTACCCTCACCAACTTTCAGGCGGAGAAAAGCAACGGGTGGCGATTGGTCGTGCCTTATTGTCTAAGCCAGATATCTTATTGATGGATGAGCCTCTCGCGTCACTCGATTTACCGAGAAAGCGAGAAGTGATGCCATTCTTAGAACAGTTATCGCAAAACGTTGAGATCCCAATAATCTATGTTTCCCACAGCTTGAATGAAGTGCTGCGCCTTGCAAGCCACTTAGTTGTAATTGATGAGGGTAAGGTTGCGGTCTCTGGGCCCATTGAAGATGTTTGGTCGTCGCGAGCAATGAAGCCTTGGCAATCTTTCTCTGAACAAAGCTCATTGTTTGAAGCTAGAGTAGTGGAGCACAACAAGCAATATGCTTTATCTAAGGTTGAACTTGCGCCCGAGGTTGCTCTGTGGGTGCAAAAGATCGACGGTGAAATTGATTCCCCAGCAAGGTTGCAAGTAAGAGCTAATGACGTGTCTATAATGCTTGATGAGCCTCAGCGGACTTCCATTCGAAACGTCTTAAAAGGCAAGGTATCGAAAATAGAAACTCATGCGAGTAGCCAAGATAGAATTAGTGTGTCGGTGCAAATCGAACTATCTAAAGGCTGCCACCTAGTCGCAACCATTACCGCTTGGGCGAGGGATGAATTAGAGCTTGAACAAGGGATGGACGTTTACGTTCAAATCAAAGGTGTCAGTGTCACTCAGCGCGATATCGTTGTCTCCAATTAAAAAACGCCGCGAAATGCGGCGTTTAAGTTTCTAGCGTTTCATTATTTTGCGAACACGTCTGTGAAATCGCGTTTTAGAATTGGGTCACGGCGCGCTTTTTTGATCTGCTTAACCATGTCTTTAACACAGTTGTGCAGTACTTGGTCAAGTAGCTCAGCACGGTATTCTTCTTTTTGCTCTTCAGTCATGTCTTTTGGAAGATTTAATGTCGGAAACTCTTCCATTACATTTAAGCCAGCAAAGGCTTGGCTCACTGATACTAAAGCGTGAAATTGTTCAAAATTATCTAGAACATTTTGCGCACTGCTTGGCAGTTCATTCCACGATTCACGAACAGCTTCTTCAGAAACTTCATGGATTGACGTTACCATTAGGTGCATTGCTTCTGGAACTTCATCAAATTCAATTACTTGGCGCAATTCAGCAGATACTTCTGCAAGATCTACTTTTGGCTGTTCTGTTTGATTAACGTCAGACATGGATAATATTCTCTTAAAATGTGTGTGTATCGGCGCTATCGTAAAAAATTAGGGATAAATGTCAACCTTGAATGGATGATTAAACTAAGGTGGAGTATGCTTTTGTTAAGCATGTGATTTCTTAGTGATTTTGTAGGTTTAAATCTATGAAACAGAATGACTAAAATTGGCTAAGACAAAAACGGATTTCAAGGGTGGTAGTAAACAGTGGAAATATCGGGTTCCTCGATGAACATCCTGCTAGTTGATGACGTTCAAATGGAGCGTATACAACTAGCGATAAGGTTAAAACAACTAGGGCACACGGTTGAAATGGCTAGCTCAGGTCAAGAGGCTTTGGAAATGTACCCTAAGTTCGAACCTGATCTTGTTTTGCTTGATATTTCCATGCCTGAAATGAATGGATTTGAAGTCTCCGCGAAAATCCGAGAACTCTATCCTGATTGGGTACCAATTATCTTTTTAAGTAGTCATGACGAACCGACGATGATTGCAAGTGCGATCGATGCAGGGGGGGATGACTACCTAATAAAGCCTGTCGACAAGATCGTACTCAATTCTAAACTAATCGCGATGCAGCGTATCGCTTTTATGCGTCGCGAACTTAAGCAAAAGTCTGCAGCTCTGGCGAAAGCAAATGAAGAGTTAGCGCAGTTAGCACAAGAAGACGGATTAACTAAAGTCAAAAACAGACGTTATATCGATGAGAAGCTAACTGAAATGATCTCATTGCACGGGCGTCATCAGCTTCCTCTCAGTCTTATTTTGCTCGATGTCGATCGGTTTAAACTCTACAACGATAACTACGGCCATATTGAAGGTGATCGATGTTTAATCGAAATCGCTTCAACGCTTTCAAATTTGTTTACCAGAAGTGGGGAAATCGTGGGGCGTTATGGTGGTGAAGAATTTGTTGTACTGCTCGGGCATACCGATCAAGAAAAAGCGACTAAGAACGCCGAGCGAATCAAATCATCCATAGAAGCGGCTAACTTGCAGCACGAGTACAGTGATGTGTCGTCTTTAGTGACGGTGTCACAAGGGGTGTATCACCTGATCCCAAATGGACGGGAAACCATAGAGCAAATCTATGAACTTGTAGATAAGCGTTTGTATCAAGCTAAAGTCAACGGAAGAAACCAGTATATTGCGAGTGACGTTTAATTAATACAGACTTGGTTTCTACCTGCTTTTTTCGCCTTGTATAATGCGTTGTCGGCAGCTTTCATGACTTCGGAGACTTTATTCGATTCTATGCTGTCAGCAACGCCAATACTAATTGTGACGTTAACATATTCTTGCTTTTTCTTAGCTCCACGGCTTTTAGAACCAACTTTATCGTCTTTTGGCCGCGCATCTTGATTTCTCAAAACCATGTTGTAATTTTCGATCGACGCTCTTAGCAGTTCTAAATGATCACGCGTGTCTTCAGCTAGTTTTCCTTTGAACAGCACGGTGAACTCTTCACCACCATAGCGGTATACCTTCGCTCGACCACCTACATGCTGAAGTTTGGTTGCAACAAGCTTTAAAACGTCATCCCCAGTGTCATGCCCATAGGTATCGTTGAACGATTTAAAGTGATCGATATCCAACATGGCTATGGTGTATTTACGTCCGAGATGTTTTAGATCAGACTCAAGCGCAAGTCGTCCTGGTATCTCAGTTAGCGTATCCATGAAGGCGAGCTCATAGCTTGCAGAGAGCAGGTAGACGAGCAACAACACACCCGCTAGGGAAAATAGAGTACTAGAAATGTAGGTGACATCAAAAAACACAAACGTTGCGGCTGATAACAGCGTCGCTGAGTAGAGAACAACATCAATGATGCTATTTCTGTTCAAGACGCAGATAGCAAAGATCAACACCATGGCGGTGAGAAAAACAACCAAAATAAAGGGCAGTCTTGAGACCTGAGGCAAAACAAACAAAAACGTTTCGTTAATGTTTTCAAATCCGCCTTCATAGAAGTAGGTCAAGATCAAATACGACCATAACAGCAGCATGGCGAGCTTAAACAAGTACAAGCCGAACGTGCGAGTAAACAGTGAAGAATCTTTGTAGCTATAAACAAAAATTAAAGCGATAGGCAGCAGCGCTGCGAGCAATGATAATTCAAGGATGGTTGTCCCTGATGAGAGGGGAGATTGTAGCCTTTCTTGTATGACCCAATAGGAGACAGCTAGCGCAGAAGCGACCATAGCTATTCGACTTTGTTTAAATGCGTCAGCTAGCACTATAGTTATAGCGAAGAGTACAAATGGAAGCTTTGACACGATACCTAGGTTTGAATAAGTGAGGTTGATTACATTGTTCATTCCAAATGCAATAAACGTCAGCAACATCAAAGGTAGTGAAAGACGGAACCAGTTTGTAGTGACTACAGAAAACGACATTCAACCTAGCCTAATTGGTCTTATTATTAATTAGTAACTTGTTAAGAATACTTTTATTTGATGAATTTCCAAGCTTTTTACTAAACTTATAGATGAAAATTAGGGTCACGTTTAGATAGTGGTCATAAATTGGCGTTGAAATGCGCAAATCCGTAGAAAGCGTTAACTAATTGAAACATACTAGAACGAACAATTGTCCCTACAAGGAGTTGAGTAATATGCAGATAAGTGTGGACGTACATAACTATATGGAGACATTAGTCGGTCAAGAGCTTGCGAAATCCGAGTATGTTGATAATTTTGACCATGAGCAACTTGCTGATCTTGCCTGTTTAGCTTTGTCTCAATTGCGACCTGTGTATATTCGCTATGATATAGACTTTCTATCCGCCTTACCGGAAGAGAGGCTGGTCACTTTGAAGCACTATGCGTCGACGGCTATAGAGGCCGCAGTGAGTATGATTGTTGACGACCGTAGAAAAAACAGGAAAGATGAAGTTCTTGTCGTGTTTAGCAAACAGCAGATGATTGATGACGACATTGAACTAGAGTGGTTTGAAAAACCAATCCTCAAGAAAAACTAATCGTTACCAAGGAGTACTTTGTGGGACTTTTTTCTCGCTTGTTTGGTGGTCAAAAAGAACAACCTAAAGTCGAAGTCGAGCCTATCGAGTATAAAGGCTATCTAATATACCAAGAAGCGCTTGCTGAAGGTGGTCAATATCGTATTGCGGGTCGTATTACGAAGCAGTTCGGTGAAGAAGTGAAGACACACCGTTTTATTCGCTCTGATGTCCTACCGAGCGAAAGTGATGCCAACGAATTTATGCTCAAGAAAGCGCAAATGTTTGTAGACCAGATGGGCGACAACATTTTTCAGTAGATCCTCTCCAAATTGACAAACATCATAATTTTAAGAGCCATTAGTCGTTATTCTGATGGCTCTTTTAGTATGTGGATGTCACATAATCAGTTGTTTTAATGAGATTTTTCGCTTACTGGTTTGACCTCTTAACACTATCGTGTAGTGTGGTTAGGTAACAAACACATAAGCAAAATGGTTCATTACCATCGGTTATATGTAATGATATTTTGTGTTTTTGTTACAAAATGCTTGAAGTATCTAAAATCGTTGGATAAAAACAGAACAATCATTATTGCGAATAGTCAAGGAATAGCTAATGCAAATTGGTGTGCCAAAAGAAATACTCGCCGGAGAAACGCGAGTGGCTGCATCGCCAAAGTCGGTTGAGCAGTTATTAAAATTGGGCTTCGAGGTTAATATCGAATCTGGAGCGGGTGAATTAGCGAGTTTTGATGACTCTGCTTTTGAAGCTGCCGGAGCTAAAATTGTTTCCACAGATGAGGTATGGACGTCTGATCTTATCCTCAAGGTCAATGCGCCGCTTTCTACAGAAGAAAACGACGAGATTGCTCTGTTAAAAGATGGTGCCAGCCTAATCAGTTTTATCTGGCCAGCACAAAACCCAGAGTTAATGGAAAAGCTTTCAAGTAAAAACATTAACGTAATGGCAATGGACGCCGTACCACGTATTTCACGCGCGCAGGCTTTAGATGCGCTTTCTTCAATGGCAAACATCGCAGGTTATCGTGCTGTCGTTGAAGCGGCACATGAATTTGGTCGATTCTTTACCGGTCAAATTACCGCTGCAGGTAAAGTGCCACCAGCGAAGGTACTTGTTGCTGGTGCGGGTGTGGCCGGTCTAGCTGCAATCGGTGCAGCGGGTAGTTTAGGTGCGATTGTTCGTGCGTTTGATGTTCGCCCAGAAGTAAAAGAGCAAGTCCAATCTATGGGCGCAGAGTTCTTAGAAGTCGATTTTAAAGAAGACTCAGGCTCAGGTGACGGCTACGCGAAAGAAATGTCCGATGAGTTCAATAAGAAAGCGGCTGAGCTGTATGCTGAGCAAGCTAAAGATGTTGATATCATTGTGACCACCGCACTTATCCCTGGCCGACCAGCTCCAAAGCTTATTACCAAGGAAATGGTTGATAGCATGAAAGCGGGTAGTGTCATCGTCGATTTGGCTGCTGCAAATGGCGGTAACTGTGAATATACAGTTGCAGATAAAGTCATCACAACAGCGAACGGCGTGAAGATCGTTGGTTATACCGATATGGTTGGTCGTTTGCCTACGCAATCTTCTCAGCTTTACGCGACCAACATTGTTAACCTACTTAAGCTGCTAGCAAAAGAGAAAGATGGCAACATTAACATCGATTTCGAAGATGTAGTTCTGCGAGGCGTTACGGTTGTTAAAGAAGGTGAGGTTACTTGGCCAGCGCCTCCAATTCAGGTTTCCGCTCAACCAGAGCAAAAGCCTGCTCAACCAGCTGCAAAAACAGAACCTAAAAAAGAAGAACCGACTTCTCCAGCGAAGAAAGTTGGGGCTCTAGTCGTAGGTTTAGGCGCATTTGCATGGATTGCTTCTGTGGCACCTGCTGCGTTCTTATCTCACTTTACGGTATTTGTTCTCGCATGTGTTGTTGGTTACTACGTTGTTTGGAATGTAACCCACGCGCTGCATACTCCACTGATGTCCGTCACTAATGCTATTTCAGGCATTATCGTTGTAGGTGCGTTACTGCAAATTGGTCAGGGGAATGGCGTTGTGTCGTTCTTGTCCTTTATTGCTGTCTTGATCGCCAGTATCAACATCTTCGGTGGATTCACCGTCACCAAGCGTATGCTTGAAATGTTCCGTAAAGACTAAGGAGTAACAGGGAATGTCTGCAGGATTAGTACAAGCAGCTTATATTGTTGCTGCATTATTCTTTATATTGAGCTTAGCAGGATTGTCTAAGCAAGAATCAGCAAGATCGGGTAACTACTATGGTATTGCCGGTATGACAATCGCCTTGATCGCGACGATCTTTGGTCCAGAGTCTGAAGGCTTTGTTTGGATCATCATTGCTATGGTCATTGGTGGTGGTATTGGTATCCACTACGCTAAGAAAGTTGAGATGACAGAAATGCCAGAGTTAGTGGCGATTCTTCACAGCTTTGTTGGTATGGCAGCAGTGCTGGTTGGTTACAACAGCTATATTGATGCACCTGAAGCGGCAACGCACGCTGAGCATGTTATCCATTTAGTGGAAGTGTTCTTAGGTGTGTTCATTGGTGCAGTGACGTTTACCGGCTCTATTGTCGCCTTTGGTAAATTGCGCGGTATTATTTCATCTTCACCTTTGAACCTTCCGCACAAACATAAAATGAACCTAGCAGCGATTGTCGTATCGACGCTGTTAATGCTTCATTTCGTTAATGCTGACGGCAGTATGTTTGCGTTGATAGTAATGACGTTAATTGCCTTCGCTTTCGGATACCACTTAGTGGCTTCGATTGGTGGTGCAGATATGCCAGTGGTCGTGTCAATGCTTAACTCATACTCTGGTTGGGCGGCAGCGGCGGCAGGCTTCATGCTAGCAAACGATCTATTGATTGTGACTGGTGCGCTTGTCGGTTCTTCAGGTGCGATCCTTTCATACATTATGTGTAAAGCGATGAACCGTTCGTTTATCAGTGTAATTGCTGGTGGCTTTGGTCAGGAAATCGTAATTTCATCTGATGCTGAGCAGGGTGAGCATAGAGAAACGACAGCAGAAGAGGTTGCTGAGCTTCTTAAAAACTCAAAATCGGTTGTGATTACTCCTGGATACGGTATGGCTGTGGCTCAGGCGCAGTATCCTGTTCACGAAATCACAGAGACATTACGTTCGCAAGGTATCGAAGTACGTTTTGGTATTCACCCAGTAGCGGGTCGTCTACCAGGTCATATGAACGTTCTGCTTGCAGAAGCTAAAGTTCCATATGATATCGTGCTTGAAATGGATGAGATCAACGATGACCTTTCTGAAACAGATACGGTACTGGTTATCGGTGCGAATGATACGGTGAACCCAGCGGCTCTAGACGATCCAAATAGCCCAATTGCGGGTATGCCAGTACTTGAGGTGTGGAATGCGAAGAATGTTATCGTGTTTAAACGCTCGATGAATACAGGTTACGCAGGGGTGCAAAACCCACTGTTCTTCAAAGAAAACACCCAGATGTTATTCGGTGATGCAAAAGAGAGCGTCGAATCTATCTTCAAAGCGTTGTAGATTCGGATTACACTGTACAGAAGCCAGCATAACGCTGGCTTCTTTCGTTTCGTGAGTACCATTTCTGACATTGATATTACATTTCAGTTTTATATTTTTGCCATAATGTTTTACTCTAAATCATAACTTACTGATTTAATGAATTTTTGCATTGATTAAGACAACAGTTAAAGCGATCGCAATAGGTATTGCGGTCCTCTCAGGTAGCGCATCTGCAGAGTCTTTACCGGAGCGTATCGACCGATTTGTTGATCTTTTCGATCAAGAACAGGCAACGGTTTCTTATGATATCCGCAGTTTGCAGTCAGATTATCCAACAAGGCTTCTTACTCCGGAATCGATGTTACCGCAGACCTCAGCATACCCTTTAAAGGATGTGCAAAGGCTATACAGGCTGGCGCAAAACTGTACTGGAAAGCTGCCGCTGAGTCCTTTGATTACTGAGCCACTGGTTTTTACACGTGCTATGTGTAAAGGGAATAAGCTTAGTGAAAAATGGTTTGCCAGAAGTGCATTAATTCACCCTGGTGGTGGAACCTATGCCAGCAGATATGTTCAAACTTATCCGGAGTATATTGAGCAACTGCAGCAGTACATGCACATAAAAGAGCGTCCTTTAGCCTCTGATTCGACATTGCTGGGTCGATTACAAAGGATGAACGAAGATACCATGGTCGCGCTCATTTCTGGCTCTAGCATGTTTATTGAGCGTAACGAACTCTGGCTAAGAAAAAGCGATAACTACTTAGTTTATCCAGAACGAATTTGGAAACAAGCTGTCGAAGACGCAGGGCTGTCGTTTAGCTTAAGAAAAGAGTCGAGCAGCTGTTTTGTACAACGTGGTAACTTATGTTGGGACGTTGAAGACCATTCTGACATCTTACGAATCAGCATGGTCGCGCTGGTCATTGCCAACATATTATTGGTGTTAGGCTGGTCTGCGTATCGTTGGAACACGAAGCGTCAAGAGATGAAAAGCAGAATGCTGATCCTGCAAATCTTGACCCATGAACTGAGAACGCCAATTGCCAGTTTGTCTTTAACAGTAGAAGGTTTCAGGCGTGAATTTGAGTATTTGCCTGAATCCGTTTACGACGAATTTCGCCGTTTATGTGAAGACTCAAGACGATTACGTCAGTTAGCTGAAGCGAGTAAGGACTATCTTCAGTCTGATAACAAACCGCTCGCGACTGACTGGGTTCCCTCTGTAAAAGAGTGGTTAGAGTTTAAAGTAGAAGAAGAGTTTGGCGGTAAAGTTAAGCTCAATGTAAATCAAGATGTCGCGGCCAAGTTGAATGTCTATTGGCTTGGGACATGTATAGATAATTTAATCCGTAATGCCAATAAATATGGGGTTGCGCCTGTTGTACTTGATGTAACAACAGAAACACAAAAAATTACGGTTAAAGTGCAAGATCAGGGCGAACTGTCAGCAAAAGATTGGCGACAGTTACGCAAGCCATTTGTCAGTAAAAGTGGCCTTGGTCTTGGCTTGACCATAGTGGAATCTATGGTTGGTCGAATGGGCGGTAGAATGTCGCTAATTGGCCCACCAACAGCGTTTATTTTGGAGATACCTTGTGAAACAGACACTGCTTCTTGTTGAAGATGATAAAAACTTAGCTGATGGTCTTTTGGTTAGTTTAGAGCAAGCGGGGTATGAGTGCTTCCATTCAGAGACAATTGCGGATGTTGCGCAGTACTGGGATAAAGCAGATCTCGTAATACTTGATCGTCAATTACCAGATGGTGATTCCGTTGATCACCTCGTTGAGTGGAAAAAGATCAAAGACGTTCCAGTGATCTTATTGACGGCGTTAGTGACAGTTAAAGACAAAGTTATGGGTTTAGATGCGGGTGCAAATGATTACCTGACTAAGCCATTCGCCGAAGCGGAACTGTTCGCACGTATTCGAGCTCAGTTAAGAGCGCCAGAAGGTGAAGCGCAAGACGATAACAAAGTCGTGACAGATTGCCTAGTGATTGATAAATCGACGCGTGAAGTTACCTATAAAGATGAGTTGGTGACTTTGACGCGAACAGAGTTTGATTTACTGCTGTTTTTGGCAAGCAATCTTGGCAGAGTCTTTACTCGTGATGAGCTATTGGACCATGTTTGGGGTTACAACCATTTCCCAACAACACGTACTGTAGATACCCACGTACTTCAGCTTCGTCAAAAATTACCTGGATTAGAAATCGAAACATTACGTGGCGTTGGCTACAAAATGAAAGCTTAATGGATAGAGCAAAGTTATTGATTGGCGCACTGATGGTCAGTGCGTCAACAAATGCAGCACAAGTGCCTTGGTTTGAAAGTAACTCGCCTTTAACACAGGCACATAGGCATTTGTTGAATAACGATTTACCAGCGATGTTTACATCGCTTGTAGAGGTGTGGCAACTAGAAAAAAATCGTTCGATCACGCCCCATCTCAACGATCTTTTTCTTCAATCCCTAGATGTAGATTGTGGTAAAAGCCTAGATAATCGTTCATTACCCGAATGGATTAGCAACGTTACAGTTCGCCGTAGTGAAATACAAAGTCCTGGCAGGGATGCGTATCGTGCAATCGTTGAAATTGAATCTAACCGAGATATAAAAGATATCTCTCTGACTCGTTGGGTATCTAAAAACCTTTCTACCGATAACTCTTTCATCCAATCATCTCCTACAAACGACCTAGGTACTCAAAAATACGTCAAGCGCTATAACTTAAATAGCAGAGTCCGAAGTGGCTTGTATAGAATTGATGTGACCGCTGCCGATGAGTCTTCTTGGAGTTCATGGCTAGTATTGGGTGAACCTAAGTCAGAGATGACAGTTCGTTGGGATGCAAAAGCTCAGTGGAAACTGGAAAGAAACGCGTTGTTAAATCCTAATTGTCCATTACCTAAACTCGATGTTGCACTCTATGACTACATTGATGGTAACTACAACCAAGTGTGGGGCGAAAGCTATGACTCCGACTATCCAACGTCATTAGATAATGGGATTGTTGACAAAGGTCGGTATGTTTTAGCGGTTTCGATTAACCACCAAAGGTGGCAAGGCCCGATAATTGTTGAACAACAACAAATAATTAGTAAGACCTATGATGTTTCAGTGGAGGAATAACTAAAGTTAATAGACAATAGAACGATATAAACATATGGAACTAAAAAGTTTATACAATTATGGAAAATAAAATAAGATTTCTTACATTGTCTATTGCACTTGCAGCCAGTTCAGCTTCCGCTGCAAACTATGCTATTGAAGCCCGCGGAGACGCAATGGGCGGAGTAGGTGTCGTTTCTGCAACTTTCCTCACAGCTCCTTTTTACAACCCTGCGCTCACTGCAATTTATCGTCGAAACGACGACTATGGTATGATCACGCCAAGTTTTGGCTTGTCATACAGTGATGAGCATATGATGGTTGATGATCTTAAGAAGGCCGCGGATCTTATCGAGCAAGGGACTAGCAACCCTGCAGATCTCAATGCATCTGAGCTTGATGCCACTTTAAAGGCGCTAGACGGTGACATCGCCAAACTGGAAATTGGCGGCGTGGTCGCCTTTGCTATTCCAAACAAATTTGTTGCTGCTAACGTATTTGGTAAAGCCTATGCCGAGTCTTATGCGAACCCAATCATTGCCAATGATTGTCAAAATGGTAGTGACGCATGTATTCTGCAGAACGCACAAAATAGTACCGTTAATGCTGTTTCAGTAGGGGTAACTGAAGTCGGTATATCATTAGCCAAATACCAAACCTTCTTAGGACAACACATTTCTTTCGGTATTACGCCTAAACTGCAACGCATCTATACCTATGTCTATGAAGCGAGCTTTACCAACTACGATATCAAAGATGTTCGTGATAATGGCACAGGTGAAACCATGTTCAATATGGACGCAGGTTTCCTATGGTTCTATGGGCCTTTGCGTGTTGGTTTCTCGGCGACGAATTTAGTAAGTCGAGATATTAAAACCTTAACGATTCCTTCGTCTGTCAGTGGCAAGCCTGATGTTTCTTACTCTTACCAAATGCGACCGCTCTACACGGTTGGTGTTGGTTTAGTCGCAGACTATGCAACCATCAGTGTGGACTATGATCTTAACGAAGAAGAGCGTTACACCAATTTCAACGACAATACCCAAATGCTTAGAGTCGGTGGCGAAATTGATATCATGCGTCAGTTAAAGCTGCGTGCTGGTTGGAAGAGAAATCTAGCCTACGATAATTTAGATGACACCGTGACTGCCGGTATTGGTTTGTCGCCGCTAAACTTATTCCAGTTGGATATCGGCGCTAGCTACACGAATGAAAATTCAATGGGCGCATATATTAACTTCCTCACGAGTTATTAAGTTATAGGTTAGGGTAGTTATACACTAGCTCTTACAGTCAAATCGTAATATAGTCGGCTCCTAAAGTTTTAGGAGCCTTTTTTATGTTTGATGATCTACCGCCACTTTCCCATGAAGAACAGCAAAAAGCTGTCGAGAAAATCCAAGAGTTAATGGCAGAGGGTATAAGCACAGCTCAAGCGATAAAAATGGTCGCAGAAGAAATTAGAGCTGAAGCCGCTAAACAGCAGTAGCAACGATTTAAACCTAGCAACAGATACAAAGAAGAGCAGGGAACTGCTCTTTTTTTGTGCTTGTATATATTGATGCACTATAACAGAATTCTGTATCAACAAGCTTACTCGTCCGTACTCACACATCGACTACAACAAGATAAAACTCCAACCAAATCATCATTTGTAATAAAGGTGAAAGTCTTATCTGTATAGCGCTTTATGTAAACTAAATTAATTTAAAACAATGACTTATAGTGGCTGATTGTTCTGTGTGAAATGTTAGCAATTTGCGTTATGTAATAAAATTACATAACTGTAATTCTAGTCTGCAAGCGCTTACTATCATGTAGTGTATTATTCTGACACGTGATCGTGTAACTCATAAAATCTGAAGCCAGTCTCGAACGTCGCCTAATTCGTTATGGATTAGTAATCGATTTTCAAAAGGTACAAAAAGGGTTCGTATCTATGATTTTGTACCTACTAAGGAGCGTGCACGCTTAGTGACGCTGTCACTATTTGCGAGTGAAAAGGAAGTAATAGTTGGTTGGAATTGTATGTGAGGACTGAAGCTTGCTTAAAGATTGTCCCCATATCGAACTTAATCGCCATGTGTATCCATGATTGGCTCGATTATCAGTTTGTTTAATGGCGGACTCGAAGCCTATAGGCAGTACAACCGCAATAAGGCCGAAACCTTAAAGCGCAAACACGAGCTCGATCAGGAGAAACATCAGGCGAGGGTACGCAGGCTACAAAAAGTCGAAGAGCAGGCCAGTAGTCTCGATGAAGTCAGCATCAAAGAGCGCGGCTTCAAAGACGAATTTATCCTGCTTGTGGTGTTTATTCCGCTCATTCTTTCCTTCATTCCTGATTACGCGCCCTATGTCGAACAAGGCTTTGAGGCGCTGCAGAACATTCCCGAACCCTATTGGTATGTTGTTGGTGCGGTCGTCATCGATACTCTTGGCATGCGCGCGATGGTTCGTTATCTGCTGGAATTCTTCTCGGGCAAGTTCAGGGGGCCGTAATGGGACTACTCGAAGCGATGCTCATCGCTCTAATCACTGGTGTCGTTTCAAGCGCAGGCACGATTGCGGCGCTCAAAACGGACATCAACTGGATAAAGAAAGTACAGCAAGATCAGGAACAACGAATACGTAAACTGGAGGACTCTCATGGCTAAACGATGCTGTAAGTGCAAAGGCCGTAAACAAAACGGCCAGCTTAAGAAAGGGTATACGCTGAAAGGTGGACGCGTAGTTAAAGCCACCGCGACTCGAAAGAGACGAAAAACTCGACGCAGACGCTAAAGAAAACCGCTCAAGATTGGGCGGTTTTTATTTCTCATAGGCTCAAATCTTGATTTAAAGCATGTCATACAGAATTAATATGCACTTTAATGCATCGATTGATTGCTATAGTTTTAAGCTACTGATAGATTAAAGAAAATAGGACAATGTTAGCTGTGTTAGGGCGAAAGACAGAAGAACTCTATGGCTAAATAATCACATTACTAGATTCTGTTTCGTATCTTGTTGTTATCGCATCATTTGTACCTTAACCGTGCATTATTTCAGTTAATTAATCCTGGTTTACGCTCGCGCCAGCCACGAAAAAGCCCTTAACTTATTCGCGACCTTGTTCGTCACCACCCATTTACTAACTAAAAAGGCGCGAGATCCATGAACAACACTACGCCCATCCAACGTCAGTCGATTGATGTGCAGTTTCTGCAAGATGTCATCAATCAAACCAATCTTGAATTGAAAGTGTCGTCACTCAGTGAGCAGAGCTACCGAGCGCTGGCGTGCGAAGAGAGCCCGGTCTTGGACTGGCTTGAGCACTATCATTTATCCTGTTTTACCGGCCGCGCTTTTCATATCGGCGTGCAGCGTTTCAAACAAGCACGACCCGGACTGTTAGTCGGTGTGTACGACAGTCGGGTAGGGAGACAGCATACGTTGTTACTTGAGCCCTTGGATGGGCGTGCCGCTCAGGCCATGACCGAGCGCTTGATGTCGGTGATCACCTATATTGCGCTGTATTTTCTGTCGACGTATCCCAACAGTGTCGGCGTGTACCTTGTTGATCCACCGAAAGCGTTTCTGTCGCATTATGGCTTGTACGGCTACAAAGTCTTAGACAGCTGGCACGAGGTGCCAGTGATGTTTGCCACCTTTGACAGTCTGTTTGAGCGTCAGCAAGACGTGCTGTTCGAAATGTTGCTCGATGAAGAGTTGGATTTGTTAGCGGATTAACCGAGGAGAACGATATGTTAAATCGACGACGTGTACGGCTGCGGCCATCGCAAGGCCAGGTTAAGCAAGTGCTGCTCAAGACCGCCGCGGTGTTGCTGCAGGATGAACGCTACAAAATCCCCATCGATGACGCGGTGCCACCGCCAAGATCAAACCCACTCACTCAAGCGCGCCGGACTTAATATCCGGCGTGTGCTTTGAAAGCGTCTGGTGCTGAGGTCATTTGAATTTACTCGGTACCCAAGGTTTTGGCTCGACATGGCGGCCACCACGAAAAGGCGTGAGATTGGGCACCGCTGGCGTGGGACACGGATCGTGCAGTCGGCCATACAATTTGACCAACTGACGATGTTCATCGCGCCAGTAGACGAAGTTTTCGAGCTCTTTGGGGTTAAACTCGCGTCGATCGGGCGTAATCAGCGTGGCGCGCTCTTCATGGACACGAAAGCCGTCCCAGCGGATATCGAGCGGCAGATAGCCGCGAGCTTTAATGTTGAGCAGCTTTTCCGCGAGTGGATTGACCGGTGTGAGACCTAAAATCCAACGTTTGACGGTGACGGGTTGCACGTGAAAAAACGCGGCGGCTTGGTGCAGATCCATAAACTGTTGGTGGACTAGCTGACTGAAGCTGGGTGTGAGCCTAGAGGACATTTTAAACTGGGATGATACTCTTAGTGCGCATTATGTACGTTATGTTAAATAGAATTTAGCATTAAGAAAGGACAGCTGTTGTCCTTTCTTCTCTACTTATGGTTTTCTACTTTGTGCTGTGAAATTCAACATAACTAGATTTACCATAAAATACCTAATAATCAGTTCGATAATCAGAGATTAACTCACTGCTTCTTGGTTTAGCCGCCAGCCAATTTAACTGTGTGGCCTTTCTTTTCTAGGTGCGCTTTGATCTTGTCACGTGCATCACCTTGAATTTCAATTGTTCCGTCTTTTACTGAGCCACCGCAGCCACAAACTTTTTTAAGTTCTGCGGCTAATAGTTTAAGTGGCGCATCATCCAAATCAAGCCCAGTAACAATAGAAACGCCTTTACCTTTGCGTCCTTTAGTTTGGCGTTGAATACGTACAATGCCATCGCCTTTTTCGCGTTGAGGCTTCTCTTCTTCAGGTTTGATGCGACCTACGTCAGTGCTATATACAAGAGTCATACAGTTTTACTTCTTCTGTTGCTGTTCAGCTTTTTGCTTAGCGACCAAGTATGCCTCTATGTGCTTCTGAATAGCAAGCTTTCCGCCTTTAATTAGCCTTCCATTAAAGAAACAGTACCAACTGTTTACGTCACCGGTGTCATTTTTGATGGTGTATCCATGAAAGTTTTCTTGTGCGGGTTGCCCGGTAGCTTTCTGTTTACTCGCCAGTGAATTGAATTCTTTAGGATCGATAATTGTTGCCGTATCACAAAACCAATCGATGCTTTTCTTCACGGCTGCCATACTTCCTGACAACACGTGTTGTTTGATTTGTACTTGCCAAACTTCAGTCGAATTTCCAGCAGATTTGAGGGTGAAACCTCGGTAAGTTGCAGCAGCCATAGTCATTATTATCTTTGTATTCAGATAGTTTAATAATAATTGTATATCTCTCATTATCAAGTATATTTATCATACGTTTCGAGGTTATGGTGCGTTAAAGTGCGGAAAAATGTTCGCGTCGTCACATGTGAAGGTGAGAGAAAACAATTCGTTAATAAGTTATTAAACAATATAACTATTGAAGAGGTAAATGAATTATTGAACGGTGAGTACGCCCGCAATTCTCTATTAGCTATGCGCAAAGATTGGAATCTATTTAACGAATTTTGTTCGCAAAAAGGTGTGAATTCCCTACCCGCGGCGTCCACCGCGGTACGTTTGTTCTTAGAGAAAGAGTCTAAGCAAAGGAAGTATTCAACCATTAAACGTTACAGTGTGACATTGGGTTTGTTCCACAAAACGTTAAACTTGCCAGACCCTACTTCTAACATTTCCGTTCGAAACCTACTTGCGTCACTGAGAATTGATAAAAAATCCGACGCCAAATCAACCACTTCTTTCAATAGACAGCATTTGGAAACACTAACAAATCTACTTACGCCTTCTAAGCATGTCAGAGATGTTAGAAACCTAGCGATATATCATCTTATGTTCGAGTGCTTGCTTAAACGTTCCGAATTACGAGATCTAGAATTCAAAAGCGTTTGTTTAAATGACGCCGTTGTTAGTATTTGGATAGGCAGTGAAGAGTATCGTTTATCAGACGAAGCCTGTGAGATTTTAAATCGATGGTTGATTGTGCGCGGAAGTCATAATGGTGCGCTCTTTAACGCAATAGACAAACACGGCAATATAAGTGATGAAGCGCTTAACGATTCGTCAATTTATCGTATTTTGCGCTCGGCCAGCGATAAGCTGAAGCTAGATGTTAAGTTCTCTGGGCTATCATTGCGAGTGGGTGCGGCGAATGAGCTCGCTTCTCAAGGTGTGAAAGTTAAAGATATTCAACGCTTTGGGAGATGGAAAAGTGCTGCTATGCCCTATCAATACATAGGAAATCAATCTCAAGCAGCACTTGAACGCATGGTTTATAAAAGCTTTAAACCGTGGGATTAGAGCGAAGTTTTAACACAGTTTGCCAAGAAGTCCGCAAACGAATGTCCATTATGCTCTAGCATTTTCGGGAACATCGAAATTGGAGTCATTCCTGGGAAGGTATTAACTTCATTTAGGTAAATCTTCCCATCAGGTGTTAAGAAGAAGTCGATGCGAGATAGATGGCGTAAACGCATCTGAGTAAATACTTTTTCTGAACTTTGACGGATAACTTCAAGTTGCTCTTGGCTGAGATCTGATGCCTCTACCTTAGTTATTGAATGACTTGAAGTGCTGTACTTCTCTTCGTAGCTATAAAAAGCATCTTCTGGTGCAATGATTTCGCCAGGCTTAGATATGTGAAGTTTACCTTCGTACTCATACGCCGCTACTTCAAGCTCTCTCGGCTTAACTGCTTGTTCGACTAATACTTGATCTGAATAACCGAATGCATCATCAAGCGCTTTCTGAAGTTGTGAAGCATCCGTTACCTTGTAACAACCCACAGAAGACCCCTGTCTAGCCGCTTTAACGAACACAGAGCCCCACTCTTTAAACGCAGCTTCACTGCGCGCGTAGGCATCTTGATTGTTTTCAGACAAGAAAATGTAAGGAGTATTAGGAATGCCTAGTGCGTCATACCAAAGCTTAGAGGTAATTTTGTTAAAGCTATTAGTGCTCGCCTCAGGGCCGCAACCTAAATAAGGAATACCTGATAGCTCTAGCATAGATTGGATATCACCCGTTTCACCTGGGAATCCATGAATACAAGGAATTACAAAATCTAATTTGGTCGAACTTGAATCCGTGTTTATTGTGCCAGCATTGGTATCAAGATAAGCAAGCTCACCATCATTGGTGAACCAACCATCAGCTTTCATTTCAATGCGAACAACATTAAAGCCTTGAGTTGATTCTAATTGAGACTGCAAGAAATCGGCGGAAACAAGTGAGACTTCATGTTCTGAAGAACCACCACCGCAAAGGAGAAGAATAGTCGTATTTGTCATTAAAAATCTTTCCGTGTGACAACAGGGAGAATCTCTGACTATGATAATAAAAACCGCTATAAGTTACACGGTTTTACCAGACAAAAATCCGTTTTGTCGGCTGAGTGAAGAAAATATAGGCGATAAAAAAGGGGCTGATGCCCCTTCTCTTTCAATTAGTTTAGCTTGTTAAGCGTTGGGTATTGTGAGTTCTTAATGTCATCAATACTCTTAACGAAAGGCTTAAGTGTGCGGAATTCTGCAGGTAGTTCCGAAATCGCTGCTTTTGCTTCTGTACGTGTCGCGTAGTCACCGTAAAGAATCGTATACCATTTAGTACCGTTCACAACTTTATAGTTTTCCCAAACTGGTTGGTTATCTTCGCGAGGTAGTTTACGCGCAAAGTGATCCACTTTAGTTTGTGAACCGACTGCCACTACCTGAATGGTGAAGCCGTAACGTGGATTCATTGACTGCTGTTTGGCGGTCGGCGGAATAATAGCAACAGCCGGTTTAGGCTTAGCTTGCATCTTCACGGTTTGGCTCTGTTGAGCAGGTGCGGTATTCACGACCTTAGCAACGTTATCTTCAGAGATGCCGCTAGTCATTCCTTGCTGAGTTACGACAGGTTGCTCAACCTTTGCCGTTTTGTAATCCTCACGATAGCTTTCTGAACTCACGTCTGTCACATAATCGCTCGAAACACATGCAGAAAGCACCACTGATAAGCCAACTATTGCTATTTTTTTCATGAATTATTCAAATGCCTTAACTAGAAATTACTGTAAATCATGCCGTTAGATAGACTTAGAATCAACCCAACATTTTAATTATATATCAATACTCTGTGACACATGGCACAAACTTCGCTCGTACCTCAGTGATCTGATTAAAACAACATCAAAAATGCCAAGTATTAGCGCCCTTTGTTGGTTACGATTATACCTGTCGCCCCTTTAGGAGCCTTGCAATGAGCCACCTTACCCATCTGTTGAGACCAAAATCCGTTGCTGTTATCGGCGCTTCTACCAAACCAATGCGTGCTGGCAATATCGTTATGAAGAACTTACTGCATGGTGGGTTTGAAGGCGCGATTATGCCCGTGACACCCAAATACTCTTCTGTGTGTGGTGTGCTCGCCTACTCTGCAATTGAGCAGCTGCCGATTGTGCCCGATGTCGCCATCTTGTGTACTCACGCAAAATACAACGAGAAGATATTTGAGCAGTTAGCTGAAAAGAAAGTAAAAGCGGTGATCGTTCTATCGGCGGATATGCACTTTGCTAACGAACAAGGAGAAAGCATTCAAGATGCTTGCCTATCGGTTGCTAGAGATAATGGAATGCGAGTTCTTGGGCCTAATAGCTTAGGTTTGATTCTCCCTTGGGTAAACTTTAACGCTTCTTTCTCTCCCGTTACTGCCATTAAAGGCAAGATAGCTTTTATCTCTCAATCTGCGGCGATGTGTACCACGATTCTCGATTGGGCGAACGATAAGAACATTGGCTTTTCTGCCTTCGTATCGTTGGGAAATGCCCTTGATATCGACTTCGCTGACTTGCTAGACCACCTATGTACCGACTCTCACACAGAGGCGATCCTTCTTTATGTCGATACGATCAAAGATGCGCGCCGCTTTATGTCAGCGGCTCGTGCAGCGTCACGCAATCGACGTATTCTTGTTTTGAAAGGTGGTAAAACGTCTGCGGGCCGAATTGCTGCAAGAGCACATACGGGTGGCGACGACACGTTAGATATTATCTATGATTCAGCGATCCGCCGTACTGGTATGCTCAGAGTAAACAATTCACATGAGCTTTTCGCCGCAGTAGAAACACTGACTCATTCGGTACCGCTCCGAGGTGAAAGGCTGGCGATCATCACTAATGGTGGCGGCCCTGCGATTATGGCCGTCGACACTCTTCTCCAGCGTGGCGGTAAACTCGCCGATTTGTCAGACGAATCTATTGAAAAACTGAGTGAGATTTTACCCGCCAGTTGGAGTCACAATAACCCCATTGATATGGTCGGCGATGCGGACGAAAAACGCTACGTCAATACACTTAATGCGGTAATGGATGCTGACTGTGCCGATGCGATTCTTATTATGCATAGCCCATCAGCGGTGGCGCATTCAGAGCAAACGGCGAGTGCCATCGTTGAAGCGATTAAATCGCATCCACGCCATAGGCGTTTTAATTTTTTAACTAACTGGTCTGGAGAATTAACCGCTAAACCCGCGCGAGATATTTTTACTCAAGCAGGTATCCCGACCTATCGAACGCCAGAAAGTGCCGTGGTTGCCTTCATGCACTTGGTCGAGTACAGACGAAACCAAAAGCAACTGATGGAGACACCAACCACTGCAGAACCTGTGCATATTGGCGAGCTTAACGAAGCCAAAAAATGGATTGAAACCAAACTGCTGGATGTAAATACAGTATCTTTGGATACACACCAAATTGGCACCTTTCTACGCCACTTCAACTTTAAAGTGTTACCAACTTGGATTGCATCTGATTCAAGTGAAGCCGTCCATGTTGCTGAGCAAATTGGTTATCCTGTGGCTGTTAAACTTCGTTCGCCTGATATCGCGCATAAGTCCGATGTTCAAGGTGTGATGCTCAACTTACGTAACAGTAATGAAGTCGCTAGTGCTTCTGAGGCGATACTGGATCGAACCAAGCTCTCCTACCCGTCGGCTAATATTCACGGGCTGCTAGTCCAAGGGATGGCGAAGTTAGCAGGTGGCGAAGAGATTCGAATCAAAGTCAAAACAGACGAAACTTTTGGTCCTGTGATTCTTATTGGTCAAGGTGGTTCTGAATGGGACGAATCAATAGATGCAGCATCTGCGCTTCCACCATTAAATATGGCACTAGCTCGGTATTTGATCGTACGCGCGATTAAGAGCGGTAAGATTCGCCCACAAAAATTACCGGAGCCTATGGACATTCATGGCTTGTCCGAGCTGCTTGTTAGGGTATCTCAAATGGTGGTTGATTGCCCTCAGGTATACGAACTGGATATACATCCAGTGCTGGCTAATGGTTCCGAATTTACCATTCTCGATGCGGATTTGATTCTAAAAAAATATGAGGGAGATGCGCAGCAACGTCTCGCTATACGCCCTTATCCGGTTGAATACGAGCAGCTCATCACGCTTAAAGATGGAGAAGAAGTCTTGTTAAGGCCGATTCTCCCTGAAGACGAGCCACACCATGCCGACTTTATCCATAATGTATCTAAAGAAGATCTTTATAAACGATTCTTTACCGATGTCGGCGAATTCAATCATGAGGCACTTGCCAACCTCACTCAGATAGATTACGACCGAGAGATGGCCTTTGTTGCCGTTAGCCAAAGTCGTGTGGGAAGCCCAATTATTGGTGTATCGAGAGCGCTGATTAACCCAGATAATACCGATGCTGAGTTTGCGATTCTTATTCGGTCTGATCTTAAAGGTAACGGTTTAGGTAAAGTGCTAATGAAGAAGATCATCGAGTATTGTCAGCATAAAGGAACTAAGCAGATGTCAGGAATGACGATGCCAACTAACCGCGGTATGCTTATGCTGGCTCAAGGGCTCGGATTCAAGTTAGATGTGCAGTTTGAAGATGGAACTGCAGATATGGTACTCCCCCTCAACTAGCCTCGGTTGTTTATAGTTAAGTCGCTCGTATTGGGCGACTTGACCTTTTCGTTCACAAACTATTTGGTGTTTATCTTGCGCAATGAAATTTGTCGGAGTATGATTAATCGCAATTCGACGATAGACTATAGAGTGAGTAGAAAATGTCTAATCCGTGCAGCAGCGCTAATACAAAAGCTTTCGAATCTTCAGAGCAAGATCTGGCACTAGAACAGAAGTTCGCCACACAAGCGAAAGCTTTGTCTCACCCTGCTCGCGTACGTATCGTTAAAATTCTTTTGAATTTAGAGAAGTTAGGTGGTTGTTTA
This sequence comes from Vibrio sp. SCP2, assembly GCF_059295395.1. Classification (NCBI taxonomy): domain Bacteria; kingdom Pseudomonadati; phylum Pseudomonadota; class Gammaproteobacteria; order Vibrionales; family Vibrionaceae; genus Vibrio; species Vibrio sp. SCP2. The sequence continues at coordinate 170,219 of NZ_JCAFVV010000001.1, read as the reverse complement.
AACAGCGATTTAGTTTCAGAGCTCGGTTTGGCACAGTCTACCGTATCTGAGCATCTACGAATCCTTAAACAGGCAGGATTTATTAGCGCGGAATCAATACCACCTAAAGTCTGCTATCGCGTTGATAAAGCGGAAATTGAACAGTTTTCGAATCGTTACGCATCGATATTTAGTTAATATTTAGTTTAGCAAGTACATATACGGGAAGAGAGCATCTTCCCATTTTTTAACCTTTTACAATCGTCATTCGACGATAAACGAAAGAGAGCGTTGCAATGAATCAACAAGTCGCAACAAACCGCACAGCACCATCGGCGGCAAACAATATGTCCTTTTTAGATCGTTACCTCACGGTATGGATTTTTGTCGCTATGGCAGTGGGTATTGCTATTGGCGTCGCTTTCCCTCAAGTGGCAGAGTGGAATGAATCTATGTCAGTAGGAAGCACAAATATCCCACTCGCTATTGGCTTGATCTTAATGATGTACCCGCCATTGGCGAAGGTTAACTATGGCTTGTTAGGTAAGGTTCGAAAAGACAAAAAGGCAATTCAGTTGTCTTTGTTTATGAACTGGATTGTTGGCCCTATCCTAATGTTTGTCCTTGCTCTGGTATTCTTAGGCGATAAACCAGGCTACATGGTCGGTATCATTCTTATTGGTTTAGCAAGATGCATTGCAATGGTACTTGTTTGGAATGATATCGGTGGCGGAAACAAAGAGTACGGAGCAGCTCTGGTTGCGTTAAACAGCGCATTCCAAATCGTGACATACAGTTTTATGGCCTGGCTATTCATTACCGTTCTTCCACCGATACTTGGCTACCAAGGGTTTGATGTCGATATCTCGATGATAGACATTGCTGAAAGCGTTTTGATTTATCTTGGTATACCGTTTTTAGCTGGTTTTCTCAGTCGTAAATGGTTAACTAAGTTAAAGGGAGATCAATGGTATAACGAGGTGTTTCTTCCACGTATCTCACCGATAACCTTGATCGCTTTGCTGGCTACTATTGTTCTGATGTTCAGTTTAAAAGGTGAAATGATTTTCGAACTGCCTATGGATGTGGTTCGAGTAGCGATTCCATTGGCGATCTACTTTGTCATTATGTTCTTTGTGAGCTTCTTTGTCGGTAAAAAAATGGGCATTGAGTATGATAAGAATGCCTCAATTGCTTTCACCGCAACGGGTAACAACTTTGAATTAGCGATTGCGGTGAGTATTGCGGTGTTCGGTCTTAACTCCGACCAAGCCTTTGCAGGTGTGATTGGCCCACTGATTGAAGTTCCCGTTCTGATTGCACTTGTTAACGTAGCGCTAAGAATGAAGAACAAGTACTACGCTTAGTTTAGAATCTTGCCAAGACTAGTTTATCCGACTTCTAGTCTTGGCTTTGCTTCATTTGCAGAATGAAAACTGCGAACACACTTGGTCGAACGGCATTGGCTTATAAAAGTAATAGCCTTGTATCGACTCAACCCCCAAGCTTGAGATGAAATCAAGTTCCTCTTTTGTTTCTACCCCTTCGACGGTAATCTCCGCACCAGAGAGTCTGACCAAATCAGTGGTAAGACGGAACATTTCTCGACCATTTTTATGACCAATGTTGGTCACTAATGAGCGGTCAATTTTAACCTTGTCATATTCGTAGTTAATTAGGTTTCCAATAGAGGAATACCCTGCTCCAAAGTCATCTAGTGCGATGCTGACTCCTGCACGTTTTAGTTGGGTGAACACTTTCCGCATCTGGTTTGCGTCTTGAATCAGTACATCTTCAGTGATCTCCAGTTCAACTTGGTGATACTGAAGGTTACTTTGGATAATCATCGAAAGAACGGTGTCTGCAAATCCTTTAATAAGGAAGGTTTGCGGCGAGACATTGATCGATATCTTAAACTCTGGATTCTGCGCTAAGGAAGAGACTTCCTGCAGTGCTCTTTTAATTACCCATGTATCAACTTCCGGTATTAGCCCCAACTTTGCAAAGCTTTGTAAAAATGTCGGTGGCGTAATTACCCCTGTCGACGCTTTATGTCTGATTAGAGCTTCGAGTGACGTTATGCAATTTCTCTCGATGTTCATTTGTGGTTGATAGTAGAGAATGAACTCGCCGGATTGTTGAAGCTGTTTAATATGCTGGTAGGCGCGTAGGTCTTCAACCTGACGTAGCAAGACCCTACTTGCATTAAGTTTTGCGTGTAGTTTGTCGTGAAATAGCCTGTTAGTTTCTTTTGGGATAGCAAAAGGATAGATGACATTTTCGTTCATTAAGGAAATAAGCCAATTGGTTCAAATTACATGACGCTTATTGATGCGTATATGTTGCCTGAAACACAGCGATTCCTTAATGATGTGATTGTATCCTTTTGCTGTGTTTGATGCCTCAGTGATAGACCACTAAGCTCATATCGGCAATTGAGGGCACCATACTCCTTTCTCACACAAAGTTCTAATTAGAAAATTAACCGTGATGACAAACGATAATTATTGAGAAGTATGGTGATTGATTTAGGTAATTGCCCTTTGGAATTTAACGGTCTGCAGGATGATTTACGCCATCATGCGTGACAATGTCACCTAAATCAAAAGGATTGATTCCTTCTAAACAGCCGACATTAAAGCCATATTCGTCAGGGAATGAGCGCCTTTGATGGTGGGTGTAAATCCCACAGTTCGAACAAAAGTAATGTTTAGCCGTGTTGGTATTAAACTGATACAGCTTAAGCCTATCTTCACCTTTGAGAATGCGAATACCATCTAACTTAACCGACGCGACAATAGCTCCCTTTCTACGGCATATAGAGCAATCACAGCGGCGGGGCTTCTCAATTCCATTTGGTAGGCTAAGCTCCAATTCAACCGCACCGCAGTGGCAACTCGCCTTATGTTTGGATTGTATTGGTGTGTTCCCTACTTGCTTAATCATTTATCCTCCTGACATTGTCTTATACTTTTTCTACTTCTTTTTCGTTTGAAAATCGCTCCTCATAGATTTGCATAAAGTCGGCACGAATTTCTTGTTCTAGATGTGTTGCCTTATCCGTTGGACAGAACAGCATAAAGTGAACAATCTGCTCACCTGTGCTGCCGCTAGTAATATGAATGTGAGGTTCTGCTCCTGGCAAATCGACACCTGCGTGCTTTTCAATCACCGTGTTGTAGCGCGTCGCCACCTCATAAAAGTAACTTGTGTGCCCATCGATCTTTTCTAGCATCGTCGGGATCAGTGGATAAAGGTTGACAAACTCAGGTACAACGATAGAAAAATCGTGGTACACGTAGCGCTTCATAAAGTTAAGGTTTTTTACTGGATAGGTAAAAAACATGCTGTTTGGCAACGTCGCGGTTTTACCCGTGTAATGATACTGGCCGTGATGCAAATCGATTTCCTGGATGACCGTTGCCATCATGTTGTGCTCGATGACTTCACCACAGATTTTTCCGACTTCTATCCAATCGCCAATTCGGAATGAACGTGAGCTCGCGCGTTGAATCGATCCTGTAAAACAAAGAATTATCTCCTTTGAAGCGACTACGATTGCAACAGCGATAGCAGTCACTGAAAGTGCAAATTCATTGATCTCTGATTGCCACAGAATGAACAGCAGAAGCACGGTAGTGATAAAGGTGCCATTCTTCGTTCGTGACATCCAGCTGCGTTGTTCTTCTGATACAAATGCCACATCTCCACGAATCATGGAAAGCACCATTCGGCGAATAATTGAGATCAGAATAACGATTAACGCGGTGAAAACGAGTTTGTGAGTTAGAAGAAAATCGATTACGGCTTGTACTTTCTCCACGCTCTGCTCCTATTAGTGAAAAGGGGCAAAAGCCCCTTTGTTTAGTTTGTATTTTTGTAGTTTTACATGCGTAAGAACCAACTTCCCACACATCTCACGAGAGATCTAGTATCGCGATGCAATATTGCAATAGATGTTCTGAACCTAGACAAATTTGAGTTATTTATAACGCGCTGAGGTAATGAACTCGCCAAAAGTCTCGCACCACACAATAACCGTGTTGTAGTCCTGAATAGCAAAATCTTGAGGGAGATTTACGGTAAATCGATCGAAGCTCTTTACTTCCCCAACCTGTACCATCGTCTGCTTCTGAGCATTAAAATCTGCCTCTGTTTCTACAAACGTTGGCGAAAAGTACAGTTTATAATCTGGCCCAGGAGCCAACTCACCGACAAAGGCCACTTTATCTGCACTGATCGAGACGGAACCCTCACCCCAGTGGAGAAAATCACTGTCTTTGCGATCTTTTTGAAATGAGGCGTTATAAATTGCGTTGTTAGTAACGGTTTGGACGTCACTCATGCTTGGAGATGTTGGTTGAATAAGGATGGGCAACGCATAAATGCCAAGAGCGAAGCCCAATCCAATACACGCACAATGCGTAATGATCAAAAGGAGTTTTTTCATCCTGAAATCCACTGAAGTAATCTATATTAATAAATGTATATGATTTTCAATGAAATATCAGGTTTACGTTAGGTGTTTATTTGTATTTAAGTGCTGTTTTCTCTGCCAGAGTCACAATAACTTTCACCGCTTGCTCCATACCTTCAATTGAAATGAACTCATGAATACCATGGAAATTGTAGCCACCTGTAAATATGTTAGGGCAAGGTAACCCCATAAATGAGAGCCTTGCGCCGTCTGTCCCGCCACGTATTGGTTTGATTTGTGGTTCAACGTCACAGGCAATCATGGCCTCTTTTGCTAGTTCAATGACATGAGGGAATGGCTCAACTTGTTCTCTCATATTGAAATAGCTGTCAGTCAGTTTGAGTTCTACACGTCCATGTTCAAGCTTTTCATTGAGCTCTGCCACTTTATCAATCATGAATTGTTTGCGCTTTTCTTGAGCGTCGCGATCAAAGTCTCGAATGATATAGCCGAGTTCACTTCTCGCAACGGACATCTCTGCCGATTTTAGATGGTAGAAACCTTCATAGCCTTCAGTACATTCTGGTGTCTCTTCTGCAGGCATCATCAACTGAAATTGCGCGGCAATGTTCATAGAATTAATCATTTTGTTTTTGGCTGTTCCCGGGTGAACATTGACGCCATAACAAATAACATCAGCGCTGGTGGCGTTAAAGTTTTCATATTCGAGTTCGCCTACCGGACCACCATCAATAGTGTATGCCCATTCTGCGCCGAACTTCTCTACATTAAACAGGTTTGCGCCACGGCCAATTTCTTCATCAGGTGTGAACCCAATACAAATATCCCCGTGTGGAATATCAGGATTGCTAATTAGATCTGAAATAGCTGAGAGGATCTCGGCGATCCCTGCTTTGTTGTCAGCACCAAGGAGTGTCGTGCCATCGGTTGTAATTAAATTGTGACCATGCAGTTTATGGAGATCAGGATATTGTATCGGAGAAAGAACTTCATCCCCCTTACCTAACGCGATATCACCACCTTGGTAGTCGTCAATGATCTGTGGTTTCACATTTTCACCAGACGCGTCAGGTGCCGTATCCATATGGGCGATAAAGCCGATAGCAGGGACAGGATAGTCAACATTGCTTGGTAGCCTTGCCATCAAGTAACCATTGTGGTCTAGTGAAATATCCGCTAAACCGAGCTCTTCAAGCTCCCTCTTTAAAAACTGAGCAAACGTCAGTTGCCCTTCACTGCTCGGGCAAGCCGTATTTGCTGGGTTTGATTGGGTGTTAAAAGCCACATAGCGCAAAAAGCGTTGAACTAATTCATTCATAGCAAGATCTCTTATAATTCTGACACTAAAAACGTTGAACTTAGAACATCCTACGCCTTCTAGCTTGGAAAATTTTGCTATAAATCAGGTTTTAAGCAATCAGTGCCATACATGATGTCATTTTAAGTTTGCGGATTTTGGATATAAAAAAACCGAATAGTCTCCTATTCGGTTTGTAAGCGAAATGTGCGAATTAAAGCAAGATAAAGATTCCTGCTAAACATGCGCTCATCAGGTTAGCTAAAGTACCGGCCAGTACAGCTTTAATACCTAGATTAGCAACCTCAGCACGGCGCTCTGGGGCAATCACGCCAATAGAACCGAGCTGAATGGCGATCGAACCAATATTAGCGAAGCCACATAGTGCGAAAGTGACAATGACCTGAGTATGTTCAGACAGCATCGCTTTATGTTCAACGAAGTCAATAAAGGCAACAAATTCGTTCATTACAATCTTTTGGCCAATGTACGATCCCGCCATCAACACTTCGTTTGAAGGAACGCCAATTAACCAAGCAAGCGGAGAAAACAGGTAACCGAATAGCGCTTGAAGAGTCACACCAGTAAAACCAGCGACTTCGCCTAAGCTCTCAAGGCCTGTGTTAACCATCGCTATCACACTAACAAACGCGATCAGCATAGTACCGACAGCGACAGCCACCTTCATACCGTTCATCGCACCGCTTGCAAGCGCATCTATCACGTTGCTCTCTTGTGCTTTATCCATCTCAATGTCGGATTGGTCGATAGGTGTTTCACGTTCAGGAACGATGATCTTTGCCATCATCAAACTACCTGGAGCGGCCATAAAGCTTGCAGCAATTAGGTATTTCAGCTCTACGCCTAAACCTGCGTATCCACCAAGTACACTACCGGCGACTGACGCCATACCACCTGCCATTACCGCAAATAGTTCAGAACGAGTCATTCTAGAAAGGAATGGACGAACAAGAAGTGGAGACTCGCCTTGAGAAAGGAATATGTTACCCGTCGCTACAAGAGATTCAGCTTTACTTGTCCCTAGGAACTTTTGGATACCACCACCGATAAACTCGATGACTTTCTGCATTATGCCTAGGTAATAAAGCGCAGAGATAAGAGCGCTGAAGAAGATGATGATAGGAAGAACGCGAACCGCGAAGATAAAACCAGTGTTGGCAAGGTCACCGAATAGGAAGCCAATACCTTCGTCAGCAAAGCCAAGTAAGCTAGAAACACCACTACTTAGACTCGTCAGAGCGGCTTGCCCCCATGGGAAGTAAAGAACTAAAGCGGCGAAACCGACTTGAAGTAACAGCGCGCGTGACACTGTTTTCCAGTTAATTGATTTACGACTTTCAGACAGTAAAACCGCACATAGCAACAATGCGATGACACCGATTAAGCCAAACAAAACATTCATTAAAGATTACCTCTACAAGCATTGAATAGGTAGCTGGTCCGGTCCGTGGGGTCATTCACCATTCCTTGTGACGGCTTGTATTGGTAGAGCTGTTACTCTCAACCGGGCGGAAAGTATAGCGCCCAATGTGAGATATTCATCACATATTTTTACGCAAACGTTCAACCGTTCACTCAGTAATCAAACTAATGAGTGATCAGCGAATGATTCGTTTTTAGGAGTTATTTTGTTAGCTGGCTCATATGAACGCTATTGCTATAAAACATTGAACCAAGATCACAAAATAAGTCAATATACATTACAAATCTAATCATAAAGTTTGCGCTTCTAGGTAAAGCATCTAATTTTAAGTAAGAATTCTTAACGTACTTTTTGGTAACGACAATAAATTCTCTAACAACGTCAATGGCTACTAGCAAACACAACGAATATTGCCCCGCTGATCTGGCGGGGCTTTTTTGTATAGGGTTTTCGAGTAGTAATTATTGTTGAAAACGTTAGAATACCTCCCCATTTACTTTTGCCAGACTACTAGCATGCAACGCGATTACACTTATCACTGCTTATCTCAAATGCCACGAGAAGAGTTAGAAGAACTTAGCTTGAGAATGGTTCACCGTTTGGTGCCTGAAGAATCTATGACTGAGATTTTCACTTTTGATTTAGATGAGGCAGAAGACGAAGACAAGCTTCAAGAAGCCCAGTTTGATGCGATGTTGCGCATGAGTGCAATCGCGCTTAGTGAGCTCCCTGCTCTTTTTGAAGCTTCGGAAAGCAAAGAGCAAAACATCCAACGTATGCAGCGTCTGTTATTGTGGCATTTCTACTCGGTTTCTTTTCATCTTGAACGAGCCATCCCACTTGAGACACACTGCAACCACGTAGAAATCATAGTCAAGCAGGCACCACAGAATGCTCTTGAATGGGTAACCACACTGACCGATCTGCTACGCCAATACTCGCAGATAGCACAAGGTTCTTAACCAAATCGCCAACCATTTTACGGTTGGCGTTATAAAATTTTCACTTGGATTCGTTAAAACATTGACCATTTGAATGTGTTTTAGACATACTCAAACTCTAAGCCTCACAATGTATTAATGAATTGCGTTATTTAGTTCTATTCTCGACCTTCTTGTCTGCTGCAACGTACGCCGATGGCGAAGTTGATTACTCCGATTGCCATAGTCAGCCAGATAGTGCAGAGATCCTCGACTCCGCTTTTAACTATGTGAATACTAAGCTTTGTGAACCTGCGATTTGGTTTGATAGTTTTTTCGTTGATGAGCGAGTAGACCAAGACGCACGTGCTGGCAGTACCGTTCGTTGGAGAAATGATTTCTCTTATGTAGAGGGTGAAGGCTACAAGTTTAAGACTCGATTCAAAGCGCGCTTTCACTTACCTAAGGTAACCAAACGACTTAAGGTGGTTTTCGAATCGGATGAAGAAGATGATTTATTCGACTTGTTCCCGCAATCGAGCGAAGATGCCGAAAATACCTTTGGTCTTAGATACGATTGGCTAAGTAAAGAACGCTATAGTTTCAACGTTAAGGTCAATGCAAGACCGGGTATCGAAGGACGTTTTCGCTATACATACCCTATCAATGATGAATGGTTATTGCGCGTTACTCAGAAGTTGTATCAGAAAAAAAGCGTAACGGGTGAATCTACCGATATTGACTTAGATTATTCAATCAACCGCGATTTTTTGCTTCGCTGGAGCAACTACGCTCAGTGGGAAAGCGATATCAAAGGTTGGGAAGTTGGTACAGGGTTTATGCTCTATCAGCATATTTCCGACCATCAGGCTCTTAGCTATCAATTAAGTACCACAGGAACTAACCGACCCTTTCATTACATTACCAATACTCACGTCTCCGTGACTTATCGACAGAATGTATGGCGCACTTGGCTGTTTTACGAGTTGATCCCTGAGTACAACTGGAATCGTGAAGAAGATACACAAAGAGAAGGTGAAGCAAAAATCACGTTTAGATTAGAAATCCTGTTCAATAATATTTAGCGCCAGAATAATTGCTGGCGCTATGAGTTTTTACTATTCGTTTTCTAGCACTACACGAGCGTTTTGAGCTTGAATAGGCCGATTGTTTTTCCCCATTACTTGTTTAAATAGTTTCGTTTGCTCCTGACTCAGTGTCTGTGCTTGTTTCAAAACGAACCAGCGCACGCCTTCCGAGCATGGCGGCGTTGTTAGCGACCCGTTAAAGCGATAGTAATGATCGGTATCCGGGATCATATCCGCTACGTTAATAGCATGATTCAAAGAAACCGTTTCACCTGACTTTGGTAACGTCTCTAATAGAGTGGTGATTTCACTATTGTTAGTTGGAGACGTGTTATACATAACCGCCAGTACTGCTAGGTTGCCATTACTATCCGCGTTTACGAAATGAGCTTCGAGCGGGAAACTTTGGCTCTTGATTAGGTTTTCTGATGGTGTATGAAAGTGAAACTGAACGAGGTTAAACGCCTTGCCATCAACAGTGAAAGTATTATCTCCTTCGACCACGCCTTGTAGCGTATGTCCATTGTTGGTCAGTGCAGTGACCTTTCCTGAATAATCTAGATTTAACTCTGCGATGTTTGCCGTAACTTCATCTTTAACGTCGATTGGACTTTGGTTCTTTCCAGATTGGCACTCTGCACCAAACTCGCCCCAGTGCTGTGGTCCTGTTTCTCCTTCATAACTCCATTGTGCAGAATGAGCAGTAGTAACGACTAGCGCTGTTGCTAAGCCAATTGATAATAGTGTTTTGTTCATTTTTATTCCTATAGGTCACTAACGTTGACGGTCATAATACGTTGGTGAGAAATGCAATGAACAGATAGAAAACTATGATTACCTACAATAGTTGGAAGCAGGTGCAAAGGATTTGAAATCTATATAAATATCAATGGATTATTATGAGAGTTTACGCTGTTTTTAGCTTTACTTAGCAAGCACATACCGAGTACTTCGTCCGGCACCTGATTTTACTAAACATCCCTGCTCTACTAAGGCAGTCAAATGTCGAGTCGCTGTTGGTTTACTGACTTTCGCTACTTTGTGATATTGAGAGGTATTAATACCATCAACAAAGTCACCATCAAGCATTCGATTAAGAACCTTTGCTTGCTCTGACGTCAATTGAGTCTGATCTACGTCTCGCCAGAAATTGGTTTTAAATACCGTTTGTTGAATCTCTTTTAAGACTTCATCGAAGGTTTCATTCAGGACGTCAAGAAACCATACTACCCAGTCGGTAATATCGACATCGCCCTTCTGCGTTTTTTCTAGAATTTGATAGTAGCTTTTTCGATTCGCCAATATACCTACTGACATCGCATAGAAACGAACTGATTGCTGATCCGCTTGAGCTAGAGCCAGATCGGTTAACAAACGCGCGATTCGCCCATTGCCATCATCGAGTGGGTGCAGAGTAACAAACCACAGATGTGTGATGGCCGCTCGAAGCAATGGATCCAAAGTCGTGTTTTGCTTTGAATGATTGAACCAAGCCACGAACTGGTCAAGCTCCGTATCAAGCCTTTCTCTCCCCGGTGCTTCAAAGTGAACAACTGGCCTATCGATTCGTCCGGACACTACCTGCATAGGTGCAGTCCCTCTGAGTTGACCGCCAACAACGGGGTTGAACAACGTGTAACCTTCAGGGAAAAGCCTATCGTGCCAATGTAGGATTCTTTCTATGGTAAGAGGTGCATCAAGGTTATCGACAGCATCAAGCATGATCTCGGCAAGCCCATCTGTTTGCTCTGTCGTTGGGAAAGGTCGCTCTTCTGTCAAACCGAGTTTGTTCGCGAGCGAAGAACGAACTGAAAATGCATTCAGCTTTTCACCTTCAATCGCACTAGAATGGACTATGTTGGCTAACAAGGTATCAAGCATACTTTTGTTCTGATCTTGAGGCTGGCTAGTCATCCTACCCAGTAAGATACCTTGGTTTAGTCGTGTCTTCCTAAGCAACGGATCTACGACTGCTTCATCCCAACAAAAGTGAGGCCAGTTTGTTTGCTCCCAGATCCACATAACAACACCTTGATTTGATAATCGCCCTTATTCAAATCATATTATGATTTGAATAACTAAATTATTCAACTCATGTGGTGATTCGATTAGGTTCCTTATTCGAATCACCCGTTAACTAGAAAAAGTAAAATCTACAAGGCCTAATTGCTGGATACAAAAAAGACGCCTCGATTTAACTCGAGGCGTCATTCAATTCTTGGGGCATTTCTAGATAGAAATTAGGGCTATTTGTTACTATTCACTGTCCGGATAACCGATAACCAGTTAGCTAGCAAAATGCCATAATCAGCCTAGTATTTCCCTACTCCCAATCTAGGATAACTTTTCCTGACTTACCGCTACGCATAGCATCAAAGCCTTGTTGGAAATCATCAATCTTGTAGTGGTGAGTGATGATTGGCGTTAGATCTAGACCTGACTGGATTAATGAAGCCATCTTGTACCATGTCTCAAACATTTCGCGACCGTAGATACCTTTGATCACCAAACCTTTAAAGATTACTTGGTTCCAATCGATGCCCATATCTGATGGTGGAATACCTAGTAGTGCGATACGGCCACCGTGATTCATTGTTTTAAGCATCGAGTTGAAAGCAGAAGGTACGCCAGACATTTCAAGACCAACATCAAAGCCTTCTGTCATGCCAAGCTCTTCCATAACGTCTTCAAGCTTTTGCTCAGCAACGTTTACTGCGCGAGTCACGCCCATCTTACGAGCTAGATCTAAGCGGTATTCGTTAACGTCAGTAATGACAACGTGACGAGCACCCACGTGTTTAGCGACTGCTGCCGCCATGATACCGATAGGACCAGCGCCTGTTATTAGTACGTCTTCGCCAACAAGATCAAAAGACAGTGCCGTATGAACAGCGTTACCAAACGGGTCGAAGATAGAGGCTAAATCGTCAGAGATACCTTCTGGGATCTTAAATGCGTTAAATGCAGGAATAACAAGATATTCAGCGAACGCACCTTCACGGTTAACACCTACACCGACCGTATTGCGACATAAGTGTGTACGACCGCCGCGACAGTTACGACAGTGACCACAGGTAATGTGGCCTTCACCCGATACGCGGTCACCAATTTCAAAACCACGAACTTCTTGGCCAATGCCTACCACTTCACCCACGTATTCATGGCCGACAACCATAGGCACAGGGATTGTGTTTTGCGACCACTCATCCCAGTTATAGATGTGTACGTCAGTACCACAAATCGCCGTTTTCTTAATACGGATAAGAAGATCATTGTGACCAAGCTCAGGCTTGTCCACTTCTGTCATCCAGATGCCTTCTTCAGGCTTAAGTTTTGATAGTGCTTTGATTTTCATTATTTGATGATCTCCATGTCACGACCTACTTCGATAAATGCATCGATCGCTCGGTCTAGCTGCTCACGTGAGTGTGCTGCAGACATTTGTGTACGGATACGAGCTTGACCTTTTGGTACGACTGGGAATGAGAACCCAATAACATAGATACCTTTTACAAGAGCACGCTCTGCAAACTCAGCGGCTACTTTAGCGTCGCCAAGCATGATTGGAATGATTGCGTGGTCTGCACCACCCATAGTGAAGCCTGCCGCTTCCATACGCGTACGGAAATGCGCTGCATTTTCCCATAGTTGCTCACGTAGGTCGCCGCTTTGCTCTAGAAGGTCAAGAACGCGGATAGAAGCGTTAACAATGGCCGGAGCAACTGAGTTCGAGAACAAGTAAGGACGTGAGCGTTGACGTAACCAATCGATGACTTCTGCTTTACCAGATGTGTAACCACCTGAAGCACCACCCATCGCTTTACCTAGCGTACCTGTAATAATGTCGATGCGGTCAACAACATCGTGGTATTCGTGTGTGCCCGCGCCAGTTTTGCCCATAAAGCCAACAGCGTGAGAATCATCAACCATAGTCAATGCGCCGTACTTATCTGCAAGGTCACAGATAGCTGGCAAGTTTGCTACCACACCGTCCATAGAGAACACACCGTCAGTCACGATAAGAATATGACGAGCACCTGCTTCTTTAGCTGCGATAAGTTGCTGCTCTAGCTCTTCCATGTTGTTGTTCGAGTAGCGGAAGCGCATAGCTTTACACAGACGAACACCATCAATGATTGAAGCGTGGTTAAGAGCGTCAGAAATGATCGCATCTTCTTTACCTAGAATGGTTTCAAACAGACCTGCGTTTGCGTCGAAACAAGAGGTGTAAAGAATCGTATCTTCTTTACCTAGGAACTTTGACAATTTTTGTTCTAGTTCTTTATGGATGTCTTGTGTACCACAGATAAAGCGAACAGAAGCCATACCGAAACCGTGTACGTCCATACCTTGCTTACCCGCTTCAATTAGCTCTGGGTGGTTCGCTAAACCAAGGTAGTTGTTTGCACAGAAGTTAAGTACTTCTTCACCAGTAGAGATCTTAACAGCCGCTTGCTGCTGAGACGTAATCACACGCTCTGACTTGTAAAGACCCTCAGCCTTTACTTCTTCAATTTGGGTTTGAATCTGTTCGTAGAATGCAGAAGACATTTCAAATTCCTTCCTAGTTATTATGCGCATTGCTTATTGTAGGGTTCTAGCCGATTGCTAGAGCCAAAATCTGATGTTGTAAGTGTAATTCAAGCACGTGTTTTTCATTATCCCGTTAGTTGGAAAAACATTATTGAATCTAAGGCACAAATAACGCCTTTTAATGATGACCGTCACATTTATAGGGTATAGAATGGCTATAAATAGTTATTTGAAGCCATTGAAATGAAGAATACGAAGTTGATTGCGCTACTTCCCGATCTAGCGAGTTTTATTCTGATCGTTGATGAAGGGAGTTTTACTGCTGCGGCTAAGATTCTCGATGTGACCCCTTCTGCACTTAGCAAATTGGTAACGCGACTAGAGACATCCCTTTCCGTCAAATTGTTCGAGCGCACTACGCGTAAGTTGATTATCACCCACTCTGGTCAACAGGTGTATGACCAAGCTTTAGTGATGGTTGATGCAGCAAAGCGCGCTGTAGAACTCTCGACAACAGACCATCAAGATATGTCCGGCGCATTAACAGTTGCAGCGCCTGAAGCATTCTTAAACTCCGTATTACAGCCCCATGTTGTACCGTTTTTACAAAAGTACCCTGAAATACAGCTAAAATTGCGCGCGGCAGATGGTGAAATCGACCTAATCCGTGATGGTATTGATGTTGCGTTTAAACTGACGGATAAGCCTGACGAGAACTTGGTACTCAAAGAAGTCAGTAAAACCAACTTAGTTCTTTGTGCCAGCCCCGACTACATTGCCAAACGAGGGATGCCTAAACACCCAACACAGCTGACTGAACACGATTGCCTCTATCTCGCAGAAACCGACAGCGACCATATATGGGATTTCTTTAAAGAAGACGAGTATCACTCAGTGGGAGTCTCAGGTCGTTACGCGGTCAACCATTCACAGATGCGATTGACGGGCGTTAAAAATGCGCTAGGTATCGGCATTTTTCATGACTTTGTTGTCTCAGAGGCGATTGAAAACAACGAAGTGATTCCTGTACTCGCTGATTGGACGATAAAAAGTAATTATCATGGCGCAATCGCCATGCAATACCCGCAAAACAAATACATGCCAGCCCGATTGCGTGGATTTATTGATTACATGACGCAACAGTTGAGCGCAAGATAAGAACAAGCCCCGAAATCGGGGCTTGTTGTTTATGACAAATAGGCTTTCAATTTTGGACTTCGTTTTACGAGCAACGTATCTAGGATTAACACGCTAACGATGGTCACGCCAGCCAAAGGGAAAAGAACGCTCACCAATATTATGGTTGCGGCGCCAACCTTCCAAATACCGTCTTGTTCGAAACGGGCTGGCACACCCAACTTATTCTGATTAGACGGGCGACGTACCCACCACATCAAAGCCCCGGTTACTGAAATAACGATAAACGCTAAACAGAAGAAAACATTCAGCAATTTATTTACGATGCTTAAATCACCTTGGTGAAGTGAAACCCCAGCGGCCATCAACTTAGCGACAACATTGTAGTCATCCCAAGTAACATCAACGAGCACTTCTCCAGTGTATTGGTCAAAGTGTGTCGTCCTATCTTTTCTTGGGTCAGTAACATCTCCCGCCATTGAGTTAGCAGATACCGTGTAAACGCCAGTCTCAGATTGAGGTAAGTAGACTTTAAATTGGGTGAAGCCGAGTGATGTTGCTTTGCTTATGATGTGATCGATTCCTACGCTCTGCGATAAATCGAAAGGTTGTGCAGAATGATGCTCGTGGTGACCCCCATGATGCCCTTGCGATTCAGGCACTGCAGCGAGTTCTAAGTTCCAAGGCATTTCTTCCTCGCTACCGTGGTTCAAGTTTGCGTGAATTAAAGAAGATTGCGGTTTCTCCCCCCACGTGTAATAGGTAGGGAATGTATTCCAACCTTGGACCATTTTGGCGCCCCATACCCCTGCCCATGCAAGACCGGAAAGCAGAAACAGCAGTAAAACGATCGAAAGTGTTCCCCCTAAGTTGGCGTGGAGATCTCGCATTAGAACACGCGAACCACTACGCATACGTATTTTGAGAAAACCAGCCTTAGTGGCATTATCTGTTGGTAACCACAGATAAATGCCGCTGACCACCAGCAGAATGCCTAAACTCGCAGACACTTCAATCAAGTAATCTCCTGATTTACCAATCAGCAATGTTCCATGGATATCATTAGCAAGTTGATACCAACTGTCACTGCGATCGATTTCGCCTAGAATTTCACCGGAGTATGGATTGACCGTCACTAAAACAGACTGACCATCTTCTTGCCTAACATTGAATCTGTTCGCCTTTGCACTTGAGTCAGACGCTACAAATTGGGTGATTTGAGAGTCTGGATACTTTTCCTTGACTGAACGCAGTTGAATAGAAGGTGGTAGAGTTTGCGCCTGCGGAGCAACTGCGATGATTTCACTGTATCTTGCTTGTTCAATTTCGTCATCAAATAGCATCACAAGCCCAGTAAGACTTAACATGAGCATAAATGGGATAACGAAAAGGCCTGCATAGAAGTGCCAACGCCATGTGAGAAAATAACGTGCTTTTGCTTTAACCTTGTTTGAGTCGTCACTTTGAGATGAACGTAGTGAGCCCTTAGGTTGAGTCTGAGATTGACTACCCAACATTACAATTTCCTTTTTGAGCGCACAGCAAAAATCCCGAAACATAGTTGAGTCGTTAGTGCTGAGCTTTACTTTACTAAGTGGCGTATTGGGTCAACAGACCCTAGCCTTTGTTATTTGATTTATATGAAGTTGATTGTAGTTAGTGTCGGTGGCGCTCGTGGGATAGCGAGCTGAAATCGTTCACTTAGAGCCAAATAAGCGTACGAGTCGAATGTCGCTATCGATGTTCTTCTAGAGTGAGTGGGTGTTGGAAGGGTGTCTTGGTGGAAGCTTGAGAAGTGACTAAATGGACAAGGCTTACTGTGCTGAGTTTCAACCTTTCCCTCTTCGACTTGGACTAGCTCAAATCCATTGATGGTACAAAGTGTCGCCCACACGCCAGCACTGGCACCATGAGCATTGATTACAGGCATCAAAGTCACAAGCACCCAACTTAGGGCACTTGCGATGAGCATAGTTCGCTTGAAGCTTGATGTCCGTATCATAGTCACTCTCAATCAATTGAGAGTAAATATATAACCTTTTACTAACAAACTCAGTAAGGCTCGCTAAAAAACCTAACAAGGATCATGGTATTAGCATTGCCAATTCGAAATTTGCTGACTTATTAGCCGAACAGCTTGCTCCAAATACTTGGGTTACGTTTATCGTGGTATTCCACTCGAAGGCCATCGACGGTTTTTAGCTCAGCTTTTGCCGCGTCTAGATCGCCCGAATCGAGTTTCTTCTCAACGGAATCAAGCGCAACGGAAAGCTTACTAAAGCCCTCGAAATAGATATCAAATTTTTCTGGTGGGTAGTTACCGCGCTTAGACTGCTCAACTAACTCAGAAAGGTTATTAACAGCAGACTTCATATCACTGACTTCAGTGGCTTCAGCGGCATGTTTAAACTCTACTTTCATCTGCTTCATTGCCGCTTTAAGATCAAAATCGCTGGCAAAAGCTTGTGCTGACATGGCTAGGGCTAAAACTGGGATTAACTTTCTCATTATATTTTTCTTGTGTGTGGGACTAGGAACAGGAAGTGTACTGAATTTACTCAGCACACTAGAAGCGAATATTGTATCAACTTATAAATGCTGATACTCAGAAATGGTTGAATGACCTCGAAGTGCCAAGAACGCTAAGAATTGCTTTACACTATGCGTAATGACTTGAGAGTCATCCACTCCGACTTTATCTAAAAGATCAGAGACTTTTGAAAGGTTGCCTACGTCTTGGCAAAAGTGAGCGTCACTGCCTGTTGTGAAGTAAACCCCAATCTCTTTACCGAGCTTTGCAATCTCGGCGCAACGTTCAACACTTCCTACACGACTATTGCCTTTTAAGGTGGTGTTATTAATTTCTATGGCAACGTTATGCTCTTTCGCACACCTCAATACTTGCTCATAATCAAAATCGAAGTTTGGATTACCTAGGTGGCCAAGTGCATCTACCTTGCCACTCTTAATCGTGTTCAGTAGAGCAAGCGTATGGGACTGTCTATCACTTGGTTTGAAAACAGGCTCATGAAAGCTAGCTATCACCCAATCGAGGCTTTTATAAGAAGTCGGATGAACATCCACTTCTCCTTCCATATTAAGAATGTTTGACTCTACGCCACGGATTACCGCAACACCTTCGATGAACCTTGGTAACACACGTTGGTTGGAAAAAAACCAATAGTGCGGAGCCCCTGGCATTGATTCAGCATGATCGGTTGTGCAGAACATCTCTAGACCATTTTCTTTCGCCATACGAGCGTTTTCTATCAAAGTGCTGTAGGCGTGACCACTGGCGTATGTGTGGGTATGGGTGTCGATAACGAGGTTCATAGTTCTATATAGATAGTGACAGTTGCCTGTTATGTTATCAGCCAATTTAGCTTATTGCTTGTAATTCGTGCCCTTGTTTACGTTATTGAATTTAGATGACAGATCTTGAAATTTTGCAGGATTCAGGAATTGTTCGATACTTATTAGGTGTCATGCTTATGGTCGAGCTATGAAAAAACGCCGTTATTCTTTAAGTATTCATATCACTACTCTGTTTCTTGTTCTGACTACATTAGTAGGCTCGGTACTGATTGCTATTAGCTATAAACATGCCCAAGAACTGCTTACTGGCAGTGCAAAAGAACTAAGCCAAGAGAACAGCCGCAAGCTTGAATCCACATTTCAGGTCAAAGCCGGACCGATATTAACCACTCTCGATTTTATGTCGCTGAGCCAAGCCATCGATAGCCACAAATCGCCTGTTAGGCACATCCGGTTTTTAACTTCACTGCAAACCATCTTCCAACGAAATCCGGGCGTCGTAGCACTCTACTATGCTAATGAGTCTGGTGATTTTACTTTGGTTAGAGCATTAAGAACCAATGCCGATCGTGAGAGGTTTGACGCCCCAAACAAAGCGTCACTGATGATTAATACCACACGTGTTTCTGGCTTAAATGAGTTTTACTTTTTAGATGGTGCCTACCGCAGTTTAGGTCACCGTAAAACTAAAGATAATAAGTTCGACCCTAGAGTGAGGCCGTGGTTTATCAACGCTGACAAAGATGGCGTTATTAGGCTAACAGAGCCATATTTTTTTTACTTCCTTAAAACCAATGGCGTGACATTGTCACGCAGATCGCCAGACGGTACCAAAGTAGTTGGAGCGGATTTCACCCTTACTTCACTTTCCGACCAGATCAGTCAGATGGGCTACTCTGAAAACACCAAACTGGTCTTGTTTGACAATCAATTTAAGGTATTGGCTCGGCACAATCTGGATGACGTCACAGAAACGGATGGTGAAGTCACTTCTGATGCTTTAAAAGGCACTGTTTTTGAGGGTGTAATTAATCGCAGTTCAAGCCAAATTATTTATGAAACGGTTGAAGCAGACAACAAAAAATGGTCGGTAACATTAACGCCCGTGAACCTTAACAAGCAGACACGTTTGCTACTTGCAGAAGCCACGCCTCAAGATGACCTACTCGCTACTCTGCTTTCAATGAGGGACAAACAAGTCAGTGTTGCCCTTGCCATGCTACTAATGAGCTTTGTTATTGTCTGGCTCGTAGCAAGACGCTTAGCCAATCCGTTACATGCATTAATGCGTCAAACCGATAATATTGCTCGTTTTGATTTCAAGAAAACACGTTACTCGAAGAGCGTAATTAAAGAAGTTGCAAACCTGACTGAATCGATAGAACTCATGGAGCATACTCTCTATGATCTATTGAGGCTATTAAGGGACACAGCGAGTAATACCGACTTTTCAGTTTTGGCAAAAACCATCGCACACCAAAGCTTCTTGGTCACCAGAGCGGAAACGATCGTACTTTATATTAAAGACGAAAAAGAGAGTAGCTATACCGTCGCTGCAAACCACGCCATCATTCCATTCAAAATCGATGTTAACGAGCTCGTTGCGCATACCGCATGGGTTAGTACTGACCTTGCCAAGGGCGAAATAGTCCACTTAAATCGCGAAGACAATGCGCTAGCAAACTATAGAGAATCCCTCTTTAATTCGGATGTTTACCTGTTTCCTTTGCACAACCGTGATAATCAATTAGTCGGAATTTTACTTTTAGGGTATGAACGAACAATCACTCAAGAGCAAGCAGACAAACATGCCTTCCTAAAAGAGTTGTTAAGTTTTGCTGAAATTGCTAAAGAGAATATCGACCGAATTGAGCAACAAAAAGAGATGCTTAATGCATTTGTCGAACTGATCGCTTCTGCGATTGATACCAAATCACCCTACACAGGAAGCCACTGTCAACGCGTTCCTGAGTTAACCAAAATGCTTGTGCAGGCCGCAGTTGATGACGACACTCATTTCCCACTCTTCAGCATGTCAAAAGAACAGTGGGAAGAATTACATTTAGCTGCGTGGCTGCATGATTGCGGCAAGGTTACCACGCCAGAATACGTTATCGATAAAGCCACCAAATTAGAAACCATCTATGACCGTATTCATGAAGTACGCATGCGGTTTGAGTTGTTGAAATCACAGGCTGAGGTTGAATATTGGCAAGGCATTGCCAATGGTGAAGATAAACAACAGCTTAAGGACGCTTTAAAACAGAAGCAACAACAACTAGATGATGACTTCGCATTCATCGGTGAATGTAATCTTGGCGGTGAATCGATGAGTAAAGAAGCCCTCGCCCGCCTTAATGCCATCAGCCAGTACAAATGGACAAGAACTCTGGACGACCAAGTTGGTGTTTCATGGGTAGAGAAAGCGCGATGTGCGCCTACTCAACCTCTTCCAGTAGAAGAAACACTGCTATCGGATAAGCAGGTTCATCAAATTCACTGGGATATTAATGGCAAGCCTCAAGATTTCTGGCAGGAAGAGTTCGTGCTAAAACCTAGTGATTTGAAATACAACCGTGGCGAGCTGTACAACTTATCGATCGAGCGCGGTACCTTAAACTCAGAAGAACGCTTTATTATCAATGATCACATCATTCAAACCATAATGATGCTCAAGCGGTTACCTTACCCAGAACATTTGAAAAACGTGCCTGAAATCGCTGGCGGGCACCATGAGCGGATAGATGGCCGCGGGTATCCTAAAGGGTTATGCGAAGAAGAACTCTCTTTACCTGCAAGAGTAATGGCAATAGCCGATGTCTTTGAAGCACTAACTTCTAGCGACAGGCCATATAAAAAGGCCAAAACACTTTCCGAATCCATTGAAATCATGACTGATATGGCGACCAGTGGTCATATTGACCCTAAGCTTTATTTGATTTTCCTAGAGCAATCGATCGACCAAGAGTATGCACAGCGATTCCTCGATAACTCACAAATAACCGCTATCGATCGCGAGGATCACATGAAGAGAGTAAAAACCTTTATCAAATCGCACTTCTGATCCTACCAGTTACAGCTATTTGGAATGTTAGCTCTAATTTAGAACCATACCGTATAAATTTGCCACATCATTTGTTTTCAACAACTTACGTTAACTACTAGTCAATATTTAATCGATTGCTTTCTCAAAGGTTGATGTATGTCAAATAGTCATAGACAATACGCTGCCGTCTGTGAATATCGCCGTGACTTGTTACCAAACCAGTTGCAATTAATAATTCAAATGGCATGAATTTTTGGTTTTGCCTATCAATACAATAGGTACGACCTATTTTATAATTTGAGGTGTCGTTGATACCGTTGGCAAACTTTAGTGCCAACAACTTAGGCACATGCTAACTACCTCGTTTCTAAGGGAAAGATGATGGTAATACCAGAAAACAGCAGCATCGTTATTTTTGGTGCTTCGGGCGACTTAACCTATCGCAAGTTGATCCCTGCTTTATATCACCTTTACTCAAATAAACAGCTACCAAAAAACTTCGCCATTTTAGGCGTAAGCCGAACTGAGTACAGTGATGACTCTTACCGAGAAAAGCTAAAGCGTTCACTCCAAGAAATGGAGAAAACAGAACCAGCTACTCTTGATGCTTTTATTAATCATCTGCATTACCAAGCCATCAATACTTCAGATACTGCCGACTACGCTAAGCTATCAACCCGTCTTGACCAGCTATCTGAGCAGTACAGTTTCGAACAACGTAATACCCTATTCTATTTAGCTACACCTCCTAGCCTATATAGTGTCATCCCGGCAAGCCTTGCCGCTCATGGACTAAACAGTGAAGAAGACGGCTGGAAGCGCCTGATCATTGAAAAGCCATTTGGTTATGATCTTGCGTCTGCACAAAAGCTAGATAAAGAGATCCATGATCACTTCCAAGAACATCAGATTTATCGCATTGACCACTACCTAGGTAAAGAAACAGTACAAAACCTTCTTGTGTTCCGCTTCTCTAACGCAATGTTCGAACCTCTTTGGAACCGCAACTTCATTGATTATGTAGAAATCACTGGTGCTGAATTCCTTGGTGTTGAAGAACGTGGTGGATATTACGACGGTTCTGGTGCGGTTCGTGACATGTTCCAAAACCACTTGCTACAAGTTCTAGCAATGGTTGGCATGGAGCCACCTGCACAGATCAATGCTGATTCTATGCGTGATGAAGTCGTTAAAGTCCTTCAGTGTTTGAAACCGCTAGAAGAAGATGATTTGCGAAACAACCTTGTGTTGGGTCAATACACAGAATCTGACGTTCGTGGCGAGTTCTTACCAAGTTACCGTGATGAGCCTGGTGTTGCTGAAGACTCTCGTACAGAAACTTATGTTGGCCTTAAGGCGTACATTAACAACTGGCGTTGGAACGGCGTACCATTCTACGTACGCACAGGTAAACGTCTGCCGACTCGCGTAACTGAAGTTGTTATCCACTTTAAGCAAACACCTCACCCAGTATTTGGCCAGAACGCTCCGGAAAACAAACTGATTATCCGCATTCAACCAGATGAAGGGATTCAGATGAGCTTTGGCCTTAAAGAGCCTGGTGCAGGCTTTAATGCTAAAGAAGTGAAAATGAACTTCCACTACGCGTCTCTACAAGAAACGCAAATGCTAACGGCATACGAGCGTCTTCTACTTGATGCACTAAATGGCGATGCCACTTTGTTTGCACGTAGCGATGCTGTTGAAGCGTGTTGGAAGTACGTTCAACCGATTCTAGACTTCAAACAAGACCCGCAAGCCCTATTTGGATACGCTTGTGGTACGTGGGGACCAAAAGAGTCTGACGACTTGTTACAACGTGACGATCGTGCATGGCGATTCCCATGTAAAAACCTAACAGATACGGATTACTGCGAACTATGATCAATCACAAGATTTTTCAAACAGCTGACCAAGTTGTAGAAAGCCTAGCTAATGATATGAAAGCGTTCAGTGAGCTTGACCGCCCTGTTCACATTTCACTGTCTGGTGGCAGCACACCAAAGATGCTGTTTAAACTTTTAGCGCAGGCACCCTATGCCGAAGGCATTCAATGGAACAACCTACACTTTTGGTGGGGAGACGAGCGTTGTGTTGCCCCAGATGATGCTGAAAGCAACTACGGTGAAGCTAACGCACTACTGTTCAGCCAAGTTAATCTGCCTGCAGAGAACATTCACCGTATTCGTGGTGAAGATGAGCCAAAAGTTGAAGCTGAGCGTTTTGCTAAAGAAATGGCATCTGTAATCCCTGCTGAAAATGGAACACCAGTATTCGATTGGATACTTCTCGGTGTTGGCGCTGACGGTCACACGGCTTCGCTATTCCCAGGTCAAACCGACTACCAAGATGAGAACTTATCTGTGTTAGCTTCTCATCCAGAATCAGGTCAAATCCGCGTATCTAAAACCGCTAAGGTATTAGAAGCCGCGAAACGTATCAGCTACCTTGTACTTGGTGCAGGTAAAGTAGATATCGTAAACGAAATTCATACCACTCCAGCGAGTGAGCTGCCTTACCCTGCAGCTAAAATCCAGTCTAAGACTGGTGAGACGGAATGGTACTTAGATTCAGACGCAGCAGCAAAAATCGCTTAGTGCGAGCGTCCAAATAGGAAAATTGGAGAGAAATAATGAAAGGTGATATCGGTGTAATTGGCCTAGCAGTAATGGGTCAAAACCTTATCCTAAACATGAACGACAACGGCTTCAAAGTTGTTGCTCATAACCGTACTGCTGCGAAAGTAGACGAGTTTCTAGAAGGCCCTGCGAAAGGCACTAACATCGTTGGCGCATATTCTCTAGAAGAGCTAGTTGAGAAGCTAGAAGCGCCACGTAAAGTAATGCTAATGGTACGTGCTGGCGCAGTTGTTGATACGTTTATTGACAACCTAATCCCGCTTCTAGACGAAGGCGACATCATCATTGATGGTGGTAACACTAACTATCCTGACACAAACCGTCGCGTAGCACATTGTCGTGAAAAAGGTATTCACTTCATCGGTACTGGTGTATCTGGTGGTGAAGAAGGTGCACGTTTTGGCCCTTCAATCATGCCAGGCGGCGCAGCTGAAGCTTGGGAAGCAGTTAAGCCTATCTTCCAAGGTATCTCTGCAAAAACTGACGCTGGCGAACCTTGTTGTGACTGGGTTGGTAACGACGGTGCTGGTCACTTTGTTAAGATGGTACACAACGGCATCGAATACGGTGACATGCAACTTATCACTGAAGCTTACCAGTTCATGAAAGATGGTCTTGGTATGTCAGCTGACGAAATGCAAGCCGTGTTCGCTGATTGGAACAAGACTGAGCTAGACAGCTACCTTGTTGAAATCACTGCAGACATCCTTGGCTACAAAGACGAAGATGGTGAGCCACTAGTAGAAAAAATCCTAGACACAGCGGGCCAAAAAGGTACCGGTAAATGGACAGGCATCAACGCGCTAGACCTAGGTATTCCACTAACGCTTATCTCTGAGTCTGTATTCTCTCGTTGTCTGTCTGCTCTTAAAGATCAACGTGTTGAAGCTGAATCTTTATTCGGTAAGACAATCACGCCAGTGGAAGGTGATAAGCAAGAATGGGTTGATGCACTGCGTCAAGCACTACTAGCATCTAAGATCATCTCATACGCTCAAGGCTTCATGCTAATGCGCGAAGCGTCTAACGAAAACGGTTGGGACCTAAACTACGGTAACGTAGCACTAATGTGGCGTGGTGGTTGTATCATCCGCTCTGCATTCCTAGGCAACATCCGTGATGCGTACGAAGCAAACCCAGACATCGCGTTCCTAGGTTCAGACGAGTACTTCAAAAACATCCTGCAAGGCAGCCTAGCGGCATGGCGTAAAGTAGCGGCGAAATCTCTAGAGTCTGGTATCCCAATGCCATGTACGATTTCTGCGCTATCTTTCCTAGACGGCTACACGACGGCTCGTCTACCAGCTAACCTGCTTCAAGCGCAACGTGACTACTTTGGTGCACACACGTACGAGCGTACGGATCGCCCTCGTGGTGAGTTCTTCCACACTAACTGGACAGGTACAGGCGGTGACACGGCTTCTACTACCTACGACGTGTAAGAATTAGCTGAAAGGATGAGACTGAGGTTTATTAATACCTGAGTCTACTTCTATAATTAAGCTGTTATGGAGGATGTTAACTAAGTTAACATCCTCTATTTTTTTAAACCTACAACATGGAATCTTCATCAAGCGATGACGATTAGGTGAATTGTCTAACCTAGATGGTTACAACTGTAAAATAGAGGTTCTTTCGATGACTATTAATAAGTACTTTGTTTTTGTTCCACAACAAGAAGAACGTGGGATGAATAAGGAACATCAAGTGGAAAACGAACAGGAAACTCAACGTCAGGCTTTAGTAAAACAAGCACAGCAGCAAGGTGGTGTGCAAGGCTAGGTTTCTAAACTAGAAGGGAGCGATAAGCTCCCTTTTGTTTTACTTGGTTTAAATCTTAGATGTCGCTTTAAAATGCTTGATTAAGTATTGAATACACCAAGATTTAGCTTCACCAATTTTATTACGTTTCCAAGCTAAGATGATCTCAATCGGTTGAGATTCGGTGTCGGTTATCTGCTTTAAGTCACCGCTCGCAATAAGTTGAGTTGCTAACTCTTTTGGCAAGGTACCGATACCTAAGCCTGTCTTGAGGGCCTCTACTTTTGCTGAAAAGTTGGTCACGGTTAGTCTTGGTTGTCTTTGAGTTATGTTGACGCTGATTGCTGGCTGCTCACGGGCTGTATCCGCTATCGCAATAACGCGATATTTTTCACGCGCTTTTTCGTCGAATACCCCACTGCGTTTATGTACGTAGTGATCCGTCGCTGCAACCCAGATCATTTCCATTTCACCAATGGTTTCAGCTTTGACATCTTGCGGTAGCGTTTCCATTCTTGGACAGACCAATAAATCCGCTCGCCCTGAACTTAACGCTTCCCAGCAACCAGCAAGTATTTCTTCTTGGAGCTTAATTCTTGTTGAACTGACATTACTTAAGTCATTAACAAGGTTGAAGAAATTAGCTACGGGGATAATACCGTCAAAGGCGAGAGTAATATCCAGTTCCCACCCATTAGCCAGAACACTCGCATCATTTACAAGCTTGTCAGTTGCTAGCAGTATGTCCCTTCCTCGTTCAAGAATCAGTTTACCTGCTTCCGTAAAATTAGCTTTGTGCCCAGAGCGATCAAAGATCATAATATCGAGATCTTGTTCGAGCTTCTGAATTTGATAGCTCAGTGAAGACGGTGCCCTATCGAGTTCGTTTGCCGCAGCAGCAAAGCTCCCACGCCGGTCAATCGCATCTAATATATGTAGCGCTTCAAGTGTTATTGGGCTCTGCAATATTATCATCCTTATTAATAACAATTAACAACACAGTGATACAAGTCACACTATTAATTGATAAAGTGAACCTTTACAAATGTAAACAAAATGTTTAAGTACTTGTAATATTTGAATTTTATTCAAGTTCGCATACGAGTAGAGCAGAAAAACCACCATTTACCGTAATGCAAACAATAGTAATTATCATTTAGATCCAATAGAATGCCGTTCGTTCAAAGAAAACCTATATGGATCAAAGGTAATTATAAAATGTATAAGAAAACTTTCCTGTCAGCTTCAATTGTTTTGGCCCTTGCGTCAACTGCTCATGCCGAAGAATATGCCCTCTTCGACGAAGTTGTTGTTTCAGCGACTCGTACTGAACAAAGTAAAGCCGATGTTAGCTCTTCTATCGAAACCGTTTCATCTGAAGATATAGATAACACCCTTTCGACAGATGTAAAACAAGCGCTTAAATATACTCCTGGTGTTAATGCTCAAGGTTCAGGCCGTTTTGGTATTTCAGGATTCAACATCCGTGGTATGGAACAAAGCCGAATTAAAGTTATGGTTGATGACGTTCAGCAACCTGTACCTTACAACTCTGGTGGCGGTACTCAGGCAAAACATCAAAACACATTTGAAATCGATACGCTTCATAGCATCGAAGTCAATAAAGGCGCATCGTCATCCTTATATGGTTCTGATGCACTTGGTGGTACTGTACTGCTACGTACTAAGAATCCGGACGATATCCTCATCACTGATGGCGATGAACACCGTTTTGGCATTAAAACTGGCTACACATCTGCTGATGAGACATTCAAAACGACCGGAACGTGGGCAATGCGCAGAGACAAGCTAGAAACGCTGTTAATGCTTACCTACGCAGACGGAAATGAGACTAAAAAGCATGGCGACGGAGCCGATATTGAAGGTGATGATCGTGGTGCAGCCAATCCAGCAGACAAGAAAGTTCAAAACCTTCTAGCAAAAGCTTACTACCAGTTAAATGAACAACATCGCTTGGGACTAACAGTCGAGCATCATGACTTCAAGTACGAAGAAACGGATCTAGAAAAGCTATCGTCGACTCCACCTTATAACTACAGTAACGCTTTCAATGACGACAATAACAAACGAACTCGTGTGACATTGGAACATGAGTGGATGCTTAATGCTGCTATCGCCGATCAGCTAAACTGGTCTTTATCTTACCAAGATTCACAATCCGTTAATGATAATGGCGATACTACAGATGCTAAAGGCAAACGAGTCCGTGTTCGCGATACGCAAGACAATTCAATCCAGTTTAACTCACAGTTGAACAAAATCATCGAGAATGACTCTTCAACACACGAAGTGACTTATGGCCTGAGCTATATTAAAAATGACTTCGAGCTGAGTAATACTGATTACTTCCTTGACTCAGGTACGTCTGCACCGAGCACTAAAGGTACAAGTCCGAACGCGACTCTTACGCAATGGGGTGCTTTCGTACAAGACAATGTCTTCCTAATGGATGAAAAACTGGTTGTTACAGGCGGCTTGCGATTCGATTCATTTGAGTCAAATCCAGAGCAAACGCCTAGCTACACAAACACGGTATCTAAGAACAGCGATTCTGCCATTACAGGTAATATTGGTACTGTGTACCACCTGACTGACAAGTTCTCTACATTCGCTAAGATCAGTACAGGCTTTAAAGCGCCAACCGTGTATGACTTGTACTACTTGTATGATGAGGGTGCGATAGTTGAACCTAATCCGGATCTAAAAGCCGAAAGCAGCATTTCTTACGAAGTGGGCTTTAGAGGCAACAATGAGTTTGGTCGCTTTGAGCTAGCCACTTACTTCAACCAATACGATAACTTTATCGAAACTGTTGCTACGGGCTCTAATGGTTCTAAGACTGTCTACACCAACAAGAACTTAGACAAAGTAGAAATCTACGGTGCCGAACTATCTAGTACCCTGCTTATGGACAAGGCTTTTGACTTACCAGAAGGTACATATACCAAACTATCTATTGCATACTCTGAAGGTAAGGACAAGAAAACTGGTGAAGCGATTAACAGCGTTGCTCCACTCACTTCTATTGTCGGTTTGGGCTACGATAACCCTAACCAAACATATGGTGGTGTTATGAACATTACTATGGTTGCTGCTAAGACAGATTGGACGTCAATGACCGATCGAATGGGCAATTCTGTCGAAAACGTTGATGTTAATGGATATACCGTCGTTGACCTAACTGCTTACTACCGTCCAATGCAAGATTTAACATTGCGAGCAGGTCTGTTTAATGCTCTAGATAAGAAATATCATTTATATGATGACTTATCAGGTAAATCTAGTGTCTCAAACATGGACTACTACTCTCAACCGGGTCGAAACTGGGGTGTGAGCCTAGATTACCAATTCTAATTTAGAACTTTAAAACCAAAGCCAGCTATCAAGCTGGCTTTTTTTAGTTAATCACCTACTTAAATCATAAATATCAGCAAGTTAAAGGTAATAAAAAAGCCCCTAAACTAGGAGCTTTCTTGGGTATATTCATCAAAAAGTATAGAAAAAATGGTATGAATAGACCGATTATTTAGCTGCTGCCATCTCTTTCTTAACCATTACAGCTGCTGCAACGATGAAAGTGATGATAAGACCTAGCTCCATTACAAACCCCTAAAGTAAAGTTGGAAAAACCGAAAAGAAACTGCGGCTATTCTAACACCATAAAAAAACAATGATACCCCTTAACGAGATTTTTACGTTTTATATCGATTGAGATCAAATATTGCGTCGTGATGTCTATTTTCTACAATCTTACTAATCAATTAGTTTATAAAATGGTTTAGAGAATTGTTCTAATGCGAAGCTATTTCATAGTAACTTTGCCACCGATTATTTTGTAAGCAGGAGTACCTCTAATCAAAGTCTCTCGGGCAAATTCACCACCGCACTGAGGGCAAATACAGGGCTGTTCGGTGTAATCAGAAACAATTCTTTCCTTAAAACATTTCACAAGAGACCCTTTGCCCACTTTTCTGTACTTAAATAACTGGGTTTTACATTTTGCGCAGTAAATCTCGACCGTTTTAGACGGTTGTTTCTTATTAGGTTTCGCCACTACCCTTCCTCTTGATGCGAATTTGTTGCCTCAGCTATTTCAGGTTTGACCCAAACTTTGCTGAAATCAAACCATCCAAGCGCATTACATTTCGCATTTTGTAACGAACCACAATGATCTTTACTCACCCCTAACCAACAGTGAAACATGGGAATGAGCTGCATCTTTTCTACTAAAGATTTTCCAAGCTCTTGTGCAGGGAAACTAGCATTTTGTGTTGCTTGCCACTCTTGTACGACTTTAGTCCAATGTTCGAAATCCTCTTCACGGCTAAGTGCCTCAATATCGCTATTATTGAGTAGCCACCCTGCTAGTGAATCATCCCTGTTTGTGGTGATTCCCATCGGTTTAACCCAAATGTCCACTTCTGAAGTATCTTCAACGGTCAAGTCATAGTTAATAAAGTTAACGCTCAATCCATCCTCTTTAAGCAAGCCTTCAATACATTTGACCAAGGTTGGGAACATTGGGTGCTGACCGTGGTAAGCAATAGTGACTGAACGATAGGAAGGTGGTGACGTATAACCATGCCTTGTATGGTGATACCAACCTGGCTTTAAACCATGCGCCGGAAGTACACCTAGTTCGACGATTTTCTCTTGAGGTAGATGCTGGAATAAATTTAATGTGCCCAACTTCTGGGTGAAGTAATTCGCCCAATCATTGGCCGCCGCTAGTCCATTTTTTCGGTTGAGTAGTAAATAGGTGCAACCCGGATCGAGGTCTACGCTATCGGCATAGTTGGCCACTTCAGGCTTAAGGGGTTTAGATAAGCTCGGGAAAATCATCGACGAATGTAGGTCATCAATCACCCACACTTCGATTCGATCTAACAGGGGCCTAAAACCAAAGTAACCGTCAAAGGCTTGTAAAACGAGGCGTTTATTGTCGTTTTGAATGACTCGGTAAGGCCCTGTACCAACAGGGAATAGATCATAATCCTCAGCTCTATTCTCTTGCGGCAACATAATTTTCGCGCAAGATTCAGAAAGCAATAGCGCCAATTGATAATCATCGCGTGAAAGTTTTACATCAACGATTAAGTGACTTGGAGAGCTCACGTCTGCGATATGTGAAAACAGCTTCTTCTGTTGAAGTGCCAATAAGTTATCAACGACCGTTTGAGAAGTGAGCAAGTCTCCATTGTGAAACCTAACACTCGGGCGAATGTAAAACCGCCAATGACGAGGAGTGAGCATTTCCCATGAATGGGCCAGATCAGGTTGAAGTTCTTCACTGTCATCGATGTAAGTTAAACCACTGAAAATCTGCTGGACGATATGCAGCTCAGAACGGCGAATCGGCAACGTAGGATTTAACGTAGAAAGTGCACGGTAATATGGCAGCCTGACAACTTGCTGGCCTTCTTGATGAACAATGCCAAGATAGCTTTCAACCACTTGAGCAAGTTTTGCCGTATCTTGATCTAATACTTTTAGCGCTTGGCCAATCTTCCCTTCTTCAAGATATCGGCGCGCTAGATTTTCGCTGACATCAGCTCGGCTACGCTTAAAGATTAACTGAGATAACTTTCCTCGACCGGGAGCTGGGTGCCATTCCAACCACCCTTCTTCTTCCATTTTATTCAGAACAATTCGAGCGTTACGACGAGTACAAAACAGTATCTCGGTGATATCTTCAAGCTGGACACCGCAATCTTGCCCCTTGTAATGCTCAAACAAGGTTTCAAACTGAACTCTAAGTCTTGGGCTGCTCATAAAGAGGAAATCTCATACTAGTTAACCTAGCTCTAAGTTTCCTCATTTAATATTCTCGAATCAAGATAAAAACACGATTATTGGACTTGGCTGCCGATTTGCTCGGCAATCTGTTGGATTTGTTGTTCATTGTCCAATTTTATCGACCACTTGTTTTCGCTGCCGTTAGCGGCAATCACATTCGCCCCTCTCCCAATCAGAGTGATAGCATCGGTTTGCGCTTGAAGCGTCACCATGTGCTCACCGGAAAGCTTTACCACCACTTCGTGGTTAGTCACAATGATTTTTCCGCTTTTAAAAGGAATCATCATCGTTATAGTCCTTTGTCTGACGAGGCAGATTTTTTATGTTTAACAGCGATGGTCAACCGACTCGTACACACCAAACGTTCACGCTCATCGGTAATATTAATTTGCCATACTTGAGTGGATACCCCTAAATGAATGGGCTTAGCTGTACCAATAACGATGCCGCTTCTCATTGAACGTACATGGTTGGCATTAATGTCGAGGCCCACACAGTAACTTCCTTTTGGAACACAGAAATTAGCCGCAACTGAGCCAAGCGTTTCGGCCAAGACAACAGACGCACCACCGTGCAGCATACCAAGCGGTTGGTGAGTAAACGAACAAACAGGCATAGTGGCCGTTATAAAATCATCACCCACCTCGGCATAAATAATGTTTAGGTGATCTATCAAAGTATTTTCTGACGTCTTATTAAGGGCTTCAAGACTGATCGATTTTTTCCAGATTGTCATTATGCATTCCACTACTGAATGTGATTACCAAGAATTGTACGCTAATGCTATGATGTGTATAGCTAAATAGTAAGTTTAATATTGCGATTGAAACGGAGAATTCAATGCAAACGTGGTTTAAATTCGTCACTCTCACTGCCGCAATGGCAATGACAGCCTGTACTTCTTCCCCGACAGGTCGTAACCAGCTGCTTCTTTTTTCAGATTCAGATATGAGTAGTTTAGGCGCCCAATCGTTCGAGCAAATGAAGAAAGAGCTTAAAATCAGCTCTGACGCTAAGACAAATGCTTATGTTCAGTGTGTAACAGATTCGATTACTCAACATGTCCCGAAACAACCAGGATTTGATGGCTGGGAAGTCGTCGTCTTTGATAGTGATCAAGTCAATGCGTTCGCGTTACCAGGCGGCAAAATTGGTGTCTATACCGGTTTACTTAAAGTAGCGGTTAATCAAGACCAACTAGCGACCGTTATTGGTCATGAAATCGCGCATGTTCTCGCCGATCATAGCAACGAACGACTGTCTCAATCTCAAATTGCCAATGCCGGACTTCAACTGACCAATATTGCACTCGGTTCTTCCGAATACGCACAGTATCAAGGAGCAACCATGGCTGCGCTTGGATTAGGCGTACAATATGGTGTTTTAATGCCCTACGGTAGGACTCAAGAATCGGAAGCGGATATTGTGGGGTTAGAATTGATGGCGAAGTCTGGTTTTGATCCTAACCAGAGTGTCGATCTATGGAAAAACATGGCTAAGGCATCTGGCGGTGCTCAACCGCCTGAACTGCTCTCAACACACCCTTCTCATGGAACTCGAATTCAGGATCTCTCCGCTAAGATACAGACATTACCCGAGAACAATGTAAAGCGTCCGAACTGTATTTAGACATTAAAAAAGGGAGCAACATTGCTCCCTTTTCTCTTTAGTTTATGTACCTAATATAAGCAGTGGTAAGCTCAACAATTGATCCCCAGTTGAAGCAAAGAACCAAATAATTCCAATCAATGAAGCAACAAGCCCAATGTACCAAACAGCAGCGACAGCTTGACCGTACCTATCCAGTGGAAGTAAGTGGCTATGATGTCTTCCTCTCCACTCAATCACGATTTCTAGCATGCCCATGATAAGCAGGAAACCAAACAACGTAAGCCCTAGTGAGTAGCTTAACACCACGCCACCAGCGGCAGCTGCGGTACACAAAACTATTCCCGCCACACTGTTCATCGAGAAACTGATACTCTTCAAGACATGCCCACCGTCGAGTGGCAATATCGGTAGTAAGTTGAATAGATTTAGAAATGCATTGAATACTGCCAACCCTGCGAAAAACATCTCGCCAGTGATCAAGTAAGTAATGAGCAAGATGACAGACAGAATTAAGCCAAACATCGGCCCCATGATTGAAATGACGACGTCTTGCCAACGGGTATTTATCTTTTCGTCGCTTAAAGCTAACCCACCAAGAAACGGCACCAAGTAGATACCTTTTGTCTTCATACCGAAGTACTTCATCGCGCGAACATGGCCATATTCATGAAAGACCAAACACGCAATCAAAGCCAGCGCAAATTGAAAAGAAAACAACCATGAATACGCCGCTAAACTCGCCGACGCAAGCACTACTTTAATCAGCTTTGCACTCTTAAGCGCTTTCATCCCAAGCGATAAAAGACCAATAAGGCTAAACTTTCTTTCTGGCTCCGGCTTAGTAAACGGTGTTTGCTTTTCTATGTCCTTAGTATTGCGACTTCCTTGCTCAATGACTTGGCTATCGACTGTCGCGACATACTCTAAGACAAATGGTTGCCATATCAGATTAGTTTCTAATTTACATGCCAGCTCTTGCTCACCATTGAGCAAAGTAAACTCATGGTAGGATTTCTCACCACGGTCAGCATTGGCATCAAGCTGAGACACGAGTTGATTGTTCCAAAACAGTTGTTGCCAACCCGCCATAGAGCCTTCGAGTCTAAGTGGTTTACCCAAAAACTCGATTGATAATAATTCCAATGTCTAACCTACTAAATTGATATAACAGCGGGTCTGATTATGCCAATCTAGACTAAATAGGTAAAGGAATTGCTATTAATGTGACATTGTCACTATCTATAAGGTATTGATTGTTCGAATCATGTTGTGCAAATTTCTTATGAAAAGTAAGAATTCGTCTATTTATCGATTTGTATTCGGATTACGCTTTATTTTTGACAGATAAAGTGGATAATAGCCGGCGTTATTAACACCTATAAAATGTGAGTCCATTATGTCTTCTGAAGCAACTATGCTAGAACGCTGCCAATCAAAATGTGAATTATGTGCTGCTGATGCACCATTAACGGCATATGCTGTTCCCCCGCACAGCCATGTGACAGTAGATTACGGAATCATGGTTTGTGACAAGTGTCTTGGTGAGATCGAAGAACCAAAAGACATCAACCACTGGCGTTGTCTAAACGACAGCATGTGGAGCCAAGTTCCTGCGGTTCAAGTTACTGCATGGCGCCAGCTAACTCGCTTAAACACAGAAAGCTGGGCGCAAGATGCGCTAGACATGATGTACATGGAAGAAGAGCAAGTGAACTGGGCAATGACTGGCATGTCTGCAGACGACAAACCATTCGATTGCAACGGCGTTGAACTTAAAAAAGGTGACGACGTAACGGTTATCAAAGACCTACCAGTTAAAGGCACTAACCAAGTCATCAAGCAAGGCACTGTTATCCGCGGCATCAGTATTGGCGATGATCCTAAGCTTGTTTCTGGTAAAGCGAACGGCGGCCAATCTATGTACGTTATCGCAGAATACTGCCGTAAGAAGTAATTAGATAAGCTTCAAAATAAGAAAGGCGCTCTATTGAGCGCCTTATTTGTTAAAAGTTGAGTGTTACTTGAGAAGAAGCAATCTACCAGTCAATGGAGGGACTTCAACAGCTCCATTTACAGACTGAACATTGATAGTTTCACCTGTCATTAGATCGACAAACTCTGTTGCAGATTTAACACGTGATAAATCGACGTTTAGCGTTCGTTGGCTCTCTCCAGTATTCAATACATAGATGATCTGCTGATCGCCATTGACTTTAAGATCCGCGTATAACGTATCGTCTAGCCAAAGGTTTCTTCGCTCACCATTGTATAGCGCAGGGTGCTCGCTTCGGACTTTCATTAGCTTAGCGACGTAAGCTTTCAGATCACTCTGCTCCGCGTTAAGTGTTGTTGATGTCACTCCTTCCACTTTTGCACTTGAGCGAGCGACGTGGTCATCGCACATGCCCTGCGTAACGCAATCAGAAGTTACTTTCGCGGCAAAGTTTTCAACTTCATCACCAATTTCCTCTCCATAGTAGAAAGTAATTGGCCCCGAGTACGCTGCTAAGAAACTGTATGCCGCTTTATGGCGTGGGAAGTAATTATTCAGCCCACCACGTTGGATCAGATCACCAAAACGAACCAGATCGTGATTACCAATCATTAAGTTCGGCATTGCATGATAAGGCGCTTTTGTTCTCGAGTTCCAATCCGCGTCGAGTGCACGTGCGTTACTCTTAGCACCAGACTCTTCAACAGCAAGCGCCTGAACTAAACCATAACGAAGTGGGAAATTAAACGCTGATGAAAGCCCTGGTTTGGCATCGCTACCATAGACAGTACGAGTAATTTCATCCGCACTGCTCCATGCTTCACCTACCATGTAACCCAAAGTGCCCCATTTCTTACCTGCGATAACATTTTCCATCGATGCTTTTTCAACAGCCGTTCGGATATTGCGCCAGCTATCAAGCGGGACTTGGTAAGCTTGGTCCAGTCTCCAGCCATCAATGCCATACTCTTTAATCCAGTATGTTGCGACTTCGGTGAAAAAGGCTTCACTGTCTGCATTCGGATAGACAACATATTGACCCGGATAACCTGATTCTTTTCTCAAACTTGGCACTTTACCGGTCGGTGATGGTTTAGCACCACTAATATGAGTATGACCAAACACACCATCTAAGAACACATACAGCCCTTTCGTATGAGCAGTATCAATGAGCTCTTTTAGCTTCTCGTTGGTGCCGAATTTAGGGTCTACATTAAAGAAGTCACAGGCAAAGTAGCCCGTCGCATCGAGCTTATCATCACCACCTTGACCCGCACATGAATCAAACACTGGTGTTAACCAAAGCGCATTCATGTTTAGGCTCTTAATATAATCAAGGCTGTTAATGATCCCTTGAAGATCCCCTTTATGATGAGAGTTTCCATAACCTACGCCATAATCATGATTCGAATCTCCATCAACAAAGGATTCAACCATGACTTGATAAATACGCAGGTCACAGGCCGTGTTGTTATCGCTATAACATCCGTAATCGAGACCAGTATCTTTCACGCTAACGACTAAAGATGACTTATCTTGCGCATTTAGACTAAAGTCATAAACACCTTGCTTAGTGACCGTTACCTTAATGTTTCCATTTCCCGCATCTTCAAGCGCTATCGAGCCATTGGCCGCCGAGAATGAGCCGAAGCCAAGGTTAAGTGTGCTCCAATCTGACGAAGCAATCTTAAACTCATACACACCAGGCGTTAGATACCCGTTGAATGTATAGACACCATCGCCTTTGTACTGCATTTCACTGCTCGTGTTCCAACCATTCATAGAACCGCGTACGTACACCTTAGTCGTCCCATAAGGCGCGACATCAAATGGCTTGTTATCAACAACGAGCCCTTCACCTTGACCTCCGCTCTGCGGCAAGACAAATACAGCTGCGGTCAGTGGAGGAACCGTAAAGTTCTCGTTGGCGAACGTCGCTTGTTTAACGATAGGGTCATCTGAATTTCTCAACGCATCATGTAGGACAAAATCTTTTGCTCCCGCTACTTTGAGGGTTTGCTCAGAAGTATTGGCATTGATTACGACCATTAATGCATCATTGTTGCTATCGAGATCAGCACCTACAGAAATACCATCGTTAACTGACATAGCAATTAACCCCGGTAAGGCGTTGCTTCCCGTATTGTGGAATCGTACGCGATCGACCACCTCTTTTTCAGAAACAAGCTTGAGAAGAGGCGTTGAAGAACGAACTTGCAATAATGCTTTAAACGCACTGTCTGTCCATTCGATATCTTTAGCCGACGCAACGGTATTTGGGTTGCTGATGATAGATTTAATCGCATTCCAGTTAGCTTGGTCTTTGTCTGCTCTTGGTAAGCCGATATTCCAGTTGTTCGTTTGTTTGCTGAAATCAACCTTGTTATACCAATCACCACTGTCGTAACTATCACGCTCCATTGATTTAGAGCGAAGTAGTTCTGAGCCCATATGAAGGAATGGTACGCCTTGACCGAGCATCACCGTCGACAAACCAACAATCTGCATTCGGGCTCTTTGCTCTGCCGTCATATCTGCAGACGCTTTATATTGGTTAAAGTCCCACAAGGTCTGGTTGTCATGCTTAGAGACATAGTTGATCGACTCTTGAGGGTCTAAAGTATAGGCTGCGCCTTGACCACCATATTGGTAGTCTTTGCCATACACTACGCTGCCACTATAGGTTTCAAGAGGGTAATTTTGTAGGTTACCTGTCATGCCATAACGGATTAGATCCATTTTCGACTTCAATGCGTCATCAAACCTGTCTCCAGCGTTTGCAAAGCCAGGAGTCTTCAGCAGTGCATCGCCACTATCGAAAGGACCACCTCCGCGTACTCCGTCGCGAAGCCTATCGTTATAGGTGCCGATTCCTGTGCCCGCCATTGGCCACTGTGTTGCGTTTTCACCACGTTGACCATTTGCGACTTCACCAAAGTTCCAACCTTCACCATAGAACCAAGTGTCTGGGTCAACTTGTTTCGCCTTATCATAAACATGTAGCATGCTCGACTTCATCAAGTGGCCCATTAAATCAAAACGGAAACCATCAATCTTGTAGTCTTGAGCCCACATCATTACGCTGTCTGCTACTAGCTTTTCAAACATGCGGTTTTCTGATGCTGTGTTATCACAACAAGTGGAATTTTCTACCGCACCAGTAATCGGGTTTAAACGGTGGTAGTAGCCCGGAACGGTTTTATCGAGCACGGATTTGTCGTAAAGACCAGATGAATACGTATGGTTGTACACCACGTCTTGAACCACGCGGAATCCCATTTCGTGAAGTTTCTTGACCATTTCTCGATATTCTCGAATACGGTCTGTGCCATCTTTTGACACTGCGTAGCTACCTTCCGGCGCACTGTAATGGAACGGATCGTAGCCCCAGTTGAAACCATCGAGTGGCCTGATGTCAGCAAGAAGCGCTTGTGCCTCGCCGGTATTAGGATCGGTCTTTTCTAGAAGGGATAAGATCGTCGAACTGTGGCTGGTTCCATCTTCACACAATTTCGCTTTAGGATTGACTGAACATAGTTTACCCACCGTATCATTTAGGTTGACCGTTTTAGATTCCTGTTCCGGAATAGAAGCAAGGTCATAGCTTGGCAACAAGTGAATCGTTGTTAAACCAGACTCTTTTAACGACTTGAGTTGCTTAACACTGTCACGCTCATCTTCTAAGAAAGCAGTATACTTACCGTTCCTTTCAGGCGTACCATGCTTGTCACTAACGCTGAAATCACGAATGTGCAATTCATAAATGATGTGGTCTTCTGGATTTTGCAATACCGGAACATCGTGCGAGTCCCAACCGTTCGGTTTAGTTTGCGCAGAATTTAAGTCCACAAGTTGAGAATGTAAGCTATCTGTACTCAGAGAAAGTGAGTAAGGATCAGTACTCATCATCCATTCAACGTGATCCGTTTTCGGGTGATAAGCTTTAACGCGATAACGGTAGAAGATATTTTCTAATGAAGAACTACCTTGGTAACCCCATACACCTGTGTCTGAGTTTAACGTCATCTTAATCGGTGACGCTTGAACAAGTGCTTTGTCACTATCGTATAGATAAAGCTCCACATCTTGAGCTGTTGGTGCCCAAACCGCGAAGTTAGCCGTATCACCGTCAATCCAACTCCCGAGCTTCGCTTCATCGGCATCATTTGGCCCACTGGTGTATAGCGCATCTATCACTCCAGGGATCTGAATGCGTGTCGCGACCAAAGGTTTGCCTTGCTCATCAAGAGCAACGGCAATTAATTGCTGCTTGAGTAATGCCTTCGCCTCTTCGGCGGTTACAGCCAGATTGAACTGAACTCGACCTTTAAGGTGTGGGAATTTGGCATTATCAACTACGCCTGCTAGCCCTAGATCGTGTTTAGTAAACATCTCAGGTTTGGTTATATCACCCGCTCCCGCAAAGGTAGACCAAAGCTGGTAACTTTTCGCTTGTGAATGATCAAACCAAGCTAAATTATTAAGATCTAACCAGTGTGCTGCAGCGCCAGAGAGTTCAACAACCGTTTGTTCGTTCGGAGAATACTTAAGAGTTGAACTACCGTGAGTGGTATAGAGAGTATTGCCTTTGGTAAATTCAAGTTTAAGATCGTCACCACCCAATGCCTTATCATTGCCTTTATGCACGATAAAGTTCATACATGTGCCGTGTGCATCTTTAAGGGATACAACAAATTTGGCGCCGAACTCAGGGTCAATTACCTTCCAAGCAAGCGGGTTCGCCCAATCGACACCATTCAATGCATCGTCACTTACTGCATCACAGCTTCCATTGTTCCAAAGGTGCAGTCCCCAGTCGGCGTAATTTCCATCTTCGCGCTTGTAATAGATAACCGCTTCTTGATACGTTGGCGCAGGTTCGGTAGACGTATTATCGGGGCTCTTAGGGTTAGGGTCGATGGAGTCAGGTATCCCATCTCCGTCATCATCACTTGATGCAAAATCCCCTAGGCCATCGCCGTTAGTGTCTTTGCTTTCAAGTCTATCCTTTGGAAACGCATCACTGTTATTAGGCGCACCATCACCATCAATATCTGTGTCTTCTGAATCTGCAATCCCATCTCCATCGTAGTCACTTGGCTTACTTTCTGCTGAGTAGGGATTGCTTCCCAGACGTTCTTCGTCAACATTGCTCCAACCATCGCCATCGATGTCAGGGTCTAGACTATCTGGGATTTTGTCTCCATCAAGATCGGCAGGTTGACTAGAAGCACTGTAAGGATCGGTGCCTAATTCACGCTCCACTTGGTCTGAGAATCCATCATTATCATCGTCTGTATCACGATGGTCACCAATTCCATCATTGTCACTATCAACGGACTCTTGAATATCGTGAGGGAAAGCATCTACGCTGTCTGCAACGCCATCGCCATCTGAGTCCAAAGTCACTATTGGATTACCGCCATTCAGTGCCAGTGTTATGCCTTCTAGTGTTCGGTTACCGCGTTTCTTTTCTTCACCTAAGGCCTTTGTACCCTGCTCTATTGTGTCTAAAAGTGGATCTAAAGTTTGCTCTTCAATAGAGTCAGGCAAGATTTGACTTAGGGCTTTCGCACTTTTTGCTACAAGCGCATTGCCATTTTCAATGTAATCGGAATCTAGATCGAGATGGGGCTGCTTTAACTGACGACGGAGTTTTTTCAGTGCTCTCTTTTCGCTTTTTCCATCCATCATTTGTAGCGACACATAGGTCGTCAGTGGCGTAATGTGACTGTACTCCGCTGGAGCGAGCATGACGTACTCACGTGCTGCTGTTACGCCGGGAATATCGCTATCAATCGACTCCCCTCGTTTTACTTTCGCTATCAGGTGCGCGTTTCTATCACGCTTAGAGAGCCCACTGATATCAAGTACCGCATAGCCTTTCTCGTCTGTGATAGACGAAGGCTCATCGCCATCTTGCTTGTAGTTTCCATTTACGTCTAGCCAGACTTCGGCTTTTTCAATGTAGCCATCCATCACTTGTACTTCTAGCTGATCATTACAGCCAGCTAGTAGCCCAAGCGACGCCATGGCGATGCTGAGTTTGGTTGGTTTGATGTTCATTTTTATATCCATTTTAAATTCACGTTCTAAGGTCAAACTTGTTGAAATAAAGTCACAAAACCTCAGGTTTACGTTATATTTGGATATCAAAATCTCACCTCATCCTATAAAACCTCTCTCATAGGCGTAGACAAAAAGGAGTAGAACTGTTTTTGGATTGAATCTCACATAGCTAAGGCTGAATTCGATCGGAACATTACACTCATGTGGCACATAGAGTGAGGAAAGTGGCACTTTGTAGCAGTAGACGGCCGATTATCTGTAGGATTACAACAATGTGCCTCAAATATGAGAATTATGATCTAGTACGTGTTCTAGCGAAAGTTACTCTATCTTGCCAGCAACCGTCTGAATACGATTAAAACTTCCAACTGGAGTGATCCAAGCAGCAACGGCGTCGATATCGCTCAAGTTCCCTTCATAAGTAAAAGTCCAATGACCTTCTGAAGAGCGAGCTTGTGATCGGCTTACTGCGATAAAATCATG
The DNA here is from genome assembly GCF_059295395.1 of Vibrio sp. SCP2. Lineage (NCBI taxonomy): Bacteria > Pseudomonadati > Pseudomonadota > Gammaproteobacteria > Vibrionales > Vibrionaceae > Vibrio > Vibrio sp. SCP2. Next base: position 128,649 of record NZ_JCAFVV010000001.1, on the reverse strand, counting down.
CTCTAGAGTCCTTCCTCTGTTTTCACCTGCTCGAATCTGCGTCGTTTGATTGTTTGAAAGAAAGATGATCGTTGCATCCAATGTCGAGTCATCATCGTATTTCAGTTGGAAAGCATTATCCTTTCTTACTAAGGTCAAGCGTTTTGCCGCAGTTTGCTCGTTTTCAGGCAACTTTCTATTTACCCAATTGAAAAAGCCTCGCCACTCTTTACCGTCGACGACAAAGCCAGGGGTGTAAACACTTCCCACTACATCATAAGCGTTATAAAGACGTTGTAATTGAGAGAACTCTGGCTTAGCAAATTTGTCTTTCCATCCGAGATAGTCCCAATAATCTACGTGATAAACCACAGGGATAAGCTCATCCCACAAGCCACGATTACTTTCAAATTTAGAGATGTATTTGTCTGCTGGTGGGCAGCTAGAACACCCCTCAGAGGTAAACAGTTCTACCACCTGAGCTGGCTGTCCTTCGTTAACCCAGATTTGGCCCGCGGATACGGTAGATACAACGGAGAGAGCGATCAAAGCGGTCATCATCAAATCCTTTCTGTGATACTTTTACTTATCTGAAGAGATTGACCGCCTGATGTTCGATTTAATTTCCTGAAAGCAAAAAAAACGCTAGCGTTCTGCCAGCGTTTTAGTGAAATCTGAAATCGCAATTAACGATAAAGACCAATATCTTTCTGCATATGACCCGACAGATCACTCGCATAGTGAGCGCGAGGTTCACTGTTGTCAGTGAAAAGAATATCTAATAGGTGTGCAATCAATCCTTTGAAAGAAACCGCGTAGGTTTTTTTATCCATAGAGATAGGAGCTTCGATGTTACCGATTTGCATTGCTTGTGCCATGATTGCCTCTCTATAAACTGTTTAATTCGTTTTGATGCGGCAATATTAAGCAATAATTTACTGATCAAAAAATGACTATTTTTGTCTTTTCGGATTAGTTATTCTTATAAAACAAGCCATTAACAACCCACTCCGTCCATTATGCGTTCGGAATGAATAGTATTTCATTAAAACCTGCTATTTCTGAATTATTATTTTTTAGGCAATAAAAAAGCCGCCCTAAGATCACAAATATTTTACAACATATTTGGTTTTAGTAGCGGCTAGTCAGTTTTAAATTATTAGTTTATTTATCAACAACTACATCAGTTTTCATTGACTCATTTCTCTGCTTAATAATAGAAGCGATAACTGCAATTGTCATCGTCGTTAGCAGAACCAATAAAGAGACGACCGTCGGGATTTCCCACTCTGAACCAACAAGCATCATCTTGATACCGATGAAAACCATGATGAAAGACAGAGCTGGTTTAAGATAGATAAACTTATCCATCATACCTTGTAAAACGAAGTACAGAGAGCGTAACCCAAGCAATGCAAATACGTTAGCTGCTAGCACTAAGAACGGCTCTCTTGTTACCGCAAATATTGCTGGAATTGAATCAAGCGCGAACATGACATCCATAAACGCGATAACCGCAATCACAATGAACATTGGAGTCGCAATACGTTTGCCCTGCTCTACGATTGTTAGAGCGTTGCCTCTATAGCTTTCACTAACCGGAATAAAACGGCGAATGAGTCGTTCAGGTAGTGGGTTGATTTCCTCATCCCCTTTATCTCTCGCAAGCTGAATACCTGTCCAGATGAGGAACAACGCAAACACGTATAGTACCCAGTGGTACTGAGCAAGCAATTGAGCCCCCACAGCAATCATTATCGCCCTTAAGATCAGCGCACCTATCACACCCCATAGCAAAGCACGTGGACGTAAGTGTTCAGGAACTGCATATTGATGGAAAATAATCGCGAACACGAACAGGTTATCGACACTCAACGATTTTTCTAACAAATAGCCAGTAATAAATGAAACTGTCGCTTTCTCAGCCGTGTACTCACTACCCGGTGCGTAGAAATCCCAGAATAAGTAGATGGTGGCTGCAAACAAAAACGCCAAAGCGAACCAAAATACGCTCCACACCGCTGCTTTCTTGATCGTGATTTGTCCACCGCGCGTTTGCCATATATCAAGCGCAACAAGGACTAGTGTCAGTATGCCGAAGCTAAAGTAAGTAATTGGGGTCATAAATCCTCCAGAGGCGGAGGGATCGGATATATTGAATTGTGACGATCCCTACCGCAAACAAACACTCTACCCCAATGTCTATAAACACTGGTGTAGCATTTGATTACGTTGGTCTCGTCGAAATACTGCCTGATAGTGATTATCAGCAATACTTATACTTACCGGATAGAACTGCGTCTAACGAGATGACGATAAGTAAACCAGAGGCGACTACTCCCCAAACAAGGCGCATACTATTCCTAAATTAAGCGAGAGTCCATAACAAAAACCAAAAAGGAGCAAATTATTTGCTCCTTTTCCACTGCGTTCCTGCGGTGATATTTTTGACGGTAACCTTGGCTTTTATGACCTTATACTCCACCGACAGGAATAAAGTAGACCAGTGCAGACCAAACGCTAACCCAGCTAACGACGACGGCAACATCTATCCAATCTTTACTCCACATAATACCCTCCTTTGAGTACTATTTATTCGTAGCACGAACCCATGGAGTAATTAGCAACCTTTATGCCATCGTTGGATAATCACATCACTCACGTCACGGTTTAATACTTCGGGTTGATCTGTGAGTAAGTTGATAAAGCAATCAGCCATAGAATGCGTCGTGACTACACCTTCGTCTTCCATATTGCTGATTGCTTCATAGCCTTCTTTGCCCTTCATGGTATAAGCGGACGATGTTCCCATATAGAGACGCTCGCACTCTATTTTTTGCCATTCTCCGGCTTCGCTTTTCAGCTCAAGGTGGGTGACACGCTGACCTTTAGGGTTTGACGGTTGATATTCGAAGCGTAGATTATGAGTGTAAGGATAAGAGCCGTCTCCTGTCCCTTCTATACCATTATTGAGCGCATTATCTAACGCACCTTCAAGGATAAGCGGCAAGTATTGACCTTTAATCGTGTACACACCGATAGGAACGGCAAAAGGCAGCAACTTACCGGCAACATCCGCTACAGAGATATTGCCAGGGTTAATTGAGTTTCTCACACCGCCCGCATTATGAATCGCAAAATCAACGCTAAACCCGCATTGCTTCATCGTGTAAGTAAAAGATTCAGCGACGAGCGGCGCGAGTTCACTGGCACCTTGTTCATCAGGCACTCGTATATGGCGCAGTTTTCTATCCGCTTTCGCGATGATCTTGCGCTGTAATTCACGTACTTGCGTAGTGTATTTATCGTTGAGAATATTTTGAACAGTGATGTCTTTTTTACATACAACCACATTTGGGTGGTTATCTATAAAACTTCTCGCAACGTTGTAAGGGACTTCATTATGAGTTTCGTTCATGCTTGCATCGATGAACAATCTTCGCCCTAGTAATAAATCATTTTGACCTTTAAACGAGACCAAAGCCCCTTGCGCATCGAACTCTAAGTCACAATGGCCAATTGACAACGCGTGGAATCCTGCTTGAACAACATGAGTTTGGTTCACTTTAATTCCGTACTCATCCTCTTTAGCAAGGCCTAACTGACTAAAGTCACCCTGTAACCTGTGACTATGCCCACCAACAATAACGCTGATCCCGTCAACATGCTTTGGCAGTTCCATATCCGCCTCGTAGCCCATATGACTCAGCAAAATGATTTTATTAATCCCTGCTTTATGGATCTGCTCTACCGTATTCCTGGCGGTTTCAATTGAATTGATAAAAGGCGTATCCCAATCTGGGTTTGAGATATCTGCCATCTTATCTAGCGCTAGTGAGAATATAGCGACGCTGTCATCGCCAACCTGTTTCTCTATCCAATTGGCAGATTTATTTTGTGCGTCGAAGCTAACGATGGCTGAGTTATCTGATAGTCGACACGTTTTATCATTCAGTTCATTGCTCAAATCCCAGTTGCCCGCAAGCAATGGAAAATCGATTTGCTTGGCAAATTGCGCGACGGGTTCATTACCCATATCTAACTCATGATTTCCGAGAGCCATGGCATCTATTTGCAGCTCATTGAGCATAGTGGCGTTGGCTTCGCCTTTAAACAGGGAGAAATAGAGTGTGCCTTGGAAACAATCACCGGCATGTAAAAATAAGAACTCTGAACCACTTTCACTCGCTTCACTTCGTAGTTGGTTGACGCGTGTCTTTATACGGGCAAAACCACCAGCGCTGACAAATGGTGAAAGTGCTTTGCCGTCAACATCAATGGTAAGTTGTAATGAAGTGGGTTCGAAATAGGAATGGGTGTCGTTTATATGAGCTAATCTTAATTTAGTTGTTTTATTGTTTTTATCTGTCATATCTTCTCTCTCTTTTCACATTATCCTACCGCATTCCATATGACAGAATCATTATATTTCACACTCATTTTAAATATGACGCTCTATATACATAATTTTCTGAGAGGTTTGTCATTATTGATTAAGAGTTAATCACAAACGAAATTATGCTTTGGATTGTGACCTAAACGCCTGCTGACACACAAGTTTTCGATTATGCTTAATTTAACTACAGCGTAATGGAGCCACTCTATGAAGCTAGAGCGAATAGAAATATCTGGTTTTCGCGGCATAAAACGTCTTTCTATTGCATTTGATGAATTAACCACGCTTATCGGTGAGAACACCTGGGGTAAATCTTCGTTATTGGACGCATTATCTGTTGCCCTTCCCCCTGAAGGCATTCCTTACAGCTTCGAGTTAACTGACTTTCATGTTGATTACTCGATCGCCCACCCTCAAAGTCAACACCTACAAATCGTGCTTAGTCTTGTATCGACAGATAAGAACGAAATCAATTCTGGTCGATATAGAAAGATAAAGCCAATATGGGTACAAGACCCACAAGGAACAAACCGAATCATCTATCGTCTAAGCGCCTCTAGAGATCAATATGATATCAAAACTAACTACACCTTCCTCGATTTAGATGGTAACCCGATCCCTCTTCATCATTCTGAGAAGCTTGCGCAAGAGTTAATGACATTGCACCCAGTAATTAGACTACGTGATTCAAGACGATTCGAGCGCCCCATCGCTGATGCCAAAGACGTGAATGCACGCGTAGAGAAGCGAATTGATAATACCTGCCGCCGATTAATGGCGATCCCCGGCCATGTAAACAAAGGTGAGATGCGCAGTAGCCTCAATTCAATGAATGCCTTAGTCGAGCACTATTTCTCGTTTAAATCCAACTCACGTAAGAACCTACGAAAACAACGAGACGGTATTTTCTTTAATGCTTCACCTGGCTCAAAGAGTATTTCTCAAGTTGTCGAAGAAACCAAAGACAAGCAGACACGCTTACTGTTTATGGGCTTACTAAACGCGTATCTGCAAGCCAAAGGACCGACCACATTGAGGCGTTGTGCCCGACCTCTATTGATCATTGAAGATCCTGAAGGTCGACTCCACCCGACCCATTTAGCTCGCGCATGGGGTTTATTGCAGTTGCTACCTATGCAGAAGATACTCACAACAAATAGTGGCGAACTGCTTGGGCAAGTACCTCTCGCGAGTATCCGTCGCCTAGTTCGACTTTCTGACCGAACGATCACAAAATACATTCCCGACCAAGGGTTAGGCAAAGACGAGTTAAGACGCATAGGTTTTCATATCCGCTTCCATCGCTCTGGTGCACTTTTTGCACGTTGTTGGCTGTTGGTTGAGGGGGAAACAGAAGTCTGGTTATTCAACGAATTAGCCAACCAATGCGGCTATAACCTCGCTGCTGAAGGGGTTCAAATCATTGAATTTGCCCAATCGGGGTTAAAGTCTCTTATCAAAGTCGCAAAGGCTTTTGGTATCGATTGGCACGTGGTAACTGATGGAGACGCGGCGGGTAAGAAATATGCCGCAGCGGTGAAGGCACAGCTAGATAACGATCAACAGAGGCACCGACTCACTGAATTGCCCGATCGAGATATCGAACACTACTTATATAACAATGGATTTGAACCATTTTTTAAAAACATGGTGCGTATTCCATTAGACCACCCAATCCCCGCCAAAAAAGTCGTGACTAGAGTGCTTAAGAAGTTCGCTAAACCAGACCTTGCACTAGCGATTGTCTCGTACTGTGAGAATCAAGGTGTTGAAGGAATACCACTCTTACTTCGTTGGACGTTAAAACGTGTCGTAACGATGGCTAACGGTAACACATAAAAAAGCGGCATCTATACAATAGATGCCGCGTATCAAAAATGCTGCTGATACAAATCAATCGGGGGTAATCCTAAACAACTTCGGTAATGTCGCTAGGATGAGCATCAAAGGCTAAGAGCGCGTCTGTAAACGTCCATTAGCCTGAGATTGAGTCGACTTTTGATGAACCCACATACCACTCGCTTTCATTAGGTAACCAAAAATACCGCCTAAAATCAGCGAAGGAATAACTAGCTTCCAATTACCATCTGCTGCGAAAGTCGCACATGAACCAATGAAAGTGCCCGGTATGTAACCTAACCAAGATTGCTTAGCTTGCACGCACATAAAGAACGCTACAACGGCTGTAATGACATAGCCAAGGATCTCAAGCGAGGCAAATTGCGAAGCATGAATAATCACCATCGCCCAAAATACACCACTCATATTCGTTATCAAACTTACTGATAGCCCTTTTAGACCATCATTTGGTGAAGCAAAATAGCTGGTACAGCCTAAGAAACCCGCCCAAGATAGCAGCCCTAAGGAGATAGCGACCCATCCCCATAGTCCAGATAAAATGCCTGTAGTAAGTGAAATTGCGACAAGAGTGCTCATTACGCCTCGCTCAGTGTGTGGTTTCACACATCAAAAGTACAAGTGCGCATAATAGGTAAAATACCGCCCCACAAGTAATACATTGATCACATTATCAAAGTAACAACCATTCAATAGATCATTGTTATTGTGATGCAATCGATATTTCAACAGTTTTAGTAAATACTAGAGGACTGATGGTTTCCCTTTCATCATTCGTGCCCCCTCTCTCTTAATACATTCTACTAGAGGGTTTTCGACCATATCAGCTCGCCATACAAATGAGAGCGTTCGTTCCATCGTAAGCTCAGGAACATTAAGAGCCACTAGCTGACCACTTTCGATAGAGCGTTCAACATCAAGATACGGTAAACAGGTAAGATACTGGCCATTTTCAACCATACTACGCAAGACAGGAACGTGTTCATACTCACGCCAAACATCTAAGTCTTCAATAAGATGGTGAATAGAACTATCAAATATCATTCTTGTGCCACTACCATGCTCTCTTAAGACCCAACGTGCTTGTTCAAGCTGCGCAAGGCTTACGGTTTCGTGGCGTGCAAATGGGTGATGGGCAGCGGCAACTACCGTCAAATGATCTCGACACCATACCTCTTGGTTCAATCGATTGTCGTCACAGCGACCTTCGATAATCCCAATATCATATTTATAGTCAAGTACACCCTGTAAAACGCTGTCAGTACTTTTCACTTTGAGTGAAATACGCATCTCTGGAAATGAGTTATCAATAATACTGATAAGGTCTGGTACTAAGTGTTCCGCTGGGGTTTGGCTTGCGCCTAGCTTTAAATGCCCACTTAATAAGTGTTGCTCATAAAACCCCATTTCGATTTGCTGAGCGTCCTGGAGCAAGCGTTTTGCTTTTGGCCGTAACCACATTCCCCAATGCGTTAGCGCCATTTGCTTACCTTGCCTTTCAAACAAAGGCCGGCCAAGCATCTTTTCAAGTTGAGCGAGCGACATACTGGTCGCCGATTGCGTTAACGCAAGCTTATCGGCGGCCATACTTACACTTCCCGTATCAGCAACAGCATCAAAAACTGCGAGCTGTTTTAATGAATATCGCATAGCGCTCCTATCCTTGTATCCTTTATTGAGTTGTTCTCTGTAACACTCTGATCTCTCGCAAATTGTACTTTCCAATAAGCAAGTCGTTTCATTTTACCTATCAAAATTTCCATATCAATATTTTTGATGTGGTTTTTAAAAATTATCAATTTTACCTGTAGTAGTCAGTTTCCTATTCTGATTTGGCAGCGAACATGACGTCGCTGAATTTGTAAGGAGGTTTATATGAAATTTGCATTTGGGAGTGGGTATGGCGTCAGCACAAACGAATAATCAATACTTTTCGCCCATCGAGATGATGGCTGAAGCTGAAAAATTTGCTCTCAGTAAAGCAAAGAAAAGCAGCGGAATGACGTTAAGTCTTGCCATTATGGCAGGCGCATTCATCGGTCTCGCGTTTTTGTTCTACATTACGGTGACAACGGGTAGTGCCGAAGCTGGATGGGGATTAAGTCGCTTAGCGGGCGGGCTCGCTTTTAGCATGGGACTTATTCTTATTGTGATTTGCGGTGGAGAGTTATTTACCAGTTCCGTCCTATCAAGCATTTCATGGGCGAACAAACAAATTAGCTTTAGCAAGATGCTTTCTATTTGGGGCAAAGTTTACCTTGGTAACTTTATTGGAGCCATGTTGCTACTCGTTATCGTTTCTGCTGCTGGCCTGTATCAAATGGATCACGGTCAGTGGGGTCTCAATGCTTTAAACATCGCGCAACATAAATTGCACCATACTCCTGTTCAAGCTTTTGCTCTGGGTGTTCTGTGTAACTTACTGGTTTGTTTGGCTATATGGCTCACTTTCAGCAGTGCCAATGCGATGACAAAAGCAGCAATGACCATAATGCCAGTTGCCATGTTTGTTTCTAGTGGCTTTGAACACTGCGTCGCAAACATGTTTATGGTGCCACTGGGTATCGTTATTCACAACTTCGCACCTGAAAGTTTCTGGCAGCAAATCGGAGTCGCATCCACTCAATATGCTGACCTCAACATTCAACAATTTGTCTTCGCCAACCTTATTCCTGTCACGTTAGGCAACATCGTCGGCGGCTCTGTACTCGTCGGATTGGCTAACTGGGGAATCTATCGTCGCCCACAGTTAAAAGCGGCAAATGTACACGCAATCACTACAACAACTCAGATTAATTCGGCTAAGGAAATCACTATGAACAGCAACATTACTGCATCAGCAATTATGAACCAGCAACCTCTAGTACTACGTGCAGAAATGCTAACGTCAGTGGCGATCGATACTCTACTAGACAACCATCAAGTCAGTGCACCGGTTTGTGACGTTGAAGGCCGACTAGTTGGATTCTTCTCAGCTCATGACGTCATGGTAGATCTTTGGTGCCAAGATTACATTCCAGCTCAAGACCAGAAAGTCGTCGACATTATGTCACGAGACGTTGTTGCTATTGATGCTAATGACAAGTTGGTCGACATTGCTGAGTTCTTATGCATTGATAAAGAACAGCTTTACCCAACGACTAGCATGGGGATTGCCACTCAGTTCACGACACTTTCTTTAGAAGAGCGTGCTAAAGCAATGAAAGTAAGTAAACCGCATGTGCTGCCAGTATTGGATAACGGCGCATTAGTTGGTGTGATTTCACGTGAACATGTATTAGGTGCTCTTCGCCCTATCTATGGGGAACGCGTGAGCGTTGTAGAACAGCGCGAACTTGAATCAGCGTAAAGATAAAACTTAGCAACGATCAACGATACGGCTAGAATTTTGGTTAGGAAATAAGTCGCTTGACCAAAAAAGCCCCCAACGTAAGTTGGGGGCTATTTTGTCGTTAAGCAGTAAATGGATTACTTCTTGATACCTTCTACGTGTAGTTCCATATCAACGTAGCTTGATGCACCCATCACTGGGATATTGAAGTCTGCAAGTTCTAGGCGAGTTGAGCCTAAGAAGCCAGCACGTTCACCACCCCAAGGGTCTTGACCTGCACCGATGAAGGTCGCATCAATAGTAATTGGTTTAGTTACACCGTGTAGGTTTAGGTCGCCATTAACTTCAAGCTTACCATTGCCTTTGTCGACAACACTTGTACTAGTGAATGTCGCAGTAGAGTATTTCGACGCATCAATAAAATCTGAGCTACGAATGTGCTTATCACGTTCTGCATGGTTTGAATCTAGACTCGTCGTATCTACATTCACTGTCACTTTTGATGCAGCAACGTTAGCTGGGTCGTAAGAAAACTCGCCATCAAAAGTGTTAAAACGACCTTGAATAAAGCTATAGCCTAGGTGACTAACTTTAAAGTTAACCGAAGCATGAGCACCTTTTGTATCGATCATGTAATCCGCCGCGCTTGCACCAAATGGTAATGCCATTACCATTGCTAATCCGGTAGCAAATAACGTTTTTTTCATTTTGAAGCTCCTATCATTTTGCGTAGCGTGTTGTCTTTATTAATAAAGTGGTGTTTCAAAGCCGCAATAGCATGCACTGCAGCAATAATAATCAGTGCCCAAGCGGCGTAAAAGTGAACTTGTCCAGCAATGTCGGCTTGGTTTTCAAACAAGGCTCCTAAGCTTGGCACTGTAAACCAAGTGAATACATCGATGCCACGTCCATCTTCAGTAGAGATTAAGTACCCTGAGGCAAAGAGTGCCAAAAGTATCGCGTACATTCCTAAGTGAGCCAGCTTGGCACCAATGATCTCATAGGCAGCTCCTTCAGTTTTTGGTGACACTGTCACTAGCTTCCAAAGAAGTCTAAATAGGGTCAAGCCTGCCAATAACAAACCGATTGATTTATGCCAATGTGGGGCGGTTCGATACCATTCACTGTAGTAAGACAAATCAACCATCCATAGACCTACAGCAAACAAACCTATTATCACTAATGCAGAGAGCCAATGAACGCCTCTTGCAACAAGGTTGTAGTTTTTTACTTCCGATTTCATCTGACAGTCCTAAAAGTTAATGACTCTTGTTTTAATTCAGAGTACATATCTCATCTTTCTTGCAACAGATTATTTACCATTCTTTACATAAGCGAAATGTCTTTAGCTTGATTAAGTCGTTCGAAATTTTTGAAGGAACTTTTAAAACTCACTTTCTTGTTCTATTTCGTAGATTTCATCTGCGATATCAATAATTTTCCTTTCAATTATCGATTTCGCGTCAGACAGTCCTTTGTTGTAAAACGCAGCGCCAAATTTGCTAACAATGAAGTCAAAAAGAAAGTCTGCATCAAACTGCCCAATTTCAATATCAAGCTCTTCTTCTATATAGCTTTGAAGTTCTCTCGACATCGCCTGCTTTTGTTGTGATGTAAATTCAATCTTAGACATAAACCCTTCAAGTACCATATTATTTTACCGATTAACTGTAACGAAAGTTAACTAGCGCGTGTTAGGCTAGTATCGCATATTGCTCATTATGGAGAGATGGATCTTGTTATTGGATGTGCTGGTTCAAAGTGTTAATGAATTTCAGGCCGATTGTATGGCGTTGTGCGAAAAACACTATCCGACCATTCACAACAAAGGGATGAGTGAGCATCACTTGGGTCTCGCATTTGCTCGACGATTATCACGCACGCTCACAGAGTTTGGGCATGATTACGAGTATAAGCCTTTAGACAGTAATCCAAGCGCCGATTTCCCACACCACTATCGAGTTAGCTCTGAAATTGGAACGGTATGGGTACTCACCTCTCACCTAGTCAGTGCCGGGCCATCATGTAGAAAAAAACTGTTTAGAACGATCGCTCAGTGGCAAGAAGAATACGGATATGCTGTTCAGCCTAACGATCTTTTGCTTCTATTGACCGACCATTGGATTACTCGCAATAAACAAAGCCGTGAGTTACTTCATTGGTGGACCGGACAACTACCCGATGAGATTGACGAATACCGTATTCAGGGCATTACGCTTTATGAAAGCGAATCGCTACTCGCTCAGTCTCTGGAGCAACATTTCAACATCAGCCCCTACTTTGTGAAATTTACTCACCCGTTAAAAAGAGCGACCGATAAACAGCTTGTTAGAAAATACATCCAACTCTACTCGGTTATCCAACTAAGTTAATTAAACGCTTTGTCATAACACGTTCACTGTTTTCTATCATACTAATATAGGTATTGTGTCTGCCTAAGAGTATCGAGTGAAGACGTTAAAGCGCTATCAATATGAAAGATACGCAGTGCTGTGTAACCTTGCTTACCGACCAGTCCTTCGTCAAACCCAATATGGATTTTCATCCAAGGGACAGCGCGTAATCCGCAATCGCTTCGGTCAACCGATGATTCGTGTACTCTGGCATGAGGATAAAGAAGAGGCAATTATCGTTATAAAAGGCTCTCATAATCCTTATGATTGGCTATTAAATCTCGCACTATGGCAACGCAGTTGTCAGCAGTTTGACCTTCCATATTCCATCCACGCGGGATATCACTTTTTACTTCGCCAAGAGAGCCAAGCTAACCGAAATGACGACTCATTGGGGGCTAGCGTAATCGATAAGCTGTTTACGACGCTTGATGAATTGATTTCAGACGGTAAGCGAATCACTTTCACTGGTCATTCATCAGGTGGAGCGTTAGGCTGCGTACTCGCCGATAAGCTTGAAAGGCAAAAACCTAAAAGCGTTAAACGGGTTGTTACCTTTGGCCAACCTGCTATTGGCGGTTCTCAGTTTGGCCGTCACTACCTCCTTTGTCACAAGACATACCGTATTTGCTGCGACTTAGATATCGTCACTTTCTTACCCCCCATACCTGTCATCTATTCTCACGTTGGCAAAATGCTGTGGTTGTACAATGGCAAAATACACGAGAATACGCCGACATGGCGAAGGCTATCTCTATCAATAGTATCCTGGATCATGCGCCCCTTCTCGTACCACTTAATGTCTAAATATATTCGCAATAAAGATTTCTTTGATGAACGTTGATGAGAGCTTCGCCCAAAAATCGAACTGGACAATGAGTGCGATGTTTTTTTACGCCTCAAAATAATATAACTTGGATCAATAGCATTTGACGTTATTGATATTACACCTATTAAAACTTACTGGTAGTTTACAGCGTATAGTTCGATTTTGAGCCTAGTTCAAAACTTTAGCCATCTAGAAGTAAACAACCATTGACAGCAATGTGCCTATGTCAATATTATGTCAAAACTTTGCACTATCCCATGCGGAATAATTTATTTACACTCTAGAGGTCGGTAGTACGTATGATTCTCTCCACTAAGCAACAGTTTGTGGATTGCCTTTCTATAAATGAGGATTCTCAATACATTGGTACCTACAAGAGCCTGACGCTGAATAGCGTATACCAGCCTATTTTCGATGCCGACGACAACATTATCGGAGTTGAAGCCCTAGTCCGTATTGAAGACTCAGTTAAAGGTACTATTAGACCCGATCAGTTTTTTCATAACCAGCAAATCGATTTCGATGACAAGATTAATGTTGAGCGCCTGAGTAGAGTGATACATATCCGAAACTTTGCGCGATCCCAGTATCGCCACCTCAACTTGTTCCTAAACGTTTTGCCGTCTGCTGGTGAGTATTTCGCCTTAGAAAATATCGATTCAAGTTTACTTTCTCAACGTTTAAAAGCCTTAAATCTCGAGAACTCACAGCTAATTATGGAAGTCGTTGAGCTTGATGCTTCAAACGAAGATAACCTAAAGTTGGCAATGAAAAAGTTATCCGAGTGTGATTTCAATATTGCCGTCGATGACTTTGGCGTTAATGCGTCAAACCGCCAGCGTGTCGAGCGGTTAAAACCAGACATCGTTAAGCTAGATCGTTCTATGCTTATTTCGTACATGACAGGCGATCAATTCCCGTTATTGTCTGCTGTTAAGCTTGCCAAGAATCTTGGTGCGAAAGTCGTCGTTGAAGGCATTGAAACTCAGCAACACCTTGATGCTATGCGAAGCTTAGAAATCGATCTATATCAAGGATATTTTCTCGCTCTTCCAGAGCCACTACCCGCTGTATATGACGATGAGACTAACAATTTTAGTTCACTTGGTGACCCAAGCATCGTCTACCGCCAATCTTATCAATAAATCACCCACAAAAGCATTCCCCTTACCTATATATGATCTAGTTAATAGTTCCAAACGCTCACCCACCATAGATATTTACATCTTAAAAACGAATTAACTACACGATCTTGTACGACTATTAATACTATTATTGATTTTTTGTTCTAGATCATCAGATGCTTAACTATCGCTCGTGCCACAGCATAGAATTCTGTACATTCCTTTACATAGTTTGAAACAGTTTGTTTATATTTTTAATATCTTAAGGAGATTTCTATGCTGGAGCTCTTAATTGGCTTAGTCGTCACTGTTGCAGTGGGCTATTTCATTGTTAAAGGCTACAAACCCGCTGGCGTACTTTTGACCGCAGGTGTGTTACTACTCATCCTTACTGGCTTAATCGGACACACTGTGCTTCCTGCGAAGGTCGCTTCAACAGGTAACATGTTCACTGATGCGCTAGAGTACGTTAAATACATGCTTCAGTACCGCGGTGGCGGCCTAGGTATGCAAATCATGCTACTTTGTGGCTTTGCTTCTTACATGACACATATTGGCGCTAACAATGTTGTAGTAAAACAGTTTTCTAAGCCACTATCCTTCATCAAATCTCCTTACGTTTTGCTCGTAGCTGCCTACATCGTAGCTTGCTTGATGTCTCTTGCAGTAAGTTCAGCAACAGGTCTGGGCGTTCTTTTGATGGCAACGCTATTCCCTATGATGACGGCAATGGGTATTTCGCGCCCTGCTGCTGTTGCCGTCTGTGCTTCACCAGCTGCCATTATCCTTTCACCTACATCTGGTGATGTGGTTATCGCCGCTGAGAAATCAGGCCTAGCGCTAGACGTATTTGCTGTTCAAACCGTACTTCCTGTATCGATCTGCGCAATTATTGTTATGTCGGCAGCTGCTTTCTTTTGGAACAAATATCTTGATAAGAAAGACAACTCTCCGATGGAACGCGTAGACGTTTCAGAGATTGAAGTGAATGCGCCAGCGTTCTATGCGGTACTGCCGTTTCTACCAATCATCGGTGTTTTCTTGTTTAACGGTCGCACCATCCCTGGTCTATCTTTAGACATCTACACCATCGTTGTTCTTTCAATCTTTATTGGCGCCTTGGTTAACTTTGTAGTTAAGCGTTTTGACGGACAAAAAACCCTCGAAGATCTAGAATCTTGCTACCAAGGTATGGCGGATGCTTTCAAAGGCGTTGTAATGCTCTTGGTTGCGGCAGGCGTATTTGCGCAGGGTTTGATGTCTATTGGTGCTATCGATAACCTACTTCACCTTGCTGAGACAGCAGGCGCAGGCGGTATTGCACTAATGCTTATCCTTACAGGCTTAACTGTTGCAGCAGCTATCGCGACAGGTTCAGGTAATGCACCTTTCTATGCATTCGTTGAGCTAGCGCCTTCTCTTGCGGCTAAAATGGGTCTGAATCCAGCATTCTTGATTATCCCAATGCTGCAAGCGTCTAACCTAGGCCGTACAATTTCACCAGTATCAGGTGTTATTGTTGCGACGTCCGGTATGGCGAAAATCAGCCCATTTGAAGTAGTAAAACGTACCTCTGTTCCAGTGCTTTGCGGTTTAGCAACCGTTATTATTGGCACGCTAGTACTAGTACCAATGTCAGCATAAATTCCGAAATCTATATACGACAAGGGCGCTCATCTGAGCGCCCTTTTTTGTAATGTGTATGATGCTATTTAATTTCACCGTATCGCTCAAGGTAGAGCACGGTTGCCGCTGTACGTGAAGGAACCTGTAGCTTTTTGAGTAGACTCTTCATATGTACCTTAACGGTAGATTCAGAGATAAACAGTGTGTCAGCAATTTGCTTGTTTCTAAGCCCTTTCGCGACTTCTTTGAGGATCTGCATCTCACGGTCAGTGAGTTCGTCAAACACGGTTGTACTGTTTTCTCGGTCTGCTAAGTATTTGGCCACTTCTTTGCTGTAAGATTTGTTACCTTGTAACGAAGATTTTAATAACTCAATTAGCTCATCCGGCTCAGTATCTTTCAATAAATAACCGTCTGCACCCGCCTGAACAATCGCTTCGATATCCGCTGGGCTATCTGAGACGGTCAAAATAACAATCGTCGCATCACAGTCATCGGCACGCAGTGCGTTTAAAGTATCTAAACCTGACATCCCTTTCATGTTTAAATCGAGTAAGATCAAGTCTGGCTTGTGCTCATGATTTTGAGCCACTGCCTCGGCCCCATTACTGGCTTCAGCGACTACGTTAAATTCATCCTCAAAACTCAATAATTGGTTGATACCGCGGCGCATCAATGGATGGTCGTCGACCAATAAAACTCTAAACTCTGTCAATGTTTGAATCCTTTATCTTTGGATACTCTAAATATACTTCACACCCTTGTTGAGGGTTAGTGGAGATACTCAACTCACCATTCAGCCGAGAGGCGCGCTCTTGCATGATGCTTAAACCGTAATGATTGGCTTTTTCTGTGGTTGAGTCAAAGCCAACGCCGTCATCACGAACCGCGACTTTGATATGGGTATCACTTTCGTTGCACTCTATTGTTATTGTCTTGGCATCTGCATGCTTGATCGCATTGGTTGTTGCCTCACGGATCAATTGCAGCAAATGTACTTGCTGATTCGTATCGAGCTCGATTGAAGAAAGCTCATTTGTTAATTTAATTTCAGCGTCTGTTTGATCAGATAGCTGTTCTGTCATTGTATGTAGCGCCGAGCCAAAACTGCCTTCTTTTATAGACAGTCTAAATGTTGTCAGTAGCTCTCTTAGCTGTGTGTATGCAGCAGACAAACCTGTATCAAGCTCGGCAAGAACAGGTGTCGTTTTGGCTAGCTCTGGCGTTTCAGGAAGCTTTTTCATACCTCGTTTTAAGATAGAAACTTGTATTTTCAAATACGAAAGAGCCTGAGCGAGAGAATCATGCAGCTCACGAGCGATTGTGGCACGTTCTTCCATCACTAATAATTGCTCAGCTTGCCTTTGCGCCTGATTGTAATATACCGCACGGGATAATATCTGTACAAAGTTGTCAATCAATGCTTGATCTGGGCACGGTAATGAGACTTTCCAATACAAAGTACCGAGCTCTATGCCATCCAAAGAAAGAGTCTGACTCTGACATTGCTTGGTGCATTTCTTACATCCATTACCTTCAGTCAATAAGATCGGCCTTTCACCGGGCTCATTGATTTCCAAGCGTACTGATTTGATCCCTTCTAGGCTAACAATATGCTTAAGAATTGCTGAGAAATTATCTTGTGTGATTCGTGAAACCGTAAGTTCTTGGGAAGATTGATAAAGAACGCGCAACGAATCATTAGCGTGTTGTAGCTTTTGGGTTTTCTCGTTAACGGCCTGCTCTAGGCCTCGATAAAGACTTCCGAGATCTCTTGCCATTTTGTTAAAGGCTTTGGACAAGATACCCATTTCATTTTCACTGTCTATATTCAACTCGATATTGAAAGATCGCGATTGAATCTGTTCGCTTGCAATGACCAGCGAGTTTAGCGGCTTAACGATATGCTTACGCGTGTAGTGGACAATGAAGATACTGATCAACAGCACTCCGCCCAGTCCTAAACCGCCGACCCAAGCTAAAGAAATAAGTTTCTTCTCGGAATAGTCTTGGAGCTTAAAAACAAAGGAATCGATCTGATTTACAAAGCCAGCTACTAGGACCAAGTATCGGTCTCTTTCATTGCCTTTCAGTACATGCTTTAGCTCGTGCCAACGTACGATCAACCGATAATAGTCGTGGGTAATGTCTTCGGGTACCGCCCAGTTTTGAAGAGCTTTCATCGAATCGGAGTAAATCGAGCGTTCAAACTGAATAATATGTGTCGAATAGTCGACCGATTCCGACTGGATATCATGCGCAAGTCGGTAACTTTGCATCCGCATTGAACCCGCTACGTTCACTGCTTCCGCATCGTTCAAACTTGAAGCTAGAGTAAAAATTGCGAACCCAGTCGTAGTTACAGACAAAAGCAAAATTAGCACCATTGCTTTAGCAACCGTGGTGGTTACAGAGCTTTTCACATTTTTTAACACTCGAACATTCAAACCTTAAATAGAAAACCTGCGATTAAATACTAAGCTTATTAGTAATTGTCGCGACAATATGTGATCACTTACGCGTAAGTTTGTTGATCTAAAACAATTTTAGTCGGCATTACCCCCAAGGGGGTATTTATACAAATATGTCAAAACCTACAATCCATGTAAGGATAAATTACAACTTATGAACAGTTATTTAGCCATAAAAACAACATCTAACAAACTTGGGTAAGATAGTGGTAGACCTTACTAAAAGACGGCTATTTTCAAAACGTCTCGTTGACGATAACACTATTCGTCTACCTTGGCTTGTGAACAGTGCCGAATTTACTGACTTGTGCACACGTTGTGGTAAGTGCAGTGAAGTCTGTGAAACGAACATCATTATTAAAGGTGACGGTGGTTATCCTCAAATCGATTTTTCTCGTGGCGAGTGCACATTTTGTTATCAGTGCGCGGATGTATGCCCAGAACCATTATTTGCTGATGAACAATCTTTACCTTGGAATGCTAAAGCCTTAATCAATGAGGCATGTTTAGCGAAGCAAAATGTCGAATGCCGAAGCTGTGGCGATATGTGTGACACCATGGCAATTAAGTTCAAACTAGAAATAGGCAAAGTCGCACAACCCAATTTAGAACTTGATGAATGTACAGGATGTGGTGCTTGCGTAGCAGTTTGCCCTACTTCATCCATCAATGTGAGCAATTTAGTTTAATACGGAAGAAGTTTATGTCACTGAACGAAGTGCATATTTCGAGCTTAGTCGTGCATTGTTCGCCAGAACATCTCGGTGAAGTGAAATCTCAAATTGAGCAGTATGACAATGCTGAGATCTACGGAGACAGCCCTGAGGGCAAAATCGTAGTGGTATTGGAAACTGAGAACCAAGGTTTTATAACCGACACGATCGAAACCATTAATAATCTCCCAAATGTGTTGAGTACGGCTTTGGTTTACCACCAAATCGAAACCGATCTCGACGACGAATCACAAAATAACAACACTGGAACTCAATATTCCCAAACCGAGGGTGAAGTATGAAGATGACAAGACGAGCGTTTGTTAAGGCAAACGCAGCAGCATCAGCGGCAGCAGTTGCGGGCATCACCTTGCCAGCATCTGCTACGAATCTGATCGCTAGCTCAGACCAAACTAAAATCACATGGGACAAAGCACCTTGTCGTTTCTGTGGTACTGGCTGTTCAGTTCTTGTAGGTACGCAAAACGGCAAAGTTGTTGCGACACAAGGTGACCCTGAAGCACCTGTAAACAAAGGACTAAACTGTATCAAGGGCTACTTCCTGTCTAAAATCATGTACGGTCAAGACCGCTTGACTCAGCCACTACTTCGTATGAAAGATGGCAAGTACGATAAAGACGGTGACTTCACTCCAGTTTCTTGGGATGTTGCTTTTGACACTATGGCAGATAAGTGGAAAGAAGCACTTAAGAAGCAAGGTCCTTCTGGTGTTGGTATGTTTGGTTCAGGCCAATGGACGGTAATGGAAGGTTATGCTGCTGCTAAAATGATGAAAGCGGGCTTCCGTTCAAACAACATCGACCCTAACGCACGTCACTGTATGGCATCTGCGGTAGGTGCTTTCATGCGTACATTTGGTATCGATGAACCTATGGGTTGTTATGATGACTTCGAAAATGCGGATTCGTTCGTACTTTGGGGTTCTAACATGGCAGAAATGCACCCGGTACTTTGGACTCGTATTACCGACCGCCGTTTAAGCCACCCTCACGTTAAGGTAAATGTACTTTCTACGTACTACCACCGCTCTTTTGAATTGGCAGACGAAGGCTACATCTTTGAACCACAAACTGACCTCGTGATTGCTAACTATATTGCAAATTACATTATCGAAAATGATGCGGTTAACTGGGACTTCGTTAACAAGCACACTAACTTCAAACAAACAGCAACCGACATCGGTTATGGCCTACGTGACGATGACCCACTACAAAAAGCAGCGGCGAACCCGAACTCAGGTAAGATGTCTTCTATCTCGTTTGAGGAGTACAAGAAATCAGTTGCTCCTTACACGCTAGAGAAGTCTGCAGAGATGTCTGGTGTTTCTCAAGAAAAGCTACTAAGTCTTGCGAAGCAGTACGCTGATCCAGATACCAAAGTAATGTCTCTTTGGACTATGGGCACTAACCAACACACCCGTGGGGTTTGGGTTAACAGCTTAATCTACAACCTGCACCTACTAACAGGTAAGATTTCAACTCCAGGTAACAGCCCATTCTCGTTAACTGGTCAGCCTTCGGCTTGTGGTACTGCTCGTGAAGTAGGTACGTTTGCACACCGCCTTCCTGCTGATATGGTGGTGGCTAACCCTAAACACCGTAAAGTAGCAGAGAAGATTTGGAACATCCCTGATGGTGTTATTCCACCTAAACCTGGCTACCACGCAGTTCTGCAAGACCGTATGTTAAAAGACGGCAAGCTTAATGCTTACTGGGTAATGTGTAACAACAACATGCAAGCGGGTCCAAATATCAATGGTGAACGTTTGCCGGGTTACCGTAACCCAGAAAACTTTATCGTTTGTTCTGACCCATACCCAACAGCGACAGCACAAGCTGCTGACTTAGTCCTTCCAACCGCAATGTGGATTGAAAAAGAAGGTGCTTATGGTAACGCTGAGCGTCGTACTCAAGCTTGGTATCAACAAGTAGGTACTGTCGGCGAGGCGAAGTCAGACTTATGGCAGGTAATGGAGTTCTCTAAACGCTTCAAGATGGAAGAAGTTTGGACTGAAGAACAACTTGCAAACGCGCCTCAGTACCGCGGTAAAACTATGTACGATATGCTGTTCGCGAATGGTGTTATCAATAAGTACCCAGTAGAAGAAGCTCGTGAACTCAACGATGACGCTCACCATTTCGGTTATTACGTACAGAAAGGCCTATTCGAAGAGTACGCAACCTTCGGTCGCGGTAAAGCGCACGACCTAGCACCATATGATGTTTACCACCAAGTACGCGGTCTACGTTGGCCTGTAGTCGATGGTAAAGAAACCCTATGGCGCTACAAAGAAGGTTCAGATCCGTATGCGAAAGCGGGTTCTGGTTGGGACTTCTACGGCAAGCCAGATGGCAAAGCGTGGATCATTTCAGCACCGTATGAAGCGCCACCTGAGGTTCCAGATTCTGAATATGATATGTGGCTATGTACTGGCCGTGTACTTGAACACTGGCATACAGGTACAATGACTCGCCGCGTACCAGAGCTATACAAAGCGGTACCAGATGCTGTGGTTTACATGCACCCTGCAGATGCGAAAGCTCGCGGCGTTCGTCGTGGAGAAGAAGTTCTCATAGAAAACAAACGTGGTGAAGTTCGTGTTCGAGTAGAAACTCGCGGCCGTAACCGTCCACCTGAAGGCTTGGTATTCGTACCATTCTTTGACGCACGTATTCTGATTAACAAGCTGATTCTTGATGCGACTGACCCTCTGTCTAAGCAGACAGACTTTAAGAAGTGTCCAGTTAAGATCACTAAGATCGCTTAATTATGAATGCTCTGGCTGCCCTATTTAGGGCGGTCAGAATCAAGAATTTAGCCATTAGGCGGAGAATGAATAATGAAGAAATTTCTAATTGCACTGTTATCGGTAGGTGCTCTAGTAAGTGGCGCTGCAGTAGCTGAACTTGAAAACCCAGGTGGTATTGGCGGTCTAGAATCACTACGTGGAGCAAGTGAACTTGAAGCAACACGCTCAGCTGATGACTTTAAAAAGTACCCTCGTGAGCAGGTTTTAGAGAGTAGTTTTGTTTACCAACCACCTCTAATTCCACACAATATTCGTAGCTACGAAGTGTCGTTAAACGCGAACAAATGTCTATCGTGTCACAGTTGGAAAAACGCGAAAGAGATGGGTGCGACGAAAATCAGTGTAACCCACTACGTTAACCGTGAAGACGCAGTTCTCGCTGATATGTCTCCTCGTCGTTACTTCTGTCTGCAGTGTCACGTTCCTCAAGCAAACGCGAAACCTTTAATCGAGAACGATTTCAAGAGTGTGGACGCACTTAAGTAATCACGTGAGTAAATAAGAGGTTATCTATGAAATTATTGAAAGCGTTTTGGAAGCGGTTAGCAAGCCCGAGTAAAGCAGCAGTAGGTGTGGTTTTATTCATGGGTTTCGCTGGCGGTCTTCTATTCTGGGGCGCGTTTAACACCGGTATGGAAGCGACCAACTCTGAAGAATTTTGTTCAGGATGTCACGCTCCTATCGTTGCGGAAATTCAAGAGACGGTGCACTACTCTAACCGTTCGGGCGTACGTGCTATTTGTTCAGACTGTCACGTACCGCATGAATGGACAGATAAAATCGTTCGTAAAGTTCAAGCATCTAAAGAGCTGTTTGCACACTTTGTTACTAAGACGATTGATACGCCAGAGAAATTCCAAGAACGTCGAGCTCACCTTGCAGAACGCGAGTGGGCGCGCTTGAAGAAAAATGACTCTCTAGAATGTCGAAACTGTCACCAGTTCGAATACATGGACTTCTCCGAGCAAGGCTCTAGAAGTGCTAAGCAGCACTCTACTGCGTTGGCTTCTGGTGAGAAAACCTGTGTTGACTGTCACAAAGGTATCGCCCATAAACTTCCTGATATGCATGGCATTGAAGGCTGGCAATAGGAGCACTGAATAATGAGTACTTTAGAATCTGTTATTTGGCATGTTCTTGGCTATAGCGCTATGCCTGTCATCATCTTGTCTGGCTTTGCCGTCGTTGCAGGCGTTTCGGTGTGGTTACTGTCGCTAGGAAAAGATAAAGAGGCTGAGTAGCCTGACAATTTAGGGGGAGTGACCTCCCCTTATAAGTTTCGGTTCAATTTTGCCTATTTTGTATCGAACATAAAAAAAGCCACCTTAGTTTCGCTAAGGTGGCTTTCTTCTTTTAGTTGAGATTACTCTGGGTAACCATTCGGGTTATTTGATTGCCAACGCCAAGTATCTTCTGTCATTTGCTCTAAACTGCGTACTGCTTGCCAGTTTAGGTCTTGTTTCGCTTTGGCAGGATCTGCCCAACATTCCGCAATGTCGCCCGGTCTGCGTTCAACCACTTTATAAGCAACGGTTTTGCCTGAAGCTTTTTCAAATGCTTTAACCATATCCAGAACACTAGATCCGTTGCCTGTTCCGAGGTTATAGATGTGCAGACCTGATTTATGCCCTACTTTGTTTAACGCGGCAATATGCCCATCCGATAGATCCATAACATGGATGTAATCACGTACGCCAGTGCCGTCAGGTGTCGGATAGTCATCTCCAAAGACAGATAAACACTCTCTACGTCCTACCGCTACTTGAGAAACAAATGGCATTAAGTTGTTTGGAATACCCTGAGGATCTTCACCCAACTCGCCAGATGGGTGCGAACCAACAGGATTAAAGTAGCGCAGTAAGGTGATGCTCCAATCTGGATTAGCCTTTTGGAAATCGGTCAAGCATTCTTCCACCATAAGCTTACTGCGACCATAAGGATTGGTTGCGCTTGTCGGGAAGTCTTCACGAATAGGGACTGAAGCAGGGTCGCCGTATACCGTTGCAGAAGACGAAAAGACCAATGTTTTGACATTTGCTTCACGCATTGCGCTAACAAGCACTAGGGTTCCGTTGACATTGTTGTCGTAATACTCAAGAGGCAACTCAACGGATTCACCTACTGCTTTTAAACCGGCGAAATGGATGACAGCACCTATACCATGATCTTGCAATACATCGACAAGGGGTTGCTTGTTGCGAATATCGCCTTCGATAAACTCAGGTCTAATTCCTGTGACTTTCTCGATTCGGTCTAATACCGATTGCTTACTATTGTAGAGATTGTCGAAAATAACAGGAGTCATTCCCGCTGCAATCATCTGAATACAAGTGTGGCTGCCTATGTAACCCATTCCACCAGTTACTAAAACTTTCATGTCGCTAACCTTTTAAAAACATGCTCTTATGCTAATTCAAAACAAGTCTCAACCATAGAGGCTAAGTGACTTTTGTTTCGTTTTTCTCAAGATGGATAACATATTGACCCTTTCCACTTGTTTTTGCATGATACATAGCGGTGTCTGCCGCTTTCAATAATTTATCGGTATCAACATCTTGGTACTCGGTGTATTGAACGCCGACGCTCGCGCCTACCTTTAATACTTCGCCTTTGTAATCAATTGGCTTCTCTAAGCACTCAATGATCATACATGCTATCGAGTCTATCGATTTGGGATTGATGCAATTTGTTACTACAACGAACTCATCACCAGAAAGTCGAGCCACGACATCATTATCATCATTCATCGAAACAAGTCGTTTAGCGACCTGCTTCAACACTTCATCACCAGCATCGTGGCCGTAAGTGTCATTTACTGATTTGAATCCATCGAGATCAATATAGAACAGCGCCAATCCACAGCAGCTTCGCCGCTCAGATCTAAGCATGGTTTCAAGTACTCGATAGAGCTCCGTTCTATTCGCCAAGCCAGTGAGAGAGTCATGATGTGCCAGGTAATCGAGCCTTTCCATTTCTTTATCGCTTGAAAGATCGCTCAGCAAATAAACATAATCATACTCATCTTGATTCTCACTGCTCGCAATTCGCGAGACTTTGACAAATAGGGGGACTTTTTTATGCCCTAGCTTATGACTCTCCCAAACTTCACCTTGCCATTGACCATGTTCATTGACCGATTGCTTAATCGTAGGCATCAGAGATTTAAACTGTTGCCAATCGAATATCTCATCCGGCCGTTTTCCTAATAGAGCCTGTTGAGAGTGACCGAGAAGCCTCGATACCGCAGGGTTTACCATAGTAATCGTATCGCATGGATTAGTGACGATGAGTCCGTCCTGGCTGTTCTCAAATACCCCCGCAGCGAGTCTCTGCCTCCGCTGTGCGGCTTCCACCTCCGTCACATCTTGAATGGCGAACAGCACTTGTCCTTCCTTGCTCAGTCGAGTGGCTGTAATACTTAGCAGTTGGTGATTACCAAACACATCTTTGACCCACAACTGCCGTTCAATTATCTCAGCATCCTTGGTCATGGCTTCCGCTATGATGAACTGACCACTGACCCCGAGTACCTCAACAAGTAATGTACCTTTCAAATACCCTGGCGTTCGTCGAAAGATAGCACAGGTTGCCGCATTAAAATGGACCACTTCACCGTTGGAATTCAGCACCACCAACGCGTGCTTAACGGTCTCTACCACTTCATTGGCGAATGCCTTTTCTTGTTCTAGTTTCGTCAGTGTATTTGTGACTTGCTTATCTCGCTCTTTCAGCCTTTCTAGCATGGTGTTGAACGCTTGTATCAACCCGCCTATCTCATCATCTGCCGCATGTTTAATGTTAAGTGTTTCGCGCTTATTCTCTATGTATGACCATATTCCAGAGCTCAGCCGATAAACAGGTTTGATAATGTACATCTCTACCATCAGGTAAAGTACAAGTGCTGACACAGCGAGTAACAATAGATAATTGATACTATTGGACATTGCATCCACATAAATAGCGTTAAGTGATTGTTTAGAGAGCGTAATACGCAAATGAGCAATCACATCTGAATCACTTTTAATGGGAACCAATAAGAAGATGTGCTCGTCACTTATGGCATAGCGACTGTGGCGGATCTCCTCACGCTGCTTTTCTGTTGGAACAGGTGCGATTGCACCCTGCTTTTCATACATCGCGAACAGTTGGCCATTGGTCATGTAGAGCTTCACACGGACGACGTCTTCATCGGCTGAAAATGCAACCAGTATTCTTTCAGCCGTCTTTTTATCACCAGCAAGAATGACGGTCTGAAGGCTGTGCGCGACACCCGTTGCTAAAACATCAGCTCGATTTAGCAGGTTGTCTTTTTGAGTGAGATAGGACTGAAGCAAGGAGTAACCTTGAGAAAAAACAAAAACAATCCCAGTAAAAACAACTATTGGTACAAATAGCTTACTCTTTAGAGATAAATGACTAAATGGTATCAATCTCACTCCTGTACTCACTGACGATTAGAAAACGGCTTGGCTCCATTGCTATATGTATCTAGTAGCAACACTCTCTACAAACGATAGACACTTAGTTCATGGATAGCGCCCCGAATTGAACTGTTTTTATTAATTATTCACCAAATAATGAGTTTGATCACTGTTTAGCTAAAGTAATTGAAACATCTTAGTAAATGATTTAATTAAGGAAATTTTTCTTCAATGGAAAAACGTTCGATCTGTCTTAATTGTGATATGGGTGAAAGCTTCGGTGCATGGAAAATGGGCAACGATGAGTCTGTGATGCCTCATATCCACATGGCGAATATCGCTTGCGGGTTTCACGCCTCCGATCCGCAAGTAATGAATGAAACGATAAAACTAGCGATCAAACACGATGTTCAAATTGGCGCGCATCCTAGCTACCCTGATCTACAAGGCTTTGGTCGGCGCAGTATGGTTTTGTCTCCTGATGAAATCACCAACATGTTGATTTATCAGATCGGCGCCATCAAAGGGCTCGCGGATAGCCACAACAAAGACCTTAGCTATGTTAAACCTCATGGCGCTCTCTACAATGATATGCTGAAAGACCTTTCTATTTTTGAATCAGTGGTAGACGCCGTTTCAAGCTTTGGTTTACCGCTAATGACACTGGCCGTTGCTGATACCCAACCCTACCTTGATATCGCCGATCGCTACGACGTCCCCCTACTTTTCGAAGCGTTTGCAGACCGCAGCTATCTAGCCAATGGATTCTTAGCTCCGCGTGGACAAGACAAAGCGGTATTAACCAACCATGAAGATATTTTGAATCAGGTATTACAAATAGCACGATATGGCAAAGTCCGAACTATTGATGGATTTTCAATTGCGCTTGAGGCCGATACCATATGCGTTCACGGTGATAATCAAGAAGGCGTCGCCATGATCAAACAGATTCGTTCGCTGCTTGATAAGGAGAGTCAAAGTACATGATTATAGATACCTCTATCGACCCTGTTGCCGAGTGCTCGATTTTGATTCGCTTTCACAGCGCCCCCAATGATCACCTTTCTTGGGTGATTGGCGAGATTAGTCATTATCTCACCAATCAGCTCGGAACCTGGGTAATGAATGTTACCCCTTCGTTTGATTCGATACTTGTTGATTACCTTCCACACCGTATATCTATTTTCGAGTTTGTCCCCTACTTAGAAAAATTAGTTACTCAAGCCCTACTTAACATGCCAGAAGCGCACGTTTCTGAAGTCATTGAATTACCAGTTTATTACGATCTTTCCGTCGGCCCTGACCTAGAATATTACGTAGAATTAGGTCAATCCATAGAGTCCGTCATCAAAACGCACTCACAAACCGAATACACCGTTGGCGCAATTGGATTTACTGCGGGATTTGCCTTTCTTTCTGAAGTTGATGAAGCTATAAGGCGACCAAGAAAGCCAACGCCAAGGGTAAAAGTCCCTAAAGGCAGCGTTGCCATCGCCAACAATCAAACTGCAGTGTATCCAAGTGAAACTCCGGGCGGCTGGAATATCATAGGCAATTGCCCTATTGAGCTTTATCACCCAACAAGCTCAAAAATTCTTCCCTTCACTATTGGCACCAAAATTAAGTTCACAGCGATAAGTAAGAAAGAGTTTTTGGCGCTTGGCGGTCAAATCAATGAGGGTTGGCAATGACAATTGAAAACTACATAGAAGTCGTGAAACCTGGTCAGCAAACTCTTATTCAAGATTTTGGCCGCTTTGGTTTAGCCCATTTTGGTATTGCGCAAGGTGGACCTGTTGATGATTACGCCTATAGCTGGGCAAACCACCTTTTGGGTAATACCATTAACATGCCCACGCTTGAGATCACCTTGGGCCAAGCTGAGTTTTTGATACACCACTCTTGCGAACTCGCCATCGCCGGTGGTGACCTAAATGCCAAGTTAGACGGCATAAGTGTCGATAATTGGTCGACATTTCGCGCTTTAAAAGGACAAACTTTAACCTTCGCTCTTCCTCGTAACGGATTGCGTGCCTACCTAGCAATTAAAGGCGGATTTAATATACCAAGGCAGCTAGGCAGTGCTTCGACCGTAGAACGAGACCAATTGGGCGGCTTAACACATGGGACGCCGTTACAAAGTGGCGACGTTTTACCGTTCGACCAACATGCCATATCATCTAGCAGTGTACAGATGACATTCAGATACAAGCCTGACTATAACTTGCCATTGGAGCTACGCGTTATTGAGGGCTACCAAGTCAATGACTTCTCGCGTGACGCCGTCAATTCGCTCTATACACAAGAGTTTGAAGTGAGTCAGCTCGTCAATCGGATGGGATATCGACTTTCCGGTTCAAAGGTCAACGCTCCCAATAAGGAATATTTGAGTGAAGGGATTGCACTTGGCTCAATACAAGTAACACCAAGTGGTGAGCCTATCGTTTTGTTAAATGACAGGCAAACCATTGGTGGCTATCCGAAAATAGGCTGTGTTGCTCGAATAGATTTGCCAAGGTTAGCACAAGCAAAACCAGGACAAAAAGTGAGATTCGTTCGTGGGGATTTGTTGGGTTTACAAGACGTTTGGGGCCAATGGGCTCGATTTTTTGGCTATTAGGGCGACAAAGTCGCCCATCTTTAACTTAAACAACCGTAGTATTTAGCAAGTTGCTCAGGGTAAGCTCTCTCTATTGCGAGTTGTCGTGCTTTTGCTTCTATATTCTCAGCCGATAGGCTCATCGTCACCGGATGAAGCGATTCAATATTGTTATCTTGGTAATCGTGTAATCGCCACTCCTTCACCAGTTTAATTGCCGCTTCATAGGCAGACGATCCTTTTACCACTTCAACCCTAGCATAATGCTCACCTTCAAATGTAACATCAGCAGCTCTTAACGTATCGTCTCTACCCGGTATCTGCTGCGCACCAAACAGTGGTGTGCCGTACTCATTGGCTTGCTGGTAATCGGGAATATAGCGAGCCATATGATCAATCGCCTTTCGACTTCTTTCCACAATCACATCTTCATCCCAGCCTATTTGTATTTTACGCTTCAATCGCAAAGGCAAGTGGGGCTGTGATGTCGATTGATTAGACGCCACCAAGCCATCATCGAATAAAGTGATATCTTTAGTCATGCCATGTAACTGAAACACCCCATCAGGATAAGGCGTTAGCTGCGCCATTCCATTTGGCGTTCCTCGCGGTCCGTGGAATATGACTTCAGGCCAAAGTTCATTGCACTCATTCCACTTGGTCACATAGGCCGCTTTAAACTCTACTAGCCTTTCACGCGGTTTATTTGCTAAGTCGTCGATTGAGCCAGTCTCATAGCCGCAGGCATTGACAAGAAAATCGAATTCTAAAATCTGCGGTTCATTGTCCTGACTGACACACTCAATCATCCAGCTATCGGCACGCTCTTCTACCCCAATGACCTGCGTATTGGTCATTAAGGTGCAGTTAGGAATCGCTTCTAATGCCAACGTCGCAGATGCAGCAATACGGAACACACTCCACCCATGCTCCTCAACTGCAACAACTGGGAACTTAAGTGCGTCTAAATCAGTATGCTTGGAGAAAGGAATCATCCACTCATCGATAGATTTGGGTTGAGTTGGCTGTTGCTGCTCTATCAATTCTTCTAAATCTTCTCGACTGTAGAATTTGTAATAGTCACAAGGCTCACCCAACACTTTGTTCGCTGAGTCTTCTGCGACTAGCTCAGCATAACAAGATTGAATGGTAATCAGCCTTTCATACAACTCTTCAGGACTACCACCATCAGAATAAGGCACAGCAATGACAGTTGGCCTACGGTTAATCGTCTGTGGATAAAGGCGTGCGGTATCTATAGATTGCTTAAGTAACTCTATACACTGCTCAGTAGAGATCTCTCTGTACAAATTTCCACCAGCATGAAGATGACATATTGGCGGACCACTGATCAGCCCATTACCTTTTTCTATAAGGTGGACATCTAAACCTAATTCGGCCATGTGAACTGCAGCAGTAGCTCCAGCGATACCACCGCCAATAATTGCGATTTTTGGTGAACTCTTCGTTTGGGTTTTAGATAGCATTTATATGGCTAATTCATTCATTCTCAGTGCATTTTACTGGTAATACTAAATGAATAAAATCACAAATTTTTCATGGAGAAATTATGACGTTTTTTCGAAAAAAAAATGAAAAAAACTGCTTGACTCAAAAATGCAGAAGGAACAAATAATCACTTTTGTGAATAACAAATCTTTGCCGAGCTACGCCTACTCGGGGCTGCGAGAAATCTGAAGTTATCTACAGGCCAAGTTATCCCAAACTTTATCCACTGTTTTTGTGGATAACTGAATAACTTGACCTGTGTATTATCAGCTAAACGCTTTATTGATAGGGGTTAAGAGGCGTTTAATCAAACTGTTCACAACTAGAGCAAGTGTGAAAAAAGTACCAATAGGTAGCAGTATCCATAGCATCCAATGTATCTGTGGTTGCAGTTCAAACCCAAATATCATAATCGCGCCTACAACGATTTCTGAACCAATAATCGCTATTACACCTGCGACAAGTGCCATTAACCCATATTCGGCCCAGATGGTTTGTTCAACCCTCTTTTTACTGGCTCCCAAAGTACGATAGAGTTGAATCTCTTCTTGGCGTTGACCCAAACTCAAACGCAACAGAGTAAATATAAGTAGAAGACCAGATAGAACGCCTATCCCTGCTAGCAGAGTAATTGACCAGACGATCTGCCCTAACAGTTCTTGAATCTTCGCTCCCATCACTCTTATATCCATCAGGCTCACTGTTGGATGTTGGCGAGATAATTGATTTAAAAGCGCGTCATGCTCGTCTTCAACCTTAAAGCTCACCAAATAAGTCGCTGGAATATTCTCTAGAACATCAGGTGTAAAGATGAAATAAAAGTTTGGCTTCATATCGCGCCACTCTACGTGCCTGATAGAGTTAACTTTTGCCTTAATTTGAATACTATTGATAACAAATTCGAGTTCATCACCAATCTTTAAGCCTAAATCGTTAGCTACATCGGCTTCCACCGAGACACCATTGCTTGGCGTCCATTCTCCTGACAACAGCTCATTGTGCTCTGGAATACCCGTTGCAAACGTAAAGTTAATTTCACGTCTTAACGCATCGCTGCCCTCTTCTCCCTTGGCTTTGCTTTTCGCATCGACCCCGTTGATGTTCACAACACGACCGCGAATAATTGGGTAGTCTTCTGAGCGTAAAATACCCGCATCATCAAGAACCTTTAGATAGGCATCTTTCTCATAAGGGGCGATATTCAAAGCAAAGGCATTGGGAGCATCTTTCGGTAGCGTACGTTGCCAATCTGTCAGTAAGTCTGTTCTAACAAGCCACATAGTAGACAGCAACATTAAAGAGAGCGCTAATGCTCCAAACTGAATGCCTGTCGCGATTGTTGAGCGGTTGATCCTACTTAACGCCAGTTTGAGCGCTGCGCTAAGCGGAACTTTACCTAGAGCGCGAGTTGCCAATACACTCACAAACGCCAGTATTGCGAACAACGAGACAATACCGCCTAGAACGATCCATACGAGTAGGTTGTCATAATAGGCTAACAGCATCGGAATTATGGGTACTAAAACCAGCCAGTATCTGCTCTTTGAGCCATTAGTTTCGGCTTGTGGCTGCATCACATTTACAGCACTCACATTGGTTAGCCCGACCAGTGGAATTCCAAGTGCTGGAACTGCAATAAGAATACTGGTCATGACAGAAATAACGATGGGTTTTAAGCCATAGCTAGGTAATGGATTGGGCAATAATTCGACCAATGGGATGCGCAGTAGGTATTCAAGTACTACGCCCAACGAAACACCCAGTACGACTGCGGCGACAAGTAGAATTGAAACTTGAGTCAACAACCAACGCACGATCCATTTTTTACTCGCACCTAAGCTCTTGAGCATTGCGATCGTTTTGCGTCGGGTCGTGACATAGTGCTGACAGGTTAACACTAAGGTTGTCGCCGCCATGATCACCACAATGGCTACAGTCAGTGAAAGATATTGCTCGGTACGTTGGAAGACCTCGTTGGTCCGACTTGCGCTATTTTGATCTCGCCAACGATCACTTGGCGTTAACTCGATATTTGACTTTAAGCGTTCAATATTCGCTTCGTCGCCATTAATGAACTTACTGTAGCGAACGCGACTACCTAACTGAACAGCTCCAGTTCGGTCAATATCATCACTGTGAATAAAAGCGGAAGGCATTTGTTGAAACGGATTGAAACTCAGTCCCGGCTCTTCAATTATACGTCCGGTTACAATGAAATCGGCATCACCTAACGTGACCGCGTCACCTACAGAGACATTGAGCTGCGAAAATAGACGTTCATCAAGCCAAAGTTCGCCTTGCTTAACGTGACTGTAGTTTTGCTTGTCATCGGACAGTACCATCTCACCTTGTAGCGGATAAAGACTATCGACCGCTTTAACCGTGATGAGTTTCATGCCGTTATCACTAAACGCCATGGTTCCAAATCGCGTTTGAGACGATGTCGTCAGCTCGTTTTCCGCAGCTAACGTCTCAAATGATTCACTAATTGGGTTCGATGATATGAACACCGTATCCGCGGTTAACGCCTGTTTCCCTTGCTTAACAACCACCTGCTCCATACGCTCTGCAAGGGCTGTTAAAGCAAAAATACAAGCAATTATTAGGATTAAAGCGATAGTGACAGGCCAAAGTTGCCCTTGTCTGATCTCACTTGTACTCCATTTTACCAACCGCCTGTTCAAAGAAGCCGAAGCTGAATTAGACATGGTTAATCCTCCAACTTACCGGCTTTCATTTTGAAGGTTCGGTCACAGCGCTCAGCCAATTTTGAGTCATGCGTAACCAAAACGAGTGTCGTGCCATGCTCTTTGTTCAATGAAAATAACAGCTCCACCACGGTTGATGCGGTTTGTTGATCTAAGTTACCCGTCGGCTCATCAGCAAAGAGAATTTTTGGTTGAATCATAAAGGCACGAGCTAAAGCGACACGTTGCTGCTCACCACCCGATAGTTGGGAGGGCGAATGGTGAATACGACTCCCTAGCCCAACCGACTCCAACAAACTAATGGCTCGAGTCTTGTCTTCAGGCTCTCCTTTTAATAGACAAGGTAAAGTAACATTATCTAATGCAGACAGACTTGGGATGAGAAGAAAGCTTTGAAAAACAAAACCAACAGATTCACTGCGGATAGCCGCACGCTCTTCATCAGTCAGACTGTGAAGAGGTTTACCTAGCAAGTCGACTTCCCCTTGAGTCGGTGTATCTAATCCCGCCAGTAGAGTCATCAATGTCGATTTCCCAGCGCCAGATGTCCCGACGATAGCCACACTCTCACCTTCTTTGATGTCTAGATTTACATCATCAAGGATTGTTAATTGTTCTTGTTTGGTAGAGACTACTTTAGACAATGATTGTGCTTTGATTACGGATGTTTGCATGTTTCGACTACTTTCCCTTGTTCTTCTACTTTTGTCTGTAAATCCTGCTTACAGCAAAACCCTTATGATTTTAGGTGATAGCTTAAGCGCTGGTTATCAAATGCCTATCGAACAGGCTTGGCCTTCTCTTCTTACGGATGATCTCGCTAAAAGCGGTCAACAAGTCTCGGTCATCAACGCCAGCATCTCTGGTGATACGACAGGCAATGGTCTGGCACGACTTCCTCAGTTACTCCAACAACATAACCCAGAATACGTCCTCATTGAGCTAGGTGCTAACGATGGGTTACGAGGTTTTCCAACAGGAATAGTGCAAAAGAACCTGTCAGACATGATTACTATGATTCGAGATTCAGACGCAACGCCACTACTTATGCAGATTCACATTCTGCCAAACTATGGAAAACGCTACACTGAAGCATTCGCCTCTGTCTACCCGAAAGTGTCACAAAACCTTGATGTCCCTCTGCTGCCCTTTTTCCTTGAAGGCGTCATCATAAAACCAGAATGGATGATGTCCGACGGTTTGCATCCAAAGCCTGAAGCTCAACCTTGGATTTCTAATTTTGTTGCAGATGAGTTAATAAATCACTTCTAATTGCTTTAGCTCAATAAACTTTACAAAGCTTTACGCTAGCTTGGATAAGTTGCCAATTGTTGGCTAAAGGAGACTGTATGATCATTGAGCCCATCATCGATGGTGTTGTCGCACGAAGTGCCCATCCACTCGGCTGCGAACAATCTGTATCTAATCAAATTGCGTATGTAAAGTCTGCCAATCCCATTAAGCAAGGACCTAAGAGAGTGCTCATTATCGGCGGATCTTCAGGTCTAGGTCTGTCGGCAAGAATCGCTCTGACTTTCGGTGGGGCTAACGCGGACACCATTAGCGTCTCATTGGAAAAATCACCGACTGAACAAAGAACAGGATCTGCCGGGTTCTATAACAACTACTACTTTAAAAAGGCTGCTGAGCAAGAAAATAGAATCGCCATCAACATTCACGGCGATGCTTTCTCGAAGCAGCTCAAAGAAGAGGTAATTGAAGCGATAGAGACCTATTTCGAAGGTGAAGTTGACCTCGTTATTTACAGTCTAGCCAGTGGTGTCAGGCCAAATCCAAACACCGGCGAACTATGGCGTTCTGCCATAAAACCAATTGGAGAGCCTGTCACCGGAGCCACTCTAATGTTAGAGACTGATGAATGGCATCAAACCACATTACCGCCAGCAACAATACAGGAAGAAGAATCAACACTTAAGGTGATGGGGGGGGAAGATTGGGAAGATTGGATCAACGCCTTAATCAACTCAGAGTCAATCGCTCATGGTTGTAAAACCATTGCTTTTTCATATGTCGGGCCAGAGTGCACTCACCCTATCTATCTCGATGGCACGCTTGGAAGAGCTAAAATCGATTTGCACCAAACTAGCCATTCGTTGAACCTCAAACTAGCGAACTATGGCGGTGGCGCTTACGCCACAGTATGTAAAGCTTTAGTGACCAAAGCGAGCGTATTTATTCCTGCACTTAGCCCTTATATCATTGCTCTTTACAAAGTTATGAAAGAGCAAGGAACGCATGAAGGCTGCATTGAGCAAATGCAACGTCTGTTTGCGACCAAACTTTATCAACCTCAGCACCCCCCAGTGGATTGTGAACGCCTGATCCGGATGGATGACTGGGAACTCAATCGAACGACTCAACAACGCGTCAGTGAAATTCTTGAACAACTCAATGAATCTAACTTTAAACAGCTTGGTGACTATGCAGGGTTTAAGCAAGAGTTTCTCAATCTGAACGGATTTGGTTACGAAAACATTAACTATTTAACTGATATTGCTATTGATAATTACATCAAATAAACCTATTGTTTAAAAACGTCATCTCATTTTTGAGACATGCATATAGACAGAGCCTTAAACCATCGTTTAGGGCTTTTATTTACCGGATCCATGATGCATGCTAACTCTCAAGTTTGCGTCAATTACTTAATCTTTGTTTCAATGACTGTTTCTACGACTATTATTAAAGAGAGCACGGAATGCTCGGATTGGTACATTAGCCCACAGGGATCAAATATGTCTAAGTTGAATACAGGGACGATTACTATTCCTGAAGACATGAGTGACAATTGGCAAACAATCGTCAATCTACTCGCAGAGATAGTTAACGTTCCTGCAGCATTGATAATGAGAATACATAAAGAGCATATTGAAGTATTCTCTGCCAACAATAACCGTACGCACCCTTACCATATCAGTGATAGTGAAACTCTCGGACAGGGTTTGTACTGTGAAACTGTCGTGAATGAAAATAGACAGCTTGTTGTGCCAAACGCTAGTGCGGATGAGAAATGGTGCAATAACCCAGATATGAAATTTGGACTGCTGGCTTATTGCGGCTTACCTGTACGTTGGCCAAATGGCGATATGTTTGGCACAATTTGCGTACTCGACGATCGAGAGAATCCGTTTGGTGATACCTACCAGCAACTGCTTATTTCATTTAGAGACTCTGTAGAGGCTCAGCTTAAAACCCTTTATCAAAATCACTATTTGCAGCAACTTAACCTAGAGCTTGAATCAAGAGTCAGTACTCGTACTCAAGATCTGGTTGATCTCAATTATTCTCTCAACTTAGAAATCGATAAACGCCGCGCTGCTGAGCGTAAAATCCGTTATCAACAACTGCATGATCTCGGGACAGGTTTTTTAAACCGAAACGCTTTGGAATCAGAAACACAGCAACTTCTCGATATCTTGCCTTTAGAAGCCCATCTAGACGACCATTTTAAAATTGGCCTTTTACACATAGGCTTTACAAATGGAAGAAGAATTCAAGCCAAGTACGGTTATGGCGCTTGGGAAGATGTCCTTAAGGAATTCCGTCAACGTCTCACTCAACACACGCAGTTAAACGTCGTCACAGCCCGACCATCATCAACAGATTTAGCATTTGTTTTCAAAACGCACCAATACGAAAATGATATCAACACCTTATGCCGCGAACTTGTTGACGTTAGCCAGACTGAATTTGTAGTCGAAGGCGAACATCTGCACCTCCATAGCTATATTGGTGTCGCGAGTTCAGATGATACCCAGTCAGCAAAATCGTTACTTAAGTATGCAGCAGAAGCGATGCAGTCATGTAAAGACTCCGGGCATAAGTTCAGCTTCTATTCTCAAGACATTTCAGACACGCAAAAAAACATCAGCCAACTAGAGAGCTACTTACTTCAAGCTGTGCGTAATGAAGACTTATTGCTCTACTTCCAACCCAAAGTATCTCCACTTACCCATCGTTGGATTGGTGCAGAAGCCCTACTCCGTTGGCGTCATCCGATACTTGGCGATATTTCTAATGAAACACTGATCCACCTAGCTGAACAGAACGGATTAATTTTCGAGGTCGGAAGCTTCGTCCTTCGATCGGCAATACAGAAAGCGGCTGAATGGGCAACACATGTCAGCGATTTTGTTATCAGTGTTAATGTCTCGGCAGTACAACTTCAGAGCCCCCAGTTCGTCAATCAGGTAAAAGATTTGTTGGTTGCCTATCAACTGCCAGCCCAATACTTAGAATTAGAAGTGACCGAAAGCGGATTAATTGCCAATGAGGTGGTTGCGCGTAATACACTGATTTCTCTCAGTGAACTTGGCGTGACATTGTCACTAGACGACTTTGGTACAGGTTATGCTTCGTTTAACTATTTGAAAAAGTTTCCATTTGATGCCATCAAGGTAGACAAAAGTTTCGTTCATCAGTTATCTCACAGTGATGAAGACAAGGAAATTGTCCGCTCTATTATTTCAATTGCCAAAAAGCTTAACCTTAAAGTTACCGTTGAAGGTATCGAAAACAACGAGCATGAGTCCTTTATACTGGCTGAAGGCTGTGACATTGGTCAGGGCTTCCTCTACGGTAAACCCATGCCATATGATGAGTTTGAATTGCATCTGTTAAACCAGAACAACTTATCTCCTAAGTACTCATATTCTTAGTTAATCCACAATTGCTTTACTCCGAGACGAGCGATTTCTATAATCCTCGTCTTTCTTGTTCCCACAATAGAGATCAATATGGATCAACTCTCCGCTACACTCAAAAAAATAGAAAAGCAAAACTACCACGCCTACCAACAACTTAAAGGCGAGTACGATTTTGGCGACTATACATTCCATATTGATTATGTTCAGGGTGACCCATGCGCCTCTGCTTCACGCGTTCGTGCCATTCGTCCTTGGTCAGTTACAGGATTAGCTTGGCTGCGCGAAACTTCCCCTTCTTATCAAATTGCAGCTCGTGATTTTATTGCGCGAAGCTTTGCTCAGTTTGCCAAGCAAGAAGCGAGCGTCAGCATTGCACTGACAGGCCAAACTGTGTTGGATAACACTGCTGTGCTATTCACCGAACAAGGAATAGAGTTACGATTTAGAATCAATTTACCTGCTGAAGGTCGTTCAGTTCTTGGTAAGAAAGCAGACAACATACTTACCTTCCATCTGCCTAAATTTATTCGCAAAGCGACACTGGAGCGCGAACTCGATCAGCAAGCGCTGATCAAGCACTGCCAAGTGATTGAAGATCAGACGGCGCTACGTAGCCAACTAGAAAGCAAAGGGCTACTTGCGTTTGTCGGTAACGGTTCTGTCTTACCTCGAATTTCAGGAAACTGCGACTTGCCGATGAAAGAGGCCGTTGAGTTTGTCGCTCCTCAAGCGCTTGAAGTGACTTTAACCACCCCGAATAGTGGAGAAGTTAAAGGTTTAGGTATTCCTAAAGGAATCACGTTAATCGTCGGTGGTGGCTTTCACGGCAAATCAACCTTGCTCAACGCCATTGAGCGTTCAATTTACGATCACATCCCGGGCGATGGTCGTGAGCGTATCGTCACAAATACGCTTGCTATGAAGATAAAAGCGGAAGATGGCCGTTGCGTACATTCGCTTAACCTATCGAATTACATCAACCATCTACCAATGGGTAAGGATACTTCAGATTTTTCTACTCAAGACGCTTCGGGTTCTACATCACAAGCCGCTTGGCTACAGGAGTCCATTGAGTCCGGCGCAAAGGCCATTTTGATTGATGAAGATACTTCAGCAACGAACTTTATGATTCGAGATGAACGCATGCAGGCACTAGTGAGTAAGGGTGATGAGCCAATCACGCCTTTGGTAGATCGAATTGCACAGCTTAATGAACAACTCGATGTTTCAACTATCGTCGTTATGGGCGGCTCTGGTGACTACTTAGATGTTGCTGACACTGTCATTCAAATGCATGACTACCAAGCAATCGATGTGACGGAAAAAGCCAAACAAGTTGTCCAATTACACCCTACGCAAAGACAGAATGAAAGTGAGTCTAGCCTAGAGTCATTCCGCCCGCGAGGGTTTAACTGTGCGGCGCTACAGAAAATTTTGAGCGAAGGTAAATTTAGAATCGCCGCCAAAGGGCGTGATTCATTAAGGTTTGGTAAAGAGTACACCGACCTAAGTGCCTTGGAGCAATTAGAAACCACTAATGAGCTTAATGCGCTTGGTTGGGTTTGGTTCCAGTTTGCTCAGCAACCAGGTTGGTCTAAACTTCCAGCCAAGGATATTGAGCGCTATTTAAGTGATGATTGGTACACTACCATGCCAAATCAAGGCGACTTAGCCAAACCGCGTGTACTTGATGTTCTAGCAGCCCTCAATCGCATGCGTAAGTCTCAGTTTCGACCTTCCAAATGAGGTTAAAACGGTAAACTGATGTATAAAGCGCCTATTGATTGGGCGCTTTTCTTCTCTACCGACTATGAACTTCACTATTACTACTTCAAATCTCATTCTTCGCGACTTTACTCCATCAGACGTCGAACATTATGTTGACCAATGCCAAGATCCTAAATACCAACGCTATTACAACGAAGAAGATTGCTCGATTGAAAAAAGTACCCTGCTTGCCAATATGTTTATTGAACAAGCTTTAGAGTCACCACGAACTCAGTACCACCTAGCAATTCAGTGTAAGTTCTCAGGCCACTACTTAGGTCTTGCAGCGTTACGCCTAGAGCCAAAGAATCAAGCCTCAATCGGCTGCGGCTTGGCGAGAAACAGGCAAGGAAAAGGCGTTGCTGAAGAAGCGATGCTCGCCTTGGTTGACTATGGGTTTAATCAACTCGATGTAAAACGAGTCTATGCGGAGACACTCTCTAGCAATAAAGCGGCGATAAGACTCTGTAAACGCGTTGGTATGTCGATTGATTGTGAACGCACTAATGACCGATTCTTCAAAGGTAAATGGTGGACCACGACCGTTTTACATATGACGCGTTAACCTTTGTTTCCCTCTTTGCTTAGATTCATCTTTGGTCTCATACGGCTCCCCAAACAACTCCAACACCCAACTTACGCTCACTCATGGTTTGACATAAAACTTAAGTTTCATTATTGTGCGTAGTACCTAAGAATAGTTATCATTTTTAATCAATGAACTTAAGTTCTCAATCTTCTCGGACTTATTGGTTAAAGTCTCTAGTTGTCCCTACCCTTATCGTAGCTGGATGGCACTTAGCCACTACCTATGGTGATATCAGTAGTTACATCTTGCCTTCACCTATTACGGTCGTAACCGCATTCACAGATATGTTGATGAGCAGTGAACTAGCCGAACACATACGTGCCAGTCTTCAGCGAGTTGGGATTGGGTTTGCTACAACGGCTGTATTAGCGATTGCATTCGCCATGCTATTTGTTCGCTTTCAAGGTCTATACGATTACTTCGAATTTCTATTTGAATGTCTGCGCGCAATCCCTGCTTTAGCGTTTAGTCCTTTATTTATCGTCTGGATGGGAATCGGTGAAGCGCCAAAGTTGATGATCATCTTGTTTGCCTCTTTTTTCCCTGTGTTTCTCAACGCGTATGGCGGCTTACAAAATGTCGATAAAAAATACCTTGAGCTAGGCAGAAGCCTTGAGTTAAGCCAGAGTGAAATCATTAGACACATTCGCTTTCCTGCGGCACTGCCGCAAATCATTACCGGGCTTAGATTAGGGTTTGGATACAGTTGGCGTGCCTTGATGGGCGCGGAACTCATTGCCGCGGCGTCAGGTTTGGGGTTTCTCATTGTTGATGCCGAAGAACTGGCGCGGACCGATAAAGCGATGGCAGGAATCATCGTTATTGGCGTCCTTGGCTTTTGCTTAGATTTCATCTTTAAGAAGGTTACCGCACATGCTATCCGTCACTAATCTATCCAAGTCATTTGATGATCCGCAACAAGGGAAATCTTATGTCCTTAAAGGCGTCAATCTAAGCGTCGAAGCGGGAGAATTTGTCGCCGTCTTAGGTAAAAGTGGTTGTGGTAAAAGTACGCTGATTAAATGCTTATCAGGTATGCATGATGCCTGTAGTGGGCAAATTCAAGCTGCAGAAAACTTGGTTTCAGGTTACGTATTCCAAGAACCTCGCTTGTTACCTTGGTATACCGTAAAACAAAACCTGCAATTAGCGTTTAACAAGCAGCTACGAAACTCTGACGAGGCACTCAAGGCTATTGAAAGCGCGTTAACGTTAACAGGCATACTCGACAAAATTGACGCCTTCCCGAATCAACTTAGCGGTGGGATGGCTCAACGCGTCGCCATTGCCCGTTCTTTGTGTCGGAAACCTAACCTTCTGTATATGGACGAACCCTTCAGCGCATTGGATGCTTTGACCCGTCAGAACATGCAAACCGAATTAAAACGTATCCATCAGAAAACACAATGTAGCGTTGTATTTATAACTCACGATGTTCGAGAAGCAGTCACACTCGCTGATCGTATTCTGGTGATTGAAAATGGCGTATTTAAATTTGAATACGACATAAAACAATCAAGTTTAACTCGTGAGCAGCTAACACAAACCATTATCCAGCAATCATTCAACCATTAGGAGAATTCAGTGAAAAAACTTATTGCAGTTTGTGCTGCAGCAATGTCATTAGTATGTAGTAGCGCTTTCGCAGAAACAAAAAAAGTCGTTAATGTAACTTACGTACCTACCCCGTTTAACTTGCAGCTTATGGTTATGCGCGACCAAGGGATCTTAGACCAAGAGTTAGCAAAACATGGTGCAACTGTTGAGTGGCACAAAATCAGTTCAGGGGTTCATCAAGCGAAAGCCATGGCTTCGGGCTCTGTCGACATCGCATCCGTGATGAATACAAACTCGTTCCTGATGGCAAACCGTGAAGGAAACAGTTTGAAAGTGATTGGTACTGTTGCAAGACCAAGCAAAATCTTTTCTCTGGTAGTCTCGCCTAAGTTTGAAGGGGATATCAAAGATCTAGTCGGTAAAAAAGTGGCTGGTGTTAAAGGAACAGTAGTACAACAGATGCTAATCGCACAGCTTGCTGCCAATGACATGACTCAGTCGGACGTAAAATTCATCAATATGGCAACGCCGAAAGCATTTAACGCTTTAATGGCTGGTAGCATCGATGCTGGTCTTCTTACTTCAAGCTATATTCTTAAAGCTCAAGATGGTGGTGCTCGTGTGCTCGCCACAGCGGATGGTTACATCAACCCAATTCTAATCAGTGCTACAACGGATAAGTTCGCCTCTGAAAACCCTCAGCTAGTTGAAGCCTACCTTGAAGCTCAACGCAAAGCGATGAATTACATTAAAACTAATCATCAGCAAGCAATCGCAATTGGGGCGACAGAGCACGGCGTATCTAACGAACAGGCAGAAAAACTGACGGATTGGTCTGCTCTTGCCATTCACTTTGGTCAGGATGATATGCAAGCCCTGAAAAATGATACCCAGTTTTTAGTAGAGAACGGCCTAATGCGTGATGGGCTAGATGTGGAAAGCTTAGTAGCGCCAACGTCGGCAACCTACCTATAATTTGTTTATAAAACTAAAAAGGTCGTGTTAATCACGACCTTTTCTATATGAATTCTATCTAGTGACGCAATATATGCCAAGCCTCACACAAAACTCTAAATCTATCGCTATCACCATTGTCTCGATCAGGGTGCCATTTTAATGCGAGTTTACGCCAAGTTTTGCGTATCTCAGTTTGGCTGGCATCTTGCGGCAGTTCAAACAAGCTAAGCGCCTTGGCGCGGTCCATCTCTTTGCCATTGGTACTTCCGACAAACTCGCGGTAACGAGTCCAGAACTCATTGAGAAGACGTTTTACTTCCCCCTCTTCTGCTTCATAGTTCTTCCAATGGATGTAGTAGTCCCTTAGAGGATCGTGGTGATCAACTTCATGTCCAGGCACTTGATGAGATGGCATTAAAATAATGTCCATCGCCTCTACCTGTAGCCATTTATCGGGGTAGAGTGTTTCTTGTAGCTGGTACAAAGCGTTCATGATGAGAAAGTTGCGCTTGAATAGATCTTTTTCTGGTGAGTCGTCAAGCAGTGGGATAAAACCGAGTTCTCCGAGATGAGAAGCTAGTGTATGTACTTTCCATCCGCTCGGCTTTTTCCGAAGTACTTCAAGAATTGGCCAAAGCAAAGGGTTTTCCATGTATTGCTGAAACTGCGCAGTGAGCTCTTGTCGTTCTTGCATAAACTACCTTATCTCCTTCACTTTCAATAAAAGACATAAAGCCTTCTTTGTCGAGTTTCTAGCTTGATAAATGTCGCCTGCGCCATAAAAAAAGAGCCGCATTCGCGACTCTTTCATTATTGAGCTTTTTATTAAATAACACCAAGCTCACGCAGGCGTTCCATCAGGTAACTGTCTGCAGTGTGACGCTCTGAAAGCACCACTTCAGGTTTTGGGTGCAAGAACAATGGCAACGAGATACGAGACTGTTCTTGACGCGCGCCAGTTGGGTTAATCACTCGGTGCGTCGTTGACGGGAAGTAACCGCCCGAGGCTTCTTGCAACATATCACCGATATTAATGATTAGGTTACCAAAGTCACATGGT
This sequence comes from Vibrio sp. SCP2, assembly GCF_059295395.1. Lineage (NCBI taxonomy): Bacteria > Pseudomonadati > Pseudomonadota > Gammaproteobacteria > Vibrionales > Vibrionaceae > Vibrio > Vibrio sp. SCP2. Next base: position 85,266 of record NZ_JCAFVV010000001.1, on the reverse strand, counting down.
ACATCTAACCAATCGCCTTCTTTACTTAGAACTTGCAGGCCAGGTTCGTTTGCAGCTGGTAGAACAGTAAGTAAGTTAATATCTTCGTGCGCTGCGGCGCGGATAGCACCAGGTTCTTCATCACCTGTCATTGGTGGGTAGTGAAGAATACGTAGTAAGGTTTTGTTGCTGCCATTGATCATTTCTGACAATGCAACAGAGAACTTCTCTTGTACTTCTACAGGCGCATGCGCCTCTACCCAACCTAATAGCTCTTCAGCAAATGCGTTAGCACGGTTGTAGTAATCCATGATTTGCTCTTTAAGCTCTTCAGGCATTTGCCCCCAAGGGTAAACGTGGAAGTACTCTTTGATATCTTTTACTGTGTGGCCCTTCGCCACTTCAGAAACACTCGGTGGGAAGTAGCCGTCTTGCGTTTCAACATTAAAATGAAATTCATTTTTACGCTCAGACATAAAGAACTGGTACCAATTCTCGTAAATTGACTCAACGAGCTCTTTTGGAATTGGGTGGTTCTTTAACACACCGAAGCCTGTTTCACGTAGAGACGTAACAAACAGTTCGGCAGCATTTTCCGCTTGATAATCGACAGTTTCCAGTTTCATGACTTTTACTTTCTAATAGTTATGTATGGGAGCAAACGATTGTAGTTGTGACAATTTAGTAAAGCAAACGATAAGCTATGAGTGACATTCATTTGAGTATAGAGTGTGCAAAAAGACTAAGTTTCAACATATTTTGTGACTACGAGCAGATTTTAGTCGCCAAATAAAAACAATTGAACAGTGTTTTATTAAGTGTCATTATAGGTCTATTCTAGCCAAAGGAGAGATTCTATGAATCGAGGTTATTCAAAGACACTGATTGGACTTTCAATTGCCTATTGCTGCGTCTTTATATTTTCAGCTATAGAGCCAATGTCACGTGCGGTTTGGTTAGCGGAGATCATTCCAGCAACGTTAATTTTCGTCACCATATGGGTAGTGTCGCGCCGTTATACATTTTCAAACACCGCTTATGTATTGATGTTTGTTTGGCTATGCCTACACACCGTTGGTGCAAAATATACTTTTGCCGAGGTCCCTTTCGACTGGTTTAATCAACTTATTGGTTCTGAGCGCAACAACTTCGATCGCGTAGCGCACTTCTCGATAGGGCTTTATGCCTACCCGATTGCAGAATACCTTGTTAGAAGCAAAAAGCTTGGATTTGGCATAGCAACAAGCTACGCGCTATTTGCCATTATGGCCTTAGCAGCAGGATATGAGATCATCGAATGGTGGTATGCGGCCCTTGCCGGTGGTGACGAGGGCATCGCATTCTTAGGCTCACAAGGTGATATTTGGGATGCTCAAAAAGACATGTTGATGGATACGCTTGGCGCAATCAGTTCTCTAATATTACTGACTGCTCAGCATCGAGTATTTTCTTCTATCCATGCTAAATAAGGATTAAACCCTTCAACGAACGGAACTTGAACAATTTGAGGTACTTCGTAATCATGCGCAGATACGATAACTTGCTCAAGTTCCGCATAACACGCTTTTTTCGTTTTCATGATCAGCAAGGTTTCTTTGTCACTACATAGAGAGCCATTCCAAACATAATGACTTTCAATTGGCATAGTTTGGATACACGCTGCAAGTTGTTTGCCAAGCACCGCACTAATAATACCCTGACTGTTTTCCTGACGGTTTGTTGTCGTCAAAACTATACAAAACTGGCCACTCATTGCCTTCCCTTACTTTTGGTTGATGACTGGGTAGTCGTCGTTGATTAGCTCTTTTACAAAGCTTGACCCACTTCCTGTATAAGTGATCCATACCTTTCGCTTGGCTCGCGTCATAGCCACATAGAAAAGACGCCTTTCTTCAGCATATGGGAACTGATCGTCAGCTTGAGTTAATGCCCCATCAATATGCAGAGCTTTCACTCTGGCCGGAAACTGACCTTCATCTACATTGAGTACAATTACGAAGTCCGCTTCTTTGCCTTTACTGGCATGACAAGTCATAAATTGAATGTTAAGCAAGCCGAAACGTTTTTGCCAATCGGCTAATAGTTCAGGCTTGTGGTAGTGATTTCGACCTAGCAAAAGTACACTCTGGGTCGCTTTGGCGTTTCGATTGAGCTGATCAAGCACCTTTTCAACGTTGGCGATAGGCATCAGTGTCACTGCTTTCGATTTTTGCTCTTTATGACTGTTCAACTGCTTTTCTAATTGAGCAGGGTTTTGCTGCACAAATCGATTAGCTACTTCACCAATCTGGTTATTGAATCGGTAAGTCGTATCTAAGTGATGAACTGTCGAGTGAGGGAATCGCTCTGCAAACCCTGTCGTAAGATCAACGTCTGATCCTGCAAACTGGTAGATCGATTGCCAATCATCACCTACCGCAAATAAAACGCAGCCTTGTTCTTGTTGACAGAGCGCTTCAATCAAGGCGAGACGTTGTGGTGAGATGTCCTGATATTCGTCGACCATAATGTAACGCCAAGGTGCCTTAAACTTACCTTTTGTAACGTATTGCGTCGCTCGGGTAATCATCAGATTAAAGTCGATGTGACCTTGCTCTTTAAGCTGTTGCTGCCAAGCTTGGAAACAAGGCCAAACTAAGGCGAGCTCACTGTTCAGGCGCGTATATTCAGGATGCTCAACCAGCCTCTGCTGAATTTCTTTTTTGCTTGCACCTGTGGCTGATAGCTGCATTAGCTGCTTTTCCAACCATGCAATCAGTTTTGGGTTTTCAACATGGCTGCCTAACTCATCGTCACCTGCCAAATAAGCGATAGGCCATTTAGATAGGTGTTTTTGCCAACGCTTAAAGTTAGTTGGGGTCATCCAATGCTTTTTCAGCCAGTCAATACACCAGTTTTGTCGCTGATTATCATCCAGTGCTAAAGGCGAAATAGTCACGCCCTGCGACTCAACTTGGTTAAGTATCTGTAAGCCCAATTGATGGAATGTATTAACTTTTATTCCTTCTGCACTCAAACCGATTTTGTCACTCAAGCGTTGATTCATTTCTTCAGCGGCATCTCGACCAAAGGCCAACATCAGAATCTCTTCCGAACGGGCTAAGTGACTTTGAAGAAGATAGGCAACTCGCGCAGTCAGCACACTTGTCTTGCCAGAACCCGCCCCAGCCAAAACAAGATTGTTATCGTCATTGAGTAAGACGGCTCTTTTCTGCGAGTAATTTAATGGGGACGATTCTATCTGAGAGAAAAGTACCTGCCAGTTCCCAAGCTCTGTTTCCATCCACTGCTCGTTCCGTGTGCTTAACTCAGCATCAGAGCGAGTAATCCAAGGTTCAATACATGCCATTCGGCTCGGCATGCGCAGCATCGCGTCGTCTAACGTAATCTCCATTTTCTGGAGATCATTTGTTAATTGGTCTTGCCAATTTTCAACCGTTGAGTGGGTCAAAAATGAAGGTTGGATCTGAAAGCGTTGTACGCTCTCCTCCCACTGAGGTAAGTATTTGATCAGCTGCTGACATTGATTCTTATGCCAGTGTTGATAGGCAGCAACCGCGTATCTGGCAAACTCACGACATTTACTTAAAGGAAGCCCTTGCACTAACCAAGCTCTCTGCTGCCCGTCATGCTGATGAGCAAAAAACATCAAACCACCCCAAATGAGACCATTCTTAACTTGTACTCGCCCACTCCAAACATTGAACGGGATATGCTCTTCGCTTGATTCCGAACTGAGTATGAGTGAATCTGAGGTAATCTCGATGTGGTGGTATTCGTGTTGAACAAAAAACTGTGCAGTCTTGTTAGCGGTTAGCTGCATTCTTTTTAGCCTATAATCTGTCTTATCAGCATCATAACTTAATTACCTATCCTTTTTTATAAGTTTCCGGCAAATTTTCTCGTTAAGGTCTTTGTTTTAAACAGTAATTTGATCATTTTAATAGGGTCAACCCGTTTGTTGTTCAAAAGATCTGCAAACTCTCTGGTATCTTTATTTAGATCAGGTCGTTACCATATAAGCCATGCTAATTTAGCTCCACTTGCGAATACAAAGTTATCTGATAGTGAATTTATATAGTCAGCTCCGCCACTACTGGGCAAACAAAACGTTTAACTATAGCCTTCTTATTCTCGTCACCCTATTAGGCGTGGTGATACCGACATGGTACTTACAACTCAATACGCTTATCGTTCCTTTAATTCTGGGGATTATTGCTGCTGCACTTGCAGAGAGTGACGACAGTTTCACGGGAAGACTAAAGTCCCAGTCGTTAACATTGATCTGTTTTGCCATTGCTGCTCTTTCTATCGAGATGCTGTTTGCCACACCTTGGCTATTCGCAATCGGATTGTTTGTTTCGACGTTCGGTTTCATCATGTTGGGTGCTATCGGCCCGAGATATGCCAGTATCGCTTTTGGTTCTCTTCTCATCGCTATCTATACCATGCTAGGCGCACATGAAAGTACCAATGTCTGGTTTCAACCTCTTATGCTTCTTACCGGTGCAGCTTGGTACTATTTCGTTTCGATGGTATGGCATGCACTGTGGCCTATGCAGCCTGTTCAGCAGAGTTTGGCAAACGTGTTTTTGCAGCTAGCCAACTATCTCGATTCAAAGAGTCAGCTGTTCTATCCCGTCTCAAACCTTAAGCCCCAACCGCATCGAATTGAAGAAGCAAGACTCAATGCCGCGACGGTTAATGCTCTTAACTCTTGCAAAGCGACGTTTTTGACTCGCTCCAAGCGAGGACATGTAGACGGTGCCAGCGACCGATTTTTGAATACTTATTTTCTTGCTCAAGATATTCATGAGCGAATCAGTTCGACTCACTATCGCTATCAAGAGCTTGCAGAGCATTTTGAGCGTTTTGATGTTCTGTTTCGGTTTAAACACTTACTACAAAACCAAGCAACGTCGTGCCGCGAGATTGCTGAGGCGATAAGACTCGGTAAAGAGTATCAGCATAACGATGACTCTGTTTTTGCGCTCGATGAGCTGCAAAACTCACTGACCTATCTTCAAGATCAACATAACCCGAAGTGGCGTTCACTACTTGCGCAACTCGGTTACCTGTTTAACAACTTAGCGACCGTTGAAAAGCAGCTAAGTAATGTCAATAACCCAGATACCAACAAACTTGAAGAAGACGTTTTAGACGATACAGAGGCGCACACCTTAAAGGTGATGTGGCAGCGAGTAAAATCTAACTTCACTAAAGACTCTATGCTGTTTAGGCATGCAGTGAGAATGTCAATTGCACTAACCCTTGGATATGGCATTATCCAGTTGTTTGGTATTGAGCGCGGTTACTGGATTCTGCTAACAACACTGTTTGTTTGTCAGCCGAACTACAGTGCCACAAGGCAAAAACTGGTTGCGCGGGTACTCGGGACGTTCGCAGGTATTGTTATCGGTGTACCGCTCTTAACCCTCTTCCCCTCGCAAGAAAGCCAATTACTACTTGTCGTCGTGTCGGGGGTTGCCTTCTTCGCATTTAGGCTGGCAAACTATGGCTATGCAACTGGCTTTATTACCGTATTAGTGCTGTTCTGTTTTAACCAGTTGGGGCAAGGCTTTGATGTTATTCTTCCGCGTATTGCTGATACCTTAGTTGGTTGTATTCTCGCGGTTGCGGCAGTGACCTTTATTCTCCCTGATTGGCAGTCAAAACGCCTACACAAAGTGATGGCTGACGCTATCGGGGCTAATCAACACTACCTTGGCCAGATAATTGGCCAATATCGAGTAGGCAAAAAAGACAGTTTGAGTTACCGAGTGTCGAGACGGAACGCTCATAACCAAGATGCCAACTTAACAACAGCAATTAGTAATATGCTTGCCGAGCCTGGTCGTTATGTTTCCGCCATTGATGAAAGCTACCGTTTCTTGACATTAAACCACGCCCTGCTGAGCTATATCTCTGCCCTAGGTGCACACAGAACACGTATCGCTGACGAGGAGACTCATAAGTTGATCCTTGATGCTCATAGAGTGATCCACCAGCACTTAAACGTTTTGTTTACTCAATTAAACGAGCACTGTGATACCTGTGATACCGCAGACATTGACGATCCAGTGCTAGAGCAGCGCCTCGCTGAGTGGCGTGAAGAGGATGACAGTTCTGTACGTATGGTTTTGCAACAATTGCATCTGGTTTATCGGATGCTGCCGGAACTGCACTCGCTAGCCAGCAAGTTTGCAGTGCGTGTTGCGCATAAGTCGGCTGAATAATAGCCAAACTTGATATTTTAATTACACAAGTTTCCGTAGCTGCTTACTTACTCTTAACATGCCCTGACATTGTTCGGACAAAAAACCGACAGTGTCAAAATAAACTTATCTGTAAGGTTATTCGTACGAGAGTAAGGCGATGAAAGGAGACATCTCTTACCTGTATAAATCTGATACATCAACGATTAGCAGGTGCAACAACATGACTCCACAACAGTTTGAAGCAATGAGAGCTCAGCTCAAATCACTCACCCCTCAGCAACTGAGAATGCTAAGAGGTGAAATCAACAATAAACTCGATTCTGACAATAGAGTTGTCGTGAATGATGAAGAGTTAAAAATGATATCGAGCCTATTTTCGTAGCACAACTTGCTCAAAATGCAATCACGCCTTAAGCTTAAATTAAGGAGGTGCTTATGCCTGTTTCTTCTGTTCAATCTGGTTATCAAATCATTGATATGTCATCTAAGATGGCCGAAGACGCTGCGCATGAAATACAACGTAATCAGCAACTCCAACCTATGCCTAAAGACAATACCTATGACTTCAATCAGGTAGAGTTTAAAGTTACCCCTCCACCATCAAATATTGATTCTCTGACCAAACTGAACAGTGCTGAGCAGTACAGCAAAATTGGTACGAATGTCATTCAAAGAGATCAGGAAATGATTGGGACGCTGCTAGATATTCATGTTTAGCAACGAAATTGTACCAATCCGTTAAGCAACCATTGTGTTCCCTACTCCATACGCTAGAATGCACGCAAATTTATCGCTTTAAGTCGCAATGCCGAAACTAAATCTTTCTCGCCAAGATAAAACGCTTTTCACTCAACCCGAATCTGACGGACCTACATTAGAACAAAAACTCAGTCCGCACTTTGAACGCTCTTCGTTAAGGCTAACACCAAGTCCTTATATATCTGAGAAGGCTATTGCCAAACGCTGGTCTAAACTAGACCATTTAACGCAACAAGAGCTGCTACTCGACGAGCAGACCCTAGCTCATGCCGAGTTATACAATAAGAACATAGAACACTTTATTGGCACTGTGAAGCTGCCAGTCGGTGTCGCGGGGCCTTTGCGAGTTAATGGCCTTCACGCTAATGATGATTACCTTGTTCCACTTGCGACAACCGAAGCAGCGCTAGTGGCTTCATACAATCGAGGTGCCCAATTGATTACTCAGGCGGGTGGTGCAAGCGCGATGTTAATCAATGAAGGAGTAACACGCACTCCCGTATTTGTGTTTGACTCGTTAGTCGATGCAGGCCAATTTGTGGCTTGGGTTGTAACTCAATACGAGCATTTTAAGCATCTTGCTGAGTCGACGACATCTCATGGAAAATTACACGATATAAACGTCAATATCGAAGGTAACCATGTCTACCTGGTGTTTGAGTATCATACCGGAGACGCTTCGGGTCAAAATATGGTGACGATCGCAACCAATGAAGTTTACCACTATATATTGGACCACTCGCCGATTGAACCAAGAGAAGCGTTCCTAGATGGCAACTTGTCTGGTGATAAAAAGCCAAACTCTCATACCTTGCGCCATGTTCGCGGGAAGAAGGTGACGGCAGAGATTCACCTCGACAAAGCTCTGGTTGAGAAATACCTCCATACCACCCCAGAAAAAATGACACGTTTTGGCCAAGTCACCACAACAGGCTCAGCCCTTAGTGGCGGCATTGGTGTCAATGCACACTACGCAAATGCCTTGGCGGCTTTCTACATTGCCTGCGGTCAAGACGCAGCGTGTGTCGCAGAGTCCGCAGTGGGTATCACTCGTATGGAAGTAAATCAGGATGGCGGTTTGTACGCTTCCGTTACCTTACCTAACTTAATGGTTGGCACAGTTGGTGGAGGGACAGGATTACCAACACAGAAAGCTTGTTTAGATATTATGGGGTTACACGGTAACGGAAAGGCAAAAGCGTTAGCAGAAGTCGCTGCAGTTTTATGCTTGGCTGGTGAACTCTCTATCGTAGGCGCATTTTGCGCAGATCACTTCTCTCGTGCTCATCAGAAACTTGCCCGTTAGACACTAACATTTTTGGGCGCTCCTTTGTAAGCAGCGCCCTGTGAATGTTATTCCACCAAGGAGTAATGATGCTCCTTAAAGTAGATGAAGGCTTTGTTCAATGCTGCTTCTTTGATTGGTTTTACAATCACATAGTTTGCCCCAGCCCGTAAAAACTCTTTTCTCGTTTCTTGCATACCATCTGCGGTACAAGCATAAATTGGCACGCTAAGACCCAAGTCATTACGAATAATTTCAGTCGCTTCAATACCGCCTAAATTAGGCAGTTGGTTATCCATTAATACCAAAGCGATAGATGTATCTGTCTTAAGCAGATCAATAGCATTGATGCCATCTTCTACCCAAGTCACTTTCATCCCATACTTTTCGCAGAAAGCTTTAGCAATAAAGGCATTGGTGTGATTGTCTTCAACCAAAAGTACGTGGAGAGTGTCACTAAACAAAGTAGCGGGATCAGCCTCAAGCCCTCCTCCACTCACCACTTTTTCAGTACCAATTTGCAGAGGCACACTGACAGTGAATCGGGTCCCTTTGCCAACGACACTATCGACGCTTACTTCACCTTCCATCAGATTAACAAGGCTATGGACGATCGCCAAACCTAAACCGCTCCCTCCATATTCACGTGTGGTAGTTGCTTCAGCTTGTACAAAAGGTTCAAAAATATCCTTTAGGCGTTTTTGTTCAATGCCAATACCGGAATCCTGAATATCAATCGTGAATATGCAGCCGCCATTTTTACGTTCCCTATTCAGAACGATTCTTACGCTGCCCTCATGGGTAAACTTAACGGCATTGCTGACAAGGTTGAAGATAATCTGATTCAAGCGCACTTGATCACTGTAGACCCATAAATCATCTTCGATATTGCTCTCAACAACAAAATCCACTTCTTTGCTATCACAGAGTGGCTTAAATATCTTGTCTACGGTACTGGTTAGCTCAATGAGCCTGAAGGCACTCTTCTCAATGTGAAACTTACCTTGCTCTATTTTGGAGAAATCAAGAATATCATTGAGCACCGCTAATAAATGTTCGCCGCTGTTACACAGAATATCCATATGTTCGACATCTTGTTCACTCTCCATTTTGCCTTTTAGCAACTGAGATACGCCGAGTATCCCATTAAGCGGCGTTCTTAATTCATGACTCATGCGGGCAAGAAAGTCCGCACGTGCTCGTGCCGACTCTTCAGCCTGCTCTCGGGCCGCTTCACTTTGACGTTCCGCTTCAATAAAGCTAGTGATGTCTTGCCCCTGCGCCATGATATGAGTAATGCGATTGTCGCTAGAGATAGGCGATAAGTTCCAACGAAATGTCTTATTCGCTATGGTGGTGTTAATGCCTGTTAGTGTCGCCCCTTGTGCACACATTCGGATATGTGGTTTTAAGCTGTCAATGAGTTGTTGCTGCGCTTGTCCGCGACGAAATGACCTCTCAGCTGCAGGATTAAATCGATTAAGCTCTCCATTCGCATCCCATAAGGTAATCGGTGACAAGGAAAAATTAAACAGCTCGGTAAATTGTTTCTCTTGTTCATGCAGTCGCTTAAATGAGCGTTCAAACGAGTTTCCGATTTGATCAAATTCTTCAATACTCGAACCGACAAACTTACTGACTTTCTGCTCCTGAATCGTCGCATCGGTATAATGCATCAAACTTTGTAGTTCATTCGATACTCTTTTACCTAACCAAACTCGCGTATAGACCGCAATGCAAATGACCAGCATTGCGGTAATCGTGATCCAAATATAATGACTGCGAACAAACGTCATCACATGTTCATTGCTTTGTACCGTATAAACGGAAAGAAAAGTCGGAACATTGTTAACCGTTAAATCCGTTCTAGACACCATATAACGGCCCGCATTGAGTGATTTAGAAGCCTGTTCTAACCACTCAATGTGTTTAGTGCTCTGTTTTTTTGTATTTGTCGCGATGACCTCAGAACCCACAGCCAACAATATCTCGTCGGCATTGCCACTTTTGGCAATTGCGTTTACCAGCGAAAAGTTATTATTTAGCACGATTCCGATGTAAAGATGACCAACAACCTCACCAGAGTTGATATCAACTATCGCCGTACGACGCATCCCGAGGTAACGTACACCGAGAGATGATGGCGTCTGTGAAATATGCCAATCGGGTCCAGTCATCATCTCCTTACTTAAATGACTAATCTGACTCATAGATATGCCATAAAACTGATAGTTACCGTCATCCCAAATCAACTCATTTCCGCTTATTATGTAGCGAAAATCTGGCGCGACATCAGGTGAGAGCTGGTCAATGCTGTTGAAAAAACGATCTAGAGAATGGATGTCTTCTTCTTGAGTGCCCTCTACCAGTAGTTTGTTGCGACTGTAACTATCTTGCGTAATCTCTAACGATTTGATTCTAAGGTTAAAGATCTCTTGAACAAGGCTTTGCGTCTGTTGCTTAGTTCGAGCAACTTCTTGCTCAACAACATCACGATTGACCTGATAGTTCTGAAGGACTATCACCACGATCAACACACCAATACAAAGGAAAATTGAATTGGTTAGTATGGTCGCGAGTTGGCGCTTTCTGCCTTGTTCTTTATTTAATCGCATTACTGATCAGAATACCTAAATGCACGTTGCTTAAGCTTCTCGATACGCGCGGTGCTGTCTTTGTTGGTCACTAGTTCAAAATCGCCTGAGTACACGTGAGGTACACTACGACCCTCTAGATCCCATTTGATTGCTTCGGCCATCGCAATACCCGTATCATCATTCATACGCATAGCGGTGACATTTAGAGCGCCTTCACCTATCGCTTTGAGTTCGGCAGTACCACCTCCCCAACCATTCAGTAGGATATCTTTCCTTCCCAGTTCCGCTAATGCATCGGCGGCACCAAGTGCAACATCCGTAGAACAAGCGTAAATGAACTGGATATCAGGATCTCGGTTAAGTGCAATCTTGGCCGTTTCATAACCTGAAGCTCGTGTCGCCTTAGTGTAGAAAGAGGAAGAAAGTTTATAGGAGTCATGATGGCTCATTTCTTCTATAAAGGTATCGCCTCGCGCATCACTCACATACCCTTCAGAGAAATAGAGAACAGAATAGCGGCTATCTTTTGGGACACTGTTTTTGTAGTACCCTTCTATCACTCGAGTACCTTTAATGTGATCAAATCCGACATACATAAAAGGTTGCTGTTCATCCCAAGCCCTCACCGGCGTCGTGATGTTTTGCAAAATCAACTTGGTGTCTGTCGAACTCAATACATGCTCGATGAACTTACGATGTCGCGTGGTATCGAGAGTGAAAATAAGGTAATCCGCCTTGTTTTGAACGGCCTCTAATAGCGACAAACTTTGCTGCCTTACATCGACACTAGGGCGTGTAAATACCTGATTAATTTCATAGTTCACCCCAAGCTTCTCTAAACGCATCTCGAACGCCTTGATATTGCGACTCCAATAGTCAGAGACTTGCTGTCCGGGATAGACGACCGATATAGAGATAGGCGAAGATTGCTGTGCTGTAAGGGGGGTTGGGTATTTTCTAACCGTCTGACTCAGTTGTTCAGTCAGTTCTTTTTGTTTTGGATGTGCTTCTAGATATTCGTCATACTGCCAATATCCATTCAAAACCTGAGTGGTGTGAGCCGAAGCTGAAAATGAGCACAATACGAGTATTGGCAATATTGCTTTTTTAGACATGTAGTTCTCTCTTTATCTAGCCAAACAGAACATATATTTATTATATTAGCTTTTTATATAACCTAGCTTAATTAGTAAGCCGAGATTGCTTTTATAATATGCAACTTATTAATTTTTCTCGGCTTTTCTAATTATGCCTAATCCTAATTAGAACGTAAAAGATAAATTCCCAGATAAACCAAATTCGTTGTCTCCCGCATAACTACCTGCTAGATCAACGCTGACCAAATCTCCCGGGCTTATCCCTACCCCTAAGGTAAATGAGTTGTCTAAGGTATCTTCGATATCCATTTCATACCCCGCCCTTAACTGCGCCCAGCCAAACGCATTACCTTCAACACCTAATCGAAGGAATTGTGTATCGTCGGCAAGTTCGGTGAAACGCTTTTGCTTAGTTAAGTCCCAGTCGATAGTCGTCGTAAAATACTCCATGGTGTACGCACCAGATACTGTGACTTGCGGGTTTAACTTATAGGTGCTAACACCTGCAATATCCAAAGTATCGATTTCTTTGGAAAACAGATCTTTAACCGCAAAGCCTAGGCGGTAATCATCAACGAACCAAATAGCCCCTAGGTCGAGGTTAAAAGTATTCTTTTTAGTTTCACTTTTATCATAGTCACTGACATCAAAGTCCTCGACCGAGATATTCTGCTTGTAAGTTTTCAACTGTTGATACTTGGGGCTGACGCCAATGGACACATCTTGACCTTGAATAGTAAAACGTTTCGCAAACGCAATTCCAAACTCAGTATAACCGAAGGCAATCATATCCACATTCGACGCTTCATAGCGCGTTTTAACGCTGGCTGGGGCGTCACCACCATTCGGAGCGATTTTCGGTGCTGCAATGACTTCAGCATAGCCTCGTGAGAAGACGTTGGCAGATACCACGTTAATTGGGAAGGCAACAGCAAGTGCAGCACCGCCCGTCACGGCTAAAGGTTTGTTATCAGAGAGTTGAGTGAGATAACCGTTAAGCTGCGCAGCTTGCGCCGGGTCCGTGCTACCACCACTTTCAAACGCTTTGATGGTATCTTGTAGATTATCGATAGTATCGATGTTTTCGTCAGTGTCTCTTAAGTTTGCTCCTATTGCAGGAACAAGAAGCCCAAAATCATCTTCATCTCGGTGTACAGAAACTAGCGCGGGGTTATAAAAAGGAGCAAGAACGTAGTCCGCACTTGTTACACCTGTATTACCCATCCCGTTACCGCGGCCATCTGGCACCACGGTTGCTGCATGGGCCCCGCCCGTTACAACTAAGGAACTAACCACTACTGATATTTTAATTAATTGATTCATATCCGTATCAACCTTTTTTATTACTCATAATCAAGGTTAATACAAATTCAGAAGTTTGTAGGCTTAGTAATCAGTTAGTTTCATATTAATCAAGAACAAAGTCTTGCTGATGAGTAATAAGTTGCTCTTTTTTGTGTTTAGGTAGGCGTTTGATCTGATATTCAAGTTTTGAGGCACTGCTGCGATCGGCTCCTGCGGGCTTGAACCATTCTAGCTTAAGCGGGCCTTTACCTTTAAGCGCTTTGGCCCCCGTTCCTTGTTGGTGCTGCTTAAAGCGGCGTTGAACGTCCGTCGTTATGCCGCAATAGAGCGCATTGTTGCGCATTCGAATCAAGTATACGTACCAATTCGAACACGCATCGAGCTCATTTGGCTCTTGTTCTGGCATTATTCAGTGAGCTGTTCAACAAGTGAGCGCAGCTCAGACAATTCAGTCTTAAGACTTGCTACTTCCTGTTCCAGTTCATCAAGTCGACTGCTGCTATTGCCCGCTGGTACTGGTGCTGCGCTCGCTAACGCTTCAATATCAACTTCACCGCTAAACAGATGCATGTAGCGAGATTCACGCTTACCCGCCTCACGAGGCAACTTAACCACTAGCGCCCCTTCTTCTCTCGACGCCATCTTCTCTAGCACAGACTCTAGCTCTTTGACATCAGAGAACTCTGCTAATCGGTTTGTTCGTGTTCGAAGCTCGCCTGGTGTTTGTGCTCCGCGCAGAAGTAGGCAGCACACGATGCCTTTTTCTTGCTTGCTTAGCTTAAGATCACCAAACTCTGTGTTGCAGAAACGGTGCTGGAACCTGTTCGCTCGACTGTTAAAGCCACTTTCATCACTAACAAGTCTACGAGCAATTAACGCATCGACAGCATCTTGCACTTCCGCGTCACTGAGCGACATTACCGGCTCGCGGTTGCTTTTTTGATTACATGCCGTCGTTAAGCTATTAAGTGTCAGGGGATAGTAGTCAGGCGTAGTGACTTCTTTCTCTATAAGACAGCCAATGACACGTGCCTCTACTGGGGATAGCTCGATATTCATGTTATTTCCTTATTCTTTCTTTTCAAACACTGCATTAGTGCTCAGCGAGGATGGGAACCTTTTTAATATTTCCGTTCTCATCGATCATCACTATTTTGCTTCGATTCAGCTCTACTTCGGTCACTTCTTGTCGAGTACGCTCTTTTTTATAAGCATTAACCAGCTTGCTTGCTCGTGGAGTCTGCTCTTCAGACTCACACTTAGGGATAACGATCTGCGACATTCGCATATTGGATTACATATAAGCTTCTAATGCTTGAATCATATCTCGAAGTTTCATTACTCTCAATTAGATGCAAACAGATTGGCGATAAAACCGTCAACGTACTGTAATGATTGATCTTAGGACTGTTCTCATGCGGTTTGTTGTGATTTAATCCTTGTTAGTTATTCGAAAATTAGGAAAGGGACCTATGAGTGGTGTATTTGAAATCGTGTCTCAAGCACGTCGTAAGAATAAGCTAAAGCGTGAGCTTATTGATAATGAAAAGAAAGTACGTGACAACCGTAAGCGTGTTGACCTACTAGAAAACCTGCTTGATTACATTAAAGCGGACATGAGCAACGAAGAAATCGTTGGCATCATTAAAAACATGAAAGCCGATTACGAAGATCGTGTCGATGACCACATCATCAAGAGCGCCGAAATTTCTAAAGAACGTCGCGACATTAGCCGCCGTATTCGCGAGCTAACTGAAGAAGACAAAGTGATTCAAGGTAAGAAGAAGTAAATTCTATTACTGCTCATAATCAAAGCCTACACTACTGTGTGGGCTTTATTTTTTCCGAATAATAGTTCGGCTGTTAACCAACATAATTGGTTATTATATTTCTGTAGGTAACGTAAAACGTTTGCGTAATCGCTAACCTTCTCCGTTCCTATTTTTGGGGCTTTCATCACACATTTAGCCCTGTTATATTTCACACCAGTTAATCATTTAGACCATTCGAGGCACGGAGCTTCCTCACTTATCTCAAGAAGAGAAGAATTGGTACCGACCGACGTCGGCAAAAATTATAGAGGGTCAAATTATGGATATGGTTGAAATTTTAGGTTACGCAGCGTCAATCATGGTTGCGATTTCACTAACAATGAAAGACATCGTTAGACTACGAGTATTGAACTTCATTGGTTGTGCACTATTCACTGCGTACGGTCTGATGATTGATGCGTGGCCTGTGGTTGTCACTAACGGCTTCATTGCATGCGTTAACGTTTACTTTCTTGCAAAAATGCAAAGCGAAAAAAAAAGCGAGCAAGTTAAAAGCGCCGCTTAATTAGCCACCGCAATTTTAAAACGCCCCAAATTAGCGTGCTAGTTTGGGGCGTTTTTATTATGTCGATTTATGAAAGTAGAGACCGAGTCGTTTCTGCCTCATCCAAGTATCTCAATCTTATCTGTGTAAAATCTTCAATGTTGTCTGTCAGCGCATCGACAAGGACAGGATCAAACAGCCTACCCTTGTTAGCTTGAATGTAGATCAGTACATCATCCAGTTCCCAAGCTGGTTTGTATGCTCGACGACTGAGCAGCGCATCGAAGACATCCGCAAGAGTGACGATTCGCGCTTCCAAAGGGATAGCATCGCTTTCAAGTGCATCCGGTAGACCCGCCCCGTTATAGTGCTCATGGTGGTGTCTAACGATATTCTTGATAAAACGAATCTCAGCATTAGAAATAGTTTCTTGCTCACAATGAGCCACAACGTCATCGATTATCTCTTCACCAAATAGAGTGTGACTATTCATGATCGCTCTTTCTTCGGCAGTATAGATCTTGTCACTGTATAAGATCTCATCTGGAATCATGTATTTACCAATATCGTGAAACGGTGCGTATAGCCGAATGCGATGGATAAATTGATGCGTTATCTCCTCCATGGTCTTGGAGAGAATTCGTGCCAGTAATTCGCTATACATGCCCATCCTAATTAGATGCTCTTTCGTTTCAGGATCACGCGCATGGCCAATTTTTAAAGCAAGTTTTAGGCTCGACTGAAAGTGTCGTTGACTCTCAAAAAGCTGAACAAAGAGGCTCGAAGTCACTTGAGATAGGAATGTAAAATCACGTGCAATATCTTGGCGTGAGAAAAAAGCATCTTCACTAGCATTAATGAAGATGAATCCGATCGTTTTGCCCTTAAACGATATTGGAAATGTATAACTGCTGCGATGGCCCAATCGAATCAGCTCTTGAATGCGCTCAGTTTGAAGCATCGAAGAGAGTTGATCGATAACCCGAACCGTAGCTTTTAAAGCCACACTGGTTAACGAAGAGCCTTCGGTCAGTCTATGCTCGGTAAAGTCGTAGCTTCCACTGTCTGAAAAACGATCTTTGACGTAGTAATTGGACACTTTGCTCTCTCCAATTAGAGCGATAGAGAACCGAGATAGCGAAGAATAAGCCTCTGAAGCGTGTATATAGATCGAGTCTAGCTTTGATGTAATCGTTGTGTTTTCACTGGCAATTTGGCTGATTAAAGAGAAATTAACCATGTAATTTCACATCCTTAGTATTCTAATTTTTTTGGAAACAACATCTCATAGTTGAGATAAACGTTATCAAATAGTTAACATTACGATAACCAGTAAAATCAGAAACTTAGAATTTCATCATAAAATTTGTGGTTTTTATATACTCTCTTTCATTTTACATTCGCCGCTTTGACCAGCTTTGCCTTATCAACATCGCATTGCCCTTTAAAAACGAAAACGCCACGATGATTAAGTCGTGGCGTTTGCGGCATTTAAATGGGCTCGGTTTAGTTATTCGCGACAATAAACAGCACTTCTACTCGGCGATTACAGGCTTTACCTGTTTTGGTTTTATTGGTGCACGCAGGGACATATTCACCATATCCGCGTGTAAAGATTGAGTCCATCGCGACATTGTTGCTCACCAGTTGCTGTTTAACGGCTGTTGCTCGCTTAATCGAGAGTTTGTCGTTGAACGTTGGCGCTCCAGTACTATCTGCGTGACCATCGATAACGATATCTATTCCTGGCTGTGTCGATAGATAACTACCCATCATATTCAACCAGTATTTAGAGTCAGGAGAAACATGCGAAGAGCCAGTGTTGAACTTAATGGTATCTTTCAGTTTGACCATCACATGGTTACCAGGAAGCAATTCATAATCAACACCGTTGCTAACAAGGAAGTTCTGTAGATCGCTATAGCTTTGTGTACGTTGCTGCCCCATCGGTCCTTTGACACCTGATGAAGCCAATACTGGTGCAGCTCCCCACTCTGGATAACGCACTTCAAAGTCTGACGTTGGCGCTGTATCCAGAAGGTCTCCTCCTAGCATAGTCATATCGTCTGGCAAACTGCCACACCCTGAGAGAGCTAGAATTAAAGGAAAGATTAAGTACTTCATTGATTCACCGTGAGTTCCATGCCGATACATAATCTATATCGGCAATCTCGCCGTTACTTTAGCCACTGCGATAACTTTTTTTCCTTTTATGGTCATTATAGTGAAATTCGTACACGCAATAATCAAAGTTCACGATTAGAAATAGTTTTACCCCTCAAAGCACTGTCACTTATGTTTCTCTTCTGGATAGGAACAAGTAGAATCAACAAACAAATCATTCAAGAGTCAACGCATTGAAGCACCAATCACGTTGTCTCGCGACTATTAGAGAAAATTATATGAAAAAAATTGCGTCGCTTTTAATGATCGCCGCTTCAGCATTGATCCTTGGTTGCTCTGAAAACTCTCAACCTGTCGAAGGAAAACAGTACGAGCAGCTGCCTGCCAATCTCTCTACTTTCCGACTTCCTCAAGTCACTGAAGTTTTCTCTCTAAATTGTGGCCACTGCCGTCATATGGAAAACGAAATACCTGAGATTGAAAAGCTCACTGGGCAAAGCATTGGCAAAGTTCACGTGACTTTCAATGAGAGCGCTCAAATTGGCGCGATGATTTACTACGCTGCCGAAATGCAACTAGGTAAAAAGCCAGACCACGACATGATGACAGAGATGTTTGCTGCCACTCAAATGGGCGATGGTGCAACACTTTCAGAAAAGAAAACGGCGCTAGACCTCGTTTTCCACAGTCGTGATCTAGTTAGCCCTTATGACTTCAACGAAGAGCAACAAAAGCAACTGTTCGCAGCGATGCAAATCGCGGATGATATTACAACCAAAGGTCAGATCAATGCGGTACCAACCTTTATCGTCAACGGTAAATATCAGATTATTACCAGTGGTCATCAAGATGCTGCGGGCATTGCTGAAACGATCAACTTCTTACTTACTCAACCTTAATTCAACGGATAGGATTTATGTCTAAATTTGTCTTCCCGATTATCATTTTCGTACTTGCGGGATTCTTCATTTATCGTACATACACAAACCACAAAGCTGGCGAGACAAACTTTGCTGCAGGCCAAGCTTTCTTGCTTGAAAATGAAAAGAAAGAAGGCGTGGTCATGACTGAAAGCGGCCTTCAGTATGAAGTGCTACATAAAGGCGAAGGCAGCGAGCGCCCTACCGCATCGAGCACAGTGAAAGTTCACTACCATGGTACATTATTGGACGGAACCGTATTTGATAGCTCAGTAGAGCGTGGTGAACCTATTAGCTTTAAGCTAAGCCAAGTGATCAAAGGCTGGCAAGAAGGTCTCACTTATATGTCTGTAGGTGATAAGTTCCGACTTTACATCCCTAGCACACTGGCTTATGGCAAGAACGGTACTGGGCCAATCCCACCAGCGGCTACCCTTATCTTTGATGTTGAGCTATTGGAAATCAAATAACTCAAATCTCAAAGTCTTAAGCCTGTAAAACAAAAAAAGCCAATCAAGGTTCGACTTGATTGGCTTTGTTCTTTTTAGTCAAATACTAAACCCGTTGTTCTTCTAGCAAGTGGCGCTTAATAAAATCAACATCTGCCTTATAAAAATCTTCCAGCGGAATCTCATCTGGTGACATCCAATGGAATTTTTGTTGTCGCTCTGTATCTAACGCCAGAGGCTCTTGTTGTTCATTGGCATTGAATATCGCGTAATAGATGCGACCACCAAAATCGTTAATCGCACTAAACGTAGCAGAGTGCTTCACGCTTTTCATTTGGGTCTCTTCGTATAGCTCTCGTACGGCTGCATCGGTACCTGATTCATTGTCATTAACCGCTCCACCAGGAAACTCGAAAACCATACCTTTTGTTGCTCGATAGCGCTCTTGAACCAGTACCTTGCCATTTTTACGTACGATAGCCATCGACAGGTGTTTCATATCTGACTCCTTTCTAATTATATTCTCGTAACATCCTCAACGAGTGATTAGTAGGGGGAATCGCTGTGGATGTTTAATGTCCGACTACTTTCGCGAAAATAGTAACTCAATAGCATAGAATTCACAGACGCAAACGATAAAAACATGATCTAGCAATAAAAAAACCAGCACATTATTCGTGTGCTGGCTTCATAAGTGGTGATTTAGCTAGGCTATTTATATTTGTCTTGAATGTATTTCTGGCTAACATCGACAACGGCAACATCTTTGAAAAAGCTGCGCCCAAGTAGTAATGGGAAGGTAAGATGCGTTCTATCCGCTAAAGTAAAATCGGTCTTGTCTTTCAGATCACCTAGTTGAACCCAAGCTTCTACAACAGCACGCTTATGTGAATCTTCGGAACTAGACTGTCGGACCTTAACCCAGCGTTTAACAGGGAGTGCAACTTCTTTGCTCTTAACGCCATCGTGTTCAATTTTAAACTTAACCCAGTCTTTACCATCACGTTCAAATGGAACAATATCTACAGCGCTAATAGAAGATGTGGTTGCGCCTGTATCTACACGCGCTTTGAAGCTTTCTTCTAAGCCAGGGACATAAACCCACTCTTCAGCACCTAACAAAAGCTTTCCGTCTTGGGTTTTCTTAGGTTGCTCTTTGACGACAGGAGGTTTTGGTTTCTCTTCAGGCTTAGCTGGTTTTTCAACCTCTTGTTTTGGCTCTTCAACCTTAGGTTTTTCGACCTCTTCCTTAGGTTGCTCAACTTGAGGTTTCTGTTCTGGCTCGACGGGCTGTTGTCCTGTGGTTGAACACGCCATCAAACCGCCACTTAAAAGAAATGGAATCAGTGTTTTCCACGTTTTATTCATTTGTTCACCTAACTCGACAAAACAGAAGTGCTCAAAATGGGGCTTAACGAGCCCCATTACACTTAAGAAACTTTAATTATCGCTTCGGCTACGTAAGGAATGTCCTTTTCAGTCAGGCCAGCGATATTGATTCGACCATCGCCTACCCCATAAATGCCATATTCTTCACGGAGTTGCGTCATCTGGTCTTGGCTAAAGCCTAGCACAGTAAACATACCTTTGTGACTTTCTATAAAGTCGAATTGTGAAGTATTGTGGTTATTTCTCAACTCATTACATAAAGTCTGGCGCAAGTTGACTAAACGTTGCTGCATTTCGCTTAATTCTTGTTTCCACACACCTGTCAGTTGGTCACTTTGCAAAATGGTCTTAACCAACGCTGCACCGTGGTCAGGTGGCATAGTGTAAGTTGCGCGTGCGAGCGTCAATAACTTACCTTTTGCGTTGTTCACATCACCTTGTGATTTGCCTACCACGATGGCAGCACCAGTTCGCTCACGGTATAAACCGAAGTTTTTAGAACAAGACGTGGTGATTAGCATTTCTTCTACGTTGTCCGCCATAAAACGCAGACCTTTAGCGTCTTCTTCTAATCCATCACCAAAGCCTTGATACGCGATATCAACAAACGGGATAAAACCATTTTTCTGAGAGAGCTCAGTGATCGCTTGCCACGCAGCAAAATCGATATCAGCGCCTGTCGGGTTGTGACAACAACCGTGGAGCAAGACAACATCTTCTGGCCCTGCTTGAGCAAGATCTGACATCATTTTGTCGACATCAACCTGCTTAGTTTCAGGGCTAAAGTAGCTGTAATGTTTTACTTTTAAGCCAGCGGCTTCCATAACCGGACGGTGGTTGACATAACTTGGATTAGAGATCCAGACCGTGGTATTAGGCTGAGCCACTTTCATCAAGTCACCAAGCATGCGCAGCGCGCCACTCGCTCCCGGTGTTTGAATTGCAGCCACACGAGCCATGGCTGAAGTGCCGTCAAGCAGCAGATTAACCATCGATTGGTTAAACTCTTCACAGCCTGCTAGGCCAACGTAAGATTTTGTTTTTTGCTCAGCGACAACGATATCTTGAGCTTGAGAAATTGCTCTCATCACTGGTGTTTCGCCAGCGCTGTTTTTGTATACCCCAATGCCAAGATCCACTTTTTCAGCTCGTGGGTCATTGCGGTATGCAACAGATAAAGAAAGAATAGGATCCAATGTAGGAGTCGGTAAATGAGAGAACATGAAAGTCACAACCCTTTGAAATTCAAGTAACGAACTTCAACTTACCATCTAATCGATAGATCTAGAAATAAAATTTCATCCTGTCAGAGCAAAACAGGATAAAAAACCAAACCAATTAACAATTATTTAACTTTTACATTTACAACAGAGAAATCTACTGGATGATTTTAACACTACAGCTTAAAGCTATGGATGATTTGGTTCGAGCTCCCACGCCACTCTAAGTTTAAGTCTCGTTTGTCTTGCTCATATTTGCCATCAATCAACGTATCAATGTACTGAGTAATTTCCCTTTGTTCGTCACTTAGCTCTGCAAGTGTATATCCCGTCCAAACCCAAATGTCTTTATCCGGGCATTCTTGTCGAACGCGTTTAACCAATTTTAGAATATGTGGCACATTTTCAGGATGAAGCGGATCGCCGCCTGATAGGGACAAGCCTCTACGCTTTATTCTTGTATCGTTGAGATCCGCAATGATTTGGTCTTCCGCCTCTTGGGTAAACAACACACCAGAATCTAATCGTTGCGTCGATTGGTTGTAACACCCTCGGCACTGGTGAATACAACCCGACACAAACAGCGTACATCGTGTTCCCGGTCCGTTAACGACGTCGATTGGATAATACTGGTGGTAGTTCATGATATCGCTCTTTAAATAAAATGAGCCCTAGCTAGGGCTCGATTAGCAGTCGCTACTTGCGAAAGATTACAGGTGCTTCACGCGTCGTTTGACTTCTTCTTGCTTGCCGAAGTTGAACGGTCTTGCATCTGGACTACCTAGGTAGCCACAAACACGTCGAGTAACCGAAACTTTGGTCGAATCGTGATTACCACAGCTTGGGCAGGTGAATCCTTTGCTCGTACAATCAAACTCGCCGTTGTAACCACACTCATAACACTCGTCGATCGGTGTATTGGTACCGTAGTAAGGAACGCGGCTGTAGCTGTAATCCCAAACGTTTTCTAGCGCTTCAATGTTACGCTGCATATTTGGAAACTCGCCGTAACAAATAAAGCCACCACTTGAGATGTACGGATACGGCATTTCAAAATCGATCTTATCGTATGGGTTAACCTTCTTCTCAACGTCAAGGTGGAAACTGTTTGTGTAATAACCCTTGTCTGTTACCCCTTTGATAACACCAAACTCTTTAGTATCAATTCGGCAGAATCGGCTACACAAGTTTTCACTTGGCGTTCCGTATAGGCTATAGCCGTAACCTGATTCCTCCGCCCATTGATTCACTTTGTCTTTAAGATACTTAACCACATCGATCGCTTTCTGACGCAATGCGGAATCATCGTAAACGTGCGTCTCATCGCCAAACAGAGCATTAATGGTTTCATGGATACCAATGTAACCGAGTGAGATTGAAGCACGACCATTCTTAAAGATATTCGCAATTGGCTCATCCGCTTTTAGGCGAACGCCACAAGCGCCTTCCATATAAAGAATTGGAGCTACACGTGCTTTAACATTTTCAAGACGAGAAATTCGCGTCTCTAGCGCGCGGCGAGCAAGGTCTAAACGCTCATCAAGCAACTTGTAAAACTGTTTTTCGTCGCGGTTTGCTGCAATTGCAATCCTAGGTAAGTTCAAACTCACAACACCCAGGTTGTTACGACCTTCGTGGATAAGCTCACCATTTTCTTCGTATGTGCCCAAGAAACTACGACAACCCATAGGCGTTTTAAATGACCCGGTGATTTCAACCACTTTGTCGTAATTAAGAATATCTGGGTACATGCGCTTAGAAGCACATTCAAGCGCAAGCTGCTTAATGTCGTAATTCGGATCTTCTGACTTGTGGTTCAAGCCATCCTTGATGCCAAATACCAGTTTTGGGAACACCGCTGTTTTGCGGTTTTTACCTAGACCGGCAATACGATTCTTCAGAATCGATTGTTGAATAAGTCGCGAAGCCCAGCTTGTACCAAGACCAAAACCAAAAGTGACAAATGGGGTTTGACCGTTTGCTGTGTGAAGTGTGTTTACTTCGTATTCTAGAGACTGAAATGCGTCATAACACTCTTTCTCAGTGCGAGCCGTTGCAAAGGCTTCAGGGTTAGGAATATCCCACTCTTTAGCAATTTCTAAATGCTTGTGATAGCTCGTCATCACGTATGGCTCAAGAACTTCATCAATACGGTTGATCGTCGTACCACCGTAAATATGACTCGCGACTTGGGCAATAATCTGCGCAGTAACCGCTGTCGCTGTAGAGATTGATTTTGGCGTATCAATCTCGGCATTACCCATCTTAAAACCGTGAGTAAGCATGCCTTTAAGGTCAATCAGCATACAGTTAAACATTGGGAAGAACGGCGCGTAGTCTAAATCGTGGTAGTGAATATCACCCATTTCATGAGCTTGAACGATATCACGCGGTAAAATGTGGGTCTTCGCGTAGTGCTTCGCAACAATGCCTGCCAATAAATCGCGCTGAGTAGGAATAACCTTACCGTCTTTGTTGGCGTTTTCGTTAATTAAGTCAACATTGCTTTCTTCGATTAAGCCTTCAATCTCGCGAGTCAACGCACTTTGCTTTTCGCGCGCAATATCACGGTCATGTCGGTATTCAATATAAGCGCGAGCAAGAGACTTGTATGGTCCTTGCATTAACTCATTTTCTACTCGGGTTTGGATGTCATTGATGTGTACTTCATCGTGATCTTTTAGCTGAAGCTCCACCGCAAGTGCTACATTCAGTGCATAAATTGCGATTTCTTTATCAACGTGCTCTGCTGCTGATTCCACTGCAGCTTGAATACGATCCCTGCTAAACGGAGCTCTTGAGCCATCACGCTTGATTACGATAGGTTTCACCTTTTCTCCTTACCCCAGCATACCCACAGACTTATCCACAAACACACTATATAGGGCGATTTATTTTTCGACTGACACTATATGTTGTGGCGTATTTAACGAGATGACACAGGAGAAAGTATTGATTTTGATCAATAAAATTAGACCCTCGCTCAAGATCAAATCGATCTTAGTGGCACTGATCTCAGTTGCAAAGAAAATGATGAAAATTAGAAAAATGCAACAAATCCTACTTGCATTTTTGGGATGTCTTGTAGCATAAAGGCTGCAATATATTTCATTGAGTTAAGCCTATGCTACCCCCTAAAAAGTGGTCACTTTTTGTTTCTCTGTTATGTTTGCTCTCTTTCTACTCTAGTGCCAACGACACCATTTATACGACTTGGAATATCGAGTGGTTGAGCGACACACCTTCTGAGCAGTTTTCTTCATCACAGCGAAACGAAGATGACTACCTCGCTTTGAGCCGTCATTTTGATTCTATTGCCCCTAAAGTTCTTGCCTTTCAAGAGGTCAATGACCCTGTCGCGTTAGAGCGCGTTATTGGCTCAGACTATCAATTGTTTTTTTCGCAAAGAAGCTTACCGAGTAATAGAAAGCATCAGTTTGACGAGATTAATCAATACACAGGGTTTGCGGTAAAGAAAGGAATAAACGTTTCTAATCGCGAAGATATCCGTCTCGATAGCAATAGCAGCAGTAAACTAAGATTTGCGACTTATATTGTGCTAAACCCAAACAGTGCTCATTCAGTCCATGCTTTGTCTGTCCATTTGAAAGCACGTTGCTCTGGTGCCTACCGCAATAGCCGTGATTGTAAAACGCTAAAAGAACAAGGCAAAAACCTAAATCTTTGGATTAAAGAGCGAGAATCGAATGGTGAGTCTTACGTTATATTGGGCGATTTTAACCATAACCTCAGTTACCAAGGCGACTGGCTATGGAAAGAAATGACCCAAGGCACCTCTGCTCGCCTCGCATCAAAACAGACCAAGGCTGAGTGCAAAGTGAAATCGCGTAACAGCCCAAAAAGGACTCACCAATTCAGGTCATTGATTGATCATATCGTTGTTAGCGAAGCACTCACGACAACAAAACCTGAGCAAAACGTTTTTCCAGTGTCAGACGTCCTCGATTATACACTGAGCGATCACTGCCCATTGAGCATGCAAGTACATTAGGGGTCTTTTATCTTTCGTGGTTAAATATCACTCGGATTGAGTACCACGATATCGCCCGCCTTAAGGCCTTTGCGTACACGGAAATCTTCACCTAGTTGAACTAACCGTGTATGCACCTCACCACCTTGAACGACTTTGACATAATCCAGTTGCCCTACCTGATAGATGGCCTCTAACGGCACGCGTACGACTTGCTGCGTGCCTAGCTCGACTGACACTCGCGCAAAGTTACCCGGGTATACTTTTTTCTCGGTTTCAAACGCTAATTTAATGAGATAGCTACGAGAGCCAGCGTCTGCTGACGGTGTAATTTCACTCACAGTAGAATCTATGATGATGCCATTAGTGGGTAAATCTAGTGCCAGTGTTTTACCCAGCTCGACATGAGGTAAGACAGATTCTGCAATATCTGCCTCTACGACAAGAGATTGCGGGTTATACATAGATAACAAGGCGGAGCCCGGTGTCGCAGTGTCCCCTTGATGCGCCGTTTTCTGAGTAATGATGCCATCAAAAGGAGCAGTAATAACGCTATAGCCAAAAGTGGTTTCTGCTTCGGTGACAGCCGCTTTAGCTTGCATTAACGCTGCTTGAGAGGTTTGTAGATGATTCTCTGCTTGGTCATATTGAGACTGAGGCACAAGCTTTCTGCTTAGGAGTTCCTTAACGCGTTGATACTCTTTTCTCGCATTGTTTAACGTTGATTGGGCAGAGACAAGCGCTTGCTCTGTCTGTTCTACCTTAGCATCAAGATCCCCGCTCTCTAGGCGTATCAGAATATCCCCCTGCTTTACCTGATCACCTACACTCACAATAACTTCGGCGACGGTGGCGGTTAACCTTGAGGCAACCGTCGCTTTTTGCTTAGCAACCACACGCCCTGAAAACTCTCTTTTTATCGTTTCTTCACTTGCGACAAGCTTAGCGGTATCAAAGCTCGGAGCGCTCATCATACGAACTTGGCGCTCTACAGGCAGTTTTGGTGTAAACACTCCCGCCATATACAAAAACAGAACAGCTAAACCGCTAAACAGCAATCCACCAAGCAGCCATGTTTTCTTATTCATTGTCGTCTCTCCTGCTTTCTCGGTGTTTTGTTTCTTTGTTATGTATCGGCATACCATGTCCTTCAACTCGCTCATACGCGAGGTTATAAACGACTGGAATCACAATTAAAGTGAAGATGGTTGAGGCTGCGATCCCGAAAATGATCGCCCACGCTAAGCCGTTAAAGATTGGGTCTAGCGTGATAATGACATTCCCCAACAGCGTTGTTCCTGCAGTGAGCAGTATCGGCCTCATTCTTACGGCACCAGACTGGATTAGTGCCTTGTGTAGTGACTCCCCACTGGCAAGAGATTGCTGAATAAACTCAATCAAAACCAGTGAGTTGCGGACCACAATACCCGCGAGAGCAATCATACCAATCATGGCAGTCGCAGTGAACAACGCAGGGTTTGGATAACCGTTAATCTCTTGACTCATGCTGTTAAGCAGCCAAAAGCCGGGCATGATACCAATAACGGTTAAAGGTATTGCAAGCATGATGATCCCAGCAACCGCAGGTAGGCTTGTTTGAATCAGCATAACAATAAACACACCAAATAGCGCCGCGCCATAGGCAATCCCTAAGTCTCGAAACACATCAACGGTAATTTTCCACTCGCCTTCGCCGCTCCACACTACGTCGATATCTTCGTTAACCTGCCAAGGTTTACCAGAACCGTTGTTTAGGTAACTACGTTCGTTCCATTCAACCCAGTTGTTTTCATGCGCCCTATTTTGGTCAGCTATGACATCAGCAATGATTTCGCCGGGCACTCGACCCGCAGTTTCTGCGTACACATAAACAACAGGTTTTAGGTTCTTATGATAAATCGGCGTATGTACAATGCGTTTTTCAAACCGCCCTATCTCTCCTAACTGTACCAATGGTTGCGGCGCGTCAACCTGCGAGCCATTGTTGAGCGTCTTCACTACACCCGCTTGTCCCCTAACATAAAGGCGTAGCAGGCTATCAAGATCATCCCTTTGGTCCCGAGGCAAACGAATTTCTACCGCCAGTGGGTTTACTTCTCTATTAGAGCCCAACTGACCAATCACATAACCGTTATTTGCCGCCGCTATTGTCTCGTTGACTTCTTGTATCGACACACCAGACAAGGCGGCTTTTTCTTGGTCGACGATAAATTGCCAAGCTTCTAGATGCTCATCAATGCTAGTATCAACTTCTGTGACAAAAGGCACTATAGAAAGGCGCTCAGCAACACGCTGTGCCTCCACAATTAGCTCTTGGTAAGAGGTATGATCTTCACCATAAACTTCCGCGGTAATTGTTGCTATAACTGGCGGCCCAGGGGGAACTTCGACAAGCTGAATTGATGCATCAAAACGATGAGCAATCTGTTCTAAATCACTGCGAAGTCGAGTCACTATTTCATGTGACTGCATGGAACGTTGGTCTTTTTCGGCCAGAACAATACGTAGATCGCCCTGATACGGTTGGTTACGCATAAAGTAATGCCTCACCATACCGTTGAAGTCCATTGGCGAAGCGATACCCGCAAAGCCAGATACCGACTCCACTTCAGGTACAGTCACTAAATAGTCAGAAAAAACACGCAGCGTATTAGAGGTATCAACAAAGCTAGAGGATTCAGGCATGTTTAACACCAACTGAAATTCGTTTTTGTTGTCGTAGGGTAAAAGCTTAAGTGGTACAAGTCGCATTGCCGGTAAAAGTGCCGCAGCAATAAACAAGCCCGCGACAATCGTCAGAAAAAGCCACGCTTTTTTACGGCTTTTAAGCAGTGGTGTCAGCAAACGTGCATAACCCTGATAGAGCGTTGATGACTCGAAATCATACTGACCTGACGAAGCGGCTCCTTTGAGGATCTTCTTAGCAAGCCAAGGTGTGACAAAAAACGCCACTAACGTACTCACTACAACGCTCACAGGTACATTAAAAGCTAATGGTGCCATATAAGGCCCCATCATCCCTGTAATAAAGAACATTGGCGTAAATACAATGACGATAGCAACCG
The DNA here is from genome assembly GCF_059295395.1 of Vibrio sp. SCP2. Classification (NCBI taxonomy): domain Bacteria; kingdom Pseudomonadati; phylum Pseudomonadota; class Gammaproteobacteria; order Vibrionales; family Vibrionaceae; genus Vibrio; species Vibrio sp. SCP2. Next base: position 56,552 of record NZ_JCAFVV010000001.1, on the reverse strand, counting down.
TCGACATTATCAGCGCGCTACGTATTTCTCCCATCGCAAGTACAATAGCCTTTGCGCGAGGCAGATTTTTGCGCTTCAAATATCGTTCGATATTGTCGATACTGGCTATGGGGTCATCCACAATCAAACCCAAAGCCAGAATCAGCGCAAACAAGGTAACTCGATTGATCGTGTAACCAAACAGTAAGTCGAGCCCTAATGCCGCGCCGTAACTCAATGGAATCGCAATACCGACGACTAGCGCACTTCGCCAGTTTAAAAACAGGCCGACAAACACAACGACCGTCAGCACTGAAATGGCTAAACTTGAAACTAGATTGGAAACCTTGTCATCCGATGTTTTACCGTAATTTCTGATGATGTCGACTTTGACCGAAGACGGAAACTGATTTTGTTGCAACGCATAAAGCTTCTCAACAGTTTGACTCGCTACATCTACCGCATTCGCCCCTTTTTGTTTAGCGACTGAAATGAACACCGCCGGATGTTCCACTTTGTGTTTTGCATCGATATACCAAGTGTCATTGGAAGGCTCCGCTGCGCGCTCAATTACCTTTGCGACATCACGAAAAAACACCGGTTTGTTATTGACGACGGCGACAACCAGATCTCCGACCTCCTGAGCACTTGAAAGCAGTCGACCCGACTCTATGAGATACCGATTCCCATCGACCTGAATCGAGCCCGCTTGCTGTTTATTGTGGCTAACGTCAAATGCAAAGTTTAAATCCCTTAAGGTGATTCCAAAGCTTTCCATCGCAACTGAGTCTAACTCGACACTAACGAGCTTAGATTCCCCACCGACTACTTGAACGCCATTTGTTGATGGTATTGACTTGATGCCAAGTGTTGCTTGATCAGCAATGCGCTTGAGATCGTGTCTATCTACCTGTTTAGGGTCGGTGGAATAAAGCGCCGCAACTACGATAGGCACATCATCTATTTCGACGGGCTTTACGAGCCAGCGAGTGACGGTAGGAGGAACATGATCTTGATTGGAGTAAAGTTTGTTATATAGCTTAACAAGCGCATCTTCACGCGGTTCGCCGACAAAGAATCGAACAATAACCTGTGCGGCGCCATCTGATGAAGAAGAGTAAACGTACTCAACGCCATCAATTTGGCTGAGCAATTTTTCGAGTGGCTCGGTCACCTGTCTTTCAACTTGTTGTGCACTTAAACCTGGCGCTTCAATCAGCACATCCGCCATTGGCACTACAATTTGAGGATCTTCTTCTTTAGGAGTCAGCCATAGAGACACCGCACCAACTGCTAATAAAAAAACAATGATAATGGGCGGAAAGAAGCTGTTCATTATCGAATGAACGACACCATCCTTGGTCGAACTTCTATTCATTCTGTTCTCCTAACGCACTAATTCGCTTTAATCGGTGAGACGGACTTTTGAGTTGATGAATCTAACGCCTTAATGAATAGCGAACCTAGAAGCATCGAGCTGAAAAATAACAATATATCACTATTACCAAGCGCCAAACTTGTCACCGCAGGTCCAGGGCATATACCGGCTATCCCCCAACCTAATCCGAATACGGCTGCGCCAATAACCAGTCTGACGTCAAGGTCAGTTTGAGTTGGGATTGAAAGAAGCGAACCATCCATCGCCTTTGAGGTTTTCTCGATGTGTAACCAGTAAAAAGGCATAAACACCAACAACGCCCCCCCCATGACAAAAGCAAGACTCGCGTCCCATTCACCCATTACATCAAGGAAGCCGACCACTTTCTGTGGTTGGATCATACCTGACACCGTCATTCCTACACCAAACAATAGTCCGCTAAATAACGGAGCTAAACGTAAAATAGTCGATTTCATCTGTCACTTACCCAAGTATATGAAGTCGCACGTAAACCGTGACAGCGGCTACACACATAAAAATTGAAGTGGCGATGACTGAGCGTTTCGATAATCGGCCCATGCCACATATCCCGTGTCCACTTGTACAACCATTGGCAAGGCGGGTTCCTGCTCCAACAAGCAGACCAGCTAATACAATCCCCATCATTGGGGTATTGCTTGTATCCGGCGCATCGCCCCCTGTGAGCAAAACAGTGATCACTCCACCAGTAATCAAGCCAATAGCGAAGAGCAATCTCCACCAATAATCGCCCTCTTTGGGGCTAACTAAGCCATTGATTACGCCACTAATCCCAGCGATTTTGCCGTTTATCAGCAGCAGTAATACAGCCGAAATACCAAGCAACATTCCCCCAACTAGGGAATCCCAAGGAATATTCATTTCTTCAATCACCTTAAAACTACTTACCACAAAATACGGAATGTAACGTTTGAATTAGGGTCTCGACTCGTGGATCAGACAATGAGTAGAAAACCTGCTGAGACTCTTTACGCGCTTTGATTAAATTGTGTTTTCTCAACACAGTTAGATGCTGGGAAAAAGCAGACTGACTAAGAGAAGAACTCGACTGTAGCTCCCCAACTCCCACCTCTCCCTGAGTCAATTGACACAACACCATCAATCTCTCTGGATGAGCCATCACTTTGAGTAATTCGGAGGCTTCTACTGCATTGCTCTGCATCTCTTTTAAATCAGAAAATTCAACGTTCATACAATCACTCCAAATACCTAAACTATATTAGATGATACTTATAAACATACTTTAGTCAATGCTAATTTAGATTTTTAATATTTAGATAAATTAACATTAGACAATGCTAATTTATAACTCTATAGTAAATCCCAACAATGCATGAATGAAACGGATACTTTGTTATGACACTAGAAAATGCTATTCGAGTTCTTGCCGGTGGAATGGTTATCTTATCAGTCGGCCTGACAATGACAGTCAGTTCAAACTTTGTTTGGTTGACACTTTTCGTCGGAGCAAATTTGATTCAGAGTGCGTTCACAGGATTCTGCCCTGCGGTTGTTGTACTAAAGAAGCTTGGGTTTAAGTAACAGAGGTTGATATGACTAAGATTTTAATTGTTGGTGGTGTAGCTGGTGGGGCTTCCGCTGCTGCTCGTGCACGCCGTTTAAGTGAAGATGCCGAAATTATCATGTTTGAACGAGGTCCATTCGTTTCGTTCGCAAATTGTGGCCTTCCTTACCATATTGGGGGTGACATCCAAGAGCGAAGCAAATTACTGCTGCAAACTCCCGAAAGCTTCTTAGCTCGCTTTAATGTCGACGTGCGTGTGATGAATGAAGTGGTCTCTATTGAGCGCAGCAGTAAAACAGTTACGGTACGAAATCTAATCGATAACAGCGAGTATACAGAAAGCTACGACTTTTTATTGCTTAGCCCGGGCGCAGGCCCTGTCGTTCCGCCAATTCCGGGGATCGATAACCCACTCACTCATTCGCTGCGTAACATTCCTGATATGGATCGCATCATTCATACCATCCAAATGAACAAGCCTGAGCATGCAACCGTGGTTGGCGGAGGCTTTATTGGCCTTGAAATGATGGAAGCTTTCCATCAGCTAGGGATCAAAACCACCTTAATCGAAATGGCCGACCAAGTGATGACGCCTGTCGATCGCGAAATGGCAGGCTTTGCCCATGCTGAAATTAGGCAAAAAGGCATTGACTTGAAACTAGGGGTTGCCCTTGAAGCGGTTGAGTACGTTGCTAACGAACATATCGCCTCACTGGAGTCTGGAGAAGATTCGGCACATCAGCACATCGAAGGCGAGCTAAACCTAACACTAAACAATGGTGAAACCTTAACCACAGATATTTTGATCATGGCAATTGGTGTACGTCCAGAAACCAAGCTAGCTCAAGAAGCAGGACTTCAAATTGGTGAGCTAGGTGGTATCTACACCAATGAGATGATGCAAACCAGCGATCCAAGTATTTACGCAGTTGGTGACGCCGTCGAAGAAAAAGACTTTGTCACTGGTTCACAAACATTAGTACCGCTTGCAGGCCCAGCCAACCGCCAAGGTCGTATGGCCGCAGACAATATGCTAGGACGCCAAGAAACCTATCAAGGTACCCAAGGCACTGCTATCTGTAAGATCTTTGATCTCGCAGTGGCGTCTACAGGTAAAAACGAGAAGCAACTTAAGCGTGAAGGCATTGACTACGAAAAAGTCTACGTTCACACAGCAAGCCATGCGAGCTATTACCCTGGCGCTGAAATTGTCTCATTCAAGATGTTGTTCGACCCTAAAACGGGCAAGATCTTTGGTGCGCAAGCGGTAGGTAAAGATGGCGTTGATAAACGTATTGATGTAATGGCGGTTGCACAGCGTGCAGGTATGACAGTAGAACAGCTTCAACACCTTGAACTGACTTATGCGCCACCTTACGGCAGTGCCAAAGATGTTATTAACCAAGCTGCATTTGTTGCCACAAATATCATCCAAGGTGACTCAACCCCGATACATTATGATCAAATAGATTCGCTTAGCGATAACCAAGTGCTACTTGATGTTCGCAATCCCGGTGAACTAGAGAATGTTGGATTTATCGAAGGAGCAATCAACATTCCTGTCGATCAACTACGTCAACGTATGGCTGAGTTACCAAAAGACAAAGAAATCGTCATTTATTGCCAAGTTGGGTTACGTGGTAACGTTGCTTACCGTCAATTGGTGAATAAAGGGTACAAAGCGCGAAACCTCATTGGCGGTTACCGCACCTACAGATTTGCTCAAGACTAGCCATCGCTTGCAAACATCTAATTGAATCAAATTTGGGGAGCTTCGCTCCCCTTTTATTTTTGCTGCAAGCGAGATCACTACTACCTTGGTCTAGTCATGGATTTAAATTGATCTAGATCATTTTACCCTAATTTTAGTAAGGTTATGTTGTTATTGTGTTAACGGAGAATTAACAAGGAAGTATCAAATGGAATTAAAAAAAGACCCTCGCTGCTACACTGACGTTTGCATTAATGGCAAATGGTTTCATCACGACCACTGCACAACAAGTGCTTACATGCTCAAAGGTGGCGCTTCATGTGCGGTTGAATTAGAAAGAATGCCAGAAACCGAAAACGAATTAATTGAACTTATTTCTGCGCAATTCTAACTCAATAAATTACGTATTGCTTCGCATACAATATTCAGTCAAAAATTTTTAGTCAGCTTAAAAGAAGCCACCTTTGAAAGGTGGCTTCGTCACAACTTAACCAATACAAAAGAATAACTTCTAATGAAAGATCTCACTACTAAACCTCATCATTCTACTTTCACCCATTAATCTTTGGAAAGACTCTTGGTCAAGCTTAATCAAGGTTTCGTGGTCTCCTGCCTCAAGGTAAACGTAGTTTTGGCGGGTTAACACTTCATCGAACGTCATCGACATATGATATGCGCTCCCAACTGGTGGCACCGCACCGTTCTCACAGTCTTCAAACATCTCGTACAGTTGCTTCTCTTTGACAAGATGAAAACTCGCGTTCAACTCCTCATTAAGCCTTGAAAGGCTAATCTTATTTTTGGCGGGCAACACTGCCATCATATGATGACCATCATGATCCTCTAATACGATGCCCTTAGCTAAAGAAACTAAAGGAATCCCGGCCGCCACACCACTTTGCAGTGAACTTTGACTGTGACTATGTTGGACAGTTTGGAATGGTATATTGTGTTCATTCAAGTAGTGGTCTAATCGGTTCGCTATGCTCATACTAGCCTCCGTACATCAGTTCCCTTTATCAGTATAGACGCTCAGACTTTGGCTCTCCACGAAGGTAGTTTTCGCCTTAACATCCATATATATGACAAATATAAATCAATGCGTTGAGTTACAGTACGAATGCAACTTCAAACTTTTAAATATTTGTGTTTCAAAATTTAGACAAAATAACTAAGTAAAGTCTAATTCACTAATTTAATGCACACTAATACTCACGCCCTAGATATATGGCCCGAATCTGTTCTGTAAATATGTAACTTACATATTTGCCAGTTATTTATTCCTTATAATAGAATATATATACGATTGATTTGTTAATAGAGCCTTTGTTTTATATTCACTTTTTATGTTGATAAGAAGACATAGACCCACCAATGAGATCCCACACAGTTACATTTGGGTTAAATTAATTATATTTTGTTACAAAACACAGCGTTATAAATAATAATATGAAATCAGTCAGTGGGTTATTAATTCTAGTTTGTTCATCTGCAATCTCAGGCGGCATTGATGACGAGCGACTGCTAGAATCACTTATCAAACAAGGTATTATTTGTGAAGACCAAAGCGAAATTGAAAAGCAAGAGTCATTACAAATATATCTCTCTCAGAAATTTTCTAAAACCTCAAAGCAATCCCATAAAGAAGATCCTTCTGACAAAAAAAGTACCGACTGTATTTCAGCAAAAGAATAACGATACTCCCGTTAGCTAATATCTCACACCAAACTTTAGGTGCTCGATTATTGGTGCTAACAGCGTCGTTGTGTCTGCTATTTGGCAGATTGTTGGCAATAAAAATTAATAAGGAAATATAATGAAAATGATGAGGAAATCACTGTTGGCATCAGCAGTGTTCACTCTATTTAGCACAAGTGGTCACGCTCAGACTCCGATCGATCTGGGTGTCATTAATGAAGACAAAGTCATTGAAATGCTTGTTGCCCAAGGGAAACTTAATCCCGATGCTTCTATAGAAGAGCGTCAAATAGCGCTAGATAAGTTTATCGATGGAAAACTAAACCGAGGATTTAAGGGCGACGCGCAATTTGGCAAGAAAGCGTTGGAACAACGTGCCAAAATCCTTAAGTCAATTGAGTTTGATAAAGGCTTGCGAAGAGCTCACGTCTTTTCGTTCGATGCTAACAACAAAAGAACGGACAAAGTTTTAGCCGTATTGGTGGACTTTCCAGATTTACCTTGGGATGAAAATAGGCTCACGAAAGAGCATACTGAAATGCTCTATGACCGATACGAGCCAAGCCACTATCAAGAACTTCTGTTCTCTGATAGCGGCTATACTGGGCCAAATGGTGAGAATTTCATTTCGATGCGCCAGTATTACGAACAAGAATCTGGTGATAGCTACAGTGTTTATGGTCAAGCCGCTGGTTGGTATCGAGCCAAAAATAATGCCTCGTTTTATGGAGGTAACTCCCCTACTACAGACAATGACCAAAATGCGCAGGAGTTGGTTCGTGAAGCACTTAACCAACTTGCGAATGACCCAACCATTAATCTAGCCGACTATGACATTGAAGATCGCTATGACTACGACGGTGATGGCAACTTCCGCGAACCCGATGGTGTAATCGATCATTTGATGGTTTTCCATGCGTCAGTGGGCGAAGAAGCTGGTGGTGGTGTACTCGGAGCCAATGCAATATGGTCTCACCGATACAATCTAGGTAAGTATCACGTCTTGTCTGGTACTTCTAGCACCGTACCTGGTCGATTCAACGGACAATACGCTGCATTTGACTATACGATTCAGCCTATCGACGCTGCTGCTGGTGTTTGTGCACATGAGTACGGTCACGACTTGGGATTACCAGATGAGTACGACACTCAATACACTGGTAAAGGAGAGCCTGTATCGTACTGGTCTATCATGTCTTCAGGCAGCTGGGCAGGTAAAATTGGCGGCACACAACCAACCGCATTCAGCTCTTGGGCTAAACAGTTCCTTCAGGCTTCTATTGGCGGTCGTTGGGTGGCCAATGATGTGGTAACTCTAAGTGATCTCGATAATAAGCCACTTGAAATCAAACTGCATCAAACAATTGACAACGACAAACCCAACATGGTTCGCGTTGACCTGCCTCTTAAACGTACTGCAGGACTTGCCCCTTTTGAAGGTAAATTCGGCTTCCATAGCGGTAAAGGTGACGATCTGAAAAACAGCATGGAACGAAAAGTAACGTTGCCGGCTGCCTCCAAAATCACGCTGACTTTTAAAGCTTGGTATCAGATTGAAAAAGACTACGACTTTGCCCGTGTACTTATCAACGGCCAACCGATTGCAGGCAATATTACAACAAATGAAGATCCTAACAGCACAGGTTTAGTTCCTGCTATCGCAGGCGACTCGAAAGGCTGGGTTGACGCTGAATTCGACCTCACACAATGGGCCGGACAACAAGTTAACCTTGGTTTCGACTACGTGACGGATGGCGGCCTGGCGATGGAAGGTCTTCATGTAGACAACATTGCTTTAGATGTTGATGATACAATTTCTTCTCTCGACAACGCAGAATCACAATCTACTTTCGCTCTTAATGGATACCGTTTAAATGATGGCTTCAATGAAGCCCCGCACTACTATCTACTCCAGTGGCGTAGCCATGCAGACGTGGATGAAGGGCTAAAGAACATCAAACGTTTCGGCCAGATGATGTCTTTCGAACCAGGTCTGATCGTTTGGTACGTTGATGAGTCGATGACAGACAATGCGGTTGGTAAACATCCGGGTGAAGGCTGGCTTGGCGTTGTCGATGCTGACCAAAATGCGATGGTTTGGGATAAGTCAGGTACAGCGGCACAAACTCGTTACCAAGTTCGCGACGCAGCATTCTCACTTCAAGACCAAGCCACTATGCGACTTGTAAATGCTGATGGGGATGTACTGGAAGATGTCAGCCTCATTGCCAATAGTTCATTTTCGGATGACCAAGATTATTCCAATCCAGGGGCACCTGATTCAGGTCGTTTGCTAACTGAATTTGGTGTAACCATTGAAGTTATAGAGCAAGATCCTTCAAACAAATACGGTGTGATTAAACTTTCAAAAGTTCAGCAACCCAATCTACCGCCTGTTTCTAGCTTCGAGCTTTCAGTAAACGGTCTTGATATTGCTGCAATGAACTCTAGTGTTGACTCGGATGGTGAGATATCTGCTTACCTATGGGAGTTTGGTAACGGCGAAACCAGCACGGACGCTTCCCCTAAATGGAAATATTCAGACTCTGGCTCTTACACTGTATCGCTTACTGTTACTGACAACCAAGGTGCCAGCCACACAAGTAGTCAAACAGTAGAAGTTGTTGCTCCAAATATGTTACCTGTTGCCAACGCGAAGTACGTTCACCTTGGACGTTGGGTAACTATGTGGTCAACAAGCCACGACCCTGATGGCCGTATCGTTGACACTGAGTGGGTTCTTCCAAACGGTAAAGTCAAACGTGGACGTATTTTTACTAAGATTTTCCCGAGCTATGGAAAACATGAAGTGAAAATGACCGTTATGGATGACAGCGGAAGCAAAACCACAAAAACCATTGTCGTCGATCTTTAATAACCGACCTGTTTCTCCCTATTCCCATACTTCCATGTGAAGTTTTGCGCGGCTCTCAAGAGCCGCGCTTTTTTCTTAGAGTTTCGGTACTGGCACAACTTCTACACTGAAGTTTTTAATACCATATTGCTCCAACTCTTCATCTGTTAACGAATACTCTGCAGAACGCTTAACTCGACTTCCTAAAGGAATCGTCTTGCCAAATCTCACATCAGAACCAAAAGATGCATCAGCAAAAAACTCACCGGTAATTTTCGTCTGTATTGGTCTGAGAACCTGGCCTAGTAAACTTTTCACATTGTCAGCACCATATTCTCTTAGCAGCCAAGGCCAATCCCATTCGTTCGAAGTTGACGGAATATTGCGATGTTCATATTGGTACTTTAGGCTTTTGTCGTTACCTCCATTGCGCCCAATAACCCAATTTGCAGTATAGGTAGGTCGATCATCAGGATGGTGACTCAGAGCATTTCCAGACCAACGCATAAAACCCGTTAATGCCAGTTCATAGCTTAACTCAGCGTTAAACGTGTACGGGTAACTGATTGAAGAGCGGAAAACCTCCATAAAGACTTCTTGCTTAGTATTTGGCGCAACGTTAACAACAATCGTATTGGAGATCCCTTTAGACTCTGAGTCTCCGTTGGTCGTTGCCCAGCTTTGGTTGGCTCCAATCTCTATCGACAACTCAGTTTCACCCACAAGAGGCCACTTAAACTTGTTCTTGGTTGAGACTTTTTGACTTAAGCCATAAGTGTCTGTTTTGGACCAATTTGTCGATTTCTCGTACTTAAAGGTCACTCGATATTGTTGTTCGAGGTCAGATTCATTGGTCACAACCTCTGAGCGACGACCGATCAGTTCTTTATCTGATTGAGTTATTTGGCCAGCATTGAACGTTTCCGGATCAATGTGATATTCAAAACCAGATATATCCATTTTTAAACGTTCGTTACATCGGTAGCCTTCACAAGAGCCAGAATTGTCCGCATCAATATCATAGTTTCCTAACCCATCGGTAGACGTGATCATATCGTCGCCGACATATTTGCTGCCTGTACCACCAGCCCAGCCAAAGCCAAGATAATGAGCCAGCAATGCTAGCGGTTGATAAAACTCTTTCTTATTGACTAGATACCATTCAGTATGAGCTTCATCATTTTCAGGCACTACAAGCGCTGCGTAGTCCGGGATACTGTGGTCTGGTGGCGTGTTGTAGGTACACCATGTTGTACCCGCTAACCTGTCTTGCTTGATAGTTCCATTGTACCCTGACCCCATCAAGACATAGCCATCGGCAATATTTGTGATTTGCCATGGTCCCATTTGACCTACTAAATCAGATTTAATTGGCATGATTTCTTCAGAGGTAATTGGTCTAAAGCCAACCTCACAGCTTTGACCTTGAAGTTTAATATCTAAAATATCTACCGCTGCATATACATTAGATTGCACCATGCTAAAGACAATTGAACTAGCGACTAACGATGTTTTAAAAACCTTATTCTTATTCACGTTATTCTTCCTGTTAATAAATAGAATACAATGCGAAATGTTCTTGTTTTCGCACATGTTTTTTACTTCCTTTAACAGTTATCAATAAAGCTACAATTATTATTAACGGACAAAACCTCACATTGACATATTAAATTTATTGAGAGCTATTGTTGTTTAATTTTCAATCTGTTAATTTTAAACTAGCGAATAATTACATTAGCTTTTGTTAAATTAATCACACCTTAAATTGCATTTTCTAAATTAGTAGAATAAATAATCGAAAAATCAAATTTAGTAATTTCTTAATAAGAAAATAATTTGATCTTAGTTCACCTTTATAAACATTCATAAAACCAATTCTTTGACTAAACACATTCTCATGTGAGATACAGGTCAGAGGAGTTAATACTCTATTAACCAACAATTACGAGAACGTTTTATGAAGAATGCACTTTTATTGGCTAGTTCGTTAATTGCAGTTCCAGCCATCTCCGCTGAACAACCAACCACGCCTGAGGCCGTAACAGCGGCATACGCAGCGTCTGTTCAAAACGATGAAACATACACCTACGTTAGATGCTGGTATCGCCCTGCTCAAACTCATGACGACCCAGCAACATCATGGGAATGGGCTCTAGATGAAAATGGAGACTACCTAAAAGTAAACGGGTATTGGTGGTCGTCAGTGTCATTTAAGAATATGTTCTACACCAACACACCTCAGTCAGAAATCAAGCAACGCTGTCAAGAAACACTTAATGTTAGCCATGATACGGCAGACATGCTCTATTACGCTTCGGATAATCGCTTTTCTTACAACCATTCTATATGGACAAATGACACAACACCGAACAGTAAGATAAATCGCTTAGTCGCATTTGGTGATAGCCTTTCTGACACTGGAAATCTATTTAATGGTTCGCAGTGGGTATTCCCTAACGCTAACTCTTGGTTCTTAGGTCACTTCTCAAATGGATTTGTATGGACAGAGTATTTAGCTGAGGCCAAAGATGTTCCACTCTACAATTGGTCTGTCGGTGGCGCTGCGGGTACAAATCAATACGTTGCATTAACAGGGATTTATGATCAGGTCACTTCCTATCTTACATATATGAAGATAGCCAAAAACTATGATCCTAAAAACACTTTATTTACCCTTGAGTTTGGCTTAAATGACTTCATGAACTACGACCGCGAAGTCTCTGACGTCAAAGCGGATCTAAGTAGTGCCCTAATCAGACTGCGCGATGCAGGGGCGCAACACCTGATCTTACTGACACTACCAGATGCGACCAAGGCTCCTCAGTTCAAGTACTCAACTCAACAAGAGATAGAAAAAGTTCGTGCAAAAATTGTGGCGTTTAATGCTTTTATCAAAGAACAAGCAGATTTATACAAAAATAAAGGTATGAATGTAGTGCTCTACGATGCAAATACCTTGTTCAACGCAATGACCAGTAAACCTGAAGAGCATGGATTTGCCAATGCCAAGGATGCTTGTTTAAACATCAATAGAAGTTCGGCACTTGATTATTTATACAGCCATAGCTTCACTAGCGATTGTGCTCATCACGGTTCAGATAAATACGTGTTTTGGGGCGTAACTCACCCAACAACCGCGGCGCACAAATACATCGCTGACCAAATAATTAAAGAAGAACTAAACAAGTTCCCATTCTAATATAAAGGCAGAGGTTTTATCCTCTGCCTTTGTTTTTAACCTTATTTTCTTATGCAACTGCCTTATTAGCCCTATAGGTGTTAAAACCAAAGATAGCTATCACGGCGAGAACGAAAGGTAGTACATAAACGTTCATCGTTTGCCACCCAACCGTTGACTCTAACCAACCAGACATTAAAGCGGTTACGGTTACACAGCTAAATACAAAGAACTCGTTGAAGGCTTGCGCTTTTGATTTGTTTTGGGGCTTGTATGACTGACTGAACAGCCCAGTTGCAGCAATGAACATAAAGTTCCACCCCACCCCCAAAAGAATCAGGGCCAAGCTAAAGTGCCAAATGGATTGCCCATGTATATTGATGGCAATACATAATACAAACAGTAAGCCTCCCGCAAGAATCATTGCTCTTGCGCCAAATCGTTCTATCAGGTTTCCGGTGAAAAAGGCGGGAACAAACATACCAAGCACATGCCACTCAATCACCCCAGCCGCTTTGTTAAAATCAAAACCACAACCTATCATGGCAAGAGGTGTCGCCGTCATCAAAATATTCATCACCGCATAAGCAACCATCGCTGCAAACACTGAGATCATGAAGTTTGGCGCTTTCATAATCTCGCTAAGCGGTTCAGAAACAGCCTGCTCATGCTGCTCAATCGGCGCGGGAAAACGAATGGTTTGCAGTAAACACAGCGCAATAATATTAAGGACGATTAAGGACATGAACGCGCCAACGTAGAGTCCATCAGAAGACCACTGCTGCGAATAGACTGCTAGGTTCGGCCCTAGCATCGCGGCTAACACGCCACCAGCCATCGAGATTGAAATCGCCCTATGTCTTGCGCTCTCATCACAGACTTCGATTGCCGCGAAACGATATAAGGTCCCGAAACCGATACCAATCCCCAATAAAAATGTTCCGACACAAAACATTGAAAAGTTTTGTTGCGCCAATGCATAAGTCGCTATCGAAGCCCCAGTAATGCCGACCAGATTACCTATGCTAAATCCTTTCTTCCTACCCAGTTTGCCCATGATGAGAGAGGCGGGAATGGTCGCACTCATTAGACCTAGAAACTGTAATGCAACGGGTAAGGTAATTAGGCTAGAACTAGGCGCTAACGTTTTGCCAACTAGCCCAATAACCGATATCAGCAGAATGTTTCCGGTCATCAGCAGAGCTTGACATAATGACAACAGCCAAACGTTCCGGTTCATTTCAGCGCCTCTTCGACTGCTGCATTAACGTGAATTGCAACAGTATCAAACAAAGGAACCTGAGTATCACTTTGCTCTACAAGCAATCCAATCTCAGTGCAGCCTAAGATCACCCCTTCTGCTCCTGATGCGGCTAGGTCATCAATTATAGTGAGATAATCATCTTTAGATCGCCTGTTGATCTCTCCTAAGCAAAGCTCGTTATAAATGATGTCGTGAACGAGCTTCCTCTGTACGCCATTAGGAACAACGACCTCGATGCCAAACTTATCAGTCAGTCTTTGCTTGTAAAAAGTCTGCTCCATGGTAAATGCCGTGCCAAGGAGACCTATCTTCGTGATGCCGCGCTGCTGTAACTCAACGCCTGTCGCATCGGCGATATGCAGCAAAGGGATTGAAACAGACTCTTCAACTTGCTCTGCCACTTTATGCATGGTGTTAGTCGCGATGAGAATGAAGTCAGCCCCCGCCTTTTCAATAGATTGCGCGGCTTGGCAAAGAATGCTTGCGTTGGCTTGCCAATCTCCACTTCGTTGTAACGCCTCTACCTCGGCAAAATCGACACTGTTTAAAATCATCTTCGCTGAATGCAGCCCACCTTTAGCACGCTTAACACCTTCATTTAATTGCTGGTAGTAAGTCGCGGTTGACTCCCAACTCATGCCGCCAATTATGCCAATTGTTTTCATTCCTTTCCCCTCGACTGACTTAATACCAATCACACTAATTATCTGCTCATTCTTGCCGAACATCTAAGTAATGCGATTGGTATGATTGATTTAATTAAACAGATAACGAAAAGTATTACAAATAAAAAAGCCCCTAGCGTTGAGAAGCTAGAGGCTTTTGTTTATAAGAGACAATCTAGTTTGTTTCTTTGATTGGCAAGACCTGCTTGACGTAATTGCCAGGCGCAGGACCCAATACAGGGAACTGTTCACTACCTACTTTGAACGGTTCAACTTGCTCATCGGGATTAAAGCCAAGTAGCCACTGATCCCAATGTGTCCACCAAGAGCCTTCAGTATGATCTGCGTTTGCTAACCATTCATCAGCACTGTCATCCAAAGAATCATTGGTCCAAAAACCGTACTTGCCTTTTGCCGGATGATTGACGATACCTGCAATGTGTCCAGACTCACCAAGCACGAATGTCTTGTTGCCACCGACATTTAGCGCGCCACGATAGGTTCCTTGCCACAATGCAATATGGTCTTCCTTTGTTGAGATAAAGTAGCTCGGCACTTTGATCTTATTTAGGTCGATCCAAACTCCACCTATTTTCACGCCCTTGTCTTCTACCAACTTATTGTTTAAGTAGAGTTCACGTAACATGAAGTTGTGAGTGTCTGCAGCTACGTTGGTACTGTCACTGTTCCAATACAGCAGATCGAAATCGACTGGACTGTTCCCTTTTAGATAGTTATCAACGTAGTAGTTCCAATAGAGGCTATTTTCACGCAGAAGACTGAAGGTCACACTTAGAGAGCGGCCATCCATGTAACCTTTGGCACTATTCTGAGCTTCAATTGCATTAATGATTGTGTCGTTGATATACGCGCCAACTTCTCCAGGCTGAGAGAAATCTAATAGCGTAGTGAAGAAGGAGGCACTCTTAATGCGCTTTTTCATTCTCTTCGCCGCGTAGTAGGCAATCGTAGACGCCAGCACTGTACCACCAATGCAGTAACCCGCCGCGTTGATTTGATCTTGCCCTGTGATGTCTTCAATCGCCGATACGGCTTTTGCGACGCCATCAGTGACATAGTCACCAAATTCAACGTTACGCTGCTCTTTGCCAGGGTTACGCCACGACATCATAAATACGGCATGTCCTTGCTCAAGGAGCCAGCGAACCATTGAGTTTTTCTCACGTAAATCAAGAATATAGTATTTGTTGATAAACGGAGGCACGATCAATAGAGGTGTTGCGTTAACTTTTTCCGTCATTGGGCGGTATTGAATCAACTCAAACAGCTCATTTTGGAAGACAACGTCACCTTGCGTGTTGGCAATATCCTCTCCGATTCGAAAGGCGTTGTTGTTGGTCATTCGAATCTTAAGGATATCGGCACTCGACTCTACGTCTTCTTTCAGCTGCTCTAAACCAGCGAGTAGGTTTTCGCCATTTTGCTCTAACGTTAGCTTAAGCAGCTCTGGGTTAGTGGCGATATAGTTACTAGGAGACATTGCGTTGATCGCCTGTCGTGAGAAAAAGCTAATACGTTCTTTGCTTTTCTCATCCAGACCTTCGATGCTTTCTATCGTCTCTAGGTAAGTTTTACTAAATAGAAGATAAGACTGCTTGATGAAGTTGAAGAAGATGTCGTTTTGCCACTCTTCGTGTGCAAAGCGTTTATCACCTTTTTCTGCTTTAACAATTTCTTCTGTATTGGCAGTTAGTGCAACGTTTTGCCAAATTTGTAACTGCTGCTGCCACCAGTCTGCTTGAATTTTTAGCAATGCAGCGGGTTGATTTGCGGCACTTTCGAAGAGCTTGGTTGTATCTTCTAAGTTAACCTCTTGCATTGCTTTATTGAGGGGAGAGTTCGCGGCTGCCCTGCTGAGTTCTAGATCTTCCCACCATTTTTGATTGGTTTCTTGGAGCTTAACAAGGTAGTCCGAAAAGAAGTGTTGTAACATATTGCTACTCCTAAGATCGGAAAAATGCCGCCTTTCGGCGGCAGAGAAGTCAGTGTTATGCTGGAGTCACTGTCTTAAGGTTTTCCGATGTCATTTGCTCAACATCATCTTTGAACTCTTTGGCGATAGATTGCAGCTTGTTGCTGTCGTCCATCATCTGTTGAGATAGCTTAGTCAGCACATTAAGTTGCTGGCTATTGAATGCAGTGAGTGACGTGACGTCTTTCACTTCACTTGCCGCTTTCATTTGCGTTAGACCCATTTCGCTGTAAGTGCGGATAGCATTTAGTTGAAGCTCAGTAAGCACTTCGACGTTCTTCGTCACAAGCTTGTTGAACTTCACGTATGGTTCTAGGCCTTTTTCAGTTTGATCTGTAAATGTTTTGAAGAAATCTGTGTACATGAGTATCACTCCTAAGTTAAGTCCATTTAAATGGTTTAGTTAATTGATTTGATTACTACTGCAGTGCCCATACCGCCACCTACACACAGTGAAGCGACACCATATTGACCTTGCCCGCGATTAAGTTCATGGATTAATGAAACAAGAATGCGGTTACCCGATGCGCCTAGTGGATGCCCTAAGGCAATCGCTCCACCATTTGGGTTGGCTTTATCGAGGATGGATGAAACAGATACCTGATGTTTGTCTGCTAACTGATGAATTACACCTAGCGCTTGGGCGGCAAACGCCTCATTCAACTCATAGACATCAATATCGTCGGTTTTAAGTTCAGCTTTTGCCAATGCTTTAGTGACTGCTTCGACAGGACCAAGCCCCATAACTTCAGGCGCTAAACCAGACTGAGCGTAGCTGACGATTTCAGCAATTGGCGTTAATCCATACTGTTTAACCGCTGACTCACTCGCAACGATAATTGCACTCGCGCCGTCGTTGATACCAGAGGCATTACCCGCTGTAACCGTACCTTCACGGTCAAAAGCTGGTCGAAGTTTTGCTAATCCGCTTAATGTTGCTTCTGGTTTTGGATATTCGTCAGTATCAAAAACAATCGTTTCACGACGCTTTTTCACATCAACTGAAACAATCTCATCTTTGAACTTACCTGCTTCAATTGCAGAAACTGCTTTCAACTGACTCGCTAGGGCATATTCATCTTGCTGTTCCCGAGAGAGGCCGACTTCTTTCGCGACATTTTCTGCCGTCACACCCATATGGTATTGGTTGTAAACGTCAGTTAAGCCGTCATTAATCAGTAAGTCTGTCAGGTTCAGATTGCCCATTTTATGGCCATCACGAATACCAGAAGGAACAGTGAAAGGAATCTGAGACATCACTTCGACACCTGCAGCAACGACGACTTGAGCATCACCAGAGCGGATATGGCTTACTGCATCCATAACGGTTTTCATTCCGCTACCACACACCATATTCAGTGAATAAGCAGGTACTTCGTTTGGTATACCAGCGTAAATTGCCGCTTGACGGCCAACACCCATACCTTGACCAGCCCCAACCACATTGCCCACAATAACTTCATCGATAGAGTCAACATTCACGCCACTTTCTGTGACAGCAGCTTTGATAGCAATTGAAGCCAAGTTACCTGCTGAAATATCTTTCAGTGAACCGCCAAAAGCGCCGATCGGGGTACGCTTAGCACCAACAATAAATACTTTTTCCATGATCCATTCTCCTTAATGCATGTGTAAGCCGCCATTTACAGAGAGTGTTTCCCCTGTAATGTAGGCGCCAGCTTCACTTGCTAAGAAAGAAACGGATTTAGCCACTTCCTCTGGAGTCGCTAAGCGACGCATTGGAATCTGAGCTTTAATTGATTCAAGGACTTCTGGTTTCATCTCTTCTACCATTGGCGTACCTGTGTAGCCAGGAGCAACGACATTGACTGTCACACCTGAACGAGCACCTTCCGCTGCTAGTGCTTTGGAAAAGCCGATCATGCCCGCTTTGGCAGCCGAGTAGTTTGTTTGGCCGAACTGACCTTTGATACCGTTAACCGAAGAGATATTGATAACTCGACCATTACCCTTCTCACACATTGCAGAGAACAGCGGCTGAGTAACGTTGAACACGCTGTTCAAGTTCGTTTCGATAACGTCTTTCCATGCGGTAGCCGTCATCTTTTTAAACGTGCCATCTCGCGTGATTCCAGCATTGTTGATGACAACATCAACGGTACCTTCTTCCACAAGCAGACTCGCTAAACGCTCTGCACATTGCTCGGTATCAGTAACATCAAGTTCAAACAGACGCACTTGGTCTTCATTGAAACCTTTTTCGTTAAACCATTCTTGAGCACATTGCTTTTTACCCGTGAAATGAGTAGCGATGACACGGTAGCCATCATTTACCAATTGAGTAGTAATAGCAGAACCAATTCCGCCTTTAGATCCTGTGATCAAAGCGATTTTTTTCATTAAGAGACTCCATTCTTAACAGCAATAAATAACCAAACGGTTTTCTTTTATTGGTGCTTGCCATTAAGCACCAACCAACGTCATTAATAAATTCTTGTAAGACTTTTCTTGCGTCTTTTAATTATCAAAACTAATGCCTATTTATTACAGTTCAAATACTTTTCGAAATTATGTGCATAAAGTTGAACAATGTCTCATATAGAATGTAATGTTATTTAATTGTTAACTCCACTTAAGTTTATGTTTTCAAAGGATTTGTTGTTATAAACATGTAAATCATTAAACTCTATCATATTGTTTAATAAAGATTTTATTTGAATTACACTCATTTCATTAGTCTTCATCACTCATTGAACAACTGCTATTCGCACTCATTATCAATCCGGATTTTATGACTATTTTGTTACTAACGGACATTGACTTTAGGCTGATTAAAACGCAATTTAATTTAATAGAACTATCAGCCAATCTATTTAAATCTCTGAATAAAATGACATTAAACACATATTTTCTAATTATACTTTAGTATGAATAAAACAAGTTTTTAATAATAACCATTATTGATAGATGAAATAATAAAGACATCCAAAACTAACGCACAAAAAAGCCCGGATAAAAATCCGGGCTGGCTTAAAGCGAATCGTTATTCAGTCCATGAATTACCCGGCAGTGGATGGTTTGATTCGATAAAAGATGGCGAACAGAACAGGTACAACGATCAGTGTTAATACTGTTGCAAAGCCTAAACCGGCCATGATAGTTATCGCCATGGAGCCAAAAAATGCATCAAACACTAGAGGTACCATCCCTAGAATGGTCGTTAATGCCGCCATACTTACGGGACGTACACGTGATATCGCACTATCAAACACGGCTTGATATGGATCTTTACCAGAGCGTAGTTCAATGTTGATTTGGTCAAGCAGCACGATGCCATTTTTCAGGATCATGCCACTTAGGCTCAGTAGACCTAAGAAGGCAGTGAAGCTAAACGGCATATCTGTCGCAAGTAAACCAATAGACACACCTATGATTGACAGCGGAACGGTAAACCAAATAACCAACGGCTTTCTAAACGAGTTAAATAGCAGCATGGTAATAATGAACATCAATAGGTAGCCCATCGGCAAGGAACCGAACAGCGCCTCTTGAGCGTCTTTTGACGACTCATATTCACCACCCCAACTAATTGAGTAGCCTTCTGGCAGCGCCAACGCTTCTACTTGTGGTCTAACTCGACTAAATAAGCTCGCTGGTGTTTCATGCCCCAATACGTCGTGGTCAGCTAGCACTGTCAGCGTACGTTTTCTGTCTCTGCGCTGAATAAGTGGCTCTTGCCAATCAAGCGCAACGCCATCGATAACTTGCTCTACTGGAATATAGCTTTGTAGACTCGGGCTCCATATCTTAACGTTAGCCAATGACTCAAAATCAACACGCTCTTGCTCAGGCAATCGAGCAATGATTGGGAGCATGTGTGTGCCATCACGAAGTAAACCAATCGGTGTGCCGCCAAAAGCCATTTGCAGCGTATTGGATAACTCCTCTTTAGAGATACCTAAACGACGTGCTTTTGATTCATTAAACTGAGGAACCAGTTCTTTGGTACGTTCACGCCAGTCGTGTCGAACATTTCGCGCACCAGGGTCTTGCAAAAGTACATCTTCGACTTGTAGCGCGATATCTCGTAGAACTTGAGGATCTGGACCTGTAATCCTAGCTTCAATTTTAGAAGCCGGTGAAGGGCCGAACTCCATTAATTTAAACTGAAAAGTCGGTTGATTGAATGTCACTGAAAGGTTTTTGTCTAACTCTTCCAGTAGCTCAAACATAGTTTCACGATCTTGGGTGCGAACCTGTAGCTGCGTATACGCCTCGTAACTCTTTTCAGGTTGGTAAGTCAACGCAAAACGCTGTAAACCTTGGCCTGTTGTTGTGGATACAAACTCAACATTGTCTTGATCGCGAATGTACTTCTCAACTTTTTTGGTTTCTTCAATCGTCTCGCGAATATCCGTCCCTTCTGGCATCCACATGTCGACATAGAACATCGGCGTGTTTGATGGTGGGAAGAACTGTTGCTTGACCATACCGAAGCCTGCCACCGCGACCACTAGCAAACCCACCATACTTACAACGGTTAACCAACGGAAACGAAGTGCGAATTTCAAGCTGGCACCAAAAACGGTAAACAAGATGCCTTTGTAAGGATCGACCTCTTCTGCTGAGCCACCCTTCTCCTCTTCTTTAAGCAGTAGATCGGCTAAGAATGGTGTCAAAGTAAGTGCCGTAATCCAGCTTAAAAACAGTGAATAGCATAGTACCCAGAATAGTGAGCCCATGAACTCGCCCGTCGCATCTTCTGAAAGGCCAATAGGTGCGAACGCGGTGATAGCAATGACGGTTGCACCAAGCAATGGCCACTGCGTTTGTTTAACAATATCTACCGCAGCCTGAACTTTCGTTTTGCCGCGTTTCAGACCAACTAAGATACCCTCTACAACAACAATCGCATTATCAACTAGCATACCTAATGCTATGATGAGTGCACCCAATGAAATACGATGAAGCTCGACATCATTTTGTTTCATTAGGATAAATGTGCCCATAACAGTGAGCAGTAGAACCGCACCAATGATGATGCCGCTACGTAACCCCATCGCAAATAACAAGACAATGATAACGATCGCAACCGCTTGACCTAAGCTAACAATGAAGTCATCAACTGACTTTTCCACTTCAGCAGACTGATTGTAAAAGTAGTTAATCTCAACACCCGCAGGACGGATATTTTCTAATGCTTCTAGCTCTGTTTCTAAGGCTTTACCTACCTCGACTACGTTGACGCCCGCACCAAAGGAGATCGCAAGGTTAATGGCAGGCTTACCGTTAAATGTCACAACGTTTGAAGGCTTTTCTTGAATCCCACGACTAATCGTTGCAACGTCTTTAAGGCGAATCAAATTGCCGGTATCACGACCGTGAATGATGAGCTCTTCTAGCTCCTGCTCTGAACTCATTGTTCCGTTTGGTCTAATCGTTAATGTTTGGCCATTAACCATCACTTCACCCGCTGATTGAACACTGTTCTGCTGGCTCAGGAGGCCGACAACGGTA
Organism: Vibrio sp. SCP2; assembly: GCF_059295395.1. NCBI lineage: Bacteria > Pseudomonadati > Pseudomonadota > Gammaproteobacteria > Vibrionales > Vibrionaceae > Vibrio > Vibrio sp. SCP2. The sequence goes on along the minus strand of NZ_JCAFVV010000001.1, from coordinate 34,790 downwards.
TTCATATCCAGATTAAGCGCTGCCAAACGTTCCAGTGAGACTTCAACAAATAGCTGCTCTTGTTGATCTCCGGCTATGGCGACTTTACCAACCCCATCGACAAGTTCTAGCTCTCGGCTTAGATAGTCAGCGTAACGCTTAAGCTCAATGTAATCATAGCCATCGCCCGTCAGCATGATCATGATGCCGTACACATCGCCAAAATCATCAATGATCTGTACCGAATTTACGCCACTAGGAAGATTCGGCCTTAGATCGTTGATTTTACGGCGCATTTCATCCCATATCTGCGGTAGCTCGTCCGGGCCGTATTCCATCTCCATACTTACCATGATTTGAGACATGCCGTTAGAAGATGTAGATGTAATCTTATCGATGTAAGGTAGCTTGCGGATCTCTTTCTCTAATGGATAGGTTAGCTCTTCCTCCACTTCCTGTGACGTTGCCCCGGGGTAAGTCGAAATAATCATCGCATCTTTGATCGTGAATGCAGGGTCTTCTAGTCTCCCTAGATCCATGAAAGATGTATAACCGCCAATTGCCAGTATGATTAGGAACAACCAGCTAATAACTTTATTTTTTATCGAGTACTCAGCAATGCTCACAGCTCAGCTCCCTTGATTTTCATACCGTCGCGTAATTTTCTTAAGTTCGATTTAATCAGTACGTCGCCTGTTTCGATGCCAGTGCCAACCAAGGCACCACTACCTGTAATTTGGTCAACAGTCACTGGATAACGATGTGCTTCACCTTGTTCAAGCTTCCAAACATAGAACTCTTGGCTTTGTTTACCCGCGTCAATTGCGGTCATTGGCACTTGAAATGCTCTGTATGTATTCAGGCCAGCTTTAACTAAATCAACCGAAACCTTTGCACTAGTACCAGGCAGAATCGGTTGCTCAGTTTGTGCCATTCTTAACCACAATTCATAGGTCTGGCTTTGCGGGTGAAGCTCACTGGTATGCTCATAATACGCAATAGGATAGCTACCATTATGACCAGCAAAAGTCGCCATTGGCTTATATTCCTGCGCGTTAGTTTCCGGGTTTAACATTGCTAGAACCGAATCAGACACTTCTATCTTGACGTAAACTTTGTTGTCTTGATAAATGGCAAAAACCTGCTCACCAGGCGAGACATTCTCAAACTTTTTCTTATCGACAGAAGAGACAACGCCGTCAAAAGGAGCACGCAAGCGCATGTATTTCATTGTTGCCTTTGCTGACCCGAGATTCGCTTCTGCTAGCTGGAAGTTCGCAGTTAGCTCATCAAGTTCAGCGCGCGAGATCATCTTATTTGCACGCAGATCCTGACCACGTTTAACCTGCTTCAGCGCAAGCTCATACTTTGCTTGAGCGTCATTTAGTTTTTGCTTCGTTTTCGCATCATCAAGCATTGCTATCGTCTGGCCTTTAGTGACATTGTCACCTTCTTTAACCAAAATAGACGCAATTTCCCCATCTAAGCGAAACGCAAGCGGGGTTAACTCAGCAGGCATCACTTGCCCGTTGAAATTGCGATATTGGCTTTCTGATGCGGCGGCAACATTAAATGTGTCGACCATTAAGGGATTTGCTTCACGGTGTGTCGAGTCGGGTGTACAAGCCGATAGAAAACCGACCGAGATTGCCGCTAGCGCAAAAGTTTTGATACGCATGTTAAATACCACCTTCTTTCGTCCATGCTTTCACTTGCTGACCCGGTGAAAGGTTTTCGACACCAGCTTGAACGATCAGATCACCACTGGTTACGCCGCCAATAATGTTTCCATTGCTATCTAGTTCAACATCAACCAAAGATAGCGTTTGAGTGCTTGTATCGAAACGATATAGCTGCCCTTGTTCTTGCTGCTTCGACACCCAAGCAGCTTGTGCAATCTTGAATGCGTCCGACGCTTCGTTGTTAAGAAGTTTGACCTGCCCTGTCATTCCCGGCAGAAGATTGAGCTGCTCAGGGCGCTTAAACGTCAAACTCGCTTTATAGCTATTGGTATCAGGGTCAGGTTGAGTCGAAATCTCTTTGAATTGGGCTGGCATCGAAATTTGCTTGTGACTATCCATCACAACTTGAAATTTCGAATCGGCGATATGGTCCAAGCCATATGTCTCTGCATAGCTCACTGGCACCGTCAGCACAACATCTAGAACGCTGTTGTCGATAAGGTTTAGAACGGGCTGATTTGCACCGACAACTTGGTGCTCTTTACTAAAGGTAATGGAAACAACACCATCAAAAGGCGCAACAATTTGTGTGTATTCGAGATCCGTTTTTGCTTGCTCTAGTGCTGCCTGTGCTGCCTTAAATTGAGTTTCATTTTGGTCAAACGTATCAACACTAATCAGCTTTTTGTCATGCAACTGAGCTGCGCGCTCAAAGGCAGTTTTGGCTAAGTTGTATTCCGCAAGGCGGGCGTCAAAAGCCAGTTGGTAGTCCGTAGGGTCTAGTTTTGCTAACACTTGTCCCTTTTTCACTACCGTTCCCATACGTACTTCTACGCTTTCTATCTCACCAGCTACTTGAAAAGACAAGGCTGCGCGGTCTGTCGCGTCTATGGTCGCGATAAACGAGTCGTAGTGATTAGACGATAGATCAGGCACTTCTATTAGTTTCACTGGCTTCACAACTGGCTCACTAACTTCAGAGTTCGCTTTGTTACAGCCAGCAACCGCTATTGCGATGGCTCCGACAACTAAGAGTTTTATTGCGGGTTTTATTTTTTCTGATGATGTGTTCATGATTGAGCATCTTTGTTTATTACACACCTGTGCAGTATATAAAGATTATGCCCAAGATCAATATTTATTTTCCACGCGTGCAATATAATAATTAAACGATCTATACTGTTTATGTGTTCTTTGATGAAATGAAGCGAAATTTCTGGTAGAAAGAAAGCGTTCCACGAGATTGACGAGAATTATGACTGAAAGAAAACAAGGCCGTAGAAGTGCTCAGGATGCAGAAAAAACCAAATGCGAGATTATGCGTGTCGCTACCGAGCTGTTCTGTGAGTTAGGTTATGAGCGGGTATCACTGAGAAACATCAGCGAGAAAGCAGGTGTCTCCCATAGTTTGATCCGCCACCACTTCGGCAGCAAAGAGCAAATTTGGTACGCGATCAGTGATGGCTTACACCTATACATGGAAAAGTACATCAGAACGATCATTCAACATATGCCTGCTGATGTCAGTTCGAACGTCAAGCTATACAACTTTTCTGTTCGACTATTGGCACATATGCTCGAATTCAAACAGCCAATGCAGCTTATCGCCGATGCAGTCAGACAAGAAGACGCGCTCTTCGACTACTTCATTGATAATTCTGGCGAAATTGAACAGCTTGTTTTTCAGTTGGCAGAACAATACAACGAGCAGCATCCAGAAGCTCAAATCAAGATATGGGAAATTAAGTGGCAAATGATCATGTATGCACATGGTGCCGCCAGCTTAACGCCATTTATGAAAGAAACTTGGGCAGATGAAACTGACTCTTTAGAGGTTTGCTTATTAAAACATTGGGAGATGTACAACACCATGATGGCTTGTCGCTTCCAAGTACCTGATGAATATATCTTGCGCCCGACCAAGGTATCTGAACTGGTGTATGAAATCGAATGTGACTTGAAAGGCATGTCTGAAGAACTTTCGTAGCTTTTTGTCATACAAACTAGCGCACATCAGCACCAAACCAATGGCTCAGCAACTAACAATATTTGTGTTTAATCAATCTGTTTTATATTGAATTGTTTGATTGGAAATTGATCCTAATCAATTCCAATCGAACTCGCTTGTCGTATGTTCTGTACAAAAATTCACTTAAGTGAAACTAATAATGATGAGCATGCAAAACAATACTTCAATTACATTGGACATGATCCACACGGCGATAAATAAAGTTGAAATCGCTAGCAAAATCGATCTAAACACTTTAAAAGATTTTATCAGCGAAAATACCACGAGTGCGGTGACTTCTTTCACCGAAATGAGCCAATGCGATAGCTTGGATGATAAGTTCAAATTGGTGACGACTAGCTTCCCTCAGTTTATCGATCATTCCCAGCATCTTATCGAAACTTCAATTCTTCTTAGTTCATAAGTTAATAGGAACTCGATAGCCTGGCGTCAAACCTTGACAGCCAATCCTCTCTACTTAAGCTCTTGAAGCATCATTTCCGGAGTGAGGATTTTGGTGAGTAGATGAGATACATCGGGATCAGATATCGGCTCTAGTGCATACACAGGCTTTCCTAGCCCTAAGGCGTAGCCAATATCTAGAGCCACGCTTTTTCCTACATAGCCTTCAAAGTTAAGGATATAGGTCATATCTGACTGCTTAATACGCTCTAAGCATCCATTAATGCCACCAGATTGCTGGGGCTCTGATATCAATACTTCAACGCCCTCTCCCATTAACTGAGAACGAATGGCCTGCATTCGGGCCAAATTTTTGAAGCTTCCCGCGACGTAAACTGTTTTACTCATTCTAATTCCTGAATGTAAGTGGATATGCTCTAACTAGACACTTCACAAAGAATCGTTACACACTGGCTTGGTTATAGCAGTTTCTCCATACCGAGAAGTGTCCAGGGTTTACCTTCAAAGAGTCTCACATCAGACTGTTCCGAAGTAACATGAAACCCTAACGATACGTAACTATTTCTAGCGGCATGGTTTTGCTCAAACACAACTAAACTTAACTTAGATGCATTATATTTTTCTTGAGCTAACTCAATAAGTTGAGTCAACATAGCCTTAGATATACCTTGCCCTCTAAAGCCGAAGCAAATATAGACTCGACATATTCTAAAATGAGATTCTGAAACTCGAAATAGCTCCACATAACCCGCATTTACCCCATTAACCTCGAAGACAAAAGGAAGCACTTCAGAAGACAGGCAATGCTCGGAGATTTGTTCAAGAGTTAAAGGGAACTCAAACTTGGGTCCACCCCACAAGTAATTCAGCTCACTTGAGTCTATCCACTCAATCAATAACGGATAATCTTGCTGTGTAAAAGGCCTTAACTTCCCCATATTGCAACGTGCTCCCAAGATTCAATAGAAAATACCAAATATAACGCGTCAATCATTGAGTATTTATATCGATATCATCGAATCAGCGCAAAGGTTTTGCTTCTTGGCTAAATCAAGGGCTTTACTAGTTGGCACTTCCGTTTCATAGGTTGTTTCTCACCCAATTTGCCAAAAGATAACTGAGACCAGAATTCCGACAACAAAGCTTGGCGTGTGAAAACGTTGATCTCTTGTTTGGTAATACGCTTTGGCTAAGTCTTCTTGATAAGATTTAATGGCGAGTTGTTTAATGTAATTGTTCTGCATGTTCGCTCTCCTTGTTGATACAGCATTAGAGAGCTTAAAACCTCAAGCTTAGTTGAGGTCAAGATGAGATTTCAAAATTTAGTGAAAAGACAAGCGCATATTAATACGCTTGTCTTGTCGCTACTTACAAAATGTTTCGATATACAGGGCTTCTACTTTGTCTCTCGCCCATTGCGTTCGGCGTAAGAACTTCAGAGAAGATTTGATAGACGGATTACTGTAGAAACAGTTAATTTGAATTCGCTCGTCCAAACCTTCCCATCCGTAGTGTTCTTGCAATCGTACAAGGATCTTTTCTAAGGTTAATCCATGCAGTGGGTTGTTTGGTTGTTCTTGGCTCATCTTGGGTTTTCCTAAGACATTAAGTCAGTGCGCAAGTTTAGCAGATCAAATCCCGAAAGTTTTTGTTTTGTTGGATGAGCCTTTCGAGTCCTCTCGAATAGAGAGAGTTTTGCAAATGCGCTAAATCGATACGAGATGATTCAGTGGAGCCCAAGCTTCTTGTTCACTAGCATCTAACTTTCGACACCATATCCAACCATTGAGCTCATAAATCTTCACCACTCGCTCGCCAAGCTTTAGGCTGTGCTCAACGGCAGTATAGTCCTCTAAGACTGTCACTGCTCCCGCGTCAATGTCCAATATCTGCTTCGGGACCCAACCTTGTTTGTTATTACCTCGACAAAGTACCCAATTTGCCCAATCTCCCTTAGGGTCAGACTCTTCAACTAAGTCTAATATTTCCCCTATTACTACCTGAATGGGAGAATCCGGCGCATCTTGATATTCTTTAACAACCTTGTATTCCATGACGTTTCCTTTTGTCCGTTAAGGGGAGTAAACCCCACAACCCACGCAAAGCACTTGCATCGCGCTTTAGTTATGCGGCTTAAATTTTTTCGTCATTCCTTGGCAAGACGGTGCCACGAGCCTATATCCAAGTTTTTCATAAAACGCAGGCTCATCTGCGATCATTGAGACGTATGAGCCCTCTAGCGCTACTGAAGAGAGATACTTATCAATATATTCCATCACTCGTTTTCCTAAGCCCATCCCTTGATAGTTAGGATCAACTGCGACATCGACTACCTCGAAATTACATGCGCCATCACCGACGACTCGGCCCATCGCAATTAAAGAACCCTCTTTTCGAATTGATATCGCATATAGACTGTTTGGCAATGCTATTTGCGCGGCTTTTAGCGATTTAGCAGACAAGCCTGCGGCCACGCGCAGTTCGCAAAATTCTGCTGCACTAGGTGTTACTTCTTCGTACTTAAATGTCATTAGGAACCTCTCTTTCACTACTGATCTATATTACACAAAACAACTGTATATATAAACAGTAAAGATTATTAAGAGAGACTAAAATGACTAAAGAGCCCAGCGGAAGAATGGACGTTTACCTTCCATTCGCTCTATTTCTGCACCAAGCCTTGCGTAGAATTTATGTGCTTTGGTGTTGTATGGGCTCGCATTCCATGAGATGTGAGACGCCAAGGCCTTTTCACCCTCGATTTTAAGAGAATGCATCAGAGCAGCGCCATATCCCTTTGAGCGAGAACTTCCGACGATGAGCAAGTCATCAAGCCAAATTGACGGTTCACCGCTAAAAGACGAATAACGATAGTGAAATAGTGCAAAGCCCAACACTTCTTCATCAACTTCTAATAGCAAAGCATAAGCAAAGGGATGCTCACCAAATAACGTACGCTGAATCTTCTCAATGGTCGTTGAGATTTGCCCGTCAAATCCTTTCATGCTGCGGTCAAACTCAGCCTTAAGCGCAATGAGCTCAAGCAGTTTACATGCATCTTGTTTTAATGCTTTCCTTACTTTCACATTACTCTCCCGCTACAACACAATGCACATCAACAAACTGAATGCACCAGATAGAAACAGCAACATGCTAATGCCAACATCAAAATTTGACTGACTGTCATTAGCTTTAGGTTCATCGGCTATTGACGCTGCCATTCTAGTCGCTGGATTAGGGCTATGTCTTAAATAAGGCTCTTTACCCGGCTTCGCAATGAGAAAGAGGCCACTCAGGCTCCATTGGATCAGCAAAGCATAGAAAAAATAATCGCTGATAAAGTTCAGCTCGGGTGCCGAAAACAGCAGCTCACTGACATGAAGAGCAAAAGAGGCTAGCCCATTAACCACAAGCACAAAGATTAAGATTCTTAGCACGTTCTCTCCTTCTATCAGTATGATTCAAATGGCGTAAGGTCTATACCTTCAATAGTGCAAACTTCCCTAATGGTGGGGTTTGAGCACAAGCGCTTTAAATATGCGGCTAGATGGTCAAAACTAAGTGGAGACTTTTCAATTGGTAATGACCACTCCGCTAACATGAATAAGAAATAGTCACACGCAGTTAGCGTATCGCCCAACAAGTACTCATTCTTTGCGAGCTGATCATTGATAATTGAAAGCGCATCGGCAATTCTTTCATCTTGAGCGATAACAAGGTTTGGAATAGTCGATTCATCATTAGTATGACGATGCGGGTAATAACGAACCATAAGTTCAGCTTGCAGCGTATTGTTAAGAAATGCGAGCCATTGGAAAAACAACGATCGACTAGGATCGCCAATTGATGGCATGAGGGTTGATTCCGGGTGAAGCTCACAGATATGAATACAGATAGCAGGACTTTCGAATATCGCTTGATCATTCACAACCAATGTCGGGATTCGCCCTGCAGGATTGAGTCGAAGATAGTCCGCTGATTTTTGAGAGTTTGACTTTTTATCGACTAACAATAGCTCATAGTCTGCATTTAAGTGATGAAGCAAAAAATGAGGCGCTAAACTCGCATTGTTTGGATAGTAGTAGAGCTTGAACAAAATAGACTCCTTGTCTCAGAATTAGCGCATTAACTCGCATTAATCTTTTGGTTACACAGTTTGTTATACAACATTTCTTCGCTTGATTGCGTCTCATACTGACACTCTCGATACAACCAAACACCCCTGGTGACAAAATACATGCACATACTTTGCGACGAAACCAATCATCTACTCGCTCTATGTATTTCTAAAGATACTCTTCAATTACAGACATACAGTGCTGCACGGTAATTTCTTTTTCACCTACTGGTGCAACGTAATGGATCGCTGATTCGACGTTTTCCCTACCCGATAGCTTGCCAATAACCCACGCAGCTAAGTATTTAGAAGACAAACATCCACCAGCTGTAGCAATATTGCCATGTGCATAAAAAGGTTGCTCTAAAACCGTCACGCCTGATTCAATAACCCAAGGCTTTGTTGTGAGGTCCGTACAAGCGGGGACTTGATGCAACAAGCCAAGGGCAGACATCAGTAAAGTTCCTGAGCATTGACCACCAATTAACTGCGTTCTTGGGTCAAGTTTTAGCCTTGGTAAAATATCCTGATCCTGCGCAATGTTACGAGTTTGAGTTCCACTCCCGAACAACACGACATCTGCACTATTTGCAAACTCTAGAGATTGCTGTGACTGAACTGTCACTCCATTCATTGAGGTGACAGATTTTGAGGGGCTAGTAATCTGTACATTCCAACCAGCGTCCTTCATTCGATTCAAAATGCTCGAAGCGATAAAGGAATCTAACTCATTAAATCCTTCAAATGTTAATACCGCAATATCCATATGCCCTCTGTTCTTTGGTGGTGTCTATTTTGGGAAACCTAACATTTGATCTGCTTGTAAACCGGCTTTATGCCAATTTGTCTGCTCGGAACAGAATATCTGTGCATCTAACTCTTTTGATGGTTCTTCATTTAATGATCCAGCAGGAACAATTAAAAACTTCCCACTTTGACTAAGATACGGCAAACCGGAACCACACTCGATGCAAAACGCTTTCGAAAACGATCGAGTAGGATGGTCAAAACGTTTTATTTTGTCTTCCCCTTTCGTCCACTGAATATTCGAAGGAGAGGTAAACAAGTTCGAAGCATGAGCCGAACCGGTAAGCTTTCTACACTGTTCACAATGACAGAAATAAAACTTACCAAAGTCGTCCTTCACTTTAAATGCAACACTTTCACAGCAGCAACCGCCGGTAATTTCTTTGTGCATACCACACCTCCATGTTTGGCTTTCACTCAATCGCTTATGTCGTCAGATTCTTTTAATTACCATGTTATTCACTAAGTTGATAAGAAACAACCACTACTGACGCGAAGCCAAATTTCAATAGGTTGGTCATTGGTTAAAGCAATTGCAACGCCGTTACTTGATTGATCTACATTTTAATCTCACATAATTGGTAATCTACTTGTTAGGTTAACCGGACAACAACAGAACCTGCTATGTAATCATGTATAGCTCGTCTTTTCTCGTTAAATAGCATAGAAATAGTCTCTAAAAGAACCCAACCCAACATCACGAGACCTATAAACATAAACAATAGGCCTTGTTCCAAACTCTCATAAGTCTGCCCATAAAAAGCGATTTGAGCGTAAGCGTATATCGTAACTGGAAACAAGATAATTGGGACAATATCACGTAGGCACGATTGCTTAATGGTTAAGTTACGGCTTTCAGATACATCTAGCACTTTAACCTTGGCCACCATCTTACCAATGGTTTGACCATATTTAGCATGCATAAGGACATAGTATGTAATGCCTAAAATCGAACTACCAACTCCCCATACGAAAATGCCTCCTGAGCCAACTACTCCAGAGAGCACATAGTCATCAATCCATTGCAATGGTAAGAAAACTAGCCCATCAATAAAAATAGCGAATAAGCGTCGCCAAAAATTTGAATATTTACTGGTATACACAATTACTCCTTAAAGATCAGCCTGTTGTTGGAGGCTAAATGTACACCAGTTAAAAAAGACCTAAGTATGGTAAAGAGTGATTTGCGAAGCAGAATATAAATACAAATGCATACTAGTGTAAACTCATTGAGAGCGAGACAATCAAACTCCGCGTTTAGGCGCGCAGCAGTATCAATCTAATTTAAATGCTTCACCGCTGATTTTAATGCAAAGTAGAAGTACTACTGATAGGAACCGAGTCTTGAACAGTTTACTATGTGCGAATTAGCGACATAGGGACAAAGCGAATTCCATTCACCTCAGCTTCATCTCCATTAACTGTAAAACCATTATGACGGTAAAAGCCCATCGCATTAATGGAAGAGCGCAGCGATACCTCTTTAGATTCGGTTGAAGCCAGCAAATGATTGAGCATATCTCGACCCAAACCTGAGCCTTGAGCTTGCTTAGATACAAAAAGGTGGGTCACGTAGTTTTCGTCTCGCAAAGCAGCAAACCCAAGCAACTGGTCACCGTATACAGCTTTAATCGCTATGAAGTTTTCACCACCAAACACGGTATGTAAATCTGGAATGACTCGTTCGATAAACTGTTTTTTACCTTGCTCACTGAACAAAGGAAGAATGTCTACAGTCGACACTTCTGAAACAAGGCTTAACACCCTATCTAAATCATCAATTGAAGCTTTCTGAATATCCATATTCCATCCTAACAAATAACGCCGTTTTAAGCTTTGAGCCGCGCACCCATGAAAGTAAAAAGTGCCATGCGTTTGAAGTCACGCTTTAATTGTTTCTATGGCTAAATTCCCGCACAAAACCACAGTTATCAATACAACAACTAACCCGATAAAAACGGAGTATAAAGCTATCGAAGCCAAAGGCATCTTGGCATGTTCAAAAGCCCCTTCTGCGTACTTCCAATTAACTAATCTATCATATAGATTATTAGACACCTTATAAACGCGGTAACTGGCATAACTAAATAGCACCCAATTTAGCCAAATAAACACGATTGATGCTACTTTCAGATATGGCTGTGTTTCAATAAACGAGCGTGCGGAACTGGAAGTGAGTAGCCAACCTAATCCAACAAGCCAAAAACCCATTGTTGAGTATGCGCTGGTATTATAATTCGCTTGATAACGTTCTAGAGCAGCGATTAGTATTTTTAACCGTTCTTCATCGCTAAACCTTTCAATCATATTAAAGTCCTTTCGTTGTATGCTTGTAATCTTTTTGCTTCGCGCGTGCTACGTTAAACGTTTGTTAGATTTGATCCAATAGTCCAATAAGAATTATCACATAGCCATTGTGAAAAGCATGGATTAAGAAGGCGACCTTTGCGCCTTCAAATGTCGAGATCCTTTGCCACACTTGAAAGCCAATACAAAAGACTACAAACGGCGCGAATATAAATAGCCCCCAAAGTGGATGAATCATAGAGTGCAGAGCTGAAAGAACCAATGCCGCTAAGCAAGCTACTAGCACAGTGTTTTTGGAAAACTTTAGGCCTAATAATAAGACTGGGACTAACAGTATAGTTTCTACAAATGGAGCGAAAACAATTAAGCCAAATGCATCGGCAAGCGAGAACGATAAGTTTTCATTGGGTGATTCATCTGGAAGCCCGATTAATAGATGAAAACTGAGGACAAATGCAAAGGTGGTAAGAGCGGTTAACAGCGATGCTTTGAAACTATAGGAGACTATTTTCGCCCCCTCTCCTCGAAGTAGAAACATGTGCAATCCTTTAAAATTAACGCCCAATTAAATAACAAACAACGCGTCGTCATAGTTAAGCCAATGCACCTTAAATACTAAAACCGCTTCATCGCAAAAATACTGAATAGTATGAATCTGCTCTAAACGCTTTGCGATGCTGGTGCGCTATAGGTACAATCACAAACCAGACAAGAAGGACAACAACGATGCTATTTAATAACGATATCGAAGAAATGATCAGCTATTTAGAACGTTTCTGCAAAGAACCGCATATTAAAGCACTTGATGACGTGTCTGATGAGCAGATTAACTTGCTGCTCGACTTCTTGGCACTGGCCCACAAATTGAAATGTGATATCTACGCGACGAGAAACCTAAGCTGTTCACACTTTATCGGTCTTGGCACATTCGCTTTAACACAAGATCGAGCACCTCAAGGAAACCTGTTTCTGAAAGTTGAGCAAAACCAGATCTACCTGACATTCGAACTCGATAAGTGCAATGAAGATAACCTGTTAACACCGATTCGAGTGATTGACGCCCTAACCTATCTTGCTGAAAACACGGGCCACGCACTGCTACCTGAAGATTATTGCTATTCTAGCTCTGCTAAGTAACTGGCAACGTGTGCTACGAAAATAGCCCTAGCCAAATTGGACAATGTACTCGACTAAAACCAACATCACCGAGCGTTTAGTCATGTACGTTCTGATTTTCTTAACTCACGTGCGTACCAAGATTCAGAGATATGCCAAGAAACGAAACCAATAACCGCACTTAAAGCTAGCAACACAATGGCCGATAAGCTGAACTCGTACCAAAACTCAGCCCAAGTTTGCACTCTATCAAACAGAATGAAACCTATAGTTTTTCCGAGTAAGACAGAACCCGCCGACATGAGAATCATATTTAAGATGTAACGCCTGCGCCCTGCCTGACGCACTTTCGCCCAAGTTTTTAACTTTCTCTTATTCCAGTTGCCCATAACCTAAGCGCTCCATAAATACTGTTGGAAACTCTACGGGACCATAAAGGCACATAGTAAACGGCAAAGGGTAACACGCGATCCACTTCTAATAATCACCTGAATAGTTAGCGCCCTACTAAACGGCTAGCTGCGCTTATCTCGACACGGGAATACCACCATAAACACTGTACGAGTCTACAGCAATAAGTGCCGAGCCTTAGGAGTCCGCTTATTGCTGAGCGTTATAAACCTATTTTCGAATATACGGCTGTGCTACTTAACTGGCCTGACGGCAGCTTTCGATCATTGCGCAATATGCCTTCGAAAAGATACCCACATCGCTCTGCAACTGCTCGACTCTTTACATTTTCCTCGGCTGCCTTAATTTCTAATCTATTGGCTTTGAGTTCTAAAAATGCATAATTTTCTAGTGCTTTAACCGCTTCCGCGATGAAACCATGCCCCACACACGAGCTACGTAACCAATACCCAATTTCAAAATAAGGTACGTCTTTATCTCGAATGATTAGAACAATTGCGCCTACGAAGTGGTTGGTATTTTTATCTAAGAGTGAATAACGCAGTTCACCTTCAAAGTTTTCAAAGTTACTAATCGCTTGCTTTGTATTCTCTACTGATTCAGATTCAGTCAAAGCATATTTAACCCAAGGTAAATACTCTCCGAGTTCATTTTGACTTTCTACTATTGCTTCTAGCATTAAAGGCTGTAGCTCCATTGAAGGGGGAACTAACCTTAATCTCTCTGTTTCCATATACCTACATCCGATAAAAGCTTAAACATCGTATTAAGGTGCACAACACCTATCACGTAATATGACCATACAAACACCGCCTTAAACACAAAACTCAACGATGGAACGAGAAACGCCGTGCGTTCCCAATTACTCTTAAACAGTTTGTTGTGTGAATTTTTCTACGCGCCTAAAAGCGGCAAATGTTTTCGCTGCTGATAAGTTAAAGCTAACTCTAAACAGGACTTGATTGCTGTTTCTGGTATCGGCTTCGACAAGGATAGAGTTATCGCTCTGTTTCCCTGAAACACCAGTTCTTCACCGTACAATTCCCTGAATGTATCGACGAGCTTAGTCTGACAATTAAAGAACAGGTAATAATTGTTAGGAGACTTGAGTTTCCAGTCCATTCTTAGCGGACTGCCTGTTTTTACACTGTAGCTTGGTTCACCCCACTTAAGAGTTTCATCGACTTCACCAAGTTCCAACTCAGAAGCAATTTTAAAGATTAGATTTCGTAGCTCCGTTAACCTAACACGAGCATTCTCAGGGTATTCATCAAAGCGCAATTTGACTGCATTGTTCATTGGAACCTCCTAATCGCATATAGCTAAATGAAGTAGCGAGCAATGCTACCACTTACCCAAAGAATAGTGCCTTAAACACTAAAGCCGATTCAAACCAAAAGTGCCAGCGTTATAAATCACTCTTAAATGCTTTGCTAGAAGGCGAATTCTAACGAACTAGGCTTAACACCTGCTTAAATTCAGCACTCCTACAGTCTTTGACAAGCTCGTAGAGACACATTTCTAACCCCGAGATTTCTACGCCATTTTCCTTTAGACGCTTAGTACCAAGTTGAGCATTTGATAACGTTCGAGAGGAAACACAATCATTAACCAGTTCCACATTGAAACCTAATTCAACCAATCCTTTTGCCGTCTGGTACACACATATATGTGCCTCAATACCACACACTAACCAAGTATCTACGTCCATTTCTTTGATCGTGGCCAGAAAGTCGGGGGACTCACAAGCATTGAAGGTAAACTTTGTAATTGGGCTAACGTCACCAAGGTGAACTCTTAGTTCCTCTACTGTCTTACCCAACTTCTCAGGGTTCTGCTCAAGCAAAACTATCGGCAAACCCAGAGCCCTAACCCCGACAATCAGTTTCGAGCAATTAGAAATGAGCGTTTCACTATCATAGACCAAGCGTGCGAGCTTACCCTGCACATCAACGACGATAAGCCCTGTTTTATCTCGTGACAACATTTTACCATCCTTAGTTTAATGGAGCCTTATACCGCAGCGTTAAGGAGTGATTAACGCAATACCACCGCCGCCATGTACCACCTTAAACAATAAATACAACGCATAGTGAAAATGCCACGCGTTGTGACTCCATCTTTAAAGGTTATGGTTGCGACTGGGGAATCGTATATTCATAGAAAGCCACACCACTGTCATTAGCTGGTTGCTCTATGAAACCTAGCTTCTTGAGTAACTTCGCTGAAGCAACATTAGATTGGTCAACACCGCCTATAAGTTTCAACCAAGACTCGGATTTCTCAACTTCATGGATGAAGGCCTGAAGTAATTCACTAGCTAATCCTCGTCCCCAATATTCTTCAGCAAGCAAATAACCGATATGAGCATACTCGTCCTTTTCCACATAAGCGAACAAGAAGCCTATTAGTTCGTGCTCCTCTGTTTCTACTTGAAGTAAGCGGCTCTCCAACAACATTCGCTCAAACCAGGTTCTAGCCCGTTCATAAGAACCGATTCCGTGGAAATATGGGGGAAGATTTTCTACAACTACTGGTGTTAAGATTTGAGGAATTCGCTCTAGCAAATATGAGTGCTTAGACAAATCAAGCTCTCCAGTAATTTCAATTACTTTCAGCCTCTGGCTTTCAAATGACATTGCCATACAACCTCCCCATTTCGTTAAAAATCATAACGCCTTATTAAGATATGAGGCACACAATACCTAAGCCGCCACATACCATCTTAACCGCGATATTCAATGCATAGTGAAAATGTCACACATTGCGAGTCCCTCTGAACAGTTTACTATGTGATTATCTCACTACCGCGCTCCAGTACCCAACAACGCTCGTTTTTGGTGTAGCCAATTTTGCCATAATAGTCATTGGCTGCCGGTGCGGCGATTAAAAACAGTTTACATGTAGGTTCTATTTGAGCTTGAGTTTGAACTTGCAACTGCTTGCCTATTCCCGATCTTTGGTATGCTTGGTCAACCGCTAGGTCGGACAGATAGCAACAATAATGGAAATCCGTAATAGAGCGAGAAATACCAACAAGTTTGGTGCCATCCCAAGCAGTGATTATGAGATTGCTATTGTTCAACATACCGTTGATACATTCGATATTTTCTATCGGCCTACGCTCACCTAACGTCGAGCGCTTAAGCAAGTCAATAAACTCGTCAGTCGAGATCTGCTGATTAACTTTGTATTCGATATTCAATGTGGCCTCCTTATCACATAACGCCTTGCTAAGGTGCGGTTAAACCACGAAATCTAAGCAAAGCCAACATAATCACTAAACTTTGCCAAACCCAAAATGCCAATGGTTAGCCGTCACGCTCAAGTCGTTTGTTATGCCTTTACTAAAACGTGCTCAATAAAGGCTGATTTCTTTCGACGATACTCTTCGTGAGGCCGACCGGTACAAGACACTTTTAGTTCATTGTATTGTTTAACCAACTCAGGGCTTTCACGGAGCTTGTCCCTAAACTTCACAAAGAAGTCAAATTTCGAGCCATTAGCTACGACTTGGAAAGCAACATCTTCACCTAAGCTATTTTCCAGCATGCAGAGCTCTTGTGTTCTTAACGTATTGGATTTTTCGTTGAAGCCTAAACTAGAAAGTAACTTCACTGCTTTTTCTAGCTCGTTACCGTTAACAGCAACAAGTATGTCTAGGTCTCCCTTAGACACAGCATTTGGGATAGAAGAAGCTCCTATATGCTCAATTGTTGCGCCTGGAAGTAAAGCGGCTATCTGAAGCTCGTACTTGCGATAGAGATTTTCGCAAGTTGACTGATACTCATCTGCTTTGTAAAACTGCACATTTTCTCTCAAAGGCATAACGCCCAATTAAGTAGTGAGCAACGCTACCACCTTACCTAAACCATTGTGCCGTAAACACCTATACTGATTCAAACCGAGAGTACCAAGCGTTGCGAATCTACTTGAATTTATTGTTAGGCAAATGTTTCGCCCGGTTCCTTGGGATTGGAACCGTATTCATTACTTCCTTCGTTTCCGTCAGTTGCTGCGAATATGATAAGCACTATCAATCCAATTAATGGGATCAGCCCAATTAAAACCCACCAGCCTGTGCGACCAATATCGTGCAGCCTACGAACAGTAACAGCTATGCCTGGAATTAAAACTGCCAACCCGTAAATAGTACCGATAAATGCAGTACCTAAGAAGCCATCAGCAAGACCCAAGATGAAAGAAAAAATGAGGTTAAACAAAAAGAACATCCAGTATTCCTTTCGTCTAGCCCTTCCACTAAAAACTGCATACTTCTTTAAAACAGCCAAATACCAATCCATTTTATTTCCTCTGTTAGTTATAAACACCGTTGTTAGAAACTTATTCACCACCTAAGCTAATTGCAACACTTATTGCATACGATTCGTCACCATAAACGGTTTTGATCATTGATTTTACTTCACTTTCTAGTTTGCTTACTGTCACGTTATTTAACGAGCTATCTTGGTAAACAACCGTAATACCAGTTAATTCACCATTATGGATATTCCAACTTGTTTCCGCCTTAGCACCGAGCCTCTTGACGCTTAACTCATTAAACTGCTTTTCTTTATTGTCCATATCTTGAAACGCTTCAAAAGGCGAACATGCTGCAATACTAATAAACAAAAGCGAACTTAAAGTTATTTTCAAAATTGTCATTGAAGATCCTAAGGAAATTTTGCCTAACGCCCTGCTAAGTGGCTAGCAACGCATAACA
The DNA here is from genome assembly GCF_059295395.1 of Vibrio sp. SCP2. Lineage (NCBI taxonomy): Bacteria > Pseudomonadati > Pseudomonadota > Gammaproteobacteria > Vibrionales > Vibrionaceae > Vibrio > Vibrio sp. SCP2. The sequence continues at coordinate 17,217 of NZ_JCAFVV010000001.1, read as the reverse complement.
CGATACTTAAACTAACCGCCGTAAACACTGTACCTGACTAGAACTAAAGTCGCCGAGCGTTGATAGTCCGTCTTGAGCAGCTTGTTATATTGAGGTCGAACTTTCATAAAGCTTTCCTTTAATAATATAAGGACTGTATTTATGCTGCTCTTCGGGTGGGAGTTGAATCTGTTTAAACTTAGTTGAAAAAGGGCTAGCCCAAACCTCCAGTAAGTTTATACCTTCCTTTAGATTTACAGTTCCTTCCCCGTCAAAGTCCCACACATCTACATGACGAATATAGATTGAGCTTGTCTTAATAGGCACTACCACCGACATATGAGATTTTTTTGGAAGTTTAACAAACTCGTAGCCATCAAATGAAATATATACATATCCAGTCCCATCGGAATAGAGCGAGTCGCTACTGCTATTGAAGATAGTCACGGCTACTTCGCCTTTTTGTAGGTTTAGTGGTTCACCGTCGGCTACAACACGTACGTTTTGAGGTAGGCTTTTACATTCAATTAGCGAAGCCTCTATTAACCTTGGATATCCACTAGTGTTACCATCAATGATCACATTAGTTTTATCAAACGATGTGTAAGTACCGATATACTCAAAATCTCCGTCGTGACAAAGCCTAGATGCATAACTATAAACAGTTTCATAGGGTTTATCGTCATCTGCATGCCTTAAAGGTTCAGTCAACACTACAAAACGATCTTTATCCTTTATTACAAACTGGTTAAAACTATTGTCGACTTGGCTTGCGCATGCAGTCATTAGTAGCCCAGCTAAAGCAATAAATACCTGCCTCATTTTCTCACTCCCGTTCAATACAACGCCGCGTTAAGTGGTGAGCAACGCAGACCACCACAACTAAACCATTGTGCCGCTCACACTAAAGCTAAATCAAACCGAAAATGCCGAGCGTTGGGAATCCGTCTTAAACGCATTGTTATGTGTAAGCAATAACTAGAAAAGGCACGAATATTAAAATAATACACATTAATAATGTGAAATAGAAAAAGAACAAGAATACGAACTCTAAAAGTTTGCCCCCTAACTTACCAAGTTGGTCTCCCATTTCAGAAGCTGATACCTTAACGGCTAAGGGATCTGCTAATATAACAAACTTTCTAGCGTAATACTTTGATGAAATTACCCCTATCGTATACAGCGAAAATGCACCAAACAGTGGCATTATTAGATACCCGCTTAAAGATGCGATAAATGGCATCGAGAGTGCCAATAAAATCATTGGACCAAAGATTACTCCCCAAATTTGGAAGATTGACAATTTAGCAAAAAAATTAAACTTCCTTGCTAGCAAATAAGGTAGGTAATGCATATTTTATCCTTTACACATAACGCCCTGTTAAGGTGTGAGCAACGCTATACCGATGCTTCCGCATACTACCTTAAACACTAAACGCAACGCATAGCGAAAATGCCAAGCGTTGCGAATCACTCTTAAACAGTTTGTTATGTTTATGGCGCTGAGGAAAAATGTTCTTGTTTAGATGCACTTTCAGCGAGTTGGTCATAAATTACTTTCTGATACAACCCCTCTGAGAAAGGAATTCGATTTGAAGAAATGACTACACCATTAAGATCTTGCACAAATAAAATACTGTGTACGCTTTGCCCCCAATATGTTCCTACCAAGTTTTGGTCATTTTCAGGGAGCTTGGAGATTTTGTTTGAGTTAAACGTGACTATTTGTGTGCCATTTTGCGCGACTTCAGCACTAGTACTGTACTTCTCCAACTCTAACTCGACATCAATGTAAGTCCCTGTCCCAACATAAATTCTTAAAAGCGCAGGTTTTTTAATAGAAATACTTCTCTTACCTGAGTTAATAAGTACGGCGCTAACCGTGAAAAAAGACTCTTTGTTAGTGACTTCATTTAGCAGCTCTAACGCCTTTGATTCCGCGCTAGCTTGATTCAACTGAATATCACGTAATCGATCTTCCCACCCTTTTTGATCAGATTGATACCTGTGTACAAGCTTAGTCTTTAACGCTTTTAAAGTTCCCTTCGTTGGTGTCCCTGTTTCGAGTCGCTTATAAGTGTCTGTTTCTGATTGAGTAAATAGATATTTGGAGATATCTTGATAATTATCGATCGTTATAGCGTTGATAGCAGCAATCGTAAACTTTGCATCTTTAATTCGCTCAGGCAAAGTAGCTCGTAGTTGATTCAGCCTCTCGGACAACTTCTCAAGTTCTTTAAGGTTAATAAAACCGTCTTCCCTTGCCACTTCTTGATCTGAAAAAAGATACCGAAGATTATAGTCAATAGAGGACGTTTCATTTTCACGCTGCAGTAAAGCTAGATCTGAATGCGAGTTTAGACTGATTCCGACTTCTGGAGAAATATCTCTGCTGATTCCGTTGAGTTCAACACTCAAGTCAGATGTATCAACGTAATATTCTTTCCAAGCAGGAACACCAAACCCTACGCCCAAACTAACTAAAAGTGTTAGGGTTCCGAAAAGATTCCACCCACTAAAGATTCCAGATAAATTAATTCTCATAAGTAAGCCTAATATTTTTTAACCGAATTATGCAGTTAAATACATACTAAGTCCATAGAAGTTAAACTTACTAAAGTGTCTACTAAACGTGGGATACTCGGAAACATAACGCCCTGCTAAGTGGCTGACAACATACCACAAAACGTAAACAAGACACCGTAAACACAGAGCAAACTTTGAAGTAAATTCGCCGAGCGTTGGCAGTCCGTCTTAAGCAGATTGTTATGAGTACTTAGTTTGAATCTCCTTCAAAAGGCTCAATACAGACTGTTCTATAAGTGGTTCAAGGTCTGTAAACCCGAATTCTGGTTTAATATGAATGATTGAGTTCAAACGTAGGAGACCTCTAATATATCCGCTCCAACAAAGCTTGTTTGTTGAACGCAATGTTTCAATTGTCTCACCGCTAGCCAAAGAAATAACATCAAGCTCGATTGTTACTAGAGGACGCCAACCTAAGATTGCTCCGAAGCCAAACAATAACGTCCCTCTTCGATGAAATGGCACACGAACAGCTAGAGCGATATCGTTTTCTGCGAAACTATCTTCAGGTACCGAACCCAATGGCAATATTTCTACAAGCTTGAAGCGAATATCATCAGTTAAACTGACACTATCTGATGACATTGAATATTCATCTATGACTTTTAGAAGATCTCTTCTAGGTGCAACTTTTATTGAATCTAAATATACAGCCACTTAAACTCCTGTGTACTCATAACGCCCAATTAAGGGGTGAACAACGCCTCCACCCAAACCTAACGCATTGTACCATAAGCACTAAATTTGAAGTAGAAGCAAAAGTGCCAAGCGTTGTGAATCCCTCTTAAATTGATTGTTATAGCTATTCTAACGACCGCAGATATTCAATTAGCCGCGATAATAAAAAGAGCACTAATAGTACTCCCATGATAGAGGAGATATTACTTTTCCAATCAGACGGCGGTGAGTAATGTCTGTCGTAAATCAAGTCTCCCTGATGCATTATTTTTGTAACAGTATACTTATCGTCGAACAACTCTGATTCAATGTAATAAACCTCAACATCCCGAAAAGCCAACTTAGCACCTTGGTAAGGGTTAAATAAGTGTTCAACATCTTTATAATATCGACCAGCTATGTACCTTTTACTGCCATCAGTACCCACCATCAACTCATAATAAGGATCTACATGTCTTGAACCTGGGTGAAATTTCAGTTGCAATATGCTGCCTGTTATTGTCTGCTCATTCTCTACTGTATCCCCTTGATCCAATAAAAGAACAGAAGTCAGAACTAGTAATACAAGTAAGACTACAAGAACGGTAACAGCGATATATTCTTTAATCTTTTTTACCAATGAGCCTCTCCTTGAGATAGCTATAACGCCAAATTAAGGTGTGAACAACGCTACCACCTTACCTAACGCATTGTGCCATAAACACTAAACTGGCTTGGAGTGAAAGCGCCGAGCGTTGTGAATCACTCTTAAATTTATTGTTAGCTGAATTTCTTAAGGTTAGCTTCTAACTGCTCTCGTAAGCCTTGATTCTCTTGCTGAATCCAATATTCCACTATTTGGCTTTCACTGACTCGGTACACTGCACTTCCTACTGTAGAAAGTTTTAAACCTGTCGGTTCATAACCATAAATGACTCCCTCATGACGACCGTCTTGACGCCAACGTACGTAGACCTTTTGACCTTGAACTAAAAACTCTTCTATTGTGAGGTCAAAAGCACCGTAAGCTTCTAGAAATTCTTCAACGTGTTCACGATAGTTTTCAGGAGTTCTCTCAATTGCTTCCGAGACTCCGGAAACAACCTGATGCGCTACAACTACTGGGGCTAGATACTTGTTAACTAAGTCTGGATTTTTTCCAGACCTTACTTGTTCAATAAAACCTCTAACCACTTCTTCCACTGACATCAATTATTCCTTCTATTCTGCTAACGCCGCGTTAAGTGGTGAGCAACGCACCACCAAACTCAATAAAACCACCTTAAACACCGCACCACAATTTGCAACTAAAACCGCCCAGCGTTGCGAGTCCGTCTTGAACGCTTTGTTAATAAAGTAGTTTCCGCAAGCGCGAGACTCAAACAAGCCACTAAACTCACCACAACGAATCAGCCTTGTATTTACTGGCTGCTGACGCACCTTACTTTCCTGAAACCCAAACTCAGCGAATACTGAACCAAAGGTTACAAAGAACGAGCCACCCACCGAAGTTACGGACAGTTAATTGCCACTACGATGAGCTTTTGAGAGCGAAGGTGGTTGTTGGCATATTAGCGCTTTCAACGATTTAAAATGGCATTTACAGCAAAGAAATTGCCAGACCAAAAGCGCATTACTCATTGGATTAAGGCAACTAACCCAACTGCAAATGAGCAACTACTTACCATAAAAGCCATTCGTTAACAGCAGCTTATTAACGCCGCGTTAAGTAGTGAGCAACGCCAGCCACCCAGCCTAAACCATTGCACCTTAAACACTTACCCCAACTTAGAATGCAAAATGCCAAGCGTTGGGAATCTGCCTTAAACGCCTTGTTATGTGGTGGTGACCGCTACCGAATTAATATTATGATTTACGTTCTCTTGTACAGAAACAAGATATTTCTTTGTTATCGAGGATAACAAGTAACTTTGATCATGTTTTTCAAAAAGTGATAAAACTTCAATGATTAGATTAATACACTCACCCGGTGTGAAAAATGACTCTGGATTTGAGTACTTTCCGATCTGTGTACTTTTATGATGAACCCAATGCCTACGAAGTAGATTTAGAGCTTGCAATTTAGAGTACAAATCGCTTTTTTCAACATCCGATTGGTTCAAGTATGATTCAGCCAAATAGACAAAACGAGCTAAAGGTTGCTTATGCTCATTCTCTGACTTGTTCTTTGACTCTTTTTCTACATAGTAATCGTAGTAAAATGCTTCAAGAGTCATTGCAGTAAATGTTTGAGCGATTAAATACCTATTATTCCAGCTTGGACATTCTCTCTCGAGTAGCTCTTGATTAAGAGGTTGACCACCATATTTCCTGTATAAAAACTTGAAATCTTCGACTTTCTCAAGCTCCTGAGTTACAACGACTTTAAGGAGTCTATCAAGGTTTGATGCTCGTATTTGTTTGAGCTCTCCATCTATTTCTTTAAGCATAAAAAACATCCTTTACTTATGATGTTAACGCTGACAGTTGAGTAACCACATAACGCCTTGCTAACAAGCGACAACGCGATGCTACTTAACTTAAATATTGTGCCATAAACACGGAGTTGAAGTTGCGACTGAAGTCGCCAAGCGTTAGGAGTCTTTGTTAAGCAATTTGTTATGTATGATTTTCCAAAATACGAATATGATTCTCGAGATTTATTTTTTCAAACCCTGGGAGTTCAAGTTGAGTACCAAAACTTTCTCCCGAATTGCCAATGATAGACACTGAGATAACAATTGGTGAAGATTTTCTAGTGTACTTAAGCCAACGGCGTATAGTTTTATCAACAGAACGCGAGTAATCTAGCTCCCTACCTGACAATACACGCTCAACAAAATGAGTACCAAATGGTAAACCAACAGTATTCAGTGAAAACTGTATGTCTCTGTTCTGTTTTAGAAAATTGGCATCTATAACTGCCGCATGAACATCTTCTCTATACGGAGTGAAGCTATTACCATCCCAAAAAGGCCAATCATCGCGTCCAACCGAACAACCTTCCTTGCTATAAATTAAATAGTTTAACTTTGGTGTATGAGTAACCAATCTTCTTAGTTGGTGGGTGCAAAATGAAGGGAATCTTTTTACACTGCGTCTGTCATTACTTGAAGCTTTTGCTTCATAGAAAGCTACTCCAGAAATTGGGGCAGAATAACTTGAGAACCTTCTGGTGATTATGAAAGCTATGTCTCCATGAAATTTTTCCGCATTACCTGTCAGTTTGTAAGCTTCGAAGTCGAATGCGCAGTCAGTCAACTCACCCATGAGCTCCGGAACTTTATAGGTTGACAAAATATGCCTAATACTTTCAATAATTTTGAAGCTTATCAGGTTTTCATTCCAGTCTACATCTGGGCACCTTTTAATCAAATTATCAGCAGATTCTTGAACTCGTTTCGCTATGCTGTATGGAGTGCTACCTAGATCAAAATCTTCCCTATCATCGACCTCTTTCTCTAGTTCGATATCAAACTCAGAATAATCGATCTTTGCCATGAAGTTGCCTCATTGCTGATTTATATTGATACATAACGCCCTGCTAAGTGGCTGACAACGTGACCACCGCACTCAACTAAACCACCGTAAACACTACACCTGACTTGGACTAAAATCGCCCCGCGTTGGCAGTCCGTCTTGAGCAGATTGTTAGCTGCTACGAAGAAGGTTGAGTTTTTCACCCAAATGCCTAATTTGAAATACATTATTAGTTTCGAATGACAATGTAAATTAGGCAGCTCAAAAACCAAAAGACTATTGATGAAATAGGCTTGGCAGAGAATGCGTTCGAAGAAGCCAACTACCAAGTACGCAAAACTGATTTAACCACGGCAGTATTTCAACACCCAAGAAGCCGCACCAAAGAACTAGACAGACACACCACTTCAGTAAGCTGACTTTGGTTGATTCAAGCACTGGTCGAACAGTGCCACTGGCGAGATAGTTTGCACCCAAGGACCATCAAGTGTGAAGCCAGAGCCCCGCATTCATGAGCACTTAAGCCCTTAGTTTCTTTAAACACTAGCTAACGCCCTGCTAAGTGGCTAGCAACGCAAACCACGATACTAAACCTTACCACCGTAAACACTATACCTGACTAGAACCAAAATCGCCGAGCGTTGATAGTCCGCCTTGAGCAGTTTGTTAGCTGCTACGCAGAAAGTTGCGATTTTCACCCAAGTTCCTAATTTGAAGTACATTATTGGTTTTGAATGACAATGTACATAGGACAGCTCTCAAACCAAAACACAATTGATGAAGCATGCTTGGCAGAGAATGCTTTCGAAGAAGTTACAAGCCCAGTGCGATAAGCAGATTCTGTCACACCGATCTTTCAACACCCAAGAGGCCACACCAAAGAACTAAACAGACGCACCACTTCAGTATGCTGACTTTGGTTGATTCAACCACTTAACGAACAGTGCCACTGGCGAGATAGTTTGTACCTGAGGACTATCAAGTGTGAAGCTAGAGCCCCGTATTCATAAGCACTTAAGCCCTTAGTTTCTTCAAATACTAGCTAACGCCCTGCTAAGTGGCTAGCAACGCTTACCACGATACTAAAAATCACCACCGTAAACACCATACCCGATTAGAACTAAAAGTGCCCGCGTTGGTAGTCCGCCTTAAGCAGCTTGTTAGTTTTCCGGTTCAGTAAACTTCAAGATACCCTTGTAATTATTTACAACAATATCGATAGAATTATCGTCGTGATAAACTCGATATAGCTTCCCATTTTCACCATCATTCACATTGATAAAGTATGGATCACCAGAGCCACACAAACAGCAAGCGACAGCTATGTACCCAGATTTAACGACGTCAATACCCGGATAATAATTGCTAGTTTCATCGTCAATCTCCGAGCGAGCAAAGACCTTAAAATCAGCACCTAACCCAGACAAATCAAAATCATCTGGGATCTCAAATGACTTATTGCTCAAATTGTTCTTGGATATAAAATCTAACCAATAATCAGGAATATTTATCACTGCAAACTCCAAAAGAAAACTAACGCCAAATTAAGGTGTGAACAACGCTAACACCTTACCTAAAGCATTGTGCCATAAACACGAAACTTGCTTGAAGTGAAAGCGCCGAGCGTTGTGAATCACTCTTAAATTTATTGTTATATTTCAGTGCGCTATAGGTAATTTGGGCTTGCGCACCTACTAATTTGCTCTTTTCACCGGAGTTTCACCAGATCATCAGTAAGTTAAACTTAAAAGAGCGGTGGTTCTCCCAAAACATGGCAACACATTTTGAAAGTTGCTTAAATTGACTACTAATTTTTTTGATAATTTTCATACCCATAAGCTCTCCCTCCTTAGTCTGACTAGTTAAAAACCCCACAATTTCCGCTAAGAGAAACTGCACCACAAAAACAGGTGGATTTGACGCAAAGTAAATCGAGGCTGCCATCATCAGTCTCAGGAGACCACCACTGAGAGACGTATTCACGTTTCGGCTTTCGACTTGAGTTTTAACATTATAACGTACTGAACTAAAAAGAAATATAACGCCCTGTTAAGGTGTGAGCAACGCAATACCGATGCTTCCGCATACCACCTTAAACACTAAACGCAACGCATAGCAAAAATGCCACGCGTTGCGAATCACTCTTAAACAGATTGTTATGTATGTTATTGCGCTGCCCAAGCTTCCCAAGACAGTTCTGACCAACCTCCCATTGGACGCATTGGACGCATAGGTCTCATCGGGCGCATAGGCCTCATTGGGCGCATCGGTCTCATAGATCTCATTGCTCGCATAGGTCGCATAGGACGAGCCATTCCTTCGATAGGTAAATCAGGGTTCCAAGCAAGTGGTCGCCCTGCTTGATCCAAGCACGTAGATCCAACAACTGGGCCTAACCAATTACCTGTTTGTGCAGACCAAGCATGTTCATTAGATATGTAAGCCACCCAATTCATGTCTACATCAAAAATATGTTGATCGGGATTCATCCAACCTACCAAGTTGGAGTTTTGGTCAAATAAAGCAATCATGATTTAAACCTCTAAAATAATAACCACTTAATAGATGGGGGCTAATACTAATAAATCAACATATTGCATATGCTATATCGACATACATAACGCCCTGTTAAGGTGTGAGCAACGCAATACCGATGCCACCGCATACCACCTTAAACACTAAACGCAACGCATAGTAATTATGCCACGCGTTGCGAATCACTCTTAAACAGTTTGTTAAGCAACAACAAGACGCTTGACCGCGCAAAATATATGGCACACAATACCATTAAATTAAATTCTAGGGCTATACAACATGAGTTTTTTCGCTTCTTTGGCAGCAGATCTTGTCACAAACGTTTTATCAGATGAGAAAACACGGAATGAACTGATTCAAGGTGGAAAGAATATATTCTCTTCAATTTTTGATGAAGACGAAAATGGCGAGCTTAGTGAGAATGAACTAGATAATTATATTTACGCAGAAATGTGTGATGTAGCAATGTTAGGTCATGTAGCTATTATTTCAGAAGAAGCTAGCCAGTTTGTTGAAGACTACGCAATGGGGCTAATCGATGGTAAATTTGATGAAGATGGTACTTTCACATGTGAGTTCATCGCAAACAATGAACTATCCGCTCGCAAGCTAAAGAAAATGCTTAGTGAGGCTTTCGACGAGCCCGATTCCATCGCAGACATTAGTGAATTTTCTGAGCACTTCGAATTAGAAGAGCACTACTACCGCATGGCAGCTCGATTAGTAATGTTTAACGCCGTCGAGCGAGACGAACCTAATCAACAAGAGTTATCATTTCTTTCGAATACAGCAAAAACTTTTGGCCTATCAAGACTAGAAGTAAGCTCGATTAATCGTGAATTGCTAGTAGAAGCAGAGGAATGGAAAAAAGAAAACGACTAAATTAGCTACATGAAATGGCTAGTTTACGAGCTAGCCGTTTTGCTTAACGCCGCGTTAAGTGGTGAACAACGCAAACCACTAAACCTAAGCCATTGTACCTTAAACACTTAAGCTAAATTGAACTGAAATCGCCAAGCGTTGTGAATCCGTCTTAAACGCCTTGTTAGGCGAAGTTTTCTAGCAATGTGTAAGTTGTTTTGAAAGCAGATTACCTGAAACAAAATGAGCAACCAAACACCCACTGACTTTTTGTGATTCAAGAACCATAAAAGCCACTATGTTTCAGCCGAAATTTCAACAACCACGAAATAAAGACTTTCAGCGATCAAGTCGATTTTGAGGAAGCGAGACGTAAAGCTGCAAACTTAAAGCGAGAACAAAAGCCTCAATTGACTTGTCCTTTCCACACTTTAAGCCCGCGAGATTCACAACCAACCGACTGTGAAAACCAATGAGGCAACTCGCGAACCTTGGTATGTTTTACGGCCAGAGAGATTCCAGAATTTGAGTAGACAATCCTGAATTGCCGACTTAGAAAAACGAATTGTCAAAGGAAACTAAGAAGATGAGAACAAAGAACTTTCCTGCCCGTCGCCTAACGCCTGCTTAAGCGGCTGCCAATGCACAACACTCAAACAGACCACCGTAATCACTAAAGCCAATTCGAACCAAAAATGCCATAGGTTGGCAGTCCGACTTTAAGCACTTGTTAGCATTCGGTATCGAGCGACGTCAAAACCATACATATCTTGCCTATCAACAAACTCAAAACCAAACTGTTCATAAAAATTACGCAGACGCTCTCTATCACCATGACAGTCACACCGTAGCCATTCACAGTTTAGTCTTTCTGCGAGTGACCGGATTTCAGATAGAGCTAATGAACCCAACCCCTTAGAACTAAAAGAATTGGTAATAGCTAGCTTGTGGAAAAACATGCTATTTGACGGTGCTGGCAAATCTTTCCAAAAGTCATCAAGCCCAAAGGATATAAACACACACCCTACAAACTCACCACCATGTTGAAGTAAATACAAACTATCTAAAGAGTAGGACTTTTTGAGTGAGGATATCTGTACTTGATCGTTAGTCCACAGTGGCACATTACGAGCATTACACCGTTCAACAACTTCAAGTAAAATATTCGAGGCCAACTCCCAGTGTGCTTCTTCTGAAGCTTTGCACAATTCCATTTATCCTCCACGTAGAATGCTAACGCCCAGTTAAGTAGTGAGTAACACACTGACCAAGCCTCTGCAAACCGCCTAAAACACCAAACACACCGCATAGTAAACTCGCCGAGCGTTACGAATCTGCTTGAACTGTTTGTTATGTTTTACCACAAACACATGATTTACTTGAGAAAGAACTGATATTTCTAACTGGTTTTCTGAACCAAGCCACAACGTAAGAACTGACTTGACCACCAAAGGCGACCAACCTAAAACCAGTAAGTCCACTTCCCTACCCAATGAGGCAACCCGACCAAGAAACAACAAGCACCCTGTCTTTCCAACCAAAGCGCAAAACAATGTTGAATTGCCGAGGCAACTGCCAAGCTGAAATGCTAATTGGCTAAGAACCTAAAAGCGACTTTGAGCCAGTAAAATGAAAAGCCGACCGCCAAGACCTGACAATGAAGCAACCCGCGAACATTGACATGTTTTACGGGCTGAGTGATTCAAGAACTTAGGCCGACAATGCGGATTTGCTGAGTCTACTAGGGACGAATTGCCAGAGGGACAAAGAACTTCAGCCTAAGACCTTTAAGCCCTTGAAATACACGTAAACATAACGCCAAATTAAGGTGTGAACAACGCTAACCACCCTACCTAAAGCATTGTGCCATAAACACTAAACTGGCTTGAAGTGAAAGCGCCGAGCGTTGTGAATCACTCTTAAATTTATTGTTATGTTTTACCACAAACACATGATTTGCTTGAGAAAGAACTGCTATTTCTAACTAGTTTTCTGAAGCAAACCACAAGGTAAGAACCAACTTGGCTACCAAAGGCGATTAGCCAAAAACGTGTAATTCCACTTCCCTGCCCAATGAGGCAACCCAACGAACTTTCAACAAGCGCCCTTTCCTTCCAACCAAAGCGAAAGACAATGGCAAATTGCCGAGGCAACTGCCAAGCCAAAATGCTAATTGACTAATAACCTAAAAGCGACTTTGAGCCAGTTAAACAAGAGGCCAACCGCCACGACCTGACAATGAAGCAACCCACGAACATTGGCATGTTTTACGGGGTGAGAGATTCAAGAACTTAGACCGACAATGCGGATTTGCTGAGTCTACCAGGGACGAATTGCCAGAGGGACCAATGAACTAAAGCCCAAGACCTTTAAGCCTTTGAATTTCAAGTAAACATAACGCCAAATTAAGTAGTGAGTAACGCTACCACCCACCTAAACCATTGTGCCGTAATCACTTCAGCCGATTCAAACTAAAAATGCCAAGCGTTACGAATCTGCTTAAATTTATTGTTATGTAAATATTATCGGCTACCGAGATAGTAGCCCAGTAACAAAGATGCAATTGTAAACAAAGCGGTCAATACGCTGAAGTTTTCAGACTTTGAGTTTATATAGAGAGTTAAGCAACCAAAAAATAGTGCAAAGAACATCGCTGAAATATCTGCGACACTTCCAACATCTTCAGCTCCCTTAAAGTCCAAAACAACGACTCCAAGTAACCCCAATAGAGACATAAAGAAGAATGCTTTCAAGAAAAACCTTCTTAAAAGCTCATCTGGGTCTATAAGCTTACTTTTTTTACCTTTTTGACCTTTAAGGATCTCCACGATCTCTTTATCTGATTCCGTAAACGCCATAATTCTCCCATTTACATAACGCCCTGCTAAGTGGCTAGCAACGCATACCATCATACTAAACCTAACCGTCGTAAACGCTGAACCAGACTAGAACCAAAATTGCCGAGCGTTGATAGTCCGCCTTAAGCAGATTGTTATACAAATCACTTATAAATCTGTCCAGACTCAACGACTCTTTCAATACTTTTGAGCTCTATATTGATTTCATTTAGCGCCTCTAGACGTTTTGGAGTGAGCCAGTTTGGTTCTTCGGTTACAAACTTGGGATCATCTGAAATAGGCATCCAAGTTGGATCTGTGAAAGAAGGGGCTATGATTGGAGCTACATTATTAACAGAAGGCAAGAGTTTATCTATATTCTTTGCTCTTTCGGCTACATAAGATAGTTCATTCCGTTTTTGAGTAACTTGAGCTTGTAACGATTCCAACTCACCTTGTGTAGCTTGTTTGGTAAAGTAATACGTCGTCATGGCACCGAAAGCCACTCCAGTCAAAGAGCCCATCACCGACCAAAGTTTGATTGCTTGTTCTATATTGTGTTTATAAATCGTGAGAGCCATTAGCATGAAAACACCAGCTAATATTGCTAGGGAAATAATCGTAGTTTCTGTCATACATCCTCCATGATGTGCTGTATTTGTATAACGCCGCGTTAAGTGGTGAGCAACGACAATCACCAAACCTAAACCGTTGTACCTTAAACACTTAAGCAAACTTGAACTGAAATCGCCAAGCGTTGTGAATCCGTCTTAAACGCTTTGTTAACTGTATTGCACCTCCATCACAAAAAGGGTGCATATTGAATAGGCAACGGTATGATTAGCACTATTAAAAACTAAAAAGTGCTCATATGGAACAGCTATCTTTTTTCGCAGTCCCAAGCCCTTGCGTAGGTATTTGCACAGTAGATGAAAAAGGCTACTGCAAAGGTTGTATGAGGAAAAGAGAAGAAAGGTTTAACTGGCTCAACTTAACTAACGAAAGGAAGCTTCAAGTTATCGAGCAATGCCGCCAAAGGTATTTGCGGAAAATTAGGAGTGGGAAACACTATAAAGATAATGATGAACAAACATTTGAAGCTCAAAATGATGATTTATTCAGCCAGCTAAAAGACATTGTAGATCAAGGCAAGGTTGAGATTGATTCTGATGTTAGGGAAGAGCTGGATAAAACAATCTTTCAAGGTAAAAGTGCAGCTAGCCTGTCAGACAAAGCTCTTGATACGATATTGTGGCTACTGAAAAACTTTTTCTTACCTTTTTTCGTTTCGTGTATTGCTACGGTTTATATGGAGCAGTCAGACTTTGTCCGAGAACTTTTTTTAAAGGCATCTACTAGCAGAGAAATTAAAAGTGAGGTTAGGAAACAAACATTCGACAACACGCAGAAAAACTTACGAGTCATTATCGGAGACAACCTTAATTTTCGTGAAGGGCCAGCCAAAAAGCACAACACATTGGGGCTCCTAAATATTGGCGATGTAGTAGAAGTAATAGATAGCACGCACAACAGCTGGCTTTACGTGCGAGTTGTAATAGATGATGAAGTTTTAACCGGTTGGATATATCGGCGATATACCAAAAAGCTTAATTATATGGTTAATTAAAATACAGTTAACGCCGCGTTAAGTGGTGAGCAACGCAGACCACCAAACCTAAACCATTGTGCCGTAAACACTAAAGCCGAATCAAACCAAAACTGCCGAGCGTTGGGAATCCGTCTTAAACGCTTTGTTATACGCATTACTCGAACTCGTATGCAACGGTCCCATCAGATCTGATGAACACAGTTACAACTTCTGGTGTATTACCGTCCTTAGCGTTTAATTTCATTAACTCATGCGCTGCATTAGGTGGACCAAAAACATTGTTTGTTTGGAATTTAATCCATTCGTTGTCAGTGAGCTTGGCTTCGTACAATGACTGTTTTTGAGTACGTCCATCATTCGTTGTCACTGAGTATTTTGCGATTATATGTTGCCAACCTTCCGGTGCGTCAACAGTTACATTTTCGTATATGAAGACTAACAAGTCTTGAGAATTGTAATTATTAGACATAACAAAATTACTCCAGAGTAAAAGAAGTAAAACTAATGTATTTTTGAGCACAATTTTCTCCTATGCGTATAACGCCCTGTTAAGGGGTGAGCAACGCAATACCGAAGTCGCCGCATACCGCCTTAAACACTAAAACCAACGCATGATGAAAATGCCACGCGTTGCGAATCCCTCTTGAACAGTTTGTTAGGCAAATTTTTACCATTTCCAGTTTCTTCGTTTATCTCGTGTTCTCAGCCATAAGAAAATGTCCAAAACAACAACTAAAACTACACATGTAAAAGCCAGCATATTATGACTTTGGTGTGTTAAGCCAGGAACTGAAACCAAAGAATGCGTTGAACCAAACTCGCCTGAATCTGAGAAAAATATTGGGAACAGTATTAATAAAGCATTCGAAAGCCCCCCAATACACGAATTTAGTTCCCTTTCTTGGTAGTCAACCCAGTAATGCGTGACAAGGTGAAATATTGCAAGAGCTATCCAAATTGGGAAAAGCCGATAGAAGATAAACACCGTCCCCCAACCGTTGCTGGTCATTTTTAGCGCTATCGCCACGACTAAAGCTGCGAAGGCAACGTTCAGACCATTTTCTTTGAGTAATTTTTGGTTATCCATTTACATGAACCTAAGCTCAATAACTTTAAGCTTAGCATGAGAAATGAGTGTGAATTTGCCTAACGCCAAATTAAGGTGTGAACAACGCAAACACCTTACCTAAAGCATTGTGCCATAAACACTCAACTGACATGAAGTGAGAGCACCAAGCGTTGTGAATCACTCTTAAATTTATTGTTATATGCACGCCTTAAACATCACACTTCCATACCTGTAATGGAACAACGCTAGATTTCAATTAA
This sequence comes from Vibrio sp. SCP2, assembly GCF_059295395.1. NCBI lineage: Bacteria > Pseudomonadati > Pseudomonadota > Gammaproteobacteria > Vibrionales > Vibrionaceae > Vibrio > Vibrio sp. SCP2. Next base: position 1,344 of record NZ_JCAFVV010000001.1, on the reverse strand, counting down.
ACAAAAGCTTACATTGAGCACAATTATTGCTCGATTAAGGATTTCAAACTAATGCTAATGAAGATGCTGACGTTACTTAAACAATCTATTGTTCTATTTTGGGTCATGTTGATAATAAGTTTTGTAGTCAACTATTCAGGCGTTCACAATGAAATGGCATTTATAATTTTAGGCGTATCTTTTTTCATATCTGCAGTCATTACTTGGTTATTGCCGCTAATAATCGTACTAGCTCACAGTGAAGTAGAGAGAAAAGGAACGATACTATTCCTCTCACTAGGCTTCCCCGTCTTCGGTGGAATAATTAGCTATTTGATTTTAATTAAGCAGGTTAGAACGACGATAATGTAAGTACGAACCTCTTGTGCATATAACGCCCAATTAAGTAGTGAGCAACGCTACCACCTTACCTAAACCATTGTGCCGTAAACACCTATACTGATTCAAACCGAGAGTACCAAGCGTTGCGAATCTACTTGAATTTATTGTTAGGCAAATGTTTCGCCCGGTTCCTTGGGATTGGAACCGTATTCATTACTTCCTTCGTTTCCGTCAGTTGCTGCGAATATGATAAGCACTATCAATCCAATTAATGGGATCAGCCCAATTAAAACCCACCAGCCTGTGCGACCAATATCGTGCAGCCTACGAACAGTAACAGCTATGCCTGGAATTAAAACTGCCAACCCGTAAATAGTACCGATAAATGCAGTACCTAAGAAGCCATCAGCAAGACCCAAGATGAAAGAAAAAATGAGGTTAAACAAAAAGAACATCCAGTATTCCTTTCGTCTAGCCCTTCCACTAAAAACTGCATACTTCTTTAAAACAGCCAAATACCAATCCATTTTATTTCCTCTGTTAGTTATAAACACCGTTGTTAGAAACTTATTCACCACCTAAGCTAATTGCAACACTTATTGCATACGATTCGTCACCATAAACGGTTTTGATCATTGATTTTACTTCACTTTCTAGTTTGCTTACTGTCACGTTATTTAACGAGCTATCTTGGTAAACAACCGTAATACCAGTTAATTCACCATTATGGATATTCCAACTTGTTTCCGCCTTAGCACCGAGCCTCTTGACGCTTAACTCATTAAACTGCTTTTCTTTATTGTCCATATCTTGAAACGCTTCAAAAGGCGAACATGCTGCAATACTAATAAACAAAAGCGAACTTAAAGTTATTTTCAAAATTGTCATTGAAGATCCTAAGGAAATTTTGCCTAACGCCCTGTTAAGGTGTGAGCAACGCAATACAGAAGCCGCTGCAAACCACCTTAATCACTAAAATCAACGCATAGTAAAAATGCCACGCGTTGCGAATCACTCTTAAAC